>CAWKLB010000001.1:0-440730 GCA_963850325.1 uncultured Actinomycetota bacterium
CCAGGGCGCACAGTATGCAGACGAGCACCGGCGCGTTGCGTATGCAGCCGTCGGTGGTGTGGCCTCGAGTTGGGCGACGAGCGAGACTTGCGCAACCGGTCGCCCGGAGACCTACTTCCGCCATTTCTTCTGCATACCTTGCTGCTATCGGCGGTGGCCACCATGGGCAAGGTCGTATTCTGAGTGAGGCCCGTCTTGGCCTCGCCGACCAGAAAAATGGCGTGTCGGGGGTCAACTCCCGCAACGCCGCGACCGTTGACTAGGCGGCCGATTGCGGCTTAGAGTAGGTCTGGGGCCATGGCTGACGTTTTCGTCTCCTACTCGCGCCGAGATGCGGATTTCGTCGGCCGCGTGGTTGAGGCAATCGAGCGGCGCGGCAAGGAAGCTTGGCTGGACACCGAGGGGCTCGTTGATGGCGAGGTATTCCCCGCGGCCATCCGCAGCGCCATCGAGCAGTCCGACACGTTCCTGTTCGTGATCTCGCCCTCGGCCGTCGAGTCGCCATTCTGCGAGAGCGAGGTTGGATACGCGGGTGACCTGCGCAAACGGATCGTGCCGGTGCTGTGCGAGGCGGTGCGCGACGATGAACTGCCGCCCGAGATTCGCGACCGCAACTGGATCCCGTTCACGGAGCGGGATGCGTTTGAGTCATCGATGGAGCGACTCCTCGCCGCGCTCGACCGGGATCCGGACCACCTTCGCGCGCACACGCGCTGGCTGGTCAAGGCGCTGGAGTGGGACTCTGAGCGCCGCGACAAGAGCTTCCTGCTTCGCGGCTCGGAGCTGAAGGCCGCCGAGCGGTGGCTAGCGTCTCGGTCCGAGGACGCCGACCCGGCCCCCACGCAGCTCCAGCGAGAGTACGTTCTCGTCAGTCGCGAGGCGGCAGCCCGGCGCCAGCGGGCGATGATGGGCGGGGCGGTGGCGATCGCGGCGGTGGCGATCGGACTGCTGGTATTCGCGTTGATCTCGAGGGGACAGGCGGTGTCAGAGCAGGTGAACGCCCGTGCCCAGGCGCTAGCCGCCGAGAGCCAGGCCCAGCTGGCCAACGATCCCGAGATTTCGCTGATCCTCGGGATGCGAGCTGTGCGTGAGAAGCCCACGCCACAGTCTCTGTTCGCCCTCCGCGCTGCGCTCGACGCCTCGCCGCTCGAGCGCGCTCTGCCGACAGTGGCACACCCCGGGACATGTGGGGGAACAACGTCGGCCGCCGTCAGTCCCGACGGCCATGAGATCGCCGAGGCGACCTGCGCCGGGCTGGTGCGGATTCTCGACGCCGCCACCGGACGGGTGTTGAGGAGCAACCACATCGGCGCCGAGGTCTTTTCGCTGGCGTATTCCCCTGACGGGCATGAACTTGCCGCCGCCACGGGCGCGGGCGTATGGATGATCGATCCGCAAACCATCGCCGCGGTCGTGTGGGAAGGCGCCCTGTCGACGGGCGCCGATTCGGTGGCTTTCAGCCCGGATGGGCGTACGCTCGCGGTTGACTCCGAGGAAGGACTCGCAATCGGTCCTGTGAAGGGCGTGACTACGGGGAGGGAGGTGAGCGCGCCGCTCGGCGGTAACGTCGTATTCAGCCCAGACGGGCGGCTGCTGTTCGCCGGCGGACTGGACGCCTCGGTCTACGTGTACGACGCTGCCACGGACCGCATGATCCGTCGGATCCGTGCGCCGCATCCGGTGAACTCGGGGGAGGAGGTCGCAGCCGTAAGCCCCAACGGCAGGCAGCTGGCTATCGCCTACCCCGTGAGTGCGCCGCCCGGGAGCTACGCGGTGTCGATCTACCGCACGTCGACGTGGCGCCGGCAGTCCACGCTGATGACGCTCGCGGACGTGCAGATCACGGCGCTCGCGTTCAGCCCGGACGGCGCCCGCCTGGCGATCGGTGCGGCTGACGGGACAGCCGGCGTGTGGTCGGTTCCCACCAAGCAGGAACTGGCCTCCTACGACGGGCCAACGGCGGCGATCAACTCGATCGGGTTCACCCCCGATGGCAGGTCCGTGCTCACGGCATCCGACGACGGGGTCGCGCGCATATGGCGCGCGATCGGCGTCGAGCAGTCGTTTCAGATGCTGCCGCTCACCGGCACCCCCGCGCAACTCGCCTTTGACGGGCGCACGGTCGAGGCCGTGCCGTTCGAGCACTCGGTCGTGTACTCAGCCTCGGGTGCAGGTGTTCATGCCGTCCGGCGTCAGACGCTGCCGGGCGCCCACGCGGTCGTGCTCAGTGGCGACGGGCGCTTGGCGCTCGGTCTCGGCACCGCGGCGTCGGTCCTGCCTCACCCGGTTTCACTCACGATCTGGGACATGCGTTTCGGCCGCATCGTGCGGCGGCTACACGTCACCTCGGTTCCCGCAGTCGAGGGGACCGAGGCCGTCGCCTTCAGTTGGAATGACGCGCGCGTGGCGCTGTTGGAAGGCGCCGCTGGAAGTGGGCCTGTGGCGGTCATCCTGTCGATCGCGACAGGCAAGACGGTGGAGCTTCAGGACTCGTTCGCGGCCTGCGGGTCGCCCCCCAACTCGTTCGCCTTCAGCCGTGACGACCGCCGCGTCGCCGGCGCCGACTTCTGCGGCTACGCCGATGTCTGGGACGCCCAGACCGGACGGCTGCTGAGGCAGGTGAACGAGGCTGGCGAGGTTTCGGCCGTGGATCTCACACCCGACGGGTCCCGGCTGCTGGTGTCCTCGTGGGACTCGCGGGCCACGATCTGGAGTGTCGCCACCGGACGCCGGCTCGTGAATCTGATCGGGGACACCCGGGGTCTGGAAGGGGCAGCGTTCAGCCCCGACGGATCCCTGGTCGCGACGTCCAGCCTTGACCGCACCGTGCGCATCTGGAACGCACGCACGGGCCAGATGCTGCGTCTGCTCAGCTTTCCTGACGACCAGTGGCCGCTTGCGTTCAATGCCGACGGAAGCGAGTTTGCGCTGGCCGAGAGCGACCCAGCCTCGGGCGCTCCGGACGCCGTGCGAGTGTTCGATACCTGCCCGGCATGCACCAACGAAGTCGGCCTCCTCCGGCTTGCATCGTCGCACGTGACACAGCAGCTCACGGTGCTTGAGAAGACGGTGGTGGAGAGCTCGTAAGCGGTCTGACATGAAGGCGCGCCCGCGGGGAATCGTGCGCGCCGAGGCTAGGCGGAGCTGGATGAACGGCGCGTGTTCAGTGCAGCAGCATCGGCGGGCCGCCCATCCCGTCGACTGGCTGGGGGGCGCCCTGGGCCGCGGGAGCCGGCTTGGCGACACACCCGTTGGCGATGAGGTTCTCGAGCTGGGCGGCGCCGATCATCTGACCCGCTGTCGGCGCACCGGGGGTGCCCAGCGCGGCACCCGATCCGACGATGTAGAAATCGCGGCCGACGCTGAACATGATGTTGACGGCCGCGATCTGCGGGCTGCGGGTGATCCATCCCAGCGCGCTCGGGATGGCGAGGTCGTGCAGCGGCGTCACGTGCTCATCGGCCCAGCCACTCTCCGCCATCGCGCGCTGGTAGGCCAGCTCGGCGTGCGCGCCGGCGGCCGTGCGGTACCGCTCGACCACGGACACAGCCTCGGCGGCCAGCGGGAAGCGCCCGTGCAGCTGCTCGCGGACGCCCGCGACAAAGCCGAGACGCTCCAGGCGAGCGGCCTCGCGCGCCGGGGTCATGGACCGCTCAACGCCCGCTGCCCAGGTCTGCGCGCTGTGCACCGTCGTCGGGCGCTGAGTGGTGATGAACCCATGCAACGCCGAGGCGGGCAGGACCCGTTGGATCAGCGGCAGCGGCTGGATGGCGGCGACCGGCGCGGCGACGGGCGGGCTCGGCAGCGCGCTGACCGCGCGCACGGCGGTGACGGCGATCGCGCCGGCCGTAGCCACGGCCGCGAGCAGCAGTGCGAAGTGGGTGCTCACGAAGCGGTTCTGCAGCGGGACATTCATGGCTCCTCCTCTGTGGCGTCGGATCCGAGGCGGTGGCCTGGTGCCGGCGATTGCTGATGGGAGCAAGGTATGTCCGGGGCGCGAGAGCGACGATGTCACTCGCGACAGAGGTTCTATGCAATCGTGCACATTCGCCGTGGCCGCCGGGACGGCGCCAGGCTCAGCCGATGAGCCCCACCATTGTCAGGCCGCGACGCCTAACGAGCCTGTCCCACGCTGGGTGGCATGAAAGCACCGGCTCCTCCCGCTGTTCGCGGCATGAAAATGCTTCTTGGAGGGTCTGTCCGGGTCCGGGCCTAGCGTCCGGTCATCCGGGATAGGGGCCTTCTTTGGGAGAACGCAGACGGGTAGGCCGTTTTCGGCGATGGGCTTCGAGCCCGGGGGAACGCTTTCCTATCGGAGTATCCGCGGCAGCCCGAAGTGCGAGAAGGCGCTGTTGCCGCCAAACCAGGTGATCGCGGAGATCTGCCGGCCTTCCAGCGTGAGGACGAGCATTCCGTACAGTCGGGCGATCTCGGTCTCGTGGGTTGGAAAGTAAGCCCCGAATGCTGGCTGGGTGTTGGCGCGGGTGGGTACCAGTAGCGGTACGCCGCGCGTGATCTTGCGGTCGCGTAGGAACGAGCTGATCGCGGCGGGACCCTGGTATTCGTAGGGCTCGGGCGGCATCGTGAGCCACGCGTCGTCGGTCAGTAGGGCGACGACGCCATCGATGTCGCCTGTTTGGAGTGCGTCGGCGAAGCGGCCGACGGTGTCGCGCTCGCGTGTGGAGTTGGGGAGCGGCGCCCGTTCGCGTTCGGCGGCCGGCAGCCGCGATTCGAAAGCCGCGCGGGCGCGGCGCAGCAGGCTGTTCACCGATTGTGCGGTGGTGTCGAGCATTTCGGCGACCTCCTCCGCGTGGTAGCCGAGCACGTCGCGGAGCACCAGCACCGCACGCTGTGGCGGAGACAGATGCTGCAGGCCGACGATGAACCCCAGTTCGATCGCCTCTTTGGTCTCGTAACGAGCCTCCGGGCCGGGAGCCTGGTCCGGAACGCCCTCGAGCAGGACGTCGGGTAAGGGCTCTAGCCAGATCGCCTCGCCGTGGCGGGTGGGCTCGGGCATCTCGGTCATCCGCTGCAGGTCCCCCGGGCGGCGCCGGGTCGCCCGGAGCGCGTCGAGGGAGCGGTTGGTCGCGATTCGGTAGAGCCAGGCGCGGACCGACGCGCGTCCCTCGAACGCATCAAGCCCGCGCCACGCGGCGAGGAGGGTCTCTTGGAGCAGATCCTCGGCGTCGTGGACCGACCCGACGATCCGGTAGATGTGCACCTGGAGCTCACGCCGGTACGGGTCGGTCAGTTCGCGGAATGCAGCCTCCTCGCCAGCGCGTGCACGCTCGAGCACCTGGTTGGTCACGCTCGCAACCTCGCACTGACTGTTCCTTTCACCCGCATCACTGTAATGACGCCGACGCGCCCGGAAATTCGTCGCTCAATTCCCTCGCCGCGAACGTCTCAACACACGCAACACCCCAGAAGCCAAAGCAAGGAGAAACAAGATGGGGAAGATCGTGGTCAGCCAGAACGTCACGCTGGACGGCGTCGTCGAGGACCCGAGCGGCGAGGGCGGATTCAGACACGGCGGCTGGTTTCAACAGTTCATTGGCCAGGACTGGGAGGCGTGGGCGAAGGTCGAACTGGCCGAGGCACAAGGCGCCAAGGCCCTGCTGATGGGTCGCCGGAGCGACGAGTACTTCGGCGCACGGTCGCCATCTCAGAGCGGCGAGTGGGTCGACAGGTTGAACAGCCTGCCCAAGTACATCGTGTCCTCGACGCTCCGAGAGCCGAAATGGACCAACGCGACCGTCCTGAGCGGCGAGGTAGTCAGCGAGGTCTCGATGCTCAAGCAACAGATACAGGGGGAGATCGTCGTGTACGCCAGCCGCCCGCTCGTGCGCACGCTGATGGAACACGATCTGGTCGACGAGCTGCGCCTGACCGTCTTCCCGGTCGCGCTCGGAGCGGGCGAGCGCCTGTTCGGGGAGACCAGCGACAAGCGACCGCTGCGCCTCATCCATACGAAGCCCATCGGTCACGGTCTCGCCCACCTGACCTACGAGCGCGCCCGGGAGGCCTAGATGAAGCTGGCCGGACGCACTCGCCACGCCGACACGCCCGCATGCCCGCCCGCACCCGGGGCGGGCATGCGACAGGCGCCGCTATGGCCGCGACATCAGACCAGGCCTGCCGTCGCCTAAGGTACGGCGATCTCAGGGAAGCAGGTGCGAGTGAGGCACTCCGTCACCCCCGCGATCCGCCAAAACCGCAACTGCGGTTCCCTGGTCGCACCTAGGCACGAGGACCAACGGAGAGCCTGCAGTTGAAGTCCTGGTTACGGCGACCTGGAGGTCCCGACGGACGAGCCCTTCGTCGCCGAAGCGCCCCTCGGTCTGACGGCGCCCGGATGACCAAAGCAGTCCTGGTGTTGAATCGTCTTGCCCTCGTGGGCGACGGTCTGCGTAGGGTCGATGGCCGAACCGAGGTCTGACTCAGAAAGCAGTTGACTCCGGCGTGGGTGTCTTGCTGACGAAGTGTCGGCCTCGGTTCTTGCCGTCGAGGATCGGCCTGACCTAATAGGAGCGTTCGCCCCCGTCGCGGGGGCGTCTACCAGGACGTTGTCGGCCGGTCCGCCAACAACATACCTCTAGGAGGGTTCAGGTGGGAAGCGTCAAGAGGCCCGGTCCGGGGCCGTCTCACTTGTTGATCACGCCCGATCACGCGGGCAACGTGGTCGGGATCGACCCGCACAAGCGCACGCTGACAGCGACCGTCGTTGACGCGCGCGGCGGGATCCTCGCCTCGGCACACTTCCGGGTCTCCGGTGATGGACACCGCGAACTGGAAGCATGGGCCAGGCAGTTCGGGCAGATCGCTCGCTGGGGGATCGAGGGCTCGGCGAGCTGGGGGCGGCATACCTCGATGTTCTTGATCGGCCGCGGCTATGACGTACGCGATGTGTGCGCCAACCGCACGCCACGGTCAGATCGCGCCAGGCAGCGAGGCAAGTCCGACATGCTCGACAGCGAGCGGATCGCGCGCGAGGTGCTAGCGCACCCGTTGCTGCCAAAGGCGTTCAAACGCGCCGGCGCCGACAGCGGCCCTGGTGAGCAGCACCAGCTGCTGGCGTTGTGGAACAACCAGCGCCGGTCGATCGTGAGGGGTCGTCAGCACCTGGTCGGTGAGGCAGAGCAACTGCTCTGCGAGTTGCCGCTGGAGCTGCGCGAGCAGTTGCCCGACACCACGAAGGTCCGCCCGCGCCTGGCGGCGCTCGCGGGCCGCAACCGTCGACGCCGCTACGATCCGCCGACCCGACTGCGGTTGCAGCTGCTCGACGGCTACCACGCGCAGATCAACACGCTCGACCGCCAGGAACGCGAGGTGGTCACACACCTCGAAGCGCTCGTTCGCGAGAACCGCTCGACCCTCGGGGAGCTCTGCGGCTTGAGTACCCGCTCGGTCGCCGAGCTGCTGGTCGAGATCGGCGATCCTCGCCGGTTCACCGAGGGCGGCTTCGCACGCTTCAACGGCTCAGCGCCGCTACCCGCCTCGACCGCCGAGGGACCCGGCGAACCGACTCGGCACCGCTACAACCCCGGTGGCAACCGACGCATCAACGCCGTGCTGCACACGATGGCGGTCACCCAGTTGCGCTGCGAACCACGCGCGCAGCGCGTCTACGCCAACGCCCGCGCCGGCGGGCACACCAAGAAAGAAGCCCGCCGCATCCTCAAACGCCACCTCTCCAACGTCATCTACCGCCGCATGATCCGCGACCTCGCAGCCGAGGCACCCGACCAATCGGCGCTCGCCGCGTAGCCGCCAACATTGACATAGGAGCCTTCGCCGGCGAGGTCTCGTGATCCGCGTTATGCAGGACGCTCATCGTGAGAGCCGCGGATGCGCCTGGCACACCAGAAGAGCGGGAGCGCAACGTGGCCGTCGCGTCTGAAGCTGCTCAGGAGCGGTCGCAGAAAAGCTAGGCAACCGCGGGAGCAGCTTGCGTCAGCGAGCGAACCAGCGTGCTCGCCGGGTCGCCTCGAACTCTTGCTTCTCGAGGGCGTACTCGCGCGACGGGTCGTGTCGTTGGGCTTCAGGGGCCTCGCCTCGGAGGAAGTTGACCTCGACTTTGCTCACGAGTCCGGCGCCGAATTCGGCGTAGCAGATGCCTGATCCTTCGAAGGGCGCCGGAGGGTCCGCGTCCGTGACGGCGGCAGCGATTTCTCCCGCGACGACGAGCGCGGCCGACTCCGCGAAGATCCCGGCTTTGGGAACGGTTCTCGGGCCGGTACAGACGTCCCCGATGGCGTAGACGCCGGGAAATTCAGTCCTCAGGTTGTCCTGGTCGACCGGCACCCAGCCGTTCGGCGCGAGGCCCGAGATGGTAAGTACATCGGGCGCCCGGTGCACCGGGATGCCGACGAAGAGGTCATAGGGCAACGTCTCGCCACTGGCGAGTTGTGCCGACCGTGTGGTCGCATCGATCCCGGTGACCAGGCGCTGGGGCAGCTCCTCAACGCCCCGCGCAGCGAGTCCGTCGCGGAACATCTGCGAGACCGGGCCGGTCACCGGGACTGGGCGCTGCATCGGGAACGTCGTCGACATCTGCACCGAGTCGCGGATGCCGCGCTGCGTGAAGTACTCATGCAGCAGGAAAGACGCCTCAAACGGAGCCGGCGGGCATTTGAACGGTTGCCCGAGGACCGATACAAGCACTCTCCCGCCGTTGAACTCGGCCAGCGCGTCGCGCAGCCGCTCGGCACCGGCGAGCGTGTAGTACTCGTGCCCGCCAGCCTCGAAACCCGACGTGGCGGTCATCTCGTAGTCGGCGCCGAGCGCCACGACGACGAAATCCGCGTCGTACGAGCCAGCGTCGGTGGTGACGCGTCGCGTGGCCGCGTCGATTCCCGTGACCGTCTCCTGGCGGAACTCCACGCCGTCCTTCGCGAAGTCACGGTAATAGAGCTTTACCGCCTCGGCCGATTGGCGGCCCAGCATCACCTCGAGCTTCGAGAAACCGAAGAAGAAGGCGTCGTTGCGATCGAGAAGCGTGATCCGAACCGCGTCCGGGATCGTCTCGGAGAGCCGCGTGGCGAGCTCTAGGCCACCGAAGCCGGCGCCGAGGATCAGAACGTGCTTCTTCACGGGGGCCACACTACTCCCGGCGCCCCGCCCAGTGTGCGACCCCTACATCCCCAGACTCGCAACGAAGCCAGCAGATCACTCCGGTCGTCGGCTTGCACTTGTGTCGACGACCGTGGCTGCTGGCCCTGCTCATCGCCAAATCCGCTACCCCCGTGCCGGGGTTTCACCTACGCAGGAGGACTGACGTAGAGCGCGCGCCCGCGGCCCCGCATTCGGCGACGAGGAGGGCCGAGTGAGCGACGCCTCGTGGTGTCCTGCGCGCGCCCGCCGTGCGACGATGTCGGAGCGCTGCGGCGGAGGAGCCGAGCGTCGCGTCGGAGCGCTGCGGCGGAGGAGCCGAGCGTCGCGGCCAGCGTGCAGCGTCCGATCGAGCAGGCGTTGCTGCCAGTGCATCTGACGCCGAGGTAAGTGCGAACTAGCCTCCCGGCTCTCGCTATTCGGGTCACGGGTCGCCGGGGGGCTGTGGCATCGGGACACCGCGGAGTCTCCGCAATCGCGCCCACCGACCGATACCGCATCCAAGCGATCCCTGCCCGGCGGTTCGCCTTGCGGTAGGTGAGCGCACCCGTCGCCACGTCGCGCACCCAGCCACACTAGGCGCTAAGAACGCGGCCGCTGTTCGCCGGGAAGGGCCGGATCAGCCCTGATGGACTCGGGGCCTTGCTCCATGCCGCAGCACAATGACGCGGGTCCTTGAAGTCTTTCCCGAGACGACGGTCAAGCGGTATCGCCCAGCCGTCAGCATCCGGTAGGTCACGGCGCCACCGCATCGGCGCACGCGCGGTTTGCCCCAACGGTGCCCGGTCCAGCGCGAGAGTTGGCAGACGAGGTGCGAGCCCACGACTCTGGCCCTTATCGTTCCCGGTGCGCTCGTTACGGTGATGATCCGGAGGCGACTGGGGGCCGTTGTCTTGCCGCTGCCCTTCTTGGTGGGTGTAGGACTCTTCCCCCCGCCTGTTATCGGGCTTGTAGGGTTGTCCAACTCAAAATCGGCGCCCAGCGCGCTGGCTGCGCTGAAGGTGAAAGTGCATGTGTTACCGGAGCCGGTACTGCAGTACGAAAAGCCCTGGAAGCTAGACCCGGCGTCCGGGGTTGCGGTGAACGTTACGGGTAGGCCTTGGGGTTCGGTCAGCACACAGTCGTGCGTCACCGCAACATGACACGTCTGGCCATTGGAGTCCGTCACCGCCCCCGCGCCTCCATCGTAGTTGGCATCGGAAGAGCCAGCGTCGTATACATCAACCTGAACCGGTGGAAGGTGCGGAGACTGCCCGGGTGGAAAGAACCCGATGAAATCGGAGTTGGCGTCCATCGACCCAGAGAGCCACTCAAAGGCTATGCCGGAGTCGCCCGGGCCGGTACCGCCTTCGGTCACGCTGAATGAGCCGTCCGGTAGAACCTGTTCGACGTAGCCGAGGTAGTAGATGTTACCTAACGGACAATTAGTCGCAGTGGTGCCGTTGGCCATAATGAAGTCCTCGCAGCGGGCAAGAAAGAGGTCACCGACTTGTGGCGTATGCGTGACTGGATACCCCACGGCCTCGGCATCGACGAGAAAGCAGTAGTGGTTCCATGTGCTGGGGTTTGAGCAGTCCTGGTAGTTGTACCCGTACTGCTGGATGGCGTACACCTCGATGTCCGGCCGTTCCTCGGCTGGCCAGTACGCGCTATTCAGGTAGGTCTCGGGACTGTTTGCGTCCGCCGGCGGCAGTGAGGACGACGGTGCGTCGATCTCGCAGTAGGGATTGGTCTCAGTCGCGCAGCTCGTCGGCGCGGTGTTGTAGACCGACGCCACAGGCGGCGCATTCGGGGACGGGTCGGCAAACTCGCCAGCAAACGCCATGGCGCGCGGCGGACTCAAGCAAGCGACCAACAACGCAACGGCCAATGCCGCCCCGGCCGCAACCCAGAGTTTCGCGCCCAGCCGGTCCTGCCAGCTCATCGCCACCCCTACGTTTGCCCTCTCCAGACAGCCCCGGGTCCTTCGGCCAGTCAGGTTAGAGGAGCTTTAGCGAGAAATCAACACAGTCACCAGCTCATCAGGGGCTCCGGAACGGGGACCGAGTGCGAGGCCGCGGGCCGAGGTAGCCAGTTCCCTCTGGCTCGAGCCGATCCGACGGCGCTGCATAGGTATCTGCCGATCTGGCATCCCTAACTGGATCCCCGATTCCGGCGACAACCACTTCCCCGAATCGCCGGTTCGTGCGAGCGCAGTCGTCTGCTCGCCGGCGCTCGAGCGGACGCGTCCTGGCCACGGAAGCCGTGGCGCTGTCTCGCGCCCACCGATACGCGTGCCTTAGGTAGAGTCCGGGCGTGCCGAGCGTGGCCGAGGACCTAAAGCGGGTTCCGCTATTCAGTGGGCTCAGCCAGCGCCAGCTGCGCCAGCTGGTCAAAGACTTCAGTGAGCGTCGCGTTCCCGTCGGCACGCTGCTGGTCAAGCAGGGGGAGATGAGTGGTGTCGCCTTCTTCGTCATCGCCGAGGGCGAGGCCGCCGTCATCGTCGATGGCGCGCGGGTCGCCACGTTGGGGCCCGGCGACTATTTCGGCGAACTCGCGATGATCAGCTCAACGCGAGCGCATCGCCACGGTCGAGGCGCTGACGCCGGTGCGCTGCCACACGATCCGATTCTGGGATTTCAGGGCGTTCGCGAAGAAGAATCCTGACGTGATGTGGAAGCTCCTCCAGCATCTCGCGGGGATCCTGTTCGAGGTGCAGAGCCGTCACGGCGCGCGACAAGCCGAGATTGCGTCCCCGTAAGGCTGGGCTGTGTAGATCCCACACGGCTCGAAAAGCAGCGGCACCACCGCCGTCGCTGCTTGAGACGACAGGGATCGCCCGCTCGCGCGGACCGGCGGCGGTGACCGGCTTTGCGTAGGCATCGCCGTGGTTCTAGATGCTGTCGCGCCCGCCTTGGATCCGGCGATCTGCGGGATCCGCGTCGCGCGGCCGTGGTTGCTATCGGCGCAAACGCGACGTTACCTGACCTCGACAGCGCCTCGCCGTCGGGTGGCCGGGCTTCGCGTAGGCAACCTCGAGCGGGCCGGTTCGGACGTGCCGGAGCGGCTGGAGCCAGTGCAGAGCATCGCTCACGCTGTGCGCTCCTGCATCCAGGCGCGAAGCTCCTCTGGCAGTTCCTCGGCGGCTAGCGCCGTCTCCAGTAACCACCGCTCGCCGAGCAGCGCGCGGGACACGAGCGCGCTCGTTACGCCGTGTGTGGGACGGCATGTGACCTCGATCTGATCGCCGGCGGCGATGTCACCCTCGCGCAGGACCCGCAGGTAGGCGCCCGGACGCTGTGCTGCCGCGAACCGCTTGAGAAATCGCGGATCTCCCATCCGCAAACCGAGCTTGAAGCATGGCAGCCGTGGCTGCGCGACCTGCAGCAGTGCGGTGCCGAGCGCCCACTTCTCCCCGATCACAGCTTCCGATACCGGCAGGCCGCTGACCGTGAGGTTCTCGCCGAACGGCGCCTCGCCCAGCGCGCGCCCGAGTTCCTCTTCCCACCACTGTATGTCCTCGTGCGCGTAGGCGTAGACCGCCTTGTCGGGGCCGCCGTGTACGGCCCGGTCCGCCTGATCGTCCCCGCCCAGGTTCACGCCACGCAACGCGACCGGGCCGGCGACCGGGTGCTTCCAAATCGCGGTCAGCACCGTGCCGCCGTTCACCTCCACGGGGCGCGGCGTGCCGACGTTGACCGACTCGACGATGCCGTGGGCCGCCTCTGGCTGTGTGGCCATCCTCGGCTCAGGTGAACGTCGCGAGCGGGACGCCGGATTCGACGATGTAGGTCGAGAGCATCAGGCCCGTATCCGGCCCGAGATCGAGCGCGTTGTGCGGTGTGTTCGGTGTCATCAGGAAGCCATCCCCCTTGTGCAGGGTCAGCGTTGGCTTGCCCTTGATGCGCATCTCCACGGTGCCGGCGAGGATGTAGCCGACTTCCTCGCCAGGATGCATGTGCCAGCCCGACTCGACGCCGGGTGGGATCTCGGTCAGGACCTGCACGATCTCCCGGCCGGGGATCGACGATCCGAGGTGCTGGATCTCGGTGCGCTTGAGCTTGCTCGCAAGTTCGTCGGTGGACGACATGTCAGCCTCCGTTCGGACCTTCGCCGGTGCCGAGTGCCGCGCGCAGGTGCGCGGTCGCCTGCGCGATCGCCGCGCGCGTCGCCCGCGACTCGCTCATCGCGTTCAGCAGCATGAAGTCGTGCACAACGCCGTCGTAGCGGACGGTCGTGACCGCCACGCCTGCCGCGCGCAGCTTGGCGGCGTACGCCTCACCCTCATCGCGCAGCGGGTCGACCTCGTCGACGAGCAGCAGCGTCGGGGGCAACCCCTGGAGTTGCTCGGTCGTTGCCTGGTTCGGAGAGGCGTAGATCCCGGCGCGCTCAGCCGGGTCGGTGGTGTAGGCATCCCAGAACCACTCCATAGCCTTGCGCGTGAGGTAGTAGCCCGTGGCGAACTCGTCGTAGGAGTCGGTGTCCATCGCCGCGTCGGTGACCGGGTAGTACATCGACGTCTGCACGAACGTCACGTCACCGCGGTCCTTCGCCATCAGCGTGAGCGCTGCAGCCATATCACCACCGACGGACTCTCCGGCGACAGCCATGCGGCTCGCGTCTAGGCCCTTGGCGGCGCCTTCGCGGATCGCCCACTGCGCCGTGGCGTAGCCCTGCTCGATCGCGACCGGGTAGTGCGCCTCGGGCGAGTTGGGGTACTCGACGAACAGCAGCGCCGCGCGCGCCCCGACGGCAAGCTCTCGGACGAGCCGATCGTGCGTGCCGGCGTTGCCGAGGATCCAGCCCCCGCCGTGCATGTAAACGATGACCGGCAGCGGCCCGGAGCTCCCCACCGGCTTGACGATGCGGACCGGGACGTCACCGACCGCAGCCGAGACGGTGATCCACTCTTCCTCGACGGGCAACTTCGCGATCGGCGCGGCCTGCAGGTCGTCGAGCACCTTGCGTGCCTGCGCCGGCTCAAGCTCATAGAGGAACGGCGGGGTTGACGTCGCGTCGACGATCCCTTGGGCGGACGGCTCGAGAACGATTCGGGACTGAACGGCCATGGTTGAGCTCCTTGCTGGTGGGTGTCGGGTGGGGTGTCAGGCGGTGGCGGCGGCCGGCGCCGGCTGGCGCAGGAACGCGAGCAGCTCGTGGTTGACCTCGTAGGCGTGGGTGACGCACATGACGTGGGGGCCGCCTTCGATCTCGACGTAGCGGGCGTCGGGCAGCGCCGCGTGCAGGCGCCTCCCTTGCCCGTCGATCGGGAGGATCCGGTCGGCGGTGCCGTGCAGGATGAGCGTCGGCACATCGATCCGCTTGATGTCGTCGCTGAAGTCCTCCAGCCAGCCGGGCGGGCACGCCCAGGTCGCAACCGGCGATGCGTCGGCGGCGGCGTCCCACGTGCTGCGCACGGTTTCCTCGCTGATGCGCTGACCGAGGTAGTCGTCGAGGTTGAACAAGTCACCGAGGAGCCCGGTCAACCACTTGAACCGGTCCTCGAGGATCGCCTGCTGGACGGACGCGACCGTCGCCGGGTCGGCCCCGTTGGGGTTCTCGGCGGACTTAGCGAACGAGGGTGCGAGGCTCTCGATGAAGACGCAGCCCGTCAGGCGCTCGGTCCCGTGCACACCGATGTAGCGAGCGAGCTCACCGGTGCCAAGCGAGAACCCGATCAGCGTGGCCTCGCGCAGGTCCAGGCGGGTCAGCAGGTGGTCGAGGTCTGCGGCGAGCGTGTCGAAGTCGTAGCCGTCCGTTGCGCGGCTTGATCGCCCGAAGCCGCGGCGATCGTAGACGATCACGCGATACCCGGCGTCCAGCAGCGCAGGCAGTTGCGGTTCCCAGGACCGGCTGTCCAACGGCCAGCCGGCGAGCAACACGACCGGCGCCCCGCTTCCATGGTCCTCGTAGTACAGCTCGATCGGCGTCGAGTTCTCCTGCCCAACGGTGACGGTGCCCATACGTGCTCCTTGCGGTTAGGCCCCGGCGGACGAGGCGTAAGCATTGACGGCCGTCCACGATCGCAGCGTGCTACGTATTCGTCGTCGCCTGATCGTGGGATCCTGAGCCCGCCGACCATGCGATCTTCGCCGGCTTTCAAGCCGGCCGGAGGTCAGCCGACCTGGCTCGCCGCGCGATCCTCGGCGACCACGATCCGCGTCAACTCGACACGAGAGTTGATGTCCAGCTTGGCGAACGCATGACGCAGGTGGGAGCTCACCGTGTGTGGAGAGAGGAACAGTCGATCGGCGGCGTCGCGGTTTGTCCGGCCGTCGGCGACCAGACGGACGACGCGTAGCTCCGAGTCGGTCAGGCTCTGCCAACCGCTGGAAGGACGGCGGCGAGAGCGGGCCGGACGCCGGAGTCCGTGCTCGCGCAACCGGCGGGTCACCCGTCGTGCGTCCTCGCCGGCCTCGCAGTCGAGGTAGGTGTCGAGCGCCGCGCTGAGCTGGGTGATCGCGTCGCCCTGAAAGCCCTCGCGCCCGAGCGCCAGGCCGGCGTCCTCGCAGGCAGCCGCGTACAGCAGGGGCCGCTGACTCGACGGCAGCTGCCGCGTAACGTCCACGAGCCCTGCGCTGTCATCTTCCGCAAGGCTGCGCGTGTGCGCGGCGACCGCGGAGACCAGCGGCGCCCCGTCGTTCTTGCAGGCAAACGACTCGGCCGCGTCGACCGCGCGAGCGGCGAGCGCTCGGTCCCCCGCCGCGAGCGCGATCCGCGCAACCGCCGGCGGGTGCGCCGCGTCACCTGGCAGAAACGGCGACGCGTACGGGGGATACTCGCCCCGCAATCGCCTCGCCGCATCGCCGGGGTCATTCCGCATGACCGCGGCGAGCGTGAGGATCCACTCGCCATAGCGCTTGACCAGCGGGGTGCTCTCCGTTGGCATCCGCCGGGCCACGTCGACGGCAGCTTTCAACAGCTTCCGATCGCCAGTTCGCGTCGCGACCTCGGCGAGCGCCACAACGCCCGCCATCGCCGTGAAGTTGGCTGCGGCAGCCTCCTTGAAGATCGTCTCGTAGGACTCCGCCTCGGCGCGCGCGTCCGCCAGCCGGCCAGCCGCGAGCCGCAACAGGCTCCCGTACTGCGCCCAGCTCTCCAACAGATAGGCGTTGCGATCGCGTCGACCACGTGCCACACCGTCGTCCAGCAATCGAAGCGCATCGTCGAGCCGCCCGACATGAACCAGGGCGTTGGCGTAGTGAAAACCAACCAGATGGACGTACGACTCCCGTCCTGATACCCCCTTCAACGACGGCAGCGCCTCGATCCGCCGTGCCGCGCTAGCGAACGAGCCGCTAGTCCCATCCACGCACGACAGCCCGACCGTCGCGATCACCCGCGCCTCCAAATCGCCCACATCGAGGGCCTCCTGCATCGCGACCTCGCCGACAGACGCCGCCTCGTTGCTCTGAGCGGTCACGGACAGGTTGTAGGTCAGCCAGCCAAGGTGTCGAGCGCGCACCGCAGGCGTCAGCCCTCCCAGCTCCAGGGCACGCCGATTGTCCTCGGTCCGCGCCATCAGCGACCGCCTCAGCTCGGCCGACAACGCGAGACGCACCTCGGCCTCCTGATCGGCCGGCAGCGTGCCCGCGAGCTCCCGAGCGCCAAGCGCATTCGCGGCGTCCGATCGCAGCGCCGCGCTCAGCAGAACCACCGTCTGAGCGACCAGCGGGCCGCGACCCTCATCGCCAGGCGCCATCAGCTCGAGCGCGCGAACGCTCAAATCCGCGGCGGCATCCGTGTCAGACGCGGCGACACTCCGCGCCGCCTCGCTCAGTTTCTCGATCGCCTCACGATCGCCCGGCTCGGCACCGTCCGCCAGCTGCTCGGCAACCTCGACCGCCGCCGCGCCGCCCTCCAGCAGCACGGTCGCCGCCTCGCGCTGCAACGCTCGCCGCAGCGAACCGGGCAACGTCTCCCGGACGGCCTGGCGCAACAGGCTGTGACGAAAGCTGAGCCGATCACCGGCCTCGATCAGGAAATCCCTCCGCATCCCCTCATCGACAGCCGCGACGATTGCCGACGGCCGACGCTGCAGCATCGCCGCAAGCTGCCCCGCCGAGAAACGCGGACCCAGCACCGATGCGACGCGGATCGCTTGCGCCGCATCACCCGACAGACGATCAAGCCGGTCGCGCATCGAGTCAGTCAACCGACGCGGCAAAACCTGTCCCACCACCTCCGCCCGCCCGTGCTCGACTCGCAGCCGGTCCTCCTCCTTCAGACCCTCAAGCAACTCAACCAACAAAAACGGGACGCCCGAAGCCCCCGCCGCCACCGCCAACAGACCAGGCGCAGGTTCCGCACCCACGGTATCGGCAACGACCGCCGCCACCGCCTGCTCAGACAGTGGTGGGACCCGCAGACGACGGGCCCCGCCCCGCTCAAGCCGAGCCATCGACTCGCGGACCCGGGCTCTACCTTCGTCGTCGCGCCTGGCGAGTATCCAAAGGATCGGAGACCCCACCAACCGCGCGGGCAACGCAGTAAGCGCCCCCAGCGTGCCGCTGTCAGCCCAATGGAGATCATCGAGAACCAACACCAGCGGCCGCTCGAGCGCCGCAGCCTCAAGCGCACCCTGGAGCTCATGAACCATCCAATACGGCTGCTCGCTCAGCAGCCGCGCGGACTCGCGTTCCCCGATCGGAGGATCACTCCCCAGCGTCGCGTCAAGCAGCGGCGCGAACGGGACGGCCTCGCGGCTCTCCGACGCATCACCGAACAGCGCACGGACCCCCATCCGGCCGGCCATGACGCGCGCCTCCGCGAGCAGACTGCTCTTGCCGATCCCCGCCGGACCTTCGACAACCAGCATGCCCGCCCCGCCACGCGCCACGCCGGACAAGCACTGGCCGAGCACCGCCAGCTCACCCTCCCGGCCACGCAAGAGCCCTCTGAGCGCAGGCCGCCCAGCCGACGACTGCGTCATCTGTCCACCCCGGTCCAAGGCACGAGAATCCCTGGCGATGAGGGTATCCACCGGTCAGCACCGGTCAAGGACCCGATCAACTTAATCACAGTCAGCCATCGGGACGGCACTGACGGCTTAGAAGCGCGATAGACATGATCACCCCACGCCAACGCGAACGCGGAGCCCAGCCTCGCGTCCGACGCCGGACCTGGTCGTCGCCATAAACACGCATCCTGCGCACCCAGGAACGATCGGGCCGGCCATTGCTCGGGGGCTAACTGAAGGCCGGGAACGCTGCAAGCACCGAAGCAGTCACGACCGCGTCGACACCAGCGCTCCCGCTTCAGGCGTCAAGCAGCAGCGCGTCCGCGAGCTCTGTCCAACGCTCGTCGCCAGACTCCGGCCAACGCTCGGTGCGCCGCAGTTGCGCCACAGTCGACCCTCAAAACAGGGGGTTATGAGCTCCTCGAGGGCGGTTCACGCACAAAGCGAATAGTCCGATTTGCAGGGAGAGTATTGGTCTGACGATTTCGGCCAGTCCGTTTCGAATCCCGGTAGCGGTATTGCTGTTGCGTCGGCCCTCGCGCCGGCTGCGGCCAAGCCGGACTGAACCGGCCCGGCCGCGCTCAACTCGGGTTACTTGCCGTTGTGCTTCCCGTCAGCGGATCGACTCAGCGTCTTACCGGCGTCGGCGACGATCTTGCGCAGGAAGTCGTACTGAATGTGGACGAGGCGGTCAGCCATCTCCATGGCGCTGTCGATGACGTCCTGTCGCTTCGACGGGGCCTCGCCGCGCGGCGGCAGGTTCTTATCGACGGTGTCGACGTACTTGCGCACCGCTTCGATTGCCGCCCGCTGTGCGGACTCGAGTGACTTGAACACCTCCTCGGAGAGCTCGGCGGTCCGGTCGACCGCGCTCGGCCGCTTGTGGGTCTCGGCCTCTGCGATGTGGCGCTTGCGCGTGGCAGCCGCCTTGCGGCCTGCTTCTCTGCGTTGGGCTTGAGTCTCTGGCATCGCTATGCCTCCTCTTGGGACGTGCGTCCCGTCAACTGGGTGGGGGAGACCGGCATTCCCGACCGCGGCACTCCCGACGGGCGGGACTACGCTTGGCCGGGACCGGTCGTGACATCGACACTAAGCCCGATAGTCCGCGGAAACATCCGTAGTTACGTCGGGCTTCCCCCTCCTCAAGTCACGGGCCGCATCACGCTGCGCCGGCCCGTTCCGCGACGGGCCCGGCCACGGACACCGTGGACCGCAGACGCCGACCGGGCGGCCTCATGAGGGACCGCCCGGGGGCACTCGTTGAGCAGTTACGGGGTGAGCTCGGGCCTGCCGCCGTAGACGACCAGGCCGTAGATCACCAGGATGTAGAGGGCAACGAGCATCAGTGACCAGAGCGGATACGCCGGAATGCTCATCATCGTCACCAGCACCGCAGCGCCCGCGACGAAGACCCCAAACCAGCGCCCGAACGAACCCCCGCGCCAGATCGACAGGGCAGTGAGGCCTTCAAGAGCCCCGAACCCGATCGCAACCCAGCCCCAGGTGTTCAGGCCAGTGAGGATGTACTGCGCGTTCGCGACGAAGAAATGCGAACTCGAGACCGCCGCGATCCCCCAGATGACATTGAGGGATGCTGCGATCACGAAGATCACCGCCGCAAGCAGGACCCATCCGGCGCCCCTATACGAACGCTCTTCAGCGCCGTAGGTCAGCTCCGAACCGGTCTGTCGCAGAGTGTCCACGCGCGCCCCGTTTGTCTGCAGGGCGGACATTTGAACCTCCTTTCCGCTCGCTCTGAGGAGCGGGCGATGTCCCGTTCGATGATTACAAGCTGAGCGTACGTCGTGCCGGCGCGGATGCCATCGGGACTGGAGTGCACAGTCGTTGCACATTCACCCCTACAGAGGGTGGGGGAAACCCCGATCTGCCGGCGCTCCGGCGCTCCGTATCGTCAGCCGCGGGCGCGCTTGCGCTTCTGCCGGACCGGCAGCTCGCCGCCTGCGTCGACGACCGCGGTGCGCAGGAGCTCCGGGACGTAACCGGGGTCCAGGAGCTCGGAGACCTCCAGCCCGGTCCGCGCGAGATGCCCGGCGAGCAGCGCGGCCGCCTTGTCGCGGTCCCCGGCCTTGCAGGCGTCCAGGATGTGGCGGTGCTGGGGGGGCGCCCAGGCGCCCGGACCGTGGCCGATGTGCAGCCGCCGGTAGCGCTCGGCGTGGTCGAACATCTGACTGAGCACGAAGTTGACGCGCTCGCCCGCGTGCTCGGTGAGCGTGCGGTGGAAGCGCTCATGCGGGGCGTTCCAGCGGCGGTAGTCCTTCTGGTCTGCGTAGTGGGCCATCTCGGCCATGTGCCCCTCGAGCCGAGCGATGTCCTCGGAGGTCATCGATGGGACCGACAGGCGGAGAGCCTCGGCCTCGAGCGTCACCCGCATGATGCAGAGCTCCTCGAGATCGCGCGCGGTCATCGGCGCGACCCGCACGCGGCGGTTGGGCTCCCCTTCGACCAGTCCCTCGCTCTGGAGCATCCGCAGCGCCTCGCGCAGCGGCGTGCGGCTGGTGCCGAGCTCCTCGGCGAGGGCGACCTGTGACATCACCGCGCCGGGGGCGAGCTCTCCGTCGAGGATGGCCGCCCGGACGCGCTCGTAGACGTCCTCGGTTCCCTGGCCGTTGGCTGACATATCCCGGCTCACGCCCCCAGCATGCTGTAGCCGCCGTCGGCGATCATGTAGGAACCCGCAATGTGGTGAGCATCGTCGCTGGCGAGGAAGAGGGCCGCGCCGGTCATCTCCGCCGGCTTGGGAATCTTCGCAGCCGGCGTCCCGGAGAGTACGACCTCGCGGCGACCGGCCTTCCATTCGGGGCGCGCCAGCAGCGCCTCGGTCTCCATGAAGCCGGGCGCGTAGGTGTTGACGCGGACGCTCGGGGCGAGGGCCTTGGCATAGGACTTCGTCACGCCCAGAAGACCGTACTTGCCAGCGGCGTACTGGGGGGCCCGCGGGCTGCCGCGGACGATGACGGTCGAGCCGACATTGACGATCGAACCGCCGCCGCGTTCCACCATCCGCTGGCCGAACTCGTGCACCATGAGCATCGTGCCCTTGATGTCGACAGCGAGGACGTGGTCGATCGCCTCCTCGGTCACCTCGGTCCACGACGCCTGCCCCGACCCCATCTCACCGACGTTGTTGAGGAGGACGTCGACCCCGCCGAGCTCGTCGAACGCCACGGCGGCCATCCGCTTGATGTCCGCCCAGGAGGTGATATCGCCCTGGACGAGAGCCGCCTCCGCGCCGGCGTCCCGGACCCGGTGCGCGGTGGCCTCGGCCCCCGCGGAGGAGCTGCGGTAGTGCACGAGCACGTGCGACGCGCCCTCCTGCGCGGCGCGCACGGCCAGCTCGGCCCCGAAGCCCGTCCCCGCTCCGGTGACCATGAACCTCCGACCCTCGAATCTACGCTCCATTGGTCTCCTCAGACGATCGTGCGACCGCCGTCGATGTACAGGACCTGCCCGGTGATGAAGCTCGCCCGGGGCGAGCAGAGGAACAGCACGGGGTCCACGACCTCCTCCAGCACACCGAACCGCCTGGCCGGGATGAGGTCGACGAGCGCGGCCCGCTTGTCCGGGTTCTCGGCCAGATATCGCCGTGTCAGCTCGGTATCCATGTAGCCCGGCGCCACCGCGTTCGCGGTGATCTCGCGCTCGGCGTTCTCATGGGCGATGACCCGCATCAGCTGGTTGATCGCGGCCTTGGTCGCGGCGTAGGGACCGTGGTGCTTGTGCCCGCTGCGGCCTGCGACCGACGAGAAGAAGATCATCCGCCCGCTCGCCTGCGCCTGCATGCCGGTGAGCGCCTCGGCCGCGGTGTGGAAGGCACTCGTCAGGTTGATCGAGACGATCCGGTCCCAGTCGGCGGCGTCGTAGTCCTCGATGGGCCGCCGGTCGTTGACCCCGACGCAGTGGACGAAGACGTCGAGCCCGCCGAGCGTGTCCCGGACGGCGGCGACAGCGCCGCGCGCAGCCTGTGGGTCGCGCAGATCGGCGGCGTGGCGTGCGGTGACGCGGCCGTCGACGCGCCCCAGTGCGTCCTCGGAGAGGTCGGTCACGCCGACCATCGCGCCGGCGTCGACGAAGCCGCTGACGAGCGCCGCGCCGATCGTCCCCGCGCCCCCCGCGATGAGCACCCGCCGGCCGTCGAGGCCGAGCGCGGTGGTTCACCCGAGCGCGGCGGCTTCTGCCGCCGCGCTGGGCGCGACGTCCGGCAGGCGCAGCATGCGGAAGGAGTTGACGAGTCCCAGTCCGCCGGCCAGGATCGGGATGAGCAGCGCGATCTGCAGCGCGAGGTTGGTGGAGTCGGTGTTGATCTTGACAATCTCGTCCTGAACCGCCGGGGGCTCGCCGGCGACGAGCTTCCTGACGTGGGTGGTGCTCATGACCTCCGCGTTGTTCTCGAGCGCCTTCGAGATCTGCTGCTGCTGCGACGCTGGGATGACGGCGCTGTCGTTGACCATGGTCGTGAACGCCACGGAGAGGGTCGCGAGCAGGACGCCGCCCGCCATCGCGAGGCCGAACGACAGCCCGAACGAGCCGGCGGCGGAGTTGACCCCGGCCGCCTCACTGATTCGCTCGTCGTCGATCGGGGCCAGCGTGTAGTTGTTGAGCTGGGACACCAGCAGGCCCAACCCCGCTCCCGTGATGACCAGCGGACCTGCGAGAGCCCAGCCCGACTCCGCCGATGGGACGATCGGAACCAGCAGCGCCATGCCGACGGTGGTGAGCGCGAACCCGACCCGGATGATGCTCGCCGAGCGCCGGTGGCCGCTTCGTCGTCCGGCAACGATTGCCGTCGCGAACATCGTCAGTGAGAGTGGGGCAAGGGACAGGCCTGTCTGCATCGCGTTGTACTCGAGCTTGATCTGCAAGAAGATTGGAAGGGCGATCATCGCTCCACCCAGCGTGATGTTCTGCAGCATCTGCCCGGATATTCCGAGCCGGAAGTGGGGGTGGCGGAACAGGTCTGGGTCCAGGAGCGTCACCTTGCCCTCGCGGTGCCGTCGCAGGAGCCAGCGGGCCAACGCCCACAACGCCAGCGCGCCGAGCGCGATCAGCAAAGCGACGTAGTCGCCGCCCTCCTGCCACACCAGGATGCCGAGCACGACGCCGCCCATCCCCAGGACCGAGAGGATCGCTCCGACGACGTCGACCTGTCGGTCGCCGGTGTACGGCACGTCCTTGACCAGCTTGATCTGCGAGAGAATGATCGCGATCACGAGCAGTTCGAGCATGAAGCCGACGCGCCAGGACAGGTAGGTCGTCAGAAACCCCCCGAGAAGCGGCCCGATCGCCGCCGCGATCGCGGCGGACGCGCCCACGAGCGCAAATGTCTTCTTCTGGGCAGCACCCTCGAAGTTTCCGTGGATGAGTGACTGCATGGCCGGCAGTAGGAGGGACGCGCCGAGGCCGCCGACGATCGCCCAGAAGATCACGATCGCCGTGACGGTCTGGGCCAGGGTCATCGCCAACGCGCCGACGGCGTAGCCCAGGAGGCCGAGCACATACGCTCGCTTGCGGCCGATCAGATCCCCGACCTTGCTGTTGATCAGGATGAACGCCGCCGAGACGAGCGCCTCGAGCGCGATCGCGGACTGGACCGAGCTCACCGTCGTCCCGAGATCGTGAACGACCTTTGAGATCGACACGTTCATCAGCGACGTGTCGACGACGAGCACGAACATCGCCATCGCCAGCAGCACCGACAGGCGCGTGTTCCCCTCTCCCGCCCTGGCGGCGTCGACGGTCGCGTCATGCGCCACGGGACGCCCTCCAGATCTGCTCGTGCCCGTTGAACTCCGCTTGGTCGAGGTCGCCCATCGAGCCATTCGACTCCGGATCCAGCGCACTGCCATCACCCGTTTCGGGGGAGGCCGCCGGATTCCATGGCACCGCGGCAGGAGGCCGCCTTAACGCCGAAGGCCCGGGCCGTCGGCCGGTCCACCCATTGAGGCTGATGTGACACACTGCTTCGCAGTTCGTTCACGCTCCCGCGGGTGCCTGCGCGGAACTCTTGCGCTTCCGGCAGATCTGGCGTCTTTCCCTTCTACCGGCGTGGGATCTCATCCGGTTGAGGGAGAGGCGAGGAGGACATGCAATGTCCGTCGACTCCGAACTGCAGCGGCCGCGAACGTCGCTGAGCGTGGCGCTGTCCAACGCGATCGTGAGCCTGCTGCGCGAGTACACGGGCCGCGGACCGACCAGGGCCCACACCACGATCCGTGACAACGTGGTCCTGGTCATGCTCGAGCAGACGCTGACCAAGGGAGAGCAGGTCCTCGTCGACAAAGGCCGTGTTGAGAATGTCCTGGCGCTGCGCCGCGAATACCAGGAGGCGATGCGCGAGGAGGGCAACGCTCGGGTCGCCGAGCTCACTGGCCGCAGAGTGCTGGCGATGATGAGCGCCAACCATGTGAATCCTGACCTCGGCGCGGAGATCTACGTGCTCGATGGACCGCCCGCCGGAGAGGCGGCGACAGGGTTGGGACCGTCCGCCGACTCCTCCTAGCTCGTATGTGGGAGCCGGCGGCCGTACGCCCGCGCCCGGGCGCACGACCAGCCAGGCCCGTGATGGATGGCCAGCGCGCGAAGCGCGGCCTCCTGGCCCGGTCTCGCACGCGCCCCCACGTCAGTCCAATCGCACTTCGAGAACCGCACGTCCGGCCAGGAGCGGCGGCCCTCCACAGGCGAGGTGCCGAGCGGTAGGACAGCCCTTCCCTCCAACCACCAGCCGCGGACACGAGTCCTGAGGCGTGGCAGCGGCTGGTCTGACTCTGTACCCGCCGTCGTTACCGACGTTGATTGACACATGAACGATCCTGACCCAGGTCGGGGCAAGCATTTGCCTTCCGGTCGGACCGGGAGCGGCAACCGAACGTGCGGTCGTCGTAATCGTTCCGTGTTCGCGCTGACAACCCCTGCGTCGGTCGATGACCGTCACTGGGATCGTGCCCACGTACCATACCTGCCGCCGGCGACCCTGCGCGCCGCCGATTCCGCGGCCACGCCGTGAACATCGTCTGGCCCGTCAGGCTGCGGGCGCCGAGATGCTGCCTCAGTCGGCGCGAGGGTCGCGGTGCCAGTACGGGGTGCCCTGCGCGTGACGGAAGGCGTCGAGGTCGCGGCGCATCGCCATCGCGGACGGACCCCGGCGACGACCGGCGGTGGTGTCGAGTCGCGGATCTGTCTGCGACGGCGCGCGAGGCGCCGGGGAACCCGCGCTGCGATCCGCTGGGGAACCCGCGCTGCGATCCGCTGGGGAACCCGCGCTGCGATCCGCGAGCAGGCGTCGCACGGCGGTGGAGAATCTCTTCTGGTTGAGTGAACGCATATCGCACCCCTTTCGGCATGGTCGCTGCCACACACGCCCCCGGGTGCTACCCCAGTGGACGTGCCGCAAACCGCGCTCGTCCACGCCGGCGAAGCGCCGCCCGCCACAAAGGAGACGCATGTCCCGTTTCACGAAGGTCAATCTGCTCGAGGTCGAGAACTCTGTCGGCGAGCGGGTTCCGGGCCTCGAGGGTCGGTTCGGTCGCAAGCACCTCGGCTCCCGGGACCTTGGGATCAGCCATTTTCGCTACGCGGCCAATCTGCGCAGCCCGATGGCCCACAGCCACCGGGAGCAGGAGGAGGCGTACGTCGTGGTCGCCGGTTCCGGTCGGGTTCTCCTCGATGACGAGGTCCACGACCTGCGTCAGTGGGACGTCGTCCGGGTCGCGCCCGAGGTCGTGCGTGCCTTCGAGGCGGGTCCTGACGGGCTGGACATCATCGCCGTCGGCGGTCCGAAGCCCGAGGATGGCGACGGGGTCAGGGCATCCGCGACCTGGCCCGACGGCGAGTAGGCCACGCCCGAACCCGGTCGCGGCCCTCAGCCGACCGGCGTCTACGCCGGCTTGACGAGGTGACGCTCCGCCGTCCCCTCGGCCAGGACGTTCGTGCCGAGGCTGGTGATGAGCCAGACTGGCGATCGCTCGTATGAGATCGAGGAGACCAGCCCGGCATCCTCGAGCTCGTCGAGCGCTCGACGGACGCGGGCCATGAGCTGCAGCGGCATGGTCTGCCCGAGCCCGGGGCAGTCCCTGAGCAGATACTCACACAGCTGCTGGGGCCGCAGGTGGCGTCCCGGGGCCACGCCCTCGGGTCCCAGCCCGGGCAGCACGATCACGGCCAGTTCCTCGACGCTGAGCAGCTTCAGACGGTCGATCTCCGCCTGGCCCCTCGCCTGCTGGGCGATCTTCTCTTCGCTCTTGCGGAACAGACGCACCACTGAAGCATTGCGTCTGGGATGCGGCGGTGCAATGCCGGCTGTCTAGGATGCGGCGAAGGTATCCCAGATGCGCCCTTCATCACGGCCCCCATCAGACGATGCACACGGGGCCGCGCCCTTCGCCTCACGGAACGGCCGCGCACCGAAGGGCCAGAGCGCGAGTGCCTACCGGTTCGTCGTCCTGGCGTACATCGTCGCCGTCTCGATGCCCCCGATCGGGTTCGTTCTGGGGCTCGTCCTCGCTGCCCGTTTCGACAAGCCCGCGTCCAAGCACGGGGTGTGGGTCATCGCCGTCAGCATCGTCGCCGCCCTCGTGTGGACCGCGATCGTCGCCGGCGGCGCGCTGAACACTCCCAGCACCGACTTCTAAACCGGGTCGGCCCCCGGAGCCGGCGTCGGGCCGACGAGGCGTCGTAGCATCGGCCCGCGATGCCGCTGCCCTCAGCCCTTCGCTCACGAACGCCCGACGCGATCAAGAACCAGTCCGAGCTGCGCGCCGTGGCGCTGGCCGCCGGGCTCATCCCGCCCCGGCCGATGCACACCGGCGCGGAAGCCGACATGCTGCGGCGCTACGCGGCCGGGGCGAGGTGCGTCGTGGAGATCGGCGTCTATGAGGGGTCCTCCGCGGTGGTGTTCTGCGACGTCCTTGGGCCCGACGCCGAGCTGCATCTCATCGATCCGTTCACCGATGAGAGCGGATGGGCGATGCGCGCCGGCTGGCACGGAACGCCTTTCGCCACCCGGCTCGCGGTGCGCCGCCACGCGCGCGGCGGGCCGCGGATCCGCTGGCACGTCGCCCGCAGTCAGGATGTCGGGCGCGCGTGGACGGGCCCGTCTCCGAGCCTCGTGTTCATCGACGGGGATCACAGCCCGGAGGGCTGCGGCGAGGACTGGCAGGTCTGGCATCCCCACGTGCGGGTCGGCGGGGCGGTCGCGTTCCACGACGCCCGACACGGCCGCGCCGGCGGCACGGGCAGCAGCCCCGGCCCGACGCGCGTGGTCGACGAGCTGCGCGACCGGACGCCCGACGGCTGGCGGATCGGCGCGGAGGTCGACAGCCTTGTGGTGTTCGAGCGGATCGCCGACCCAGCGCGCAGGGCCTGACGCGACCGGTTGCGTAACCGCCGGCCGGAGGGGTAGTCACGGCAGACTCCCAACCGACGAGATTGGAGCGCTGGTATGGCAGACGAACTCAAGGGCAAGACGATCGCGATCATCGCCACCGACGGCGTGGAGCAGGTGGAGCTCACCGAGCCGCGCAAGGCGGTGGAGAACGCCGGCGCGACAACCGTGCTGCTCTCACCCGACACGGGCGAGATCCAGGCCATGAACTCGGACATCAACCCCGCCGATACCTTCACGGTCGACAAGGCGATCGGCGAGGCGTCGCCGGACACCTTCGACGGCCTGATCCTCCCCGGCGGCACGGTCAATGCCGACCGGCTGCGGCTGGAGGACGAGGTGGTCTCATTCGTCCAGGACTTCTTCAGGTCCGGCAAGCCGGCGGGCGTGATCTGCCATGGGCCCTGGGCGCTGGTGGAGGCCGATCTGGTGCGCGATCGCACGCTGACCTCGTTTCCGAGCCTCCAGACCGATATCCGCAACGCCGGCGGGAACTGGGTCGATGAGGAGGTCGTGGTGGATCAGGGCCTCGTCACCTCGCGCAACCCCGATGATCTGCCGGCCTTCTGCGCCAAGATCGTCGAGGAGTTCGCGGAGGGCAAGCACGACGTCGCCGCGGCCGGCGCAACCGCCTGAGGCGCGCTGCGCTTGCCGTGCCGGCCCTGACCCTCACCTTCGACGACGGTCCTGACCCCGTGTGGACGCCAAGGCTGCTCGACCTGCTCGGGAGGCTCGGCGCCCGCGCCACCTTCTTTCCGATCGCGGCGCGTGCTGCTGAGCACCCTGGGATCATCGAGCGAATCCAGGCCGAGGGCCACGCGATCGGGCTGCACTGCGATGAGCACGTCCGCCACAGCGAGCGCGACATGGCCTGGCTGGTGCGGGACACCGACATGGCACTGCGGCGCCTCGCCGGGCTGGGGGTCCGGCCGTCGTTCTGGCGGACCCCGTGGGGGGACGTGGCGCCATGGTCGACCCAGGTCGCCCGCGACCGTGACCTGCGGCTCATCGGCTGGACCACCGACACCCACGACTGGCGAGGGGATCCGGCCGTCGAGATGTTCGAGGCAACGCGCGAGCGGCTCACCGAGGGCGCCATCGTCCTGGCCCACGACGGCCTGGGCCCGGGCGCCGGCCGAGAGAGCGTGGAGCCGACGCTCGACTACGTCGCGCTCGTCGGGGAGCACTCCCACAAGACCGGTCTCACCCTGGAGGCACTCACATGAGCACGGCCACGCCACCCGGGCTCAATGTGGCGATCCTCGACGAGGCCCTCGCGAGGGTGGCGGCGGGCGCGGGCGACCGCGATCGCGTCGCCGTCCCGCCGTTTCCCGAGGAGGCGATCGCCGATCTGGAGGCGGTGGGGGCGCTGGCGTGGAACGCGCAACCCGGGGCTGACCGGCCCCCGGCGGCCGCTGAGCTGGGGTTGGTGCGCAGCGTCGCGCGGGCCGACGGGTCGATCGGCCGGATACTGGATGGGCATCTCAACGGGGTGGAGCGCCTGGCGGTCCACGCACCCGCAGAGCTGCGCGACGCGGAGCTGGGCGCCGTCCGCGCGGGCCGGTTGCGCGTCGGCGTGTGGGGCGGGGACCCGCGCCCGGACGAGGGGACCCCGGCGACTCTGGTGGCGACGTGGCACCGGCGAGGTCCTCAGCGGCGTCAAGACCTTCTGCTCGGGAGCGGGCGGCCTTGACCGCGCTCTGATCCTGGCCCGCGACCCCGACGCCCCGGCGCCGGCGGCCGTATGGGTCGATCTCACCGATCCGGCGACGGTCTCCATCGACGAGCGCTGGTATCGCGGCGCCGGGATGCGCGCCTCGGTCTCACACCGCGTGATCTTCGACCGCACCGCGGTGCTGGCGCGGTTCGGCGGTCCAGGCGCGCTGACGCAGCAACCGTGGTTCGCGCGCGACGCGCTGCGCACGGCGGCCAGCTGGGCGGGGATGGCCGATTGCGCGGTCGACGGCGCGCTCGAGGCGATAGCGATGCGCCCGGACCGCGGAGCCCTTGAGGAACTCGCCACCGGGCGGATGCTCACCGCCCAGGAGACGATCACCGCCTGGCTCGAGCGGGCCGCCCGCGCCATGGACGACGCGTCTGAGGACCTGCCGGACGTTGCTCTGCACGCTCGGGCCGCGATCGCACAGGCGGCCCGCACCATCCTGGCGCAGGCCGAGCGCGCCTGCGGCTCACACCCCTTTGCCACCGGCGGCCGGCTGGACCGCGCCCGCCGCGACCTGGAGCTGTTCCTGCTGCAGCACCGCCTGGACCCCGCGCTCGCCGCCGCGGGCGCCCGGGCGCTGGCGTCTGACCGGAGCGCCACATGACCGCCGTCGATCACTTCGAGGCTGAGTATCAGGCCGATCCGGACCCGTGGGGATATCACTCCAGCCCCTACGAGCAGGCCAAGTATGCGGCGACGCTCGCGGCCTGCGGGCCCGGCCCGTTCGACGACGCGCTGGAGCTGGGCGGCTCGATCGGCGTGTTCAGCGCGCGCCTGGCGCCACGCTGCCGGCACCTGACCACGATCGACTACTCGCCCACCGCGGTCCGCCGGGCGCGTGCTGCGCTCGCTCAGCACGGGCAGGCGCGCGCGGTGCTGGGGGCCATCCCCGACGACCTCCCTGACGGCCGCTTTGACCTGGTGGTGGCGTCTGAGACGCTCTACTACCTCGATGCGCCCGCGCTGGTGCAGACGCTGGAGGCGTTGGAGGCGCGGACGGTCTCCGGCGCGCGCCTGGTGTGTGTGCACTGGCGGCCCCCGGGGCCCGAACGGCCGCTGACCGCCAGCGACGTCCACGATGAGGTTCGGCGTCAGCCATGGTTGCGGCGACTGACGACAGAGTGCCGGCCCGAGTACCTGCTGGACGTGTTGGAGCGCCGATGAGCGAGCCGTACTCGCTTCTGGTCGTTGGCGGTGGGCCCGCGGGCCTGTCAGCGGCGCGCGCGTACCGCGACGCCGGCGGCGACGGGACGGTGGCGATCGTCGCCGACGAGGGGCGCATGCCCTATCGCCGTCCGCCGCTGACCAAGGAGCTCCTGCGGGGGGAGAGCGCGGAGGCCGACCTGCCGCTGGAGGAGGAGGGATGGCTTGACGAGCAGGGCGTGGACCTCATCGCCGGGCGCGTGGTCACCCTGGACGCCGGCCGGCGACACCTGCTCCTGTCGGGCGGCCGCGAGCTCGGGTACGCGACCTGCCTGCTGGCCACCGGCGCCGAGCCCACCCGCCTGCCCGTGCCGGGGGCCGACCGGCCCTGGGTGCATGTGGTGCGCACGGTCGAGCACGTCCGGCGCCTCACCGCTCGGCTGGACGCGAGCGACCGCGTGGTGGTGATCGGATCGGGCTTCATCGGATGCGAGATTGCCGCCTCGCTGCGCGCCCGCGGCCATCCCGTCGAGCTCGTCAGCGACGAGCCGCTGCCCAACAGCGCGCGTCTCGGCGACCCGCAGGCTCAGATCGTGCAGGACTGGCTGATCGAGGACGGCGTGACCACCCATCTCGGAGCGTCGGTGGAGCACATCGAGCGTGCCGATGGGGCGATCGCGGTCAGCACCGGTGCGCAGCGACTGGTGGGCGACGTCGTGGTGATGGCGACCGGCGTGGCGCCGCGCTCCGAGCTGGCCGCCCAGGCGGGCCTGGAGCTCGACGGTGGCGCGGTCCCGGTGAGCGCCGCGATGCGCACCGGCCACGATGGCCTGCTGGCCGCCGGGGACGTCTGCCTGGCCGAGAATCTCGCCGCCGGCCGGCCGCTCCGGGTCGAGCACTGGGGTGACGCGTTGGGCCAGGGCGCGATCGCGGGCCAGACGGCCGCCGGCGTCGACGCGGGCTGGGACGAGGTTCCGGGATTCTGGTCGACGATCGGCACGCGTACGCTCAAGTACGCGGCGTGGGGCGACGGATTCGACGCCACACGGCTGCGCCGCGACGACGATGGCGCTTTCGTCGCCTGGTACGGCCGGCAGGGTGCGATCGCGGGCGTCCTCACCCACGAGCACGACGACGACTACGAGCGCGGGCGCGAGCTGATCGCCGAGGGGGCCCCATGGCCCCCGTGAGCGTGGTGGTCATTCCGGCACGGGACGAGGCACAGACGATCGCAGCGTGCCTGACCGCGCTCGCACACCAGACGATCGGGACGGCGGCGTTCGAGACGATCCTCGTCGCCGACGCCTGCGGTGATGACACCGAGAGCGTGGCCCGCGCCGCCGCACAGCGCCTAGGCCTGCGGCTCACCGTTCTGCACGGCCCGGGCGCGGGCTCGGGGCCGGCGCGGCGCTTGGGGATGGATGCCGCGGCCGACCGGCTCGAGGCACAGGGGCTCACGGACGGCTTGATCGCCACCACCGACGCGGACTCGACCCCCGCCGAGGATTGGCTCGCCCGTCAGCTGGCGCATCTGGCGCGGGGCGCCGCCGTCGTCGCGGGCCTCATCGAGCTCCACCCCGAAGACGTCGTGCGCCTGCCCAGCGCGGTGCGCGAGCGACGCGAGCGCGACGCCCAGCAGCGCCTGTCGGAGGTCACCCGCCGTGACCCTGAGGCTGAGCATCACCACTTCGCGGGGGCGTCGTTGGGGGTGACGGCCGAGACCTACCGGCGCGTCGGCGGGCTGGACGGATGCGCGGCACTGGAGGACCACGCGTTCGGCGTCAAGCTCGCGCGCCACCGGATCCCCGTGGTCAGGGCCGCCGACGTTCGGGTGCGGACCTCGGCGCGGACCGACGGGCGCGCGCGGCGGGGACTGTCCGTGGACCTCGCGGTCTCGACGTGGCGCGAGCGCCGCCGCTACCGCGCCGATGCATTCGCGGTGGATCGGCTGCGCGCGGGCAAGCGGAGCACCACGGTGTCGGTGGTGCTGCCGTCCAAGGAGTGTGCGGGGACCATTGCGGGGGTGCTGGAGAGTACGGTGGCGCCGGCACGGCAGGCGGGACTGGTCGACGAGGTCATCGTGGTCGACGCCGCGTCGCGGGACGGCACCGCAGCGCGCGCTGCGTCGCTGGGCGCGGTCGTCGTGCAGCAGGACGACCTCCTCTCCGCGCACGGGCCTGCGCTGGGCAAGGGCGACGCCCTGTGGCGCGGGTTGCACCACAGCCGGGGCGACGTGGTCTGCTTCTTGGACGCCGACACCGAGGATCCCCATCCCCACCATCTCCTCGGCCTGCTCGGGCCGCTGCTCGCCGACCCGCAGGTGGCGCTGGTCAAGGGGGCGTTCGACCGTCCGTTCCGCGCCGGCGGCCAGAGCCTCCCGCACGAGGGCGGGCGCGTGACCGAGGTGATGGCGCGACCCCTGCTCAACCTGCATTTCCCGCTGCTCGCCGGCTTCGACCAGCCGCTGGCGGGCGAGTTCGGCGCCCGGCGCGACCTGTTGACCCGCATCCCGTTCCCCGTCGGCTACGGGGTCGAGATCGCCGTGCTCATTGACGCGCTGGAGACCTGCGGGTTGCACGCCCTCGCCGAATGTCATCTCGGGACCAGGCAGAACCGCCATCAGCCCCTCCGGGCGTTGGGTGAGATGGCGTTCGCGGTGCTGGCCGCGGTCGAGCGGCGACTGGACGGTGCACGCAGCGTCACCGGCGGCCACTATCTCCGTCCGTGGGAGGACGGCGCCGTCGTCCAGGTGCCCGTCGACGAGCGACCGCCGCTTGTCGCTTTGACGGCCGCCGCGGCCTGAGGAATTTCTGCGGAGGTGTCCGGCGGCGGACAGCCGCGACCACCGGTGTTTGTGGGAACCGCTGCGGGATAGCATCCGGGCGATGCCAACCCGGGCGCAGGTCCGTGAGCTGCTGGACGCAGGCCACTCCTATGAAACTGTGGGCCGGGCACTGCACATCCCGCCGGGGCAGGCGTTCATGATCGCCACCGGCGTGCCCGCCGACGGAAGCGACGCGCTTCATCCTGACGAGCTGCGCGACAAGCCGGTCCTGCCGGGGAGCTCGCAGCATCTCGTCAACCCGGCGGCGGCGAGCTCCACGCGTGACGAGACGGTCGTCGCGTGGGTGGCGGCGCGCGCGGCTCGCGAGCTGGGCCGGGAGTCATGAGCGTCCCCGACCTGCCCTCGCCGCGCCGCTGGCCGGTGGTACGCCAGGTCCTCGGCGCCGACAAGCTCGGGCGTGGCGCGGCCGTCAAGTCACGGGGTTCAGACCGGATGACGGCCCGCACCCGCACCGCCGACCGCGTCGTCAAGTCGGTGTGCCCGTACTGTGCGGTCGGGTGCGCGCAGAACGTGTTCGTCAAGGACGAGCGCGTCATTCAGATCGAGGGCGATCCGGACGCCCCGCACAGCCGCGGCCGGCTGTGCCCGAAGGGGTCCGCGTCGCTGCAGCTGACCACGGGCGCGTCACGCGAGGAGCACGTCCTCTACCGCCCGCCGCACGAGTCCGACTGGCAGCGGCTGGAGCTGGAGACGGCGATGAACATGGTCGCCGACAGGATCGTCGCCACCCGCGGCGAGGGGTGGGAGTGGGAGCGCGACGACGAGCGGGTGCGGCGCTGTATGAGCATCGCGGCGCTGGGCGGGGCGACGCTGGACAACGAGGAGAACTACCTGATCAAGAAGCTCCTCACCGCCCTCGGGATCATCCAGATCGAGAATCAGGCCCGCGTCTGTCACAGCTCCACCGTCGTCGGGCTGGGGACGTCGTTCGGCCGGGGCGCCTCGAGCACCCTGCCCGGCGACCTCCAGAACTCCGATCTCATCGTGCTTGAGGGCTCGAACATGGCCGAGGCTCATCCAGTCGCGTTCCAGTGGGTGGTGGAGGCCAAGGCCCGCGGCGCGACCGTGATTCACGTGGACCCCCACTACAGCCGCACGAGCGCGCTGGCCGACATGTTCGTGCCGCTGCGCGCCGGCACGGACATCGTGTTCCTCGGCGCGATCATCAATCACGTCATCACCACCGGGTCGGACTTCCGCGAGTACGTCCTGCACTACACCAACGCCCCGGTGATCATCCGTGAGGAGTTCGAGGACGCCGGCGCCGACGGCCTGTTCTCGGGCTGGGATCCCGAGCTGCGCGGCTACGACCCCTCGAGCTGGCAGTACGAGGACGCGTTCGTGGCTGCGGCGGCGGGTCAGCGCGACCAGGAGGGCAACCTCCCCAGCCAGGGCCCGGGCGGTGAGGGTCAGCGTCGCAGTGACGCCCACGGCACGCCCGAGCTCGACCTGACGCTCGAGCATCCGCGCTGCGTGTGGCAGATCCTCAAGCGCCATTACTCCGGCTACACGCCGGAGATGGTGGAGCGGGTCTGCGGCATCCCCCAGGACGTGTTCGCCACGGTCTGCGAGCTGTTCGTGGCCAACTCGGGGCGCGAGCGCACCACCGCGTTCGTGCACGGGGTGGGCTGGACGCAGCACACGATCGGATCGCAGTACATCCGCGCCGCGTCGATCTTGCAGTTGCTGCTGGGCAACATGGGCCGCCCCGGCGGCGGGGTGATGGCGATGCGCGGTCACGCGTCGATCCAGGGCTCGAGCGACATCCCCACGCTGTTCGACACCCTGCCGGGCTACATCCCGATGCCGCACGCCCACGCGCACGCTGACCTGGATGAGTTCATCGCCGGCAACGCTGCGGACAAGGGGTTCTGGGGCAACATGCGCGACTACACCGTCAGCCTGCTCAAGGCCTGGTGGGGAGAGACGGCGAGGGCGGACAACGATTTCTGCTTCGACTATCTGCCGCGGCTGACGGGCAGTCACAGCACCTACGACACGGTGATGGAACAGATCGCCGGCACGGTGAAGGGCTACATGTTGTTCGGGCAGAACCCAGCGGTGGGATCGGCCAACAACCGGATGCAGCGGCTGGGGATGTCCAAGCTGGACTGGCTGGTCGTGCGCGATTTCTCGCTGATCGAGAGCGCGACGTGGTGGAAGGACGGCCCCGAGATCGAGACCGAGGAGATGCGCACCGAGGACATCGCCACCGAGGTGTTCTTCTTTCCCGCGGCATCGCACACCGAGAAGGACGGGACGTTCACCAACACCCAGCGGATGCTGCAGTGGCACCACAAGGCCGTGGATCCGAGCGAGGATCAGCGCTCTGACCTGTGGTTCATCTACCACCTGGGCAGGCTCATCCGCGAGCGCCTGGCGGGCTCTGCCGACCACATGGACCGGCCCGTGCTCGACCTCACCTGGGACTACCCGACCCACGGCGCGCTGGACGAGCCCAAGGCCGCCGCAGTGCTGGCCGAGATCAACGGCTGGCGCTCCGACGGCGAGTTCCTCTCGGCTTACACCCAGCTCAAGGATGACGGCTCCACGTCGTGCGGGTGCTGGATCTACTGCGGCTGTTATGCCGACGGCGTCAATCAGACGGCCCGGCGCACACCGGGGCGGGAACAGAATTGGACCGGGGGTGAGTGGGCGTGGGCGTGGCCGGCCAATCGCCGGATCCTCTACAACCGGGCCTCGGCCGACCCGCAGGGCAAGCCGTGGTCAGAGCGCAAGGCGCTCGTGTGGTGGGACGCCGAGCAGGGGAAATGGACGGGCCACGACACCCCGGATTTCGAGGCGGACAAGCCGCCGGACTACCGACCCGCTGACGACGCGGTCGGCCCGGAGGCGCTCTCGGGGACCGACCCGTTCATCATGCAGGCCGACGGGCGAGGCTGGCTGTACGCGCCGGCGGGCGTGGCCGAGGGTCCCCTGCCCACTCACTTCGAGCCTCAGGATTCCCCGGTGCGCAACCTCATGCACCGCCAGCAGCGCAACCCATCGCGCCAGGTCTACGCGCACGAGAACAACCGCTACCACCCCGATCCCGATGACGCGGGGGCGCATGTGTTCCCGTTCGTGGCCACCACGTACCGGCTGACCGAACACTTCACGGCGGGGGGCATGTCGCGCTGGACTCCGTACCTGGCCGAACTGCAGCCTGAGTTCTTCGTCGAGGTGTCGCCGGAGCTTGCGGCCGAGCGGCGGCTCGAGCACGGCGCGTGGGCGATGATCGTCAGCGCGCGCGGCGTGGTGGAGGCGCGGGTGATGGTCACCGACCGCATGACGCCCCTGCAGGTCGAAGGGCGCACGGTCCATCAGATCGGAATGCCGTACCACTGGGGTCCGAACGGCTACGCGCGTGGAGACTCGATGAACGAGCTGTCGGCGATGTCCCTTGACCCGAGCTCCCACATCCAGGAGGTGAAGGTCTTGACCGTCGACGTTCAGCCGGGCCGGCGCCCGCGCGGGGCCGCGCGCGAGTCGCTGGTCCGCGAGTACCGCGACCGTGCCGGGATCACCGCCAAGACGGGCATGGCGCCGTGAGCGACTCCGGCGGCCTGCTCAACGTCATGCTGCCCGGGGGCGATCCCGCGACCGACACGGGCTACGTGGATGCGCCGCCCCGGATGGGGTTCTTCACCGACACGTCGGTGTGCATCGGCTGCAAGGCATGCGAGGTGGCATGCAAGGAGTGGAACGGGGTTCCCGAGGACGGGCTGAACTGGACCGGCTGGTCGCATGACAACTCCCAGGGGCTCGGCGCCGACACGTGGCGCCACGTCGCCTTCATCGAGCGGCGCGTGCCGGCCGGCGGCCATGTCACGAACTTCCAGCGCGACGACGACGACTTCCGCTGGCTGATGTCCTCGGATGTGTGCAAACACTGCACGCATGCCGCCTGTCTGGACGTGTGCCCCACCGGCGCGATCTTCCGCACGGAGTTCGGCACCGTCGTGGTCCAGGCCGACGTCTGCAACGGGTGTGGTTATTGCGTCCCGGCCTGCCCCTACGGGGTTTTGGACAAGCGCGAGGATGACGGGCGCATCTTCAAGTGCACCCTGTGCTATGACCGCCTCGAGGTGGGGCAGGAGCCGGCCTGCGCCAAGGCCTGTCCCACCGACTCGATCCAGTTCGGCGAGCTGGAGCAGTTGCGCGCCCGGGCCGGGCGCCGGGTCGAGGAGCTGCACGAGGCAGGGGTGACCGAGGCGCGGCTCTACGGCCACGACGCTGGCGATGGCGTCGGCGGTGACGGGGCGTTCTTCCTGCTGCTCGATGAGCCCGAGGTCTACGGGCTGCCGCCCGACCCGGTGGTGACCACGCGCGACCTGCCGGCCATGTGGAAGCGGGTGGGGCTCGCCGCCGGAACGATGCTCGCCGTCGCGGTGGTCTCATTCGCCGGAGCGGGCCGGTGAGCGACGCGCCGGTCAACCGCGACGCGTCCTACTACGGCAATTCGATCATCAACCCGCCGGTCTGGGCTGAGCGCGACATCGCCGGCTACCTGTTCGCCGGGGGTCTGGCGGGTGCGTCGTCGCTGCTCGCCGCCGGCGCCGATCTCAGCGGCCGGCCCCGGCTGGCGCGACGCGCCAAGCTGTGCGCGACGGCGGCGATCGGCGCCTCGCTGGCGGCCCTGATCAACGACCTGGGTCGCCCGGCGCGGTTCCTCAACATGCTGCGCGTGTTCAAGCCGACGTCGCCGATGAGCGTCGGCGTGTGGATCCTGTTTGCGTACGCGCCACTGAACATCGCCAGCTCGGCCAGCGAGCTGAGCGGGATCGCGCCGCGCACCGGGCGCGCCGCGGGAGCGGGGGCCGGGGTGCTGGGGCCCGCCGTGGCCTCTTACACCGCCGCACTCATCGCCGACACCGCGGTGCCCGCGTGGCACGAGGGCCATCGCGAGATGCCATTCGTGTTCGTCGGCTCAGCCGCGGGGGCGGGGGCGGGATTCGGCCTGCTGGCCGCGCCGCTGATCGAGAACGCGCCGGCCCGGCGGATGGCCGTGCTGGGCGCGGTGGGCGAGCTGGCGGCCGAGCAGTTGCTGGAGCGTCGCCTCGGGATGGTGGCCGAGACGATGCGCACGGGCACCGCGGGCAGGCGCCTGAAGGCGGCCAAGGCGCTGACGGTCGCTGGGGCCCTGGGCGCCGGGACGCTGGGACGCCGCAGCCGGCTCGTGGCGGCGCTGTCGGGCGGGGCGCTGCTCGGCGCGTCAGCGCTGACCCGCTTTGGGATCTTCGCCGCCGGGATGGCGTCGGCGCGCGACCCGAAGTACACCGTCGAGCCGCAGCGTGCGCGGCTGGCGCAGCGCCCACCGGCGGCTCCCTGAGAACCCGGCCGGCCGGTAGGCAGATACTGGGTGACTTCGGGTCAGCCGGGTACCTATTGAATAGATGTTGGGTAGGGACGAGACGCTCATGGCGCTCACACTCCCGTGCGCTCCGAGTGCGTCGGCGGCGGTACGGGCGGAGCTCAGCCGGCTCGACGGGCTTGGCTGGGTTCTGGGCGACGTGATGCTGGTGGCCAGCGAGCTGGTCAACAACGCGGTCCTGCATTCGGGCGGCCGGCCCCACGATGACCTGCATGTGCTCGCTTCGCGCCGGGCAGGGCGGCTCACCGTCAGCGTCCGCGACCCCGGGCTCTCGGGATCACAGGCGGGGTCCACTGCACCGACAGACGCTCAGGTGGGCGGGTGGGGCCTGCAGATCATCGACGCGCTGTGCGAGCGCTGGGGTGAGGAGCGGGGCGACGGATACCGCGTCTGGGCGGAGATCACGCTGCCGCGCGGGGACGACCCGCGAGCGGCGCCCGGTCAAAGCGCGTAGGAGAGTCAGCGAAAACTGTCAGCGGTGACGCGGCTCACCTCGGTGACCGCGTCAGCCGGAATGCCCGCTCGCTTGGCCGCCGCGACGATCGCATCAGGACTCGGTGCCTCGTAGAGGCAGTAGGTCCGGTATCGGTCGGCGCTGAGGAAGGAGAACAGCCAGCTCACGCCCTCGTCGGCGTTGATCTCCTCGAGCAGGTTGACATCGTCGCTGCTCATCTCGAGCTGCTCAGCGAAACGGCGCTCGATGACATACAACGGCATGTGGCGATCCTACCGCCTGTCGCCGATCTCCAGAAGGGCATTGCGGTGGGCGTAGCCGGCCGCCTCGGTGCGGTTCGCCGCACCGGTTTTGCGCAGGATGCTGCGGACGTGATTGGCCACGGTGTGGCCGCTGATGGAGAGCTCCTGGCCGATCTCGCGGTTGCTCAGGCCGGTGGCCACCAGCCGCAGGACGTCGACCTCGCGCCAGGACAGATCGTCTGGGGGCGTACGCGACCAGGGCGCCGCGGCTCCCAGCGCCTGGGCACGAGCCAGTAGCGCGGCCATCCCGATCCGTTCGGCCATGGTCGCGGCCTCGGAGAGCAGAGCCGAGGCCCGCTGCTCGTCGCCGGGGTGAGCCCGCATCCTCAGCGCCCGGCTGAACTCGTACAGGGTGTGGGCGACCCAGGTGTCGGCCCCCATGGCGCGATTGGCCGCCAGCGCGCGCTCGAAGTGCCCGATCGCGCGCTCATGATCACCCTGCGTCGCGGCCAGGCTCCCGAGGTAGCGGTCCGCCGAGCCGTAGGAGGCGACGCCGTGCCCGATCACCACGTTCCCGCCGGCGAGGGGCGTCAGCTCCCGGTACAGGAGGTCGGCCAGCACGTCGTCGCCGACAAACGCGATGGCGTCGGCCAGATAGCTCAGCGACGCCACCCACAGCTTCGAGCGATACGCGTCGAGGCCCTCCCGATGTACACGGGTCAGCTCCGACCGTGCCTCATCCTCCATCCCCAGCTCGGCCAGCAGCGCGGCGAAGGCCGGGCGCCACACGCCGCGCATGCCCTCGCCGGCGGCGAGCACCCTCGCGACCGGGGCCAGCTCGGCCAGGCGTCCCTGCTCTCGCCGGATGCCGAACATCTGGATCCCGTGGGTTCCTGTCGCGGCCCGACCGGTGAGGAGCCGGCTCCACTCGTGCGACCGGTTGGCGGCGGCCTCGGCCTCGGCGAGCTGTCCCACACAGAGCGCGATGGTCGACGCGTAGTGCTCGGCGACGTGCAACGCGAACGGCTGGCGCTGCCGCGCCGCCAATGCCAGGACGTCGGCCAGCTCGCGCCGGGCCACGCCCAGGTCGCCCCGGGCGATCAGGCCGGCGCCCCGCCATTCCATCGCCTCGGTCTGCAGGTCGCCGGCGCCCAGGGCTTCCGCCAGGTCGCGCGCCTCGGCCAGCATCTCCAGGGTCTGATCCAGGTTGCCGTCGCCCAGCGACCAGTAGGACCGGACGAGCACCGTCGCCAGGCCCAGGCGGTCGCCCAGGCGGCGCGCCATCGTGATCGCGCGGTGCCGGACGACATCACTCGCCGCGTAGTTGCCAAGGAACGCGTATGCGCGGCCCAGGCCGGCGAGGAGCATGACGCGAAGCTCGGAGTCGTCGCCCCCGAGCGTGCGTGAGGCCTCCTCGAGCAGCTCGACGGCGCCCTCGTCGGTGATGCCGGGCCTCCAGCACGCCTCCTCGAAACCCACCGCGGCGCTCGCCAGCAGGGTGGCGTCACCGATGTCCCGAGCGATCTGCGCGGCCGAGCGGAACGCCTCCATCGCGTCGTCAGAACCGCCGGCGCGGAAGCGCGCGGTGCCGAGCTCGAGCTGTGTCTCGGCCCGCCGACGCAGATCGCTCACGCCGAGGTCGAGCGCGAAGGCGAAGCGGGCCGCGGCCTCGTCGAAGGCCAGTGCGCTGAGCGCCGAGCGGCCCACCAGCAGCGCGTATTCGATCGCGCGCTCCGGTCCGTCCACCGGTGCCGCGGCGCCGAAGTGGTAGGCGAGGGTGGCCAGGCCCCGGCCGCTGTCCATGGCCCCGGACTCCTCGAGGGCTTCGGCGACACGCAGGTGCAGTTCGGCTCGTCGCAGCCGGGGCATCCGGTCATAGAGCGCGCGCCGCACCAGTTCGTGGGTGAACCGGAACGCGATCTGAGGCGAGGGGACCTCCTCGATCATCCCGTGGGCGATCGCCTGCTCCACCGCCGCTGCCCGCTGCTCATCGTCGAGTCCCGACCGCGTGATCGCCGACAGATCGAATTCCGGTCCGGCGACGGCGGCGAGCTCGAGCAGCCGGGTCGTCCCGGTGTCGAGCCGGGCCAGCCGCTGGCTGACGACCTCGCGCACGCCCTCCGGGCTCCCGAGCTCGGCCAGGGCGCTGGCCAGCCGTGGGCCGCCGTCGTAGATCGCCATCGCGTCGCTCTCCAGCAACGTGCGCCACAGCTCGGTCATGAGAAAGGCGTTACCGCCCGTGAGCTCGCTCAGGAGCCCGGCGACCTGAGGCAGATCCGCGACTCGCTCGTCACCCACCGCGCGCGCAACGAAGTCACCGATCTCATCGGCGGTCAGACCGGCCAGGCGCAGCCGGACCACGCCTTCCGAGCGCCGCAGGTCCACGAGCGTGGAGGACAACGCGTCCGGCACCTCGGCTTCGGTGTCGCGAAACGTGGTGACCACCAGCGCGCGCGCCTCGGCGCCCCCGCGCGCCAGGTGGCGGAGGAGGAGCAGCGTCGGCGTATCGGCCCAGTGGCCATCCTCGATCACCACGACGAGAGGAACGCTGCGGCCGGCAGCCGCCAGGAGGTCGCCCACAGCGCCATGCAGCCGGTGGCGCGCGGTATCCGGATCCGCCGCAACCGGAAGCTGCCGCTCACCGAAACGCTGGGCCATGTCCGGCACGAGGAGGGCCAGCTCGTCGGCATGGGCGCCGAGATCGGCCGGCAGGGTTCCCTCGTCGATGTTGCGCACGAGTTGGGCGATTGCCTCCACGAAGGGTCCGTAGGGACGTCTCACCACCGAGTCGCAGGCGCCGTACAGCACGAGCGCGCCTCCGCCGGCCGCGCCCTGCGCGAACTCGTGGACGAGCCGGCTCTTGCCGGACCCGGCCTCGCCGCCGACGAGCGCGAACCTGAGTCCCTCACCGTTCGCGCGAGGAATGAGCGCCCGCAGCGTCGCCAGCTCCCGTGTGCGGCCCGCGAACGGAAACGACGGAGTCAGGCGAAGTGGTCCCGGCAGCTTGCTCATGCGAGCGATGGTGGAGCCCCTAGTCAGATCTGATCATGCCACCCCCGTGCTCCACGGTACAAGTCCTTGCGAAAGTGGGTCAAACCGGGTCATGACAGGGCGCCGGGCCTGGCGTACGGTCTTTCGTTGAGCCACTCGGCTCGACGGCCACCTACACCGGGGAGCATCACATGACCGCCACCACGTCCCTCGCCGACGTCGCTCGTCGCGAGCTGCCTGACCTCAACCAGCGGATCGTCGGGCCCGGAGATCCGGGCTATGACGAGGCCCGTGCCGTGCACAACGGCATGATCGACCGCCATCCTGCCGCGATCGTGCGCTGCGACAGCCCTGACGACGTCGTCCGCGCCATCGCGTTCGCCCGCGCGCATGACGCCGCGATCGCGGTACGCGGCGGCGGTCACAACGGCGGCGGTCTCGGCGTCGCCGACGATGCGCTGGTCATCGACCTTGCGGGACTGGCCGACGTGGTCGTCGATCCCGAGGCTGACCTTGTGCGGGTCGGGGGCGGATGCACATGGGGGCAGGTGGACCGGGCCACCGCCGAGTACGGGCGCGCCACGCCGTCGGGGATCATCTCGACCACCGGCGTCGGCGGCCTGACGCTCGGTGGGGGCCTGGGCCATCTCACGCGCCGCTTCGGGCTCACGATCGACAGCCTCGTCGGGGCCGATGTGGTCCTCGCGGACGGCTCGCAGGTGCGCGCCAGCGCCGAGGAGCATCCGGATCTGTTCTGGGCGCTGCGCGGCGGCGGCGGGAACTTCGGCGTCGTCACGTCGTTCGACTTCCGCACGCACCCCGTCGGGGCCACCCTGATGGCGGGCCCCACCTTCTGGCCGATCGAGCAGATCCCCGAGGTGATGCGGTTCTACCGGGAGTTCCTGCCCTCGGCGCCGCGCGCCGTCAACGGCTTCTTTGCCGCAATGACCGTGCCGCCCGTCGACCTGTTCCCGCAGGAGCTCCACATGCGCAAGGTGTGCGCGATCATGTGGTGCATCGTGGGGTCCGAGGATGAGGCGACGCGCCTGCTCGCGCCGGTCCACGAGGTCGGAACTCCGCTGCTGCACGGCGTCGGCCCCGTCCCGCATCCCGCCCTCCAGAGCCTGTTCGACGGGCTCTACACCAAGGGCCTGCAGTGCTACTGGCGCGCGGACTTCGTCAACGAGCTGTCAGACGATCTCATCCAGCGCCATCTCGAATGGGGTCAGAAGCTGCCGTCGATGCACTCGACCATGCACCTCTACCCGATCGACGGCGCCGCGCACGACGTGGACTCCGCTGACACCGCCTTCAGTTACCGCGACGCGCAGTGGGCTGAGGTCATCTTCGGGGTTGATCCCGAGCCGGCCAACGCCGGCGCGATCCGGGACTGGTGCGTCGGCTACTGGGACGCGACCCACCCGTACTCGGCCGGCGGCGCCTACGTCAACTTCATGATGGACGAAGGACAGGAGCGCGTCCGCGCCACCTACCGGGGCAACTACGACCGGCTCGCGCGCATCAAGGCCCGGTACGACCCGGACAACGTCTTCCACGTCAACCAGAACATTCATCCCGCGCCGGATGCGTGAGCAGCTGCCCAGGCGCAGCTGAAGCCGTGCGAACGCCCCGTCCCCGGCGGGGCGTTCGATCACCTGCGCCCGCTGCCTGGATCCACAGCCGTAGCGTCGGAGCCAACCGCGCAGGTGGTCTCGTGAGGACGGCGTGCATTGGAGTCCCGAAGCATTGGGGCTCAACCCCTGAGCCTCAGCGTCCGATCAAGGGAGGAGAACGCCGCCCCCGACGCCAGGCACACATCATGCTCGCACTCGCACCTCCCGCCCCGCCCGTCATCGAGTCCGCCACCCACGCGGCCGTGGTCAGCTTCCGGCTGCTCCAGAGCGCGACGCCCGGGTTTCTGCTCGCCCACCCGACCCGCGACGGCGGTCTCATCTGTGAGCACCTCCGCGACGGCTGCCGCCCGGGCTTCTACCGGGTCACTGCGGCCGGGGCGATCGAGCCCGACCAGGTCCTTGACCGCCGCACCCTGAGCTTCACCCCGGCGCTGCTCCCCGCCGCGCTGCGCTAGATCGACGCGCCGGCCCGGACCGCCGGCCAACGAGCGGTCACTCCTGGCTCGATCCGCGAATCGGCAGATCGAACCACACGTGGGTGGAGCCCTCGCGCACTCCCCAGCTGGAGCAGAGTTGCTCCACGAACTGGAGTCCCCAGCCACCGGTCGGCCGATCGGCCCGCGCGACGGGAACGAAGCCGTGACCGTCGTCGATCACCTCGCAACGCAGTGTGTCCGGGAGACCGGAGTCGATGAGCACGGTGACGCCCTCGCCCTCCCCGTGTTGCACGCTGTTGGTGACGAGCTCAGAGACCAGGAGGCATGCCGCCGCGGCGCTCTCCGGATCGAGGCCGGCGCAACTCTCGCGCACCGCTTGCCGGGCGGCGGCCGGCGCGTGCACGTCACGCCTCAGTTCGAATCGACGGAGCATGGCACCCACAATCATCTCGGCTTCCCCGGTCGGGACGCTCTAAATCATCCGACGAGGCCGGTCTGACGATTAGACTGCCGGCGTGGAGGTTCACCCCGAGCCCCGTTTCGCTACGGCCTCCGCTCATGAGTCCGGCTCGCACGGCGAGGTCGCCATCGCCTTCCGGGCCGCGCTCGCCGCGTCCGACGTGCGCAGCGCGCGACGGACGATCGCCGACGCGGCCGACGCCGGGGCCCCACCGGGCCTGCTCTACGTCCAGGTCGTCCGCCCTGCGTTGATCGAGCTGCAAGATGCCGACCGGGGCCTGCGAGCGCGGCTGGCGGCGGGCATCGGGGAGTCGATCGTGGCCGACCTGCTCGTCCGCCTCCCGCTGGCCGGAGCGCCGCAGGGCAGCCGTCGTGCGGCACTGCTCACCTGTGGCGATCACGGGATCGAGGCGGTGGATGGGAGCGTGGCCACGGAGTGCCTCGACGCCGCCGGCTGGAGCGTCGCGCGCCTGCCCAACGACATGACCGACACCGCTCGTGGGGTCGTGCGCGCGGGCAACATCGAGCTTGCGGTCGCGGTTGCATCCGGACCTGAGGACGCGCGGTGGCTGGCGCCGATGTGTACCGATCTGCGCCGCCTGGCCGACCCGCCGGTGGTCATCGTGTGCGACTTCACGGGGCGCGCGGAGCCGCGTGTCGGCTCGTCGGTCCTCGGAGCCGACGCGATCGCGCGCGACCCCGAGGACCTCACCCGCGAGGTCGCCCGTCGCCTCCCCGGCCCTGGACGCCGGCGCTGGGGCGTCCGCCTCAGCCGCGCCGGCGAGGCGCTGACATTGGCGCCCACCGGGAGCCTGGACAGCACCAGCGTCGAGCGCCTGTCCGAGGTGGCCCTTACCCGGGCAGGCACCTACCGGAGCTTGACCCTCGATCTACGTGACATCGCCGAGATCGATCCGGCGGGCGTCACGGCGCTCATGCGGTGGCCGCAGACCGCCGAATGGGCCGCCGAGCTGACCATCGTCGCCGATGGGGACATCCGCCGGCGCCTGGCCGGCACCGGCGTGGCGCTGACGGTGCCGATCGTGGACGCACAGGCCGGCTGATCGTCCCCGCGCCGATGTCACAGCAATGGCTGGGTGCGACGGGGCGGCGTCCCGCGGTGGAGGTGCTGCTGCGCCAGTGAGCGCTGTGAAGATCGGCCACCGGCCGTGGCCACTCTGACCGGCTGGGCGGCGACGCTCGGCCTCATCGCCGGGCTGGTGGCCTTTGACCTGTGGCACGGCCGTCGTCGTCCTCACGCGGTGGGCGTGGGGGAGGCGGCCGGCTGGTCGGTGTTCTACGTCGCCATCGCGGTGCTGTTCGGAGTGGCGTTCGCGCTCATCGCCGGGTGGGATCTCGGGGCGCAGTACTTCGCGGGGTATGTCGTCGAGAAGAGCCTCTCGGTCGACAACCTGTTCGTGTTCGTGATCATCATGAGCACCTTCGCGGTTCCCGCCGAGCAGCAGTCGCGCCTTCTGATGATCGGGATCGTGGGCGCGCTCATCCTGCGCGGCCTGTTCATCGCGCTCGGGGCCGCGATGCTCGACGCGTTCTCCTTCACCTATCTGCTCTTCGGCCTCCTCCTGGCCGTCACGGCGGTCCAGCTGTTCCGCCACCGCAACCGGGATCCGTCGGTCACCGACAACGCCCTGGTCTCCGCCACCCAGCGGGTGCTGCCGGTGAGCGACGAGTACGACGGGCACCGGTTCATGACCCGGCGCGGGGGGCGCCGCGCGCTCACCCCGTTGTTCGTCGTGCTCGTGGCGCGTCAAGATATGACCCGGTCATTTCACCGGAGAAGCCTCCCCGACACACATACGGGGATCGAGCCAGGGGTGTGCATGCGGGTCGAAAACAACGGCGTCGGGATCAATTACGAGGTGGTAGGTGAGGGTCGTCCAGTCGTGCTGCTGCACGGCTTTCCCGACACGGGCGGGTTGTGGCGCCACCAGATTCCCGCGCTCGCCGAGGCCGGCTTTCAGGTGATCGTGCCCGACATGCGCGGGTACGGACGCTCCGACAAGCCCGCCGAGGTGGAGGCGTATGCGATCGCGTTGCTGGCGGGCGATGTGCTGGCCGTGATGGGCGACGCGGGCGTGCAGCGCGCCCACGTGGTCGGCCACGACTGGGGCGCCGCGGTGGCATGGGGCCTCGCGGCCCTCGCTCCCGATCGCGTCGACCACTTCGTCGCGCTCTCGGTGGGGCATCCGGCGACGTTCCGCGCGGGCGGGTTCGAGCAGCACCAGAAGTCGTGGTACATGCTCCTGTTCCAGTTCTCCGGCGTCGCGGAGGAGTGGCTGTCGGCCGACGGATGGGCCAACTTCCGGGCCTGGGGTCGCCACCCCGACACCGACGCGGTGATCGCCGAGCTCGAGGCCAACGGCTCGCTGACGCCCGCGCTGAATTACTACCGCGCCAATATGCCGCCCGAGGTGTGGCTGCGCTCCGGGTTCGGGCTCCCCCCGGTCGGCGCCCCCACCATGGGCGTGTGGAGCTCGGGTGACATGGCGCTCACCGAGCGTCAGATGACCGGTTCGGCTGCCCACGTCACGGGCGACTGGCGTTATGAGCGGCTGGAAGGACCCGGCCATTGGATGCAGCTCGAGGCGCCCGAGGAGCTGAACCGGCTGCTCATCGACTTCCTGCCCTCGGCGGCGCCCTGATCGCCGCCGGCCCGGGCGCGGACCAGGGTGACCCACGGGCGCGACGGGCGCAGCGCAGCGCGAGGCTGACGGCATCAGCCAGCGTCACCGACACAGGAGCACCCGATGCGCGCCGACATCACCCCCGGCGGGACCTTCCCTGATTACGAGCTGACCGACCACACGAAGGTCCGGCGCCGGCTCTCAGAGCTGCAGGGCAACGACCCGATGATCCTGCTCCTGGCGCGTGGCCATTTCTGTCCCAAGGATCACCAGCAGCACATCGAGCTCGCCACGAACTATCCGAAGATCGCGGTGGCCTACACCCGGGTCGTCACGATCTCCACCGACCCGATCTTCGAGAGCAATGAGTTCCGCGCGTCCACGGGCGCCGTGTGGACGTTCCTCTCCGACGCCGGGCGCAAGGTCCAGAAGGACCTGGACGTCCAGGAGTACACCGACCCCCGTCACGATCCGATGGTGCCGCATACGCTCGTGCTCAAGCCCGGGCTGGTCATCCACAGCGTCTACAACGGGTACTGGTTCTGGGGCCGGCCCTCGTTCGCCGACCTGTGGCGCGATCTGCGCGACGCCACCCGCGAGATCCGGGCGGACTGGGACCTCGGTACGCCGGGGTTGCGCGAGGCGTGGGAGGCCGGTGACCGGACGCGCTTCTACGGGGCGAGCACAATGGATCCCACCCTGCATGCGGTCTGAGAGGTGATGATGAGCACGAGCCACGACTACGACGTCATCGTCCTGGGCGCCGGCGCGCCCGGGGAGCACTGCGCCGCTGCGCTGGCCGAGGGAGGCTTGAGGGTGGCCATTGTCGAGCGAGAACGGGTCGGCGGCGAGTGCTCGTATTGGGCGTGCATCCCGTCCAAGACGCTTCTGCGCCCCGGCGAGGCGGTGCAGGGTGCCCGCGAGGCGGCCGGCACCGCCGAGGTGGACGTGGCGGCCGCGCTGGCCTACCGGGACTTCATGGTCTCCAAGTACTCGGACGCCGGCGCGGCGCAATGGCTGACTGACCACGACGTCGAGCTGATCCGCGGACGCGGCCGTCTGGCCGGAACCGGTGCCGTCGACGTCGACGGCCGCCGCTACACCGCCGAGCACGTGGTCGTGGCCCTGGGCGCCGACGCGTTCGTGCCTCCGGTTCCCGGCCTGCGCGAGCTCGACGGGATCTGGACCAACCGGGAGGCGACGGGGATGACGGAGGTCCCACGCCGGCTGCTCGTGCTGGGCGGGGGCCCCGCGGGGACCGAGCTGGCCCAGGTGACGCGGAGCTTCGGCGCCGAGGTCACGATCGTCGAGGGCGCCGCGCATCTGCTCTCGCGCGAGCCGGCCGCACTGGGCGAGGCGCTGGGCGAGGCCCTCCGGCGCGAGGGCATCGAGCTCGCGCTCGGGGTGCGCGCCACCGCCGCCCGACGCGATGGCGAGGACTTCGTGCTGGAGCTCGACGACGGGCGGGAGTTGCGGGGGGACCGCCTGCTGGTGGCGACCGGTCGCCGGCCCCGCGTCGCCGGGATCGGCCTGGAGACCGTCGGCATCGAGGAGAACCCGCACGGCATCCCTGTCGACGGGCAACTGCGTGCCGGCGAGCGCCTCTGGGCCGTCGGCGACGTGACCGGCATCTGGCAGCTCACGCACGTCGGTGAGTATCAGGGGGAGGTCGTCGCCTCCAACATCCTCGGCGAGCCGCGCGAGGCGCACTACGAGGCCGTGCCCCGCGTGACCTACACCAACCCCCAGGCCGGCTCGGTGGGGACCACCGAGGGCGCCCGTTTCACGGGGACCGCGATGCTGTCAGAGGTCGCCAAGACGGCCACCTACACACATGCCTACGCCGAGTCGCACGGCTTTCTCACCCTGCTCAGTGACGGGGAGGTGGTGACCGGCGCCTACGGGCTGGGTCCCGAGGCCGGCGAGTGGCTGCAGCAGGTGACGCTGGCGATCCGCGCGCGGGTGCCCGTCGAGGTTCTGCGCGACACGATCCAGCCCTTCCCGAGCTTCTCGGAGATCGTCGGCGCGGCGGTCAAGGCCGTCCGTCGTGAGATCAACGCCGCCGGTCAGCCGGCGGCGGTGACGCCATGACCGAGGCACTGGAGGGGCAGACCGTCGTCGTCATCGGAGGCAGCGCCGGGATCGGGCTGGAGACCGCCCGCCTGGCCCGTGCCCAGGGGGCCGAGGTCGTCCTTGCCGGGCGCAACCCGGAGCGGCTGGAACGGGCCGGGGCCGAGGTCGGAGCGCGAAGCACCTCCGCGTTTGATGCCGGCGACCCGGAGGCGCTGAGCCGTTTCTTCGCGGGCTTGGAGGCTGCGGTGGACCACGTGATGGTCACCGCCGGGCACCCGCACTATGGCCGGCTGGCCGACATGAGCGCCGATGGCGTGCGCGCGGGCGTCTCCGAGCACATCGTCCAGTCGCTCGAGGTCGCCCGCCACGTCCCTGACCACGTCACCCCGGGCGGCAGCCTGGTGTTGATGGGCGGCACCGGCGGACGCAGCGCGAATGCCGGCAGCCTGATCACCGCCGTCACCGCGGCGATGCCCGCGCTGACGAGGAGCTTGGCCCTCGAGCTGGCGCCGGTGCGCGTGAACCTGATCGCGCCCGGGTTCGTCGACACGGGCCTGTCAGCGGCGCTCCTCCGTGATCAGCTCGAGGCCCGCCGTGCGGAGCTGCGCGCCACGCTGCCCATCCGCCGTGTCGTGGGGCCCAAGGACGTCGCCGCGCTGGCCGTGCACACAATGGCTAATACCGCGTTGACCGGCGCCACCTACGACATCGACGGCGGCCAGCAGCTTCTCGAGTGACGGGCCGCGGTCAGACCGGCGCGGCCTCGCGCTCCGGGCTGGGAAGCGCGTCGTGCAGACTCTTGCGCGAGGAGATGCCGAGCTTGGTGAACACCTTGCGCAGGTGCCACTCCACCGTGCGCGGACTGAGATAGAGCTCGGCGCCGATCTCCGGGTTGGTCCGGCCCTCGCGCGCGAGGCGTGCGATCTGCTCCTCCTGCGGGGTGAGCTCATCCCGTGTGTCGTCCCGGCGCTTGCGGACCGTCTCGCCGGTGGCCAGCAATTCGCGGCGGGCCCGGTCGGCGAACCCGTTTGCGCCCATGGCGACGAAGGCCTCGTACGCGGCACGGAGCTGCTCGCGCGCGTCCACTCGGCGCCCTTCGCGGCGCAGCCATTCCCCGTAGGTGAGCCGCGCTCGGGCCAGGGGCGCGGCCATGCCCGTCTCGCCCAGCCACGTCAGCGCCTCCTGGTGAAGGCTCTCGCTGGCGCCACCGTACTCGACGAGCGCCCGTGTCCGTGCTCCCGTTCCCATGGCCCAGGCCGTGCCACTGGCGCCGGTGCGCTCCCACAGCCGGTCGGCGGCGTCGCGGGCGATGTCCATGCGACCGCTGCGCGACGCTGCCTCCGCCAGCTCGTACAGCGCCCAGGACGAGGTGGCGATCTCGTCGTCGTCGGCCGCCTTGTGCGCGGCGTCGAACGCCTCGTCGTACCGGCCCAGCCCGTTGTGGAGAATCGCCATCGCGTGGTGGGCGGCGGTGATGGCGCAGCCCTCCCCGCGCGCCCGGGCCCCTCGCATCATCACCTCGAACAGCTCCGCCGCGACTCCCTCCTCGCCGCGCCAGGCGGCGAGCCGCAGCGGCATGTAGGGGAGGGTTTCGGCGCGCGCGCCCAGCTGGAGGCCCGCGGACTCCGCCACCAGGCCAGACGCTCGCGACAGGTCCCCGGCCTGGATGTGGAAACCGGCGAGGTAGTCGAGGGCGTAGGGGAGCAGGACGAGGGTGCCGGTGCCGCGTGACAGAGCGGCCTGGCTGGAGGCGAGCTCGAGCCACGCCTCGTCGTCCCAGAGGTCCATTGCCGCGATGTTGAAGGCCACGCACAGCCAATCCAGCTCTCGCTCGCCGCGCAGGTAGTCGGCCAGTGCCTCGCTGAGCATCGGCGCCGCGGCGACGTACCCCTCGGTCAGGCGGGTGGCGAGCCCTCGCAGGAGCTGGTGGGGCGCCGGCCGCCCGTCCGTCGGCGGCGCCGCGGTCGCCGCCCGCGTCAGGCCGGTGAGGTCGCGGCGGTCGGCCAGCCGCCCCGCGTAGACCGTGGCGATCAGGGCCGCCAGGTGGGTCTCGCGCGCGAGCTCGGGATCGAGGCGCTCGAGGCGCTGGGCGGCCGACGCGAGCAGCGCCGGGGCATCGCGGCCGCGCCTGAGATCGAAAGCCATCTGCGCGCGCATGCGCTGAAGCTCCGCGCGGCCGAGCTCGTCGAGCGGCCCGGCGTCGGCGGCGGCAAGGAGAGACTCCGCGGCCAGGAAGTCCGCGGCCTCGAGCTTGGCGCGGGCGGCGGCCAGAGCCCGTGACGCCCGCAGCCCGGGGTCAGCGGTGAAGGTGACCGCCCGGTCCAGGAAGGCGGCCGCGGCCGCGATGCCGCCCCGGCTCTGAGCGCGCGTCGCCGAATCCAGCAGCTCCTGCGCCACGTCGTCATCGGGAGCGGTGGCCGCGTGCGCGCGATGCCAGGCGCGCCGGTCCGGATCGCGCACCGGGTCGGTCGCCGAGGCCAGGGCGCCATGGGCGGCGCGCCGCTGCGCCCGCGATGCGGCGCGGTAGACCGCTGACCTGACCAGCGGATGGCGAAAGCGCACGCGTGCCCCGATCTCGAGCAGCCGCGCCTCGGCCGCGGGCTCGGCCGTGTCACGTCCCACGCCCGCGGCCGCGGCGGCCCGCCACAGGAGCGTGGCGTCGCCGACGGCGTCGGCCGCCGCGAGCAGCATCAAGCGCCGGGTGGGTTCGGGGAGGCGGGCGATCCGCTGCCCGTAGGAGTCCTCGATCTGGCCTGGTACGTCCGCGGCGTCGGGCAGGGCGAACCCGCCCGCGAGCTGGCCGGCGGTCAGGCCCCGGGGCAGCTCGAGCAGGGCCAGCGGGTTGCCTCGCGTCTCGGCGACGATGCGGTCGCGCACGCCGGCGTCCAGCGGACCCGGCAGGACCGACTCCAACAGACCTCGGGACTCATCCTCGGACAGCCCCTTCAGCCGCATCTCGGGCAGGCCGGCCAGGTCGCGCATCCTCAGGCCGCCCGGGTCGCGCGCGGCGAACACGATCGCTACGCGCTCGGCCAGCAGGCGGCGGGCGACGAACCCCAGCACCTGGCTGCTGGCTCCGTCGAGCCACTGGGCATCATCGATCAGGCACAGCAACGGCTGATCCTCGGCCACCTCGGCCATCAGGTTCATCACGGCCAGGGCCACGAGGAAACGATCGGGGGGATCGCCGGCGGCGAGGCCGAGCGTGATGTGCAGGGCGGACCGCTGGGGCTCGGGCAGCGCGGCGTCGTGGGCCAGCATCGGGGAGCACAGCTGGTGAAGCCCGGCGAACGGCAGCTCCATCTCGGACTCGACGCCCGAGATCTGGGCGGCACGGAACTCGGCGGCCTGTTCGGCGACGTAGCGCATCAGCGCCGACTTGCCGACTCCGGCCTCGCCGCGGACGACCAGCACCTGGCTGCGACCGTGAGCCACGGTCGCGAGCAGCCGGTCCAGATCCTCGCGCTCGGTGATCCGGCCCCGGAACAGCGGCAGGCGCGTAGGGGCCATCTGCCTGAAAGGGTAAAGCGCTCCGGAACGTGATGTTCGAACACCCGTCCAGCCGGATGCGCACCAGGCTCATCGTAAGACGCGCCGATGCCGTTGTCTGAGGACAGCAGGAGCGAATCGGCGTCGCCCACGGAGGGCAACACGCCTCAAAGCAAGGAAGCGAACAAAATGAAACGTCTGTTGCTGGCCGCCGGCCTGGCAGGCCTGGCCGTGTTCCCGGCCGGGGCGCTGGCGCACACCCCGCGCTCGAAGGTCCTCTCAGTGGACGCGCGCCACCACACGGTGGAGCTGGTCGACGCCGCGCACGTGGTGCACGACTACCGCTTCCGTGGCACGCTACCGCGCCTGAGCCTCGGCGACAGCGTCAGCTATCGGCGTTCGGGCCGCACCATCTCGCACGTGAAGAAGACCGCGCGGGCGTTCGGGACGATCTCCTTCTACGCGAAGGTGGTCCGCTCCGGCTCCAAGCAGGTGCGGCTGCGTCTCGGCGACGGCAACGCGCTGCGCCTGTCCTCCAAGCAGGTCTCGACTCAGCCCGTCGCGCACGCCGCCGCGGTGTCCACGGCGCCGGTCACGATCCAGGTGCAGGGCCTGGCGCCGGGCGAGACCGTGCTCATCTCAGAGACGGTGGACGCCCAAGGGCATTGGACGATCACGCTCACGTTGCCCAGCTCGTCGAGCACCGGCGGCGGCGCGACCTCCGGCTCCGGCGACGGCTCCGGGGACGGCTCGGGCGATGATCAGCTCGCCGAAGGGACGCTCACCCAGGTCTCCGCGACCCGACTGGCGATCAACACCGGATCGGTCACGCTCGGCTTCTCCGTGGACCCGACCGCCGCGCTGACCGACGGGTTCCTTGTCGGTGACGTCGTCGACGTGACCTACTACGCGAATGCCGACGGGTCGCTGAGCGCCGACGACGTGGAGTACGTCGAGCAGGACGCCACCGGAGTGGTCAGCGACGTCAGCGACGGGAGCGTCACCCTCACCGATCAGGCCACCGGGCAGCCCGACACGTTCATCGCCGACCCCGGTATGGGCCTGTTCGACGGCGTGAATCCCGGCGATCAGGTCGACGTCACCTATCACGAGTCGGCTGCCGGATACGTCGCCGATGCGGTCGACGACCAGGTCTGGGACAACTGACCGGGCCCGGCCCGCCGGCCGTGGGAATCGAACCCTCGGCGTCCGGTCCACCTGCTGACGTTCGGCTTCAGCGCCCGGCCCCGGATGCCGACTAAGCCCTGAGGATCTGAATGAACTCCGCCTTCATCGCGCGCCAGCCCATCTTCGACCGCAAGCTCGACGTCGTGGGCTATGAATTGTTGTTCCGCGGGAGCGGATACGCGGGTGACGGGTTGTCGGACAACCCCGGGCGCGCGACGGCGACGGTGGTCCTCAACTCGTTCACAGAGCTCGAGCTCAGGCGGATCGTCGGGCACAAGACGGCGTGGATCAACGTCGGGCGCGACTTCGTGGTGGACGGGCTGGCACAGGTGATCCCGGTGGGCCTCGGCGGCCTGGAGATCTCGGAATCCGAGGTGTTCGACGAGGAGCTGGTCGATGCGCTGCGCGACCTCAAGAGCCAGGGCTACCGCCTTGCCCTGGACGGGTTTGGCTCAGAGTCAGACGCAGCCTCGGTGCTCGACCTCTTCGACGTCGTCAAGCTCAACGTGCTCGAGCTCGGCCATGACGGACTCAGCGCGGCGATGCAGAGCCTGCAGGGCCAGCCCTGCAAGGTGCTCGCACACCGCGTCGCGAGCCATCCCGATCACGAGTTCTGCGCCGGGCTCGGCTGCGACCTGTTCCAGGGCTACTTCTTCTGCCAGCCGGCCGTCGTCGCCACCCGCAGCATCTCCGCCAACCGACTTGCCCTGCTGCAGGTGGTGGCCGCGCTCCAGCGTTCCGATGTCGAGCTCTCCGACGTCGACCATCTGATCGGGCGCGACGTGGCCCTGAGCTTCCGCATGCTGCGCTACGTCAACTCAGCGTTCTTCGGCGTACGCAGCGAGGTCCGCTCGATCGGGCACGCGCTCGCACTCCTGGGGCTCGAGAACGCCCGGCGGTGGGCGACGCTCAGCGTGCTGGCCAGCGTCGACGACAAGCCCACCGAGTTGACGCTGACCGCGCTCACACGCGCGCGCTTCTGCGAGCTGGCGGGCGAGGAGCTCGACCTCGCCGGCGGGTCCGAGCTCTTCACGCTGGGCCTGTTCTCCGTGATCGATGCCCTCATGGACACCCCGATGCAGGATGTGGTCGACTCGCTGCCCCTGGCCGACGACATGCGCGAGGCGCTCGTGCACCGCCGCGGGCCCCTGGGCGAACTGCTCGACGCCGTCGCCGCGCGTGAGCAGGGCGAGACCGGGGCAGGGGCGACGGTGCCGCACGCCGACGAGCTGTACCTCCGATCCGTCATCTGGGCCAACACCGCCGCCGAGTCGCTCTTCGGCGCAGCACCGAGCGCCGTGAGCGCACCGAGCGCGTCGGGAGTGCGGGCGGTGTCGGCGCAGGAGACCGCACGGCGACCCGCCATCGCCGCCGCTGCGGCCGCTTCGGACTCCGCCCGCTCCGAGGCCGGTCCGGTCCGCCGGTTCCTCGCGGCCATCGGGCGGCTGTTCGGTCGCCGCAACTAGCGTGTGCTTGACTCGAGCTCGGCACGTCAGTCGAGGATCGGGTCGGGATGGCAACCACGGAGAAGACGGACTACAGCCTCATCGGGCCCAACGCGCAGCGCGCTGCCGAGCAGGGTCTGGTGGCGGCCGAGTGGTACCACCCCGACATCCCGCGCAAGCGCATGAAGGAGCTGATGCGCCGCAGCGACGGGCCCGCCTTGCGCGACACCGCGCTGTGGCTGGCGTTGCTGGTCGCCTTCGGGGTCGCCGGCGGACTGTTCTGGGGCACGTGGCTCACCGTGCCGTGCTTCATCGTCTACGGGGTGCTCTACGGATCGGCGACCGATTCGCGTTGGCATGAGAGCGGCCACGGGACCGCGTTCAAGACATCTCAGATCAACGACGTCCTCTATCAGGTCGCCTCGTTCATGAACATGAAGGAGCCGACGTTCTGGCGCTGGAGCCACGCCCGCCACCACACCGACACAATCATCGTGGGACGCGACCGCGAGATCGCCGCCATGCGACCGCCCGACATGGCCAAGCTGGTGATCAACGTCATCGGGCTGCGTGATGCCTGGGACACGGCGATCAGCGTGGGGCGCCACGCCGCGGGACGACTCACCGAGGAGGAGAAGACCTTCATCCCCGAGAGCGAGCGCTTCCGCGTGTACCGGGAGGCGCGCGCATGGGTCGCCATCTACGCCGTGGTCGTCGGCGCCGCGATCGTCCTGCACTCGTTCCTGCCGCTCATGTATGTCGGCCTGCCGTCCCTCTACGGCCGCTGGCTGGCGGCGCTGTTCGGGCTCTCACAGCACGCCGGGTTGGCCGAGAACGTGCTCGATCACCGGCTCAACGCCCGCACCATCCACATGAACCCGGTGTTCCGCTTCCTCTACTGGAACATGAACTACCACGTCGAGCACCACATGTTCCCGATGGTCCCGTACCACGCGCTGCCCCGGCTCCACGCCGAGGTCGCGCCCGACCTGCCCATCCCGTACACGAGCCTGTTCGCGGCCTACCGTGAGATCGTGCCGACACTCCTGCGCCAGATGCGGGAGCCGGGCTACTACGTCCGGCGGGAGCTGCCGCCGGCGGCCCAGCCGTTCCGGCCCGAGATGCACAACGCGGTGTTCGAGGCGTGAGCGGGGTGGGTGAGGACGGGGTCCGAGACGGCTGGGTCGAGGCCTGCGCCGTCGACGACATCGAGGCGGAGGACGTGATCGAGGTGGAGTGCGCCGGGCGCGCGTTCGCCGTCTATCGCAGCCCGCAGGACACCTTCCACGCCACCGACCCGATGTGCACCCACGAGCGAGCCTGCCTTGCCGACGGCCTGGTCCAGGGCGACATCATCGAGTGCCCCAAGCACAACGGCCGCTTCAACTACAAGACCGGCGAGGCCACGCGCCCGCCGGCGCGCGAGGACCTCAGCACCTACCCGGTCAAGACGGAGGCCGGGCGGGTGTTCATCGGACTCGGCTGACGGCCCGCGATCCGGAGGCGTCTCATCATCCGCTCCAGTCGATTTCAGCGAAGCGCCGCTTGAGCTTCTCGCCCCGCGCGGGGTTGAGCGAGGCGATCCAGGCGATGCGCCCCTGAAGCTCGGCGCGGCGCCCGCTGAGGCCCTGGCCGGCGGGGCCGTGCCGGGCGGCGTTGTGGAGGATCGCCTTGAGCCGGTCGTATTCGGCGCGGGGGACGTTGGGCGTGGCGTTGACGACGATCCCGCACACGCACTGACGAGCCGCGCGGGTGCGCAACGCCGACTTGTCCGTGTTGAGCGCGAAGCCCTCCTCGCGGACGATCTCGCCCACGAACGCGGTCAGCGCCGAGGCACGCCGTGCCAACCGCGGGCCCGAGAAGGTGAGGTCGTCGGCGTAGCGGGTGTAGCGCAGGCCCTCCACGGCCGCGAGGCCGCTCAGGCGCCGGTCCAGACGGAAAGCCACCAGGTTGGCGAGCGCCGGGGACGTCGGAGCCCCCTGGGGAAGGTGGGGTTGCGCGAGCTGGCGGCCGAGGTGAAACGTGGCCGGGACCGGCGCGCCGGCCGCGGCGGCGTGGATCACCGTCCAGACATGGTGGGGGACGACGTTGGTGGTGAGTCCCGTGAGGACGTGCGCGACCGACGGGTCATAGCCCGCCGTGCGAAACAGGCCGAACACGCGACCGGCCGAGACCGACGCGAAGAAGTCCGCCAGGTCCAGCCGCAGCACGGCCGGCTGCCCGCTGTGCCGGCGCGCGTGGTCGACGACGGAGCGCCCTCGGGTAAAGCCCTGGGCCGCGGCGTGGACCGGGAGGCGGTCGAGGATCTCACGCAGGACCCAGCGCTGGACCTCCTTGAGACGTAGCTTGGGGGCCTCGATGACGCGCGGTAGACCGCTGCGGCGAGGCACGGCGGCGTAGCGGTAGTTGCGCAGCCGCTCGGCGGCGAGGGAGCGCTCCAGTCCCTTGACGTCCGACAGCCACGCGAGCTGCCCGTCGGAGAGTTCCAGCGCCTCCGCCAGCTCCGGCACCGAATCGACCCCGGCGACAGGCCAGTCGAACCGCACGCGCTCGGAGCCGGCGCGCCGCTCGGACAGGAAGCTGTCGACAGTGGCGCGCAGCGCAGCGCGGTTACCAGCCGGCTGGGCGCGATGGGCCGAGACGACGTGCGTCACCAGTGCGTCGAGCCAGCTCGGCCACTGCCCCAGGGCGATGGCGGCCACCTCGGCGAGAGCCTCCTCCTTCCACGGCGCGACGAGCATCGCGTCGGCGATCAGGGCGGCTGCGGCAGCACGTTCGCGCTTGGTGTACATGAGAGATCGTGGCGGCGCCGCGCCCCGACTGCTCCATGTCGTGCGTGCCCAGCGGTGCCTCCGAACGGATGCACTCAAGGGCTCGCGATGCACTGTCCCAGGTACTGGGGGATCCCCGGGGTGACCCCGGAGAGGGCGACGCGCCCGTAGGCGCGGCCAACCCACCTCGGTGCTACGGCGCCGCGCTGCGGACGCTACCGGATGTGGTCTCCACGATCGCGTCGATGATCTGCGGCCACAGCTCGCGTGGCAGATCGTGGCCCATACCCGGCAGGATCACCAACCGGGCGCCGGGGATCGCGTCGGCGGTGGCGCGGCCGCCCGAGACATCCACCAGTGGATCGGCGTCGCCATGAATCACCGTGGTGGGGACGCGGACGGCGGCCAGCGCCTCCGTGCGGTCGGGCGCCGAAGCCACGGCGCCGAGCTGGCGCGCGCTCCCCGCGGGGTAGACGCCACGCTCGAATAGCCGGGCGGCCCGCTCACGCTTGTAGGCCTCCTCGAAGTCGTACTGCTTGGAGCCGATCGCGCGGTAGGTCGCGATGTGGTCATCGATGTAGGCCTCACGCTCCCGCTGGCCCTTGCGCATCAGCATCAGCATCATCCGTGGCTGGGGCTTGCCCACCTTGGGATTGCCGGTGGTGGACATGATCGAGACGAGCGAGAGGACGCGGTCGGGGTGGTTGATCGCGACCAGCTGGGCGATCATCCCGCCCATCGACGCTCCGACGATGTGCGCGGCGCCGATCTCGAGGGCGTCGAGGAGCCCGACGCAGTCGTCGGCCATGTCCTCAAGCGTGTAGGCGGCTCCGCGCGCGCTGCGCCGCAGGAGCTGCCACCGCGTGGGGATCTTCGCCCCGCGCAACCGAGAGGAGTGGCCGATGTCGCGGTTGTCAAAGCGGATGACGCGGAACCCGCGCGAGGCCAGCTGCTCGCAGAACTGGTCGTCCCACAGCAGCATCTGCGAGGCCAGGCCCATGATGAGCAGCACCGGCGGTGCCGATGCGGCGCCGAAGGTCTCGTAGCAGAGCTCCAGCTCGCCGACCTTGGCGGTCAGCTCACCGGTGGCGGTCGATTGCGGGTCAGATGCGGACAGGCGCGTCACCGTACCAGGGAGCCCGGGTCATACCGCCGGCTACCGGAGCAGGCGCACGGCGGGCAGGTTGCGGCTGAGTGACGGCGCGCGCATTGACGGCGGCGGCGGCGCGACGGAGAATGGCCGCGGCACAGTTTCAATCACTGTCGGGACTGGAGGGGACATGACAGATACCCATGTGGTGCTGTCCGGGAGCGACCGACCGCGTAAACACGACGCGGAACGGGTCAGCGACGTCGATCCGGCGTCGCAGGTCGAGGTGACGGTCACGGTGCGCGGGCCTGACCTGCCACAGGTGACGCCGGGAAAGTCGATGAGCCGGGAGGAACTAGAACGCAGCTACTCGGCCAGCCCGGGCGACATGGACGCGGTGGCCAACGAGCTCGGCCGCAACGGGCTGGAGGTGCTGGACAGCGCGGCCTCGACGCGCAGCCTGCGCGTACGCGGCACCGCCGAGCAGATGGACGCGACGTTCCGGGCACACCTGGGGGTCTATCGCCACGACGGCTACGAGTATCGCGGCCGCGAGGGGAGCCTGCAGATCCCGGCCGTGCTCGACGGGATCGTCACCGGGGTGTTCGGGCTCGACCAGCGGCGCGTGGCGCGCCGGGCGCCCGGCATCCCGCCCACGCAGGCGTCGGCGGAGTCCGTGGCGCAGGACGCGCTCTCACCGGCGGACCTGGAGGAGCGCTATCGCTTCCCGGAGGGTGAGGGCGAGGGGCAGATCGTGGCCATCGCCGAGTTCGGGGGCGCGTACTTCCCGAATGACCTGGCGACGTTCTGCACACAGCAGGGCCGCCCGGAGCCGACCGTGAAGCAGGTGGGCCTCGGGGTGCCGGTGCTCACCGAGCAGCAGGTGATGGCCCTGCCGCCGACCCAGCGCGAGCAGGTGCTCGGCGAGGCCGGCGAGGTCAACATGGACGTGCAGATCGTCGCCGGGTTGTGCCCGGGCGCTGACATCGTCGTGTACTTCGCCACGTGGGACCAGAAGGGCTGGGTCGACCTCCTCAACGAGGTGGTCAAGGGCGTGCCCGTCGGGGCGGTGGCGGTCTCGGTGAGCTGGGGCCTGTCGGAGGACAGCTCGGACTTCTCGGCGGACGCCCGCCGGGTCATCGATCACCGGCTCCAGGCGGCGGCGCTGCTGGGCATCACCGTGTGCGTGTCCGCGGGCGACGACGGCTCGGGCGATCAGGTCGACGACGGGAAGGCGCACGTCAACTTCCCCGCGTGCAGCCCCCATGTGCTGGCCGTCGGAGGGACCCAGCTCGCGGGCGACAAGGAGGTCGTGTGGTGGCAGGCGCCGGGGCGGCGCAGCGATGGCGGTGGCTCGACCGGCGGCGGGATCAGCCGGCTCTTCCCGCAGCCGAGCTGGCAGACCGTCGAGGTGGCCTCGCCCGACGGCAGCGGCGCGACCGGGCGCATCATCCCGGACATCGCCGCCCTCGCCGGCCCGCCCTACTACCAGCTGGTGCTGCTGGGCAAGGCCGCGCCCAACGGCGGCACGAGCGCTGCGGCGCCGTTGTGGGCGGCGCTGATCGCCCGCTCGGCGGCGGCGCTGGACCCGCCGCGGGCGCCGGTGTTCCTGGCCCCACTGCTCTACGGGGCCGGGCCGGACGGACACCCGCTGGGCAGCTCGGTGTGCCGGGACATCACCTCGGGCGACAACACGTCGACACCGCCCGGGTGGGGGTTCAGCGCCGGGCCGGGCTTTGACGCGGTCAGTGGCTGGGGCGTGCCCGACGGGCCTCCACTGGTGGGCACGCAGATGGCCCGCGGTGCGGCCGCAGCGCATAAGTAGACGGCGAGTGTCAGGTCGGTGGGGCGGCTTCGAGCGCTGCCCCACCGACGACCTCGCCGAGCTGGAACACGAGCCAGATCCGCTGCGGATCGAGCAGCAGCTCCGGGGCGGCGAGGGCGTCACCGTCGACCACCACCAGGTCGGCGAGTCTGCCGGGGGTGATCGTGCCGATGTGATCCTGCAGCCCGACTGCCTCCGCGGCGATCGAGGTGGCCGACCGCAGCGCCTCGGCGCTGGTGAGGCCGTGGTGGACCATGCGCAGCAGCTCGAGCGCGGTGTCATCGCCCGAGACGCCGTCTCGGTCTGAGCCCAGCGCGATCCTGACCCCGGCCTGGCGCGCGGCGCGCATGCTCAGCGTCCCCTGCTCGAGGTTGTGGTGGGCCAGCTCGACGATGCTGGGGAGCATCTGCGCCTCGATGGTGGCCTGGGCGGGGTCGATCACCTCGCCGAAGCCGCCCATCCAGTAGTAGCCGCTCAGGGTGGGCACCAGCACCTGGCCGCCGGCCGCCATCGCGTCCAGCAGCTCTGGTCGCTGGTTGAGGTACATGCCGTGCTCGATCGTGTCCATGCCGTGCGCGATGGCGGCGGCGGTCCCGTCCAGGCCCTCGACGTGGGCCGCCACCTTGAACCCCATCCGGTGCGCCTCATCGACGACGGCGGCGAACTCCGCATCGGTCATCTGCGATGGCTCGGGATCCTCGAGCTCGTTGGAGCGCGCGCCGGTCGTCATCACCTTGATGAAGTCCGCGCCGTCGCGCAGCTGCTCGCGTACTGCCTTTCGTATCTCGTCGGGGCCGTCGGCCTCCCGGTACATCGCGCCATAGAAGCGCCCGCCGGGCGCGGTGGCCGACAGGATGAGCCCGCACGTGAGCAGCCGCGGGCCGCGGAAGGCGCCATAGCGCATCGCCTGGCGGGCCTCCTGGGGCTGGCGCCGCTGGGACCCGACGTTGCGCAGCGTGGTGACGCCCATGCGCAAGGTGTCGCGCAGGCTCGCCTGGAGGAAGTGGGCGCTAGTCCCGGCCAGCAGCGGCTCGGCCCCGTGGACCGGATGGGGCTGGCGCCCCTGGACGTGGACGTGGATGTTGATGAGGCCGGGCAGGAGCATCCGGCCGGCGAGATGCACCACGCGCGCGCCATCGGGCACCGGGTCGCCCGCAGAGCCGATCCGCTCGATCACCCCGTCGGTGACCAGCACAGCGGCGCCGTCGCGCACCGGCGCGCCCGTGCCGTCGAACAGCCGCGCATCCGTCAACCACAGGCGGCCCGGGGCGGATGGGGGAGCGGCGAGGAGCGAGGGATGGCGGTGGGGCACGTGCCGCACACTAATCGTTCACACCGTTCTGAAAGAGCCTTGCAGATCTGCGGGCAATGCGCTATACAGATCTGAAACGCTCTTTCAGAAAGGAGGTGAGCCATGGCCGAGCGCCGGCCCGTGCTCACCGACCCGGAGGTCCTCGAGGCGCTGGCCCATCCCGTTCGCCTGGACCTGCTCACCTACCTCATGGCCAACGGCCCGGCCAGCGCTTCCACGTGCGCCCGCGCCGTGGGGGACACGCCGTCGAACTGCAGCTATCACCTGCGCACGCTGGCCCGTCACGGGCTGGTGGCGCGAGTCGAGTCCGCGGACCGTCGCCAGCGGCCGTGGCGGGCGACGATCACCGGGTTCACGCTCGAGCCCCACGCGGACCCGGCCACGCCGTCGGGACGCGGGACGGCGGCCGTCATGGCGGCCTCACTGGCGCTTGAGCAACGGCTCCTGCGCGACTACCTGTCGCACCGCGACTCGGTGCCCGCCGCCTGGCGCGAGGTCGACCTCGCCTCCAGCTACACGCTGCGGATCAGCCCCGACGAGCTGCGCGTGCTGGGAGAGCAGCTCGACGCGCTCATCCGGCCGCTGATCGCGGCTGGTCGCCAGTCCGCGCCCGCGGACGCCGAGCTGGTGGAGGTCGACCTCTACGCCTTCCCCCGCACGGAGGCTCCATGGCGGCGCGCCGACCACTGAGCGTTCCCGCCTTTCGCACGCTGTGGGCGGCCGGGCTGATCTCCGACACCGGCGACTGGCTGCTGTTCATCGCGCTGCCGATCGTCGTCTATCAGCTGACGGGCTCGGCGGTGGGTACCGCGGCCGCGTTCGCCGCCGAGCTGCTTCCCGGCATCGCGCTCGCCCCGCTGGGCGGCCGGCTCGCCGACACCGTCGACCGGCGGGCGCTGATGATCGTGCTCAGCGCGGTCCAGGCTGTCACGCTGCTGCCGCTGCTGCTCGTGCACGACCGGGACGGGCTGGCCATCGTCTACGCGGTGATCGTCGCCCAGTCGAGCCTGGCGGCGCTGTTCGATCCGGCCAAGAACGCGCTGCTGCCCACTCTCGTCGATCCTCGGCAGCTCGTGCCGGCCAACGCGCTCGTGGGGCTCGGGACGGCGGTGGGGCGCCTTGCCGGCGGCCCGCTGGGCGGACTCCTGCTGGCCGCCGGGAGCCTGCGGACGATCGTCGTCGCCGACGCGCTGAGCTTCGTCGTGGCCGGTGTGCTCATCGCTCGCGTGCCGAGGCCCCTCGCGCCGGAAGGCCATGGCGATCGGGTGCGGCTAGCGGCGGGTGGCCTGCGTGCCGTCCTGCGCACGCGCGCGGTCGCCGCTGCGCTGCTCGTGGCGTTCGTCACCGACATCGCGCAGGGCATCTTCGTGGTGCTCTTCATCGTGTTCGTCGCCCGGCGGCTGCACGGCGGAGCCGCGGAGATCGGCCTGCTGCGCGGCGTCCAGGCCGTCGGCGCCATCGCCGGCGGCATCCTCCTCGCCGCCTGGGGCGATCGCTGGCGTCCGATCACACTCGCAGCGGTGGCGGCCATCGCGTTCGGCATCGTCGACCTGACCATCTGGAACGGCCCGCTTGTCACCGGGTCAGAGGCGGTGTTCCTGGCCCTGTTCGTGTGCGCCGGGGCCCCCGGCGTCGTCATGGAGACCGCCGGAATCAGCTTCCTGCAGCAGGCCAGCGACGACGGCGACCGCGGCCGGGTATTCGCGGCGCTCGGGCTCGTCGAGAACGCGGGTCAGGCGCTCGGCATCGCCGCTGCCGGGGTGCTCACCGCGCCGCTGGGCCTCATGACCGTGCTCAATGCCCAGGGCGCGCTGTACCTCACCGCGGGCGCGCTCGTCGTCGTACTGGGGAGGAGGGCGAGGCCGTCTCGCGCTGCCCACCGCCGCATGACGGGCAGACGAGACGGCCTCGCCGTTGGGGAGGAGGTCTCTACGGGTTCTTCACGGAGGTGAAGTTCAGGTCCCAGGTCCCCTCGTTCCAGAGCGAGTTCACGCCGGCGACGTCCTTTGACTCGACGTTGGGCTGATTGTCGAAATCCTCGGGGATCGCGACGGCCTGGTTGACGAGCATCTTGTCGACGTTGGCGAAGGCCTGGGCGCGCGCCGTGGGGTCTGAGACGAGCGCGGCCTTCTGGATCGCAGCGTTGATCTGAGGATTGTTCACCTGACCGAAGTTCGAGTTGTTGGTCGGGACGATGGCGGGACCGTAGAAGGGGACGTACAGCACCGTCAGCGGATCGGCGAAGTCACGGAGCCACCCGCCCGAGGGGCAGACGTCGATCTCCTGCTTGGGCACGCCGCAGTATTTGGCGTACATGACCGACTGATCGACCAGGCTGACGTGAGTGTGAAAGCCCAACTGGGTCAGGTCGGTGTTGACGAGCTGCACGATCGCCGGGCTGTTGCCGTTGTTGGCGCCCACGACCTGGACCGTTGCCGACCCGGTGTACTTGCCCGAGCTGTACCCGGCGGCCTTCATGTACTTCTGGGCCACCGACAGGCTGCCGTTGACGTTCTGGTTCCATGGCACCTGCGGGCCGGCGGCACCGCCCGCCTGCTCGTAGCCGTCCACTCCGGGATAGATGAAGTGGGTGCCGGGCTGACCGGTGAGCGACCCGCCGCGCAGCTTGATGATCGCGGCGCGATCGAGGTTGGCGTATACCGCCCGGCGCAGGTTGACGTTCTTGAACGGGCCGGCCGAGTTGTTGAGTGCGGCGTAGTGGTCGCCGGACCCGGGGGTGAACGTGATCTGCGACGGATACTGCTGGTAGGCCAGCTTCACCGTCGACTGAGCGGGCGTGTCGAACTGAACCGCGTCAGCGCCCTGCAACACCTGGCGGCCGATCACGGTGGCGTCGCCACCGATGCTGAAGTTGATGCGGTCCAGGTACGCCGGCCGCCAGTCGGTCTTGGCGCTCCAATTGGGGTTGCGCACCAGTGTCAGCGACTTGCCCGTCTGGTAGCCGATGCCTGAGAACTGGCCCGTCTTCGGGTCTGCCTGGATCATGTAGGGCCCGGTGGCGACCAGGTACTTGGTGCCGTAGGTCGTCGGTGACTGCTTGTCCAGCGGCCCCGCGAAGCTCTCCGGGACCGGAGCCGAGATCCACAGGCTCAGCGCGGAGACCAGGAACGCGCCGCTGGGCTTGGTGGTGTGGAAGACGATGGTGTACTTGTTGGGCGTCTGGATGCCCGGGATCGGACCGCCCTTGTAGTTGGGGCTCGTCGCGCCGACCAGCGGTGCGGACGCGCCGGCGCCGAAGTAGGACTGGAAGTACGGGTTGGCCACGTTGGGGTTGGCCGCGCGCTCGATCGCATAGGCGACATCCGCCGAGGTCACCTCGCGGTTGACGGGAGGGCTGAAGTGGACCCCGGGACGGATATGCACGGTGACCGTCTTGCCGCCGTCGGTGATGCCGCCGTTGGCGGTGGTCGGGATGACGGTGGCCAGGTCCGGACTCAGCGTGTTCTCGGTGTTGGGCTTGTAGGCGAACAGCGCCCGCTGCGTCGCCGAATCGACGCCGTAGTCATTGGTGAAATAGGACTCGCCCGGATCGAGGTGCTCGAAATCCTCGCTCGTGTACACGGTCAGAGCGCCCCCGCGCTTCTTGGTCGCCCCGGTCATCACCTGGCCGGCCGGGTTCTCGCCGGCCTTGAGCGGGACGGTCTGGACCGAGCCGCCCGACGACGACTGTCCGCTGGAGCCTCCGCTGGGGCTCGCGCTTGACGAGCTGCCCCCGCTGCTCCCACACGCTGCGACCCCGAGGGTCAACAATCCCGTGACCGCCATCGTGGTCACGCCGCGACCTACGCTCATCGGCGCCTCCTAGGCATTCGGAAAAACGGTTCCTCCCTCATTTCCGCTGGGGAATCGTCGGCGTGCGGGCTGACCGGGCGCTGACGCCACCCTGACGGGGCGGGTCATGGCCGCGTGATTTGCCAGGTTTGGTGAGGATTGGGGGGCCACGCGCCGCGGGTCCGGAGGTCCGGCCGCGGACACGTGGCCGAACCTGATTGCGCGCCGCCTGACCGCGTCGGATAATCGGTGCGATGGGGATTGAGGTGCGCCTCTCGACGCAGTTCCGCGTGCTCGGGCCGCTGGAGGTGGCGCACGACGGCGTGCCGGTCCGGCTGGGCGGGGAGCGGCAGCGCGCCCTGCTGGCGCTGATGGTGACCCATGCCAACGCGCTGGTGACGACCGAACGGCTGATCGAGCACCTGTTCGGCGGCGAGCCGTCCCACAGCGCCGCCAACGCGGTGCACGTCGCGGTCTCGCGCCTTCGCCGGGCGCTGCGCTGCGGCGACGAGTCCCTGCTGCTGACTCGCCCGGGCGGCTACGTGCTCTCGGTCGAGCCCGATCAGCTCGACGCGGCGCGGTTCGAGCGCCTGCTCGACCAGGGCCGTCAGGCCGTCGCCGCCGGTGATCCAGCCGCCGGCGTGGTGCGTCTGCGCGAGGCGCTGGCCCTGTGGCGTGGGCCGGCGCTGGCCGATCTGGCGCTGATGGAGTTCGTCGCCCCGGAGGCCCGCCGTCTCGACGAGCTGCGGCTGCTGGCGCTGATGGATCGCATCGACGCCGACCTGGCCCTCGGCCGCCACGCCGAGCTCATCCCCGAGCTCGAGGCTCTCATCGCCGCCGAGCCGCTGCGCGAGCGCCTGCGCCAACAGCAGATGCTGGCGCTCTACCGCGCCGATCGCCGCGCGGAGGCGCTCGAGGTCTACCGCGAAACGAGCGCGCTGTTGCGCGAGGAGCTGGGCCTCGAGCCGACCCGGGCGCTGCAGGACCTGGAGCGGATGGTGCTGCGCCAGGACGAGTCGCTGGGCGGTGCCCGGTCCGCCACGACCCGGCCACCGGGCCCCGACCGGCGGGTGTGCCCGTTCAAGGGGCTGGCCTCGTTTGACACCGGGGACGCCGAATACTTCTGCGGCCGCGATCGCGTCGTCTCCGAGCTGGTGGCGCGCTGCGCGGAGTCGACCCTGGTGGGGATCCTCGGCCCGTCGGGGATCGGGAAGTCCTCGTTGCTGCGCGCCGGGCTGCTGCCCGCGCTCAAGGCCGGCGCGCTCCCCGGCAGCGCCGGGTGGCGGCAGGTGCTCCTGCGGCCCGGGTCACATCCCTGCGACGAGCTCGACCGTGCCCTCGGCGAGGCCGGGCTGGAGGAGATGCTGCGGGGCCTCGGGTCTGCCGAGGGGGTCGTGATCGCCGTCGACCAGCTCGAGGAGGTGTTCACGCTCGGCGCGGGCGAGGCCGAGCGCGGGCGCTTCCTGGACCGGCTCGCCGCCGCCGCCCGCGAGCCCGAGCGTCGCGTGCTCGTGCTGTGCGCGCTGCGCGCCGACTTCTACGGGCGGCTCGGCGCCCACCCGCGTTTCGCCGAGCTGCTCAGCCACAGCCACGCCCTGGTCGGGCCGATGGATCGCCAGGAGCTGACCGAGGCCATCGAAGGGCCCGCCGCGCGGTCGGGGCTGACGATCGAGCACACGCTGGTCGACGCGCTGGTGGCCGAGGTGGCGGATGAGCCGGGCGGCCTGCCGCTGCTGTCCACGGCGCTGCTCGAGCTGTGGCGCGCGCGCGACGGACACATCCTGCGCTTCGACGCCTACCGGCGCAGCGGCGGCGTGCGGGGGGCGGTTGGGCGCCTGGCCGAGGCGGCCTATGGCCAGCTCACCGAGCCCGAGCGGCGCGCGGCGCGCAACGTGATGCTGCGCCTGGTGGCGGGGGAGGACGGTGCCCTCGCCCGCCGGCGGGTGCCCGTGGCCGAGCTTCAGCGCGTCACCGACGGCGAGCGCGTGCTGGCGACGCTCATCGACGCGCGCCTGATCACCGTGGGCGATGGCAACGTCGAGCTGTCGCACGAGGCGCTGGTGCGCGAGTGGCCGCGCTATCGCGCCTGGCTGGACGAAGACCAGATGGGCCGGCGCATCCACGCCCATCTCATCGCCGCCGCCCGGGAGTGGGACAGCGCCGGAAGGGACCCGGGCGAGCTGTACCGCGGCGCGCGCCTGGCCAACGCTCTCGAGTGGACGGCCCGCAATCGCGAGTGGCTGAACTCGGTGGAGCGCGACTTCGTCGATGCCAGCCGGCTGGAGGCCCGGCGCGACGCCCAGCGCCAGCGCGCTCACCGCCGGCGTCTGCGCAACCTGGCGATCGCGGCCGGGGTGCTGCTGGTCGTGGCGATCGGCGCCGGCGCGTTCGCGCTGGCTAAGCAGGGCAGCGCCGACGACGCCGCGCGCGCGGCGGCCGCGGACGCGCGCGCGGCGCTCGGCCGCCAGCTCGGCACCGAGGCGGTGAGCGAGCCCAGCCTCGACCTGGCCATGCTCCTCGCCCGCGAGGCCGTCACCCTGAACCGCTCCGAGCAGACCGAGGGCTCCCTGCTCACCACGCTGCTCCGCACGCCGGCGGTCATGCGGTCCTTCGCGCTCGCGGCCGGCGGGCCCGATCGGCTTGCGCTCAGCCCCGATGGGCGCACCCTGGCGGTCGGAGACGCCGACGCCGGGACGATCCGCTTCTATGACGCGTCCTCGCACGGGGTGGCGGCCCGGCCCCTGGTCGACTTCAGCGGCGACCAGCCGCCCGTCTACTCCGCCGACGGCACGCTGCTGGTGTACCCCACCGAGCAGGCCGGAGGCCAGCGGCTCGATGTCCGCGACGCGCGGACGCTTGCGCTGCGTCGCCAGCTTGCGCTCGACTCCGGCTTCCAGAGCCAGAGCACCGCCGATATCCCCAACGGGAGCATCGCCGTCGATCCGGGCGGCCAGTTCGCGGTCTACGGCTACTGGGCGCTCGACCCGGCCGGTCGCCCCGGCGCCGCCTACCTGGACCGCTGGTCGCTGCCCGGTGGTCGCCTCAACGCGACGGTGCAGATCGGGACGGGCCCGCTCGTCGCGCTGCGCCTCACCGACGACGGGCGGCAGCTCGTGACCGTGTCGGCCCATGCGGTCAGCGTGTTTGACACCGTCTCGCTGCAGCGCCTGCGCGCCGTGAGCATCCCCGCGGATGCCGCCGCGCCCGCGGTCGCCGCCATCAGCCCGGACGGGCGCCGCGTCGCGCTGGGCGGACGTGGCGGAACGGTGTGGTTCGAGGACACGACCACCGGAGTCACGCGCGAGGGGGCCGGCACCCATCATGCCGCGGTGGCCGCCGCGTTCTTCGGGCCCACCGGCGAGACGGCGGCGACCGTCGGAAACGACAACACGGTGATCGTCTGGGATGCGCGCACGGCGACGCCGGTCCAGGAGCTCAGCGGGCCCACCGGCCAGGTCCAGAGTGCGGCGGCCAGCCTCGACGGAACCACGCTCTACACGTCGTCGCTGGACGGCGACGTGCTGGCCTGGGATCTCACCGGCACCCGGCAGTTCGGTCGCCGGGCGGCGCTCGGGGCGGGCCTGCGGTGCTGCACGGCCCAGGCGCCTCAGGTGCCTCCGCTGGCCACCTCGCCCGACGGCTCCGAGTTCGCCGCGCGGCTCGGCGCCTCGACGGTCGGCGTGTTCTCCACACGGACGCTCGAGCGGCGCGCCACCTTCCGGGTGAGCGCCGCGGACGGGATCACCGCGCTGGCGTGGTCGCCGACGGGGCCGGTGGTCGCGGTGGGAGGCCACGCCGGCTTCGTGGAGCTCTGGAACGTGTCGGGAACGCCGCGGCCGGCGCAGACCATGCTCGGCCTGCACGCGGTGCTCGGCCGCCCCGAGGCCATCCAGGCGCTCGCGTTCTCCCCCGATGGCAGCCTGCTGGCGGCCAGCGACCGCAACGAGACCCACCCGACGCCGGATCTCCCGGCGCTGCCCGCGGCATTCCTGGCCACGTGGCGGACCGACACCGGGACGCTCGTGGGCCCGCCGCGCGAGCTCGAGGTGGGCGCGGGCACCGGTCGCTCGGACCAGCTGGCGTTCTCGCCCGACGGCAGCCTGCTGGCGGCCGGGCTTCCCGACGGGCGGGTGTTGGTCCTGGACACCGCGAGCGGCGCCACGACGCAGACGCTGAGCCCGCCCAGTGGCGCCACGTCAGTGGCGTTCGCTCCCAACGGGACCCTGGTCACCGGCACGGCGGCGGGAACGGTGGACCTGTGGAACCCGACGACCGGGCAGGCGCAGGCTCCTGCACTGATCGCCGCCTCGGCACCGATCACCAGCCTGGCCTTCGAGCCCGACGGCCAGCGCTTCGTGACCGCCGGCTACCAGGACGGGTCTGTGAAGCTGTGGTTCCTCCCGACCCTCCAGCAGGAGGGCCCGGCCCTGCGCACTGACGTCGGCGCCGGCGCGACGGTGGCGTTCGCGGCCCGCGGGCACGGGCTGCTCGACGTGCAGGACACCGGTGGTGCCTTTGTCTGGCCGACGGCGCTGTCTGACTGGGAGCGGCGCGCCTGCCAGGTGGCGGGGCGCAACTTCACGCGCGAGGAGTGGGTGCGCCTGGTCGCGCAGCCGCGGTACGCGCCCGTGTGCCGCTCGTAGCCGCGATCACCGTCGCTCCGGCGAGGGCCATCAACGCCGCGGCCGCCCAGCCGAGCGTCGGACCGTGAAGCGGGAGAGCGACCCGCGCAGTAGCGCTGCTGAGGAGGAGCAGCGCGGCGACGCCGAGCGCGGTGCCGATCTGTGCGGCGGTGTTGAGCGCGCCGGCGGCCGCAGCCTGCATCGACGCGCCGACGTCGGTTCCCACCGCGTTGGCCGCCACCGAGGACAGACCGAGTCCCACGCCGGCCATGGCGATGGGCAGCGACATGAACCAGCCCGCGCGGTGGAGCCCGATCAGCCCGGCGTCAGCCAGGCCGATGAGCAGCAGGCCCAGGGTGATCGTGCGGGCCGCCGGCAACCGGTGCAGCGCCGACGCGGCCAGCGCGGCGCCGGCCATACCCCCGAAGCTCAGCGGCAGGAACCGCAACGCGGCTGCGCCGGGGGACAGGTGCTGGACGCGCTGGAGGTCGAGGGTGGCAATCGCGGTCACCGAGCTCGTCGTCGCCGTGTTGAGGAACGCAGCCCCGGCGCCGGTGCGCAGGCGATGGAGCCGCAGAGCCTGGCGGGGGATGAGCGGGTGCGGGGCGCGTCGCTCGACCCAGGCCGCGGCCCCCAGGAGCCCCACGCCGCCGGCCAGTGCGCAGCCGCCGAGCCCGGGACGGCCCGGTGGTTGGAAGAGAGCGCCGCCCAGGACGAGGCCGGCCACTCCGGCACTGAAGAGGAGGCCGCCAGGCAAGTCGAGTCCGGGGCCGCCGCCGGTCCGCCGGGACGCGACGAGACGCAGCACGCTGCCGGCGATGAACACCGCCAGGGGAAGGTTGATCCAGAACATCACGCGCCACCCGGCGAGCTGGGTGATCGCTCCGCCGACGACGAAACCGCTGGCGCCCGCCGCTGCACCGGCGGCGCTCCAGGCCGCCATCGCGGCGCGGCGATCGGCCGCTGCGGGCGTGGCGGCAATGAGCAGCCGCAACGACGCGGGCACCGAGATGGCCGCGGCCGCCCCCTGGATGCAGCGACCGGCGACGAGCGCGGGCACCGACCCAGCCGTGGCGGCGGACAGCGAGCCGGCGGCAAACAGCACGATCCCGCAGAGCAGCACCCGGCGGTGGCCGAAGCGGTCGCCGAGCCGCGCGCCCACCATGAGCAGTCCGCCGAAGCACATCGCGTATGCGGTCAGCACCGCCGCGGCCGCGCCGCTTCCCGCCGACACCGAGTGCAGCATCTGCGGTGCCGCCGTGAGCACCTCGGTGACGCCGAGGACGTCGACGAACTGCACGAGGCACAGGACGGCGATGGCGGGTTGGTGGCGCACGAGTTTCTTCATCGATGAAGTACCTGAGAAGATACGTACCCGACCATGTCCGCCCAAATCACCCTTCAGTCGATCGCCGACCGGCTGGGCTGCTCGGCCAAGACCGTCTCCAACGCGTTCAACCGGCCCGACCAACTGTCGGCGGCCACGCGCGAGCGGGTGCTGGCGGTGGCCGCCGAGCTCGGCTATCCCGGTCCCAATCCGCTGGCCGCCGGGCTGCGGCGCGGCCGGGTCGGCGCGATCGGGTTCGCCTACGCCAACCCGCTCTCCTACGCCTTCGAGGACCCGGTGATCGTCGCGCTCCTGGCCGGGATCAGCGGCGCGGCCGAGGGCGAGGGGGCCGGGCTCCTGCTCGTGCCCGGCTCGGCCGGCAGTGAGCGCAGCGCCGCGGCGGTCAGCGCCGCGGTGATCGACGGGCTGCTCATCTTCTCGATGGCCGACGACGATCCGCTCGTCGATGCCGCCATCGCGCGGCGGCTGCCCACCGTGGTGGTCGACGAGCCGGTGCCGGCGGCGCTGGAGGGACGGGGCGGCCCGGTGCCCTGCTGGGTGGGGATCGACGATGCGGCGGGCGCGCGGCTCGCGGCTGGGCACGTCCTGGGCCTGGGTCATGAGCGGCTCGGCGTCATCACGTTCTCCCTGCACCGAGGGCAGGAGCGGGGCAGGGTCGCGGCGCGCGCGCAGGCCGAGGCCACCTATGCGGTGACGCGGCGTCGCCTGGAGGGCTACCGCGGGGCGGTGACCGCCGCCGTTCGTGACTGGTCCGCGGTGCCGGTCGTGGCCGGGGTCACGAGCTCGGTGGAGGAGGGCGCGGCGGCCGCCGCGGTGCTGTTCGACCTCCGACCGGCGCCGACGGCGATCCTCTGCCTGTCTGACCGTCTGGCCGAGGGGGCGTTGGCGGAGGCGGCCCGGCGCGGACTGGACGTCCCGGGAGAGGTGTCGGTGGTCGGGTTCGACGACGCGGCGACCGCTGCGGGGTGTGGGCTCACGACGGTGCGCCAGCCGCACCGGGGTAAGGGGGAGAGGGCAACGCGCACGCTGCTGGGGTTGATGGCCGGGGAGGTCGTTGAGCCCGTGCAGGTGCTGGAGACCGAGCTGGTGGTGCGTGGGAGCACCGGTCCGCCACCCCCGGTTTACGATCGACGGCGATGAGCGAGCTGACCCGACGGGTGCCGGACGGGGGGTGGCTGGCGCGCGCGCCGTCGGGCGCGCTGGTGATCGGGGGGATCACGTCGGTGCAGATCGGGGGCGCGCTCGCGGTGCACCTGTTCGGGTGGGTGGGGCCCGGCGGCGCCGTCGTGCTGCGGATGACGACGGCCGCGCTCGTTCTGCTGGCCGTCTCACCGCCGCGGATGCGCGGCCGGGCGCTGCACGGCCTGCCGCTGGCCGTCCTGTTCGGGCTGGTCCTCGCCGGCATGACCCTGAGCTTCTACAACGCGCTGCATCGCGTCCCGCTGGGTATCGCCGTAGCGCTGGAGTTCGTCGGCCCGCTCTCGGTGGCGGTGGCGGGGTCGCGGCGACCGCTGGATCTCGTCTGGGTGGTGCTCGCAGTCGCCGGGATCCTCGCGCTCATGCGTGGCGGGGCGGAGCCGATCAGCGGGCTCGGCGTCTTCTTCGCCCTGCTGGCCGGCTGCCTGTGGGGCTGCTACATCCTGCTCAGCGCGCGCGTGGGACGGGCGTTCGAGCGTGGAGCGGGGTTGACGCTGGCGCTGTGCGTGGCCACGCTGGTGACGCTCCCGGTCGGGATCGCCGACGCCGGTGCGCACCTGATCGAGCCCCGTTCCCTGGCCCTGGGGGCGGCGGTCGGCATCCTCTCCTCGGCGATCCCGTTCTCGTTTGAGATGGAGGCGCTGCGGCGCATCGCGACCTCCCTGTTCGGGGTGTTGATGAGCCTCGAGCCCGCGGTGGCGGCGCTGGCGGGGTTCGTGATCCTGGGCCAGCAGCTCAGCGCCCGCGCCGTGGCGGGGATCGCGCTGGTCGTGGCGGCCTCGGTCGGCGCCTCGCTGCGCGGCCGGCAGGCCCCCACCGACATCTGACCTCGGCATAGGCCACATTGGAGCACCCAGATGGGCCCAGTTGGACGGATGGTAATAGTCACGAGCGGCGGATGGCGGTACTGTGCGCCACGGCCACCACCCCAATGTCGTAGCCGCCAGAGATCTCCAGGAAGGAAAGTGGATGGAAGCCACGTCGATCCCCGCGCCCGCTGCCGAGGGCCAGAAGCCGCCGCGTCAAGAGCTCAAGAAGGGCGCGATCAGCTACATCAGCAACGTCGTCATCGGGGTTGCGTCGACCGCCCCGGGGTACAGCCTTGCCGCCACCATCGGGTTCATGGTCGGCGTCGCCGGAATCGGGGTCCACAACCCCGCGGTCGTCATCGTGTCCTTCATCCCGATGCTGTTCGTCGCCTGGGCATACCAGTACATGAACGAGGTGGATCCCGACTGTGGGACGTCGTTCTCATGGATCAGCCGGGCGATCAGCCCCGAGATCGGTCTGCTCATCGGCTGGATCGTCATCGTCTCCGACATCGTCGTCAACGCCAACCAGGCGCAGATCGCCGGCAGTTACGGGTTCCAGCTGTTCGGCTTGGACAATGCGGCGGCCAACACGTTGGACGTCATCGTGCTGGGCGGCATCTTCATCATCGTCCTCACCTGGATCTGCTGGAGGGGCATCGAGCTCTCGGCGCGGACCCAGCAGATCCTGCTCGGCTTCGAGATGACCACCCTGATCATCTTCGCCGTCGTCGCCCTGATCAAGACCTACGTCGACTCGCCCACGAACTCGATGCACGTGGCGCTGAACTGGTTCAATCCGTTCGCGGTCAGCACCAGCGCGCTCCTGTCCGGCATGCTGCTCGGCGTGTTCCTGTACTGGGGCTGGGACACCGGGGTCTCGGTCAACGAGGAGAGCGAGAATGCGAGCGACGGGCCGGGCCGCAGCGCGGTGACGTCGACGATGGTCCTCATCGGGATCTATCTGCTGGTGTCGGTCGCCTCCCAGGCGTTCGCCGGCACCGACGTACCTGAAGAAGAACGCCAACGACATCTTCGCGGGCGGCCTGGCCAAGGGCGTGCTCGGCTCGTTGCACTTCCTGCTCACCATCGCGGTGCTGACCTCGGCGACCGCGGCGACGCAGACGACCATCATCCCCGCCGCCCGCCAGGCCCTCTCCATGGCCCGTCGGGGCGCCATCCCGAGCCGTTTCGCCCAGATCCACGACAAGCAATCTCTCCCCCGGCACGGCCACGATCTGGGCGGGAGTCCTGTCGCTCATCTGGTTCGTCGCCATCGAAAAGCTCTCGACCAACGTGCTCGCTGACTGCGTGGCAGGTCTCGGGATCCTGGTGTGCATCTACTACGGGTTCACCGGCTTCTGCTGCACCTGGTTCTACCGCACGAGCTCAGGAAGTCGGTGCGCAACTTCTTCATGCTCGGCTTCTTCCCGACGGTCGGCGGGTTGATCCTGATGGTCATCCTGGTCAAGGCGGTCGTCGCCTACGCCGACCCCGCCAACGACAGCAGCGCTCCCTTCCTGGGCCTCGGCGTTCCGGTGTGGATCGGCATCCTCGGCGTCGGCAGCGGGATCCTGCTCGTGATCTACCGCAAGGCCACCGCTCCCGCGTTCTTCCGCAACGAGAAGCGGGTGAAGTTCGGCGATCCGATCGAGGTGGTCACGCCGGAGTCGGAGTTCGCGCCGCCGGAGACGATGCTGTAGGTAAGCGCCGCCGGAACCCGATGTCCACCGCCCCGTCGTTCTGGCTCGACCAGCTCGGGTCGCGTCCCTCGCGGCCCGGCCTGGCGGGCGACCGCGAGGCCGACGTCTGCATCATCGGGGGCGGCTTCACCGGCCTCTGGACGGCGTATGAGCTCAAGCGCGCGGACCCGAGCCTCGTCGTCACGGTGCTGGAGGCACAGCGGGTGGGGTTCGGGGCGTCCGGGCGCAACGGCGGCTGGGTGCTGGGCAAGCTGTCGGGATCGACCGATGCGTGGCGGGCCCGCGGCGGCCCGGACGGCCCGCGGGTGATGGTCCGCGCCATCCAGCAGACCGTCGGGGAGATCGGCGCGGTCGTGGCCTTGGAGAACATCGAGTGCGACTGGAAGCACGGCGGGACGGTGACGGTGGCCCAGTCAGACACGCAGCTCACCCGGCTGCGCGAGGCCGTCGAGGCCGAACGGCGCGACCTGGGGGACGACCTGGCGTGGGAGCTGCTGGACGCCGGCGCGATGGCGGCGCGGATCAACGTCGACGGCGTGCGGGGCGGGCTCTACACGCCGCACTGTGCGCGGGTGCAGCCGGCGCGGCTCGTTGACGGGCTCGCGGCGGCGGCCGAGCGGGCAGGGGTGACGATCTACGAGTCCAGCCCGGTCACGGCGATCGAACCCGGCCTCGCCGTCACCAAGGGGGGAGACGTGCGCGCCCGTTACGTGCTGCGAGCCACGGAGGGCTACACGGCGGACATGCCGGGCGAGCACCGGGCGCTGCTACCGATGAACAGCTCGATGATCGTCACCGAGCCACTGCCCGAGCAGGAATGGGCGCGGATCGGCTGGGACGGCGCCGAGACCATGCTCGACGGATCCCACCTCTACACCTACTCCCAGCGCACCGCCGATGGGCGGATCGCCATCGGCGGACGGGGGGTGCCCTACCGGTTCGGCTCGCGCACCGACCGCGAGGGGCCGGTCCCGGGCCGTACCGTCGAGGAGCTGAGGGCGCGGCTGATCTCGCTGTTCCCGTCGCTGGCGGGAGTGCGCGTGGCACGCGCGTGGCACGGCATCCTGGGCGTCTCCAGGGACTGGTGCCCGACCGTGGGCCTCGATCCGGTCACGGGCCTCGGCTATGCCGGCGGCTACGCCGGGGAGGGGGTGGCGGCAAGCAATCTGGCGGGGCGCACCCTGCGCGATCTCGTGCTGGGGCGTGAGACCGATCTGACCAGGCTGCCCTGGGTGGGCAACCCAGCCCGTAACTGGGAGCCCGAACCCCTGCGGTTCGTGGGCGCCCGCGGCATCTACACCCTGTTCCGGCTCGCGGACCGCCAGGAGCGGGTTCGCCACCACGAGTCCAGGATCGCGACGCTCGCCAACAAGGTCGCCGGGCGCTAACCGGGCGCCGGTCAGGGTGCCGACGGGCTGGCCGGAGCGCTGGCTGAAGCTCACGCTCAACCTGAACCTGAGGGTATGGAGGGTCGGCCTCAGGGTGGGGTTGAGGGGCGGGCCCGGCGGGCGTGCGCCGACGGCAGCGCGGACGCCGGCGTCGTCGCCGGCTGGGTCCGGAGCGGCGGAGGCGGGGTCCCCCGGCGCTCCGGACGGTGGCGCGCTCTGAGTGGGCCACCCAGAGCGCGGAAACCTTGGAGGACGTGGCTGGTCCCCATGTCGGCTGAAACGGGTCTACCGCTCCAAACTTGCGTATTCCTGCAAATACCGCCCGAAAGGGCGGGCTGGACACGGGCTATGGGGTCAGCGGCCCCACACCTCGTCGGCGACTCCGACGATCAGCTCCAGCTTGGCCCGCTCGTCGTCGATCGACAGCTTGTTGCCCTCCTCGGTCGAGGAGAACCCGCACTGGGGCGAGAGGCACAGTTGCTCGAGGTCGACGAAGCGGGAGGCCTCTTCGATGCGGCGTTTGAGCAGGTCGCGGTCCTCCAGCTCGGGCTTCTTGGTCGTGACCAGTCCCAGCACCACCTGCTTGCCTGGGGGCACGAACCGCAGCGGCTCGAATGTGCCCGAGCGCTCGTCGTCGAACTCCAGGAAGTAGCCGTCGACGTTGAGGTCGCCGAACAGGGCCTCGGCGACGAACTCATAGCCGCCCTCGGCCGCCCACATCGACTGGTTGTTGCCGCGACAGAGGTGGGTGGTGATCACCATGTCGTCGGGCCTGGTGGCCAGTGCCCTGTTGATGTTGGCGATGTACTGCTCGTGGAGGTGGTCCGGGTCCCCGCCGATCCGCTCGATGTGCTGGCGCTGGGCCGGGTCGTTGACATAGGCCAGGCTCGTATCGTCGAGCTGGAGGTATCGGCACCCCAGCTCGTAGGCGCCCGCCAGCTGCTGGGCGTAGGCGTCGATCAGGTCGTCCCAGAACCCGTCGAGCTCCGGGTACACGGACTCGTCGATCGAGGAGTTGCCGCCCCGGTAATGGACCATGCTGGGCGAGGGGACGGTGAGCTTCGGAGTCTGCTGGGCCGAGGCGTTGTCACGCAGGAACGAGAACGCCTCGGCGAAGATCGTGTCTGCCAGGCCGACCTTGCCGCTCACGCGCATGGCCGGCGGGGCGTAGTCGTACTCGCCCTCGGCGCTACGGAACTGCACATGAATCGATGTGCCCTCGACCTGCTCGATCCCGTCCAGCGAATAGATGAAGTCCATGTGCCAGGAGGTGCGACGGAACTCGCCGTCGGTCACGCTCTTCAGGCCGGCGGCGCGCTGGAGCTCGATCACTCCGCGGATGGCGTCGTCCTCGATCGAGCGCAGCGCCTCCGCGTCGATCCGCCCGGCCTTGAAGTCGGCTCGCGCGCGCGCCAGCTCCGGCGGGCGCAGCAGGCTGCCGACGTGGTCGGCGCGAAAGGGGGGCGTGTCACGGGAGGCCATCGTCATTCACTCCTTGTCGAAAGGAACAGCGCGCGATTCAAGCAGGCTAGGCTCGCGGCATGGTCGCTCGCTACCGGTCAGTCCTCTCCGTGCCCGGTTGCGCGCGGGTCATGGCGACCGCCCTGATCGCGCGGTTGCCGCAGGGGATGACGTCGCTGGCGATCCTGCTGCTGATCCGGACCCACACCGGCTCCTACGCCGTGGCCGGGATCGCGGTCGGCGCGTATGACTTCGCCACCGCGGCCGGGGCGCCGCTGGTCGGCCGGCTGGTCGATCGTTTCGGCCGGCGGCGGGTGCTGGGCCCTGGAGCGATGCTCCAGGCGTTGGTGCTCGTCGCGCTCGTCGCGGCGGCCCACGCCGGCGCCGGTGCCGTGCCGCTCGTCGTGCTCTCGGCGCTCGCCGGCGGACTCTGGCCGCCCATCGCGCCGTCGGTCCGTGCCCTCCTGCGCGATCTGGTGACCGACGCCAAGGTCCGCGAGACCGCCTACGCGCTGGAGTCCGTCGTCCAGGAGCTCGTGTGGATCACGGGTCCGCTCGTCGTCGCCGGTGTGATCGCATTTGCCTCGCCGGGGGCCGCCGTGTTGCTCAGCGGCGCCGTGAGCATCTGCGGCACCCTGCTGTTCGTGAGCTCGCCGGCGGCGCTGGGGCGTGGGTCCCGCGGCGCGCGGCACGGGCGCGCGCCGGTGTTGGCCATCCCCGAGCTGCGCACGATTCTGGGCCCGATCTTCCTCAACGGGCTTGCCATCGGAGCCATCGGCGTCGGCCTGCCGGCGCTCGCGCTGCACGCGGGGTCGCGCCCGGCGTCGGGGGTCCTGCTCGCGCTGTGGAGCGTCGGCAGCATCACCGGCGGCCTCTGGTACGGGTCGCGGGAGTGGCACGCGTCGCTCACCGCGCGCTACCGGGCGCTGTTGTGGACGGGCGTGATCTGCATGGCGCCGCTGATCGCGGCCCGTACCGTCCCGGAGGGGCTCGTCGGTGCGGTGCTGGCCGGGTTGGTCATCGCCCCGGTGTTCTCCTGTCAGTACGCACTGGTCGGCCGGGCCGTCCCGTCCGGCGTCCAGACCGAGGCCTTCACCTGGGTCTCCTCCGCGCTCGTGGGCGGTCTCGCCGCCGGATCGGCCCTGGGCGGCGCGGCCGTCGCGGCCGCCGGGGTGGGCGCCCCGTTCGTGCTCGCGGTCATGGCGATGGGGCTCGCCGCGGTGTCGGCGCTCCGGATGCCGGTCGGCGCCGAGCAGCCGGCCGGCTGAAGCACGCGGCGCTCAGATCTCGCGGAGCACCCGGCAGGGGTTGCCCACGCACAGGTGGCGGGACGGCAGGTCGCGCAGCACGACGCTGCCCGCGCCGACCACGGCCCCGGCCCCGATCGTGACCCCCGGACAGACGATCACCCCGGTGGCCAGCCACGCTCCGTCCTCCACGACGATCGCCTCGGCCCACTCGAGCTGAGTGCGCCGCTCCACCGGGTCCAGCGGATGGGTGGGCGTCACCAGGTGCACGCCGGGTCCGATCTGGACGTCGTCGCCGATGCGGACCGGGGCGGAGTCCAGGATGACCACGCCGAAGTTGAGGAAGGTCCGGGCGCCGATCGCGATCTGGTAGCCGTAATCGCACTGAAACGGTGAGAGGATCTCGGTGGAGTCACCGACCTCTCCCAGCAGCGTGCGCAGGATCTCCTCCCGGGCGAACGGCTCCCCGACGCTGGTGGCGTTGAGCTGCTCGGTGAGCAGCCGGCAGCGGTGACGATCCTCGAGCAGCTCCGGATCGTCGGCCAGGTAGGGCTCGCCGGCCAGCAGCCTGTCCTTGTGGGAGGGCACGCCGGCACGATCCTGACAGGTGCCCGGCGGCGCGTGCCGCGTCCGCCGCCGGGGCTGTCAGAGAACGATCAGAAGTGCAGGATGTTCAGCGTGCCCGTGACGCGGGGGAACGCGTTCTTGTCGAACCTGCTGGAGCTCTCGAACGTGACCTTGTACTGGTCCTTGCTCGGACGGCCGCCGGGGTACAGCAGCGCCTTCTGCTTGAGCATCCCGCACGGGCCCTGGGCCCTGGCGAACTTCGCCTTGGCCACGACCTTCTTGCGGATGTAGTAGCCGTAGATGTGCTTGCCCGGCGCGAAGCCCGAGAACGAAAACGTCACCTTGTCCTTGCGGACGTTGCGGACGCTGCCGGGCTTGGTGGCGACGGCGAGGTTGGCCGACTGGACGGTGATGTTCGCGGTCGTCTGGGTGCCGTCGGTGTTGTCGGCGGTGGCGGTGAGCACGGTGGACTTGGAGGCGGGCGCGATCGTGGCCAGCTCGGGGGCCTGCGCCGGGATCGAGACGTTGCCGTTGGCGTCGGCGACGGCGTTGCCGAACGTCGTGCCGCCGGTCAGCTGCACCGTGGAGCCTGCCTCGAACCCGCTCCCGGTGATGACCATCGCGGCGCCCTGGGCCGGGTCGGCGTTGACGTAGCACGCCTGGTTGGCGGCCAGCGCCGCCGCCGAGGCCTGAGCCGCCAGGGCGCCGGCCGCCGGCACCGCGCAGCACGCGGTGATGGCGATGCTCGCCAATCGTCGGTGAGAACTAATCATGGGATCTCCTGTTGTGTCAGATGAGCACGCGCTGGTGGGCACCGGCCTGGGGAGCCACGCGTTCTGCCCGCCCTACCCCGTGGACCAAATATCACCCTAACGTGGACTCCTAAACCCTTCGCGGATGCAGGAGTTGCTGTGATCGGCGCGGGAGCCGGCGCGGCGGGGTCACGATCGCGTGACCGCGTTGACGCCACTGACCTGCATCTGATATATCACGGCCATGGCCACTTCGGAATCGAGGCAGCTCCCTGCCCGCCAGCGGATCGTGATCATCGGCGCGGGCATCGTGGGCAACAGCGTCGGCTATCACCTCTCGCGGCTGGGCGAGACTGAGATCACCCTGCTGGACAAGGGGCCGCTGCCCAACCCTGGCGGCTCCACCGGACACGCGTCCAACTTCATCTTCCCGGTCGACCACTCCAAGGAGATGACGGCGCTGACCAAGGAGAGCATGCGCCAGTACAAGGAGCTGGACGTCTACCTCGAGTGCGGCGGGATCGAGGTTGCGCGCACCGAGGCGCGGATGCAGGAGCTCGATCGGCGCATGGTGTCGGCCAAGACCTGGGGCATCGAGCCGACGTCCTTGCTCACTCCGGCCGAGATCAAGGAGCTTGTCCCCTTCATCGACGAGTCGCTGCTGCTCGGAGGCTTCTACACCCCGGGCGCCGGCGTCGTGGACTCGCTGCGCGCTGCGACGATCATGCGCGAGCGAGCCGTCGAGGCGGGCATGACCGTGGCCGCCAACACCGAGGTCGTGGGGCTCGACGTCGAGCACGGGCGCGTCCGCCGCGTGCGCACCGACCGCGGCGACATCCAGGCCGACCGCGTCGTCATCGCCTGCGGCTGCTGGAGCCCGCGGATCGCCAAGATGGCCGGCGCCCGGATCCCGCTCAGCCCCGCGGTCCACCAGATGATCGACATCGGCCCCGTGGAGCGCTTCCAGGACGCCAAGACGCTCGTGGACTATCCGATCGTGCGCGACATGGACACCAACATGTACGAGCGCCAGGACGGCGGCGGCCTGGAGATCGGCTCCTACGCGCACCGTCCGATCATGATCGACGCCGACGAGATCCCCTCGATCGAGGAGTCGGCGCTCAGCCCGACCGAGCTCCCCTTCACCCAGCAGGACTTCGAGCTGCAGATGGAGCAGGCACTCGAGCTGATGCCGGAGATCGTCGGCGACGAGTCCGTCGGCGTCCGGTACGCCATCAACGGCCTGCTCTCGGTCACCCATGACGGCCTCCCGCTGCTGGGCGAGACCCCCGAGGTGTCCGGCCTGTGGTCGGCGGCGGCGATCTGGATCAAGGAGGGGCCCGGGTCCGGCAAGACCGTGGCGGAGCTCATGGTCGGAGGTGAGTCCGAGATCGACGTCTACGAGTCCAACATCGCCCGCGCCTACCCGCACCAGAAGACCAAGACCCACATCCGGGCGCGGGTCGACGAGGGCTTCAACAAGATGTACGGCATCGTCCATCCCGCCGAGCAGTGGGAGTCGGACCGGCGCGTCAAGCTCTCGCCCTACTACGAGCGCGAGCAGGAGCTTCAGGCGGTCTTCTACGAGGCCGCCGGCTGGGAGCGCCCCCAGTGGTATGAGTCAAACGCGCCGCTGCTGGAGGAGTTCGCCGACCGCGTGACCCGCCGCGAGGCCGAGTGGGAGTCGCGCTGGTGGAGCCCCATCATCAACGCCGAGCACCTGGCGATGCGCGAGCGGGCCGGGTACACCGACCTCACCGCGTTCGCCATCTTCGACGTCACCGGCCCGGGGGCGCTCGAGGCGGTCCAGCGCATCGCCATGCGCCAGATGGACGTGGCCGTAGGGCGCGTGGTGTACACGCCGGTGCTCACTCCCTCGGGCGGCTTCAAGGCGGACCTGACGATCATGCGCATGGCCGACGACGTCTTCCGCGTCGTCACCGGCGGCGCCTGGGGCATGTCGGACCTGAAGTGGTTCAAGGACCACGTACCGTCCGACGGGAGCGGTAGCGGGGGTGGGGGGTGGGCTCAGATTGTCGATCAGACCAACCAGTGGACGACGCTCGGCATGTGGGGCCCGCGTGCGCGCGACATCCTTGAGAGCGTCACCTCAGATGACGTCTCCAACGAGGGCTTCCCGTTCGCCAACTGGAGGGAGATCGAGGTCGGCCCGCTGACGGTGATCGCCAGCCGGATCTCCTACGTTGGCGACCTCGGCTGGGAGCTCTACGTCCCGATCGAGCAGGGCGCGCGGTTGTGGGACATCGTCGCCGAGGCCGGGCTGCCGCACGGCGCGATCCCGATCGGGGCGGGCGTCTACGGGACCACCGGGCGCCTGGAGAAGTGCTACCGCGCCTATGGCGCCGAGCTTGAGGGCGAATACAACGTCGTCGAGGCCGGCATGGCATGGGGCAAGGTCAAGGAGGCGGACTTCATCGGCAAGGAGGCGCACGTGCGCCACCGCGAGGAGCCCCAGGCCGTGGCGATGAGCACGCTGACCGTCGACGATCACACCTCCAAGTCCGGCGTCAAGCGCTACATGCTCGGCGGCGAGCCGGTCCTCACCGCCGACGGCGACCCGATCACCGATGCCCACGGCCGCCGCTCCTACGTGACGAGCGCCGGCGCCGGGCCGTCGATCGGCAAGCACATCCTGATGAGCTACCTGCCGCCCGAGCACGCCGTGGTAGGTACCTCGCTCCAGGTCCAGTACATGGGCGAGCGCTATCCGGTGACGGTGGCGACCACCGATTCGACGCCGGTGTTCGACGCCGAGAACGCGCGGGTGAGGTCATGAGCGGGTGGGTCGCGGAGGTCCGCGCATGAACATCCTCGTGTGCGTCAAGCGCGTGCCGCTCACCGGCGGCAAGATCACCCTCACCGAGGACGAGCAGGCGATCCAGACTCGGCACCTCGGGTTTACGGTCAGCCCTCACGAGGAGTGCGCCGCCGAGGAGGCGATCCGGCTGGTCGAGGCGCAGGGAGGGGAGTCGGTGGTGCTCACTCTGGGGCCCGCCGAGGCCGAGGAGCAGCTGCGCGACATGATGGCCATCGGCATCGACCGCGGCATCCATCTGGTGACCGACGGCGGCGAGTGGGACCCGCAGGCCACGGCGTCGGCGATCGTCGCCGCGATCCGCGATGACGGCACGGCCTTTGATCTCATCCTGTTTGGCAACGAGTCGGCGGACTCCGGCAACTATCAGGTCGCCGTGCGCGTGGCCTACGCGCTGGGGCTGCCCGTGGTCAACGGGATCAAGGGCATCACCGCGGACGGCTCAAGCGTCCGGTGCGAGCGCGAGAGAACGTCCCACCCACCCGGCCGCGACGTCTACGCGGTCCCGACGCCCGCCGTGGTCTCGGTGCTGGAGGGCATCAACCTGCCGCGCTATCCCTCGGTCCCGGGACGGATGCGGGCCAAGCGCAAGCCGGTGGCGGCGTCTGAGCCGGCCCGGGCGCAGCCGCGCCTGGAGATGGTGCGCCTGAAGCTGCCGGCCGGCTCCAGCAAGCAGGCCGAGGTGATCGGCCATGGTGCGGACGCCGCTCCCCGCGTGGTGGAGATCCTGACCGAGATCGGGGTGATGTGATGGCGACGACGCTGGTGTTCATGGAGGGCGCCGGTGACGAGCTGTCCCAGCAGGCGGTGACGTTCGCCGGCGGACTGGGCGGCGAAGTGGTGGCGATCGCGTTCGATCCCTCCGAGGCCTATGCGCCCGCGGCCTGGGCCCAGACGCTGGTCGACGCGGCGCAGGAGCGCTCAGCGGGCGCCGTGGTCGCGCCCGGCACCGACCGCGGCAACGAGGTGCTGGCCCACGTGGCGGCGAAGCTCGACCAGCCGATGTCGGCCAACTGCATGAGCGTGACCCCGGGCGAGCCCGCCGCCGTGGTGCGCATGCGCTGGGGCGGCAGCCTCCTGGAGGAGGCTCGGGTGCATGGCGCCCCGCTCCTGCTCAGCGTCGCGCCCCACGCCGTCGCGGCCACGCCGGCCGCCGATGTGCAGGTCGTGTCGGTGACCGGCTCGGCATCGGACGCCGACCGCCTGGTCCGGGTCACCGAGACCATCCCCGCGTCCAGCGCGGGGGTGTCGCTGGCCGACGCCGATGTCGTCGTCTCGGGCGGTCGCGGCGTCGGGTCCTCCGAGGGCTTCTCGGTGATCGAGGAGCTGGCGGCGCTGCTCGGCGGCGCGGTGGGCTGCTCGCGTGCGGTGACGAGCGCCGGCTGGCGCCCGCATTCCGATCAGGTCGGCCAGACGGGCACGAAGATCTCGCCCGAGATCTACATCGCCTGCGGGATCAGCGGGGCCACCCAGCACATGGCCGGCTGCAAGGGCGCCAAGCGGCTGCTGGCGATCAATCCGGATGGCGAGGCGTCGATCTTCGCCTCCGCCGACTACGCGGTGATCGGCGACCTGCACGAGGTGGTGCCCGCGATCTCGGCCGAGATCAGAAAGGTCAGAGGGACATAGGAGTCGCGATCTCCGCCGTCCTGCTCGCCGTGGCGCTGGCGGTGAGCGGAAGCCTGTTCGCCGTCCGCGTGCGCTTCCTGGTGGCGCTGCTGCAGGCGGGTGCGCCGGTCAAGCGCACCGGCGACCGCTCGCGCCGGGCCGAGCACGAGGCGACGATCGTGCTGGGCCAGCGAAAGCTGCTGCAGCGCATCGGCCCGGGCCTCATCCACGCCTTCATCTTCTGGGGCTTCCTCGTTCTGGGCCCGACGATCGTCATCGCCATGATCGGGGTGGTCTCCAAGCACGCGACGTTCCCCTGGCTGGGTGACCAGGGCTGGTACGCGTTCCTGGTCGACGTGTTTGCGGTGCTGGTCCTCATCGGCGTGGTCTGCGCCCTGTGGATCCGCAAGGTGCAGCGCCCACGTCGCTTCGAGGGCAGCCACCTCGGCGAGGCCGACCTCATCCTGGCGCTGATCGCCACCATCGCCACCACGCTGCTGCTCTGGCACGCCACCCGGATCGCCCTGGGGCTCAACGAGTGGCCCGCGTCCTCGGCACCCGTGTCGCACCTGCTCTCACACCTGTTCGGCGACGACGCGGTCACCCGCGTGCTCGAGCGCGTGTTCGTCTGGGCCCACGTGCTCACCATCCTCGCCTTCCTCGCCTACTTGCCGCGCTCCAAGCACCTGCACATCGCCTCGGCCGCGTTCAACGTCTGGTACGGGCGCACCGGCCCGGGCGGTCGCCTGGAGCCGCTGAGGTTCGACGACCCGGACATCCCCGAGGAGGACATCCGCTTCGGCGCCGGCACCGCGGCCGATCTCACGTGGAAGCAGATGCTCGACACCTTCTCGTGCACCGAGTGCGGGCGCTGCCAGGACGCGTGTCCGGCCTTTGCCACCGGCAAGGTGCTTTCGCCCAAGCTGCTGATCATGGGTCTGCGCGACCAGGTATTCGCCGACGGCGGCGCGCTCGTCAAGTCGCGCGCGGGAAGCGATGGCGGAGCGGCCGGTGCGGCCGGTCCGATCGATCTCATCTCTCTTGTTCCCAACGCGGTGCCCGAGGAGTCGGTGTGGGACTGCGTGACCTGCGGCGCCTGCGTCCAGGTCTGCCCGGTCTCCATCGAGCACGTCGACCACATCGTCGATCTGCGCCGGCACCTGGTCATGGTGGAGTCGAGCTTTCCGTCCGAGGCCGAGCCGATGCTGCGCGACGTCGAGCGGGCCTCCAACCCCTGGGGCAAGGCCCAGTCCGAGCGCGCCGACTGGGCCGACGGACTCGGGGTGCGCATTCTCGAGCCCGGCGAGACGGCCCCGGAGTACCTGTACTGGGTGGGCTGCGCCAGCTCGTTCGACGAGCGTGCGCGTATCAGCGCGACGAGCACGGTCAAGCTCCTGCAGCGAGCCGGGGTCGACTTCGCCATCCTCGGCGCCCGCGAGGCCTGCACCGGCGACCCGGCCCGGCGCATCGGCAACGAGTACGTCTTCCAGGCCTTCGCCGAGCAGAACGTGGAGACGCTCAACGAGGCGGGCGTGACCAAGATCATCGCCAACTGCCCCCACTGCTTCAACACGCTGGGCAACGAGTACGGGGACTTCGGTGGCGACTATGAGGTGGTCCACCACTCCGAGCTGCTGGCCCGGCTGGTCCGCGAGGGCCGCCTGAACCCCAAGAAGTCCGAGGGGTTGTCGGTCACCTACCACGACTCCTGCTACCTGGCCCGCCACAACGACGTCCTGACCGCTCCCCGGGAGCTCGTGGGCGCCGTGGGCGAGCCGGTGGAGATGGCGCGCAGCGGCAAGCAGACGTTCTGCTGCGGGGCCGGCGGCGCGCACATGTGGATGGAGGAGCGCGCCGGGGCGATCAATGAGAACCGCGTGCGCGAAGCGGCCGAGACCGGCGCCGACACCCTCGCCGTCGCCTGCCCGTACTGCACGGTGATGCTCGACGACGGCGTGCAGAGCGCGGGCGCACAGCTGCGTGTGGCCGACGTGGCCACGTTGCTGGTCGAGGCCGGCGCCGCCGATTAGCCGCGGGCGGGGCCTCAGGCGGCGAGGAGCCGCTCGAGCCCGCGCTCCAGGCCCGTGTTGCCCACCGGCCGGATCTCCAGCGGCAACCCCAGGCGTGCGGCCGCGGCCTCGGCCCTCCGGCGCGTGGCCGGCGTGGGGCGCTGCGCGAGCCACACCACGCGCGTGTAATGGGCGAAGTAGGTGTGGCGCAGCTCCGGCCAGCGGTCCAGGCCGAGCTGGCGCACGACGGTGTGCTCGAAGGTGCGGGCGAGGAAGTCGGTGAGGAAGTAGGTGCCGGGCTCCTCGGCGAGCGCCTGTTCGACCTCCTCGCGGCTGAGGACGTCGTAGCAGTTGTCGCCGGCGAGGCGCTGCACACCGGTGTCGGCCAGCATCTCGTCAAGCGCTCCGTAGGTGCCGCAGTCGGCGTAGGCGACGGCGACGACGTCGTGGGTGGCCAGCGCCTCCGCGACCGCCGCCGGGATGCGTTCCGGACGGTTGTGCAGGAGCGCCGGCACGGGCACGACGTCGATGTCCCAGCCGCGGCGCTGGGCGATCGAGCGGACGTCGAAGGCCAGGGCCCCGCAGGCGACGACGGCGGCGCGCGTGCTCGCGGTGGCGCTCATCCCGGGAAGGCCAGCTGGTCGATGAAGAGGTCATTGAAGTCGGCGCGCCCGGACAGCTCGACGTACTCGACCTCGCGCAGGATGGACTCGGCCTCGGCGCGCTCGCGCAGCGACAGCGCTGCGATCTTGGCGCCTTCGCCGGCGACGTTGCCGGCCGACACGATCCGCGGCAGAGCGATTCGCGGCACGAGGCCGATCCTCACGGCGCTCAGCGGCGTCAGGTAGGCGCCGAAGCTCCCGGCGAGGAGCACCTGCGAGATGTCCTCGGCCTCGACGCCCAGCTCGCGCAGCAGGATGTTCCAGCCGGTGGCGATCGATCCCTTGGCGAACTGGAGCTCGCGCACGTCCCGCTGGGAGAGGTAGACCGATGCAGCTGGATCGTCTCCGCGCCAGTGCAGGACGAACACCCGCTCTTCACCGATCTTGGTCAGCCGGTCACAGAGTCCCGGAAACCGCTCGGCGGCGTCCTCGTCGGGGATGAAGCGCCCCGAATGGTCGAGCAGTCCCGCGTGCACGAGCTCGGCGACCGCGTCGACGAGCCCCGACCCGCACATGCCGACCGGCTCGACGTCTCCGATCACCTCGAGGTCGAGCCCGTCGGCGTTGACCTTGATGGCCTCGATGGCTCCGTCGGCGGCCCGCATCCCGCATTTGATCTGGGCCGCCTCGAATGCCGGCCCGGCGGGGGCCGCGGTCGCGAGCACGCGGTCGACGGACCCCAGCGCGATCTCACTGTTGGTCCCGACGTCGATGAACAGCCGCAGCCGCCGGTCGCGCGTCAGGCCGGTGGCGAGCATGCCGGCGACGATGTCGCCCCCGACGTAGGCGCCCAGCGAGGGAAACACGTACGCCGAGGCTCGCGGGTGCACGTCCACGCCGAAGTCGGTGGCCTTCGTGGGCGGAAACTCGTGCGTGGTCACCGTGAACGGCGCCATCGAGAGCGGCTCGGGATCGATCCCGAGCGCGATCTGCATCATCGTGACGTTGCCGCACACAGTGATCTCATAGACCTCGCCCGCCGCCACGTCGGCGTCGGCGAGGACCTCGCCGGTCAGCTCGGCCATCGTCTCGTGGGCTCGGGCCTGCAGCGCCCCGAGTGCCTGATCGTCCATCATCGTCGCCGAGACGCGGGTGATCACGTCGGCGCCGTAGGGCTGCTGGCGGTTGAGCATCGAGCGCACCGCCGCCGGCTGGCCGCTTTCGAGATCGAGCAGCGTCGCCACCACGGTGGTGGTCCCGAGATCGAAGGCGATGGCAAAGCGCCGGGCGGTCGTGTCCCCGGGCTCGACGTCGATCAGCTCGTCGTCGATCACGACCGCGGTGACGTCGAAGTTCGCGCGGCGAAGAGTGCCGCCCAGCGTTCGCAACGTCTCGATCGACGCATGCGGCTCAAGGTCGTCGAGCGCGTCGCACACGCGCTGCAGGTCGGAGCGCTGGTCCTCCATGGTGGGCTCGTCGAGCACCAGGTGACGCTTCTGGACGGCCGGGCGCAGGATGACGTGGCGACCGACCCCGACAAGGGCCGCCTTGGGCCGCGTCTGAAGCGGCGGCACCTCGATGACCAGGTCCGAGCGGGCGCCGGCGCGGCAGGCCAGGCGCCACCCGTCGCGCAGCTCCTCGGTGGTGAACGCGCGCGGGTCCACGCTGGAGACCGGGACCTCACCCGAGAGCACGCGGACCTTGCACTTCTTGCAGGTGCCGTGGCCGCCGCAGGTCGAGTCGATGGCGATCCCGTTCCAGCTCGCGGCGTCGAACACCGGGGTCCCCGACGGGACGCGGACCTCGCCGCCGTCGGGCAGGAAGCGTAGGCGGACGCGCTGGGCGCCGTCGTCGGGCGCCGCCAGTTCGTCGCGCTCGGGCGGGCGCCGCTTGGGGGAGGCTGCGCTCACGTCACGCTGCCTCGGCAGCGGCCTTCTCGGCGGCTTGCCGCGCGCGGTGGGCGGCGATCCAGTTGGTGCCCCAGGCGTCGTGGCCGAGCAGCAGATCGGCGGCGCGGACCGATTGCACGCAGACCTCGGCGGTCGACATGATGGCGCTGGTCAGTCCGGCGGCGGCCGCCATCGGCAGGAAGCCGGCATTGAGGACATGGCGCTGGGGGAGGCCGAAGGACACGTTGGACGCTCCCAGGCACATGTTGACGCCGAGCTCGTCGCGGATGAGGCTGATCGTGGCCAGCGTGGTCGTGACGGCCTCGGTGTCGGCGCCGACGGTCATGGCCAGCGGATCGATGATCACGTCCTCGGTGGCGATCCCGTGGTCGTTGGCCGCGGAGATGATCTTGCGCGCGCACTCCAGGCGCTTCTGGGGCGTCTCGGGGATGCCGGTCTCGTCGTTGGCCAGGCCGATGACGGCGGCGCCGTACTTGGCCACCAGCGGCAGGATCTCGTCCAGGCGCTCGTCCTCGGCGGTCACGGAGTTGACCAGGGCGCGTCCCTCGTAGACCGAGAGGCCCGCCTCGAGGGCGTCGATGACCGAGGAGTCGATGCAGATCGGCAGGTCGACGGCGTCCTGGACGGTCTTCAGCATCGCCTTGAGCAGCTCGGGCTCGTCCACCAGCGGGATGCCGGCGTTGACGTCGAGCATGTTGGCGCCGGCCTCGGCCTGGGCCAGCGCGTCGGCGGTCACGGTGGAGAGGTCGCCGTTGCGCAGCTGGTCGGCGAAGACCTTGCGCCCGGTGGGATTGATGCGCTCGCCGATGACGCAGAAGGGCTGCTCGGCGCCGATGGTCACGCTAGCCGAGCGCGACCGAAGCACTGTATCCATTGGACTCTCTTTCGATTCGTGGAGGGATTCCGAGGCGACCGCAGAGCTTGGCGATGCCCGCGTCCTTGCGGAAGGAGATGAAGTGCAGGCCGGCCACGCCGGGCTGGGCCAGCGCGTGGGAGGCCAGCTCGAACGCGATGTCGAAGCACTCGTGCTCGGGGTCGGCCGCCTGCTCGACGCGCCGGACAGTCTCAGGCGGGACGTCGATGCCCGGCACGTGGTTGGCGACGAAGCGCATCCCGCCGACGCTGCGCAGGATGCAGATCGAGGGGATGAGCGCGATCCGCTGCGTCAGTCCGATGTCGTGGGCCGCGCGCATGAACCGCTCGAGCAGCTCGGTGCGATAGCAGAGCTGCAGCTGGAGGTAGTGCGCTCCGGCCAGCGCCTTCTTGGCGGCGCGGCGCACGCGGAACTCCAGCGGCGGTGCCGACGGGTTCTCCACCGCGCCGACGAAGAAATGCGGACCCCGCCCACCCTTGGGGTGGATCTCCCGGCCGGAGAGGTAGTGGCCGCGATCGAGCGTCCGCGCCAGCGCCACGAGCTGGATGCTGTCCAGGTCAAAGACGCGGCGGGCCTCGGGCTCGTCGCCGGCGCTGACGTCGTCGCCGGTGAGGCAGGACACATTCTCGATGCCATACATCGCCGCGCCCATCAGGTCGGCCTCCAGGGCCAGGCGGTTGCGGTCACGGCAGACGAGCTGCATGATCGGCTCAGCGCCCACCTCTTGGAGCCCGATCGAGATCGCCAGCGGCGAGACGTGGGCGTGGGCGGCGGGGTTGTCGGTGGCGTTGAACGCGTCGACGAACGGCCGCATCGGCTCGAGCTGGCGCTGGAGCTCGGCGTGGCCACCGCCGTCGATGACCGGCAGCTCGGCCGTGACGACGAACTCGCCGTCGCTCAGCTTGCGCTCAAGATTGGACATCCGGGGCCCATCCCTCAGGGGCCTGCTTGTCACGGCCGCTGAACAGGTTCAGCCACGACGACGTGCCCTTGAGGCGGTTGTCGACCGGCGGGCGGACGTTGTCGATGTGCCCGCGCCAGAGTGGTAACCGCTCCGAGCGCTCGTAGGCCGAGAGCCACACGCAGCGCATCTCGGGCTTGACCTCGCAATTGCCGTTGGTGCGGACCCCGCCGCAGGGGCCGTTGCGCAGGGTCTTGGGACACGTCATGGGGCAGGTCAGCCCGGTGTCGTGCAGCACGCACTGCCCGCACATCTGACAGCCCCAGATCGGCGACTTGACCGCGTGCTCCGCCTTGGCGATCAGGCCGCGACCCTTCACGCCGGTACCTTCTCCCTCCGCAGCTCGATGAGCTCCTTGGCCTTCTTGACCGCCGAGGAGGCGTCGGCGGAGTAGCCGTCGGCCCCGACGGCGTCCGCGTATTCCTGGGTGACCGGAGCCCCGCCGACCATGACGATGACGTCGTCGCGGATCCCGGCCTTCTCCAGCGCGTTGATGTTGGCCTTGAACATCGGCATCGTCGTCGTCAGGAACGCCGAGAAGCCGACGATGTCCGGGTTGTGCTCACCGATCTGCTCGACGAACTTCTCCGGCGGGACGTTGACGCCGAGGTCGATGACCGTGAACCCGGCGCCCTCGAGCATGATGTTGCAGAGGTTCTTGCCGATGTCGTGGACGTCGCCCTTGACGGTCCCCATGAGGAAGGTCCCGACCCCCGCCGTCCCGGTCTCGGCCAGCAGCGGGCGCAGGATGTCCAGGGCACCCTGCATGGCCCGGGCGGCGATGAGCATCTCGGGCACGAAGTAGTCGCCGCGCTCGAAGCGGGCGCCGACTTCCTCCAGCGACGGGATCAGCGCGTCGTAGAGCATGCGCTCGGGCTCCATCCCGTCCTCGAGGCCGTCGTTGACGCCGTCCTTGACCGCGGGGGCGTTACCGACGAGCGTCTCGTCGTAGAGCAGCTGCAGGATCTCCTCGTGGGTCATGCGGCGTGTTCTCCTTGCTCGGTGTTGCCGAGGCGCCGGCTCAGGATTCCGGCCTCCTCGATGAGGATGGTCTTCAGCTCGGTGATGCGTGCCGGGGTCATGCGCACCGTCGGTCCCGTGATGCTCAGCGCGGCGACCACCTGCCCGCCGGCCCCGCGCACCGGAGCGGCGATGGCGGCCAAGCCGATCTCCAGCTCCTCGATCGCCTCGGCGAAGTCCTCGCGCCGGATTCGGGCCAGCTCGGCGGTCAGCCGGGTGGGGTCGGTGATGGTGCGCTCGGTGAGCGCGGGCGGGCGGGCCGGAATGGGCGCCCGGTCAAAGGCCATGAACACCTTGCCGTTGGCGGTGCAGTGATAGTCGGCGGAGCGGCCCAGCCACTGCCCGGCGCCGAGGAAGTGCGCGCTCTCCACCTGGGCGATGTGCTCCACGCCAGACGGGCCAGGGACCGCGAGGTTGATCGTCTCGCCGGTCTTGGCGCCCAGCACGTCGAGCGATCCGCGCGCCAGCTCCAGGATGCTGCGCTCGAGCATGCCGCGCTCCGCCACGCGCAGAATCGCCGGCCCGGGGCGCAGCCGGCCGCGCTCCCCGTCCTGCTCGACGAGACCCTGGCGCTCCAGCGCTGACACCAGGCGCGAAGCGGTGCTCTTGGGGATGCCGCTGGCCGACGCGATGTCGGCCAGCGCCACCGGCTGCTGTGACTCGAGGACGCGCACGAGCAGCTCGGCGCCGCGGTCGATTGCGGTGGTTCCGGATGATCTAGACGCGCCCGCCCCGGCTGGTGAGGTTTCTTGGAACTGTTGTTCCACGGAGGGATATATTACGGACGCGGGCCGCTCCGTCAAGCGGTCGTTTAGAACTCATGAGCTGCCCGCCGCGCCCGTCCCGCCACCCCGAACCGTCTGTGAGAGAGGAAGGCCCGCCATGTTCGTGAACGACATGCCCCGCTACGAGATCCTCAGCGAGGAGGCGATGGCCACGCTGGACCGAGGTTGGCGGCGGATCGTCTCGGAGCTGGGCATCGAGTTCCTGCTGCCCGAGGCGGTGGAGCTGCTGCGCGACGCCGGGCAGATCGTGGAGGAGGAGAACCGCGTGCGCTTCGATCCCGAGTGGATCCTCGAGCAGGTGGCCAAGGCGCCCTCGGAGTTCGAGCTGCAGGCCCGCAACCCGGCCAACACCGCGCACATCGGCGGCAACCACATGGTGTTCGCGCCGGTGTACGGCTGCCCATTCATCCGCGAGGGCGACGTCCGCCGCGACGCCAAGATGGCCGACTTCGAGAACCTCGTGCGCCTCGCGCAGTTCTTCCCCGAGCTCGACTCGCCGGGCGGCACCATCTGTGAGCCCGAGGACCGTCCGCTGGACAGCCGCCACCTCGACATGGTCTATGCGCTGCAGACGCTGTCAGACAAGCCCTATATGGGCTCGGTCACCTCGGGCCCCAACGCCGCCGACACGATCCGCATGGGCGAGATCCTGTTCGGCGGTCGCGAGGCGATCGAGCGGACTCCCGCGTCGATATCGCTCATCAACGTCAACTCGCCGCTTCGCTACGACGACCGCATGCTCGGCGCCATGTTCGAGTACGTGAAGGCCAACCAGGCGGTCGTGATCACTCCGTTTCTGCTGATGGGCGCCATGTCGCCGGTGTCATTGCCGGCCACGCTCGTGCAGCAGATGGCCGAGGCGCTCGCCGGGATCGCGCTGGCCCAGACGATCCGCCCGGGCGCCCCGGTGGTGTTCGGGTCGTTCCTCTCCAACACCGACATGCAGTCGGGGTCGCCGTCCTTCGGGACGCCGGAGTCGGGCATCGGGGTCCTGTGCACCGGGCAGATCGCGCGCCACTTCAACCTGCCCTGGCGCGGCGGCGGCGGGCTCAACGCCTCCCAGACGGTCGATGCCCAGGCCGCGTACGAGTCACTGATGACGCTGCTGCCGACGTTCCTGGCCGGCACCAACTTCGTCATGCACGCCGCCGGCTGGCTCGAGGGTGGGCTGGTGTCCTGTTATGAGAAGTTCATCGTCGATGTGGAGCTGCTGCGCGAGCTGCGCCACGAGTTCACGCCTCTGGAGATCGACGAGGCGTCGCTGGCCTTCGACGCCCACACCGAGGTTGGTGCCGGAGGGCACTTCCTGGGCGCCGCCCACACGCTCGAGCGCTTCCGCGAGTGCTTCTACCGGCCGCTCCTGTCCTCCACCGAGAACTTCGACCGTTGGACCAAGAAGGGCGCGCGGGACACCACCGCCCGGGCCGGTGAGATCTGGCGCAAGACGCTCGAGGACTACGAGCCGCCGCCGATCGACGACGCGATCGACGAGGAGCTGCGGGAGTTCGTCGTCCGCCGGCGCGCTGAGCTGGGGGATTGACGCTTGGCTTCATAGAGCCCGTCGTCGGCGTGCTGGTGCCGTCAGCCCCCGCGGTGGGGCTGAGTCCAGGTCGCGGCGATCCAGACGGCGACGCCCAGCAGCGATACGGCGCTCAGGTGGATCCCGGCGCCGATCATGCGCGTGCGCAATCGCAGTTCGTCCTGCAGCCGATCGTGTTCGGCACCCCCGGGGCGTAACTACAGCCGATACTGGCTCAGGTGGACCGCGACGGTCTCGCGGATTTCCGTGATGACCATCACGACATCTCCGCAGTGGGGGCAACGGGCGACCTGGCCGGGCGCCTTCGGATAGACGACGAGCTCCGCGATCGCCGAGGCGTTGCCGCAGTGGCCACAGGTCCCGTGCTCGGTGGTCATGTCGCGTCCCATGAACTGCTCCAGCGCTCCCGCCAGCGCGTTGCCGTCGACGGTGAACTCCTCCATCGCTTCGCGTCCTATCCGCTCGTGGGTCCGAATCGCTCGGTCTTGATCCGCCCAGGGGCGTGACCGCGCGCCACCATCTGCCGGCTGATGGCCTCGACGAAGCCGGTCGGCCCGCAGACGTAGATCGACGGCGCCTCGCTTGCCGGCCACGTCGCGGTGTCGAGCAGGGCCTCGTCGACGCGGCCGCGATTACCCGTCCAGCCCTCGGGCCAGGACCGAGTCAGGGCCAGGTGCACGTCGACGTCGCTGGTCGGGTCCGTGAGCTCCGCGCGGTAGATGACGTCGTCCAACGTCCGCGCCGAGTAGATGAGCCGGGCCGGTGTTGTGCTGGAGGTCGCCGCCCGGTGGCGCAGCATCGCGCGCAGGGGCACGATTCCCGATCCCCCTCCGAACAGTTGGAGCGGGCCGCTCTCGTTGCCCGTCCATACGAAGTAGCCCCCGATCGGACCGCGCAGCTCCAGCTCGTCCCCGGCACGCAACTCCTCGGTGAGGTAGGGCGACACCTCGCCATCACCGATCTCCTCGACGGTGAGCATGAGGTGGTCGTCCTCGGGTGCCGAGGCGATCGAATAGCTGCGCTGGGCCTGGTAGCCGTCCTCGGCGGTGAGCCGGATGTCGACATGCTGGCCCGCGTGATGGCCGGCCCAATCCGGCGCGTCGAGCACGATGGTCTTGGTCTGGCCCGTCTCGGGCGTCACCTCGACGACGCGCGCGAGCTGCCAGGTCAATCGCCCTGGTATCGCTGCTCCCGCCATGGGTCCCCGTAGTTGTGGTAGCCGTAGCCCTCCCAGAAGCCCGGCTCGTTGTCCGCCGTGAGCGTGAGCCCGCGCACCCATTTGGCGCTCTTCCAGAAGTACAGGTGGGGGACGAGCAGCCGCGCGGGGCCGCCATGCTCTGGCTCCAATGGTCGGCCGTCGTACTCGTAGACGACCCACGCCTTGCCGTCACGCACATCGGCCACCGGCAGGTTGGTCGTGTAACCGCCGTCGCTCCACGCCGTCAGATAGGCGGCCTGGGTGGCGACATCCTCGAAGAGCACGTCGACCGACACCCCGCGCCAGTGGGTATCGAGCTTTGACCACTTGGTGACGCAATGGATGTCCTGGGTGATGTCCTCGGCCGGCAGCGCGGTCAGTTCCGGCCAAGACCAGGACATCGCCGACTTGACGGCGCCGTCGATCCTGAACGACCAGTCGTCGAGATGCGCCCGCGGCGTGGGGCCGGCGGACAGCACCGGGAAATCGCGCGTCACGTACTGACCCGGCGGGACCCGGGACGGATCGACTGTCCCGTGGCGACGACCGTGGAATCCCCGTGAGATCGGCGACATGCTCTGGAGGCGATCCTACTGCCGGGGGATCCGGGCGTCACCCATCGTGGCGGTGCACGTCGTAGCCCGCGGTCTCGAGCGCCGCCACGATCGCATCGCTGTGCGCCGCGCTTCGCGTCTCCAGCGTGAGCTCGATCCCGGTCTCCCGGACGTGGAGCGCCACGGCGTCACGAACATGGTCGACATGCACGACGTTGCCGCCCGTGTCGGCGATGAGCGTCAGCAGCCCGGCGAGCCCGCCGGGCCGGTCCGAGATGCGCGTGAACAGGCGCATGCGCCGTCCCTTGAGCGTCTCGTTGCGCTGCGCGACGGCGGCCAGGAGACCGGCGTCCACGTTGCCGCCCGAGAGCACGATGACGGTGGCGCCGCTGGGGGCGGGCGAGACCTTGCCGGCGAGGATCGCGGCGGCTCCGGCCGCCCCGCCGCCCTCGACCACCAGCTTTGAGCGCTCGAGCAGCCACACCATCGCGTCGGCGATGTCTTCCTCGGAGACGACGACCATGTCGTCGACCCAGCGTTGAACGAGCGGCAGCGTGATGTCCCCGGGCCGTTTGATCGCGATGCCGTCGGCGATCGTCGCTCGTGCGCTGAAGGTGATCGGCGCGCTGCCCTTGAGCGACTCGGGGAACGGGGCGCAGGCGTCGACCTGGACGCCGATGACCCGGACACGGTCCCCGCCCTCCCGGCGGCGCCTGACCACGCCCGCGATTCCGGAGATGAGGCCCCCGCCGCCGACCGGGACGATGACCTGCTCCAGGTCGGGGACGTCCTCGAGCAGCTCCAGGCCGAGCGTCGACTGGCCCAGGATGATGTCGGGGTCGTCGAACGGGTGCACGAATCCGGCGCCGGTCTCCTGCGCGCGGGCGCGCGCGGCCGCGACGCATGCGTCCACCGAGTCGCCCTCGAGGTGGACGACGCCCCCGAAGGCCTCGACCGCCGCGACCTTGGCCACCGGGGCCTCGCGCGGCATGAACACCTCGCAGGGGATGCCCTGGGCGCGGGCGGCGTACGCCAGCGACTGGCCGTGGTTGCCGGCGCTGCCCGCAACCACCCCGGTGGCATCGGTGAGCCGGGAGATCTTGTAGAGGGCGCCGCGGAGCTTGAAGGAGCCGGTGCGCTGCAGGTTCTCGGCTTTGAGCAGCAGCCGCCCGCCGCAGCGCTCCGACAGGCTGCGCGAGGTGAGCACCGGTGTGTGGCGCGCGAGGGTGGACACCACATTGGCGGCGGCAGCGGACTCGCCCGCGGCGATGCGGGCGGCCACCTGGTCGGCGGCGGTGCTGGGAGCCGAGGCGCTCATCGGCGGCGCGGCGCAGCGGGACGGAGGGCTTGGCGTGGCATGGGCCAAATGGTAGGCTGCGTAACCGATGACTCATATATCAGTCGTCACCGGGATGAGCAACACCAACGCGCGGATCACGCGTCGGCGCTCACCGGGACGCTGATCGGTGAGCACGCCGACGACCGAGCCTCGGATCCAGCGCGAGCTGCTCGCGGACCGCGCGTACAACGACCTGCGCGACCGGATCGTCACCCTGCGCATCGCGCCCGGAGCCCCCATCGACGAGGACGTCCTGGGGAGCGAGCTGGGGATCGGGCGCACGCCGGTGCGCGAGGCGATCAAACGCTTGGCGCTGGAGAACCTCGTCACCGTGTTCCCGCGCCGAGGTACGTTCGCCTCGGAGATCAACATCACCGACCTCGCCGACATCTCCGACGTGCGGATGCAGCTGGAGGGCCACGCCGCCTATCGCGCCGCGCAGCGCATCACCCTCGCGCAGCGAACCGAGCTCGAGGAGCTGCTGGCCGAGCTCGACCACAGCCAGGGCAGCGATGACACCGGGGGCCTGATGGCCCTCGACACCCGTGTGCATCGGTTCATCCACCGCTGCGCCGGCAACCCGTACCTGGAGGAGTCGCTGGGCCGCTACTTCAACCTGTCATTGCGGATCTGGTACCTGGTGCTCGACCGGCTGCCGCACCTGTTCACGCGCGTGCATGAGCACGGGGACCTGCTGCGGGCGATCGCCGAGGGCGACGCCGAGGGCGCGCGAGCGATCATCGCCGAGCACATCGAGATATTCGAGCGGGAAATCCGCGCAGTGCTTTAGAGAGAGAGAGGGACTGACGTGCGCTACGACTACGTGATCATCGGTGGCGGCTCCGCCGGCTGCTGCCTGGCAAACCGGCTCAGCGAGGACCCGGGGACGCGGGTCCTCGTCCTGGAGGCAGGGCGCAACGACTCGCTGTGGGATGTCTACATCCACATGCCGGCTGCCCTCTCGTTCCCGATCGGCAACCGCTTCTATGACTGGCGTTACGAGTCCGAGCCCGAGCCCTACATGGGCGGGCGCAAGGTCTACCACGCGCGCGGCAAGGTGCTGGGCGGGTCGAGCTCGATCAACGGCATGATCTTCCAGCGCGGCAACCCGATGGACTACGAGCGCTGGGCCGCTGACCCGGGGATGGAGACCTGGGACTACGCGCACTGCCTGCCCTACTTCAAGCGCATGGAGAACGCGCTGAACGCGCCGGCCGACAACCCGTTCCGCGGGCACGACGGTCCGCTGAAGATGGAGCGCGGCCCGGCCGTCAACCCGCTGTTCAAGGCCTTCTTCGCCGCCGTCCAGGAGGCGGGGTATCCGCTCACCGACGACGTCAACGGCTACAAGCAGGAGGGCTTTGCCGCCTTTGACCGCAACATCTACCGCGGCCACCGGCTGAGTGCGGCGCGGGCGTACCTGCACCCGGTGGAGGACCGGCCCAACCTGGAGGTCCGCACCCGGGCGTTCGTCACCAAGATCAACTTTGCCGGGAAGCGCGCGGTGGGGTGTGACGTGGTCCACAACCGTCGCAAGGAGACGATCGAGGCCGGCGAGGTGCTGCTGTGCGGCGGCGCCATCAACTCGCCCCAGCTGCTCCAGCTCTCGGGCGTGGGCCGCGCGTCGGAGCTGCGTTCTTTGGGCGTGGACGTGGTGGAGGACGTGCCCGCGGTCGGTGAGAACCTCCAGGACCACCTCGAGGTCTACATCCAGTACAGCTCCAAGCTCCCGGTATCGGTGGCGCCGGCGCTCAAGATGCACAACCGCCCGTGGGTGGGCGCGTCGTGGCTGCTGGCGCGGCGCGGCGCGGGGGCGACCAACCACTTCGAGGGCGGCGGCTTCATCCGCTCCAACGAGGACGTGGCCTACCCCAACCTCATGTACCACTTCCTGCCGGTGGCGATCCGCTATGACGGGACCGCGCCCCAGGGCCACGGCTACCAGGTCCATGTGGGGCCGATGTACTCCGACGCGCGCGGGACGATCAAGATCAAGTCGACCGACCCCAAGGAGCACCCGGCGATCCAGTTCAACTACCTGTCGACCAAGACCGACCGGCGCGAGTGGATCGAGGCGGTGCGCATCTCGCGCAACATCCTCAACCAGCCGGCCTTCGACGCCTACAACGGCGGCGAGCTCTCGCCCGGGCCCTCGGTGGAGACCGACCAGGAGATCCTCGACTGGGTGGCCAAGGACTCCGAGACCGCCCTGCACCCGTCCTGCACGTGCCGCCTGGGTACGGGCGAGGACTCGGTGATCGACCCGCTCTCGATGAGGATCCACGGGCTGGAGGGCGTCCGGGTGATCGACGCGTCCTCGATGCGCTACGTCACCAACGGCAACATCTACGCGCCGACGATGATGCTGGCCGAGAAGAGCGCCGACCTCATCATGGGCAACACCCCGCTGGCGGCGATCAACGAGCCGTACTACGTGCACAAGATGGCCGAAGGCTCGTCGGCCCGATACGGCAGGGACGGCGGCGCCGAGTCCACTGCGGCCGAGCCGGCCGAGGCCTCGGCGCCGGCCGAGGCTTCGGAGAGCGCGCCCACCGCAGACGTGTAGGCGCTGGCTTCGCCGGTGCCTCGCGCGGGGCACCGGCGAACGTCAACGACGGACTAGGGAGGAGCGGCAGGAGCGCCGGCGGCGGAATCCTGAACGCACAGAGCACACACCGCCGAGTTCTCGACCGTGTGCTCTGTAGGTACAGCGGGCTGAACTCTCAGAGCACACGCCGTCGGAAACGGGACCGTGTGCTCTGTGGTGTCAGGAAATCGCCACGGCTCCCCGGCAGGCGCCCGAACCCCTCTCTTCCAAAGTCCGTCGTTGACGTGCGCCGATACCCCGCCGAAACGCTGACGGACGACCAGCGGAACCCCTAGCGACCGGTGTGCGGAGAGAGCACGATCGTCTGCAGCTCCGTGAAGGTCTGCATCACCGAGTCGCCGCCGACCTTGCCGATCCCGCTGTCGGTGCCGGCCCGGCCGCCGAAGGGCAGGTGGGCCTCCCAGTAGTTGGAGGACTCGTTGATGTTGACCCAGCCGGTCTTGACCCGGTCGGCGAACTCCAGGCCCTTGGAGAGATCGGCGGTATAGATCGCGGCGAGCAGGCCATAGGGGCCGTCGTTGGCCAGCGTGATGGCGTGCTCGAGCGAGGTGATCTCCACGACCGGGGCGACCGGCCCGAATGTCTCCTCGGTGGCCACGCGCGACTCGGCGGGCACGCCGGCGAGCACGGTGGGCTCCCAATAGAGGTCGGTGGGGAACGCGGTGGCCCGGGCGCCGCCGGTCAACGCCTCGGCGCCGCGCTCCACGGCGTCGGCGACGTGCTCGTCCATCTTGGCCGCGACCGGCTCGTTGTTGAGCGGGCCCATCGTCGTCTCATCAGCGAAGGGGTCGCCGAGGATGATCTGCTGGGTGACCGCCCGTGCCAGCTTCTCCACGTACTCGTCGTAGACCGAGCGGTGCACGAGGATGCGCTCGCCGGCCGTGCAGCTCTGGCCCGCGCACAGGAAGCAGGCGACCAGGGTCGCCTGGACGGCGGCGTCGACGTCGCCGTCGTCGAGGAGCACGAGCGGCCCGTTGCCGCCCATCTCAAGCAGGGTGGCCTTGGCCGCCGCAGCCGCCGCCACGAGGCGGCCGGTGGCGGTGGACCCGATGAAGGCGACGCCGTCGACCCCGGGGTTCCGGGCGATCTCATCGCCGACCACCGGGCCGGGACCGGTGACGAGGTTGAAGACGCCCGGGGGCAGGTCGGCGTCGGCGATGCAGCCGGCCAGCTCCACGGCGCACACCGACGTCGAGGGCGCCGGGGTCCACACCACGGCGTTCCCGCACGCGAGCGCGGGCGCGACCAGCTCGGCGGGCATGGTGTAGGGCCAGTTCCACGGGCTGATCACCCCGACGACGCCGCGGGCGCGGCGGGCCAGCATGACGCGCTTGCCGGGCGAGAAGGAGTTGGGCAGTTCGCCGCCGAGGCGCTTGGCATCCTCTGCGGCCATGCGCCAGTACTCCACCAGCTCGTCCACCTCGCCGAAGGCCTCGGCCCGCAGTGGCTTGCCCTGGTCGAGGGTGAGGGTGCGGGCCAGTTCCTTGCGGCGGGACTCGATGATGTCGCCGACCGCGTGCATCTTGGCGGCGCGCTCGAATGCGGTGAGCCGGGCCCAGGCGTCGGCCGCCTCGCGCGCCGCGGCGATCGCCGCGCGCGCATCGTCGCGGTCCCCGAGCGCGACCGAGCCGATCGTCTCGCCGGTGGCGGGGCTCGACGCCGATGACGTCTCGCCGGTGGCGCTGGGGCGCCACGCTCCGCCGATGAACATGTCCAACTCGGTGACTGTGGCCATCGGACGCTCCCGGTCGGCCCCGCGCGCCCCGCACGATGGGCCGGACGGGCCAATTGACACGTTTAGACAACTGATATATAACAGCCAGATTCCGACTGGGTCAATGGCTCTGAGTTGTGCCGCAACGCGCCGATGGCCGATGGTCGGGTGGTGTTCAAACGACTGCGCGGATGCGCGTCGGGGAGGGTGGATTGATGGCAACGGTTGAGACGCCCACGGGCGGCAGTCCTACTGCTGGCGACAGCAGCGAGCTCGCCGGCTTCGGCTACAAGCAGGAACTGGACCGCTCGCTCGGCAATTTCTCGTCGTTCGCGGCCGGCTTCAGCTACATCTCGATCCTGACGGGCGTCATCCAGCTGTTCGCCTTCGGGTTCCTGTTCGCCGGACCGGCGGTGTGGTGGACCTGGCCCATCGTGCTCTTCGGCCAGATGATGGTCGCGCTGTGCTTCGCCGAGATGGCGGGCCAGTATCCGCTGGCCGGATCGGTCTATAACTGGTCCAAGCGCGTCGCCGGCGACTTCTCGTCGTGGATGACGGGCTGGATCTACGTCGTCGGCTCGATCGTCACCGTCGCCGCCGTGGCGGTGGCGTGGCAGGTCGTGCTGCCCCAGGTCTCCACGAAGTTCCAGATCCTCGGCTCCACGGCCGACGCCGGGACCTACGTGACCAAGGGCGGTGCCCAGAACGCCCTCCTGCTCGGGGCGATCCTGGTGATCTTCGGGACGGTCGTGAACATGGCGGGCGTCAAGATCATGGCCCGGATTAACAACTTCGGGGTGATGGCGGAGCTGATCGGGGCCAGCCTGCTGGTGATCCTGCTCATCTTCCACTTCACCCGCGGCCCCGGCATCGTGTTCCACACCCTTGGACGCGGCGCCGGTCACAGCTGGGGCTACTTCGGCGCCTTCATCATCGGCGGGATCATGAGCGCGTACGTGATGTACGGATTCGATACGGCGGGAACGCTGGCCGAGGAGACGAACGATCCGAGACGAGCGGCGCCTCCGGCGATCATCCGCGCGCTGATCGCGGCCTCCATCATCGGCGGCCTGCTCATCCTGTTCGCGCTGATGACCGTCAAGAACATCCACGACCCGAACATCGGGCTGCTCGGCCTGCCGTTCATCATCAAGCAGGCGCTCGGCAACACGCTGGGGAACATCTTCCTCATCGACTCGGCGATCGCCATCAGCGTCTGCACGCTGGCGGTGATGGCCTCGTGCATCCGACTGCTGTTCGCGATGGCCCGTGACAGCCGGCTGCCGTTCGGCACCGCGATCGCGCGCGTGTCGGGGCGCCGGCGGGTGCCGGTGGTGCCGGCCCTCGTCGTCGGGGTCTTGGCCCTGGGCATCCTGGCGATCAACATCGGTAACCAGAGCGCGTTCCTGGCCCTGACCTCGGTGGCGATCGTGATGTTCTACATCGCCTACCTGGGCGTGACCATCGGGATGTTGGTCAAGCGGCTGCGGGGGCAGTGGCCCAAGCCCGATCACGGCCCGTACTTCTCACTCGGGCGCTGGGGGATGCTCGTCAACGTCGTGGCAGTGGTGTACGGAGCGATCGTCGCCGTCAACATCGCGTGGCCGCGCGCCGCCGTGTACGACGCGCTGGCCGGAACCAAGGATTCCGCCGGCAACGTCATTCCCGGCCACTGGTACTGGCAGTACATCGCGATCCTGTTCATCGGGATCGTCTACCTGATCGGCGCTGCGTATTACTTCGCCGTGTATCGCCGCAAGCCGATCGAGGTGCTCAGAGAGCACGCCGCCGAGGTGCCGTCGCTGCCCGGCGAGGGCATGGCCTTCGGCGAAGCGGCTCCGTGATCGGCACCGGAGACAGGTAACGAGAGTGACGCCGGAGGAAGCGCGGCAGACCGCCCGCTTTCTCCGGGCGCACCCGCCGTTTGACTCGCTCCCCGCCGAGGTGGTGGAGCGAGTCGCGGCGTCTGCGGACCTCGAGGCCCACGCCGCGGGCGACATCGTCTTCGGCGAGGGCGCCGAGCCCGTCCGCCATCTCCGCGTGATGTGCAGCGGCGCGGTCGAGCTGGCCACCCGCGGAAAGGTCCTGGACGTCCTCGTCGAAGGCGACGTGTTCGGCCACGGATCGCTGCTCTCGGGACTGCCCAGCGCCTTCAGCGCGCGCGCGGTCGAGGACGCCACGTGTTACCGGATCGCCGCCGAGGAGGCGCGGTCTCTGCTCTCGGGGCCGGCGGGAGTCACCTTCGTGGCCCGGTCGCTGCTGGAGGAGCCCACCGAGTTGCACATCCTCGCGCGCGAGCCTGCGGTCAACACCGCCGACCAGCCGGTGGGGAGCCTCGTCCGGGGGGAGCCGATCGTGTGCGGGCCGGACACGACGATCCGGGAGGCGGCGCAGCTCATGAGCGCCGGGCCGGGCGCCGCCGTGGTCGTCGATCTCGAACCCCACGGCCTCGGCATCCTCACCGATCGTGACCTGCGGACCAAGGTCGTCGCTGCCGGGATGAGCGTCGATGCCCCGGTGTCAGCGGCGATGTCGGCGCCTGCCTACACGTGCACGGCCGACCGGCGGGCCGGCGAGGTGCTGGCCGAGATGTTCGACCGGGGGCTGCGGCACTTCCCGGTGCTCTCTTCGACGGGTCAGATCGTCGGTGTGGTGGAGGACGTGGACCTGGTGGCGCTGCGGACGCGGTCCTCGTTCTACCTGCGCCAGCGGATCGCGACGGCGCGGTCGGACGAGGAGCTGGTGACGGTCTCACGCGAGCTGCGGCCGATGGTGGTCTCGCTGTTCGATGCCGGCGTGGCGGCCGCCAACGTCATGTCGGTCTACGCGGTGTGCGTCGACGCGCTCACGCGGCGGCTGCTCCAGCTGGCACTGGACCGGCGCGGCGGCATACCCACGGAGTTCGCCTGGCTGGCGCTGGGCAGCCAGGCGCGGCGCGAGGCGCTGCCGAGCTCGGACGTCGACAGCGCGATCGTCTGGTTTGACAGCAGCGCCGGGAGCGACGAGGAGACCCGCACCCTGCTCCTCGAGCTCGCGCGAGAGGTGATCGGCGGCCTCCGCGCCTGCGGCCTGCGCATGGACGAGAACGGCGTCAACGCCGACGCGGCGCCGTTCGTACGCTCGGTCGCGTCCTGGCAGCACGCGGCCGAGAGCTGGATGAGTGATCCAACACAGGACAAGGCCCTGATCCTCACCTCCGTGATCGTCGACAATCGGCCCGTGTGGGGGGTGCACACGGGCACGCCCGTCGCGGACATCTTCCGGCTGGCGTCGACCCACCCGCGGCTCATCCGCATGCTCGCCCGCTTCGCGCTCTCACATCGGCCTGCCACCCGCCGGTTCCGCGGGCTGGTGGTGGACCACGGCGGCGAGCATCCGGGAACGCTGGACCTCAAATACGGCGGGCTGGTCCCGATCCTGGACCTGGCGCGGTGGGGCGCGATGTCGGCCGGGGTCACCAGCGCCACCACCCCCGAGCGCCTTCGGGCCGCAGCGGAGGCGGGCACCCTGGCCCCTGCCGACGCCCATACGCTTCACGACGCCTTCGAGCTCATCAACAACCTCCGGCTCGAGCATCAGGTGGCGCAGATCCGCTCCGGACGAAGCCCCGACGATCACGTGGATCCGGAGGCCCTCAGCTCGTTGATGAGGGTCCAGCTCCGGCAGGCATTTCGGGCCGTCGCCGTCATCCAGAAACGGGTGGCGGCCGAGCTCGACGCCGGCCCGCGCAAGCTAGGGTCGGTGTCGTGATGCACGATTGGCGCCTGTTTCGCCCTGCGATCTGGGTCGCCATGCTGGGGGTGGCGCTGCTTCTGCTCGTGACGCCGGTCTACTTCGGCTTGGTCCTGCTCGGCGCGGCGATCGGCATCGCGTGCCGGGTCGAGACGGGACGACGCCGGGTGGCCCGCGGGCTGCCCCCGCGCCGTCGCCGCACGCGCTGACCGCCACCCCGCCGCACGCGCTGACCGCCAGCCCGACGCACGCGCTGACCGCCAGCCCGACGCGGGCGGCGGTCAGCGACAGTGGTGCGAGCGGCCCCCGCTAGTTGTTGCCGATGAAGGCGGCGGGCAGATTCCGGCCGGGAACCTGGTTGGGCAGGTAGATCTTCGGATCGCCGGGATAGGCGAGCTTCCAATCGTGGGCCGAGTACCAGTCGAGCCGATTCAGCTGCTCCGGGTTCTCCCGGTCCGCACGCGACATCGAGCCGTGCTCGGCCTGGACCTTCTCCCACTGCTTCCAGGCCTCGTAGACGCTCCGCATGCCCGGAGCCACCAGGCCCTGCGCATGGAACGCCTTGCGCTCCTGGGCGGTCGCGCCGGCCGGCGGCGCGGTGAGGGTGGACGGGTATCCCGGCGCCCCCAGCGTCAGCGGGATCTCGTTGGGCACCACGTTGTAGGGCGCGTCCTTGGCGTGGGCCTGGAACGCGTCGTACATCGGCTCCGCGCTCCCGTCCTCCTGGTTCATCGGCGAGACACCCAGGATCTGCTCGATCGTCCGGACCATGTTGAGCTGGGTGTAGTACCGGTCATCCACCCCCGGCTTGGAGTACGGGCTGATCACGAAGACCGGGCCGCGGTGGCCGTCGACGTGATCGACGCCGTTCTGGGTGTCGTCCTCGACCACGAAGATCGCCGTGTTCTTCCAGAACCTACTGTGGCTGATCGTGTCCACGACCCGGCCGACGGCGAGGTCGTTGTCGGCCACCTGAGCCACCGGGTCCGGGACGTCCGTTCCGGTGGTGTGGTCGGTCATCAGCCACATGAACGACAGGTCTGGCATGTGCCCCGACTGCTCCTGCTGGTGGAAGACCGGCAGCCACTGATCGACCCGGTACTGGTCCGGGATCGACAGCTGGAAGTTCGGGAAGCATGGATCGCTGATCGCCTGCAGCGACGGGATGTCCGATTGCACCTTCGTGTACTGACACGGATTGCTGATCGGCTCAGGCCCCTGGTGCCCGTTCTCGAGCCACTGCGACTCCGCGTACCAGGTGTCCCATTCCGGAGCGTTGGAGGGCAGGTTGTACGGGTTGTAGATGTACTCGCCGAAGTTCTGGACGCTGCGCCCGGACTTCTCGGCGGCATTCCAGAGGAACCCGTCGCGCTGGTAGGCGAGCGAGTCGCCGCCCTGGGACGGGTAGGAGCGGTAGAAGGCCCCGAACTCCTTCTCGACGTAGTCGTTGGCCTCGGCCTGGACGAGCCAGTTGTGGCCGTCGGCAGAGAGCGTCCCCTCGTCGTAGAAGTTGTCGAGATCGCCGAACCGCCGCGCCAGCGCGTGGTGGTTGGGCGTGATCTGCGCGCCGAACTGGGCGTCGGATGGATCGCCGTTGCCCTCGCCAAGGTCGCCGAGGACCTGATCGTAGGTCCGGTTCTCCTTGATGATCACGACCACGTGCTTGATCGGCGAAGGTCCACCGAGACGGCGTGGGATGACCTGCGGCACGGTGTCGTCCGCCCCCTGGTTGATCGGGCGGATCTGCGTCCACGCGTTGTTGTTGAACACCGTCCGCGTCAGGTGCGAGAGCTGCCACGAGGCGGGCATCGCGAACGTGGTGACGCTGCCGGTGTCGTCGTAGGTGTTGTGGTCGGTCGCGCTGCTGGCACCGGGCGCGGTGTACGGACCCTTGTTGATCGTCGACGCCGGTCCCCGCGCCCCGATGCCCTTGTCGTTGGTGACGACGATCTTGCCGGCGCCGAGCGCCGGATCGGGCTGGACCTGCACCGGGTACCAGTCGGTCGGGATGAGGCCCTCCAGGCGCATCGGGCGGTAGAGACCGCCGTAGCTGTAGTCGGCGATCGCGTTATCGCGCCCGATGCTGATCAGGACGTGGTGCGAATCGGGCATCGAGATGGCGTTCGCGTAGCTGCCCACCGTCGCGCCCGGGACCGGATTGGTGTTGACCGTCTGGGTCACCTGGTTGGTGTTCTCATCGATGACCGAGACGCTGTCGTCGTTGGAGTTGGCGACGAACAGGGTCGAGCCGTCCTGGTAGAGCGCGGTCGGCTGCAGCCCCACCGGAATCTCACGCAACTCCTCGCCGCTGCCGGCCGCTCCGTCGAGCTTGACGACCGAGACCGTTCCGGTTGTCGCGCCCCCGGTGACCTTGCTGGAGACGATCGGCGTGCCGTCGGAGAGGTTGGTGAACTGACCCGGCTGGGCCGGGCGTCCGCCCTCGTTGGAGACGTAGGCCACGCTGCCGTTGTCGGCGAGGACGACCTGGCGCGGAGCGTTGCCGACCGGCACCTGGGCGATCAGCTTGTCTGTGCTCGTGTCGATGATCCCGAGTGCGTTGGCGCCGTTGAGCGCGACGTAGAGCCGGCTCCCGTCGGGCGAGAGCGCCATGCCCGAGGGCAGGTAGGCGCCGCTCGGGTTGCTCGGGCCGATGTTGGCATTGCAGGAACTGGAGGAGAGCGGCGACCCGCAGAGCGGGACGACGGCGGTCGGAACCGCGTCGCCGCTGGAGTCAGTGGGAACGGTGCCGTCGGGGTTGAGCGTGAACTTCAACAAGAACGTCGACTGCGGCACCCAGAGGGTCTTGCCGTCCGGCGAGTACATCGGGCCGTCGGCGGCGACCGAGTAGTCGGTGCCGCCGGTGGAGGAGCCGGTGCTCGTGGCCAGCGAGGCCTGCTGGGCGATCTGACCGGTCTTGACGTTGATGATGGTCACGTAGCCGGAGAACTCGTTCCAGCCGAGCGCGGCCACATTTGCGCCGTCAGGGCTGAGCGTGCTCGACACCAGCCGTGCGTTGTTGTCGAGGATGCGCGTCCCCAGCGGTGAGATCCACTGGTTGGTCGGCAGCAACACCGCGCCCGCCCGGTTGGTCTGTCCGACCTGGGCGGTGCCGAACGGGTCAAAGCCCCCAACCCACGCCGAGGCGGCGCCGACGATGGTGGCGAAGGCAACGATGGAGGCGACAATCGCGGTACGCCCTCTGCGCCCGGTGAACCGCGGGCGACGCATGCCCGTGTGACTCAGCACTGACATCCGCTACAACCGCCTTCCTGTCGGGGATGCGGCAGCGCAGCCGCTGTCGCCTTTTGCGCAAACCTCCCGGTCCTTGAGCAAGCCGGCCGCTGCCCCGCCGGCGGAAGGAAGTCCCGCGACCGGGAAGCGGTCAAGCGCGCTCTTACCGGGATCTTATGTCGCGGAGGCGGAGCGGGTTGTTAAGGAGCCGTGGCCGCCCTGCGCCAGTCCTGACCGCACGCCGCGGAGCTCTTCACACGCCATTCACGAGCGGCCACGCCGGCGACGCATATAGTGCTCGCCGTGCTCGCGGTGCGGACACAGCGGGTGGTCAAGCGATTCGGATCGACGACCGCGCTCGACGGCATCGACCTCGAGGTCGCGCCTGGGGAGGTCCGCGGGCTGTTGGGACCGAACGGCGCCGGCAAGACGACGATGCTCCGCATCCTCTTCGGGCTCATCCGCCCCGACGAGGGCCGGGTGGAGCTGCTGGACCGCGAGCTGGCCGAGGTGGGGACGATGGCGCTGCACGGCGTCGGCGGGTTCGTCGAGGACCCGTGCTTCTACCCATACCTCTCGGCGCGAGCCAACCTCGCCCTCCTGGCCCGGCTGGACGGGAGCGCCGCCGACCCCGGGCGCGTCGACGAGGCGCTGCTCCGCGTCGACCTGTTCGAGCGCGCGGGGGATCGGGTGGGTGGCTACTCCACGGGAATGCGCCAGCGTCTGGGCATCGCCGCGGCGCTGCTGCGCCGGCCCCGGCTCATGCTCCTCGACGAGCCGACGAGCGGTCTGGACCCGGCCGGCGCCCGCGCGGTGGCGGGGTTGGTGCAGGAGCTCTCAGCGGAGGGTGTTGCGGTGCTGCTGTCCAGCCACCAGATCGGCGAGCTCGAGCGCGTCTGCACGACCTACACGTTCCTGCGTGCCGGACGCGTGGTGTGGGACGGAACCGCGGATCAGATGGAGGCCCGTGCGCCCGTGTCGGCCTATGGGCTGACGACCAGTGATGACGAGCAGGCCGCGGCGATCGCCGGAGCGGTGCGGGGCGTCGTCGTCCGTCCGGCCCGGCGCAGCGGCCTTGCGGTGGCGGTTCCGCCGGAGGCTCTTGATGAGCTCGTGCTCGCCCTGGGGGATGCGCGCATCGCCGTCCGACGGCTGGAGTTGCTGGTGAGCCCACTGGAGAGCATGTTCTTCTGGCTGACCGGCGAGGACGACACGGAGGCGGGCTCGGCGGACTTCGCCGAGAAGGTGCTGTCCGGTATCTCGTGATGGCCCGCGGGGCGAGAGCGTGAGCGCGGTGGCGTCAGACGGCGTCGCGCTTCCCGGCGCCGCACGCAGCGAAGGCTTCGTTGATGCCTACCGGACCGAGCTGCACAAGCTGCTGGCGCAACTCCAGACGCGTCTGATCGCCCTTCTGGCGGTCGCGGGGCCGTTCGCGTTCGCGGCCGTGCTCAGCGTCCAGAGCGGCACACCGGCCGACGCGCTGTTCGGATCCTGGGTGCACTCGTCGGGGTTCGCGACCTCGCTCGTCATCCTGGGCTTCGCGGGGACATGGGGATATCCGATCATCGCCGGGGTGCTCGCCGGGGATCTGTTCGCCTCCGAGGACCGGTACGGGACCTGGAAGACGATCCTCACGCGATCCTGCACCCGCGAGGACATCTTCGCCGGCAAGCTGCTGGCCGCGGGGACGCTCACCGTCGCGGTCGGTCTGCTGCTGGCCGTCTCGAGCGTCGTGGCCGGGATCGTGTTCTCCGGCGCCCACTCGCTGGTCAACCTCAGCGGGGTGCTCACCGGCGCGAGCCGGATGCTCGCACTCACCCTCGTCAGCTGGCTCTACAGCCTGCTTCCGGTGCTGGCCTACACGAGCGTCGCGGTCCTGTTCTCGATCGCCACGCGCAACGGGATCCTCGGCGTCCTGGCACCGCTGATGGTCGCGTTGGCCACCCAGCTCCTGGACCTGATCGGCAAGGGTGTGATCGTCCACATGCTCCTCATCGGCACCGCCTTCGACGGGTGGCACGGCCTCTTCGTGTCGCACCCGTTCTTCGGGCCACTGCTGGTGTCGATCGCAGTCTGCGTGCTCTGGATCGCCGCCTGCCTGACCATCAGCTGGCGGATCCTGCGACGCCGTGATTTCGTCGCCCGCGGGGACAGCCGAGGGGTGGGGTGGGTCGCGCCACTGCGCGTCGCGGCGATCGCAACGGCGGTGTTCGCCGTGCTGGCGCTCGGCACCAGCCTGGGCCCGCGCAGCGTGACCGGCTACCGCGTCAGCGCCGCCATCGGCCCGGAGTTCAACAACGTCACGCTGCTTCAGCAGGCCCTCATCGGGCGGGTCGCGCCGGCCGGCGCGCGGCTCAACGTCCTGCCCAACTGCAACCGGCGCGGCGCGGCGGATGTCGGCCCCGGCGACTGGAACTGCAATCTGTACATCTACCTGCCCCAGCCCAAGTCCGTGCCGTTTCAGCAGACCTCGGTCGAATACGAGGTGAGCGTTCAGTACAACGGCTGCTACAAGGCCCAGTCACCGCCGGCCTTCCTGGGAGGCCCGACGATGCAGGGCGCAAACGGGAAGGCCGTCACCAACCCGCTCTTCATCGTCTACGGCTGCTTCAACGTCCTGTAGCGGACAGCTCGGGAGCCGGGCCGGCGATTGCGGTCAGCCCGTGTCCTCGGCGGCGGCCGGCCCGCCGACCGATGCCGTAACGTGATTTTCAATGTCCGCCACTCCCGAGACCTCGCGCCATCCAGCGCCACCGGCCGACCAGGAGGCGGCGATCGTGGTGCGCGGAGTAACGAAGTCCTTCGGCGACGTGCGCGCCCTCGGCGGCGTCGACCTCGACGTCCCCCGGGGCACCGTCCTGGGGCTGCTCGGGCCCAACGGCGCGGGCAAGACGACGCTCGTACGCATACTGACCACGCTGCTCACGCCCGACGCCGGGACCGCCACCGTCGTTGGCTACGACGTCGTCCGTGACGCCGCCGCGCTGCGCCATCGGATCGGGCTCGCCGGGCAGTATGCGGCGGTGGACGAGAACCTCACCGGCCTGGAGAACCTGACCATGGTCGGACGCCTCTACGGGGCGCCGCGCGCGGCGGCCAAGCGCCGGGGGGCCGAGCTGCTCGAGCGCTTTGACCTCACCGACGCCGGCGGCCGGGTGACGAGCACCTACTCGGGCGGCATGCGCCGTCGGCTGGACCTCGCCGCGGCGCTGGTGGCCAAGCCCACCGTCGTCTTCCTCGACGAGCCGACCACCGGGCTTGATCCGCGCAGCCGCCTCGCGCTGTGGGAGACGATCGAGGCGCTGGTCAGCGAGGGGACGACCGTGCTCCTGACCACCCAGTACCTCGACGAGGCCGACCGCCTGGCCGATTCCATCACGGTCATCGACCACGGACAGGTGATCGCCTCGGGCACGTCGGACGAGCTCAAGGACCGTGTCGGGGGCGAGCGGGTCGAGGTCGTCCTGGAGGATCCCGCGGACGCCGAGCGCGCGGTCGCCGCCCTGGGGCAGATGGCCGCCGAGGCGCCGTCCGCCGCCGACGGGGTGGTCTGCGCGCCGGTGCGCACCCGCCGCGGGGTGATCGCCGAGGCCGTGGGGCTGCTCTCCGCCGAGGGAATCGGCATGGACGACATCAACCTGCGAAGGCCCACGTTGGACGACGTGTTCCTGTCGCTCACCGGCCACGCCGCCGAGGAGCCCGCCGGAACCGAGGAGGAGGAGCCCCGATGAGACGCCTGGTCACCGACACCGCGATCATCGCGGAGCGCAACCTCATTCGGCTGCCGCGCAAGCCCGAGCTGCTCATCGCCTTCACCGTGCAGCCGATCATGTTCGTGCTGCTGTTCCGCTTCGTGTTCGGCGGCGCGATCAACACCGGCGGCACCGCGTACGTGGACTATCTGATCCCGGGGATCATCGTGCAGAACATCGCCTTCGGCGGGTTCGTCACGGCGATCGGCCTCAACGAGGACGTGCACAAGGGCCTGATCGACCGGTTCCGCTCGCTGCCGATGGCGCGCCCGGCGGTGCTGGCCGGCCGCACCGTGGCCGACATCGTCACCAACTTCCTCTCGGCGTGCGTGCTGGTGATCACCGGGGTCATCATCGGCTTCGCCTTCAACGCTCCGGTGCTGCACATCGTCGGCGGCTTCGCCCTGCTGCTGCTCATCGGCTACGCCTTCAGCTGGGTGTTCGCCCTCGTCGGGCTCGTGGCCACGACCCCGGAGTCGGCCAACTCGATCGGCTTCCTCGCCATCTTCCCGCTCACCTTCATCTCGTCGGCATTCGTGCCCCCGGCCACCATGCCCCCCGTGCTCAGAGCGTTCGCCGACGTCAACCCGTTCACGATCTTCGTCGACGCCATGCGCTCGCTGTGGATCGGGACGCCGCCCCGCGGCTACGTGTGGGGCGCGGTGGTGTGGGCGCTGGTGATCCTGGCGGTGTTCGCGCCGCTGGCGGTGGCCCGCTACCGCCGCGCCGCGGGCGCCGGTTAGTTCAGCTCGCCCCGGGCCACCGCCAGGCAGGCCTCGCAGCGTGGCCACGGCGGGTTCCACGGGTAGCCGGTGACGTCCTGGCCGCACAACGCGGTGTCGGGGTCCTCGGAGGTGACGAGGTGGCACAGCTCCCTGAACCCGTCGTCGTTGATCCCCGGGACGTCGCGGCACGCGGGGTGGACGTTGGGGCTGCGAGTCGGTGCTGCGGGCTCCGCCGGCATTGCCTTCACCCTACCGCGCGCAGATGCGTGAACGGTCGCCCATCGCGCAGCTCACGGACGACGCCCTCGACCAGACCGTCGTCGTCGCTCGAGCGCCCGTCGGTGACCGCGGCGACGATGGCGCGCTTGCGCTGGATGAGGCGGGCCATCGTCTCGTCGATCGTGTTGGCGGCCAGCAGGTACCAGGCGGTGACGGCGTCGTGCTGACCGATGCGGTGACAGCGGTCCTCGGCCTGGTCGTGCATCGCCGGCGTCCACTCGAGCTCGAGGAAGGCGACGTTGGACGCGCGGGTCAGCGTGATCCCCTGGGCCGCCACGCGGGTCGCGCACACGATGAGACGGTGCCCCGCCGGCCCATCGGGCTCCTGGAAGGCCCGGATGGCGGCTTCGCGCCGCTCCAGCGAGTCCTCGCCGAACAGATGGAGCGCGTCGGGGAAGCGGTCCAGCACCGCCCGCTGGACCTCGACGTGTCGGGCGAACACCACCAGCGGCTCCTCGGAGGCCAGGAAGTCATCGATCCATGCCAGCGCCGCCGCCAGCTTGCCGCGGGCGGCCAGGCGCTGGAGGGTGCCGAGCTGCGCCAGGCGCTGTGCCCGCAACGTGGCGGCGATCTTGGCGTTGAGCTCGGACAGGTCCAACGGCTGGGAGCGCAGCCAGGCGATGACGTCGCGCTCGGCCAGCCGGTACTCGGACTCGTTGTTGAGGGCCACCGGGATGACCACCTGGCGCTTGGCCGGAAGCTGGGGCAGGACCTCGGCCTTGAGCCGGCGCACGAAGCACGCGCGGCGCATGTGCCAGTGCAGCCGCTCCTCGGAGACCATGCCGCGGAACTGGCGGGCGAAGCTCGCGCCGGAGCCGAACTCGTCCATGCGCCCGATGATGCGCAGCTGCGCGATGAGCTCCTCGGCGTGGTTGAGCACCGGGGTGCCGCTGAGCGCCAGGCGCAGGCCCTCGGGCGTCACGGCAGCGGCCAGGCGGCGGACCGCCTGGGTGCGCTTGGCCTGGGGGTTCTTGCAGTAGTGCGACTCGTCGACGACCAGCCCGCGCGGCCGCTCGCGCGTCAGCGTGCCGTAGTGGGCCGCAACCACTTCGTAGTTGACGATCGTGATCTCGGCCGCTGCCGGCACCGTGCCCCGCCCGTGGACCACGCTCACGGAGCGGTGGGGCAGCCACCGTTGCGTCTCGCGCTCCCAGCCGAGCTTCATCGACGCCGGGCAGACGACGACCGCGGGGTAGGCGCCGTCGGCCTCCAGGGCGGCCAGGGCCTCGACGGTCTTGCCCAGGCCCTGCTCGTCGGCCAGGAACGTGCCGCGGGCATCCAGCGCATAGCGGACCGCGGCCCACTGAAACGGCGTAGGCTCGCCGCCGAGCACGGCGGCGGTCTCGGGGATCGGCTCGGCCTCCGTGGCTCGTGAGCGCCGGACTGCATCGGCCGCGCTCCGGTGCTCGGCCAGCAGCCGCTCCAGCACGTCGACGGCCTCGCCCGCGACCATCACATCGTGGCGGGCGATGAAGGCGTCGAGCGTCTCGGCCAGCCACGGATCCAGCGGGACCGATCGGGTGCCGTTGGCGCCCGGCAGATCGGCGAAGCCGAGGCCGATGTCGGGGTCCCACAGGACCTCAAGGCGCAACTCCTCGCCGTCCATGCCGCGCACGTAGACAAGCCGCGCCGGCGGCGGGTCGCCGCCGCGTTCCACGATCTGCAGGCAGCGCTCGGCGGCGATGTCCAGATGCGCCGAGCGCGTCGCACGGAGGGCCTGCGCCGCCGCCATCGTGAGCGGGACCAGGAGGCGGCCCTCGTGCTCCACCGCGCCCTCGGTCAGCGGCTCGGGCACCGGCCCGGCGAGCGTCTTGAGCGCGAGCCAGCCCCTCCCGTCGTAGCGAACGGTGCTCACCGATCCGATCCAGCGCTGCGCGACCGAGCCCAGCCAATCGCTCACCTCGGGGCTGGGCGTGAGCTCTGGGAAGCGCTCGAGGGCCTCGGTGACCTTCATCGCCGCCCAGTCGGTTGCCGGGGCGAACCATTCGCGGCGGTCCCAGTCAAAACGGCGGTGGGGGATCGACCGGCACAGGTCGACGAGCGCGCGGTCATACGGGAAGGACAGGACGACGGTGTGCCCGCCGTCGCCGTCGGGGCGCAGCTCGACGTGGGCGCGATCGGGGACGAGCTTCATCGCGGCTGGCACGCTAGTGGCCGAGGCGGCGGCGAGCGCTACCCCGCGACGACCCGGGCCGCGTCGTCATGTGCATCCGCGCGATCGGGCGCGCGGGAAGCGTCCTCGTCGCGGAACTCGTCGGCGACCCGCCCGGCCGTGCCCAGCGCCCAGCTCGTGGTCGTCACGAACCCCAGTACGAGGGTGCCCGCGCTCAGTCCGACGACGATCCACCAGCTCACATGGGTCGCGGCGGTGAAGCCTGGGCCGATGGCGGACAGGCCCCCGGCGGCCAGCGACCCCAGCACGGCGACGCCGAGCGTTGAGCCGACCTGGCGGCCGGTGGAGGCCACCGCGGCGGCAACGCCCGCCTGCGAGGGCGGCATCCCGGAGATCGCCGTGTTGGTGATGGGCGGGTTGATCAGGCCCATCCCCGCCCCGAAGAGCACATAGGCGAGGACGAGCACCGAGAAGGAGGTACGCGGCGTCAGCTGGGTGAGGATGAGGGCGCTGATCATGACCGCGAGGCTGCCGCCCATCAGGGGCCAGCGGCTCCCGAAGCTGGCCACCACTCGTCCGCACAGCGGCGACACCACCATCATCACCCCGGCCATCGGCAGCGTGTAGAGCCCAGCCTCCAGCGGCGACAGCCCGCGCACGTCCTGGAGGTAGAGGGTGTTGAGGAAGAGAAAGCCGCCGATCGCCATGAACATCGCGACTGCGGTGGCGCTGGCGCCGGAGAACGGGGCGCTGCGGAAGAAGCGCACTTCGAGCAGGGGCTCGCGGCGGCGGAGCTCGTAGCCCACCAGCAGGGCGAACGCGCTCATCGAGACGACGAACAGGACGATCGTCTGCGCCGAGAGCCATCCGGCCCCTGGGCCCTCGATGATCGCGTAGGTGAGGGTGGACAACGCGACGATGACGAGGATCTGTCCCACCGGGTCCACGCGCCGAGGGTGAAGAGCCCGGGACTCGGGCACGAACAGGGCGGTGAGGATGATCGCGACGATCCCGATGGGGACGTTGACGATGAACACGGACCGCCAGCCGACGGAGTCGACGAGCACCCCGCCCACCACCGGACCGAGCGCCATGCTGATGCCGAACAGCGCGCCCCACACGCCGACGGCCTGGGCGCGCTCGCGCGGGTCCTCGAACACGTTCCGGATGATCGACATCGCCACCGGGTTGAGCATCGAGCCCCCGATGGCCTGGATGATGCGGGCGGCGATGAGCAGGCCCAGGCTGGGCGCGACTGCGCACAGCAGCGAGCCGAAGGAGAACAGGGCCAGCCCGCACTGGAAGACCCGCCGGCGGCCGAGCCGGTCCGCGGTCGAGCCCGAGAGCATCAGCAGGCTGGCGATGACGAGCGTGTAGGCGCTGATCGTCCACTGGAGGCCGGAGAGCGGCGAGTGAAACGACCGGTGGATCGCGGGCAGCGCGATGTTGACGATCGTGGCGTCGAGGCCGACGATGAGCAGGCTCATCGAGCAGATGCCGAGGATCACGAGCCGTGTCCGGCGATCCGGGACGGTCTGGTTCACACCTGCGGCGTTGGCACTCACGTCCGATCGATCCTAGAACGCTCGCCGCGGTCAGCTCCCGGGCGACAGCGAGGCGCGCGGGTGTCGCGTGACCGGGCCCGGATGCTCCGTCAGGCCGTCTCGGTGTCCCAGGCCTCGACGAGCTGACGGGCAGCCTCGACATCGGGGTGCAGCGGGCGGTCGCTGAGATCGGGGTCGAGGCGATCGGAGGCGAGCTGCCACAACTCCCGGGTGCCGGCGCCGATCGGCTCCTGACCGGCGAGGCGCAGCGCCCGGACGGCGACGACGAGCTCGGTCGCGACGGCCACGCGCAGGGCGCGCAGCGTTTCGTGAGCGCGTCGGGCAGCGATCGGGGCGAGGCTGGAATGCGACTCGACCCCGCGTGACACCGACACCGTCTGGGCCGCGACGGGCGTGACCAGCGACCTGACCTCGGCGACGGCGGCATGGGCGGTGTACTCGAGGACCAGTGCGCCGGACTCCGGACCGGGGTGTCGCGCCAGGAACGGGGGCAGCCCGGTGAGCCCGGAGTCGAGCAACGTCGACACGCGGGCGGCGATCAGCGCCGCCGAGGACGCCAGCGCCGTGCGCAGCCCGTCGATCGCGTTGGCCAGCGGCGCCGCATGGGGGTTGCCGTTGGGCATGGCGATCTGCTCGTCGGGATCGATGAGCGCGTTCTCTCCGGCGAAGTTCAGCTCGTGGGAGACGGTCTCCTCCAGCGCGCGCAGCGCGTCGTGGACCGTCCCGTCCACCTGTGGCTGCGCGCGGAAGGGGTAGGGGTCCTGGATGCCGAGCGGCCCCGGCTCGCGGGCGCGCTCGGCCAGGCCCCGCAGCAGATCGCGCATCCGGGCGGCCACGGCGGCCTGTCCGGGGCGGTGGGCGGCCGAGTGGATGCGGGCGTCGAGGACGATGGGATCGGCGGCAGCCGCCTCGAACGACAGCGCGGCCACGTTCAGCCAGGCGTCGAGGAGCCGTCGGGCGTCGACCACCAGCAGCGCGGCATAGCCGATGCTGAACGCGTTGGAGCTGATGAAGGCAAGGCCGTCGCGCGGGCCGAGACGTCCGGGTGCGATACCGGCGTCGGCGAGGCCCTGCTCGGCGTCGATGAGGTCGTCGCCGCGCCACAGCCTGCCCTCGCCGAGGAGCGCCAGCGCCATGTCGGCGAGGTTGGTGAGATCGCCGGTGCCCAGCGACCCCAGCTCACGGGTGAACGGGGTCAGCCCGGCATTGAGGGCCCCGACGAGCGCGTCGAGCAGCTCCTCGGCGACGCCCGCCCCGCCGGCGCCGATCTGGTTGGCGCGTGTGGCCATCGCCGCGCGCACGACGGGGACGGTGAGGATGAGACCGGCTCCGCAGGCATGGCTGCGCAGGAGGTTGAGCCCGTAGCGATCGCGGTCATCCTCGGGGACCCGGTAGGCGCGGAGCGCCCCGACGCCGGTGGTCACGCCGTAGAGCTCATCGCCCCGCGCCAGCAGCGCCGCGATGGCGTTGCGCGCTCGGTCGTTACGGTCCCGCGCTTCGGGCGAGAGCACGGCGGCGGCTCCGTCACGCGCGATGGCGGCGACGTCATGCGGAGTCAGGCTGGACCCGTCGAGGATGACGGGGGCACGCTCGCCATCCGTGAATGCCGGTGTCGACATGGCGCGGCACTCTAGTGACGCGCACCGGCGCGATGCCGATCAGTATCGTCGCCGCGATGGACGGGAGCGTGTTGCTGGATGGAGTCGCGCTCAGCCCGGAGGCGGTGACCGAGATCGCACGCGGTGGTGCGGCGGTGGCCATCGCTCCGGAGGCGCGAGAGCGGATGCGGGCATCCGCCGCGGTGGTGGCGCGCGCCGCCGAGGCCGGCATCCCGGTGTACGGCGTCACCACGGGTCTCGGCCATCGCGTCGTCGACCGCGTCGACGGCCACGCGGCGGCGGCATTCTCCCTGCAGACGCTGCGCGGCCGCGCCATGTCGGTGGGTGAGCGCCTGCCCGCTGAGCTGTCGCGGGCGGCGATGGCGGTGCGCTGCAACGGCCTCTGCGCCGGGGGCTCGGGGGCGACGGTCGCGATCGCCGAAGGATTGGCGGCGCTGCTCAACGCCGGCGTGAGCCCGTGCATCCCCCGAACCGGCTCGGTGGGAGCGTCGGACCTCTGCATGCTGGCCCATATGGGGCTGACCCTGATCGGCGAGGGCGAGGCGGAGCTCGACGGACGGCCGGGCCCCTCGGCCCAGGCGCTCAGCCAGGCTGGCCTCGCGCCGGTACGCCTGGGTCCCAAGGACGGGCTGGCGATCTGCTCGAGCTCCGCGGTGTCCGCCGGGGCGGCCGCGCTGGCGTTGGCCGACGCCGCGGCGTGCCTGGAGGCCCTGCAGGTGGCGGCCGCGCTGTCGATGGAGGGTTTCCGGGCCAACCTCAGCCCGCTGGATCCGCGCGTGGTGGCTGCGCGGCCGGCGCCCGGGCAGGCGTGGGCAGCGGCGGGGCTGCGCGCGCTCCTGGCCGGCGGCGCGCTCACCGAGCCGGGCGCCGCGCGCCGGGTCCAGGACCCGCTCAGCCTGCGGTGCGTCAGCCAGATCCACGGGTCGCTCCATGTCGCCCTCGAGCTGCTGGCCGCCGCGGTGGCGCCCGAGCTCGGCGGCGCCGCCGACAACCCCCTCGTCCTCATCGACGACGAGGAGATCCTCTCCACCGGGAACTTCCACGTGCCCGCGATGGCCATGGCGCTCGACGCGACGGCGATCGCGCTGGCCCAGGTGGCCGCCACCTGCTCCGAGCGCCAGGCCCGGGTGAAGACCGAGCGCCTCAGCGGGCTGCCCAGCGGCCTGAGCCCGACCGCCGAGATCAGCTCCGGGCTGAGCCCTCTGAGTAAGACGGCCCATGCGCTGGCGGTGGAGATCCGCCACCTGGCGGGGCCGCTCGCGATCATGCCGACGATCGGCGCTGACTCCGTGGAGGATGACTCCACGGGCGCTACCCATGCCGCGCTGCGCGTGCGCGAACAGATCGAGCGTATGCGGCTGCTGGCCGCGATCGAGCTGATCGTCGCCGCCCAGGCCGTCGACCTCGCGCTGGAGGGGCGGGCCGACGTCCTGGGCGTGGGCACCGGCGCCGCGTATGCGGCGGTGCGCGAGTGGGTCGCGGTGTTGGAGGAGGACCGGCCGGTGGGTCCCGACGTGGAGCGGCTCACCGCTGAGCTGCTGGTCACCGGGCAGCTGGTGGAGCGGGTCGGCGCGGCTGTGGGCACGCCCTCATGAGCACGCTCGAGCTCACCTATCTCGGCGGCGCCGACGTCGACGCGCTGGCGCTCACCGACGAGGAGATCCTCGACGCGGTGCGCGGCGTGGTCGCCGCGCAGGGCCGCGGCGAGACCGTGATCGAGCCCCGGATGCACTTGTTCCCGCGGGGGGCCAACGGCCACTTCAACGTGCTGCGCGGCGCGGTCCCCGCGTTTGCCGGCGTCAAGGTCGTGGGTGACTACGTGGACAACCACCGCGTGGGGCTGCCCTCCGAGCTGGCGCTGCTGCTGCTGATGGACCCCGCCACCGGCGTGCCCCGCGCCGTCATCGACGCCACCGCGATCACAGAGATGCGCACCGGGGCGGTGACCGCGATCGGCGCCTCGGTTCTGGCGCGCCGCGACGCGCGCGTGCTCGGCCACGTGGGCGCCCGCGGCACGGCCTACTGGAACGTGCGGCTCCTGTGCCGCGTGCTGCCCTCGCTCGAGGAGATCCGCGTCCACTCGCTGCGCCCCGAGAGCCGCGAGGCATTCGCCCGGCGGCTGAGCGAGGATCTCAGCCGGGAGGTCCGCGCCGTGGACAGCTGGGAGGAGTGCCTGCGCGGTGCGGACGTGATGGTCGAGGCCAGCCGGCTGACCGAGCCTCAGCCGTTGCTGTCCACCGCCTGGGTGACGCCGGGGACGCTCGTCATCCCCTACGGGACCGTGAGCGCGGTGGAGCTCGAGCTCACCGACGTCATGGACAAGATCGTCGTCGACGACTGGGGCCAGGCGGGGATCGGCCCGCTGGGCTCCCTGCGACGGCACGTCGACTCCGGGCGCCTGACCGCCGACAACCTGCACGCCGAGCTGGGCCAGATCCTGTGCGGGGACCGTCCGGGCCGCGAGCGCGACGACGAGCGGATCCTCTTCTGGCACCGGGGGCTCTCGATCACCGATGTCGCGCTGGGTGAGGCCATGCTCGCCAAGGCGCGGTCGCTGGGGATCGGCACCACGCTGCCCTACCGCTGAGCTCGCCGCATCAGCGGGCGAGGGGCTCGGTGCCGAGGTGGCAGCCCCGGACGATGTTCTGAAACAGCCGGCGGGCGTTGCCGGCCAACCCAGGGCCATCGGCCACGAAGGTCAGCGTGAGCGTGCCGTGGCGGTGACTGATCGCGTACTGCACCACGAGCGGCGACGCCGGCGCATCGCCGTCCTGGCGCTCGACCACCGTGACGCGCGCGGGCATGCCCTTGACCTTCCTGCGCCCCCGCCTGCCCGTGGTGGTGCCGTCGCGGCCGCTGAACGGAAGCGGCTTCTCCGCGAGGGCGGCGGTCATCGTGGCCAGGACGCCGTGGTCGGCCTCGGTGGAGCAGATGGCGGCGGCCAGGAACACGTGCTCCTCGCTCCCGGCCTGGTCGAGGGGGAGGATGTCCCCGCCGACCGACGCGGGCGAGCCGCGGCGACTCCGGGGCAGCTCCGAGGCGGGGACGAACAGGGCGGCGGGCAGGCGGGTCTGGAAGACGAGCGGCGCGCCGTCGGCTCTCGGCACCAGCCACGTCTGCGGCGCCTCCCAGCCGACGCGCGTGAGCATCGCGCTGGTCTTGCGCTGGGCGCGGGCCCTGAGCGGGTTGCGGACCATCTCACGGGCAGGCTACCCACGGGATGCTGCGTCGCAGCGCGCTGCGGTAGCGTGCGGCGCAATGAGCGCGACTGACATCGAATGCCGTGGCTGGCATCAGGAGGCGGCGCTGCGGATGCTGCGCAACAACCTGCATCCCGACGTGGCCGAGAACCCCGCAGAGCTCGTCGTCTACGGCGGGATCGGCAAGGCGGCACGCAACTGGTCCTCCTACCACACGATCGAGCGCGAGCTGCGGCGGCTCGGGGACTCCGAGACACTGCTGGTCCAGTCGGGCAAGCCGGTGGGCGTGTTCGAGACCCATGACCAGGCGCCCCGGGTGCTCATCGCCAACTCCAACCTCGTGCCCCAGTGGGCGACCTGGGAGAAGTTCCGGGAGCTCGACGCCGCCGGGTTGATGATGTACGGCCAGATGACCGCCGGGTCGTGGATCTACATCGGCTCCCAGGGGATCCTCCAGGGGACCTATGAGACCTTCGCCGCGGCGGCGCGCAAGCGCTTTGACGGGACCCTGGCCGGCCGGCTGGTGGTGACCGCCGGCCTGGGCGGGATGGGCGGCGCCCAGCCGCTGGCCATCACCATGCTGGGTGGCGCGGCGCTGTGCGTCGAGGTCGACCTGCACCGGATCGAGCGGCGCATCGAGACCGGGTACCTGGACGAGCGCGCGGGCAACCTGGACGACGCGCTGGCCCGGCTTGATGCCGCCCGCGCCGAGCGCCGCGCGCTGTCGATCGGCCTCGCCGGCAACGCCGCGGAGATCCTGCCCGAGCTGGTGCGCCGGAGCGTCGAGATCGACATCGTCACCGACCAGACGAGCGCCCACGATCCGTTGAACGGGTACATCCCCGCCGGCCTGACCCTGGAGCAGGCCGACGCGCTGCGCCGCTCCGATCCCGACGACTACATCCGGCGGGTGGGGGAGAGCGCCGTGACGCACGTCGGCGCGATCCGCGCGCTTCAGGAGTCAGGGGCGGAGGCGTTTGACTACGGCAACGCGCTGCGCGGTCTGGCCCAGGAGCACGGCGACCGCGATGCGTTCTCCTACCCCGGCTTCGTGCCCGCCTACATCCGGCCGCTGTTCTGCGAGGGCAAGGGGCCGTTCCGCTGGGTCGCGCTGTCCGGGGATCCGGCGGATATCCACGCCACCGACCGCGCCATCCTCGACCTCTTCGGCGACCAGGAGCACATCGCGCGCTGGATCAAGCTCGCGTCCGAGCGCGTGCACTTCCAGGGGTTGCCCGCGCGGATCTGCTGGCTGGGCTACGGCGAGCGCGACAAAGCCGGCGTCCGCTTCAACGAGATGGTGGCCTCAGGCGAGCTCAAGGGCCCGATCGTGATCGGCCGCGACCACTTGGACTGCGGTTCGGTGGCCTCGCCCGAGCGTGAGACCGAGGCGATGCGCGACGGCAGCGACGCGGTCGCCGACTGGCCGCTGCTCAACGCGATGCTGATGACCGCGTGCGGGGCGAGCTGGGTCTCGATCCACCACGGAGGCGGCGTGGGGATGGGCAAGTCGATCCACGCCGGCCAGGTGACAGTGGCCGACGGGACGCCCGAGGCCGGCGAGCGCGTGCGGCGGTGCCTCACCGCCGATCCCGGGCTGGGCGTCGTCCGTCACGCCGACGCCGGTTATGAGGAGGCGTTGAGCACGGCGCGCGACACCGGGGTGAAGATGCCGATGCTCGACCCCGAACCAGCGGGATGACTCCCGCCGCCGACATTTAGGCGAGCCTGGATGGCGAGCGTCGGCGAGCAGCGGGAGACGCGGTGAGTGCCGGGTCGCGTGACGGCAGCCCGCCGTCGCTGTCGATCAACGGTGCCGCCCAGGTCCTGCGGCCGCCGCGGGAGCATATGGAGCACCTGCGCGGAGACGAACTGGCCGCCCAGACCCTCGAGCCCGGCGACGTGGCCGCTCGTGACGGCCGGATCACCGCGCTTGCGCCCGACGACATCGCCGAGGTGACGATCGACGCCTCCGGCTGCGCGGTGCTGCCCGGGTTCGTCGACTGTCACACGCATCTGCCGTTCGCCGGCTGGCGCTGGGGCGAGTACGAGCAGAAGCTCACCGGCGTCCCCTATGAGGAGATCGCGCGCGGCGGAGGCGGGATCAAGTCCTCCGCGCGCGCCCTGCGCGAGGCCTCCGACGACCAGGTGCTCGAGCAGGCCTCGGGGCTCGCCGAGGAGATGCTCGCCGCCGGCACGACGACGTTTGAATGCAAGTCCGGCTACGGGCTGTCGCGGGACGGGGAGATGCGCGCGCTCCTGCTCGCCCGCGAGCTGGAGATCGCCGTCGCGCAGACGACGACCTCGACGGCGCTGCTGGCCCACGCCATCCCCGAGGGCTACACCGCGGACTCCTGGATGGCGCTGGTGCAGGAGATGATGCCCGAGGTGGTGGCCTCCGGCAGCGTCACCGCGCTGGACATCTTCGTCGAGTCGATCGCCTTCGGGCTGACGCACCTGGAGCTGATGGGAGAGCTGGCGGCGGCATCGGGGCTGGCGCTGCGCACCCATGTCGAGCAGCTCTCCTGCATGCGCTCGGTACCGGTGGCGCTGGCGGCCGGCGCGCGCAGTGTCGATCACGTGTCGATGATCCACCCCGATGACATCGGCCCGCTGGCCGACGCACGGTGCGCCGCCGTGCTGCTGCCGGGCGCGGAGTTCCTGGGCGCCGAGCACCGGGCTCCGGCACGGGCGATCATCGACGCGGGCGCGATCTTCGTCCTGGCCACCGACGCCAACCCGGGCACGTCGCCGGTGTTCTCGATGCCGGTGGTCCTCGGTCTGGGGGCGCGCCTGTACGGGCTGGGGGTCCGGGAGGCGCTGGGGGCGGCGACGCTCAACGCGGCGTGGACGCTTGACCTGCACCATGACCGCGGCTCGATCGAGGTCGGCAAGCGCGCCGACCTCGTCGTGCTCGACGGCCCCGCCGAGAGCATCGCCTATCGCTTCGGCCACAACCCGGTGGCGATCGTCGTCATCGGCGGCGAGGTCGTCCACGTGCGCGACGACGCCGCCGCTGAGAGGATCAGCTCATGACCCGCACGGCGCGCATCCCCGCGATGGCCAATGCGCACTCGCACGCCTTCCAGCTCGACCTGCGTGGCGCGGGTGAAAGGTTGAATACGGACCCACCCACCCCTGACTTCTGGAGCTGGCGCACCGAGATGTACCGCCTGGCCTCGAGCCACACGCCGGAGTCGATGCACGAGGTGGGCAGCCGCGTCTACGGGCAGATGGCGGCCGCGGGCTACGGCGCCGTCGGCGAGTTTCACTACGTCCACCACCAGCCCGACGGGACACCGTACGACGAGCCCAACGCGATGGCGATCGCGCTGGCCCAGGCGGCCCGGGCCCGCGGCCTGGAGATCACGCTGCTGCCCGCGGCGTATCACCGCGGCGGATGGGCGGGGTCCGATTCACCGCCCGACCCCGGGCAGGTGCGCTTCTGCGACCCGTCGGTGGAGGCGTTCCTGACGCGGGTCGACGCGCTGCGTGCGTGGGCCGACGGTGTGGACGGCGTGAGCGTCGGGGTGGCGGCCCACAGCGTCCGCGCCGTGTCCGCTGCGTGGCTCCAGGCGATCGCTCGCTACACCGACGAGCACGGCCTCGTCCGCCACATCCACGCCTCCGAGCAGCAGCGCGAGCTGGCCGAGTGCCAGGCCGAGCACGGCTGCTCGCCGATCGAGCTGCTGGACCGGACCGGCTTCCTCGGGCCCCGTACGAGTGTGGTGCACGCCATCCATGTCTCCGAGCGCGACATCGCTCTGCTGGCCGGGTCGAACTCGATCGTCGTCACCTGCCCGACGACCGAGGGCAACCTCGGCGATGGGCATCTGCCCGGTCTGCGCTACCGCGACGCCGGCGTGCGCCTGGCCATCGGCACCGATGAGCAGACCCGGATCGACCCGTTCGAGGAGCTTCGTGAGATGGAGACGCTGGCTCGCCGCGAGGGTCACACCCGGTTCGCGCTGCTGGCGGCCGCCGACGGGGACCTGTGGGGGCAGATGGTGGCCAACGGGCGTGCCAGCCTGGGCTTGCCGGCGGCGCCGGTGGCCGAGATCGAGCTCAACCTCGAGCACCCCGACCTGGCCAACGTGGCCGAGGCGGACCTCATGCTGGCGGTCGCCACCTGCGCCTCCGCGGGGGTGGTGCGCGCGGGCGTGCCGTCGTGACCGTCACCCTCGCGCGGCGCGCCGACATCTCGCTTGTGGCGTTCGCCCGGGTGGCATGGGAGGGCGAGGACGTGGCGATCGCGCCCGAGGCCCTGGAGGTCGTGGCCCGGCGCCGGGAGGAGTTCCTGGCCCTCGTGGCCGCCGACCCGAACCGCAAGCTCTACGGCGTCAACGTCCACGCCGGCGACGGCTCTGACCGTCTGATGACTGAGGCCGAGCAGCGCGACTACGCGCGCGGCCTGCACAGCGCCACCTCGTTCGGTCATCCGCTGCCGCGGCGGGTGGGGCGCGGGATCGTGCTGGCGCGCCTGGCCAACCTCATCGAGGGCCATGCCGGGGTGAGTCCCGAGCTGGTCGCGCTGGTCGCCGCCCGCCTGGACGGCCGTGACCTTCCGCCGGTGCCGCGGCTGGGCAACGGCGGGTCGGGGGAGATCCTGGCGCTCGGCTGGCTGTTCGAGGACGTGCCCGCCGAGCTGGAGTTGGGGGTCAAGGAGGGCATGGCCCTGATCAACGGCGCGCCCTGCGCCCCCGCGCTGCTGGCCGACGCCATCCTGTGCGCGGAGCGCGCGCTGGCCGTGGCCCTCAACGTGTTCTGCCTGGCGGTGGCCGCCTATGGCGTCTCGCCGGCCATCTACGACGAGCGGCTGGAGGCCCTGTGGGGCGACCCGGCCCAGTCCGCCGCCCTGCAGGCGATCCGCGCCGCGATCGCGGGCGCCGTCTCGCCACCCGGAGCCGAGGCCCACCCGCAGCCTCCGGTCAGCTTCCGGATCCTGCCCCGGGTGCTGGGCAACGCCAACCGCGCGCTGGCGGCCGCCCGGGACGCGGCGGAGATCGCGCTGCCCGCGGTGAGCGACAACCCCGCGTTCCTGTTCGGTGCCGCCGACGGCGACCTCGGCGACGTCGTCTCCAACGGCGGCTTTCACAACGGCGCCGCGCCCGCGTGCATCGACGGCCTCACTTTCGCGCTCGCCGACCTGGCGCAGCTCGCCCAGCACGAGCTCCAGCGTCTGCAGACGAGCCGGGAGGCCATGCCGGGCCTTGACTCGTTGGCCCTAGGCACGATGCACATGGTCGGCGCGGGCTATGCCGAGGAGGCCCGCGCGGCCGCCGTGCCCTCGCTGCTGCCGCTGCCGGGCTTCGGCCACAACGACGTCCCCGCGCCATCGTTCCACGCATGGAACCGGAACGACCGCGTGCGCGGGTTCGTGACCGGCTCGCTCACGTGCCTGGCGGCGATGGCGACCCAGTCGTTCGCGCGCACCGGCCGGGATTTTCCGCCGGCGCTGCGGGACTTCGGCTCGACGGTGCTGGAGATCTGCCCGCCGGTGGTGGAGCGGCGGTCGGTGGGGGCCGAGCTGGGTCGGCTGGCCGAGTGGCTGGGTGGCGGCATCCCGGAGTAGGCGAGATATCGGCGAACGTCAACGACGGCAACGGGAGTACATCCCGGGGAGTAGCGCGCGGGCAAAGACACACCCCCCGGCCGATTGTGCGCAGGCGGTGGCGCCCACACAATCGGATGCATGCTCCGTTCACTTGCCCACACCCTCGCCGCGCGCCCGCGCCGCACCCTGACCGCCACGCTCATCTTCGTCGTCATCGCCGGGGTCATCGGAGGCCCGCTGGCGGGCGCGCTGACGAGCTCCGGCGGGTTCGCGCCCCCCAACTCCGACTCGCAGGTCGCCACCAACATGCTGCAGCGCGCATCCGGGACCGAGCCGTCGCCCGGGATCGTGCTCCTGCTCAACACGCCCCACGGCGCCGCCGCGGCGCGGTCCCGGATCGACACCGTCAATGGGGAGCTCCTCAACGTCCGCGGCGTGGTGAGGACGGCGGCGCCGGCCGACGTGGCCCGGGATGGGCGCCACGTGCTGGTCACCGGGACGCTCTCCGCCCGCGCCGACGACAAGCAGTCGGCGAAGCAGGCCGAGGCGGCCTTCGCCCACGACCGTGACGTCACCGTCGGCGGCCCCGCGGTGGCCGGCGAGCAGATCAACGCGAGCGTCACCCACGATCTGGGCTTCGCCGAGCTGCTGGCCTTCCCGCTGCTGATCGCGCTCTCGATCCTGTTCTTTCGCGGCCGGGCGGCGCTGATGCCCGTGGTGGTCGGCGTGGTCACCGTGCTCGGCACCTTCCTGGTGCTCACCGGGGTCAACCACCTGTACGGGCTGAGCGTCTTCGCGCTCAACCTGGTGATCGGGATGGGACTGGGCCTGGCGGTGGACTACACCCTGTTCCTGGTGACGCGCTTCCGCCAGGAGCTGGCCGCCGGGGCCGACGTCAAGGACGCCATCGGCACCACGATGGCGCGCGCCGGCCAGACCGTGATCTTCTCCGCCGCCACGGTGGCGTGCGCCCTGGCCACGCTGACCCTGTTCCCGCAGGGCTTCCTGAAGTCCATGGGCCTCGCCGGGGCCGTCACGGCAGTCGTCGCGGCGCTGGCGGCGCTGATCATCTCACCGGCGCTCCTTGCGGTGTGGGGCCGCAAGCTGGCGCGCACCGATGCGCGGCCGTCTGACACCGACCGCTGGTACCGGTTCGCCCGCGCCGTGATGCGCCGCCCCGGGCTGGTGGCGGCCGTGACCGCGGCGCTCATGCTCGCCGCCGCGCTGCCGGCGCTGAGCGTCCAGTGGTCCTCGGCGAATGACAGCCGGGTGATCCCTCAGGGCCAGAGCGCCCGCACGGTGGCCGACGCGCTCAACCGCGACTTCGCCGGAGCCGGGCGGTCCCCGGTGACCGTGGCGATCCGCACCCCGGGCTCCGATGGCGCCGCCGTCACCGCCTACGCGCACCGCATCGCCACCTTTGACGGGGTCCAGCGCGTGAGCGCGCCGCGGCTGCTGGGTGGCGACACGTGGCAGGTCAACGCCGCGGTGGCCGGCGATCCCGCGGGTGACACCGCCCAGCGCGTGGTCAACGAGATCCGGGCCATGGGTGAATCGGGGTCGGCTCCGTTCACGGCCAAGGTCACCGGCGACGCCGCCACCTTCGTCGACCAGCAGAACGCGATCGGCTCGCACCTGCCCGAGGCGATCATCCTGCTCGCGGTGCTGACCTTCCTGGTCCTGTGGCTGATGACCGGCTCGGTCGTCCTCCCGCTCAAGGCGATCGTCATGAACGCGCTGACCGTAGGCGCGTCGCTGGCGCCGCTCATCCTCATCTACCAGCACGGCAACCTCACCGGGTTGCTGGGCTACAGCTCCGACGGCGGCGTGGAGCCGACCGACTTCGTCGTCGCCGCCACCGTGGTCTTCGCGCTCTCCACCGACTACGGCGTGTTCCTGCTGGGGCGCATCAAGGAGGCGCGGGAGGCGAGCACGGTCTCGCCGCCCGACGAGCGCGAGGCCGTCGCCACCGGGCTCGGGGCCACCGGCCGCGTCGTCACCGCCGCCGCCATCCTGCTGGCCGTGGCCATCGGGGCGTTCAGCACCAGTTCGATCTCGTTCATCCAGGAGATTGGAGTGGCCGTCGCCACGGGCGTGCTGCTCGACGCGTTCATCGTCCGCTCGCTGCTCGTGCCGTCGCTGATGGCGCTGCTGGGCCGGTGGAACTGGTGGGCCCCATCAGGGCTCACGCGGCTGCACAACCGGATCGCGCCGCGGGAGGCAAGGCGCCGGCGGGTGGCCGTGCCCGCCGTATGATCCAACTGGCTGTGGCCAGACGCCTTGCCCGCTCACCGGTCGTCCACGACTGGCTGCCCGTGCTGCTGGTCCCGATCGTGCTCGTCATCGACGCGGCGCTGTCGTCGCAGGGCAAGCCGATCGGCGTGGTCAACGTGCTGTGCGCGTTCGTGGCGGCGACGCCGCTGGCACTCCGCCGGCACGTCAGCTTCCCGGTGCTGGCGCCGTTGATCGTCGGCGGGGTGATTCTCGCGCTGTGGCAGCTGCATCCGGCCAACACCGTGGTGGTCATCCCGATGATCGCGATGTTTGAGCTCGCGCTCAACGGGGACCGCCGCCGCTCGCTGTGGATGAGCGTGGCCCTCGTCCCCTGCGTGGTGATCAGTGTGGTCCCGTTCGCCAGCGGCTTCTCGCACATCACCTCGATCGTGGTCCGCAACATCGCCTTCGTCCTGCTGGCGATCGCGGCCGGCGAGGTGATTCGCTCGCGCCGGGTGTCCGAGCAGCGCCTGGTCCAGACCGCCGAGCAGACGACGCTGCGGCGCGTGGGGGAGGAGCGGCTGCGCATCGCCCGCGAGATCCACGACGTCGTGGCCCACGCGATGACCGCGATCAACGTCCAGGCGGGAGTGGCGGCGCACCTGCTCGAGCGGGACCCTGGCCAGGCCTACGACGCCCTGCGCAACATCAAGCACACGAGCGGGGCGGCGCTCACCGACCTGCGCTCCACGTTGGACGTGCTGCGCGACCCGTCGTCGGCGGCCCCGCTGGGACCGCCCGCGGGCCTCGGCGACATCGCCGAGCTCACCGGTGGCCTGCGCTCGGCCGGGGTGGCGGTGACGCTCGACGTTGACAGCGCCGCCGAGGTGCCCGCCCCGGTGCAGAGCGTCGCCTACCGGATCGTGCAGGAGGCCCTCACCAACGTCGCGCGCCACGCGCAGGCCTCGGCCACGACCGTGAGCGTGCACCGGGTCCCGGGCGCGATCGCCGTCGATGTCACCGACGACGGCGCCGCCCCCGCGCAGGAGGTCACCGGCGAGACCCTCGGCAACGGCGTCCGGGGCATGCGCGAGCGGGCCGCCGCTCTGGGCGGGAGCCTCGAGGCGGGCCCCGACGATGGTGGCGGCTGGCGGGTGCACGCCTGGCTGCCGATGAGCACGCCCGCGTCCAACGGCGCGCCCGTCACCGCCCGCGAGCACCAGGGCGGTGAGCTGCCGCGGTGATCACCGTCGAGCTCGTCGACGACCAGTCGCTGGTGCGCGCGGGCTTTCACGCGCTGCTCGACGCCGAGGACGACATCGAGGTGGTGGCGCAGGCCGCCGACGGCGAGAGCGCGGTCGCCCAGGCGCGCGAGCACCGGCCACAGGTGGTGCTGATGGACATCCGCATGCCCAAGGCCGACGGCCTGCAGGCCACCGCGCAGATCACAGGCGATCCCGATCTGTGCGACACGCGCGTGGTGGTGCTGACCACCTTCGAGCTTGACGAGTACGTGTTCGGGGCGCTGCGCGCCGGCGCGTCCGGGTTCCTGCTCAAGGACGTCGAGCCCGCGGATCTCGTGGCCGCGGTCCGCGTCGTCGCCGCCGGCGACGCGCTGCTGGCCCCGCGGCTGACCCGCCGGTTGATCGAGGCGTTCGTGGCCGCCGCCCCGAGCGGCATCGGCGGACCAGGGGGCGCAGCGGCAGGCGCCGCATCTGGTGCCGGCGGGGCCTCGGCGGCTGACGCGCTGGAGCTCCTCACCCCGCGTGAGCGCGAGGTGCTGGCCCTCGTCGGCCGCGGGCACTCCAACGCCGAGATCGCCAAGCAGCTCGTGGTCTCGCCGCTGACGGCCAAAACCCACGTGGCCCGGCTGTTCTCCAAGCTCGGAGCTCGCGACCGGGCCCAGCTGGTGGTGACCGCGTACGAGTCAGGCTTGGTGAGACCCGGTGCCCACCCGCCCGACGCGGACCCTCACCAGGTCTCGTAGAAGGAGCGCTCGCGCTCCTGGAGGCGCGGTAGCGCGTCGCCGTGGCCGTGGCGCTTGAAGTGCTCTGACTCGCCGTGGGCCTTGTAGCCGTCCTCGTCGGCGTACTGCTCGTAGAGCAGGAAGACCCGCGGGTCGGCGGGATCGCGGTGGGCCTGGTACATCAGGTTGCCCGGCTCGGCCCGCGAGGGCTCGATGAGGGCGTCGATGGCGGCCGCGACCGCCTCCTCCTCGCCCGGGTTGGCGACCCACCGGGCCAGGACTACGTATGCCATCTGAGCTCCACTCCGGCGAGGTCCTCGTACAGGCGCACGGCGCTCAGCTCCCCGGCCTCGTCGCCGTACGCGGCGCGGGCGCGGCGATGGACCTGCTCCACCAGCGACGAGAGCTCGGCCGGGACGCCCACATCGCGCGCCAGGTCCACGGCGAGCCCCAGATCCTTGGTGACGAGCTTCATCGCGAAGCCGTCATCGTAATCGCCGCGCTCGAGCAGCGGCAGGACGTCGCGCTCGAGGAAGACCGAGTTCGCCGGCGACGCGACGAGGGCCGTGTGCAGGTTGCTGAGGTCGACGCCGGCCTTGACGCCGATGGTCAGCGCCTCGGCCGTCGCGACCGCCTGGATGAACCAGGTGAGGTTGAGCAGGAGCTTGACGGCGTAGCCGCAGCCGCCGGGGCCGAGCAGGAAGATCCGCTGTGGGTCGCCCATCGCCTCCAGCACCGGCAGCGCCCGGGCGAAGGCCTCGTGCTCGCCGCCGGCGTAGATGGCCAGCGTCCCTGCCTCGGCGCCGATCGTCTGCCCGGCCACCGGTGCGTCGAGGAACTGGATCCCCGCGGCGCCGGCGGCGGCGCGCGCCCGGCGGCCCACCTCCAGCGAGCTCGTGCTCATGTCCACCACCATCGAGCCGGGGGGCATGGCGGCGATGGCGGACTCGCCGCCGCCCGCCCCGCACAGGACCGCCTCGACCTGAGGTGGTCCGGGCAGGCTGGTGAGGAGGATCTCGGCATCGCGCACGCAGTCGGCCACGCTCTCCGCGGGCCGGGCGCCATCGGCCGCTGCCCGGGTGAGCGCCTCGGAGTCCAGGTCGTATGCGGTCACCGCAAAGCCCGCGGTGATGACGTTGCGGCACATGTGCCCGCCCATATGGCCCAGGCCGATGAAGGCGACGCGCGTGACCGGCTCCGTGGCGGTCATGCCAGCGAGATCCAGGTCGTCTTGAGCTGGGTGTAGCCCTCGAACGCGCGACGGGCCGCGGCGACGGCCCGGTCGATGTCCTCGGGGCCGCCGCGGGCGACCTGGGCGATCTCGCTGCCGTCGCGCGGTGAGACCGTCGCGAACGTCTCACCGCCGGCAGCCGGGACAAAGCGCCCGTCGATGAAGGCCTCGGTGCGCATCGTCAGGCGGCGGCCGCGGCCGCGTAGCGCGCGACCGCGTCCTCGTCGAGCTCGATGCCCAGGCCGGGCGCATCGCCGATGACCAGACACCCGTCGCCGTCGACCTCCAGCGGCTCGGCGAGCATGAAGTCGCGCCGCTCCGGGGTCCACCCCGGCGGGTCGTAGGGGTACTCCAGGTACGGACCGCCGCCGACCCCGCAGCAGACGTGGAGGTTGGCCAGCAGGCCGATGCCGTTGGTCCAGGTGTGCGGGGTGAACCAGCGGTTGCGCCGCAGGGCCAGGTCGGCGAGCGTCCGCGCCCCGGAGATGCCGAGCGCCAGGACGACGTCGGGCTGGAACACGTCGAGGGCGTCGGCCTCCAGCGCCCGGTGCAGGTGATCGAAGTCGCGCGCCATCTCACCCCCGGCGACCCGCGTGCCGGTGGACTGCCGCAGCAGCCGCATGCCGTCCAGGTCATCTCCCGCCAGCGGCTCCTCGACCCACAGCACGCCGTGCTCGGAGAGCTCATCGATCACCCGGCGCGCGCCCTGGGGACCGAGTCCCGGCGCGATGTCACCCGGCATCCGCCACCACTGGTTGAGGTCCACCATGATCTCCAGGGCGTCGCCGACCGCGTCGCGGATCGCCGCAACCACCGCCACGCCCTCGGGGATGCGGTCGCGTGCGATGCGGACCTTGACCGCGCGGAAGCCTCGGGAGACGAGGGCCCGTGCATCCTCGGCCCGCTGTCCGGGGGTGCGCAGCTCGCCCAGCGAGGCATAGACCGGCAGACGGTCGGTCGCTGCGCCGAGCAACGTCGCCACCGGGACGCCCAGCACGCGCCCGGCCAGGTCCCACAGCGCTGCCTCCAGCGGCCAGTAGCGCCCGGCGTGAAATGCAATCGTCTCGAGCGCGCGGGCGTGCGTGCCGAGCGTGAGCGGGTCGCGGCCCACGAACAGGTGCTCGAACGCGGCAAAGCCGTCCATGGTGTCGCCGCTGGCGATTCCGGTCACGCCCTCGTCGGTGTGGACGCGCACGAGCGTGGCGTCAAACCGTGTGCGCGGGTCCGGGTCCCAGGCGGCGTGGAAGGGAGGGGAGAGCGGCAGGGTGAGCCGCTCGAGCTCGATGGCGGTGATCCTCACCCGATCACTGGCCGCTGTAGAACGGATTGGTGACGCTGTCGCGCCGGTCGACGAGGGCCCGCGTGTCGTCATGGGGGCGCCCGTAACGCGCGGTGCGGACGCCCTTCAGCGTGGCCGCTCGGCTCGCGGCCCGCACTGCGGTCTCGTCGTGGGCCGTGGGGTCGATGTAGATCGTCACGAACACGATGAGGTCGCCGCTGCAGGGGATGAGTTCCTCGGCGACGGCGTCGAGCACGCCCTGGGCGATGCCGAGCTGCCCCGCGCCCCAGGTGATCTTCTGGTGGGTGGGCTCGAGCGCGGTCTCCTTGTTGATCATGATCGTCGGCGGCCAGATCGGCTCGTAATGGGCCTTGTCCTCGCCGACGACGACGAGGATCGGAGCATGGCCCGGAGCGGGGGAGGTGAAGGTGGTGAGCAACGCCGCAGCGGTTGGCGTGCCGCGCTCGCCCAGGACGACGTTGACGTGGGCGCCGTTGGGGTCGGTGCCGCTCCACCCCTCGCCGATCAGCCCGTCGTAGTGGAAAGGGAATCTGCCGTGGCTCATGGCGTGCCTCCGGCGGTCACGCCCGCCAGCTCGGGGTCGATGACGATGACGGACCGGTCGCCCTCGCCGCGGCGCAGACGGTCCATGGCGCCGGCGACCCCGTCGAGCTCGATGAGGTGCGAGACCATGTCGGCGAGCTCCAGGCGGCCGGTGCGGACGAGCTCGACGAGGCCAGGGAGGGCCGCGACCGGGTCGCCGGTGCCGTAGTAGCTGCCCACGATCGACTTCTCGGAGAGGAACTCGATCGCGGGCAGGGATACCTCGAGCCCGCGGGGCGCCAGCCCCACCACCACAGCGGTGCCGCCCGGTCGCAGTGCGTCCCAGGCCATCCGGATCGTGGGCGCCGCGCCGACGACCTCGAAGGCGTGGTCAGCCCCACCGCCGGTGAGCGCAATGACCTCGGCGGCGGCGTCCCCGCCCGACGCGTCGACGGTATGCGTTGCGCCCCGGCGCAACGCGTGCTCGAGCTTCTCCGGGCGCCGATCGACGGCGACGATCCTCCCCGCGCCGGCCAGGCGGGCGGCCGCGATCACCTGCAGGCCGACGCCTCCGCAGCCGATCACGGCCACGCGCTCCCCGATCCGCACGCCGGCGGCATGCGTCACCGCGCCGAAGCCGGTGATGACGCCGCACCCCAGCAGCGCCGCCTGCCACAGCGGGATGTCGCGCGGGATGGGGATCACGCTGTCGGCTGACACCACGGCGTGCTCGGCAAAGCAGGCGATCGTGAACCCATGCTGCAGCGCTCCGCCGCCGGCGTCGCGCAGCCGCCGGGCGCCCGTGCGCAGGTTCCCCGCGACGCCCTCGGCGCCGGCTGGCTCACACAGCGTCCGTCGCCCGGAGCGGCAGGCCTCGCAGACGCCACACGAGGCCACGAGGCAGAACACCACGTGGTCACCCTCGTGGACTCCGGTCACGCCCTCGCCGAGCGCGGTCACCACCCCCGCGCCCTCATGGCCGAGCACGATCGGCCAGCGGCCTTCGCCGAGCTGGCCGTCGGCGAGGTGCACGTCGGAGTGGCAGACCCCGGCGGCCGCGATACGGACGAGGACCTCGCCCGGCCCGGGCGGATCGAGCAGCACGGTCTCGACCGCCGGCGGGCGGCCGGGCTCACGCAGGACGCTGGCGCGCACCTGAAGAGCGGTCCGGGGCGGCGCAGCCGTCAGTGTCGTGTCGGTCATCCCTGGGCCCCTCGCACGGGCGGCGTTGTCGCACACGAGCTTGCAGCTGTCAAGCGGATCACCAACATCACACTCCGAACTGCGCGCGCACGGCGTCCATGAGGATGACGGCTGAGGTACTGGGGTCCCGGCGGCGCGGGTGGCACAGGGCGATCGTGCGCGGGATGAGCGTCTCCTTGGGCTCGAGCCACGTCAGCGAGGGCTCCACCGCTCCCGACGCGCCGAGCCGATCCAGGCACGCATGGCCATAGCCCGCGGCCACGAGGCGCTGCAACGCGAGGTTGTCGTCGGTGCGGAAGACGACCCGAGGGCGGATCCCGCGCCGGCGCCAGGCGCGCTCCAGTTCCTGCTGGGTGCGCCACCGGCGGTTCCAGGCGACGAGGTCGACGCCGTCGAGCAGGTCGAACGTGGGCGTCTCAGCCGCCGCCAGCTCGCTGTCGCGCCGGGTGAGGATGACCCAGGGGTCGTCGAGCAGGGGGATCGCCCGGATGCGGTCGTCGGCGATCGGGTTGACCTGGAAGGCGAGGTCGAGCTCGCCGCCGGCCAGACGGTCGAAGGTCCGCGCATTGTCCTGGATCTCGGTGAGGATCACCTCGACGTCGGGCCGCTGCTCGCGCAGGGTGCGCAGCGCGCCGGGGAGAAGCTCCGTCGTGGCGGTCTGAAAGACGCCGATACGCAGCGTCTGCCTCTCCCCGCGCTGGAGCGCCGCAACGTCGGCTCCGAGCGTCTCGACTTCGCCGAGAACCCGCCGCGCCCGGATATAGGCGACATCCCCCGCGGGGGTGAGGGTCACGGCGCCGCGTCCGCCCGGGCGGGTGAACAGGGAGGCCTCAAGAGCGCGCTCCAGCGTGCCCACCTGATGAGAGATGGCCGATTGCGTGTAGCCCAGCGACCGGGCTGCGGCGCGGAAGGACCCCTGATCGGCGACCGCCACCAGCGCGCGCAGCGCCTTGAGGTCGATCGGGCTTTGATCAATCAGATCGATCATATCTCGCAATAACAGTCATCTGTAACCGATGATCTGAATCGTACTATCTCATGCACATGGTTTTCCAGCGCTTTCACATCCGCTCCCTTCCCGCGTCCGTCTCGCTGTGGCTCGTCTACGGCCTGTTCCTCGTCGCCGGCGTCGCCCAGTCGGCGATCGTCCCTCTGCTCCCGCGGATGTCCGCGCACTTCGCCCTGTCGGCGTCCCAGACGGCCCTGCTCCTGGCGCTGCCCGGCCTGGCCACGCTGGCCGTCTCGGTCCCGTCGGGGATCGCCGCCGACCGGATCGGCGCGCGACGCGTCAGCCTGGGCGCGGGCGCGCTGCTGTGCCTCGCCTGTGCCGCGCAGGCGATGCCGTCGCTGGCCGCGTTGCTCGTGGGGCGGATCGTGTTCGGCGTCGCCTTCGGCGTGGTGTGGACGAGCGGCATGGCGTGGCTGTCTGACCTCAACGAGGCCCGGGGAAAGACGGGCCCGCCCACCCTGGGCCCGGCGGTCACCTGCTCCTCGGTGGGGATCATGCTCGGCCCGGCGGTCGGCGGCGTGCTGGCCCAGCACATCGGCCTCGGTGCGCCGTTCGCGGTGATCGCCGTCGCCACCGCGCTGATCGTTGTTCCGCTCGCCGTGGGGACCACCGCGGTGCGGCGCACCACGCCGGCCCCGACCGTGGAGCCCGCCGACCTGCCTCTCGAGGTCGCCTACGTCCAGCGCCCGATCAGCGATGGTCCTGGGGCGGGCGGGTCCGGCTCTCCGCGCTTGCTGCTGGCTCTTGCCCGGCGCCCGCGGGTGGCGGCGGCGGCCGGCGCGCTGGTGGTCTCGGGCGCGGTGAGCAGCGCCAGCCAGCTTCTGGTGAGCGGCGGGCTGCACCGCCTCGGCCTGTCCACCGGTCGGATCGGGCTGGCCTTCTCGGTCGCGGCCGTCTGTTACATCGCAGTCAGCTCCGTCGTCGTCCGGCTGGGCGCCCGGGCGCAGACGCTGAAGTTCAACGCGCTCAGCACGGCGGCGCTCGCGGTGGCGCTGGTGCCCGCGCTGGCCAGCACCGGCACGGTTGCCCTGGTCATGGCCTTGATGCTCAGCGCCGGGCCGCGCGCGGTCATCAGCACGATCGCCTACAACCTCGCGTCGCAGCGCGACGACAAGGACTCCACCCACCCCGGCAGCGACGGCGTCGTGTTCGGCATGCTCAACGGAGCATGGGCGGCGGCGACGGTGCTCATACCGCTGCTCGCCGGCGCCGTTGAGCAGGCGGCGGGCGTCGAGGTCGCCTACCTGGCGGTGATCATCCCGTCGCTCGCCGTGGCCGGATGGCTGCTGGTCGGCGCCGCCGCACGGGTGCCGTTGCTGAGGGGACGTTTGCTAAGCGTCGGCCTGCGCGGCTGGCGCGGTCTCGGCTGAGCCGTCGCTCGCCTGCAGCCGGCGCAGCTCGGCCAGCGGGATGTGGCAGCGGATGCCGTGTCCCGCCTCCTCCTCGCGCAGCTCGGGCTCGGTCGTCTCGCAGATCTCCCCGATCTTGCGGGGGCAGCGCGTGTGGAACGGGCAGCCCTGTGGCGGATCGGCCGCGCTGGGAATCTCGCCCTCCAGCCGGATGCGCAGGCGGTCGAGGTCGTCCAGCGTGGGCACCGCGCTGAGCAGCGCCTCGGTGTAGGGATGCTGAGGGCCGCCGAAGACCCGCTCGGCGGGACCGACCTCCATGACCCGCCCGAGGTAGAGCACGACGATCCGGTCGGCCAGGTACCGCACCACGCCGAGGTCGTGGCTGATGAACAGGTACGCCACATCCTCACGCCGTTGCAGGTCAGTCAGCAGGTTGAGGATCGCCGCCTGGACCGAGACGTCGAGCGCCGAGGTCGGCTCGTCGCAGATGACGATGCGCGGGTCACCGGCGAAGGCGCGGGCGATGGCGACGCGCTGCTTGAGGCCGCCAGAGAGCTGTGAGGGGCGCATCGGCAGGTAGCGCTCGGGCAGCCGCACGGACTTGACCAGGGAGAGCAGGCGTTCGCGCAGCTGAGGCCCGGTATAGCCGCCGAGCTTGGAGAGCGACCGCGAGATGAGCCGCTGGACGGTGTGGCGGCGGTTGAGCGCCGAGTCGGGGTTCTGGAAGACGATCTGGAGTGTCTTCTGGTCCTCCGACGAGCGCTTGGGCGCGATCCCGGCCACGGGGTGGCCGTCGAGCTCCACCTCGCCGCCCTGATCGGGCGCGGTCAGGCCGATGATCACCCGGGCCAGGGTCGTCTTGCCCGATCCGGACTCGCCCACCAGCCCGACCGTCTCCCCGGCGCCGATCTCCAGGTTCACGCCGTAGAGGCCGCGGACGACCTGGCCGCCCATGTGGAAGGTCTTGCTGGCCTCACGCACGCGGACGATCGGGCCCGCGGCGGCGTCGCGCTCACGGGAGGCGGTGTCGGCCGGGGGCTCCTCGGCGGTGGCGCCCATCGGCACGCTCTCGGCGCGCTCATGGAAGTGACAGCGAGAGCCGCGGCCGCCGCCGATCTCGTACATCGGGGGCGCCTCGGCGCGGCAGCGGTCCTCGGCCAGCCCGCAGCGGTCGGCGAAGATGCAGCCCTTGATCACCGACCCGGGAGCGGGCAGCGAGCCGGGGATCGTGGCCAGCGGCGCCCGAGTCGCGCCCGATTCTGTGCCCGGCGTGGCCTCGCGGCGCGGGATCGAGCGCAGCAGCCCGACGGTGTATGGATGGCGCGGGCTCTTGAACACCTCCGTGGCCTGGCCCTCCTCGACCATCTCGCCGGCGTAGAGCACACCCACGCGGTCGCACATCTTGGCGATCACCGCCAGGTTGTGGCTGATGAACAGCAGCGACGTGTCGAACTCGTCGCGCAGGCCCCGGATGAGGTCCAGCACCTCGGCCTCCACCGTGGCGTCCAGCGCGGTGGTGGGCTCATCGAGGATGAGCAGCGCGGGCTCGGCGGCCAGTGCCATGGCGATGACGACGCGCTGGAGCATGCCGCCCGAGAGCTGGTGCGGGTAGCGCCCCATGACCCCCTTGGGATCGGAGATGCGGACCTTGGCGAGGATCTCCTGCGCCTTGGCCAGCGCCTCCTTGTGGCCCAGCCCGGCGATCTCGTAGACCTCGGCCACCTGACGGCCGACGAGGATCGAGGGGTTGAGCGCCCGCCCCGGCTCCTGGTAGACCATCGAGACCTTCCGGGCGCGCAGCTGGCGCAGCTCCGAGGGGCCGAGCGACAGGACGTCGGTGCCGTCGATCTCGATCGTGCCGTCGCTGACGCGGCCGTTGCGCGCGAGGTAGCGGACGATCGACAGGGCGATCGTCGACTTGCCGCATCCCGATTCGCCGACGAGGCCGAACGACTCGCCCTTGGCCACATGGAAGCTGACGTCGCGCACCACGCGCTGGTCATCGCGCCGGACCCGGTAGCTGATGTCGACGTGCGAGAGGCGCAGGGCATCGGCGGTCTCGGGGGTGGCCGCGCCGGGGGCGGGTTGCGTGGTCGCGCTCATGAGGCGTCCAGCGTGGTCTCGATGGAGTTGGCGATCAGGTTGACCCCGACCACCAGCGAGCCGATGGCGATCGCGTCGAACAGGACCTCCCACCAGTAGCCGGCGGCAACGAGCCCGTAGTTGTTGGCGATCTCAGAGCCCCAGTTCGGCGTCGGCGGCTGGAGCCCGAAGCCCAGGAAGGACAGCGACACGATCGTGAAGACGGCGTACCCGAGGCGCACGGTGAACTCGACGATGATCGGCGCCATGATGTTGGGCAGGATCTCGGCGAACATGATGTACAGCGAGCTCTCACCGCGCAGGCGCGCCGCCGCCACGTAGTCGAGGTCGCGCTCCTGCAGCACGGCCGCGCGGACGGTCCGTGCGATGAGCGGGGTGAACACGATCCCGATGACGAAGATCAAGGTGGTATTCGACGCGCCGAGTGCCACCACGCCGAGGATCCCCGTGACGACGAGAGGGAGCGCCAGGAACGCTTCGACAAAGCGCCCGACGACGTCGTCAACGCCGCCGCGGAAATAGCCCATGAACAGACCGAGCGCCGTGCCCAGCACCGTTCCCAGCAGCGTGGCCAGCGGCGCGGTGACGAGGATCGGTCGCGAGCCGACGACCACCCGGGCGAGGACGTCGCGGCCGAGCTGGTCGGTGCCGAACAGGTGCGATGTCGACGGCGCCTTGTTGATGTTGAGCAGCGACTGGGCCAGCGGGTCCTGCACCACGAGCGAGCCGAAGATGGCGGCGAGGATCCAGAAGGCCAGGATGAACGCTCCGACCGCGAAGGCCGGCTGACGGATGAGATCGCGCAGGAACTCGCGACGGCGGATATCGGCGCCGGCAGCGTTGACCGCGGCGGCCGACTCGATGGGGACGGTGCCGACGCTCACTCGACGCCCCGGTAGCGGATCCGCGGATTGAGCAGCGTGAACAGGATGTCCGCGACGAGTGTCGCCACCATGTACACGGCGCCGATGACCAGGACGCCGGCCTCCAGCATCGGGATGTCGTTGCGCGTGGCGGCGGTGTAGATGAGCGTCCCGATCCCGTTGTAGTGAAACAGCGTCTCGACGAGCACGAGGCCGCCGATCAGGTAGCCGGTCTGGGTCGCGATCACGGTGATCGTCGGCAGCAGCGAGTTGCGCAGGACGTGGCGGCGGATCATCACGCCGCGCGGCAGCCCCTTGAGCGTGGCGGTCCGCGCGTAGTCGGAGTTCAGGGCCTCGACCGTCCCCGCCCGGGCCATCTGCGAGATGTAGCCGAAGAGGATGAGCACCAGCGGGATTGCCGGGAGGATGAGGTGGTAGATCTGATCGCCGATGCTCGCCCCCGGCGGCGTCGTGGCCTGGATCGGCAGCACGTTGAGCCAGAGCCCGAAGACGAGGATGAGGACGATCCCCGACACGATCTCCGGGATGACCGTCGCCGACAGGCCGACCACGCTGATGACGCGGTCTCGCCGCTTGCCGACGTTGAGCGCGGCCACCACGCCCCCGAAGATGCCCAGCGGCACGACGATGACGAAGGCAAGGATGGCCAGCTTCAGCGAGTTGACGAACGCCTGGCCCAGGATCGGGCCGATCGGCGCCTGCTGGGCATAGGAGGTGCCCAGGTTCCCGGTGACGATGTGCCCGATCCACGTCCCGTACTGCTCGATCACCGGCTTGTCGGTGCCCAACTGGTGAGAGAGCGCATTCACCGCGGACTGCTGGGCGAACGGCCCGAGGATCGCTCGGGCCGGATCGCCGGGCAGCACCTGGGCGGCGAAGAACACGATCACGCTCAGGATCCACAGCGTGATCAGCCCGAGGCCGATCCGCTTGAGGATGAACAGGAGCATCGTGTGTCTGGTTCCTCCGCCGCCGGCCTCGCCGGGCTTACCCCGACTTGGACGCGTTCCTGAGGTAGATCGCTGCGATCGGGGTGGGGACGACGCCCTTCACGCTGGTGGACGTCGCCGTCAGGCCGTCGATGAAGTACGGGATGATCAGCGGCGTCTCATCGAGCAGCAGCGTCTGGATCTTGCCTGCGATCTGCCTTTGGGTCTGCAGATCGACGGCGGCGGTGTACTGCTTGACCAGGTTGTCGTAGGTGGGGTTCTTGAAGTGCGCGGCGTTCCAGGTCCCGTCGGAGAGCAACGGGGCGTTGAGGAACACGTTCGGCACGCCACGGTCGCCGTAGTCCACCAGGCTCATCGTTGCGTCGAGCCAGTCGGAGTTCCCGAATGTCGCCTTGCCGTAGTAGCTGGCCTGGTTCTCGACCTTGAGGTTGATCTTGACGCCGATCTTCGATGCGGCCTCGGCGATCACCGTGGCCAACTGCGGGATCTCCTCGTACTGCTCGGTGGCGAGCTGGGTGGTGAACCCACCGCCGTGTCCCGCGGCCTGGAGCAGCTGCTTGGCCTTCGTGAGGTCCTGGGTGCGCTGCGGGATGCTCGTGTCGGTGGAGGGGAATTTCGGCGAGAACGGGCTGTCGTTGCCCACGACGCCGAAGCCCTGCAGCAGCGCCTGGACCATTCCCGGCCGATCCAGGCTCAGGGCGATGGCCTGGCGGACGCGCTTATCGGTGAACGGCGCCTGGTCGTTGCGCATCGACAACTCGCGGTGGTTGGCGGACTTGAGCTTGATGATGTTGTAGGAGCTGTTGTTGAGCAGCGCCTGCGCGCCCTGGACGACGAACTGGACGATCACGTCGACCTGCCCGCCCTGAAGCGCCAGGATCTGGGGCTGCTGGGAGGTGTAGAACGTGAACGCCGTCGACTCCAGGTTCGGCGCGCCGCCCCAGTAATCGGGGTTCGCGACGAAGTTGGCGCCGACGTTGGTCGTGTAGCTCTGGAACTTGAACGGGCCGGTCCCCATGAACGTCTTCTGCCACTTGCCGAAGTCGGTGCCCTTGGGGACGATGATCGCGTTGTAGTTATCGGAGGACACGAGGTAGGGGAAGTTGCCGTTGGGGGCCTCGAGGTGGAAGGCGACCGTCGCCGAGTCGACCTTGACCACGCCGTCGGGCTTGAGCACGCCGGCGAACGTCGAGAGCGCGTTGGACGCGTTCTTGGGGTTGGAGAGCTCCTGGAACGTGTAGACGACGTCGTCGGCGGTCATCGGCGACCCGTCGTGGAACTTCACGTTCGGGCGCAGCGTGAACGTCCAGACCGCGCCGCCCTTGCTCGGCGTCCACTTGGTGGCCAGCATCGGCTGCAGCTGGAGCAGTTGGCTGTTGTCAAAGGCCAGGAACTCGCCGGTCTGGGCGAGCAGGTTCAGCCCGCCGGCGTCGTTGACCAGGAGCGGGTTGATCGCGGTCGCGGGCGTCTGCATGGCGAGCTTCAGCGTCCCGCCCTTGGTGGCGGGGGCGGCGGCGCTGCTCGTGGAGCCGCCGGCGGAGGCCGAGGACGATGTCCCGACCTTGTTGGCCCCGCCGCAGGCAGCCAGGATCGCGCCCATGAGCCCGGTGGACATGCCGATCACGGCGCCCTTGCGCATGAACTGCCGGCGGCTCAGGCGCCCGGCCACCAGTTCGTCGATGTAGTGGTTCTCGAGCTCTGAGCGAGCGTCGCGGATCTCGTCAAGCTTCCTGGGGTCAGTAGCCATGCTCCGTCACCTTTCCGTGGCGGTGGGGGTGCGCGCCCACCGCGACATCAGCCCTCCTCAGGGCAGAGATCGTGGTCATACTGGGGGCGGCCAATCTTAACCGCCTCGGTGTAGATTGGTCGCGGATCATGGCATGCGCCACGGCGCGTTGCGAGTTCCTCGTCGCCCCTCCACTGCTCACGGTTCTTTCACACCCGTGACGCGGTGTCAAGCGCGTGGCGCCCCCAGTTCCCGCCGTGTCGTTGGCCGTTTGGACAATTTCGTCCATCTCCGCTCCCCCCGCAGTATGACCTATGTCGCGGCCAGTTCGGCTCCGAGCACCGACACGACCACTCGCGCCGCCTGGACGATCTCATCCATGTCGGCGCCCTCCTGAGGGGTGTGGCTCTCCCCGCCGTGCAGCGGGACGAACAGGAGCAGCGCCGGAGCGAGCGCGGTGACGTGCTGGGCGTCATGCCCGGCTCCCGACCATGTCTCGGTAGCGGGGATGCCGTGCTCGCGAGCTGCCTGCAGCGCCGCCTGGACCAGGTGGGGGTCCATCCTCACGGGCTCACCGGCGCGCACCAGCTCCAGCTCGGCCGTCACCCCGCGGCGGATCGCGATCTCACTCACGGCAGCGCGGATGGCCGCTTCCACCCGGGCGAGCGACTCGGATGCGATGCCGCGCACGTCGATGGCCAGGCGCGTGCGGCCCGGGATGACGCTCACCGCACCCGGCTCGACGGCCAGGGTGCCGACGGTGGCGACTGTCTCGGCGGGCTCGGCGCGCGCCGCCGCCTCGACGGCGAGCACGACCTCGGCGGCCGCCGCCAGGGCGTCGCGGCGGTCGGCCATCGAGACCTCGCCGGAGTGGCCGGCCTGGCCGTCGATGCGCACCGCGAACCGGCGGGGTGAGGCCACCGCGGTGACGACGCCGAGCTCGCGCAGGGCGTGGCGCTGGGCCACGTGGACCTCGGCGTGGGCGCGCAGGCGATCCAGCGGCGGCACGATGCGCGGAAGGTCGCTGAGCTCCTGCAGGTAGGCGGCACGGGCGTCGGCGGCGCTGACGCCGGCGTCGTCGTGGAGGTGGGCGAGCGCGTCCTCGGTCAACGTCCCCACCATCTGGCGCGAGCCCATCGTCCCCGCGCCGAACCGTGGTGCCTCCTCGGCGGCGCAGACGAGGACCCCGGCGCCTGAGCCCAGCTCGGCGGCGACCTCGAGACCCAGGACCGTCCCCAGCCCGCCGTCGTAGCGGCCGCCGTCGGGGACCGTGTCGACGTGGGAGCCCGAGGTGACCAACGGAGCGTTCGCACCGCCGGGGAGCGCCCACAGGTTTCCGAACGCGTCCAGCCCTGGCTCGAGCCCGGCCTCGCGCGCCCAGCCGGCGACGAGCCGCATCGCCGCGGCCTCGGCGGACGAGTACGCGGGACGATCGGCGCCCCCGCCGGGACCCTGGGCGATGGTCCAGAGCTGCTCGAGCCGGGCGGCGATGCGGGCTGGGTCGGGGGTGAGGTGGGGGGTGGGGTGGGGATCCTTACTCAAGGGCGTACTCGGCCAGCGGCTTGCCCAGCATCGCCTCCACCTCGGGGTAGACGCTGGGCTCGCGCACGCCGTCGCCCAGCGGGACGTTGGCCTTGGGGACGTGCAGGACGGCCACCTCGTCGCCCTCGCGCAGGTTCGCAATCGAGATGATGCGGCCGGTGTGGACCGAGAGGGTGGTGAGGACGTCGGGGAACGTGGCCAGGCGCTCCCCGCCCGACTCGGCGGTGAGGTACTCGTTGACGAAGCCCAGCTCGATGTCGCCGACCTCGACGGTCCCGATGTCAAACGCGTTGTGGGTGCGCAGCGTGCGGCTGCGCACCGGGCCGGTGATGAGGATGCGTCCGCCGAGGTGCGCGGCGGTGACGTCGATCATCCTCGCGGGCCCGTCGGGCTCGGCGGCGAGGATGGCTTCGCCGAGGTCCAGGGCGAAACTGATGGCGCCGACGGCGGCGTGCGCGGCGACGAACCCGGCGGGCAAGGGGTTGCGCGCGCAGGAGATGAAGCCGCCGGACTGGTCCGAGGCGGTGCGCAGCACGTTGGCGGTGTGGCGGACGGTCCCCCGGGTGACGACCTCCAGGTAACGGTTCTCGGCGCGGTTGCCGCCGGCCACCGCCTGCACGGTCTCGTAGTCATCGTCGGCGGCGAGGCCGAACGACCCCATCTTGCCGGTGGGGTGGGCCCGGCCGTCGCCCGCGGCGTCCACGACCAGGGTGCCGAGCACCGCCGAGGCGACCCAGCCGTTACAGGTCGTCGAGGAGCCGTTCTGGGCAGTGACGGTGCCGATGATGGGCTCGTCCACCGCCTCCATGAGCAGCTCGAGCGCCCGCACGTAGTCGGCCGGGCGCATCTCCCAGCCGACCGCGGCCGGCGCGCCGATGGCGCTGACGGTGGCCAGCATGGCGTCGGGGTCCAGCTCGTCGAGCGAGGCGAGCCGCGGGGTGCCGTACTGGACCGCGGTGGTGCCGACGAGCATGCCGTGGTCGACCCACCCTCCACCGCCGGCGGCAAGCACCGAGCCGCCCGCCACGGCGGCATGGACGGCGTGCAGGTCAAGCTCCCTCATGCCACAGACCCTACGGATCCGAGGCCGAGTCCGTGTTCGCGCGCGCACGCGCGGGCCTGCTCGTAGCCGGCGTCCGCGTGCCGCAGAACGCCGAGCGCGGTGTCCACGTACAGCGCTGCGGCCAGCCGCGCGGCGCCGTCCTCGTCGCCGGTGGCCACCACGGTCATCCCGGCGCTCTGCGAGTAGCCCGCATAGCCGCCGCCGCCGGCGTGCAGCGCCACGAGGTCGGCTCCCGAGGCGGTGGTGAGCAAGGCGTTGAGCAGCGGCCAGTCACTGACGGCATCAGAGCCGTCGGCCATTGCCTCGGTGATGATGTTGGGGTGGGTCATGGACCCCGAGTCCATGTGATCGCGGGTGAAGGCGACCGGCGCTCGCAGGCGCCCGCCGGCGACGGCGTCATTGACGGCCAGCGCCAGACGGTCGCGCTCGCCGTGGCCCAGCCATGCGATCCGGGCGGGCAGGCCCTGGCGGGCCACGTGCTCCTGGGCCAGCCTGATCCAGTTGGTGATGCGCTCGGTGCCGTCGAAGAGCTCCAGGCAGAGCTCATCGACCGTGGCCAGGTCGGCGTCATCGCCCGACAGGCAGATCCATCGAAACGGCCCGATCCCGCGGCAGAACAGCGGCCGGATGTAGCGGGCGGTGAAGATGTCGATCGTCAGCGCGTCGCTCACCCCGCCACCCGCTGCATGGGGGCGGATGTTGTTGCCGTAGTCGAAGACCACGGCGCCGCGCTCGCGCAGGGCGAGCATCGCCCGGACGTGGCGGACCATCGTGGCCAGGGCGAGCGATTCGAGCTTGCCCGGGTCTCCCCGGCGCAGCGCGCTCACCTCATCGAGGCTCATGCCGGCGGGCACGTACCCCGCACGGAGGTCGTGCGCCGCGGTGAGGTCGGTGACGACGTCCGGGGTGACGTCACGCTCGAGCAGGCCCTCGAGCAGGTCGGCGGCGTTGGCCACGACGGCGATCGCGGTCGGCTCGCCGGCCTCGCGCGCGGCCAGCGCGGCGTCGAGCGCCTCGTCGACGCTCCAGGCGACGTGGTCGACGGTGCCGGTTGCGTGGCGGCGCACCGCCTTCTCGGAGTCAACCTCGGCGACGAGGCTCACGCCGCCGAGCATCCGGCTGATCGCCACCGGTTGCGCGGAGCCCATGCCGCCCAGCCCGGCGCTCACGATCAGGCGGCCGCGCAGGGTGCCGCCGAAGTGCTCGCGCGCGACCTGGGCGAAGGTCTCATAGGTGCCCTGGAGCACACCCTGGGACCCGATGTACTGCCAGCAGCCGGCGGTGAGGCCGCCCCAGGTGATCAGGTTGCGGCGTTCCAGGTCATAGAAGACCTCGGGCGTGGCCCAGCGCCCGACGAGGTTGCCGTTGGCCAGGAGCACGGCCGGGCTGCGCGGGCCCGTGGGCAGCACCGCGACCGGCTTGCCCGACTGCACGACGAGCGTCTCGCCGTCGCGCAGGTGAGTGAGCGCGGCGATGATCCCCCGCAGGCTCTCGTGGTCGCGCGCCGCTTTGGCGTGGGCGGCATAGACGACGAGGTTCTCCGGATCCTCGGCGATGGCGAGGTTGTTCTCCAGCAGGCGCAGGATCGCCTCCTGGCGCCAGCCGCGGCAGCGCAGACGCGGATCAGGCATGTGCCCCGAGGGTCGCCCGGGCCGTGACTCGGTTCCCGTCCGCCCGCACGAAGGCGCCGTCGCCGGGCTCACCCAGCACGCGCTCGCCATCCCACACCAGGCGCCCGCGGCTATAGGCGGCGATGACCCGCCCCTTGACCCGCCGGCCGCGATACGGGCTCCAGCCGGCGGCGGTGACGAGGCGCGCCGGGTCGATCTCCCATTCGGCGTCGGGGTCGAGCACGAGCAGGTCGGCATCGGCGCCGGGCTGAAGCGAGCCCTTGCGCGGCCACAGCCCAAAGCGCCGCGCCGGGCCCTCGCTCACGAGCCGGACGAGTGCGGCGGCACCCAGGGCATCGTGGACGAGGGGCACGATCAGCTCGACGCCGGGGGCGCCGGAGGCCAGCGCGAAGATGTCGGGTCCGTGCTTGCGCTCGCGCGGCCAGCCGACGTGGTCTGAGGAGATGAGGTCCAGGCCGTCGGCGGGCAGCGCGGCCTCGCGCAGCGGAGGGTTGATCTTGGCCTCGCCGCGCGATCTGATGAGGGCGCTCTCGTCGAGCAGCAGGTAGTGGGGGCAGGTCTCCGCGCTCACGTCGACCCCGTCGCGGCGGGCCTGGGCGACGAGCTCGACGCCGCGTCGCGTGGAGACGTGGCAGATGTGCAGCCGCACGCCCGTGGCCCGCGCCAGCTCCAGGCAGCGGGCGATCGCCTCATGCTCGGCCACCGGCGGGCGCGAGCGAGCGTGGGCGAGCGGGTCGGCGCCGTGGCCCGCGGCCTGTTCGGCGGCGATCCCGGCGCGGACGATCTCATCGTTCTCGGCGTGGACCCCGGCCAGGCCGCCGGCCTGCGCGATCGCGGCGAACGCGCGCAGCAGCTGGGCGTCGGGGATCCGCGGGAAGCGCTGAGGGTGGGTCTCGAACGTGGAGAGCTTGAACGCCGCCGCGCCCGCCTCGACGAGGCCACAGACCTCCTCAATCGGGCCGCGCGGGGGGACCGTCGCCCACAGCGCCACGTCGATGACCGCCTCGCGGCCCACATCCTCGACCTTGGCGTGAAACGCCGCCAGGGAGTCAACGGGCCCGGCGGCGTCGTAGGGCATGTCGACGATCGTGGTCACCCCGCCGGCTGCGGCGGCGCGCGTACACAGCTCGATGCCCTCCTCGGCGTAGCTGCGGGTGTGGACGTGGACGTCGACGGCGCCCGGGAGCAGAAGCGCGTCGCCGTAGTCGGTCGAATGTGCGCCCCGCCCGCCGGGGTCGGCGTGGGCGGGACCGATTTCCTGGATTCGCCCCTCGGCCACCGTCACCCCGGCACGGCTCCGCGAGCCGTCCGGCTGAAGGATCAGCCCCGAAATGTTCTCGCTGACTGGGATCGGCCCAGGATACACTTCCCGTCGACCCGTGACTGTGCTCTCAACGAACGAGACGATTGTCCTCTCAGGCGACGGCCTGAGCGTCGACCGCCTCCTCGCCGTCGCTCGTGGAGGCGCGCGCGTCGCCCTCGACGAGGGGGCGTTGGTCAACGTGCGCGCGGCGCGTGACGTGGTCGACCGCGTCCTGGCCAGCGGTGAGGCCGTCTACGGGCTGAATACCGGTCTCGGCTCGCTCTCGCGCCATCACATCCCGCTCGATGAGATCAGCGCGTTCTCGTTCGCCACCGTCGCCGACCAGGTCTCCTTCTACGGGCGTCCGCTGGCCACCGACGTCGTTCGCGCGATGATCGTGTCGCGCGTCAACGGCATGCTCAAGGCGGGCGTCGGCGTCCGGCGCGAGCTCATCGAGGCGCTCGTCGAGCTGCTCAATCACAGGATCCATCCGGTCGTCCGGATGATCGGCTCGGTGGGCCAGGGCGACCTGTCCGAGATGGCCGACATTGGAAAGGTCCTGATCGGGCGCGGCTGGGCGGAGTTCGAGGGCGCAACCCTCCCGGGCGAACGAGCGCTGGCGCGCGCCGGCCTTGAGCCGATCGTGCTCGGACCCAAGGAGGCGCTCGGGTTGATCAGCTCCAATGGCGTGACGATGGGGCGCGGATCGCTCGTGCTCGTCGACGCGGCCGACCTGATCGACAGCATGCAGATCGCCGCCGCGCTGAGCTTCGAGGCGTTCGCCGCCAACCTCTCGGTCATCCATCCCGCCGCCGCGCGAGCCCGCCCTCACAGCGGAGTCGTGACCGCGATGGCACGCCTGCGCGACCTGCTGGAGGACTCGTCGCTCTGGCATCCGGGGGCGGCGCGCAACCTCCAGGACCCGTTGTCCATCCGCTGTGTGCCCCAGACCCACGGAGCGCTCTACGACGCGCTGTCGGTGGGACGGGGGCTCATGGAGATCGAGCTGAACTCAGCCGCCGACAACCCGCTGGTGCTCGTGGACGAGGGCGTGATCGTCTCCGTGGGCAATTTCGACGTGACCTCGCTGGCGATGGCCTTCGATTACATCCGCCTGGGCATCGCTCACGCCGCCCAGGTGGCCAACGAGCGGGTGCAGAAGTTGCTGTGGCAGCACTTCTCGGGCCTTCCGACGGGTTTGGCCCAGAGCGACGGGCCGACGGGCGGCCTGCGACCGCTGGGCCGCGCCTTTGCGGCGCTCGCGTCAGAGGCGCGGTTCCTGGCCAACCCGGTCTCGCTGGATTACCGCGGGCAGCTCGCAGAGGGCGTCGAGGACCACGCCTCGATGGCCCCCTTTGCCGTCAGCACCACCTCGGCCCTGGTCAGCCTGACGCACCGCCTCGTCGCGCTGGAGCTGATCGTCGCGGCCCAGGCCATCGACCTGCGGGGCGGCGCGGAGCGGCTGGGGGCCGGAACTGGCCGCGCCTACTCGCTGGTCCGGGAGTACGCGAGCACGCTCAGCAACGAGACCGAGTGGAACGCGGACGTAGAGGGGCTGGCCACGCTGGTCGGCGACGGCGGCCTGGCCCGCCGCGTGGCCCGCGTCGCCGGCGCGCGCCCGGCGCTGTCCGAGCACGATCCCCCGGGGATCTAGGGGCTGCCGGCCATGCCGTCAGGGGCGCTGGAGCGCGCCGTCGAGCTCCTGCACCACATCGGCCGCCAGCCGGCGGACCCGACCGTGGCCGAGCTGGCCACCGAGGCGGGGATGCCGACGAGCACCGCCTACCGGCTGCTCGCCGAGCTCGAGCAGCATGGCCTGATCCAGCGCGGGCCCGACAGCACGGTCGCGCTGGGGACGCGGCTCGTCGCCCTGGGACGCACCGCCGAGGCGGGTCTGCGCGAGCGGATCGTCGAGCCGGCGGCGGCGGTGATGGTGGAGCTGTCCGAGGACGTGGGGGAGACGGTGATCCTCACCGCCCCGTGCGCGCTGGAGGCGATCGTGCTCCACGTCGTGGAGGCCGAGCGCCACTCGGTGCGCCTCTCCTACACGCTGTTTCGCCGGGGGCCGATGCATCGGGGCGCGTCCGGCAAGATCCTGGCCGCATTCCTGGAGCCGGCTGAGCGCCGGCGACTGGTGGATGCGGTTGGTGACCCAGACCTGGAGGCCGAGCTCGACGCCGTCGCGCGAGACGGATTCGCCGTCACCGTGGGCGAGCTCGACGAGGGGGCGGCCGGGGTGGCGGCGCCGATCCTCGACCGGCGCGGGCGGCTGGTGGCGGGGCTCTCGGTGGCGGGGCCGGCCGACCGTGTCACCGCGAGGGTGCCCGCTGTGCGCGCCTCGGTGATCGCCGCGGCGCGCAAGGTGCAGCGCTCCTACGAGAGCTGACGCCCGGCCCGCGCGTAGCATCCGCAGATCCAGCAGATCGGGCGGACAAGGCGGGCGGGCAAGCACTCCGACGAGGGCCACGACCTGGACGTCCCCCGCGGACTGGCGGCGCTGAGCCTCGACGCACTGTCGAGCGTGGCCTATGGCCCGGAGGCGATCATGGCGGTGCTCGTCGCCGCGGGCGCGTCAGCGCTGACCTGGACCCTGCCGATCACGCTGGTGATCACCGGCATGCTCGTGCTGCTGGTGATCTCCTACTCGCAGGTCATCACCGCCCATCCCGACGGCGGCGGCGCGTACGCGGTGTCCAAGGCCAACCTGGGCCGGTGGCCGGCGCTGCTGGCGGCCGCGTCACTGGTCGTCGACTACGTGCTCACCGTCGCGGTCTCGCTCGCCGCGGGCGCGGCCAGCCTGGGCAGCGTCTTCCCGGGGCTGTCCCATCACCTGCTCCTGGTCTCGCTGATCGGCCTCGCGCTGCTGACGGCGATCAACATGTTCGGGATCAACGAGTCGGCCAAGGTGCTGATCCTGCCCGCGGCGGTGTTCCTGTTCAGCATCCTGGCGGTGATCGTGGTGGGGCTCGTCCACCCCGGGCTGCAGGCGACGGTGGGCAGCCACGAGTCGATCACGGCCACCGAGGGCCTCGGGATCGTGCTCATCCTCAAGGCGTTTGCCTCCGGGTGCTCGGCGGTGACCGGGATCGAGGCGATCGCCAACGGGGTCCCGGCGTTCAAGAAGCCGCGCGCGCGGACGGCGCAGCGGACCGAGATCACCCTGGGCGTCCTGCTGGGGATCATGCTCGTGGGGCTCGCCGTGCTCATTCACATGAATCATGTGGAGCCCCGCGGCGGGGTCACCGTGCTCGCCCAGCTCACCGCCGGCTCGCTGGGGACCGGGTGGCCGTTCTACGTCTCCAACCTCGCGGTGACGATCGTGCTGGGTCTGGCGGCCAACACGAGCTTCGGCGGCCTGCCGGTGCTCATGAGCCTGCTGGCCAAGGACCACCGGCTCCCGCACGCCTTCTACCTGCGCGCCGAGAAGCCGATCTTCCGGATCGGGATCGTCGCCCTGGCGCTGGCGGCCCTGCTGCTCCTGTTGGCCTCCGGCGCGGAGGTCAACCACCTCATCCCGCTGTACGCGATCGGGGTGTTCATCGGGTTCACACTCAGCCAGGTCGGGCTGGTGCGTCACTGGCGCGCCGAGCACGGGCCGCGCTGGCGGCTGCGGGTGGGGGTCAACGGCGCCGGAGGGGTCATGACCGCGGGCGCTGTGATCGTCCTGCTGGGCACGAAGTTCCTGGAGGGGGCGTGGGTCATCGTGGTGGCGATCCCGCTCCTCATGCTCCTGTTTCACCGCACCGAGGTCTACTACGCCGACGTGGGGAGCGAGCTCAAGCTCGGCATGACGCCCCCGCGGCCGCACCGGCGCCACAGCGTGGTCATCGTCCCGACGTCAACGGTGAACCTCCTCACCGAGAAGGCGCTGAGCGCGGCTCTGTCGATGGGGGACACCGTGGTGGCGGTCGCCGTCGCCGCCGACGAGGAGGAGCGTGCGCAGATCCAGCGCGCCTGGTCTGACTGGGCGTGCGATGTGTCGATCGAGGTGATCATCGACGACCACCGGTCGCTGGTCCGGTCCGTGCTGCGCTACGTGGCCTCGATCGAGGATGAGGATGCGCTGATCACGGTCCTGATCGCGGAGATCCAGCCGCGCAAGCGCTACCACGAGATCCTGCACAACCAGCGGGGGCGGCTCCTGGCCGAGGTGCTGAGGGCGCGGACCGATGTCATCGTGGCGACGCTGCCGTTCCGGCTGCACGACTGACGTGGTCGGCGGGGCGGCGGAGCTGGAAAACCCGACAAATCAGACTGCTGTCGCGCGCGTTGTCGGCTTTTCCGTCTCCCACCCGGGAATCCCACCAAACCCGAGTCGTGACCCGCGGTGTGTCGGGTTTTCCAGGTTGTCAGTTACGCGGCGCGCATCGCACGCCACCGCAGTACACACATGGTGAGAGGATTCTCACGAAGCTGACACCTCGGTAACCGCCGGTTCACACCCGGCCTGAGGGCTCCCAATACGGTGCGCGCGGGCGCACACTCATCCAACGAACAGGGAGCTTCAATGAAGAGGCATTTCGGGGCAGCGGCGGCGGTGACCTGCGCGCTGGCGGCGGCCGCGCCGGCAGCGGCACTCGCGCATGACGGCGGCGGCGATCAGCTGCGGCCGGGCAATCTGCTGGTGAGCGGAAGCACGTATCGCGAGGCGGACATCCAGCCGGGTGTCACCCAGCTGCCGCCCGGCTGCACGACGGCCAACTGCGTGACCGCCACCGCCGATGGTGCGTACCCATATGTGTTCAACAATGACGTCGCCGACGGCAGCTTCGGCGTCACCTCGCCGATCCTCCTGTGGCAGCTCACGCCAGGCGGCGACGTGGTCGGCAAGATCAAGGTGCCGACCGACCAGTTGGTGACGAGCTTCTCGTCCAAGTCCGAACTGGCGCTCAACGTCTCCACCAGCGGACGCGCGGTGACATTCATGGGCTACGTGGCGCGGCCGCGCGAGCTCGACGCGTCCAACTCCAACACCCCGGGCGCGGTGGATCCGACCAACCCGGTGCCGGGCACCGACTTCCGCGCGGCGGCTCGCCTGGACCAGTGGGGGAACTTCTCCTTCACGGAGACCAACGCCTACAGCGGCAACAACGGCCGCGCCGCGATTCTCAATGACGAGCCCGGCGCCGACGTGTTCTACACCGCCGGCAACGCCGGCAACGGCGCCAACCCGCAGCCGGCGGGCATCGTCGCGGGCGCGGGCGCGCAGATCTTCAGCCCCTCGTTCAAGCCCGAGGCTGCCCAGAGCACGGGCGCGCCGACCCCGGTGGGGAGCTTCAGCGTCACCCAGCTCGGCGACAAGGCCGACAAGATCGGCAAGGACGACAACTTCCGCGGGATGACCGTCTACAACAACGTCCTGTACTACACCAAGGGCAGCGGAGCCAACGGCGTCGACACCGTGTACTTCGTCGACACGACGGGCGAGGCGTGTCCCAACGGCGTGGGCGTGCCCGCGGCCGGAGCCAGGTTGCCGACGACCTCGATTCCGTATGACCCCGGCACGGTGGCGACCACCGGCCTGACGAGCAACATGTGCATCCTCAGCGGCTTCAACACCGCCCTGGCCAAGAACGCGACCGACACGAGCTCGTACCCGTTCGGGATCTGGTTCGCCAACTCGCACACGCTGTACGTGGCCGACGAGGGTGCCGGCGACAACACGTTCGACACCACCAGCGGCACCTACAGCGCCGCCGCGGCGTCGACCACGGCCGGCCTGCAGAAGTGGGTGCTCAAGAACCTGCCGGCCGGGCCGACCTGGCAGCTCGCCTACACGCTCCAAGGCGGCCTCAACCTCGGCCAGCCCTACGACGTCGCGGGCTATCCGATCGGTGACAACACCGCCACCAAGCTGCCGTGGGCGCCGGCGACCGACGGCCTGCGCAACATCACCGGGCGCGTCAACCGTGACGGCTCGGCCACGGTCTGGGCGGTGACCTCGACGGTGTCAGGCTCCGGCGACCAGGGCGCCGACCCCAACCAGCTGGTCGCGATCACCGACGACCCGTCGGCTCTGACGCCGGCCGCCGGCGAGTCGTTCCACACGGTCATGGCCCCCACCTACGGCCGCGTGGTGCGTGGCGTGTCGATGACGCCGGGTGGCGTGGACGGCCACCACGGCGACGTCAGGACGGGACGGGATCGCGCGCACGGGCGGGCCCGCCACTCCGCCCACTGAGGCCTGTGCGCCGCGGGCGCGGAGAGCTCGGCAGAAGCTGATCCTCCGCGCCCGGGCGCAGGACGACGATCTCGCCCGGGGCAGTGGCGAGCAGCCAGGCCACGTCGTCGGGACCGAAGCCCGGCCCGCCGTTGGTGGCGGCGGGCATCACGATCCGCTCGAAGCGCTCGGTCGCGATCGTGCGGCGCAGGGCGTGGCGGTAGCTGCGCCCGCGCTCGACGCGCGCGTCCACCGGGACGCCGAACGCCGCCGCGCGCTGCTCGATCGCCTCCTGAAGCGGGAGGCAGATGGCCGCCTGGCGCGGGAGGGGTGAGTCCAGCGGCAGCGTGAGCGGGACGCGGGCCAGGAACACCGGCAGCAGCGTGGCGCCCTCCGCGCGGGCCAGGCGCAGGGCGGCATCGAGCGCGCGCTGGGACAGGACCGACCCCGCGAACGGAAACAGGATCCGCCGCTGCGTCGGCGCGTCCACGGGGAGGGCTTTGTGGGGCAGGCCGCGGCGCTGGTACAGCACCGAGGCGACCGCGGCGAGCGCCACGACGAGCACGGCGATGATCGCGATCAGCACGGGTGTCATGCACCCTCCGTCACGCGTTGGGTGCGGTCCGCCACGATGCGCAGGTCGACCCCGGGGAGCAGGGTCATCAACCGCGCCGGGAGCCCCGGCGCCATCAGCCGTCGCAGCGCCCCCTGCGGGCTGGGCGCGCCCATCAGGACGTACGTGGTGCCGCGCTCGCGAGCGACGCGCTGGGTGACCTGCGCGACGTCGGGCCCCCGCTCGACCAGGAGATGGGCCCCGAGCACGCTGGCCAGGCGCCGCAGCGCCGCCAGCTGCTCGCTCTCCTCCTCGGTGGGCTCCTCCTCGGAGGTGACCCAGAGCACGTCGAGCTCGGCGCCCAGGCGCTGGGCCGAGCGCCAGGCGCGCCGCACGATGCGCTGTGAGCTGGGCTCCGGTGTGACGAGCGCGAGCAACCGCTCGCCGATCGCCGACGGCGCTCCGCCGTCGATCAGCCGGTCGTCCCGGCTGCGAGGACGGGTGCCGTCTTCCTGGAGCGGTTTGCGCTTGTGCTCGACCTCCTCGGCCACCTGGCGCAGCGCCACCTCGCGCAGCGCGGAGAGGTTCTCGACCTTGAAGAAGTTGTTGAGCGCGGTTTGCACGCGCTCCTGGGGATACACCTTGCCCGCGAGCAGCCGCTCGATGAGCGAGTCGGGCGTGATGTCGATGAGGACGACGTCGTCGGCGGCGGCCAGGACAGCGTCGGGCAGGGTTTCGCGGACGCGGGTGCCGGTGAGCTCGGCGACCTGGTCGTTGAGGCTCTCCAGGTGCTGAACGTTGACGCTTGAGTAGACGTCGATCCCGGAGGCCAGGACGTCCTCGACGTCCTCGTAGCGCTTGGGGTGCTCGGTACCGGGGGCGTTGGTGTGGGCCAGCTCGTCGATCAGACACAGCTCGGCATCGCGGGCCAGCACCGCCGTCAGGTCCATCTCCTCCAACAGCGTGTCGCGATACTCCACCCGCCGGCGAGGGACGACCTCGAGGCCGGCAGCCTGCTCGAGTGTCTCCAGGCGGCCGTGGGGCTCCAGGTAGCCGATCACGACGTCGCGCCCCGCCAGCGCCTCGGCCTGCCCCTCCTGGAGCATCCGGTAGGTCTTGCCGACGCCCGCGGCCATGCCGAGGAACACCTTGTGGCGACCGCGGGTGACGGCCATCGGGTCATCCCTCGGGCTCGAGCCATCGCCGGGCCATCGCCAATGCACTGTCCAGCGCATCGGTGGGCCCGGGGGCGTAAACGGGGCCGCCGCCGTCGGAGAGAAGCGCCTCGAGGCGAACGACGCCGGCGGCGGCGATGGGGGCATCGGAGCGCAACCGGCTTGCCAGCCACCGGATCTGACCTGCCACCGCCCGGACCGACGCCCGGCATGGGACGATCGCGCCCGGAGCCTGCATGTGGCGCGGAGCGGCCGCGGCCCACAGAAGGTGGTCGAGCGCGCCGGCCAGCCGGCGACGGTGCCGGGCGCTGGTGAGTTGTGCCACCCGCGCGGTGTGGGCGGGCGAGCGCCACGCGGCGATGCCCGCGCCGAGGTCGCGGTCGATCTCGCGGCGATGCAGGCGGGCTTCGAGGGCCACCGCGCTCATCAGGCACCCAGGATGTTGTGGATGACGAGGTCGATCAGCTTGATGCCGATGAACGGGGCGATCAGCCCGCCCAGCCCGTAGATCCACAGATTGCGGCGCAACAGCGCGCTGGCGCCGATGGGCCGGTAGGCCACGCCCTTGAGCGAGATGGGGATGAGGAGCGGGATGACGATCGCGTTGAAGATGATCGCGGAGATGATCGCCGAGCGCGGCGTGCCGAGGTTCATGATGTTGAGCACATGCAGCGGCCCCTGGCCGCCGCGCGTTGCCGCCCAGGTGGTGACGAAGATGGCCGGCAGGATGGCGAAGTACTTGGCCACGTCGTTGGCGATCGAGAAGGTGGTCAGGGCGCCACGGGTGATGAGTAGCTGCTTGCCGACCTCGACGATCTCGATGAGCTTCGTCGGGTTGGAGTCCAGGTCGACCATGTTCCCGGCCTCGCGGGCCGCCTGGGTGCCGGTGTTCATGGCCACGCCGACGTCCGCCTGAGCCAGCGCGGGGGCGTCGTTGGTGCCATCTCCGGTCATCGCCACCATGCGGCCCTGGCTCTGCTGCTCCTTGATGAGCGAGAGCTTGGCCTCGGGCGTGGCCTCGGCCAGGAAGTCGTCCACCCCGGACTCCTCGGCGATCTTGGCGGCGGTGAGGCGGTTGTCGCCGGTGATCATGACCGTGCGGATGCCCATCTGGCGCAAATGATCGAAGCGTTCGCGCATGCCCTCCTTGATGGTGTCCTTGAGGTAGACGACGCCCATCACCTGAGAGTCGCGGGCCACCGCCAGCGGGGTCCCGCCCTCGCGGCCGATGCGGTCGAGCGCGGGTTGCAGCTCGGCGGGCGGCTTGCCGCCCTCGGACACCACCCAGTCGATTATGGCGTCGCCGGCGCCCTTGCGCAGCTGGTTGCCGTTGAGGTTGACGCCGCTCATCCGGGTCTGGGCGGTGAACGGCACGAACGTGGCGTGGAGGCTCTCCATGTCGTGCTCGCGGATCCCGTACTGCTTGGCCAGCACGACGATGGAGCGGCCCTCCGGGGTCTCGTCGGCCAGCGAGGACAGCTGGGCCACCTCGGCCAGCTCGGCCTCGGAGACGCCGGGCATGGGGATGAACTCCGACGCCAGGCGGTTGCCGATGGTGATGGTGCCGGTCTTGTCGAGCAGGAGTACATCGACGTCGCCGGAGGCCTCGACGGCACGCCCGGAGAGCGCCAGCACGTTGCGTCGGACCAGACGGTCCATGCCCGCGATGCCGATCGCGGACAGGAGCGCGCCGATCGTCGTCGGGATGAGCGCGACCAGCAGCGAGATGAGCGTCGTGTCCGAGATCGAGGTGCCCGCGAACAGTCCGAACGGCCGCAGCGTCGCCACGACGATCATGAAGATGAGGGTGAGGCCGGCAAGCAGGATGTTCAGGGCGATCTCGTTGGGGGTCTTGCGCCGCTCGGCGCCTTCCACCAGCGAGATCATCCGGTCCAGGAACGAGTGACCGGGCTCCTGGGTGATCTCGACGACGATCCGGTCTGACAGGACGCGGGTGCCGCCGGTGACGGCCGAGCGGTCACCGCCAGACTCGCGGATGACCGGGGCGGACTCGCCGGTGATGGCCGATTCGTCGACCGAGGCGATGCCCTGGATGACCGTGCCGTCACCAGGGATCAGCTCCCCGGCCTCGACCACCACGACGTCGCCCTTGGTGAGCTCGGAGGCTGGGCGAGTGGTGCCGTCCTGCATCTGGGCGACGGTCTCCTGGCGCATCGTGCGCAGCGTGTCGGCCTGGGCCCGGCCACGGCCTTCAGCGAACGCCTCGGCCATGTTGGCGAAGATGACGGTCAGCCACAGCCAGAACGAGATGACGAACGTGTACCAGGCCGGATCGTTGCCGCCGAGCGCCTTGCCGCCGAACAGCTGGATCAACCAGGTGACGGTCGTGATGACGGCGCCGATCTCGACGACGAACATGACCGGGTTGCGGATCTGGACGCGCGGGTCGAGCTTGATCATGCTGTCGATCAGGGCGCGCACGACGATGTCGCGGCGAAACAGCGACACGGCGCGGCGCTCCGAGCTCTGAGGCGGCTCACGCCGCGGCTCCGCGGGCGGGGCGGGGACGTTGACGGTCATCAGCGAACTCCTGCGGACACGCGGTTGAGGGCCAGGTTGAGCTGCAGCACGTTGACTCCCTGCTCACCGACGAAGCCGAGCCCGCGGCCGCCGGTGTAGGTCGAGACCAGACGGTTGACCGTGCTGAGCGGAAGGCGACGTACCGCGGCGATGCGGTAGGCCTGGATATGGGCATTGGCGACGGAGATGTCCGGGTCGATGCCGGATGCGGAGCTGTTCGCCGCGTCGACCGGGACTTGGGCCGCGGTCAGGCGGCCGGGGTAGTAGCGCCGGTTGAGCTGGATGTAGGCGGCGATGTTCGCCACCAGCTCCTGCTTGGTCGCCACGCTGTTGGGGCCGAGGTTGGAGAATCCCGTCGCGGCAGCGTTGTCCGACGGCACGGTGGCCGACGGCCGCGTCTGGAAGTACCGCGGGTCCGGCACGGTCACCGGGTTGCCGTTCTTGTCGACCACGGGCTTGCCGTTCTTGAGCACCGGATCGGCGAAGTTCTGGCCGATCAGCTTGGAGCCGACGAGCTTGCCGCCGACTTGGACCTGTTGACCGTTGGCGTTGCCCGGGAACGCCACCTGGCTGACGCCGGTGATGACCAGCGGATACAGGATCCCGCAGAGCAGCGTCAACGCCAGGATCGCGAGGACGGAGGTGATGATGTCTTTCTTGAGTGCCATTAGTAGAGGTGTCCGGTCAGGCCCTGAACGATCGGGCCGAGGAGGAGGGCGGGGAAGAAGGTGAGGGCGCCGACGAGGACGATCACGCCGATGAGCAGGACCACGAACGTGGGGTTGTCGGTACGCATCGTGCCCAGGCCGGCCGGGCTGATCCGCTTGCCGGCCAGTGTGCCGGCGACCGCGAGCGCGAACAGGATCGGCGCAAAGCGGGCGAACAACATGACCAAGCCGCCCACCAGAGTGGCGAAGGTGATCCCGTGCGAGCCCAGGTTGCCGGCGGCAGGCTGGATGAAGCCGCTGTAGCCGGCGAAGGCCGAGCCGTTGTTGTTGGCCTGGCTCAGGTAGGCGTAGAGCGTTTCGGAGAAGCCCTGGGGCCCACCCGCGGCGGCCGCGCTGATCGATTGACGCCCGGCGCTGGATGCGACAGCCAGGGCGGTGGCGAACAGCGCTGCGAGCGGCGTGATGAGAATGCCGAGGACAACGAGCTTGATCTCGCGCGCCTCGATCTTCTTGCCCAGGTACTCCGGCGTGCGGCCCACCATGAGCCCGCCGATGAACACCGCCAGCAGGACGTAGAGCAGGATGGAGTACAGGCCCGTCCCGACGCCGCCGAAGATGACCTCGCTGGCCGACAGGTTGGCGAACGGGACAGCGCCGCCGATCCCGGTGAAGGACTCGATGGCGCTGTTGACCGCGCCGCACGAGGTGACGGTCGTGATGACGTCGAACAGCGCGGAGCCGGCGATGCCGAAGCGCTGCTCCTTGCCCTCCATGTTGCCGCCCGTGGAGCCGGGGATGACACCGGTGTGGAGTCCGGCCGCGTGTTGGGCCGGGGAGCCGTGGGCCTCGGCGATGTAGGCCACGACGACCGCGCCGATGAACATGATCATCATCGTCGAGTAGATCGCGTAGCCCTGTCGGCGGCTGCCGACCATCTTCCCGTACATGAACACCAGCGCCGCCGGGATCAGCAGCACGGCCAGCATCTCAACGAGGTTGCTGAATCCGGTGGGGTTCTCGAACGGGTGGGCGGAGTTGGTGTTGAAGATGCCGCCGCCGTTGGTCCCGAGCTCCTTGATCGCCTCCTGGGAGGCGACGGGCGCCCGTGCGATCGACTGGATGAGGCCGGTGGGGCCGTGGGCCGTCAGATAGGCGCCGAAGGTCTGGAGGGTGCCCTGGGAGACGAGGATGATGGCGATGATGATCGAGAGCGGCAGCAGCACGTACAGGACGGTGCGCACCATGTCCTGCCAGAAGTTGCCCAAGCTCCGGCCGCTGCGGGAGATGATCCCGCGGATGAGCGCGACGGCGACGACGATGCCGGTGCCCGCCGAGACGAAGTTCTGCACGGTCAGCCCGACCATCTGACTGAAGTAGCTCATCGTCGTCTCGCCGCCGTAGTACTGCCAGTTGGTGTTGGTGACGAACGACGACGTGGTGTTGAACGTCACGTTCCACGGCGCTGAGTGGAAGCCCTCCGGGTTCAGGCCGGTCCAGTTCCACAGCGTCTGCGTGCGCAGGATGAAGTACAGAAGCAGCCAGCCGGCGAGCGAGAACAGGATCACGCTCTTGGCGTAGGCCTTCCAGTCCTGGCCGCGGTCCGGGTCCACGCGCATGACGCGGTACAGGAACCGCTCGGGCACGCCCAGCAAGCGATCCATGAACGTGTGCTCGCCGGTGTATACGGCGGCCATGTAGCTGCCGAGGGGGATCGCCAGGGCGGTGAGGATCCCGCAGAAGAGGAAGATGGTGAGCCAGCCGGAGACGGTCATGGTGGCCCCTTAGAACTTCTCTCCGCGCAGCAGCGCGTACAGCAGGTAGATGCAGACGAGGGCCGAGACGATCAGCCCGAAGAGATCAGCGCCGCTCATATCCGGTCGATCCCAGTGACGAGCGCGAGCAGAATGGCGAACATCACAACCCCAAGTGCGATAGCGACAATGTCCATGTCGCTCATCTTGGAACCGGCCTCGTCAAGGACCCATACAGGAACGGCGGGCCCTCATAAAGATGATGTGAAGCTCCCGCCGCGGCCTCGGCCGCCGCGTGACGCCGCGGGTCAGATCAGCGCGTGCGCGAGCGCCGGCTCGGGCACCGGCAGGACCTCGGTGGGAAGCATCCGGTCAAGCAGCCCCAGCGCCGAGTCGGCGAGCCGCTGAAGCGTGGGCTCCAGCGCCGCCTGCGCGGCGGCCCGCGCGCCGGCATGACACACCGATGTCCGCGAGTGACGGACGGCAATCGCCGCCGCGTCGCCGGCCGCGGCGCGCGCCGCCGCACGGGCACGGTCCCCGGCGACATCCCCGATGCCGATGCGGGCGGCGGCCCACACGGCGGCGCCGGCGCAGGCCCACGCGGCCTCACGCCCTGCCACGCCGGCCGCCACGGCGGCGGCCCAACCGGTGGGCAGCGGCGATCCAAACGCCTTGGCGCGAGCGGCGCGCGACTCGCGGCGGGCGCTCTCCAGGAGCTCCAGCCCGCGGGTCAGGCTGTCGGCGTCGATGATGTCGGCGGCGGACTCGAGGGCGTCCGCGGGCTCGGCCAGCCCGGCGAGGCTCAGCCAGGCGGGCGTGTACGTGCGGGCGAGCCAGTCCATGGCCATCCAGCCGCGCCACGTGTCCAGGCCGTCCTCCGCGGTCCCGATCGTCCGGGTCAGGTACGGGCGCAGCCGCTGGCGCGGCTCCCGGTCGAGGCCGTCGTTGAGGGCGATGCACATCGCGCGCAGCACCGGGCTCACGCACGTGGGCTGGTCGGAGTGGGGCTCCCCGGCCAGGTAGCTGACCCACTCCATGGCACACCGACCGTCCTGGGGTGAGGCGTGGGTGCCGTAGGCGAGGATGTAGTCGCTGCTCATCGAGCCTCCCGTCGCTGCTGTCCGTGACCGCCCAATTGTGCCGCGCCGGAGCCCAGCGCGCCACCGGTCAGCAACGAACGGGGCTACATCGCCACCTCTGAGTTGGTCATCGCCGTCCGCTGACGCGGCAGGTCGAAGTGCTCGATCGGGGTGGCCGCGTTGCGGGCCAGAGCGACGAAGATCTTCTTGCGCCACCTCGCCATCCCCGGGGCGTCGGTGGGCACGATCGTCATCTTGGAGACGAAGTAGGAGGCGTGCTCGAGGTCGAGGTTGCGGTCCAGGAAGCCGAGCTTGCGGGCCATGGCCAGTGCCTCGGGGATGTTCCAGTCGTCGCGATAGCCCACCCGGACGTTGACGTGGACCACCTTGAACAGGCCCTTGCCCAGCCGCTCGGAGGTGAAGCGGTCGGCGCGGTCCACGCGCGGGATGCTCACCGGGGTGACCGAGACGATGACGACCTTCTCGTGCATGGCGTGGTTGTGCTCCACCAATGTGCGCAGCGCCAGCGGCGTCGTCTCCTTGCCGGGGCTGAGGTAGATGGCGGTGCCCGGCAGCCGGATGATCGACGGCTGGGCGATGCACAGCCCCTCCAGGAACTCGCCGAGCGGCCCCTCCACCCGAATGCGGCTCTCGGTGACGATGTCGCGCCCTCTGCGCCAGGTCATCATCACGACGGCGATGACTAGGCCAACCGCGAGCGACAGGTAGGCGCCATCGGCGATCTTGGCCAGGTTGGAGGTGAAGAACGCCACCTCTACGGTGAGGAACAGCGTGCCGAGGATGGCCAGGCGCCACTTCGGCGTGCGCCACAGCGCCCGCGCGACGGCCAGGAAGAGGATCGTGTTGAGGATGAACGTGCCCGTCACCGCGACGCCGTAGATGTCGCCCAGGCGATTGGAGTTCTGGAACACGAGCACGAGCGCAGCGACGCCCGCGCACAGGAGCCAGTTGATCAGCGGCACGTAGATCTGACCCTCGAGGTTGGAGGTGTGGATGATCCGCAGTCGCGGCAGGAAGCCGAGCTGGACGGCCTGCTTGGCCACGCTGAACGAGCCGGTGAGCGCGGCCTGGGAGGCGATGATCGTGGCCAGCGTGGCCAGCACCACCATCGGCAGCAGCAGACTATGCGGGATGAGCTGGAAGAACGGGTTGAACGACGGGGAGTTAACGCTCCTCGGATGGGCGAGGATGAGCGCTGCCTGGCCGAGGTAGGAGATCATCACTGCCGGCAGGACGATCACGAACCAGGTCATGCGAATCGGGAGGGCGCCGAAGTGGCCGCGGTCGGCGTACAGCGCCTCGGCGCCGGTGCAGCACAGCACGACGCCACCGAGTGTCAGCCAGGCGTAGGCCCCGTGGTCGACGAAGAACCGCACCCCCCAGACGGGAGACAGGCCCTGGAGGACGGCCGGCTGCGCGAGGAGCTCCCGGAGGCCGAACCCGCCGATCACGAGGAAGAACAGTCCGATCACCGGGCCGAACAGCCAGCCGACCGCTCCGGTGCCGTAGCGCTGCACGGCGAACAGGCCGATCAGGATGGCCAGCGACAGCGGTACGACCAAGTGTGAGAGGCTCGGGCTGATGGCGCTGAGGCCGCCGACCGCCGAGGTGACCGAGATAGCCGGGGTGATCATGCCATCGCCGAAGAACAAGCCCGCGCCGAAGATGCCGAGGGTGACCAGGATGAACGTGCGCCCGATCCGCTTGCGCTGGACGAGCGCGGTGAGCGCCATGATCCCGCCGTCGCCGCGGTTGTGGGCGCGCATGATGAATCCGGCGTACTTCGTGGAGACGACGATCATCAGCGTCCAGAAGATGAGCGAGACGATCCCGTAGACGCCCGCGATATCGGCATGCGCGGCGTTGCGGTGAGCGGTGAAGATCACCTGCTCGGTGTAGAGCGGGCTCGTGCCGATGTCGCCGTAGACGATCCCGAGGGCCCCCAGCGCCAGCACGGCCTTGCCGGCATGGGCGACGACATCTCTGTCGTCATCGGTGGCGGCCTGCATGGCGGCGGACGGGATGTGCTCCTTGCGGGGCTCGGGTTGCACCGGCCAGTGGCCGAGCTTGTGGGCGGCCTCATTGAAGTTGCGCTTGGCCGGCCGCGCGGGCGCCTCGGCAACCGACGTCGGGCCATCGGCCTTGTGGGCACCTTCAGACAGAGTCCGCCGACCTTCCATGCCCTCATCGTCGGCGGGCCCACGTCAAGGACCTGTGCAGGAACCAGCCGCGCGTATCAAGATGTTGTGAAGACGCTCAGACGAGCGCAGATCACATCTCGACCTGCGAGCCCGTCATCACGGTCCGCGGGCTCGGCAGGCGGAAGTGGTCGATCGGGCTCGTGGCGTTGCGCGCCATCCCGATGAACAGCTGCTTACGCCAGCGCGACATCCCCGGCCCGGCGGTGGGCACGATCGTCATCCGCGAGACGAAGTACGACGCGTGCTCGAGGTCGAGGTTGCGGTCCAGGAACCCGTGCTTGCGCGCGTTGGCCAGTGCCTCGGGGACGTTCCAGCTGTCGTGGTAGCCCACGCGGACGGTGATGTGGTGGATCTTGAACAGGCCCTTGCCCAGCCGCTCGGAGACGAAGCGGTCCGGCTTGTCCACGCGCGGGATGCTGACCGGCACCATCGAGCAGATCACCACCTTCTCGTGGAAGGCGTGGTTGTGCTCCACCTGGGCTCGGAGCGCCAGCGGACAGGTCTCCTTGCCCGGGTTGAGGAAGATGGCGGTGCCGGGCAGGCGGACGATCGGCGGCTTGGCGTTGCACAGGCCGTCCAGGAACTCCTCCAGCGAGCCCTCCTGCGTGGTCCGGTTGCGCGTCACGATGTCGCGGCCCTTGCGCCAGGTGACCATGATCGTCGCGACGACCAGGCCGACGAGGAGCGGCAGCCAGGCGCCGTGGCCGACCTTGGACAGGTTGGAGGTGAAGAACGCGATCTCGACGGTGTAGAAGACGGCGCCGAGCAGGGCCAGCTTCCACTTGGCCGTCCCCCACAGCGACCGGGCCACCGCCAGGAACAGGGTGGTGTCGAGGATGAACGTGCCGGTGACGGCCACGCCATAGATGTCGGCCAGGTGGGTGGAGCTGCGGAACACCAGCACGAGGGTGACCACGCCGGTGCACAGGGCCCAGTTGATGAGCGGCACGTAGATCTGGCCCTCGAGCTCTGAGGTGTGGACGATCCGCAGCCGCGGCAGGAAGCCGAGCTGGACGGCCTGTTTGGCCACCGAGAAGGAGCCGGTGAGCGCGGCCTGGGAGGCGATGATGGTGGCGGCCGTGGCCAGGAAGACGAGCGGTAGGCGTCCCCAGGTCGGCGCCAGCAGATAGAACGGATTCGCCCGAGCGGCATGGTCGTGGAGGATGAGGGCGCTCTGGCCCAGGTAGTTGAGCATCACCGCGGGCAGGACGATCGAGAACCACGTGGCGCGGATCGGGCCGGCGCCGAAGTGACCGCGGTCCGCGTACAGCGCCTCGGCGCCGGTGACGCACAGCACGACGCCACCGAGGGTCAGCCACCCGTCGACGCCGTGGTCGGCCATGAACCGCGCCGCCCACGTCGGCGACAGACCCTGGATGACCCCAGGGTGCTGCGCGACCTCGACCACGCCGAGGGCGGCGATGATGAAGAACCAGACGAGGATCACCGGACCGAACATCCAGCCGACCGCGCCGGTGCCGTAGCGCTGGACGGCGAACAGGCCCACCAGGATCCCCAACGAGATCGGGATCACGAGGTGCGACAGGCTCGGAGTGGCGACCTTGAGGCCCTCGACGGCCGAGGTGACGCTGATCGCCGGCGTGATCATGCCGTCGCCGAAGAACAGGCCGGCGCCGAGGAGGCCGAGCGTCACCAGGGCGGCTGCGCGGGGCACCTTGCGGCGCTGGATGAGCGCGCTGAGCGCCATGATCCCGCCGTCGCCGCGGTTGTGGGCGCGCATGATGAAGCCGGCGTACTTGATCGACACCTCGAGGATCAGCGCCCAGAAGATGAGCGAGGAGATGCCGTAGATGCCGGCCACCGTCGGTCGCGCCGCGTCGGCGTGCTGCGTGAAGATCGTCTGGACCGTGTAGAGCGGGCTGGTCCCGAGGTCCCCGTAGACGATGCCGAGGGCGCCGAGGGCGAGGACCAGCTTGCCCGCGTGAGCGACGACGTCGCGCTCATCGTCGGAGGCGGCGCGGATCGCCGCCGACGGGCCGGTGTCCTTCTTCGCGCGCTCCTCCTGGGTGACCGGCCAGTAACCGAGCTTGTGGGCCGCCTCGTTGAAGTTGCGCTTGACCCCGGTCCTGGGTCCGTTCACGGGCGCGACGACGCCTGCGCCGTCGGCGGGCGGAGCGTCGATCTTGTGGGCCCCCTCCGAGAGGGCGCGCCGGTCCGTGGTGGGGGTCACCCCCCGCGATGGGCCGCGCTCAGGGCCGGCCATGTGGTGTGCCCCTAAGGGTTGTATGCACTTGAAACATCCACGATAGCGGCACGTTTCCGTGCATCATCCATGGTCCTTTGACCCTTGATCGTCCCGCCTGGGCATCCTTTCCGCAAGCTCACCTTAACTCACCCCGCGAAGCGATAGCCGACCCCGGGATCCGTGCGGATGTAGCGATGGCCGCTCACGCCTCCCTCAGCGTCCGCGGGTTCGATCTTGCGCCGCAGATTGGCGATGTGGGCCCGCAGAACCTGCGTGTCGTCGGCGTAGCCCGCGCCCCAGACCGACGTGAGCAGCTCCCGGTGGGTGATCAACCGCCCTCGGTTGCGCGCCAGCAGCCGCAGCAGATCGAACTCGGTGGGGGTGAGGTGGACCTCCTCGCCGGCCAGGGTGACGACGCGCGAGGCCAGGTCCACGCTGAGGTCCCCGGAGGTGATGAGGGTCTCCTCGCGCTCGGGGCCGACGCGGCGCAGGCTGGCCTCCAGCCGCGCGATGAGCTCCCGGGGTCCGAAGGGCTTGGTGACGTAGTCGTCGGCGCCCGCGGCGAGCGCACGGACCTTGGCGTCCTCCTCGCCGACGGCCGAGAGCAGGATGATCGGCATGTCGGTCCACTCGCGCAGGCGCCGGCAGAGCTCGACGCCGTCGATGTCGGGCAGGACGAGGTCCAGGATGGCGGCAGCGGGGCGCGACACCGCGGCCACGTCGAGGGCCTCCTCGCCGGTGCTGGCCGGGAGCGCCTCGTAGCCGCTATCGCGCAGGATCACCCGGAGCGCGCGGAGGATCTGCTGCTCGTCGTCGCAGACGAGGACCTTCGGCTTGGGCGGGCTGCTCATGACGTCGTCTCGGCGGAGCCCGCGACCGCCTCGGAAGGCTGACGCTCGGCCACGGGCAGCAGCACGTAGAACGTCGTGCCCTGCCCGGGGAGCGACTGCACGGTGATCGACCCTCCGTTGGCCTCGACGAAGCCCTTGACGATGGCCAGGCCCAGCCCGGAGCCGGTCCACGCCTCCGAGCGCGAGTTACGTCCCCGGTAGAAGGGCTCGAAGATCCGCTCCTGCTCGACGGCCTCGATCCCCGGGCCCTGATCGGTGACGCTGACCAGGACGCCTTCACCGGCGGGCCCCCCGCCGCGGCGGGCGTGAACGAACACCGGCGAGCCGCCGCCGTAGCGACCGGCGTTCTCGAGCAGATTGGCGAAGGCCCGCTCAAGCTGGGCCGCGTCGGCGCGGACCTCGGGTAGATCGGGGTCGATAGTGACGCGCACGGAAACCGCCTCCCCGCCCGCCCCCACGCGCAGGCCCTCGGCGGCCGCGGACACGAGGTCCTCGATCGAGACCCAATCAGAGCGTGGTGTGGCGCTGCCGGCCTGCAGCCGCGACAGGGCGAGCAGGTTGTCGACGAGCCCCGCCAGGCGGGTGCCCTCCTCGACGACCGCGGCGCTGAGCTCGGAGCGCTCCTGGTCGGTCAGCGAGTCGGCCCCGAGCGCGTGCCCGGCGGCGACGACCGCGGTCAGCGGGGTGCGCAGGTCGTGCGACACGGCACGCAACAGTGCCGTCTTGATGTCATCGGAGCGACGCAGCGCGGCCGTCTCCACCAGCTCGGCCTGCATGGCGTCGCGCCGCTGGGCGATGGCCACCAGCGCCTCGAGCGTGGGGACCACCTGGGTGCGTAGCCGCTGCTCGGTGTCCGGAGGCAGGTGGGCGGGGACGAGCAGCGTTGCCATCTGCTCACCGTTGATGCCGCGTAGCGGCAGCGCCATCCGCCGTGGATCCGGCGGCGGGGGGAGGGTGCGATGCGGGTCCAGTGGCGCCAGTGGGTCGGGGCTCGGCTCGATCGACGCCGACGTCAGCTCCAGCGCCTCGGCGACCCGCCGCCCGGCGCTGGCCAGCGCCGCCTGGGTGTCCTCGCCGAGCAACAGCTCGTGGGCCAGCGCGGCGGCCAGATCGGCCTCGGCGCGCCGGCGCTCGGCCTCCTGGGCGCGGGACCGGGCCAGCTCAGCCAGAGCGCTGGCGAACAGGGCGACGATCGTGAACGCGGCCAGGGCGACCCAATTGCGACCGTCGACGATCGAGAACTCGCCGGTGGGCGGGATATGGAAGAAGTTGAACGACGCGGCGCTGAGCAGCGAGGTCAGCAGCCCGAGGGCCATCCCCCAGTAGGTGGCAATGAGCAGCACCGCCGGCAGGTAGACCACGCTGAGCGAGACGACAGGCGCGATCTTGCGCAGGAAGTAGATGGCCAAGGTCGCGAGCGCCACCGAGAGCACCGCGGCCACGATCCCCGTGCTGCGCTGCGGACGCTGGTGGCGCAGGGTGGCGGCGCCCAGCTGGGTCGTCCAGTCGCGGACGCCCGACCCGCGGATGCCGGCGGTCAGCCGCGGGGTAGTCACGAGTGGCCCTCCCCGCAGGTGACCACTACGCCCCTCCGTATGAGCCCGGCGGCGCCGACGCGGTGCGATTGTCGGCGATCTGCGTGAGCAGGGCCGAGGGGCTCGTGCCGCCCAGGACCCGCAGGCGCGGCAGGCGGAAGGGGTCGCTGGACGGGCCGGCCCAGCCGGGGATGACGGTGGTCGAGCCGACGTAGCCGGCGGCGCGCACGGCGCTGATGACGGTCGTGTCGTAGTGGCCCGACGGGTAGCAGAACCAGTTGACGGGCACGCCGTAGCGGCGCTGGATCGTCTTGCGGGCGCTGACGATCTGGTAGTGCAGTTGCGCGGCGTCCAAGGTGATGAGATCGGCGTGGCTGATGCCCTGGGTGTCGAGCTCCCAGCCGGCGTTCACCATCGCCTTGACCTCGCTGTTGGTCAGGCCGCCCTGTGACGGGGGCAGGCCGCTGAGCTGGATGTTCTCGTCGGCGACCCAGCCCATCTTGCGCAGCACCGGCAACGCCTCCGTGTACTGGGAGTGGTAGCCGTTGTCGAAGGTGATGACGATCGGCTTCCCGGCCGGGAGCTTGGCCCCCTTGGTCCAGTAGGCCTGGAGCTGGTCGAGGGTCACCGCCTGCCAGCCGGCCTGCTTGAGCGCCTGCATCTGCGCCGCGAACTCCTGGGGCTGCACGTAGAGGCCGGGGAACGGGGCGCCGCTGGGCGGCGGGGCGATCACGTGGTACATGAGCACCGGCACCGACACCGTTCCGCGGACCCCGGTGGCCGGGCCCAGGACCGAGGCGGTCGACTCGCCGCGCACGTGGCTGCCGGCGGCGGGACGCGACCGTGCCTTCGCATGGGCGGCGTTGGTGGTGCTGTGAGTCTGCGTGGTGGTCGTGCTGCTCGCCGCGCCACCGCTGCCGCTGGCCGAGGCGATGGCAACGGCCACGGCGATCACGACGACCGCCAGCGTGCCGCCGATACCGGCTCGGCGGCGGAGGCGCCGGCGCCGCCGAGCGGCGGCCCGCTCGTCCCGGCGCCTCTGAAGTTCTTCGGCATCCATCGGCGATCGAGCCTATAGATTGCCACGGGGTGCCGACCGCAACGGACACCAGGACCGTGCGCTCCGGCGAGGTGGAGCTGTGCGTGCAGAGCTCGGGCGAAGCTGACCGCCCGACGCTCGTGCTGCTGCACGGCTATCCCGACACCCAGGCGGTGTGGGCGCCGGTGGTGGAGCGCCTGGCAGCCCGGTTTCACGTGGTCACCTATGACGTGCGCGGCGCCGGTGGCTCCACTGCACCGCGGGGACGAGCCGCCTACCACCTGGACCGTCTCGCCGACGACTTCGACGCCGTCTGCCGCGCGGTCGCGCCCGAGCGTCCGGTTCACCTCGTGGGCCACGACTGGGGCGGGATCCAGGGCTGGGAGTTCGTGACGCGCCCCCGCTTCGCCGGCCGCGTCACGTCGTTCACGACCATCGCCGGGCCCGCGCTGGGCCATGCGCTCGTGGCCACCCGCGCCGCGCTGCGCCGCCGCGACCTGCGCAGCGCCGTCGACCGCGGCCGCCGTTCCTGGTACATCGTGCCGCTGTGCCTGCCCGGGGGACCGACGCTGATGTGGAAGGTGGCGCTGGCCGGCGGGCGCTGGCGGAAGTGGCTGACCTTCGTGGAAGGGATGACGCTCGAGGGTGCCTACCCGGCGCCGACGGTGTCCGCCGACGGGTGGCACGGCGCGAACCTGTATCGCGCCAACATCCCGCACCGTCTCATCCGGCGCAGCGCGCTGGCCCCGGCCCACGCGCCCGTCCAGCTCATCGTCCCCACCCACGACCGGTTCATCTCCACCTCCTATTACGACGCGGCCGCACGGGTGGCGCCGGGGCTGCGCCGGCACGAGGTGCCCGGGACCCACTGGCTGCCGCGGGCACAGCCCGGTCTCATCGCCGGCCGCGTGGCCGAGTTTGCCGTCGAGATCGAGGCCGCTGCCTCCGGATAAGCACCCGCGCGTGGAAGGAGTCAGGGCGCTTGGCGCGAAACGCACGAGCATGCTGCTCAAACATCGCTCGCCGGGGATCGACGCCACGTCCGTGCAGCCACGCGCCGGGCTAGAGCACCTCGACCGCAAATCCATCGCCGTTCTGCGCTGGCTCAACGCCAGCCACGTGGACTACGTCGTCGTGGGTCCCGTCGCACACGCCATTCGTGGTGACCAGGCGGCCAAGGGGCCCGTGGCCATCGTCCCGGCTCCCTACAGCCGCAACTGGGATCGGCTCACCCGCGCGCTGGTGGCCGAGCACGCGGGCCTGCGCAGCGATCGGGGTCTCCCCGGCTCGGGAGAGCGCGGTGACACGGTGGCGGTGAAGCTGAGCCCGGACAAGCTCGCTCGCGGCCGGCGCTGGATGCTGCGCTTCGGAGAATTCGACCTGGACATCGAGGGCTCGGGGACCCGCGCCGCGGGCGCTCGGAGCAACGGTCAGACGCGTTCGGGAGAGGACGTAACCCACCCGACCCACGCGCCTCGCTACCAGGAGTTGCTCTATGAGGCCAACCGCTTCGAGGTCGCGGACGGCGTCAGCGCCGAGGTCGCGTCCCCCGAGGACCTGGAGCACTTCTCCCACGTGCGGCGCACCGGCACCGCTCCGGAGTTCAGAGTCACGCGCACCGCCGCGACCGATGACGCGCCGGATGAGGCCGATGGCGCTCGCCGCTGGGCTCGAGGCAGAGGCCGGGCAGCCCGAGTCCGAGGGCTCCGGCACGGCCTCCGAGGCCGCTCCCGACGCCTGACGTCGGTTCGCGCCCTGCGCGGGCATTCTTAGCTGCGGGCAACGTGGGCACGGCTACGCTTTGTCCATGCCCAGACGAGCTCGGACGGCGTTGATCGGCGCCGCGACGGGAGTCGTGGCGCTCGCGCTCGTGTGGTGGGTGTCTCACTACACCGGCGCCGGGAAACATGCCGACGCGTCGATCCTCGGCGGGTTCGCGGACCTCACCCGTCCGCGGTTGGATCGGCTGACCAATTTCATCGCGACGCTGTGCAATCCGAGCCCGTACGTCTATCTGGCTGCGCTGCCCGTGCTGGTGGCGCTTGTGCGGCGACGACCCCGGGTGGCGATCATGATCGCCATCGTCCTGCTGTGCGCCAACGAGACCACGGAGCTCCTCAAGCCGCTGCTGGCCGCGCCGCGCGATCCCGGCCCCTTCGGCGTCCTGTACAACGCGACGTGGCCGAGCGGGCACGCCACGGCGGCGATGTCGCTGGCCCTGTGCTCGGTGATCGCCGCCCCGGCGCGCTGGCGCCCTGCCGTGGCGGCGTCGATGGCCGCGTTCGCGATCGCCGTCTCCTACTCGTTCCTCGAGCTTGCGTGGCACTACCCGTCCGACGTGCTCGGTGGCTTCCTGGTCGCGGGCACGTGGACGCTGCTGGGAGTCGCAGGCCTGTCCATCTTTGAGTCGCGCCGCGCCGGAGGCTTCGCCGACGTCATGCCCGCGCGGCGACCGTCGTTCTCGGTGGGCGAGGCGCTTGCGCCGGCGGGCGCGGTCATGGCGGTGGCAGCGATCCTCGTCGGCCTCGTCGTGCTCGCACATCCGCACGAGGTACTCGGCTATGTGCGCGACCACGAGGCGTTCGTCATCGGTGCCAGTGCGATCGGCGCGCTGGGGATGCTGCTGGCCTCGGCGCTGACGATCATGCTCCGCCGGCCTTGACTCAAGGCCACCTCCTAGCGGTAGCGGCCCGGCTCCCAGAGCGGCTCGTCGCCGTCGTTGGCGCCGCGGCTGAGGATGAACAGCAGGTCCGAGAGCCGGTTGAGGTAGCGGACCACCTCGGCGCTCACGTCCTCGCCGCAGGCGATGGCGGCACGCTCCGCACGACGGCACACGGTGCGGCACACATGGAGATGGGCCGCCGCCCGCGTTCCGCCCGGCAGCACGAAGGACTTCAGCGGCGCCAGCGCGGCGTTGACCTCGTCACAGCGCTCCTCGAGCCAGGTGGTCTGCTCCGGGAGCACCCGCAGGCGCTCACGTGTCGACTCCGCATCCTCCGGTGCCGCGATGTCGGCGCCGACGTCGAACAGGTCGTTCTGGATGTGGGCGAGCCATTCTCCGTAGGTCTCCGGCATGCCGTCGATCGTCAGCGCCACGCCGATCTGGGCGTTGAGCTCGTCGATCGTCCCGTAGGCCTCGATGCGCGGGTGGGTCTTGGCCACCCGGCTCATGTCGCCGAGGTGGGTCTCGCCACCGTCGCCGAGGCGGGTGTAGATACGCGTGAGATTGACGGTCATTGCTGCGCCTGTCGCAGTCTACGGTGGGCGCGGTAGGATCAGCCCGTTCGTGGTCGGTGGCATGGGAAGCCGGTGCAAATCCGGCGCGGACCCGCCACTGTGATTGGGGACGTCAGCGCACGGCAGTGCCACTGGGCGGATTGAGTCCGTCCGGGAAGGCGTGGCTGATAGGCCCGAGAGCCAGGAGACCAACCTCCGACCTTCAAGCCAAAAGCCCTCGTGGAAAGGGGTGGCCCTCTTGAAGCACAGACAGTTCTCAGCCCTCGCCGGTGGTGTCGCCGTATTCGTCCTGGCAATCACCGCTCCGGCGCTCGGCGCCGGCTCCGGCGTCACCGTTCGCGTCGAGGGGGTCAAGCGCACGCTGCTGCCCGCGACCGTGGCCCACGCCGAGTCGGGCTCGATCACCAAGGGCGGGACGCACAAGGGCTCCTGCCCTGGTAGCTCCGGCGCGGGCTATTTCGACTCCGCCACCCACCACAACTGGAAGGGCACGTACTCGGGCGGCCTCGGCGTCGAGATCACCAGCGTGCTGGGCGAGACCCACACGTTCAGCGCCAAGGGCTTCTATTGGGGCGTCTGGGTCAATGACAAGTTCGCCTCCGCTGGCCTGTGCGACCTCAAGCTCAAGCCGGGCGATGAGCTGCTGCTGGCGCCCGCGCCAGGTAGCGGCACCACGTACCCGATCGTCCTGACCGCCCCGGCGAAGGCGAAGGCCGGCACCGCTTTCTCGGTGAGGACCTCGTACTTCAAGACGAGTAAGGCCAAGGCGCTGCCGGGCGTCAAGGTGACCGACGCCGGTGCTGTCACCGCCCACAACGGGGATGCGACCGTCACCGTCACCAAGCCGGGCAAGGTCACGCTCGTGGCGACGCTGAAGGGCTACATCCGCGCCGAGGCGACGGTCAAGGTCACCAAGTAGCGCACTGACGGGCGCCCCGTGAGGCTTCGAGTCCCAACCGCAGTCGCCGCGCTCGCCGTCGTGCTGGCGTGCGGCGGCTGTGGGCTGGGCGCGGGCGCACCGACTAAGGGCGTCAGCCTTACCGTCACGCGCGAGTTCGGCAGCCACCAGATCCAGGCGGTGTCCCGGAGCAAGGTGCCGGGCTCGGAGACGGTCATGCGCATGCTCGAGCGCTCGTTCAAGCTCTCGACGCGCTACGGCGGCGGCTTCGTGGAATCGATCGACGGCCTCGCGCCCAGCGGCGATCACAGCGACTGGTTCTATTACGTCAACGGGGTGCAGGCCTCCAAGGGCGCCGCTACCACGGCGGTGCATGCGGGCGACCACATCTGGTGGGACCTGCACGACTGGAGCGCCACCGAGAACATCCCGGCCGTCGTCGGCTCCTTCCCCGAGCCCTTCACGAACGGCATCGGGGGCAAGCGGTATCCCGTCACGCTCGAGTGCGCCTCGGACGTCAGCGCGGCGTGTGCGCAGGTGACCAAGGAGCTCAACGCCGTGCATATCCCCGTCTCCAGTCAGTTGCTCGGCACCGGGTCAGGGCCGGACACGCTGGGCGTCGTCGTCGGCACGTGGAGCCAGATCCACTCCGAGGTGGGGGCCGAGCTCATCGCCCACGGCCCGGGCGCCAGCGGTGTCTACGCCCGCTTCTCCGGGCCGGGCGGCGAAGCGCTGGAGCTGCTGGATCCGAGTGGGAAGGTGACGCGCACACTCGGTGCGGGCGCCGGCTTGATCGCGGCGACGGCGGATCAGTCCTCGGTGCCCACCTGGATGATCACCGGCACCGATCCCGCGGGGGTGCTCGCCGCCGCGCGGGCGCTCACCCCGCAGACGCTGCACGACCACTTCGCGCTCGCCGTCGACGGCGCCACCCAGGTGCCGGTCCCGATCCACGCCGCGCCATGATCTACCGGCGGCGCGGCAGCCCCATGCACACCGCGCGCGCCAGCGCCGGGTGCGCGTACTGCCTGGCGCTGGGCGTCGCCGCGCTCATGGCGTCCAACCCGATCGTGCTCGGCGCGGTGACGGTCGCCGTGCTGGCGGCGGGCGTGGCGGCCGGGGTGGGGCGCCCCCTGGCGCGTGCCGCATTATGGGGGGTGCCGGTGGCGCTCGTGATCATGCTCATCAACGCGCTCGTCAGCCGTGACGGGCTGACCGTGATCGTCCGTCTCGGGGACCTGCCGATCCTGGGGCACACCGACATCACGCTTGAGGCCACCGCCTACGGGGCGATCCTCGGCCTGCGCGCCATCGCACTCATCCTCTGCGGCCTGCTCTACACATTGGCCGTCGACCCCGACGAGGTGCTGCGGCTGTTTCGCCGGGTCTCCTTTCGCTCTGCGCTGTCGGCGACGCTGGCCACCCGCATGGTGCCGATTCTGGTGAGAGACGGCCGGCGCCTGGCCGAGGCCCAGCGCTGCCGGCCGGGCCCGCCCCCGTCGCGCCTGACGCTGATGCGCGCCGCCTGCACCGGCGTCCTCGACCGCGCGCTCGACGTCGCCGCCGCGCTCGAGGTCCGCGGGTATGGAGCCGCCCGCCGCCAGCCGGCCTACCGCGGGGGGGTGGGGTCCTATTCGCGCCACGACGTGGCGTTCGTGGCCGCTGCGCTCGTGGTGGTGGCGGTGTCGATCGTCGCGCGGGTGAGCTCCGTCGCGGCGTTCTCGGCCTACCCGGTCCTCAGCGTGGCCGCCGGGCCGGGCGCGCTGGTCCTGGCAGCCGGGCTCGTGGTGGCGGCGCTGGCCCCGTTCGCGAACCGCCGGGGGCTGGGGCGATGACCGCAGTCTCGCTGGAGCGGGTCACCTACACATATCCCGGCGCCGCCGCGCCCGCGCTGAGCGATGTGTCGCTCCAGGTCGAGCCCGGGGAGCTCGTGCTCGTCGCGGGGGGATCGGGGTCCGGGAAGTCGTCGCTGCTGCGAGCGATCAGCGGTCTCGTGCCGCACTTTCACGGTGGCACGTTCGCCGGGCGGGTCACGATCGCGGGCATGGACACGCGCGACCACGGCCCCGGGGAGCTGGCCCAGGCGGTCGGGACGCTGTTCCAGGACCCCGAGACCCAGGTGGTCACCGGCACGGTGCGCGCCGAGCTGGCCTTCGGGCTCGAGAACCGCGGTCTCTCGCCGGCCGAGGTGGCGCGTGGGGTGGAGGAGGCGGCGCTGGCGCTGGGCATCGACCAGCTCTTGGATCGCTCCACCGCTGAGCTCTCGGGCGGCGAGCTGCAGCGCGTGGCCCTGGGGGCGGCGCTGGCTGTGCGCCCGCGGGTGGTCGTGCTCGACGAGCCGACCTCGCAGCTGGACCCGGTGGCCGGGGACGAGCTCATCGGGCTGCTGCGCCGGGTCAACGAGGACTCCGACGCGACCATCGTGCTCGCCGAGCATCGCCTCGAGCGCTGCCTGGGGGCCGCCGACCGCATCGTCGCCCTCGCCGGCGGGCGCATCGTCTGCGACGCGGCGCCGACCGAGTTCCTGGAGTGGGCGGGCCGCGAGGCCCCCAACCTCCAGACCCCGGGGGCGCGGCTGCTGGGGTTGGTGGGCCGGCCCCCGGTCCCGGGCGTCAAGCGCGCGCGTGGCGCGCTGCGACGCGCCGACCTGCTTCCCCCGCCCCCCGAGCTGGATGCGGACCGCTGGTCGCCGCCCCGGGAGGGGTGGCGGGCGCGACGGCGTGCGGCGAGCGCGGCGCCGGTCCCCGCGCTGGCCTTCGAGCACGTCTGGCACGAGCTCCGGGCCGGCCCGGCGATCCTGCGTGATGTCTCGCTCACGGTGGCGCCCGGCGAGCGGGTGGCGCTGATGGGGCGAAACGGCGCGGGCAAGTCGACGCTGCTGCGCCATGCCGCGGGACTGATGACGGCCACGCGGGGCACGGTGCGGTGCACCGGGCGCGTGGCTCTGCTCCTGCAGAACCCCACCGACTACCTCGTGCACGAGACGGTCGCCGCCGAGGCCCCGGCCGGCGCGCGGGCGGCGGTGGGGCTGAGCGGGGAGCGCTTTGCCGCCCGCAACCCCCGCGATCTGTCGGGCGGGGAGAAGCAGCGGCTGGCGCTGGCGGTGGTCCTCGGCGATACCGGCGACGCCCAGGCCTCTGCTGCGGTGGTGTGCCTGGACGAGCCGACCCGCGGGATGGACCGCGACCACAAGCAGGAGCTCGCTGATCTTCTGTCCGGCCTTGGCGCCGCGGTGATCGTGGCGACTCACGACCCCGAGTTCGCCGCTGCGTTCGCCCAGCGCGTGGTCCTGCTGGCTGACGGCGTGCCGATCGCCGACGGCAGCGCCAACGAGGTGCTCGCCGGTGGCAGCTATTTCGCCACCGAGACCGCCCGCATCCTCGGCGGCGCCGGGGGCGCGCTGACCCCGGCCGAGGGTGCGGCGCTCATCGCGCAGCGCTCGGCGGAGCGGGAGGTGATCGTGAGCCGGATGACTCACGCCGCCGACATACAGGCGAGTCTGGATGACGAGCGGCGGCGATCAGCGTGAGCTGGCAACTCGGCGCGTTCGGACTGCTGGCGCTCGCCCTGGGCGCGGGCTTTGCCTGGTATGAGCGCGATCGCCCCGACGCCCGGATCGTCGCCCTGGTGGGCACGCTGGCGGCGTTCGCCGCTCTGGGCCGGATCGCCTTCGCCGCGGTTCCCAACGTCAAGCCGACCACCGACATCGTGCTCATCGCGGGCTACGCGCTCGGTGGCGCGCCGGGCTTCGCCGTGGGAGCACTCGCCGCGCTGACCTCCAACTTCTTCTTCGGCCAGGGACCGTGGACTCCGTGGCAGATGGCGGCGTGGGGCGCCACCGGGGTGCTCGGCGCGGTGCTGGCGTGGGGGACGCACGCGCGCACCGCTGCGCGCGACGCGCGGCCGATCGGGCGCTGGCCGCTGGCGCTCGTGTGCTGCGCGGCGGGCTTTGCCTTCACCGTGGTGCAGGACGTGGGCGACTGGGTCTCTTTCAGCGATCACAGCCTCGGCCAGCTGGGGGTCTACGTGGCGCAGGGCCTAGGCTTTGACGCGGTGCACGCCGCCGGGTGCCTGGCCTTCGCGCTGGCTCTGGGGCCGGCGCTCACCCGGTCCATCCAGCGATTCGCACGGCGGATCGAGGTCACATGGATCCCCGCGGAGCGGGTGGTGGCGCCGGTGCTGCTGGCCGCGCTGGTCCTGGGTGCCCTCGGGGCCCAGGGGACGCCCGCGCGCGCGGCGGTGACGTCGCCGCCGTCGGTCACCTCGGCCGCGGCCAACTATCTCCTCGGCTCCGAGAACGCCGACGGCGGCTTCGGTCCCGCGCCGGGGCAGCCGTCAGATCAGCTCTATACCGGGTGGGCGGCGCTCGGGCTGGCCTCCGCGGGCCATGACCTCAAGAGCGTCGGCGACGCCCAGGGCCTCATGGACTACGTCCGCGGCGGGGCCGAGACTGCTGATGTCGGCGCGCTGGAGCGGACCATCCTCGTCGTCGAGGCCGCGGGCCAGTCGGCGCGCTCGTTCGGCGGGCGTGACCTGATCGCCGCCCTGCAGAGCCACTTCCGCGGCGACGGATCGATCTCCGGCCAGGTCAACCTCACGGCGTTCGCGGTGCTCGCGCTGCGTGCCGAGGGGGGCGGCTCGGCGGGGTGGACGGGGTCCGATTCCAAGACGCTGCGCTGGCTGGTCCGCCAACAGGACTCCGACGGCGGCTTCAGCTTCTCGGGGGAAAACGATCCCACCCGCCAGAGCGACGTCGATGACACCGGAGCGGCGCTCGAGGCGCTCGCGGCCGATCACGCGGCGGCGGGTGTCATGTCCAGGGCGGTGGGGTTCCTGCGCCGCCAGCAGGACCGCGACGGCGGCTTCCCGTCCCAGCCCGGCATGAGCTCCAACGCCCAGTCGACGGCGTGGGCGATCCAGGGACTCGACGCAGCCGGGGTGTCTCCGGCGACACTGCACCGCGGCGGGGCGAGGTCACCGCTGGCCTACCTCGACTCGCTGGTTGGCGCCAACGGCGCGGTGCGCTACAGCCGGGGTGTGACCCAGACCCCGGTGTGGGTGACCGGCGAGGCCCTCATGGCGATGGAGGGCAAGCCGCTGCCGATCGCCGCGCCGGCTCCGCCGCCCGCGCCCGCGCAACCGGCCACCAGCACGCACACCGCGACGGCGGCGAGGTCCGCGGCGCAGTCCGCGCCGCCGCCGACGTCGCGGGCGAGGGCGAGGGCCGCCAAGCGTGCGCCTGCGCACACTGCGGCCCACCGGCACGGGCCGCGGCCGTCGCCGCTCACGCCCGTGTCGCCAATAGCCAGAAATCAGGTGCTTGCGGGGGATTTCGCGCACGCGGTCGGGGTGATCACGGCGCTGGCGCTGGCGCCCATCGGCCTCGGCTGAGCTCCGGGGCCAAGGCGACCCACACCTCCTCGCGACGCGGCACCCGGTACTCTGCACCGCCCGCATGCGGATCGGAGTCCCGAAGGAGACAACTGAAGGCGAGCGCCGCGTGGCCCTCGTGCCCGAGGTCGTGGGCAAGCTCACGCGCGCCGCCGGAGACGATGCGGGGCGCGACCCGATTCAGGTGTTGGTGCAGCGCGGCGCCGGTGCCGGCGCGTTGATCCCGGATGAGGCGTTTGCCGAGGCGGGCGCGGAGCTGGTGGACGAGGCGCCGTTTGACTGCGACGTCGTGGTCAAGGTGGCCGCGCCTGACGCCGAGGAGATCGCGCGGCTGGGGTCCGAGACGACGCTGATCGGGTTCCTCGGTCCCCTCACCAACGGCGAGGGCGTGCGAGCGCTCGCCTCCGCGGGGGTGACGAGCTTTGCCATGGAGGCGATCCCGCGGATCAGCCGCGCGCAGTCGATGGACGCGTTGTCTTCCCAGGCCAACATCTCGGGCTATCGCTCGGCGTTGATCGGGGCGCAGGAGCTCGGGCGGTTTTATCCGATGCTGATGACCGCCGCCGGGACCATCCGGCCCGCGACCGTGCTGGTGCTCGGCGCCGGGGTGGCCGGGCTGCAGGCGATCGCCACCGCGCGGCGGCTGGGCGCGGTCGTCCAGGGCTTTGATGTGCGCGCCGCGGTCAAGGAGCAGGTGGAGTCGCTGGGGGCGAAGTTCCTGGAGTTCGACCTCGGCGGGGACCTGGAGGGCGCGGGCGGTTACGCCAGGGAGCTCACGCCCGAGCAGCAGGCGCGCCAGCAGGAGTTGATGGCCGAGGCGATCGGCAAGGTGGACGTGGTCATCACCACCGCGCTGGTGCCGGGACGGCGCGCGCCGATCCTCGTCACCGAGGCTGCGGTCAAGCTGATGAAGCCGGGTTCGGTGATCGTCGATCTCGCCGGCGAGGCGGGGGGCAACTGCGAGCTGTCAGAGCCCGGCGAGTCCGTCCTGCGTCACGACGTCAAGATCCTTGCGCCCTTGAATGTGCCGTCGACAATGGCCGAGCATGCCTCGCAGCTCTACGCGCGCAACATCCAGGCGCTGCTGGGGCTGATGATCGACGAATCCGGGCAGCTATCGCTGGACTTCGAAGATGAGGTCATCGCCGGCGCGTGCATCACGCGTGGCGGCGAGATCGTTCACGACGGTGCCAAGGCGGCCGCGGCCGCTTAGCGCCAGGAGGCTTCTCACACCCATGGACAGTCTGGTCATCGACATCGCCGTGCTCGTGCTCGCCGGCTTCGTCGGGTTTGCCGTCATCTCGAAGGTGCCCAACACGCTGCACACCCCGTTGATGTCGGGCACCAACGCCATCCACGGCATCGTCGTGCTCGGCGGGCTGCTGCTCATGGCCGAGTCCAACGGCGTGCTGGAGAAGGTCCTGCTGGTCATCGCAGTTGCCTTCGGGACGATCAACGTCATCGGCGGCTTCCTGGTCACCGACCGGATGCTCGGCATGTTCAAGCAGAAAGCCCCGCCCAAGGCCGACGAGATCGAGGAGTCCTCCTCCTCGTCCGGGGGTGGGGCGTCGTGACCATTCTGGGCACAGTGTTTATCCAGAGCACGGATTTCATCGACGCGTGCTACATCGTCGCGTTCTCGCTGATGATCTACGGGATGATGGGCCTGACCGGCCCGCGTACGGCGGTGCGTGGCAACCAGACCGCCGCTGTGGGCATGGCGGTGGCGGTGGTGGCCACGCTGTTGCGCAAGGGGACGTTCGACGGGTCCGGGACGGTGATCCTGATCATCGTCGGGCTGGCCATCGGGACCGCGGTGGGGATCCCGGCGGCACGCAACGTGAAGATGACCGCGATGCCGCAGATGGTGGCGCTGTTCAACGGCGTGGGTGGCGGGGCGGTGGCGTTGATCGCGTGGGTGGGGTACCGCCATGCCTTTGGTGGTCAGTGGGCGTTGCGGGCGGAGGGCTTTGAGCTGTTCGGGGCGATCGTCGGGTCGATCAGCTTCTGGGGGTCTGGCATCGCCTTTGGCAAGCTCCAGGAGATCCTGCCCGGGCGGCCGATCAAGTTGCCCGGCGCCGCGCAGTCGGTGGTGAACCTGCTGTTGTTCACGATCGCGGTGGTGAGCGCGGTGGTGCTGGCGGCCGGAACGCACTCTGAGGCGCTGTTCATCCTGGGCATCCTCGTGACCTCGGCGGTCCTGGGGGTCATGCTGGTGCTGCCGATCGGCGGCGCCGACATGCCGGTGGTCATCTCGCTGCTCAACGCGTTCACCGGATTGTCTGCGGCCGCGACCGGCGTGGCGCTGTCAAACCCGGTGATGATTGTGGCCGGGATGATCGTGGGCGCGTCGGGAACGATCCTGACCGATCAGATGGCCAAGGCCATGAACCGCTCGGTGCCCGCGATCGTGGCCGGTGGCTTCGGCGGCGCCGTGGCCGCCCCGGTCGGGCCGGCGTCTGAGAGCGGCGGCACCGTGCGCTCGACGAGCGCGGCGGACGTCGCCATCCAGCTCTCCTACGCGCGCCAGGTGGTCATCGCGCCCGGCTACGGCATGGCCGTGGCCCAGGCCCAGCACGCCGTGCGCGAGCTCGAGCGCGCTCTGGAGGCCAAGGGCGTCACGGTCAAGTACGCGATCCACCCGGTGGCGGGCCGGATGCCCGGGCACATGAACGTGCTCTTAGCGGAGGCCGACGTGCCCTATGACCTGCTGCGGGAGATGGACGACATCAACCCCGAGTTCCCGCGCACCGACGTCGTGCTGGTGATCGGCGCCAACGACGTCACCAACCCCGCGGCCAAGAACGAGCCGGGCAGCCCGATCTACGGTATGCCGATCCTGGAGGTCGACAAGTCGAGCTCGGTGATCGTGCTCAAGCGATCGATGGCGTCCGGCTTTGCCGGCATCGACAACCCCCTGTTCTACGAACCCAAGACCTCGATGCTGTTCGGCGACGCCAAGGCCTCCGTGAGCGAGGTCACATCCGAAGTCCAGGCCCTTTAGGATCTCCGCCATGGACCCAGCCCGGCTCACCGCGATCCCCATCTTCTCCGAGCTGTCCGAGGACGAGGCCAAGCGCCTGGCCGCCTTCGCCACGGAGACCAGCGCCGCCGAGGGGCAGATGCTCATGAAGGAAGGCGACTACTCGGTCGAGCTGATCGCGATCGAGGAGGGGACCGCCGACGTCATCCAGGGCGGCAGCACGGTGGCGTCGCTGGGCCCCGGCGACCTCATCGGCGAGATGGGGCTGCTCGAGCGCAAGCCGCGCAACGCGGACGTCATCGCCAGCTCTCCGATGCGGTTGATCAAGCTCACCCACTGGGAGATCCGCCGCATGTCCGAGGACACGGTCGGCCGCATCAAGGCGACGATCGAGGAGCGGCGGCGGAGCGGGATCGCGGATCCCGCACATAAAGACGGCTAAAGCCGCTCGTTTTTCTCTCCATCTGTCGGGCGTTTTTGGTAGGTTCCCGCCACGCCGAATCTCCGGACCGCCGCACCGGAGAGCGGGGAACCCGTGTAGTCGGGGCGAGTCCCATGGTGATCCGTGGGAAGCGCTCTCAATGAGAGCGCGAGCCCGTCAGCTAACCCCGTAGGCATCAGGCACCCGATGTGCAGATCCGCCCCCACCGGGGCCGGCTGACCTTGCCCACATCCGCCAACTCCATCAACCGCAGCGCCCCCACCCCGCGTCCAGGCCAGGATGCGGAGCGGTTGGTGTCGAACCCCGAGGTGTGATGAGGCAGGTCAGTCGGCTCTTGCTCGTGGCCGTGCTGGCGGTGCTCGGTGCCGCGGGCACCGCCACGGCCGCGAGCTCAGGTGGGGTGGGTGGCGTCGGGCTGGTGGGGTCGACCAACCCGACGGGGATCGTCGCCCCCGATGCCCACGCGGTCTTCGCGCGCACGCTGCGGGTTGGCTGCCACGGCAACGACGTCACCACCGTGCAGACGTGGCTGTCTGACGTGGGCTACGTCGTTCCCGTCACCGGCCGCTATGACACGGTGACCAAGCAGGCGGTCAAGCGCTTCCAGACGGCCAAGAAGCTCTACCCCGCGAGCGGGACGGTGGGAAACCGGACCTCGACCGCGCTGCTGTCCGCGGTGCAGACGACGACGCAGACCACCGCCGTGCCCGGGTCCTCCGGCGGCCCCACGGGACTCGTGTTCCCGCTCAAGCCGCTGTCGCGGGTGCTGCCGCCCAAGGACTGGACTCTGGATCAGGGGATCGACATCGGCACCGTCAACAACGCGTGCGGCCCGCAGGTGACCGAGGTGGCGATGGCCCCGGGCACGATCGTCCAGGAGGGGATCGACGGCTTCGGCCCCGCCGCGCCGGTGCTCAAGGTCTCCAGCGGGACCTACAAGGGCCGCTACATCTACTACGGCCATGCCCTGCCGGCTCTGGTGCCGGTCGGCACCGTCGTCACCCCGGGTGAACCGATCGCCGAGATCGGCTGTGGCGACGTCGGCCTCTCGTCGGCGCCCCACGTCGAGATCGGGATCAGCGCCCCGGGCGGACCGCCGTGCTGCCCGGGCTATCAGGAGACCTCGCCGGCCTGGTACCAGGTCGTGCTGGGCCTGTACCGCCAGGCGCACGGCTAGCCGGGCCGGCTCCCGTCGGGGCCCCCGGGCCCTCGACCAGGTCGAGCGCGGGCCGGGCGCGGCTGGATGCGGCGCCGTCATTGAACCCTCAGATCGCACGGTCGCCGTCAGCTCAGCGTGCGACGTGAAACCCGAGTCCCGCTGAACCGTCAGATCGCACCGTCGTGAATCCGACGGTGTGCGATCCACAGGTAGGCTCAGGCCGCCCATGCGCACCCGCGACGACGCCCTGGCGGCCCTGGCCGAGCACCCGTATGACGTGCTCGTCATCGGGGGCGGGATCACCGGCGCCGGGGTGGCTCTGGACGCGGCCTCCCGCGGGTACAGCGTGGCCCTGGTGGAGCAGGCCGACTTTGCCTCGGGGACGAGCAGCCGCTCGTCCAAGCTGATCCACGGCGGTCTGCGCTACCTGCAGAACTTCGACCTGGGGCTGGTGCGCGAGGCGCTGCTCGAGCGCCAGCTCATGGTGCGGCTGGCGCCGCACCTGGTCCGGCCGCTGCCCTTCGTGCTGCCGGCGTTCGACGGCTCCCGCCGGCCGGACCGCCTGACGGGGATCGGCCTGAACATGTACGACGTCATGGCCGCGCCGTCGCTGCGCGGGCGGCGCAGCGCGCGGCGGGCCGCGGCGGCCGACGGCGAGTCGGACTGGAGCCCGGCGCGTCACCGGCTCATCGACGGCGACGAGGTCTCGCGGTTGCTGCCGGCGATCGCCGACCGGCGTCCCAGCGGCGGCTACCTCTTCTATGACTGCCAGACCGATGACGCCCGGCTCGTGCTCACGGTGTTGGGAGAGGCGGAGCGCTTCGGCGCGATCTGCGCCAACCGGCTGCGCGTCGCCGAGGTTGGCACCTCGGATGGGTCCGGGACCGAGGTCGCGGTGTACGACGAGGAGGCGGGCGGTTCGTTCGCCATCCGCGCCGAGAACGTGGTCAACGCCACGGGCGTGTGGGCGGACCGGATTCGCCCCGACGAGCTGCACGCCGAGGCCGAGCTGCCCAAGATCGCCCCCAGCCGGGGCAGCCACGTCATCCTGCGCCACGAGGATCTGCCGTTGGACGCCGGCGCGATCGTGCCCGCGGGGGAGGGGCGGTCGATCTTCGCCCTTCCGTGGCTGGGCCGGACCCTGATCGGGACCACCGACAACAACTACGAGGGCGGCGTCGACCACGTCCAGCCCTCGGCGCAGGACATCGAGTACCTGCTGGGCGCGGTCAACGAGTTCTTCGGGACGTCCGTGGACGCGGACCAGGCGACGGGCGCCTATGCCGGCGTCCGGCCGCTGATCTCGAGCGGCGACAGCCGCAAGTCCGTGGACATCTCGCGCAAGGCGGAACTGTATGAGACCTCGAGCGGCCTGATCACGATCACCGGCGGCAAGCTGACCACCTGGCGGCGGATGGCCCGGCTCGTGGTCGACCGCATCGTCGAGCGAGAAGGCCGCGAGGCGCCGTGCCGCACCCACGAGATCCCCCTCGGCGCCCCCGTCGATCCGGCCGCACTGGCCCGCGTCGACGGCGTGCCGGAGGTCGCGTACGCGATGCTGGCCGGGCGATACGGTCATGCCGCCGATCGCGTCTTGCAGCTTGCGGCTGCCGACCGCGAGCTGGCGGCGCCGATCCTGGCCGGGCTGCCCGACCTCCTGGCCGAGGCGCCCTTCGCCGCCCGGCACGAGCAGGCGCGCACGGTCGGCGACGTGCTGCTGCGCCGGACCCGCCTGGGGCTGCTGGCCGGACGGGAGCTCTGCGCCCCCGGCGCCGGCGCGCCGCGCCGCGTCGCCGAGGCGATGGGCGCGGCGCTGGGCTGGGGGGCCGCGCGGGTTGACGCCGAGATCGCGCGCTTCGCCGAGGAGGCCCGGGCCGAGGGAATCGCGGTCGCATTCGATTCGCAGCCGGCCTGAGCGACCGCGGGGGCTCGGTTGCGTAAGCTCGGACTGCGATGGATGACCTGGCTGGATTCTGCGTGCGGATGCTGGGTGACGGCCGGGCTGCGCGCGCCGCCGAGGAGACCGCCCGCGGGGGCGGTGACGGGCACCGCTCGGCGATGCTCCGCGCCGCGGTGGCCGCGGTCCGCCAGGGCTCAGAGCCCGCCTCAGAGCCCGCACCCAACGCGCCGGCTGCCATCGAGCCCGGCGGCGATGAGCGTCCGACCGACCCCGCCGGCCTCCCGGAGGCGATCGCCCGCGAGCTGGCCGCCGCCGCCGACGGGCTGCCGCTGGCCGAACGCGAGGCGCTGGCCCTGCGCGAGCTCCTGGGCCTCGGCTACGGCGAGATCGCCGCCGCCACCGACGTGGCACCCGAGGCCGTGCCCCTCCTGCTGGCCCAGGCGCGCCTGGATCTGCGCACGCAGCTGCGCGGCGCCGGCGCGCCGCAGCCCGACTGCGACGAGCGCGAGCGCGCCCTGCGCACGATCGCGCGCCGCCAGGACGGCGAGGAGGTGCCGGCTGCCGACGATGATTGGCTGATCGAGCACCTGGGCCATTGCCGCGGCTGCCGTCAGGCCCACGCAGCGATGCTCGAGGCATCGGCCTGCTACCGCGCCTGGGCCCTGCCTGACACGCCCGGAGATCCCGTGGCCACCGCCGCGGCCGGCTCGTGAGCGCGCCCGCGCGCACGCTGGCCACCAGTCACGGTGAGCTCAGCCTCGCGGGGCGGCCATTGCTCATGGGGATCATCAACGCCACCCCGGACTCCTTCTCGGACGGCGCCCTGCCCCAGACGCTGGAGGCGCGCGTGGAGCTGGCGCGCTCGCTGCTGGCAGACGGGGCCGATCTCATCGACATCGGCGGCGAATCGGGCGTCACCAATCGGCCGCCCGTACCCGCCGAGGAGGAGATCGAGCGGGTGGTACCGCTCATCGAAGCGGTGGCGGGCGGGCTGGGCGCGCGCGTGTCTGTGGACACCTACAAGCCCTCCGTGGCCCGCGCGGCGATCGCCGCCGGCGCCTCGATCGTCAACGACGTCAGCGGCCTGCGCGACCCTGAGCTGGCCGACGTCTGCGCGCAGACGGGCGCCGCTCTGGTGCTGATGCACACCATCGCACCGCCCAAGACCAAGCACCACGATCCCGGCCTCGACGGGCGCATCGTCGCCGAGGTGCAGCGCTTCCTGGCCGAGCGCATCGAGCTGGCGGTGTCGCGTGGAGTGGCCTTCGAACAGATCATGGTCGACCCCGGGCCGGATTTCTCCAAGACCCCGGCGCAGACCGTCGCCGTGCTCCGGGCGCTGCCGGTGCTCCACGAGCTGGGGCGACCCATCCTGCTGGCGGTGAGCCGCAAGGACTTCGTCGGCGCACTCACGCAGCGGCCACCACGGGCACGGCTGGCCGGAACGCTCGCCGCCATGGCGCATGGGGTGGGGGCAGGCGCCCACGTGCTGCGCATCCACGACGTCGCCGACGCGGCCGACTTCCTCGCTGTCGCGACCGCGCTCGCAGGCGACGGGGAGGTGGAGTCCGGGCTGCGCGTCTCCGACACGCTGCGCTGGGACCAATCCGTTTCTGACGCGGCAGCGCGCTAGATTCAGGTTCACGAACCGCCGGTCGCTGGCCCAACGCGACCGGAGCCCACCGACGTTCAAGCCAAAGGAGTCCCATGTCAGTTCTCGATCGCAGTGCCCTGGAAGCAAGTCCCCTCGCCGACCTTCACGCGGTCGCGTCAGAGCTTTCCATCGATGGCTACCGCCGCCTGCGGCGCGCCGAGCTCATCGACGCCATCCTCAACCGGCAGGAGGGCGGCGACGCCGACGACGCGGCGGCGGAGACGCCCGACGCCGAGCCCGTCACCGAGGCCCCAGCCCGCCGCAGCCGCCGGAGCCGCAAGGCGCCCGAGCCCGACGCGGAGACCGAGGCCGAGACGGAGCCCGAGGCCGAGACGGAGCCCGAGGCCGAGGCCGCGACTGAGGCTGAGGCTGAGAGCGACGAGGACGAGGATGAGGAGCCGTCGCGCGGCCGGCGACGCCGCGGACGGCGGGGCGGCCGGGGACGCTCGTCGGCACGCGACGAGGCTGACTCCAGGGACAACGGACAGCCCGAGGTCGCGGCAGAATCCGAGGAAGAGGTGGACAGCGACTCCGATTCTGACGCTGAATCCGATTCGGATTCCGACGAGACCGTCGAGGGCGTAGTCGAGTTGCTCGCCAACGGCTCCGGCTTTGTCCGTGTCGATCCGCCCGACCCCTCCGACGACGACGTCTACATCTCCTCGGCGCAGGTCAAGCGCTGTGAGCTCGTGTCCGGGGACCGGATCGCCGGGCCCAAGCGCGCGCCGCGCCGCTCGGAGCGGTTCGCCTCCCTCATCCGCATCGAGACGATCAACGGACGTCCTGCGGCCGAACTGGCCGACAGCGTCCGCTTCGACGACCTGCCCGCGGCCTTCCCCGAGGAGCGGCTGAAGATCGGCTCCGACGACCCGACGCTCAAGGCGATCGAGTGGTTGACCCCGTTCGGCAAGGGGTCGCGCGTCACGATCGTCGGCGCGTCGCGCTCGGGCAAGAGCGAGGCTCTGCGCCGCCTCGTCACGGCGATGGGCGAGCGGGAGGACCTGTCGGTGTCCGTCGTCCTGGCCGGTGTGAGGCCGGAGGAGATCTCAGAATGGAACGGCGGCCCGGTCACCCCGGTCGCCGCGGTGAGCCTCGCGGCCTCCGAGGACGCCCGCAACGGCGCCGTCGAGCCGGCCATCGACCAGGCCCGCCGGCTGGCGGCCCGTGGCGCCGATGCCGTCGTGTTCATCGACACGCTGGACGGGTGCAGCCCCGGGCTGGCCCGCAAGGCCCTGGGTGCCGCTCGCAACATCGTCGACGGCGGCTCGGTGACGATCATCGCCACGGCCTCGGCGCCGATCGGCGGTGAGACGACGGTCATCTCGCTCGACGTGGCGCTGACGAGCGCCGGGCGCTTCCCGGCGCTGGACCTGGCCGAGAGCGGGACGATGCGGCCCGAGTTGCTGGTCGGAGCGGCCGGCGCGGAGGCGATCGCCAAGACCCGCGCCGAGGACGGCTGACCCGCGGCACCGGCGGCACCGGCGGCACCGGCGGCACCGGCGGCACCGGCGGCACCGGCGGCACCGGCGGCACCGGCGGCACCGGCTCACCCTTCAGGGCGCTAGGGCGCGCTGACGAAGAGCCGGCCGCGCATCTGCTCCTCGCTCTGAGGATGCAGGTCCCATAGCCCCTTGAGCCGTGAGCGGAGCTCCGGCGGGAGCCGGTCGACGCCGCGGTGGTCGATCTCGACGAGGTTGCCCGCGGGATCACGGACGTACATCTGCACGACGTCACCGGGGAGCTCGACGAGATGGTTGCCGAAGGCGTTGTGGTCAAACGCGTCGCGCCGCTCGGCGGCGCGGTAGACCGGCTCGAGGTCTGCGACGGTGATGCCGAGGTGATGGTGGCTGGTGGGAGTGAGGTCGCGCTCGAAGAGGTGCAGCTGGGTGTCGCCCAGCGCCAGCCACTGCACCGGCAGCCCGAAGTTGGGCGTCGGGATGAGCTCGGCTCCCAGCAGGTCCACGTAGAAGTCGACGGACTCCTGAAGGTTGCGCGCGTTGACGCTCACGTGGTTGATCTGTGGGCTCATGACCGGTCCGGAAGTCTGACACGATCCCGCGGTGATTCCCCGGCTGGTGGCCACCGATCTGGACGGGACGCTGCTGCGCAGCGACGGCACGATCGACGCGCGCACGCGCGAGGCCATCGCGCGCGTGGAGGCCGAAGGGATCCCCGTCGTGCTGTGCACGGCGCGCCCGTCGCGCTGGATGGGGCCGCTGGCCCGGGCGACGGGCCACCGGGGGATCGCCGTCTGCTCCAACGGCAGCGTCATCTGGGACCTGCACACCGACACGGTGGTGGCCACGTTCCCCTTTGCCGTCGAGGCTGCCCGCGAGGTGGTGGCGCGACTGCGCGCCGCGCTGCCGGATGCCACGTGGGCGCTGGAGCGTCACGGCGTCTTCTGCCGGGAGCCCCGCTACGTCCCTCACTGGCCGGTGCCCGACGACACGATCGTCGAGGAGATCGACGTGCTGCTGGCGGTCGCGCCGCTGCAGATGATGGTCCGCCACCCCTGGCTGACCGGCGATGAGCTCCTCGCCCGCGCGCGCGAGCTGTTGTCAGACCTCGCGGAGCTCAGCCACTCGAACAGCGCCGACACGTTGCTCGAGATCGGCGCCGCGGGCGTCAGCAAGGCGTCGGGGCTGGCCGTGCTGTGCGAACGCCGGGGGATCGACCGCGTCGACGTCCTGGCCTTCGGCGACATGCCCAACGACCTGGCGATGCTCGAGTGGGCGGGGCGCAGCGTCGCCGTCGCCAATGCCCACGCCGAGGTCATCGAGATCGCCGACGAGGTCACCGCATCCAACGACGACGGCGGCGTGGCCCAGGTACTGGAGCGGCTGCTCGAGCACGGGTCAGTAGGCGGTGCAGCGTGACCGGTGGCGCGGCGAGGCCTTGTAGCGGGGCTGCTGCCCGCGCTGCCACAGGAGCTGGTCCAGCGCCGCGGCGCTGAGGCGGCCGGCCGGCGGCGAGGCGGCCACGAGCAGCTCGACGGCGTGGACGGCGCAGGCGCGGATCTCGACCTCCTCGGGCGAGCCGTGGAGGATGAGCTGCTCGCGGTCGATCCGGGCCACCAGCTCCGGGTCAAAGCGCAGGATCCCGTCCATGCGCAGCACGTGGGGGACCAGGTTGTCAGCGAACATCGTCAGCTGGCGGAGGTCGGAGAAGCGCGCCACGCCGGCCCGCTCGAGATCGGCGGCGGCGATCTGGGCGCGCTTGAGAAAGGGGATGGTGAGCTCGCCGTAGTGCGAGGCGTCGGCAAAGGACGGCCAGGTGCCGAGGCGCCGGGCCAGCGCGACGGCCGACCCGTCCGCCGCGTCGGGGACCGCGGCAAAGCGGCCGTCGTGCTCGGTGTTCACGCGTTCGCCGAGATCGCGCAGCGAGGCGGCGTACAGCGCCATCAGCTCGTGGTCGGGGTCCTGGCCCAGGATCGGTCCGAGGGTGGCGGCGTCGAGCCGGGTGAGTTGTGCGGCGGTCCAGCCGCCGTGGCGGTCGAACCTGTCCCGGAGGGCGGCGGCGATCGTGTTGTAGCCCGACAGGCCGCTGCGCTTGCGCAGCGTCGGAAACCAGCCTGAGCCGAAGTTGATGGCGTCCATCGTCAGCCAGTAGACGGCGGCTGCCTCGCGGGTGGCCGGGGTGGGCGGTGGCGCCTGCGGCTCGGGTTCGACCTCCGGCGGGGAACGCAGCGACAGCTCGGCCGCGTACGCCGGGATCGCACCGGTCACGACGGTGACGCTGCGCGCCTGCGCGGCCACGGCGGCGCACGCGTGGCGGAGCTCGTCCATGGCCACAGGATGACGGCGGTGCCCGCCGGGCCTGTCGCTAACGTCAATCGCAGATCCATGCCCGAGCTCACCAGCGACCTCGAGGCCCTGCTCAGCGGCCTCAACGAGCCCCAGCGCGAGGCCGTCATCTACGGGCCCGGGCCGCTGCTCATCCTCGCGGGCGCAGGCTCGGGCAAGACGCGTGTGCTGACCCACCGCATCGCCTATCTGGTGGCCACCGACGCCGCCAAGCCCAACGAGATCCTGGCCATCACGTTCACCAACAAGGCGGCGGGGGAGATGCGCGACCGCGCCGAGCTCCTGGTGGGCCGCCGCGTGCGCGCGATGTGGGTGATGACCTTCCATGCCGCCTGCGCCCGCATGCTCCGCGCCGAAGCGGCCCGCCTCGGCTACACCCGCCAGTTCACGATCTACGACACGGCGGATTCGCGCCGGCTCATCAAGCGCTGCCTCGATGACCTGGGCATCGACCCCAAGCGCTTCACGCCCGGCTCCGTCCACGCCCAGATCTCCGACGCCAAGAACAAGCTGCGCGACGCCGACACCTACGCCCAGATGGTCGGCTCCTTCTTCGAACAGACCGTCGCCGACGTCTACCGCTCCTACGAGCGCGAGCTGCATCGCATGAACGCGATGGACTTCGACGACCTCCTCGTCCGTGCCGTCAACGTCCTCGAGCTCTTCCCCGAGGTCCGCGAGCGCTACGCCACCGGCTTTCGCCACGTCCTCGTCGACGAGTACCAGGACACCAACCACGCCCAGTACCGCTGGCTCCAGCTCCTCGCCGGGGAGCACCGCAACCTGATGGTGGTCGGCGACGACGCCCAGTGCCTGGTCGAGGGCACGCTGGTCACCATGGCGGACGGCTCGCAACGGCCGATCGAGACAATCGCCCCCGGCGACCGGGTGCGGTCTGGTTACGGCAGCGGCGACTTCCGGGCCGCCGAGGTTCAGCGCGTGCACCGGTCCGAGCGCGCCGAGGGGATCGCGATCACCACGCGGTCGGGCCGGAGGATCGTGAGTACCCCTGAGCACACCCACTTTGCGGGCTACGGGCGGCAGGCGGCGGCTTCGTACCCGCACGACGCAGACCTCCGAGCGGGGTCTTGGGAGATAACCCGTCTCAGAGCCGGAACATCTCCCACGATCCACGTGTCGCTGTGCGCGGGACGCGCCGGGGGTTCACCCCTTCATGAGATCAACGTCGTCGCACCCGACGGTCGGGGCGCCGAACGGGAAGCGATCGCGACGATGGATCGGCCGAGCTTCGGGCTACGGACGCGATCCATGTCCACGGTGGCCCGCGCGGTCAACAGCCTCTCCCGCGGCCACGACGCCCCAAGCATCCGCGCGAGCGCGCGGCTGGGTCGCGGCGGCTCCTCGTTGCCCTTCACCCCCGCATCCTCGGCACGGCCGGGGATGGTGATGTTCGACGAGATCGGCGGCTATGACGTGGTCGAGTCAGTGGAACGGGTCACGCTGGACCGACCGGTGTACGACCTGGACATCGCCCACACGCACAACTTCGTGGCCGGCGGCTTGGTCACCCATAACTCCATCTACGGCTTTCGCGGAGCCGACATCACAAATATTCTCGAGTTCGAGGATTCGTATCCCGACGCCCATGTGGTGAAGCTGGAGCAGAACTACCGCTCGACGCAGACGATCCTGGACGCGGCGAATGCGGTGATCCGCAACAACCGGGGGCAGAAGCCCAAGTCGTTGTGGTCGGATCTGGGACAGGGGGATCCGATCAAGGTGCGCGAGCTCGATGATGAGCACGCCGAGGCGCGGTACGTCACCGGCGAGATCCAGCGGATGGTGGACGAGGGGACCTCGCGAGCGGAGATCGCGGTCTTCTACCGGACCAACTCGCAGTCGCGGGTGCTGGAGGACACGCTGGTGCGGGCCGAGATCGCCTACCAGGTGGTCGGAGGCACCAAGTTCTATGACCGCGCGGAGATCAAGGACGCCATCGCGTACCTGACGGTGCTGGTAAACCCGCAGGACGTGGGCGCGTTCACGCGGATCGTCAACTCCCCACGCCGGGGCATCGGCAACACGACGGTGTCCCGACTGCTCTCGCACGCCAACACGACCGGAGAGACCGTGTGGGAGTTGGCTGCCGCTCCCGAGGAGGTGCCCGGCCTCGGCGCTGCGGCGGTCAAGTCACTGCGGCGATTCATGGGCACGATGGAGGTCCTGGCCGAGCGGATGTCCGCCCCCAGCCACCCCCCGATCTCGGTGCTGCTCAAGGAGATGCTCTCGGAGACGGGCTACCTGGAATCGCTGGAGAACGAGCGCACGATCGAGGCCCAGGGGCGGATCGAGAACCTGGAGGAGCTCGTCAACGTCGCGGTGGAGTACGACGGCGGGACCGAGGAGCCATCGCTGGAGGAGTTCCTGCAGGGGATCGCGCTCGTTGCCGACGCCGACACGCGCGAGGACGACGAGGGCCTGGTGACGCTCATGACCCTCCACAACGCCAAGGGCCTCGAGTACCCGATCGTGTTCATGATCGGCTGCGAGGAGGGGGTCTTCCCGCACAGCCGGGCGCTTGACGAGGGCGGCCTGGAGGAGGAACGGCGACTCTGCTACGTGGGCATCACCCGGGCCGAGCGCGACCTGTACCTCACCTCGGCCCGGACCCGCACGGTGTTCGGCGCGCGCAACTTCGGCGCGCCCAGCCGCTTCATCGCAGAGATCCCCGCCGATCTCACCGACCGCGAGGTGCAGTCACCGCGGGCCTTTGGTGGCATGCGCGCTCGGATGACGTCGTGGGGGTCCGGGACTGCACCCACCCCCGCCGACCTGCCCAGGCGCGATGACCCGCCGCCGCCCGCGTTCCGCATGGGTGACGATGTGGTGCACGCCGCCTTCGGCGAGGGCGTGGTGACCGGGCTGGAGCCCGGCGGGATCGTCGTCATCCGGTTCAGCCAGAGCGGAACCGAACGCAAGCTCGTCGCCGACCTGGCGCCCATCTCCAAACGCTGATTATGTTCAGCCACCGCCGCGGATCCAATACCGTGGAGCGCTGATGGCGACGGCCACCACGGACCAGCAGGCCACCTCCGGCGGCGACGAGGCCGCGAGCGGCGCGCCCGCGCGCGCTCCGCGCATCCGCGTGGGCGCCCTGGTCAGCGCCACCAGCGCGCTGGCCCTGCTGGTGATCATGTTCGCGACCGAGTGGTACGGCGTGGCCGGCGTGCCCGACCCCTCGGCGGTGCGCCCCGCCGTCTCGACCGCGGAGAACGCGTGGCACGGGCTGACCGTCACCCGCTGGGTGCTGCTGGCGGCGATCGTGGCCTCGGTGGGCGCGGTGGTGCTGCACGCGTCCCAGCGCGCGCACGGGAACAAGACCGACACCAGCCTCATCGTCGCCGCCCTCGGCGCGCTCAGCGCGGTGCTCCTCATCTGGCGTGTGCTCATCGTGCTGCCGTCCGGTAACCGCGTCATCGATCAGAAGCTGGGCGCATTCCTGGGCCTTCTCTGCACGCTGGGGATCGCGTGGGGCGGCTATGAGGCGATCCGCGAACAGCGCGCGCGGGTCCGCGCGGCCGGCGCGGTCGGGCCCCAGCATCGGCGCCGACGCCTATCCAGACGACGCTCCGGCGTGTAGTCTTTCGGTGGCCTCCGGGAAGGAGGCGCGCAGGAGGGCGTCAGTGGATGACGAACACATTGTTCGCATCATCACGACCGGTGACCAACAAATAGGAGGGGCTTCGTGAAGTTCGACTCGGTAACTCGGGATGACTGGATCCTGGCGGGAGTAGCACTGCTGCTGGTCATCGTCTTGCTGTTCCTGCCGTGGTTCAGCATCACCTTTGGGCCGTTCTCGGCCTCGTTGACGGCGACCGACGCACCGGATGGCGCGTTCGGCATCCTCGCCGTTCTGTCCGCCGTCGTGCTCATCGCCGATCTCGGGGTGGAGCGCCTGTCCCCGGGCACGGCACTGCCGAACATCGGCGGCAGCCGAACGCAGACCCGGTTCGTTATCGCCTGCGTGACGGCGCTGTTCGTTTTCCTGAAGTTCGTGTTCAACATCCATTTCTCGGACTTCGGCTTCGGTTTCTATGCGGCCGTGGTCCTCACCATCGGACTCGTGTGGGTGGCGTTCCAGACGCGCAGCGGCGCGTCGGTCGTGGGCAACATCCACGTCGGTCGGTAGGTCGTCGGTAGGTCGGTCGGAGAAGGTCGCCGCGGCGGAGTGGTGCAGTTCTCACGCCTTCGCCGCGGCGAGATCATCGTCGCTCTCAGCGCGGTGGTGCTGATCGTGCTGGTGTTCGCGGTGCCGTGGGTCTCGTTCGCGAACCCCGGGGGCGGTCACACCAGCGCGAACGCGTGGACGAGCTTCCCCACGCTGCGATGGCTCCTCCTCGTCACCGCCGCCCTCGGGCTGCTGGTGGCCTACCTCCAGGCGGCGCGTTCCGCGCCGGCTCTCCCCGTCGCGCTCGACCAAATCCTGGTCCCCCTGGCCGCGATCACGACGCTGGTGCTGCTCATCCGCCTGCTCACGGGGTCGGGCAGCCCCCAGGTGGGCGGCTGGCTCGGGCTGGTGGCCACCGCGGCGCTCACCGCCGGCGTGTTCACGGCGCTGCGCGCGGAGGAGGGCTGGAACCCGAACCCACCCACCCCTGACCATCCCGTCGAGACCATCGACCTGAGCCGAATCGGCGAGCGACACTGAGGGGGCGTCCCCTAAACTCGCGGGCGTGAACCTCGAGCGCGCACAGGTCCTCCACGTGGCCAAGCTGGCCAAGCTGGAGCTCAACGACGAAGAGGTCGAGCGGATGGGCGCCGAGCTCTCCAATGTTCTCGATCACGTCGACCGCATCCGCGAGCTGGACCTCGACGGCGTCGCGCCCACGTCGCACGCGGTCGACGTGGCCGGGGTCATGCGCGCCGACGAGCCGCAGCCGTGCCTAGACCGCGACGTGATCCTGGCGGCGGCCCCCGAGCCCGTGGACGGCGGCTTCGGCGTCCCCAGCCCCGGCCCGAGCGAAGAATGACGCGCGGTACGGCGACATCGCAGCGCACCCGGCGGAGCCGGCCGTGAGCGAGCTCATAGAGCTGACCGCGGCCGGGGCGGCCGCCAAGCTGCGCGCGCGGGAAATCGATGCGGCCGAGCTGTTCGAGGCCTACCGCGCCCGGGCCGCCGCCGACGACCTCAACGCCTTCACGTGGGTCGCGGTCGACGCTCCGGCGGCCGACACCGGCGCGCCCCTGGCCGGGGTCCCCCTGGCGGTCAAGGACCTGTTCTGTACCGAGGGCGTGCCCAGCCAGGCCGGCAGCAAGATCCTGGAGGGCTACCGGCCCCCGTACACCGCCACCGTTGTCTCCAACGTCACGCAGGCCGGCGCCACCCTGTTGGGCAAGACCAACCAGGACGAGTTCGCGATGGGCTCGTCCAACGAGAATTCGGCGTTCGGCCCGGTGCTCAACCCGTGGGATCGCGCGCGCGTGCCCGGCGGCTCGTCCGGCGGCAGCGCCGCGGCGGTGGCGGCGGGCCTGGTGCCGTGGGCGTTCGGCACCGACACCGGTGGGTCCATCCGCCAGCCGGCGGCCCTGTGCGGGATCGTCGGGATCAAGCCCACGTACGGCGCCTGCTCGCGGTGGGGCATGATCGCTTTCGCGTCATCGCTGGACCAGGCGGGCCCGTTCACGCGCAACGTGACCGACGGCGCGCTCCTGCTCTCCCACATGGTCGGCCACGACCCCAGGGACTCGACCTCGGTGGCGATGCCCGAGCCGATCCGCCTGCCTACCGCCCAGGACCTCAAGGGGATCCGCCTCGGTGTTCCGGAGGAGCTCCTCGGTGGCTCCGACGATGACACCGGGATCGACCCGGGGGTCCGGGAGAACTTCGAGGCCACGCTGAGGCTGGCCGAGAGCCTCGGCGCCACCGTCGACACCTGCCATCTGCCGCACGCGCCCCACGCCCTCTCCGCGTACTACCTGATCGCGCCGGCGGAGGCCTCGGCCAACCTCGCGCGTTACGACGGCGTGCGTTACGGGCTGCGCGTCGCCGGCGACGCCGATCTGGACACGATGTACAGCCGCACGCGCGCGACCGGGTTTGGCCCCGAGGTCAAGCGACGGATCATGCTCGGGACCTACGCGCTCTCCAGTGGCTACTACGACGCCTATTACGGAACCGCACTGAAGGTGCGCACCAAGATCTCCGAGGACTTCCGCGCCGTGTTCAGCGACTTCGACTTCGTGGTGACCCCTACGAGCCCCTGGACGGCGTTCGAGTTGGGCGCCAAGACCGCCGACCCACTGGCGATGTATCTCAACGATTTCTGCACGGTCCCGATGTCGCTGGCCGGCATCCCGGGACTCTCGATCCCCTCGGGCCTCAGCGACGGCCTGCCGGTGGGGTTCCAGCTGGCCGGTCCGGCGTTCTCAGAGAGCCGCCTGATCGACGCCGCGTACGCGCTGGAGCAGGCGATCGGCTTTGACGGAACCGGGGCATGGGCATGAGCGGCGGCTACGAGCCCGTCATCGGGCTGGAGATCCACGTCCAGCTCAAGACCCGGACGAAGATGTTCTGCGGCTGCGAGCTGTCCTTCGGCGATCCGCCCAACGTCCACTGCTGCCCGGTGTGCCTGGGGCTCCCGGGGGCTCTGCCTGTCGTCAACGCGCGCGCGGTGGACTTCGCGGTGATGATCGGCCTGGCGCTGGGCTCGGATATCGCGCCGCGGTCGATCTTCCACCGCAAGAACTACTTCTATCCCGACTCGCCCAAGGCGTACCAGATATCCCAGTACGACGAGCCGATCTGCCGCGGCGGCCGGCTTGGGGACGTGCGGATCCATCGCGTGCATCTGGAGGAGGACGCGGCCAAGCTCGTGCACGTCGGCGAGAGCGGCCGCATCCACGGCTCCGATCGCAGCGTGGTGGACTTCAACCGCTGCGGGACCCCGCTCGTGGAGATCGTCACCGAGCCCGACCTGCGTTCACCTGAGCAGGCGCATGACTGGCTGATCCTGCTGCGCACGACCCTGCGCCAGCTCGGCGTCTCGGACGTCAACATGGACGAGGGGTCCCTGCGCTGCGACGCCAACGTGTCGATCCGCCCGGCCGGCTCGGCGGAGCTGGGCACCAAGGCCGAGCTCAAGAACATGAACTCGTTCCGCTTCCTGGAGCGCGGGGTCCGAGCCGAGATCGAGCGCCAGACCAAGCTCGTACAGACCGGCGAGGCGGTGGTCCAGGAGACGCTGCACTACGACCCGACCTCGGATCGCCTCACGTCGCTGCGCTCCAAAGAGGAGGCGCACGACTATCGCTACTTCCCCGAGCCCGACCTCGTACCGCTGCTCGTGACCGACGAGATCCGCACGGCGGCGCAGGCCGCCATTCCCGAGCTGCCGGCCGCCCGGATGGAGCGCTTCGAGCGCGAGCTGGGGCTGGCCTCCGGCATGGCGCGCGACCTGGTCTTCCGCCGGGAGCTGGCCGACTACTACGAGCGGGCGCTGGCCGAGGCGCCGGCGGGCAAGGTGACCCCCGTCGAGGTGGCCAACTGGATCCCGCAGCTGGTGGAGCGCATCGGCTCGGGCTCGGATCCGACCGAGAGCCGCGTCTCGGCCGGGGCGTTGTCAATGCTGGCGGCGATGGTCTCGGCCAAGGAGGTCAGCCGCGACGCTGCCCGTGACGTGCTGACCAAGCTCGTGGAGGAGGGTGGCGACCCGGCGACGATCGTCGAGCGCGAGGGCCTGGGGGCCATGAGCGCCGACGATGGCGACGGGCTGGTCACGATCGTCGACGCGGCCATCGCCGCCGACCCCGATGCAGCCGCGAAGGTCAAGGAGGGCAACATGAAGGCGATCGGGCCACTCGTGGGCTACGTGATGCGCGAGACCAAAGGGCGGGCCGATGGCGGCGAGGTCACCCGCTTGATCCGCGAGCGCGTCGGCAAGGGCTGAGCGCGGGCATCAAAACAGCCCCGCCGGTGAGCCGACGGGGCTGAGAGATGACCTTCCGTGGTTACGACCTGTGGCGCGTCGCCTACTGGACCCCGCGGGAGAAACGGCGAACCACCAGACCGGCGCCCAGGAGGGCACCGCCGCCCGCGACAAGCAGGCCGACATCAAGGCCGGTGAACGGCAAGGTGCTCGCCGTGCTTGTGGTGGTGGGGGAGGTTCCCGTCGTCCGGGAGGTGGTGTTGCTCGCCACTTGGCAGAGCTGGGCGTTGTAGCTCTGGCAGGTGGAGCTGGCAGCGAACGCCGCGCTCGGCAGCACGGCTATCGCTAGGAGCGCAAGGCTCACAATCAACGTCACGATGCGTTTCATTTGTCCCGCAAACCTTTCTGGATCTTGCAAGCGAGAGACCGGCACATCTCAGTGGCCCTCACTTACCCCGGACAGGATCGTACCGCAAGATGGAGCAAAAGCACAGGGTTCTTATCCGGTTGTTAGGCAAATTATGCAAACAACGTTTGAGTCGTTCTCCTCATTGCAAGAGAACGAGAAGTTTGAACGCCTCGTCGGACGTCAGCGGGGTCTTGCTGAAAACGCGCTGCAGGGCGTCCTGGACGGCGGGTTGACGGGCGTTGATGCGCCTGGCGACGACGAAGTCGTGATGGGCCTGCTCGGGCTCGCCCAGCGCTGACTCCGCCAGGCCGGCACCCAGCCACGAGAACCACCCGCCCGGCTCGGCCGAGATCGAGTTGCGGAATTGGCGCAAGGCCAGTGTCCATCGGCCATTTCGCAGCGCGATGGCGCCCGCCAGGCGCCCTGGATCCGAGCTGAGCGGGTTGAGCTTGGCGGCCAGACGGAGATCGTCGAGCGCGGCCGAGGAGCTGGTGGCGGAGGCACGCGAGGCGACCTGGACCTCGTGGGCGGAGAGGTAGGGGAAGGCCAGCACAACGGTGAGGCAGGCCAGGACGACCAGGCCGGCGGCGATCCCGACCGGGGCGGGCAGTCGCGGGCGGCGAGTTCGGGCCGCGGATCTCTCGGGGGCCTCCGCTGGCGCTTCCGGGTCCGCAGGTGCTTCCGGGCCCACAGGCGTTTCCCGGGGCGACTCCGCGGGGCCCGGCGCGACTCCGAGAGCGGTCCCCAGGCCTCCGGCGGCCCCCAGGAACCCCAGTGCGGGGCCACTGAGCGCGGGCACCTCCCAGAACCAGTCGATGGATCCGTGGATCAGCCAGACGACGAGGGGCAGCAGCAGGGCCGCGGCGAGCAGCCGGGTGTCGGCATCGCCGTGGCGGCGGGTACGCGCCGCCGCCATGATCGCGGCGACCAGGAAGCCGCCGAAGAGCAGGAAGCCCACGATGCCCGTGTGGGCGAGCAGGCGCAGCTCCAGGCTGTGCGTCCAACTGGGCTCTTCGCCGGTGTGGCGCAGGGTGAGGTAGTAGTCGCCGAAGTTGTCCTGGCCCAGGCCGCCGATCGGATGGCGCTCGAAGGCGTGCAGCGCGACGCGCCAGTAGTCGTAGCGACCGCTGCCGACGTCGGTGAAGTGCGAGCTGCCGTAGACGGCCTCCGCATGGGCGAACCCGTGCCACTGGCGCGAGATGAATGCGAAGGGATGGCCCTTGCTCACGGCCAGGCCTCCGGCGAGCACGCCTGCCACTCCGATGATCGCGAGCACGCTGCCCACGGCCCGGCGCTGTGCCCGCCCCAGGCCCCGCCCGCGATACAGGCTGTCGGCCCAGGCCGCGAGGGTGCCGAGGACGAACGCGCCGACGCACATGGCCAGCGCGGGGCGCCCGGCGTGGATGGCCAGCGCGCGCAGAGGGTCCGACGGCCCGCTCTGGTAGACGTGCAGGAGCCGCCGGACTGGAATGAGCGCCGCGATCACGGGGATGACGGCGGCCCCCGCCACCCGCAGGCGGTCCGGGACGATCACGATCGCCACCAGCGCGATGAGCGGCAGCGTGAACAGCCAGCCCCGGCTCTGGACGATCGTGGCCAGTTGGAGAGAGACGGCGGCGAAGGCCACCAGCAGCCCGCGTACGGGGCCGGCGAGGCGCCGTCGCGATGCCAGCACGATGCAGACGAGCGCGTCGATCGTGAACAGCGCGGCCGTTGAGTTGATGTAGCCGGTCGGAGCGACCAGGCGTCCGCCGAAGAACAGCACGGCGACGTTGGCCCCCGAGGCAAGCCGCACCATGAGCACCATGCCGACGACCCCGACGCCGCCGGCGAACAGCAGCAGCGCGCCGACCACCGTCTCCTTTGTCCACGGCAGTGCCGTGAGGAGCGTGAAGATGAGGAGGTACAGCAGTGCCCGGTTGCTGCCGTCCAGGGCGATGCCCGGGTACTGGGCCCAGATCATCGAGAGGTAGGACCAGGCGACGTAGCCGGCGAACAGGCCGATGGCGATCGCGCTGGTCCGGGACAGCTTCAGATGGCCGCGAAACACGCCGGCGAACACCGCGGCGAACGTGGCCAGCAGCAGCAGCGCTCCCCAGTACCAGGTGCTGGCGTCAAAGCCGCCGTTCTGGATCGCCCACACGAGCATCAGGGCAACGGCGACAAGAGCGGGCAACCCGGCCTGAAGATGGGGTCGCAGCCTCGGCTGGAGCCTCGCAAGGCTTAGGTCGGGCAACGGCGCCATGTTGCCAGAAGCATCGGCGCGAGGCGCCCGGTGCTGAAGCCCCCGCCCGGTGCTCAAGCCCCCGTACGGTGCCCGCCCGGGACGTTGCCGGCCCCGGACGTTGCTAGCCTCCCAGGCCGCTCGAGGCCTGCATGACCAGCGAACGCCTGTCGGTCGTCATACCGGCCTTCAACGCCGCCACAACCGTCCGCTCCGCGGTCCGCTCGACTCTGCGCCAGACCACGCCGGTCCTCGAGGTGATCGTGGTCGACGACGGCTCCACCGACGCGACGGCGGAGGTGGTGGCCGCGATCGACGATCCGCGCGTCCGGCTCGTGTCCCGGGCCAACGGCGGCCCCTCGGCGGCGCGCAACGCGGGGATCGCGGCGGCCCGCGGGGAGTGGGTCGCGTTCCTCGACTCAGACGATCTGTGGCTGCCGCGCTACGTGGAGACGGCCACGGCGGCCCTGACCGCGGCGCCGAACCCCGGCTTTGCCTACACCGACGCCTATGTGTTCCATGCCGGTCGCGGCCAGGTCAAGCAGGGCTCGGCCATGGATGCGCTCGATCCGCCCCCACCTGACCGGGCGAGCTTTCTGGCCGCGCTGCTGCGCCGTAACTTCGTGTTCACGTCGGCCACGGTGCCCGCGGCGGTGCTGTCGGCGGTCGGCGGCTACGACGAGTCCCTGCCGCTGTCCGAGGAGTACGACCTATGGCTGAGGATCCTCGTCGCGGGGTTCGACGCGGTGTGGATGGGGGGCCGGCTGGCCATCTACCGAATGCATCCGGGCCAGACCTCACACCAGATCCTGGCCATGAAGAAGACGGCGGCCCGCGTCTACCACGGCCTGCCCGAGGAGGACATGCCCTCCGAGGACGCCCGGCGGGCGCTCCGTGACCGCCGGGCGGGCGCCGATCGCGAGGTGGCCATCGTGGCGGGCCAGGCGGGTGGGGCCTCGCTGGCGCGACGGGCGCGCAACGTGCTGGGCGCCGTCCGCAAGCGCGCCGGGCTGACCTGGTCCTGGTACGACGAGCCGCCCGCGGAGATCACCGATGCGTTCGGTGACCTGCGGACCGTCGATCAGGCGTAGCCGGGACCGGCCGGGTGCCGGGCGCGCAGCCGGGTGCTCAGCGCGCGCGAGCGGAGCGGCGCTCGGCCGCCGCCGCCGACGACGCGCAGGCGGCGCGCTTGGTGTGCGACGCCCTGGAGGCCTTGCAACTGCGCGCGCTCACCGAGGCGATGCGCGCGATGTCCGACCGCCGCTTGGTCTTGGGCTGCTTCTTCTTCGGGAGGTGCTTGGCCGGCGCCGGCGTGACGGGCGCGGGCTTGGTCACCGGAGCGCTGGCGACAGGCGTGGGCGCGGGCGTCGGGGAGACCGGGGTGGTGGTGGCCGGCGGCGCAGTCGAGACTGGAGCGGTGGTCGTGACGGGAGGCGTGCTCGCCGGCGGGGTGCTGGTCGGTGGGGTGGTGGTCGGCGGCGCCGGGTCTGAGCTCGCGGTGCCCGAGCCGTTGCACAGGCCCTCGGCCCAGCAGGGGTCGACGACGCGCAGCTTGTTCAGCGGGATGACCGGGCCCGCCATGATCCACCGGTTCAGCGGCGAGTAGTACCAGCCGCCCTGCTGGGAGATGTAGTTGTCCATCATGGAGGGGCCGCCGAGGCTGGTGTAGGAGATGTCGGATTCGGCTTCGAGTTCGATGTTGTCGATGCCGTCGGTGTCGTTGACGTACATGCCGTAGTGGGCCATGGCGGTCATGATCGTCTTCTCCCAGGTGGGGGCGCCTGAGTTGGCGATCTGGGCGTCGGTCATGTTGAGCTGGAAGAGGGTGCCCATGGGGGTGGCGGTGCCGGTGTTGTTGTTGCCTTGGAGTTGGCTGCAGGGCAGGCCGTTGGCGCCTTGGGCGGGGTAGACGGTGCCGGTGGTGCAGGGGACGTTGATGGTGAGGGCGTGGTTGATGGTGCCGGAGGCCAGTTCGGGTTCGGTGATCAGGCCGGCGAGGGTGGAGAAGCCGGCGGCGGTGCCGCCGCCGCCCAGTCCGGTGCCGAGGTTGGCTCCGGCGGGGATCTCGGCGCCGGCCCAGACGTTGAGGGTCTGGTGGTCGGCTGACCAGGTGGCGTGTTCGAAGTCGTATTCGATCTGGTCGGCCTGGTCGACGACGGTCATGTGCATGTCTGAGCCGTTGTCCTGGGGCATGGCGCCGGCGGGGATGTGGATCTGCTGGCCGTCGATGTTGACCTTGTCAGAGCCGGTGCAGGTGCCGGGGCCCCATTCGTAGGTGCAGTGGATGGTGACCACTGGGTCAGAGGGGCGGGAGTAGTAGACGCCGTCGCGGCCGTCGTCGGAGGTGAAGGCGAACTGGCCGGTGCCGCCTTCGAAGCCGTACTGGTTGGCGGTGAGGTTGGCGACGATCGCGGAGGAGTCAGACGCGATCGTGGGGTTGGTCGGCAGCTGGCGGTTAAACGGGGAGCTGGAGCTATAGGGCCGCCAGCACGCCGACGGGAAGTTCGACGCCGAGAACGAACCAAACGCCTGCGCACACACCGACGTGTCAGCGGACGCCGAGCCGATCATCAGCGTGGAGAAGAGCACGGCCAGCGGCAACACCAGTGCGGACAGTCTAGGAATGCGGCTGGCGAGGAGGTCCCGGTTCATCACGTCTGCTGGCTCATCGGCGGTCCGCGGCGATGGCCAAAACAAGACGGCGCTGGGGTACAACGAACGTTGACGGGGGCCGGGAGGCGGCCAGAACGGTTGATAGATTCGCCCCCGCATGTCCGGAGCGCGCCGGAGGATTCTGTCGACGCTGTTCTGCGCCGACCCCCCCATGGCGGTCTGGCAGGAGCGGGTGGACATGCTGCGCCCGCGCGACGGAGACGCGACCACGATTGCCGCGGTCGTGAGCCGGGCGGGACGCTACGACGCGGTCGTCCTGGATGGCTCGGCGCGGCGTGACCAGGTGGCCGCGGCGCTGGTCCGGCGGCTGCCCCGCCATCCGGCGATCGTCATCGCCGACTCGACCTGGAAGGCTGACGGCGGGCTCGATACCACCATCAACCGGGTGGGGATCCGGATGATCGACGGCCGGCGGACGACGTTCTGCGTGCACACGCGGTTCGAGACCGAGAGCTTCCCGCGCACCTGGCGCCTGCGGTCGAGCCGCGTCTGCTTCACGCCGTGGCCGGCCACGCTCAAGGATGATCTCCCGTCCACCGACAACGGGCGCGTGTTCGCGGGCGGCAACTCGCTGCGCGACTACGGCCCGCTGATCGCGGCCGCGGCTGACCTCCAGGCGCCTGTCGACATCGCCACAAGCGTCGTCGCCCGCGACGAGGCCGGGCCCGTTGCGGCCAACCTCACGATCGGTCCGCACCCACAGGCGGAGTACGACGAGATGCTCCGGGCCGCTGCGGTCGTGGTGGTCCCCCTCCAGGCACGCGAGGACCGCTGCTCGGGGCAGACGACGTACGTCAACGCCATGGCCCGGGGCAAGGCGATCGTCGTCACCGACACGCCCGGGGTGCGCGACTACATCCAGGACGGCGAGACCGGTCTCATCGTCGCCCCCGGGGACGCCACCGCGATGGGCCACGCCGTCGCGCGGCTGCTCGAGGACCCCGCCGAGCGGGCCCGGATCGGGAGCCAGGCCCGGGAGCGCGCGCTCTCTGAGCTCACCTTGACGCGGTACGCCACCCGCCTGCTCGAGGTGGTGGACGAGACCCTGGCGGCTCCGGCGCCGCGTCGCTGAAGGGAGCGGCTCCTAGCCGCGGGCGAAGCGCATCTCGGCGATGTAGCCGTGGCCGCCGCGGGCGAGAGGACGGACGCTGGCGATGCGGGCGAGCCGGCGGCGGGCGTTCGAGGTGCGCACAGCCGAGCTGGGGCAGGTCCCCTCGGCGAAGCAGGTGCTGATCACGCGCAGCTTGTCGAGCGGGATGACGCGCCCGCTGAGGATCCAGCGCTTGAGCGGGGCGTAGTAGGACCCACCGTTGGCCTTGATGTAGTTGTCCATCATGGAGGGGCCGCCGAGGCTGGTGTAGGAGATGTCGGATTCGGCTTCGAGTTCGATGTTGTCGATGCCGTCGGTGTCGTTGACGTACATGCCGTAGTGGGCCATGGCGGTCATGATCGTCTTCTCCCAGGTGGGGGCGCCTGAGTTGGCGATCTGGGCGTCGGTCATGTTGAGCTGGAAGAGGGTGCCCATGGGGGTGGCGGTGCCGGTGTTGTTGTTGCCTTGGAGTTGGCTGCAGGGCAGGCCGTTGGCGCCTTGGGCGGGGTAGACGGTGCCGGTGGTGCAGGGGACGTTGATGGTGAGGGCGTGGTTGATGGTGCCGGAGGCCAGTTCGGGTTCGGTGATCAGGCCGGCGAGGGTGGAGAAGCCGGCGGCGGTGCCGCCGCCGCCCAGTCCGGTGCCGAGGTTGGCTCCGGCGGGGATCTCGGCGCCGGCCCAGACGTTGAGGGTCTGGTGGTCGGCTGACCAGGTGGCGTGTTCGAAGTCGTATTCGATCTGGTCGGCCTGGTCGACGACGGTCATGTGCATGTCTGAGCCGTTGTCCTGGGGCATGGCGCCGGCGGGGATGTGGATCTGCTGGCCGTCGATGTTGACCTTGTCAGAGCCGGTGCAGGTGCCGGGGCCCCATTCGTAGGTGCAGTGGATGGTGACCACTGGGTCAGAGGGGCGGGAGTAGTAGACGCCGTCGCGGCCGTCGTCGGAGGTGAAGGCGAACTGGCCGGTGCCGCCTTCGAAGCCGTACTGGTTGGCGGTGAGGTTGGCGACGATCGCGGAGGAGTCAGACGCGATCGTGGGGTTGGTCGGCAGCTGGCGGTTAAACGGGGAGCTGGAGCTATAGGGCCGCCAGCACGCCGACGGGAAGTTCGACGCCGAGAACGAACCAAACGCCTGCGCACACCGCGAGGGAGCCGCCGCAGCGGGCCCCGCGGCCGTCAGCGCAGGGACGACCAGGCACGCAAAAAGGGCAGCACGACGTAAGAGAGTGCGAAAGCGACTCACGAGATCCGAGGGGCACGACCAGGGGGGTTAGACGTGCTATCGGCTTGACTTCCAAAGACTTGAGCCGACTACACCGTGTTCGATCAAGTGTTGAGGTTTGACGCAGGCTTGGTGAGAAAAAGGTCCACAGACGGCGCAGTCCGGGCGCGGTCATGCAGAACAAACGTTGAGCCTGTGTCAGCAAAGTGGGGAGCGCGCGTGCGGTATCCCGCTCTACCGCGTCGCGAACCCGGGTAGCCGCCCGGCCAGCGAGCGAATGTCCTCCCGGCGTGGGCGATCGACGATCAGCAGCACCGCGAGGTACACGACCAGCCCGAGTGCGGCCTCGGCGCAGGTCGCCGCGATCCCCGCCAGTTCGGACCGCGACGCCGGGTCGACCGCCGAGTTGAACAGGAGCATGGCGACAAGCATCACCGCGGAGGCCACGGCCGGCCCGGCGCAGGCACTGAGCAGCTCGCGCGGCGAGATCTCGAGCTGGCCCGTGAGGACCGCCAGATTGAAGACGGCGCTCAGGCACGCGCTGAGCGACACCGCGATCGCGACCCCGATCGATCCGAACCAGATCGCACCGGCGGTCACGCACACCGCCGTCAGCGTGAGGTAGACGCTGCTCATCCGGACGAGCAGCTGTGGCCGCCCGATCGCCTTGATGGCCTCCACCGCGACCGAGCTTGAGGCGATGCCGACGAGCATGAAGGAAAGACCCGCGATGACGTGTCCCGCCGGCCGCCAGCGATGGCCGAGGCTGAGCACGGCGATCGGGACGCCGAGCGGGATCATCGCGACCGACACCGGGAGCGCCATGGCGGCGGTCACCCCGAACACGCGCTTGACCGCCACCGTGAGCCGGTCGGGCTGGCCGCTCATCCTGGCGAGCAGCGGCAGCAGCACGTAGGCCCCGACGTCGACGAACGCGTTTGCGGGTTGCTGGGCGAGCCTCAACCCGTTGCGGTACTGACCCAGCGCCGCGGTCCCGGCAAACCTGCCGAGCGTGATCGCGTCGAGCTGGGAGGCGACGAAGCGGAGGATCTCCGACCCCAGGACCGGCCGGCCGAACGAGCTGAGCTCGCGCCACATCTCAAGCGACGCCTCCCGCCACCGCGGGCGCTTGCGGGCAAACACCCACGCGAAGCTCACCTGGACGAGGAGCGATGCGTACGTGCCGGCGACAAGCCCCCACGCCCCCGCACCGCTCGCGCACGCGGCGATGGCGACGGCCGCGAAGCCGATCGACCCGAGCGGGTCCACCGCCACTCGTCGTGCGAACGACATACGTCGCTGGAGGAGCGAGTCCGGAACGATCGTCAACATCCGTATGAGCACCGAAGCGGAGAGGGCGGCAGAGAGCAGACCGACCCGGCTGCTGTGGTAGTAGAGGCCCACGAGCGGAGAGAGCGCGAGCGCGCCCAGGGTGAGAAGGAAGCCTCCAGCAGAGAGCGAGAAGAACGCCGTGCTCGCCGCCTCGTCGATCCGGTCGCGCCGGTTGATGAGCGCGGCCATCATGCCCGATTCGCCGAGCAGGCTGCCAACGCCGACGACCACCGTCGCCGCTGCGAACTGACCGAAGTCGGTCGGGGTCGCGAGCCTGGCGAGCACGATGTAGGCGACGAACGTCAGCCCCTGACTGAGCCCCCAGCCCAAGAGAGCCAGCCGCGTCCCGCGAACGGCGATGCGCCGAAGTGGAGGGGCATCATCCGTGAAGTCCCCATCGCTCTCTTTCCCAGCGTCGTCCACGCAGAGCCTCCATCCGGCTACCCCGAGTCCGGTCGTGTGGCCTCGCCGGCGCGGCGGACGCTAGCACCTCCGGACCCACGCCCAGCGGGCGACTTAGCATGGGCGGCGATGTCAGCGCCCGTGCCTGCTTTGATCGTTTCGTCCGTGATGCCCCATCCGCCGATCTCGGGCGGGCACAAGCGCACGCTGCGCCTGATGGAGGCGATCGCCCGGGCAGGCGCGATCCCGCACCTGCTGACAGTCGACCGGGGGCAGCCAGGCGCAGCAGAGGAGCTGCGGGCGCGCGACTGGCGTGTGGACGTGCCGGTCGAGGCGCCGCCCAGCCTCGGATCGCGGCTGCGCCAGCACGCGGCGCGACGTCCGGGCCAGTACCTCTCGAGCGTCGATCGCCGCCTGCGCGAGCTCGCGCCGGACGCGGCGTTCGTGCAGTTCGAGCACCCTTTGAATGCGTACTACTGGAACGCGATCGGCAACACCCGCTCGGTCCTGAGCACCCACAACGTCGATTCCCAGGTGCTCCGCGGATCGGTGCGGGACGCTCGCGGATTCGATCGTGCCCGGCTCACCAACCGGGCACTCGCGATGCGCTCGGCCGAGCGTCGGGCAGCTCGGCGCGCCGACGCGGTCCTGGCGGTGTCAGAGCACGATCGCCGGTACTTCTCGGCGTTCTCAGACCGCGTGCTCATCGCGGCCAACGGCGTCGACCCCGAGTTCTTCGAGCTTCCGGCCGAGGTGCCTGACAACCACGACATCCTGTTCTTCGCCAACTACAACCACCAACCGAATGCGGATGGGATCGGGCGGTTTCTCGCTGAGGGATGGCCACGCATCGCCGCTCTCGATCAGGATGCGCGATTGCTGCTCGCCGGTCCCGAGATGCCCGACAGACTGGTTGCGCAGGCCGACCGCGGGGCGCGCGTCGTGCGGCTCGGATTCGTAGCGGACCTTCCGGATCTCCTGCGTCGCAGCCGGCTCGTGCTGGTGCCGCTGTGGCATGGTGGCGGGACGAGGCTGAAGGTGCTGGAGGCATTGGCGTCAGCTCGCCCGGTGGTTGGAACCCCGCTCGGCGTCGAGGAGATCGGAGTGGTCAACGGCCGGCACGGGGTGATCGCGCAGACGCCGGCGGCGCTCGCCGACGACGTTGTCAAGCTGCTGGCGGACCCGGACCGATCGATGGCGCTCAGTCTCCAGGGGCGGGCACTCGCGGAGACGTTTCGCTGGGAACGGGCCTTGGCGGCTGCCGAGGAGCTCTATCGCGGCTGGACCGCAGAGCGCCGGCCGCGATGAGCGAGACGCGCGAAGCGCGCGATCAGCTCGAGTGCAGAGACGGCGCGAAGACCGTCGTCGCGTCCAGGGCGGGCCGCTCGGCGGCGCTTCTGAGACCGGCGGCCAGAGCCAGCGCGGCCCACGGGGGCCCGTACTGCGCGGCTCCGGCGAGCTCGCCGACGCCGTGGGCTCCGTGCATCGTCGCCAGCACCGCCGGCACGAGCACCGCGTCGGCCGCGCGCCCGCTGCGGCGCGCGCTCCGGAGGCCGGATACGGCGAGGGCGGCGGCGTAGACGCCGCAGCCCAGGCGCGCCAGGGTCCCGAGCCGTCCGGGTGCGACGATCAGCGCCCCGTCGACGACGAGCGCGGGCGCGATGAGGTGCGAGCGGCGCATGGAAGCGGGGTGGTGGCGGGCGGTGAGCGCTCGGAAGCGCCCGTAGTCGAGGTACTGGCGCCACAGGCCGCGCAGCGTGTCGCGCGGCGCGTAGTCGGCACTCATGCTCGGTAGGCAGACGAGCCGCTCGCCGCGGCGCAGGAACCGCGCCGCGAGCTCTGAGTCCTCGTTCTTGTCCCAGCGCTCGTCCCAGCCGCCGTAGTCCAGGAGGGTCTGACGCCGCCAGACGCCCCCGAACACCCCGGTGTCCAGTTCGAACTCGTCGCCGGGCGCGCCGTCACCGCGGGCGGGCGAGGACCATTTTCTCGACCCGCCGCGACCGAGGGGGGACTCCAGCGCCAGCTCGATCGCGCGGGAGACTGCGTTGTGGCCTCGAGCGCGCTGAGGCCCGGAGATCCAGTTGCTGTCGCCGCGCTCCAGCCGGGCGATCCCATCCGCGACGTAGTTTGCGGGGTAGACCGTGTGGCCGTCCATCCGCGCCACCCACGTGCCGCGCGCCTCGCGCAGCGCGGCGTTGAGCCCGCTCGAGACGGTGCCCCGGGGGTTGTCGAAGACGCGGAGGCGGGGATCCTCGCGGGCCAGCTCGCCGAGGATCTCGCGGGTGCGGTCGCTCGAGCCGCCGTCGGCGAACACGAACTCGAGCGCTCCGTCGAAGCGCTGGGCGCGCATCGCGGTCACCATCGGCTCGATGAACCGCTCCTCGTTGAGGACGGGCACGAGGATCGAGCAGTCCACCGCGTCCGTGGTCACTCAGCGCCGTCCAGGAACTCGGCGAGCCGGGCCGTCTCGGCCTCGAGCGTGTGCTCGCGCACGTAGGCGACGCCTGCCTCGACGTGGCCGGCGCGCTCGGCGGGGTCATCGAGCAGGCGCTGCAGCGCGGTGGCGCCCGCCGGAGCATCGCGTGGTCCGATGAGCAGCCCGCGGCCGCCCGCCATCTCCGGCACGCCGCCCACCGCCGTCGCGACCACGGGCAAGCGCGCGGCAAACGCCTCGAGCAGCACCTGCGGCATGCCCTCGGTCATCGACACGTGCAGGAGCGCGTGGCACGAGCGATACAGCTCCCACAGCGGCTCGCCGAACCCGATGTGGCCGTGCATGACCAGTCGATCGCTCACACCCAGCTCGGCGGCGCGAGCCGGGAGAGCATCGGCGAGACTGCCGTCGCCGCACACCTCCAGCCGCCAGCGCGGATCGGTGCGCAGCGCATCGCGCAGGATGTCGATCATCAGCAGTGGATTCTTCTCCGGATCCAGGCGCCCGACGCTGAGCAGGCGCAGCGCGTCGGCGCCGAAGTCCCGGCTGTCGTCCGCCGCGGCGGCGATGTCGTCCTCTGAGAGCAGCGAGATGAGAGCCATGTGCAAGCGGCGCGAGTGGCGGTATTCGCGCGCCAACTCGGGACCGACGACGACGACGCCGGCGACGCGGCCCAGCAACCGGAACAGCTGCTCCAGCAGCCATGCCGCCGCCCACACATGGGGCCGTCCCGGGTGGCGGTGGCGGATGAGCCGGGGGAGCTGCTGGCGGACGCCCAGCACGAGGCGCTTGCGGCGCACCAGGGCCATGAGCGCGAACACGATGGCGTGGGGCGGGTTGGGCCCGAGGACCCACACCACGTCCACCCGGGCCAGCACCGCCCAGAAGCGGCGCACGGCGGCCGGCAGCGCCCGCATGACCGCGCCGAGGTCAGCGCCGCTGGCGTAGTACGGAAGGGGTTGCAGTTCGATGCCCCGCATCTCGTAGGGGAAGCGCCGGCCCGTGGGGTCCAGGCGGCCGATGAGCGTGACCGCGGCGAAATGCCGGGCCAGCGCCTCCAGGAACAGGCTGAACGGGAGCTCGGCGGTGATCACCTCGCCGTCGCGGCGATAGGAGAAGTCGCAGAACACCGCCAGGCGAGTCGCAGCGCGCGCCATCGAACCTCCGCCTCAGAGCATCGTGGACGAGCTCAGGCCCAGCCGCCGAGTGCCACGAGCGACCTTAAGCCAGAACCGCAACGGCCCGTCGTTGTGGTAGAGGCCCAGCCGCGCGTAGCGGTGGACGTTGAGCTGGCGGAAGGAGCCGGGCAGCGCCGCCGCCGTCCGATATCCGGCCCGGCGGGTGAGCTCCTCGACGCGGTCATCGACATCACCGTAGGGGTAAGCGATCGAGTCGCAGCGCCGGCCCAGGCGCTGAGTGAGCTCGTCACGCGACACCGAGAGCTCCTCGCGCACGTCGTTGTCACCGAGCTCGGGGAGGTGGGGGTGGGTGTGGGTATGGGACCCGATCTCCCAGCCGTACTCCGCCAGCTCGCCGACCTGCTCCCAGGTCATGGCCCGTAGCTCGCCGGCCTCCGGCGTGTCGTGCCAGCCCTTGATCCCCTTCCACGAGAGGATCCCCTCGCCCTCCATGAACGAGGTCGGCACGAACACAGTGCCGCGGACGCCGAACTGGCGCAGCACCGGGGCCGCGTAGGTCCGGACGGTGGCGAAGGCGTCGTCGAAGGTGACGGCGAAGGCGCGCCGGTCCCGCGGCCCGACGATCGCCTCGGTGAAGGTGGTGGCGCGCCATCCCCGCCGGAGGAGATGCTCGACCTGACGTTCCAGCGCGTCGGGGGCCACCGACAGCTCCGACTCCCAGGTCGGGCTCACGGCGTGGTAGCAGAGCACGAGCGCCGGGTTCACGTCTGCGCGGCCACCCGGGAATCGGGCTCCGGCGCGGCGTCGCTCACGAGCTGCTCGTAGAGATCGGCGAAGCGATTCGCGACGGTCTCGATCGTGAAGTCATGCATGCGCTCCGCGGCGGTCGCCGCCAGCCGCCGGCCGCGCTCGGGGTCGGCGAGGAGCGCGCTGATGGCGTCGGCCAGCGCCGCCGGGTCGCGTGGCGGGACGAGCAGGCCGGTACGGTCGTGCTCGACGACCTCGGGGAGGCCGCCGACATTGGTGGCGACCACCGGTGTGCGGGTGGCCATGCACTCGAGCACGAACAGCGGCATCCCCTCCCAGTCCGAGGACAGGGCGCCGACCTCGACGGTCTCGAGGATCGGCGTGACGTCGCGGCGCTCACCGAGGAAGTGGACATGTCCGGTCATGCCGGTGCTCACGACCTGGGCCTCGAGCAGCGCACGCTGAGGGCCGTCGCCGGCGATGACGAGGTGGGCGTCGGGGAACGTCTGCACCACCTGGGCCAGGGCGCTGATCATGACCTCGAGCGCCTTCTCGACCCGCAGCGTCGCGGCCACGCCGATGATGCGCGCGTCGGGCGAGAGCCCGAGCTCGGCGCGGATGTCGGTGGGGGCGGTGACGCGATGCGGGATGTAGGCGGTCGGGAGGACGAGGACCTTCTCGGCCGGGATGCCCTCGAGCTCGATCATCCGGCTGCGGTTGGACTCCGACACCGCGACGAACCGGGTGGCGTAGCGGGCGATGAGATGGCGGTCGATCGTGCGGCGCATGAGCTCTCCGGTGTAGGACCAGTTGTGCTCGTGGGCGATGATCACCGGGACGTTGCACAGCTTGCCCAGCAGCGTCCCCCAGACGTTCGAGCCGAACATGTGGGCGTGCACGACATCGAAGCGGCCCAGCTTCAGCAGCATGGCCAGGCCGCCGAGACGGTAGACGTCGAGCTTGCCGGTCCGCCGCAGGCTGATGTGGCTGACGCCGGCATCGGCCAGCGACTCCGAGGCCTCCGGCGTGGCGAACCGCGTTGAGCAGACCCACGGCTCAAAACGGTCGCGCGGAAGGTGGCTGACCAGGCCCAGCGCGAAACGCTCCGCCCCGCCCTGATCGGTGGGTGAGTCCAGCACGGAGAGGACGCGAAGGCGCCGCAGGGACCCGGTCATGAGGGCGTCAGTATGCGGGTTGGGAGCGGTAGGCGCGGTCCGGCGCGCGGTCCGGCAACGGCGCCGGGGCGTCCTCCGTGGCGCCCGCGGACTGGCTGAGTGCCAGCACCGCCGGACACAGGGCGAAGGTCAGCCACAACTGCTTGGAGAACTCGCCGGAGAGAAAGAAGTCCGCGGACATGAAGGCCACCACCGCCAGCAGCATGCACCGCGCGATGAGCTCCATCTCCCGGTCGCCCTGGCGCTCGAAGCGGTGCGCCGCCTTGGCCACCGCGAGCATGGAGAAGCCCGCCACGCCGAGGAAGGCGAGGAGGCCCGGGATCCCGAGGTCCGCGAGCAGTTCGAGGTAGACGTTGTGGGCGACGTGGGGGACGTCGACGATGAGGTTGGCGGCCGTGATGCTGCCGATGCCCTGCACGTAGTGGATGGCCGCCTCCTGGAAGTTGCCCGAGCCCGAGCCGATCCACGGGTGGGCCTCCACCATGCGCCAGCCGACGCGCCAGATGTCCGAGCGGCCGCTGGTCGTGGCGCTGGTCACCCGCTCGCGGGCGGCGAGCGGAGCGATGGCGAAGTAGTAGGTGACGGTTCCCAGCAGCGTCGCCGCCAGCAGGACTGCCGCCTTGGCGCGCCAGCGTCCGCCGAACACGACCGCCGCCACCATCACGCACCCGAGCGCGATGAGGCCTCCGCGCGAGAGAGTGGTGAACACGCCGATGAGGCAGAACACCCCTCCGCCCCAGGCGAGCAGGCGTAGGGCCGGACGCCGCATCGCGTTGCCCAGGGCGAGGGCGATCGGGATCGCCGCGACCAGCACCGCGGCCTGCTCGTTGGCGTCGCCGATGCCCCCGGCCAGTCGCCCCTGCACCGCGCCGGTGGCCGAGGGGGAGATGAACCCATAGGCGGTCGAGATGATCGCTCCCGCGAGGAACGCGCCGAGCACCCAGTAGAGGTGTTCACGCCGGCGCACCGCGACCATCACGATCGGCAGGAGCAGCATGTTGAGGACGTAGGTGAGCGTCGAGGTCAGGGCCACGCCGGAGCTCTCGGCCCAGATGGCGCTGATGGCCGACCACAAGGCCAGGGCGACCACGCAGAAGAGAAGGTTGGACGGGATCCGGGCGACCGCCGCGCGTGTGCTCGCGGTGCCGACGAGACGCTGGGCATACCACGACGCGAACAGGAGCAGGCCGGCGACCTTGATGAAGCTGGCGGCGCCGCTCGAGGAGCTGTTGAGGACGTCCAGGAAGGAGAGGATGGTGAAGAGGACGAGCCCCGCGGTGACGTCGGAGATCGTCACCAGGCTGAAGGCGATGCCGATCGCTAGCGCGACCCCGAGCGACGGCTTGACTCCGGCGGCGAGCCCGACCGTCGCCGACATCACCAGCAGCAGGGCGGCCCAGCCGGCGTACTCGCCCCGCGCTCGAGCCAGCGGCGACTGGCGCGGGTGCGCTCGCATGCGAGGCGCGACGGCCACGTCAGTCCCGCTGGTCGGCGGCGTGTTCCAGGCTGGAGGGAGAGGTCTGACGGATGTCGTCGGGGCGCCTGCCCTCGACGGCCGAGTAGTACGTCGAGCCACGGATCGGCGACTCGCCGATGACCACGAACCCCAGCGGAGGCGTGCGGTAGTTCATGAGCATGTCGTACAGCTCGGTGATCTTGGCCAGCTTGCTCACCCCGAGGCGGCTGACGATGAGCACGTCGTCGACGTACTTGGCCAGAGGCAGCGCATCGACGACGGCGGTGATCGGCGGAGAGTCGATGACGACAAAGTCGGCGAGCTCCTTGGCGTGCTCCACCAGTCGCTGCGAGAAGTCGAAGGACAGCCGCTCGGCGATGTGGTCGCTGGGGCGCTTGACCACCACCACTTGGAGCTCGGCGCCATCGAGCACCAGCGGGGTGAGGGCCTGCTCGAGCTCCACGGTGCCCTGGGCGAGGTGCTCGGTGCCGTACTCGGGGACCACGTGCAGGGCGCGGCCGATGGCGGGCCGGCGCAGATCGGCCTCGATGAGGATGACGCTGGCGCCGCCCTGGGCCAGCGCGGTGGCCAGGCCGATCGCAGTCGTGGTCTTGCCCTCCCCCGGCGCGGAGCCGGTGAGCAGGACGGCCTGGGGCTTGTTGCCGGCCCGCGCCACCAGGAAGGTGCGCAGCGAGCGATAGCCCTCGTGACCGGCGAACGACATCTCGGTCGGCAACAGCGGGCCCGCGGACCGCTGGTGCGGGCGCTCGCGAGGAATCCCGGTGAGGATGAGCGCGTTGAAGAGGTGGCGGAGCTGTTCCTCGCGGCGCAGGCGCGGGTCCAGCGCGTCCAGCAGGAAGGCGCCGCCGACGCCCAGCACGAGCCCGGCGATGAGCCCGGCGACGAGTGCCAGCTTGGTCTTGGGCGTGTAGGGGGCGAGCGGCAGGCCGGCCCGTGCCGAGACCGTGATCGTCGGGTCCGGGCTCGACTTGAGCTGCTGGAGTTGGGCCAGCTGCGCGGTCAGAGCGCTGTTGGCGACGCGCTCGGCCGGGCTCTCCGCCTGAATCTGCGCCTCAATGCCGGGAATGGCCGTGGCCAGAGCCGCGTGGAGGTTGGCGGCACGGGTGGCGACGACCTGATCGGCGAAGGCGTTGGCCAGTTGCTTGGCTCCGAGGGCCGAGTCCGAGGTGGCCTGGAGGGCCAGCAGGTTGCTCTGGCCGATCGGCGTCGCGGTGACCTCGGAGAGGAGGTCGCCGGCCGAGATGTGCAGCCCCAGCTCCTTGACCACGGCCTGGGCCACCTGGGGGTTGGTCACCAGCCCGGCGGCGGTGAGGGTGTCGCGGGTTGGGTCGCTGGTGCCATGCAACACCGGGAGCGTCGAGAGCGCGCTGTTGCCCGAGTCGGCGGGTGAGACGAGCATCTGCGCCTCGGCGCTGTAGCGCTTGGTCGCCACGTGCGTATAGATGGCGGCCACGGCGACCGCGAGGACCGCGCAGGCGACGATGAGCTTGACGTGCTCGCGCAGCGTCCGGTAGTAGCGCAGAACGCCTGGCTCATTGTCTGAGCGACGTGAGGTCAGCATCGGGCTGGCGGACATCAGGGAAGCTTTCTTATCAGGGCAGGCGAATCCGCGGGGGATTCGTCAACCGCGAAATCGAAGCACTTCGGCAATCGTCATGAAGATGATGCGCAGATCGAGCCAGATCGACCAGTTCTGGATGTAGTAGTTGTCCCACTCCACCCGGTCGGCAATCGAGGTCTGGCCACGGTACCCATGGACCTGGGCCCAACCGGTGATGCCCGATTTTACGCGGTGACGATCTTCATATCGCGCGACGTCGCGAGCAAAGCGCACCACGTACTCGGGACGCTCCGGACGGGGGCCGACGAGGCTCATGTCGCCGCGCAGGACGTTGTAGAGCTGGGGGAGCTCGTCGAGCGACAGATCGCGCAGGATGCGGCCGAGCGGTGTCCGCCGGTCGAGGCCCTCGACTCCGCCCGGCGCCAGGCCGTCGCCGAGCTCGAAGCCCTGCTGCGGGGCCGCTGCGGTCATCGTCCGGAACTTGAGGACGTCGAACGTGCGCCCGTCGCGCCCGACGCGCTGCTGGTGGAACAGCATCGACCCCGGCGAGGTCAGCTTGACGGCCACCGCAATGACGGCCAGGACCGGCGAGAGGACGATCAGGCCGAACAGCGCGGCGCTGCGGTCGAGTGCGTGCTTGACGGCGAACTGCCAGCCCTTGGGATCCACGGTGTGCAGCGTGAGCAGCGGCACTCCGCCGACGTGATCAAGGGTGGCCCGCTCGTTGATCGACTCATAGAGACGCGGGACCAGCGAGACGTTCACGCCGAGCGCCTGGCACTGGCGGACCTTCTCGACCAGCACGTGATCGGGCTCGTTGGAGAAGGACAGGATCACATGGCGCGCGCCGGTGAAGCCGATCGCCCCCTCGAGGTCGTCGGGGGTGCCGAGGACCGGGACGGTGCGATGGTCGCGCGGCTGCGAGTGGGGGAGAGGATCGGCGTCGAGATACCCGACCGGCCGCAGCCCGTAGGACGGCTCGGAGATGAGCCGATGGGCCAGCTGAGCCCCGATCATTCCCGCGCCGACGATGAGTGTCGGGGTGGCCAGGCCCTCGCGTCGGATCGCCTCGCGCCGGCTGGTTACCAGGAAGACGCGGGCGCCGCCGAGATAGACAACGGTGAACAGCCACAGCCGGGTGGCCAGCGCCACCGGATGGCTCCCGCCGAGGATCGAGTCGGTGGAGATGGTGAGCATCGAGGCCAGCGACACGACGCCGAGCACGTTGTTGAAGGTCGCCAGCGACGACGCGTTGAGCCGGTCGTCGGGCGCGGGGCGGGCATGGAGCATCGCCAGGACCGCGATGCCGAAGAGCAGAGCCACCCAGCTCTCGGAGTAGGAGCGGTCGATCGAGGGCCCCGCCAGCAACGACAACGCGACGGTGACGCTGAGGATCAGCGCGTCGGCGGCGAGACGGAGCCGAGACCACTGCTGGGCGCCGACGAGCTGCGCCCACATGCGCTCGCGCACGGACCGTGTCCGCGCGTGCAGGGGCGCAGTTGCCACGCCGGAGCTGGCAGGAAGGTAATTCATTTGTGATTCAAGACCGACGTGCCCCTCGGGATCACCCCTTCGACCCCCGGACGGCACACGCTGGAGTTCCAGCGCGCCGCCACCCACTGGCTGCTGGGCGAGTTGCTGCCAGTGATGAGGAAGCATACTGCGTGAACGGTCGGAATTGGAGCCATGAGTAGGGTTTGAGTCGGAATACTCAAAAGGAGTGTGTGTTGCGGCGGCCGAGCTCTGTTGGGGAGTCACGAGCATTCCCCCAGATTCCGGGGCAAAAGTTGGGCGCGGTTTCGGCGGGAACACACAGTGTTTAATCGGTTCAGGAAGCTTTAAGCAGCGCCGTAATAACTACCTAAACCATCGGAGGCCGGTTTCAAACTCTTCCGCGCACCCCCGCGGGATGGCCGAATATTCAGGTCTGAGGCCGTGCGGACGGTGGCCCGGGCCGATGTTTGTCCTCAGGGCCAATGGCAGGACCTCATGGCGCTGGAAGACTGCCCGCCATGCTCACCCCACACAGATCGTCTCGAGTCCTCCTGGTGGCCAGTGGACGCAACGAGGCCGGAGCCGGGGGGGCGGGGCCGATTGTGCGCCGGTACCGCCTCGCCCGCGTCCGCGTCAGCTCCCCGGAGGCCACCGGCGCCCCGCGGATCGCGCGCGCCAAGCGCAGTTAGCCCGGCGTTAGACCGCCGAAACCGAGAGGGCGCGGCGCTAGACTCTGCTCATGCGCTCTGACATGGAGCAAACCCGCTCCCGCCCTCCCATTCTCCGCAAGGCCGTCGCTGGGGTCGTCCTCATCGCCGCCGCCGCGCTGGTGATCCATCTTGTCGTCGGGCTCGTCGTCGCCGTCTTCTGGATCGCGGTAGTCGTTGCCGCGATCGTGGCGGTGCTCTGGGCTCTGAAGACCATCGTCTGGTAGGTCCCCGGGATGGCCGGCATGGGCCTGATCGTCATCCTGTTCTTTTTCGGGCTGGCAGGGGGCGTCGTCGGGCGCACGAAGGGCAGCTCGTTCTTCATCTGGTTCCTGGTCTCGTTCTGCATGCCGTTCATCGGGCTGGCCTGTGCCGTCCTCTACCGCTGGGACAACCGCGAGCTGCGTCGGCAGTGCCCGCACTGCCGGAAGGTCATCAAGCTCCACGACGCGGTGTGCATGAGCTGCGGCGAGGAGCTGGAGTTTCCCGAGTACGCCCTGGCCAGCGAGGCAGCGATGACGTCGCACTCGCGTGGCGCGCGGGCCTGATCTCTCCATATGAGCCTGGCCCGGATCAAGCGCTACGCCGCGCTGTGCCTCTACTACGCGATCGCCAACAAGCTCCCGGGCAAGGGCCCGCTGGCCGAGCCGTCGCGGTGGATCCGCCAGGAGCTGTGCCGGATGTTTCTGGCCGGCTGCGGTGAGCGCATCAACATCGGCCCCGACGTGCACCTGAGCACCGGGTCGGAGATCACCATCGGCCACCGCTCTGGGCTCGGGCGCGGCTGCCGCGTCTACGGCGCGCTGATCATGGGCGAGGAGGTCATGGTGGGCCCCGACGTGGCTTTCCTGTCCGAGAACCACCGCTTCGACCGGCTCGACGAGCCCATCGGGTGGCAGGGATTCACCGAGCGCAACCCGCCGAGGATCGAGGACGGCGTCTGGATCGGCCTGCGGGCGACGATCCTGGCCGGCAAGGTGGTGGGCGAGGGGGCGATCGTCGCGGCATGCGCGGTGGTGACCAAGGACGTCGCGCCGTACACGATCGTCGGGGGCAACCCGGCGGTGGTCATCGGCACGCGCGGGCCGGCCGAGGATCCGGCGGCCGCCGTGGCCGCGGTCGACCGCTAGGCCCGCCCGGGCGGCTCGTCCGAGCGTCCGGGCGTCGTCCGGGCGTCCGGGGCGTCCGGGGCGTCCGGGGCGTCCGGGGCGTGACTCGGGGTACCGGCGCACGTCAACGGCGGACTTGGGAAGGGACCGGGTGCGGGCGCCGCTGCAGCATCCCGGCCATTTCCCGACACCACAGAGCGCACGGTCCGGTTCTGACCGGTGTGTGCTCTGTGCGTTCAGCCCGCCGACACCACAGAGCACGCATTCCGGAAACGGGCGGTGTGTGCTTTGTGCGTTCAGGATTCCGCCAGCGACGCTCCAGCCGCTCCTCCCAAGCCCGCCGTTGACGTTCGCCGGTGCCCCGAGTCACGCCCCCGGACGACGGACCGCTGCGCTGAACTAGGACCGCGAGGGCGCGGCCAGCGCCAGCTCGGCCGCCACGGCGCGGTCAAGCGCGGCATGGGCCGCCTGCTGGGCGATCAGGGGGCGCAGCGTGTGGTCGCGAACGGCCACTCGGGTCACCGTGACGTTGGGCCACTCCTCGATCTGGGGCAGCCAGCCCCCGTTAACGAGCTCCTCCTCCAGCGGCTCGGCGGCGGAGAAGAGGAACACGGAGCGCAGCGGCGAGGTCTGCAGCCGGCGCATCACGCGGTTGACGCGGTCCTGGAGCGAGCCGGCGTCCTCGCCTCCGCGGCGGCTATCGCGCCGGCGGTCCAGCCAGCGGCCCGGCATGGCGAGCAGGAAGCGCAGGACCGCTCGCAGGCGCGGGCCCGTGACGTTGTGGCGGATCCGTGCCCAGGTGAGCTTCTGGGAGAACGCCCGGCGCAGGTCCCGCGACGCCGAGATGCCGGTGTCCCACACGATCCCGCGGCTGTTGAACATGAGCGTAGCCGTCACCCGCGGGTCCTCGAGGCCGACGTACATGGCCCAGTAGGCGCCCGCGCACAGCCCCACGGTCACGAAGCGCTCGGCGACGCCCTGCTCGGCCAGGAACGCGATCGCCGCCTTCACCTGGGGGATGAGCTCGTCGACGTAGAGCGCGTTGTCGTCCGCGTAGGGCGACACCGCCCCGTCGGCCTCGCCGATCGCCTCCACGTCGACGCGCAGCGACGGGACGCCCCGGGCCGCCCACCGCCGGGCGGCCTCCACCCACATGCGGTTGGGGCCGATGCGGCGGATCGCGCCAGCATTGAGCATGACGATGCACACCGGCTGGCGGCCCTCCGTGGGCACGGTGAGGATGCCCGACAGGTTCCCGAACTCCTGGGGGATGGTCACCGGCGTCTCCACGATCTCGGCGTCCCCGATCGCCATGGTCGCCGCATCGGACACGGGCCCGGCATCGGCGGCGGTTGCGGAGTGGGCCCCCGCCGCCGCCTGCGCTGCCGTGGGGTCAGCGCCCCGCGCGCCGTTCTGGAGCCACGCCATCACCTCGGTCAACACGGCCTCGGGCACCCGGCTCTGCTGCGGGTGCGAGGTCATCTCGCCGTACCCCTCTCCGGGGCGCACCTCGACGCTCACGTCCTGGCGCTCGAGCGCCTCGCGCAGGCGCTCGTCGACGCCGATCCCGTCGCGCTCCAGCAGGAGCGCTCCGCGCGGCAGACCGTGGGGAAGGGTGAGGCCGCCGAGGTCGACCGCGCCCAGCTCTGACTGGGTGGCGGCGCTGAGGACGAAGCCGCCGACCTCGAGCTCGCCCTCGGCCGGCGGTGGCGGGTCAGGCATGCCCTCGAACACCTGAGACGCCTCGATCCGGGCAAACGCCTTGAGCTGGCGGGTCAGGTCGCGCCCGCGTGCGGGAGACGCCCACAGCACGAGCCCGTCGATGGGCGCGCCGGCCTCGGCGGCGCGGCAGGCGAGCACCCCGCCCAGCCCCAGGCCGACGGCCACGACGGCGCTCGCGCCCGACCGGGCGCGCACCGCGCGGGCGGCCGCGGCCACCGCCGAGGTCCACGCCTCGAGCCGCCCGGGGTCCCGGGGATCCCCGCCGCTGTCACCGCACCCGGGGAGCGTGACGCGCAGCACCGGGAAGCCGGCGCCGGCCAGGCGCCCGCCCCACTCGCGCAGGACCCGGTAGGAGCACACCTCCTCCCAGCCGAACGGCGGGCAGAACACCACGGCCGTGTCACGGGCCGCCCCCCCGGGCCGGTGCAGCATGCAGAAGACCGGGGTGCCGTCGACGTCGAGGTACAGAGGCTCGCTCACGTGGCGCGGACCGGGTCCTCGAGGTTGAGCGCGGTAACCACGGCCGCGTGCGCGCGGGCCTCGGGGTCCTCGCGGCGCAGGGCGACGGTGCGGCCCGCGCCTGGCTCGACCGAGAACGCGTCGTCGACCGGGGTGAACCCCGGCGCCGAGATCCGGACGCCGTAGACGAGCCGATCGGCTTCAAGACGCAGCGTGTCCTCGGAGACGGACGCGTGCAGGCCCAGCTCGGCGCCGGCCCGGCGCTCGATCGGCCGCCCGGCCGGGAAGAAGAAGGCCTGGGAGAGGACGTCGTCGGCGCGGGGCGGCCCGTCCGCGACCGCACGATGAAGCGTCGCGACGATCGCGTGGTGGGCGGGCGGGCCAAAGCGATAGGCCCAGGCGGCATCGGTGAAGGTGCCGACCAGCCCCTCGACGCTCAGGCGCCGCGCCTCGTGGCCGGCCAGCAGTATCTCGGTCTCGGCCTCGGCCACGCGCGCCGCGCCGTCGCGGTAGAGGGCGACCCGCAGACGGGCCTCGAGCTCGCCCGGCCGGTCGTTGGCGACATGGACGTCGACGCCGTTGACCTCCTCGTCGGTCATCCACACCGCCACCGGCGCCAGCGCGCGGCGCAGGTAGTGGTAGGCGACCTTGGGGGCGCCGCGGTGGTCGAGCACACCCAGCCCGGCGCCGGCGATCATGTCCTTGAGCCACAGCACCAGCGCTCCCCGACACGGCGATGCATCGCGGCGCCAGTCGCCCATCACCTCGGCCATGACCTCACCCGAGGCGTGGCGCGAGAGCTCCAGGTAGCGCATGAGGTCCGATCGGCGCAGGGCGACCGGGTCCACGCCGTACAGGAAGCGCAGGTAGTAGTCGCGGACGTCGTCGAAGTCCCAGCCGGCGCCGAGATCCCACCCGGTCCCCGCGTCCCGGGGGACGCCCGCCTTCCAGTCGGGGTGGTGGACCGGGACCTCGACCTCGTCGGGCACGTTGGCGAAGGCCAGGCACTCCGAGGCGAAGCGGACGTCGGCGCGCCGCGCGGCCGCCGGAGGCTCGAAGTACCCACTCACCCCAAAGTAGTGCGTGACCCCGGCGTTGGCGTGAAACGGAAGCGCACCTCCGCAGGGGGTGCTGCGCACGTAGGCGCACCCCGCGCCCGATGCGTCCACCAGGGCGGCCAGCTCCTCGTCCCAGAGGGCATCGCGCCCCAGGTCGGGATCGAGGCCCATCATGGCCGGCTGTTGCTCGACCTCGTTGTTGCCGCAGACCACGGCGAGGCTGGCGCGGCCCGCGACCGCGTCCAGCACGTCCGCCCCCTCGCGCAAGACGCCCGCCCGGAACTCCGGGTCGCTCACGGGGTAGTCGAGGTTGCCGAACATGAGGTCCTGCCAGACGAGGATGCCCAGCTCGTCGCAGAGATCGAAGAACGCCGGTGTCTCGTAGGCGCCGGTGCCGACGACGCGCACCATGTTCATTCCGGCCTCGCGGACGCGCTCGAGCAAGGCGCGCAGCCGGGCCTCGCCGGGGGCCATGGACACGAGGTCGGGCGGGGTCCACACCGCGCCGCGCACCCACACCGGGACGCCGTTGACCTGCAGGTCGAGCCCATCGCGGGTGATGTCCTCGGCCCAGCCCAGGGCCCGGAACCCGATCCGCCGGCTGGCGATCGCCGTGCCGCCACCGAGGATCTCGAGGGTGTGCAGCGCGGGGTCGCCGTGGGTGTGGGGCCACCACAGCGCGGCCCCCGGCACCACCAGCTCGGCCTCGTGGCGCAGCGGGGCGTGCGCGTCTGCGATCCGCAGCTCATAGCCATCCGCGACGTCGGTGCCCGCCGCGGTGACGGTCACGATCCCGTCGCTGCCCACGACGCGCGTCCGGATCCGCAGCGAGGCCAGCGGGTCGGGCGCCGCCAGTGACACCGGCCGCCACGGCCCCACGGGCGCGGGCCCGGGCGCGAATCCAGGGGAGCGCCCGAACATCATCGTGCGATACCAGCGCAGGTTGCCGGCGTTGACCACCCGCGTCCGCCAGCGGGCGCTCGGGCGCCGGCGCTTGGCCAGCAGCGGGACAAGCGCCCGGCACACGATCGTCAACTCGTTCTCGGGCTCCAGCCGGTCGCGCACGTCCACGTGGTGGGACGCGAACATCGAGTCGGACTCCAGCACCAGCGCGCCGTTGAGATAGACCTCGCTGACGGTGGCGATGCCGTCGAGGCGCAGCTCGGTCTCAGTGGCCTCACCGGCCGCGAACCGGGCTCGAAACCACCAGTCCTGCGCGTCGAAGTCGCGGCCGTCGGCGCCGACCGCGCCCGCCGCGGTCCCCGGCACCGGCGCCGGCGTCCAGTCGAGCCCGGCACCGTCGAGGTCGGCCGGGCCCGCGCAGCGGCCCGGAGACGTGCAGGCGACCTGCCACCCCTCGTCGAGATCCATCAGGGCGAGTGGACCTCCCCGTGGGCACGCCCGCATTCGAGGCGCCCCTGGCGGCGCCTGACTGCGTCCTCGGACCCTCGTGTAGCGCTGCTACACGTCGGGTCCTGCGTCCTTGCCAGGCATCCACCAGTGACACCTCTCGATGCGGCCATGCCCACGCGGACGACCACTACAGGATTCGCCCGAGGCTCGTCATGGCCTGCTCCCACGCGCTGACCAGGCTGCTCAGCGTCTCGGCGGGATCGAACGCTCGCCGGCGAGCCAGGCGGAAGGAGAGGACCTTGGTGGCCTCGACGATCTCGCGGAAGCTCGCCGCCGCCGGCGCGCCGTCGTCGCCCAGGCACCAGTCGACGTGGTCGGCGAGCAGCTCGAAGGAGGAGCCGACCATGCGCACGGTGACGAACGCGTAGGCGTGGTAATCGGCGGCGTCGCCGCTGAGCAGGCGGGGGAGGTCCTCGGCCAGCCGCTCGCCCCAGGTCGCGAACGGGTTGCGCTTGGGCCGCAGCGCGAAGTAGCGGCGCATGAGGTCGAGCGCCGCCACGCGCAGGTCCTCTCCGGTCAAGCCGGTTCCGACGTCGAAGCGCACGAGCTCGGTGAACGGGTCCATGACGTCGTCGGTGAAGTGGGGGAGCATCCGGAAGCACCCGCGGTAGTCCTCGCCGCTGAGCTCGTAGCACCCCGTGTTGTGCAGGTAGCGCATCCGCTCCGCCCCGCGGTCGATGGCGTCGGGCACGATCGTGGTCTTCAGATGCTCGGAGCGGTAGCTGGTGGCGGCCGTGTCGGGCAGGTACCAGGCGTCCATCTCCACCAGGACGGTGCGGCCGTGGCCCAGCTGCTCCTCGATGTGCTCGGGCAGCGAGCGGTAGGGGAGCATCTCGTGCACCTCGATGCCGTACAGCCGGGTGAGGTCGGCGTAGGGCGGCTTGGCGTAAGTGAACTGGTCACCCTCCCAGTCGGTGGCCACGATGAAGCCGAACATGGCCCGCGGCTCGCCGCCCAGGACGTGGACCAGCTCGATCAGCGCGTCGGCGTAGCAGTTGGTCTCGAGATAGGTCCGCGGCGGCTGGTGCAGCGCGTGGGGGGAATACGTGGCGGGGTCAAGACCCCACAGCGACACCTCGCCACGCGCGGTCGTGGCCATCAGTCAAGCTCCAGCCGCGCCCGGACCTCCGCTGGCCAGTCGTCGACATCCAGTCCGTGCGCGGCGAACAGAGCCAACGAAACCCGCTCCTCGCCGAAGGCCATGCACCCGGTGTGGGCGGCGCCGCCGTCGGCGGTGGTGATCCCGTAGGTGTGGCCCATGTGGTCCTGGTGGTAGTTGGAGGATGCGATGGCGGTGAGGTTGTCGCCGGCGACGGGGGCCAGGAGCTCCCACTTGAGCTCCTGCTCGCGCTGCTGGGCGGCGAGCAGGCGCCCGACGCGCCCGAAGAACGGGTCGTTGGCGATGTCGAGCTCCAGCTCGAGGCCCAACGAGCGCAGCAGCTCCTCGGCGCGCTCGCGCCAGCCGATGCGCCATTCCACGACGGTCTCGGCGTCGGCGATCCGGACGATCTCGCGCATGTGGAAGATCTGCATCCGCGCCGGGTCGTTGGACGGCTCGCGCCGGAACACGTAGGCGTCGCCGGTGTCGAGCGTGAGCCCGCCCTCGGGAAGCGGACCGCGCGCGGCGATCGCCGGGTACAGCGGGTAGCAGGCGGCCGGAGTGAGCACCATCTCGCTCATCGTCTGATAGCCGCTCCAGTCCTCGTGGCGCGCGGCCAGCTCGTGCTGGGCGGCCGCCTCCTTCTCGTCGCCCTCGAAGGCGAACACGGTCCCCGCGAGGTGCGGGAAGGAGCCGAGGTAGCCGCTGGTCTCGAGCTGCTCGCGCGGGACCACCGGGGGAAAGCAGAGGGGCTCGGGCGACTCGGGCGCCGCGGTCCGGGTGACGAGCGCATCGAACTTCAGACGCACGTGCTCGAAGATCCTTCCGCGCGCGTAGAGCCCGTGCACCCCGGTGGCCGCGAGCAGCCCCGCCTCCATCAGCTCGTCGAGATAGGCCACCTGCGCGGGGCTCCCTGCACGAAACTCAGGCACGTCGGTCACACCTCCTTGGCGATCAGCAGCAGTCCGGCGTTCGTCTGGTGGATCCGCTCGTTGGCGATCATGAGCGGCGCCGACAGGGCGTCGCGCAGATGGCGGCCGACGCTGAACGGGGTGTCGTTCTTGAAGCCCATGATCCCGCACACGTCGAGCGCGCCGAAGCACACGTCGCGGGTCTGCTCCGACGCGGCGATCTTGAGGTTGTTGAAGCGCAATCCCATGCTCATGGTCGAGAGCTGATCGCGCGCGGGCGCATCGGCGCAGGCCTCGAAGTCGCGCAGGCCCGAGGTGACGAGGCCGCGCAGCAGGGCCACCTCTCCCGAGAGGCGCGACAGACGCTGGGCGGACGGCGGGGCGACCCCCGGCGTGCGCTTGGCCGCCGCCTTGACGAAGGCCCGCGAGCGGTCAAACGCGTCCTCGGCGATGCCGAGCCACAGATGTGACCACAGGATGTGGGAGATCGGGACCATCGACTCGGCGGCGACCCTGGCAAACGGAGTCCCGAGGACCTGCTCGGCCGGGAACTGGGCGCGGACGATCGATCCCGGGGAGCACGTGCCCCGCATGCCCAGCACGTCCCAGGTGCCGGTGGGCTCAAGCGAATGCTGGTCTGAGTGCGTGAGCGCGGCCACCTGGTCGCCGGGCTCGGATTCCGGTGCGCGGCGCAGCGTCGTGAGCAGGTCGTCGGCGTACGCGCCGTAGCTCACCGTCGGTGCCTGCTTCTCGAAGCTCATGAGCCCGTTCTCGGCGGGGGTGACCGCCGCGATCGACCGGGCCATGTCACCGCCCGTCCCCACCTCGGAGGTGACCGAGGCGATGAGGCGGCCCTCGGCGACCTGGCGGTGCAGATAGGACTCAAACCAGCTCTCGCGGTCCAGGTGACGCACGATCGTCAGCAGCTGGATGTGATGCATGGCGAAGACCATCGCGCTGGCCCCGCAGGCACGCCCCAGCTCCAGGCAGCACGCCGCGATCGTGCCCAGCGAGATCCCGCCGCCGCCCAGCGCCTCGGGGACCGGGGCCGACAACGCCCCCGCGGCGCGCAGGGCATCGATCGTCTCGGCGGGAAAGCGGCCGGCGCGGTCCACGTCGTCGGCGTGGGCGGCCGCGACGTCCCGGGCGATGGTGCGAACCCCGGCCAGCAGCTCCTGCTCGCGGTCGACCGCGACGCTCATGACACGATTTCGGCTTGGAGCTCGGTGAGCGCCGCCTGGATCGACGCAACGCTCTCGAACACGCTGCGCTTGAGCATGCGGTCCGGGAACTCGATGTCGAAGGCGTCCTCCAGCGCCAGCATCACGTTGACCGAGGCATGGGAGGTCATGCCCGCCTGATAGAGGTCGTCGTCGTCGGCGAGGGTGGACACGGGCACCGGGAGCCGGGCATGGTCCTCGACGGCCTTGCGAATCGTCTCGTTCATGGGCTAGGTATCGGCAGGTTGGTGGATGACTGCAATGACTACTGCGGCGGCGCACCCCTGCTCATGGCTCAGGCTCACGGCAAGCTCACATATCCCTGCCGCCTCTGCCAGCGTAGCCGCGCGGCCCGACAGCGACAAGGAGACCCACCCCGAGGGGTCGCGCACGACCTCCACGTCGGTCCACGCCACCGCCTCGTCGCCGACGCGCAGGACCTTGAACGCCGCCTCCTTGGCGGCGAACCGAGCGGCCAGCCGCTGTGGGTCGAGCGCGTCGCCGGTGCGGCAGTCGGCCACCTCGCCCGAGGTGTAGACGCGCCCGAGGTAGTGGTCGCCGTGGGCGCTCAGCGAATCGGTGACCGTCTGCACCGAGACGAGGTCGAGGCCGACGCGGATGCTCATGAGTGGATGCGCTCGGTGCGTAAGGCCCGAAGAGGTGGAGGGCTCACGACCGGGATTATTGACCTGACCCCTTACACTCGGCTTCCGCCCGCCCCGCGCGGGCGCGCTGTCGTACGAACTCACCGAAAGGAGGCCAGCGCAATGCGTGCCGTGGACGCCCTGATGGAATGTTTGAAGGCGGAAGGTGTCGACGTCGTATTCGGCCTCCCCGGAGGGGCCAATCTCCCCACCTACGACGCGTTCTATGACGCCGGGATCCGCCACATCCTCGTCCGCCACGAGGCCGGCGGCGGCCATGCTGCCGAGGGCTACGCCAAGGCGACGGGCAAGGTCGGAGTGTCCCTGGCCACCAGCGGCCCGGGGGCGACCAACCTCATCACCCCGATCACCGACGCCATGATGGACTCGGTGCCGGTGGTGTTCATCACCGGGCAGGTCCGGACCGAGTTGCTGGGAACCGACGGGTTCCAGGAGGCCGACACGATCGGCATCACCATGCCGGTGGTCAAGCACAGCTTCATGATCCAGCACCCGCTCGAGTTGCCGCGCACGATCCACGAGGCGTTCCACCTGGCCCGCACCGGCAGGCCGGGGCCGGTGGTCGTGGACATTCCGCAGGACCTCAGCCGGGCCGACATCCCGTATGAGCCGGTGGACGACGTCCACCTGCCCGGTTACCAGCCGACCACCGAGGGCAACCAGAAGCAGATCAAGCTGGCCGCCAAGGCGCTGGCCAACTCCCGCCGTCCGGTCATCTACGCGGGGGGTGGGGTGATCTCCGCCAACGCCGCCGCCGAGCTCACCGAGCTGGCGACCGCCGACCGCTTCCCGGTCACCTGCACGGTGATGGGGCTCGGCGGCTTCCCCGGCACGCATGAGCAATGGCTCGGCATGCTGGGCATGCACGGGACCCGTACCGCCAACTACGCGATGGACGAGGCCGACCTGATCATCGCCATCGGAGCCCGCTTCGATGACCGGATCACCGGCAAGCTGTCGGAGTTCGCACCGCGGGCCAAGTTCATCCACATCGACATCGACCCGGCCGAGATCTCCAAGAACGTCCCGGCGCACATCCCGATCGTCGGCGACGCCAAGAACATCCTGCCGCGGCTCACCGCGGAGTACCGGGCGCTCGAGGCCGACCCCGCGCGGTTCGAGGAGTGGTGGACCCGGATCCACAAGTGGCAGGAGCGTCACCCGCTCAGCTACACGGACTCGACCGACTCGGAGATCAAGCCCCAGTACATGATCGAGGCGCTCTACGAGGCGACCAAGGGCGACGCCATCGTCGTCTCCGACGTCGGGCAGCACCAGATGTGGACCGCCCAGCGTTTCCATTTCGCCAAGCCCCGCCGGTGGATCAACTCGGGTGGCCTGGGGACGATGGGCTTCGGGCTCCCGGCGGCGATGGGCGCTCAGGTCGGCTGTCCGGACGACACCGTCGTCTGCGTGGCCGGCGACGGCTCGGTGCAGATGAACATGCAGGAGCTGGCCACCTGCGCCGAGGAGAAGATCCCGATCAAGGTGTTCATCATGAACAACGGCTACCTGGGCATGGTCCGCCAGTGGCAGGAGCTGTTCTGGGACAAGCGCTACAGCCAGGTCGACATGGGCCGGTACCCCGACTTCGTCAAGCTGGCCGACGCCTACGGGGCCACCGGGATCCGCCTCACCGACAAGACGACGCTCGTCGCCGACATGCGCGAAGCGCTCGCCACCGAGGGCCCGGTGCTCGTCGACGTGCGCGTCACGCGCGAGGAGAACACGTACCCGATGATCGCGCCCGGCCAGGCCGCGCGCGACATGGTGGGCTGAGTCGTGGCGCCCACCACGAGTACTTATGGCGGGAGGCACCATGGGTGAGCCAGGGACCAAGGAGATCCTCTCGCTGGATCAGCTGGAGGCCGTGACCGGTCTGCGTACCGGGCGCAAGCACATCCTGTCGATCCTCGTCGAGAACAAGCCGGGTGTCCTGACCAGGATTTCGGGCCTGTTCGCCCGCCGCGGCTTCAACATCGACACGCTCGCCGTCGGCCCCACCGACGACGACACGGTGAGTCGTATCACCCTGACCCTCGACGGGGCGGTCCACCCGATCGACCAGGTCACCAAGCAGCTCCACAAGCTGGTCAACGTGCTGAAGATCCGCGACCTCGAGCCGGGAGAGACCCTGGCCCGGGAGCTGGCGCTGTTCAAGGTGTCCGCCGATGGGTCCTCGCGCGCGGAGGTCATGCAGATCTGCGAGATCTTCCGCGCCAAGGTGGTCGACGTGACCAAGCGCTCGGTGGTCGTGGAGGTCACCGGCACCTGTGACAAGGTGGACGCCTTCGAGGCGCTGGTGCGGCCGTTCGGGCTCATCGAGATGGCCCGCACGGGCGAGATCGCGATCTCCCGCGGTCGCAGCGAGACCTGATTCAGCGCGTACGCCAGCGGCCGCGCGCACGCCGCGCGCTGTGAATCGCCCGGGCCACCAGCGGCCCGGGCAGCAGCGCCAGCGCCATGAGCACATATGTCCGGGGGTTCCCCGGGGCCAGCCGCAGCGAGCGGCGCAGGTGGCGGCGAGCGGCCGCTGCGTCGCCTGACTCGAGGTACCCCAGCCCCGTCCAGGCGTGCCCGTAGGCGCGGGCGTCGCGCACGACCTCCGGGTCCAGCCGGATGCGCCCGGCGTCCCGGGCCAGGGCCCCCTCCATCGTCGTGACGTAGTTGCGGGCCAGGTACAACCGCCGGGAGGGGTGGGTGAGCGCGTCGGGCCGGTCGGCCTGCTTGAGCACGGTGGGGACATCGACGAAGGCCACGGGGCCGGCGCGACAGGTGCGCAGGAAGAAGTCGAAGTCCTCACCGGCGACGGCGAGGGTCTCGTCATAGCCGCCGACGGCGTCGAGACGGTCGCGGGTGAGGATCGCCGCCGAGGGGAGGACGAGATTGCCCACGACCATCCCGTCGTACACGTCTCCCCAGTACAGCGTGCCCGTGAGCCCGTCCGACCCGCCCACGATCTCCGCCAGCGGGATGCGATGGGCAAAGAGCTCCTCGAAGCCGGCGCGGAACGCGAAGATGCTGCGCAGCGACGACCCCGGGACCAGTTCGCCGGCGGCGTCCAGCGCGCTCATCTCAGTCCAGATCAGCCCGGCCTCGGGCACCCGGGCCAGGCAGGCGAGCTGGAGCGCGAGCTTGCCCGGGCGCCACACGTCGTCGGAGTCCAGGAAGGCCACCAGCTCCCCGCGGGCGCGGTCGATGCCGGCGTTGCGCGCCCCCGCCACGCCGGTCTGCGCCTGAGAGACGTAGACGACCCGCTCATCGCGGGAGTAGCGGGCGGCGATGACCTGCCGAGTGTCGTCGGTGGACCCGTCGTCGACGACGATCACCTCGAGCTCCGTCCCCTCCTGGGCCAGCACGCTGTCGATTGCGCGGGTGATCACCGGCGCGCGATCGTGAGTGGGGATGATCACGCTGACCACGGTGTGAGCACGGTAGAGGACGACCGGTAGCCTGAGCGTCATATGACCGAGGCGTCCCGCCTGCAGCAGAGCGCGCTCGAGCAGCTCGGCCCCGATGGGCTGGAGCGGCTCTCGCGCCATCTGCGAGCGGCCCGGCGCCGGGCCCGCAGCCGCGGCGTCACGGTGCTGGTGAGCGTGAGCGCTGAAACCACGCGGTTCCCCGACCCGGTGGCGGCCGTCATGGCCTCGCGCGGGGCCGCGGAGCCATGGTTCGCCCTGGAGCAGCCCGACCGCGACGGGCTGGCCATCGCCGGGCTGGGCTGCGTGCAGGCGATCGAGGGCGACGGCGCGGGGCGCTTCACAGCGGTGTCCGATCGCTGGCGCGAGCTGCGCGCCGACGCCGAGATCGACACGCTCAACGGGCCGCCCGGGTCAGGCCTGGCTGCGTTCGGCGGCTTTGCCTTCGCCCCGGAGGGCGGGGCGTCGCCCGAATGGCACGGCTACGCGCCGGGCTCGATGATCGTGCCCGAGGTGTCGCTGGCCCGCCAGTCCGGGGCCACGTGGCTGACCGTCAACGCACAGGTCGCCCCCGACGACACGCCCGAGGACGTGACCGAGCGGATGGCGGCGCGGCTGCGGTCGCTGCGCGGCGATCCGCTGCCGCTGTTCGACCCTCACCCCACCGGTCGCTATGAGGTGGCCAGCCCGATGCCGCCCGCCCATTACGAGGAGGCGGTCGCACGCGCCGTCCAGCGGATCCGCGGCGGAGCGTTCGAGAAGGTGGTACTGGCCCGCGAGGTGGACGTCCACGCGCCCGCGGCGCACGATCCGGGCGCGGTCTTCGGTCTGCTGCGCGAGGCGTTTGAGAGCTCCTACGTCTACGCCGTGGGCCGCGGCGACGCGACCTTCATCGGCGCCAGCCCCGAGCTCCTCATCCGCCGCCAAGGGCAACGGGCAACGACCGTCGCGCTGGCGGGCTCGGCCCGGCGCAGCGCCGACCCGGCCGTCGACGACCACCTGGGCGAGCAGCTCATGCGTTCGGACAAGGACCGCGAGGAGAACGCCATCGTGGCCCGCCGGATCGCCCACACGCTGCGCCCGTTCTCCGTGTGGGTGACCGCGGCCCCCGAGCCGGTGGTCGTGCGCGTGGCCAACATCCACCATCTGGCCGCACCGATCCGCGCCCAGCTCGCGGCTCCGATCGACGCGATCGAGCTCGTCGGCCACCTGCACCCGACGCCCGCCGTCGGCGCCGAGCCCGACAGCGCGCTCGAGGTCATCCCGGCGCTCGAGGGCTTTGACCGCGGCTGGTACGCGGGGGCCGTGGGGTGGACCGACGCATCGGGTGACGGCGAGTTCCTGGTGGCCCTGCGCTGCGCGCTGCTGCGCGGGCGCGTGGCGCGCTGCTATGCCGGCTGCGGGATCGTGCGCGACTCCGACCCGGCGGCCGAGCTGGCCGAGACCGAGGTCAAGCTGCAGGTGATGCTGCCGGTGCTGTCGGGCTGACCTTCACCGCGCGCACCGCCTCGAGGACCGCATCGGCCAGGCGTCGGTGCAGGGCCAGGTTCTCGGCGCGGTCGGTGCGGACCTCGACGATGCCGGGCCGCCCAAGGGCGTCGGTCAGCTCTGCGGCGGTGTCCGCGCGGGTGTGGTCCAGGCCGTAGAGCGCAGCCGCCGCGGCGAAGTCCAGGCCGTGGGGCGTGGCGATGTGCTCCTCGAAGGCGTCGCCCTGGTCGCTGACCGGGAGGAAGTGGAAGATGCCGCCGCCGTCGTTGTTGATCACGACGATCGTCAGGTCCAGTCCGAGTCGGCGGGCGGCCATGAGCCCCCCGATGTCGTGAGCCAGCGCCACGTCGCCGAGGAGCACGACCACGGGGCCCCGCGTGACGGCCGCGACGCCGAACGCGGTGGACACCGTCCCGTCGATGCCGTTGGCGCCGCGGTTGGAGATAACCCGGGGCCCGCCCGCCCCCCGGTTGCCGGCGGGGAGGTAGAGCTCGGCGTCGCGGATGGGCATCGAGGCGGCGACGATCAGGGTGGCCTCGGGCGGCAGCGACTCGCCCAAGAGGCGGGCAGTGAGTGGCTCCGTCAGCGTGCCGGCCTCCGCCAGGGCGTGATCGATGGTGGCACGGGCGGCCGCGTCGGCATTCGTCCAGGTCTGAAGCCAGGCGGGGTCCGTGGCGGCGTCCGGGGCCAGCTGCTGCAGTGTCGTCACCGGGTCGCCGGGGTCGACCTCGCCGACGATCGCGGCGGGATCCTGCCAGGCGCCGTCGGGATCCAGCGAGAGCTGCTCGGTGCCGGAAAGCGATGCCAGCCACGCACGCAGCGGCTTTGAGGTGGGCAGATCGCCGACGCGGATGACCAGCTCGGGAGCGACCTGCGCCGCGAAGGCCGGGTCACGGAGCAGCAGGTCATAGGTGGCGATCGCGGTCTCGCCGTGGCGCGCTCCGGACAGGGGATCGGCGAGCAGCGGCCAGCCCAGGCGTTGCGCGCACCGTGCGGCGGCCTCGCCGATCGCGGCGTCGCGCTCGGCTCGCCCGGCGACGATCACCCCGCGCGCGGGGGCTGCGCGGGTGGCGCTTGCGGGCGCTGCACGGTCGGCGGGGGCGCCGGGGGTGTGCCGCACCCATGGGCGTCCGTCGGCGCGGCCGGGCACCGGGTCCTCGGGGAGCGGGCCGTCGAGGACCAGCGGCTCGCGCAGCGGGAAGTTGAGGTGCACCGGGCCGGGCCGCCCTGACGCGGCGGTCCAGTAGGCGCGGCAGGCGAGTTGCCTCATCCAGCGCTCGGTCTCGGGGGTGGCCGCGTCGACGCCGACCTCGCAGAACCACTTGACCGCGTCGCCGTAGAGCTTGAGTTGATCGACGGCCTGGCCGGCGCCGACGTCGCGCAGCTCGGGGGGGCGGTCGGCGGTGAGCACGATCAGCGGCACGCGGGCGTGCCACGCCTCGATCACCGCCGGGGCGTAGTTCGCGGCAGCGGTCCCGGAGGTGCAGGTCAGCGCGACCGGGCGGCGGGTGGCCTTGGCGGCGCCCAGGGCGAAGAAGGACGCGCAGCGCTCGTCGATGTGCGACCAGCAGCGGATCCGCGGCTCCCGCGCCAGCGAGAGCAGGATCGGCGTGTTGCGCGAGCCGGGCGAAGTGCACGCGTGCTCCAGGCCGCATCGCGCGAGCTCGTCGCAGAAGGCGCGCAGGAGGAGGTAGCTGTCGGTTGCGGTCATGATTGGGACGATGGCGCCCGGTCTCGTCCTGCTCCACGGCTTCACCAACACGGGTGCAAGCTGGGACCAGGTCATGGCGGCGCTGCCAGAACGCTACCGGCCGGTGGCGCCCGACATCCGCGGGCACGGCGGCGCCTCCGGCGTCCGGCCGGTGTCGCTGGCCGGGAGTGATCGCGGACGTGAGCGCGCTGGGGACTGAGCCGTTCGAGCTTGTCGGGTACTCGATGGGCGGCAGGCTGGCCCTGCATGCGGCGCTGACGCTGCCGGAGGGGGTGCGGCGGCTGGTTCTCATCGGGGCCAGTCCCGGGATCGCCGACCCCGCGGCGCGGGAGGAGCGCCGGACGGCCGACGAGCGGCTGGCCGCTGAGATCGAGCGAATGACGATCGAGGCGTTTGCGCGGCGGTGGGCCCAGACCGCGGTCCTCGCCGACCAGCCGGCCGCGGTCCAGGCGGCGGTGCAGGCCGACCGGCTGCGCAACACCCCCGCCGGGCTGGCCGCGGCGCTGCGGGGCCTGGGCACGGGGGCGCTGCCGTCGCTGTGGGAGCGGCTGGGTGAGCTCGTCGCGCCGGTCGAGCTGATCGTGGGGGAGCGCGACGCGAAGTTCCGGGGGATCGCTCAGGAGATGGCGGGGGCGTTGCCGCAGGCGCGGGTGCACGTGGTCAGCGGCGCCGGCCACGCGGTGCACCTTGAGGCGCCCGGGGCCGTGGCCGACCTGATCGCCGCCGGCAGCGCTTAGTACCAGCCGAGCAGCTCCGCCCCCAGGCCGGGACCATCGGGCGGCACGATCGAGCCGCGGGCCGGAGGGAGGGGATCGGGGCGCTCGGCGAACAGCCCCAGGGTGGCCAGTCCGCAGGCACGGTCGGGCCCGATCACGGCGGCGGCGTGCAGAGCGGCGGCGATCCCGAGCGGGCCGTCGAGGGTGGAGGCGATATAGATCCCGTAGCCGGCGGCCCGGGCACGCGCGGCGACGTCGATCATCCCGCTGATTCCGCCACAGCGCGAGATCTTCAGGCACATGAAGTCGGCCGCGGGGCGCAGCAGCGCGTCGGGGTCATCGGCGGACTCGTCGAGCGCCAGCGGCACGTCGGTGACCGTGCGCAGCGCCTGGATGGCGGGCAGCCCGCTGACGGGCTCCTCGCACAGCTCGAGTCCGACGGGCTCGAGCGCCCGCAGCGTCGCCTCGGCCTCGTCGGGCAGCCAGGTGCCGTTGGCGTCGATCCGGATCGCCATGTCCGGGCCGGCGAAGGCCCGGACCGCAGCCAGCCGGCCCGCGTCGTCGCCGATGGCCACCTTGACCTTGACCGTGCCGTAGCCCTCGGCGCGCGCGGTGGCGGCCTCGTGGGCCGCGGTCGAGCGGTCGCTGGAGGCGATCGTCCAGTTGACGGCGATCGGCACGGGTTGACCGGCGCCGAGCAGCCGCCACACCGGCTCACGAGTGCGGCGCCCGGCCAGGTCCCACAGGGCCAGGTCGATCGCCGCCAGAGCCTGGGGCAGCACCGTCGCCTCGCCGCAGCGGGCGATCACGTCGGCGATCGGCATCGCGTCGGGGTAGGCGCCGAGGACCGGCGCGCAGGCCTCCAGCCCGCCGCGCACCTCGGCGGGCGAGACGCCGTCATAGGACTGAAGCGGCGCGGCCTCGCCGTAGCCGACCAGGCCGTCGGCGGCCTCGAGTGAGACGAGCAGGAGCTCCCGGTCGGTGACGGTGCCGTGGCCGGCGGCGAATGGCACCCGCAGCGGGACCGTCATCGGTGTCACCGTGAGCTTCACGGCGCTTACCGGCTGAGCAGCAGCCCCGCCGAGAGCAGCACGCAGAACGCCAGCTGGAGCATCCCGCTCTGGGCCAGCGCGCCGTTGAGCGACGGGCCGTCGGTGCGCGAGCGCACGATCCGGACCACCGCCGTGGCCAGCGGCAGCGTCAGCCAGGGCAGCAGCACCCACGCGGTGGTCGGGCCGAACAGCCAGGTGACCGGGGTCAGCAGATAGGAGAGATAGACGACGGTGGCGTAGAGCACGCGCGTCCGCTCCCGGCCGAGCCTGACCGCCAGCGTGCGCTTGCCGGCACGGCGGTCGGAGTCGATGTCGCGCACGTTGTTGACCACGAGGATCCCCGCGGCCAGCAGCCCGACCGGCACCGACAGCGCGAACGCCTCCCAGTGCAGCGACTCGACCTGCACGAAGAAGGAGCCGACCACGGCGACCACGCCGAAGAACAGGAACACGAACACCTCGCCCAGGCCCTCGTAGCCGTAGGGCTTCGGTCCGCCGGTGTAGGCCACTCCGGCGAGGATCGAGGCAGCGCCGACGAGCAGGAGCTCCCATCCCGCGACGGCGATCAGATAGATCCCGAAGAGCACCGCCAGCCCGAAGCTCACGTAGGTGGCGATGAGCACCTGGCGCGGCGGGACGAGCCCGCCGGCGGTGACCCGGACAGGTCCGAGGCGGTCCTCGGCGTCGGCGCCGCGCCGCGCGTCGGAGTAGTCGTTGGAGAGGTTGGTGCCCACCTGGATGAAGAGGGCGCCCATCAGCGCGGCCACGAAGCGCAGCGGGTGAAAGATGTGGGCGAAGCCGGCGAGCGAGGTGCCGACGAGCACGGGGGCGATCGCCGCGGGCAGCGTCCGCGGGCGTGCCGCCATCAGCCAGATCCGGAACCCGGTCATATGCGTGTGGGCCGCCGCGGACTAGGCGCGGCGCGGAAACTTCCCGTAGTCCGGCCGGCGCTTCTCCAGGTAGGCGTCGCGGCCCTCCTGGGCCTCCTCGCTCATGTAGAAGAGCAGGTTGGCGTCGTGGGCCAGCCACTGGATCCCGGCCAGGCCGTCCTCATCGGCGTTGAAGCTGGCCTTCAGCATCCGCAGCGCGAACGGCGAGAGCGCGAGCATCTCGCGGCACCACTGGACGGTCTCCTCCTCGAGGCGGTCAAGCGGGACGACCGTGTTGATCATGCCCATGTCCAGGGCCTGCTGGGCGGTGTACTGCCGGCACAGGAACCAGACCTCCTTGGCCTTCTTGGGGCCGACGAGGCGCGAGAGGACGCTGGCCCCGAACCCGCCGTCGAACGAGCCCACCTTGGGGCCGACCTGCCCGAAGCGGGCGTTGTCGGCGGCGATGGTGAGATCGCAGACGATGTGGAGGACGTGGCCGCCGCCGATGGCGTACCCGGCGACCATGGCCACGATCGGCTTGGGCAGGCGGCGCATCTGGATGTGAAGGTCGGTGACGTGAAAGCGCCCCACGGCCTGCTGATGGCCGGCGTCCTTGGGATCCGCGTCGGAGACGTAGCCGCCGCGACTGCCGCGCACGCGCTGGTCACCCCCGGAGCAGAACGCATCCGGGCCCTCGCCGGTGAGGATGATCACGCCCACCGCGGGGTCCTCGCGGGCGCGCTCGAACGCGTCCGAGAGCTCGACCACCGTCTCGGGACGGAAGGCGTTGCGGACCTCGGGCCGGTTGATGGTGATCTTCGCGATACCGGCGTCCTCGCCGGTGGCCAGCTCGTAGCGGATATCGGTGTACTCGCCGGCGGGCTCCCAGCTGGTGCTCACATGTGCTCCTATCGGGGGTCGGAACGGGCGGCCCTCGTCACAGGACTCTATGCGAGGAGCGGGAAACAAGCGGGATGGCCGGGACGTCCGCCGTGCGTGATACCCACCTTCGCGCATCGTCTGTTAGGTTTCCCTAATGGCCCGCGCTACGCGCACACGCCTCGGCTGGGGCCTGCTGGCGGTCGCCGCCGCCGGGCTGCTCATCTGGCAGCTCGTGAGCGCCTCCGGCGGGACTCCGGACCCCACCGATCCCAGCAGCCACCTCAGCCACCTCGCGGTGGTGATCGACAGCGGCATCCTGGTCCTGCGCGAGGGCCTGGAGACGATCCTGGTACTGGCCGTGCTCACCGCGAGCATGCGCGGGGACAACAGCGTCTACCGCAGGCCGCTGGCGCTCGGCGGCCTGACGGCGCTGGGCGCCGCCGTCGTCACATGGTTCATCGCCATCGCCGTCACCGACGCCGTCGGCCCCGGCAGCCTCGACCTCCAGGCGGCCACGGGGCTGCTGGCCATCGTCGTGCTGCTCGTGGTCATGAACTGGTTCTTCCACAAGGTCTATTGGACCGGCTGGATCGCCAGCCACAACCGGCGGCGCAAGGCGTTGATGGGTGAGGCCGGCTCGACTGGGCGACAGAAGGCGATCCTCGGTCTGGTGCTCCTGGGCTTCACCTCGGTGTACCGGGAGGGGTTCGAGGTCGTCCTCTTCCTCCAGAACCTGCGCCTGCGCTATGGCTCGGGCGTGGTGCTCGAGGGCGTGGTGGTCGGCCTGGTGCTCGTGGCCGCGATCGGGTGGCTCACCTTCGGCCTGCAGAGCAAGCTGCCCTACAAGAAGATGCTGGTGGCCACCGGCGTCATGCTCGGAGTGGTGCTGCTGGTGATGGTGGGCGAGTCCGTCCAGGAGCTCCAGCAGGCGGGCTGGATCGGCACCACCCCGATCAACGTGGCCATCCCCGGCTGGATGAGCCTGTGGTTTGCGGTGTTCCCCAACGTGCAGACCGTGGTGGCCCAGGCGGTCGCCGCCGTGCTCGTCGTCGGCTCCTATTTCCTGGCCGAGGAGCTGCGCGTGCGCCGGCCGAGGCGGCGGGGGGCGGAGGTGCCCGGGGTGCCCGAGGTGGCCGAGGCGGCGGAGGCCGCGGATGTTGCCGAGCGGCCCAGCGCTCCGGCGGCGGTGCCCGCGTCGGCGCGGCCGCGCGTCGCCTCGCTCCCGCGCCGGTAGACGGTCCGGGCGTCTCCGGCGATCCGGGGCGAACGTCAACGGCGGCTAACGAGTGGAGAGCGTGGGCGGCATCGGCGCTGCGGGAGTCCCTCGGCGGGTCGTGGCGGATAGTGGAGGAAATAGCGCCAAGATCCGCCCCGACCACCTGCAAAGCCCGCCATTTACGCTCCAGCGAGCCTCTCCCAAGCCCGCCGTTGACGTTCGCCGGTGCCCGGGCGGACGCAGGACGCACCACCGCCCGATCGGGGCCCCACGATGTGCGGGACCCCGACGGACTGCTGGGTCAGCGGCCGCGGACCACCAGCTCCAGACCGCGGCTCGCCGTCATCCGCGGGTGCGAGCTGTCGCGCACCCGGACGGTGAAGCGGTAGAGGCCCTCGTGCTCCGTGCGTCCTGAGAGCCTTCCGTCACGGCCGAGGTGCAGGCCGCGCGGCAGCCCGCCACGGATCACCGACCACGAGTACGGTGCGGTCCCCAGGACCGCCTCGAGCCCGTGCGAGTACCGGTGGCCGGCACGGGCCGCAACCAGCCTCGCCGTGTGCACGGCCAGTGGCGGGGCCACCGCCAGCAGGCCGGGCGACGACAGGCCGGTGTTCGATCCGGAGATCGTGGCGAACGGCGACATGTTGCCGGTGGCGCTGCTGGTGAACGCCTCGACCCCGGCGAACTCGTTGGAGACGTAGATGTTGCCGTTGGAGTCCACGTCCACGCCCACCGGGAACGAGAACCCGGTGTTCGGGCCCACGATCGCCCGCAGCGGGAGTGCGGCCCCGTTGGCGCTCAGTTGGAACTCGAGCAGCTCCTCGCCGTACGTGTCGGCGACCAGGAGGTTTCCGGCGCCGTCGATGGTGAGCCCCGAGGGGCCGTTGAGGCCGGTCCCCGGTCCGGAGATCGTGTCCAGCGGCGACGCGTCCCCGTGGGCCCCGGGGGCGTACTCCGTGAGCGCGTTGCTCTGGTTGTCGCTCACCCACAGATGGCCCGCCGGGTCGATCGTCAGGCCCACCGGGCCGCTCAGGCCGGTGTCCGGGCCGCTGATCGTGGCCACGGGCGTGACGTTGCCGCTCGCTCCCGGGGCGTAGACCGTGATCGAGTTGGCGGCGTGATTGGCCACGTAGAGGCGGCCGGTGGCGTCGACCGCCAGCCCATCGGGCAGGGCCAGGCCCGTGTTGCTTCCGGAGATCGTCGCCGACGGCGCCACGTTGCCCGTCTGGCCGTAGGCGTACTCGGTGATCGTCGCCGAGTCTTCGTTGGCCACATAGACCCGGCCGTTCGGGTCGATGGCGACGGCCCCGGTGCCGTCGAGCCCGGTGGCTGAGCCCGCGAGCGTGGTGACCGGGGAGACGTTCCCGGTGGCGCCCAGCGCATACGAGAGCACCGCGCTATAGCCGCCCTGCGGCACGTAGACCGCAGCCTGGATCGCCGGCTTGACCGTGATCGTGTACGTCCGCGTCGCCGTCAGCGCCGTGGGCTTGGTTGCGTCGCTGGCCCGGATCCCGGCCGTGAACGACCCGGTCTGGGTCGGCGTCCCGCCGATCACACCGGTGGTCGCATTCAGGCTCAGGCCCGTCGGGAGCGCGCCGCTCACGACTGCCCAGTGCAAGGGCGCGAGGCCCATGATCGTGCTCAGCGTCTGTGAGTACGGCTTGCCCGCCGTCGCCGGGGCCAACGTGGCCGTGGTGATCGTGAGCGTGCGGGGTGCGATGGCAATGGTGACTTGCTCCGTCGCGGTCTCCGCAGTCGGCACGGCGCTGTCGGTCAGCTTTGCCGTGAACGTTCTGGTCACCTTCGTGGTCGGCGTTCCGGTGATGTGCCCGTCGGAGGACAGCTTCAGCCCCGCGGGCAGAGACCCGGAGGCGACCGACCAGGTGTAGGGCGCGACCCCGCCGCCGGCGTTGAGCGTGGCGGTGAACGGGTTGCTCACGTTGCCGTGCAGGGTGCCCGGCGCGGTGAGCGTCAGCGGCGGAGCGGTGACGCTCAGGCTGAACTGCTGGGTCGCCGGCGGTTCCGTGCCGTTGTCGGCAGTGACCGTGAAGGTGAACTTGCCGACCGTGTGCGAGGGCCAGGTGCCCTTGATGTCACCGCTGTTCGGGTCGATGGTCAGCCACGACGGGGCGCCGGAGATCGAATAGGTCGGAGCCGGATAGCCGGTGGAGGTGACCTGGTAGTTGACCGATCCCGTCGTCGTCGCCACCGAGTCAGACGCGGGAGACGTGATCTGCGGTGCGACCGGGGAGAGCGTGAAGCTCACCACGATCGAACCGTTGCCGGGGAAGGGATCGATGGAGATGGTGCCTGAGCCGTGGGTGTTGAAGGCGCTCTGGCCCGCGCCCCCGCCGCCCCCGCCTCCGGCGCCTCCGCCGCCGGAGGTGCCGGCGCTTCCGCCGCAGAGCCCGTCGCCGCCACCACCGGCGCCGCCGGCATCCGTGAGGGCACCGGCGCCGGAGGCGTTCCCGCCGCCAGTGGGGGCGTTGCAGTTGTTGAAGAACCCGAAGTTGCCGCCGGAGCCGCCGCCGACGCCGAGGCCGCTCACGCCGTTGCCCTCGTTGAAGGTGCCCGAGCCACCCGCGCCGCCGTCGTTGCCGAAGATGCCGCCGCCCCCTCCGCCGCCGCCCCCACCGCCGGCGAGCGCAAGCAGGGTCCCCTGGCTGGTCTGGTCGACGAGGCTGGAGTACTGACCGCCGTTACCGCCGCCCGCGCCCAGCTCGTTGCCGCCGGCCCCCTGGCCGCCGGCGCCCTGCGTGCCGACGAATACCTGAAGGGTGTCTCCCGGTGAGATGAAGGTGTTGGGCGCGACGGGGACGTCGGTCACGTTGACCTCGCCGCCTGTCCCGCCCGCCCCGCCGTTGGTGGACGCGCCGCCGCCGCCCGCGGTCCCGCTCGCTCCGTTGGCGATTACGTTGATGCCGGTCGTGTACTGCGGGATCGCGACCGAGTACGTGCCCGGGTTGCTGTAGGTGTCCTGGATCGTCTGCGCGCCGGCAGTCGCGGCGTGGCATGTGGCGAGTGCCACCGCGGTGACGATCGCGGGCGCGACGCGGTCGCGCGCGCGCCTGATGGAAAAAGTCATGAACCCCCCTCGTGAATATGCAGTTGCAAGTGGCACCGCCGATGGTGGGCCATAAACGGGCCGCTGACATCGGGCAAGTTCACCGTTTGGCCGCGGGGTCTTTAGACCGATCCCGGAGAGTGTTTAGTCGCCGCCCGGCGACCTTTAGGGGCGAGGATCCCGAGCGCGACTAGCCTCCGACCCTGATGGAACCCTGGCTCACCCGCGCCGCCCGGATCCACGGTCCCCGAACCGCGCTGAAGACAGCTGACGGTGCTCAGACCACGTACGCCGAGCTGTATGACCGCGCCAACACCGTCGCGGCTGCGCTCCAGGCCAGACGCGTGGCCGCGGGTGACCATGTGGCCCTCGCGCTTCCGAGCGCCGACCTGGTGGTCGCTCTGCATGCCTGTCTGCTTCTCGGGGTCGTGGCGGTCCCCATCGATCTGCGGCTGACCGAAGCCGAGCAGGCGCTCCGCATGGCGCACGCGTCGCTCGTGCTCGATGCGCTTCCGGTTGGCGACGGCGCCGGCCGTTCCGGCCTCGCCCGCGGGCCACGCGCGATCCATCCGGACACGACGGCCACCCTCATGTTCACGTCGGGCACCACAGCGGGCCCCAAGCCGGTGGCGCTCAGCTTTGACAACTGGCTGTGGAACGCGCTGGGCTCGGCGCTCGCGCTGGGCCTGGACCCCGACGAGACGTGGCTGTGCCCAATGCCGCTGGCCCACGTCGGCGGTTTGTCCATTCAGATCCGTTCGGCCGTCTACGGCACCACCGTCCTCCTGCACGAGCGCTTCGACACCGGGCGTGCGCTCGCGGCGCTGATGGACCCGGGAGAACGGGTGACCCTTGTCTCGCTCGTGCCGACGATGCTCGCGCGACTCCTGGACGCCGGCCTGCAAGAACCCCCGACGCTGCGGCGGGTGCTGCTGGGCGGCGGCCCCATCGCGCCGGCGCTGCTCGCCCGTGCGCGCGCGGCGCGCGTGAACGTGTCTCCGTCCTACGGCATGACCGAGGCGTGCTCGCAGATCGCCACCGACGGGGTTCCGCTGCTGGGCACCGAGCTCGAGATCGCCCCCGACGGGGAGGTCCTGGTCCGGGGGCGGACCGTCGCCGCCGGCGCGGTCGGCCCCGACGGGTGGCTGCACACCGGTGATCTGGGTGCCTTGGACGACGCCGGGCGGCTGATCATCGCCGGCCGCAAGGCCGACACGATCGTCACCGGCGGGGAGAACGTGGCCCCGGCGGAGGTCGAATCCGTCCTGCTCGAGCACTCCGGAGTGGTGGACGCCGCCGTGTTCGGCCGCGCCGATCCAGAGTGGGGGGAGGCGGTCGTGGCCCAGGTGGTGCTCGCCGACGGCGCGCAGATCGAGGCCGAGGCGTTGCGCACCCACTGCGCCGCGCGGCTGGCCGCCTTCAAGGTGCCCAAGCGCTTTGAGCCGGTGAGCGGGCTCCCGCGCGGGGTCACCGGCAAGCTGCTGCGCCGCGAGCTGCGCTGACCCGACGTATGTCACATCATCTGACGTAACATCGGTAGGTGGTATCATCTGCCACGATGCCCGCCGACCTCACGATCGAGCAGCTGGCGGCCGCGACCGGCATGACGGTGCGCAACATCCGTGCCCATCAGGCACGGGGACTGCTCGACCCCCCGGAGGTGCGCCTGCGCGTCGGCTACTACGACGCCGGGCACGTCGCGCGGCTCAAGCTCATCCAGGAGCTTCAGGACGACGGGTTCAACCTCGCGGGGATCAAGCGGCTGCTCCAAGACGACCAGGCCACCGCGCAGCGCCTGGCCCGCTTCCGCCAAGCGCTCAGCGAGACCGCGGAGCCCTCGCAGACGCTCACGGTGGAGGAGCTGGGCCGGCGCTTTCGGGTGAGTGCCGAGGAGGCCCCGCGGGTCCTGTCCCGCGCCGAGACGCTGGGCGTGCTCGTCTCCGCGGGCGAGGGCCGCTACGAGGTCCCCAGCCCGTCGCTACTGGCCGTCGCCGAGCACGTGGTGGCCCGCGGGGTGTCCCTCAACGAGGCGCTCACCGTGTTCAAGCAGGTGGAGCTGCACTGCGACGCGGTGTCGGGGGCGTTCGTGTCGTTGTTCATGCGCGAGGTATGGGAGCCCTTCGAGGCGGCCGGGATGCCGACTGAGCGCTGGGCGGAGATCGATGAGACGGTCGCACGCCTGCGTCCGCTGGCCACCGATGCACTGGAGGCCATCTTCGGCCAGAGGATGAGCGCCCAGATCGACGCAGCCTTCGGCGAGCGCATGCAGCAGCTCGCGCCACCGCCCCCAGCGGCGCCGCAGGCCGAGGGATAAGCTCTCGCTCACATGACCGACACCGACCCCGACCAGGTGCGCGCACTCACCCGCGAGACGTGGGAGGCCGCCGCCGCGGGATGGGGACGGGAGGCCGAGGCCGTGCGCGACTGGGGGATGCCCGTCTCGGTGGCGATGGTCGAATCGCTGGATCTGCAGCCGGGCCAGCGCGTGCTCGAGCTCGCGTCTGGCCCCGGGGACACCGGCTTCATGGCCGCCGAGCTCGTACAGCCCGGGGGCACGCTCATCTCCTCAGACGGCGCCGAGCCGATGATCGAGGTTGCCCGCGCCCGGGCGGCGCAGCTGGGCATCCGGAACGTCGAGTTCCGGCAGCTGGAGCTCGAGTGGATCGACCTCGAGACCGCGACGGTCGACGCCGTGCTCGTCCGTTGGGGGATCATGCTCACGGTCGACCCGGCCGCCGCCGCCCGCGAGATCCGGCGCGTGCTGCGACCCGGGGGCCACGCGGCGCTGGCGGTGTGGGACGCCCGTGAGCGCAACCCGTGGGCGCTCATTCCGAGCACCGCGCTGCTGGAGCTGGGGCACGCCGAGCCGCCGGATCCCAACGCCCCCGGCCCGTTCTCGATGGCCGACGACGGCCGCCTCGCGGAGCTGCTCGACGACGCCGGCTTCACGGACGTCGAAGTGGTCCCGGTGAACCTCGAGCGCCATTACGCCACCGCGCAGGACATCGTCTCCGAGAGCGCCAACTGCTCACCAGGCTTCAGCACGACGTACGGCGAGCTGACCGACGAGCAGAGGGGCGAGGTCGCGGCCTACATGACCGCCGCCGCCGCCCCGTACACCGCGCCGGACGGCTCGGTGACGCTGCCCGGCGTCTCGCTGGTGGCCCGCGCCGGCGCCTGACCCCGGCCTCCCCACACGACCGTTCCGCCGGGCCGGAGGCAAGCGACCGTGCAGCCCATGACTCCCGTCATGGTGTGACAGGGATATTGCACCCTGAGAGGGCAATTGCAGGGTTTTCCCGTGCACACCACACCGGGGACACTGTCAGCCATGCGCACATGGAAATTCCTCGTCTTGACACTCACGATCGCCGCTGCCGCGTGGGCACCCACCACCGCGTCGGCCGCCTTTCAACACGTCATCGCCAAGGGCGAGACCCTGAGCTCGGTCGCTGCCGCCGATGGTCTGCCGGTCTCGCAGTTGGCCGCTGCCAACGGCATGTCGTCGGACTCGCAGCTCACCACGGGCTCGCTGCTGACCATCCCGCCCCGGGGCGCCGCGGCCGTGGAGTCTGCCGCCTCGTCCTCCAGCGCGGACTCCGACTCGGACACCTCCTCTCGGGTGGCGTCGAGCGGCGGTGGGGCGTATCAGGTGCAGCCCGGCGACACCCTGAGCGCGATCGCCTCGCGCCTGGGCGTCAGCGTGGACGCGCTCGCCGCGGCCAACGGCCTTGACCCGTCCAACCTCCTCGTCGCCGGCACGACCCTGCACTCCGTCGGCGGCTCGGCCTCGAGCAGCGCGGCCCCGGTCACGTCGTCGAGCGGTGGCGGGGACTACGTTGTGCAGCGCGGCGACACGCTCAGCGCGCTGGCCGCGCGCCTCGGCGTCACCGTCGACGCGTTGGCCGCGGCCAACGGCCTTGACCCGTCCAGCCTGCTCATCTCGGGCACGACCCTGCACCCCGTCGGCAGCTCGTCCTCGAGCGCCGCGCCGGCCACCACCGAGATGGTGTCGACGTCTCCGTCGAGCGGAGCGGGCTCGCAGCCCACCGCCCAGACGGTGAGCCCGTCCGAGGTCGGGTCGATCGCGTCGAGCGAGGGCGTTCCGCCATCGCTGGCCGAGGCGATCGGCTACCAGGAGAGCGGGTTCAACAACGGCATGGTCTCGTCGACCGGCGCCGTCGGCGTGATGCAGATCATGCCGTCGACCTGGAACTGGATCGGCCAGAACCTGGCCGGGCCCCCGCCGCTGCAATCGTCCTCGGCGACCGACAACATCCGCGCCGGCTCCCTGCTGCTGCACTCGCTGCTCTCAGACACGGGCGGCAACGCGGCGATGGCTGTGGCCGGCTACTACCAGGGTCTGCAGTCAGTCCGTGCGCACGGTCTGTACTCCGACACGCAGGCCTACGTCAACAACGTGCTGGCGCTGCAGCAGCGGTTCGGCGGATAGCGGGCGGGCGGGGACCGCTCACGCCGACGAGAGGTTCGCAGGCTGCGCCTTGTAGCCTGCGAGCCATATGTACTACGACGACGACGCAGACCTCTCAAAGCTCGACGGCAAGACCGTCGCGATCATCGGCTACGGCTCCCAGGGCCACGCCCACGCGCTCAACCTCAAAGAGTCCGGCGTCGACGTAGTCGTCGGCCTGAGATCCGGTTCGAGCAGCGTCGCCAAGGCTGAGGCCCACGGCCTCAGGGTGCTCGAGCCCGCCGACGCCGCCAGCGAGGGCGACATCATCATGCTGCTCGCCCCCGACGAGCTGCACGGCCAGATCTGGGAAGATGGCCTCAAGGACGGGGTCGCCGCCGGCAACATGCTCATGTTCGGCCACGGGTTCTCGATCCACTACGGCGAGATCGTCCCGCCGCCCGATGTCGACGTGGCCCTCGTGGCCCCGAAGGGCCCGGGCCACCTCGTGCGGCGTCAATACCTGGAGGGCTCCGGCGTGCCGTGCCTGGTGGCGGTGCACCAGGACGCCAGCGGCGACGCGCTCGGCCTGGCGCTCGCCTACGCCAAGGGCATCGGCGGCACCCGCGGCGGCGTCATCGAGACGACCTTCAAGGACGAGACCGAGACCGACCTGTTCGGCGAGCAGGCGGTCCTGTGCGGCGGCGTCACCGAGCTCGTGCGCGCGGGCTACGAGACTCTGACGGACGCCGGTTACGACGCGCGCCTGGCCTACTTCGAGGTCCTGCACGAGCTCAAGCTGATCGTCGACCTCATGTACGAGAAGGGGATCAGCGGCATGCGCTACTCGATCTCCAATACCGCCGAGTACGGCGACATGACCCGCGGCCAGCGGATCATCGGCGAGGAGACGCGCGCCGCGATGAAGCAGGTGCTCTCAGAGATCCAGAGCGGGGACTTCGCCCGCGAGTGGATCGCCGAGAACCGCGCGGGTCAGGAGAACTTCAAGCGCATGCGCGCCGAGCAGGCCGGCCACCAGGTGGAGGTCGTGGGGAAGGAGCTGCGCGCCCAGATGGACTGGATCGACACCGACTTCCAGGAGTAAGTAGCTCCCGCCCGCCGCGGGTATCCCATCCCCAGCCCCGTCCCCCGCCAGGCCACATGACCCAGACAACGACTGACCTCAGGATCCCTGACGAGCTCAAGCCCCTGGATGGGCGCTTCGGATCCGGCCCATCCCGGGTGCGGCCCGAGCAACTCCGGTACGTCGTCGGCCCGGGCGCCGCGATCATCGGCACCTCGCATCGCCAGAAGCCGGTTCGCCAGCTCGTGGGTCGCATCCGCGCCGGCATCGCGGAGCTCCTCTCGCTTCCGGACGGGTACGAGGTGGTGCTGGGCAACGGCGGCACGACCGCGTTCTGGGACGCCGCCACCTGCTGCCTGATCCGCGAGCGCTCGCTGCATCTGGCCTACGGCGAGTTCTCGTCCAAGTTCGCCGCCTGCGCGAAGGCGGCCCCGTTCCTGCGCAAGCCGATCGTCGTCGAGGCCGAGCCCGGCGATGCGCCGGTGCCGGGGGAGGGGCTGGGCTCAGAGCCGGTGGACGCCATCGCGTGGGCCCACAACGAGACGTCGACCGGCGTGATGGTGCCGGTGACGCGCCCGGAGGGCTCCGACGGCGCCCTGGTCCTCATCGACGCCACCTCCGGTGCCGGCGGCCTGCCGCTGGCCGCGGCCGACGCCGATGTCTACTACTTCGCGCCCCAGAAGGGCTTTGCCTCAGACGGCGGCCTGTGGCTGGCGGCGATGAGCCCGGCGGCGCTCGAGCGCGTGGACGAGCTGGGCGGCGGGAGTGATTCCCGCTGGGTTCCAGACTTCCTGTCGCTCCCGACGGCGCTGGAGAACTCCCGCAAGGACCAGACCTACAACACCCCGGCGATCGTCACGCTGCTGCTCCTGGAGAGCCAGCTGGACTGGATGCTCGACCAGGGCGGACTGGACGCGATGGTGCAGCGCACCAGCGCCTCGAGCACGCACCTGTACGAGTGGGCCATGGCCCACGAGAGCGCGACCCCGTTCGTGTCCGACCCCGCTAAGCGCTCGCTCGTGGTGGGCACGATCGATTTCGACGAGGGCGTCGACGCCGCCGCGCTGGCGGCGACGCTACGCGCCAACGGGATCGTCGATGTCGAGCCCTACCGCAAGCTTGGACGCAACCAGTTGCGCGTCGCCATGTTCCCCGCCACCGATCCCGCTGACGTGCAGGCGCTCACCGCCTGCATCGACTGGGTCCTGGAGAGGTCATGACACGCGTCCTCGTCGCGGAGAAGATCGGTGACTCCGGGGTCGACCTGCTCCGCGAGCACTTCGAGGTCGACGTCGGCGTCGGCTGGGACCGCTCCGAGCTCGAGCAACGGATCGGCGAGTACGAGGGGATCCTCATCCGCTCGGCGACCAAGCTCGACGGCGATCTGCTGGCCAAGGCCACCCGGCTCCGCGCGGTCGGCCGCGCGGGCGTGGGGGTGGACAACGTCGACGTCCCCGTGGCGACCAAGCGCGGGATCGTCGTCGCCAACGCGCCCGAGTCCAACGTCATCACCGCCGCCGAGCACACGATGGCGCTCCTGCTGGCACTGGCCCGCAACGTCCCGCAGGCCCACGCGTCGCTCACCGGCGGGGCGTGGGAGCGCTCGAAGTTCTCCGGCGTGGAGCTCTACGAGAAGACGCTGGGGATCCTGGGCTTCGGCCGGATCGGCCAGCTCGTGTCACAACGCGCCCGCGGGTTCAACATGCACGTGGTCGCGTTTGACCCCTACGTATCGGCCGAGCGCTACCGAGAGCTCGGTGTCGAGCAGGCCGCCTCGCCCGAAGACGTGTACGCGGCCGCCGACTTCATCACCCTGCACCTGCCCAAGACGCCCGACACCGAGGGCTGGCTCAACGCCGAGGTTCTGGCCCAGTGCAAGGACGGGGTGCGGATCCTCAACGTGGCCCGCGGACCGCTGGTCGTCGACGAGGACCTCAAGGCGGCGCTCGACTCCGGCAAGGTGGCCGGCGCCGCGCTCGACGTGTTCCGCTCCGAGCCGATCACCGATCACCCGCTGTTCGGCTACCCCAACGTGATCGTGACCCCGCACCTGGGCGCGTCCACCGCCGAGGCCACCGACCGGGCCGGGTACCAAGCCGCCGAGCAGGTGGTGGCGGCGCTGGCCGGCGGCGTGGTGACCAGCGCGGTCAACGTGCCCGCGATCCCCGCCGAGGACCTCGAGGTGCTCGGCCCGTACGTCGCCCTGTGCGAGTCGCTGGGCCGGATCGCGCTGACGCTGGCGATCGCCGAGGGCGGCTCGGTGGACCGGATCGAGACCCAGTACTTCGGCCGGCTGGCGGACCGCGACACGCGGCTGCTGTCGATCCAGGCGCTGCTGGGGGCTCTGGCCGGCCACACCGAGGAGGACCTCAACGCCGTCAACGCCCATGTCGTCGCCGAAGAGCGCGGCATCCGCCTGGTGGAGACCAAGCACTCAACCGCCCGCGAGTACACCGACCTCGTCCGCGTGCAGGTGACCGCGGGCGGCCACGCAGTGCGCGTGGCGGGCACGCTCTTCGGCCAGCGCAACCGGCCCCACCTGCTCGAGGCGTGGGGCCATCGCTTCAACGTCCAGCTCGAGGAGCACATCACCCTGTTCCGCTACCAGGACCTGCCGGGCATGCTCGGCCGTGTCGGGACGCTGTTCGGCGAGCACGGGGTCAACATCATCTCGGCCGCCGTCGGGCGGTTGCCCGACGAGCGCCCCGACGACGAGGGTCACCTCGCCGCCATGGCGATCACCACCGCGTCACCGGTCCCGGCCGACGTGGTGGCGAAGATCGTCAACAGCGAGGGCTTCGTCGCCGGTCACACCGTCGCGCTGTAGGGCCACCGTGCCCTAGGAGCGCGGCAGGAACACGACCTTGTCGCGCAGGGCCTCCACGGCGTCGCCGTCGAGGTCCAGCTGCGCGCCGCAGTCCTCCAGCGACGAGAAGCCGCCCACCTTCTCACGGGTCTCGATCATCTCCGTGGCCAGGTCGCCGTCGACGCCCGGCAGCGTCATCAGGGCCGTCACGCTGGCGTTGTTGACGTCCACGAGCCCCGCGGGGTCGGCGTCCGCGCGGTCGGGCCGGCCGATGCCGATCTCCTGGGCCAGCGCCGGGTCACGCTGAGCGATCTCGGCGGCACGGCGGCGGTCGTGCAGCCGTTGCTCGGCGGCGCTCGTGGCCTCCTGGAGCGGGGAACGCATCTGCCGGTCATAGGCGTCACGGATGCTGAACGAGGTGGCGATGCCACCGACCCAGGCGATGATCGCCAGCGCCCCGACGATCCCGTCGTTCCCATGTCCGTGGCCGCTGGACAGCACCAGCGCGACAACGATCATCGCCGTCCACACGGCGCCCAGCGCGATCCACGTCGGGCGGCGGGCCTTCACGCCGGCGTAGAGCGGCGCCCACGCTCCGAACCCGACCGGGATCAGGGAGATGTAGGCCCAATGGCTGTGGAGGGCGACTCGGTCCGCGCGGCGCATGACCGCACAGGATGGCAGCGTCCGCCACCCCCGGGCCTGGAAGGCATTGCTACGCTGTGCGTCGAATGTCGCTGAGCCTCGACCTCCGACTTCTTCTCCTCCCCCGCAAGGGGGAATAGCGCGTGGGCGGCCGCACGTAGCCGCGAACAACAGCACCGAGAAGCAGTCAAGTTCGAGCCAAGGGAAGCAAGCGACATGACACCACCTGACGATCCCAACCGAGTACTGATCTTCGACACGACGCTGCGTGACGGAGAGCAGTCGCCCGGCATCTCGCTGAACACGCAGGAGAAGCTGGAGATCGCCCAGCAGCTCGCCCGCCTGGGCGTCGACGTGATCGAGGCCGGGTTCCCGATCACCTCGCCCGGCGACTTCGAGGCCGTCCAGGCGATCGCGCGCACCGTGGAAGGTCCGGTCATCGCCGGCCTGGCCCGCACCCACGTGGGCGACATCGACGCCGCCTACAACGCGGTCAAGGACGCCGAGCACCCGCGGATCCACACCTTCATCTCGACGTCGGACATTCACATCAAGCACCAGCTGCAGTCCACGCGCGAGGACGTCAAGGGCCAGGCGCGGGCCGCGGTGGCGCACGCCAAGCAGTACCTCGACGACGTCGAGTTCTCACCCATGGACGCGACGCGCGCCGACCTGGACTACACCGCCGAGGTGTGCCAGATCGCGATCGACGAGGGCGCCACGACGATCAACATCCCGGACACCGTCGGCTACACCATGCCCCACGAGTACGCCGAGTTTCTGCGCCGGCTCTACGAGGCGGTACCGGACCTGCACGACGTCGTCCTGTCAGTCCACTGCCACGATGACCTGGGTCTGGCCGTGGCCAACTCCTTCGCGGGTCTGCAGGCGGGCGCGCGCCAGGTGGAGTGCGCGGTCAACGGCATCGGCGAGCGGGCCGGCAACGCGTCGCTCGAGGAGATCATCATGCTCCTGCACACGCGCCAGGCCGACGTGGGCCTGTTCACCGGGGCCAATACGCGGGAGATCGCTCGGACGTCGCGGATGGTCTCGCGCCTGACCGGCTACGTAGTCCAGCCCAACAAGGCGATCGTGGGCCGCAACGCGTTCGCCCACGAGTCGGGCATCCACCAGGACGGGGTGCTCAAGGAGCGCACCACCTACGAGATCATGGACGCCACCACGGTCGGGCTGGACGCCAACTCGATCGTGCTGGGCAAGCACTCGGGCCGCCACGCGCTGGCCCAGGCGCTGGCCGAGCTGGGCTTCGAGCTGCAGGGCCAGGCGCTCAACACCGCGTTCAAGCGCTTCAAGGAGATCGCGGACAAGAAGAAGCAGGTCACCGCCCTGGACCTGGAGGCGCTGGTCACCGACGAGCTGCGCCAGGAGATCGCCGGCTACACGCTCGAGTGGTTCGACGTCGAGGCCTCGACGCGGCGGCCCCCGCATGCCACCGTCGGCGTGCGCGGTCCCGACGGGGAGGAGCTGGTCGGCTCCTTCACCGGCGACGGCCCGGTCGACGCCATCTTCCACGCCATCAACGCGGCCACCAAGGTCGATGCCAAGCTCCGCGAGTTCCGCGTCGACGCGGTCACCGGCGGCCAGGACGCTCTCGGTGAGACCTCGGTGGTGCTGGAGTTCGGCGGCGTCACCGGCGCCGGGCAGGGCGTGTCCACCGACATCCTCGAGGCCGGCGCCCGGGCCTACGTGCGCGCGCTGTCCAACGCGGTGCGCCGCCACGGCGTGCTCGCCGAGCAGGAGGCCGCGGACGCTCCGGCGCCCGAGGTCGTCCGGGCGCCATAGCCGCAACGCGCGACGGTCGGGCGCTCGCTCCGGTGAGCCGAGTGCCCTACCGGCGACCGCCGTCGGCGGCGACCAGCAGGCCCTGTCGGTAGGCGGCCGAGAGGACCCGGGTGCGCGGCTCCTGATCCATGAAGTTGGAGCCCATCGCGGCGGCGCACTCCGCGTTGGGGGCGATCGTCCGCACCCGGGCCCCGCGGCGGCGCAGGGCCAGCGCCTCGATCGACACGGCCGAACGGGCGACGTTGCGCATCACCGTGAGCATCGTGTGGCGCGTGGCCAGGCTGGCGGTGGGGTTGAGGCAGAGCACGTGGGTGTCGCGTCCTGCGGGCGCGGCGTCGAGGTTGGTGGGGCTCCACACGCCGCCGTCGACGTACTCGCGACCGCCGATGCGCACGGGCGCGAACAGCCACGGCACGGTGCACGAGGCCTCGACCGCCTCGCCGACACTGGCCGACGGGGCGCCCGGGCTGCCGAACACGACCCGGCGCCCGTTGGCACGGTCCACGGCGGTGATGCGCAGCCGGCCGTCGAAGCGGGCGGCCGAGCTCTCGATGTGGGCGCGAAGGCCGGCGAGCGTGTCCGGGGGGCGGGGGAGGCCGCGCAGCAGGAGCGCTCGCACCAGCGCCCCGCCGGGGGCGGCCATGCCCAGGGCCAACGGCGCGAAGGTGGCGCTCGCGGCGATCGCGGCCTGGCCGGCACGCCGGGCGGCGGCCACCGCGGCGATGGCCAACCCTCGGGTGGGGCCGCCCGTGGAGAGCTCGAGCTCGGTCCCCACCGACGATGGGCGGCGCGGCGCGTTGCCGGCCACCAGGTGGGCGGCCACGATCGCCCCGGCCGACGTGCCCACGAAGGACTCGCACTCGCGCAGGTCGACGTTGGCGCCGTCCTCGATCCCCGCCAGGACACCCATCATCCACGCTTCGCCGAGCACGCCGCCGCCACCGAGAACCAGGACATCGGGCCGCGTCCGCACGCGTTGCAGGCTACCCAGGCGCCGAGCGGACCACTGCGTCGCTGTCAACAGACGAATGTACGTGATAGCGTACAGCCGTATGGCGCTGGCCGAACCGCACGTGACTTCGCCGGAGAGCCTTGGCGCGCGCATCCGCGCGCTGCGCGAGGCGATGGATCTGTCCCTGCGTGACCTGGCGCTGCGCTGTGGCGTGAGCGCGCCGATGCTGTCCCAGGTCGAGCGCGGGGAGACGAGCCCGACGCTCCAGGTGGCGACGCGGATCGCCCATGGCCTGGAGCTGCGCCTGTCCCAGCTGCTGCGCTTGGACGAGGGAGGGGCGGTGACGGTCGTGCGCCGTGGCGAGCGCCGGACCGGCCCCGTCGCCGCGTCCGGCCACGCCTACGAGATCCTCACGCCCCCGCTGCCGGGCCAGCGCGCGGAGCTCTCGCACCACACGCTGTCCGCCGGCGCGGTGACCGGCGGCCCCGGCGACCCGCCGATGCACGAGCCGGGCAGCCGCGAGACGGCGCTCGTCCAGGAGGGCACCGTCGTTCTGCACTGCGACGGCGCCCGCCACGAGCTGGCCGCCGGCGACTGCGTCACCTTCGACGCGGACCTGCCCCATCACTTCGAGAACCCCGGAACCGACGAGGCCGTGCTCCTGGCAGTGGTGAGCGCGGGACTCAGGAGGAGCTAGTAGTCACCCATGCCCAAGAGCCTGTTCGACAAGATCTGGGAGGCCCACGAGGTCGCCCCCGGCCTTCTCTACATCGACCTGCACCTCGTCCACGAGGTCACGAGCCCGCAGGCGTTCGACGGGCTCCGTCTGGCCGGCCGCAAGCTGCGGCGTCCCGACCGCACCCTCGCCACCGCCGATCACAACGTCCCCACCGACGGCACCCCCGTGGCCGCACGGATCAAGGACGAGCTCTCCCGTGTTCAGGTGGAGACCCTGGAGCGCAACTGCGAGGAGTTCGGGATCCCGGTCTACTCGCTGGGCTCGGACCGTCAGGGAATCGTGCACGTGATCGGCCCCGAGCTGGGCGTGACCCAGCCGGGCATGACGATCGTCTGCGGCGACTCGCACACCGCCACCCACGGCGCCTTCGGCGCGCTGGCCTTCGGGATCGGGACCTCCGAGGTCGAGCACGTGCTGGCCACACAGTGCCTGGTCCAGTCAAAGCCCAAGTCGATGATCATCCGCTACGAGGGCGAGCTCGGGTTCGGCGTCACCGCCAAGGACCTGATCCTGGCCACCATCGGCCAGATCGGCGTCGACGGCGCCGTCGGCCATGTCGTGGAGTACTCGGGGCCGGCGATCGCGTCGCTGACCATGGAGGGTCGCATGACCGTCTGCAACATGACGATCGAGGGCGGGGGGCGCGCTGGCATGATCGCCCCCGACGAGACGACGTTCGAGTGGGTCATCGGGCGTCCGGCCGCTCCGGCCGCCGCCCCTGACGAATGGCGCGATCTGCACACCGACGAGGGCGCGACCTTCGACAAGGAGGTCGTCGTCGACGCCGGCGCGATCAGCCCGATGGTCACGTGGGGCACCAACCCCGAGATGGTCGTCGGCGTCAGCGAGGCGGTGCCCGACCCCCAGGACGACGGCGACGAGCGCGCCCTGCACTACATGGGGCTGAAGGCGGGCACGCCGATCCAGGAGCTCAAGCTCGACCGGGTCTTCATCGGCTCGTGCACCAACTCTCGCATCGGCGACCTGCGCGCGGCCGCCGAGGTGGTCAGCGGGCGCAAGGTGGCCGAGGGCGTCTACGCGATGGTCGTGCCGGGCTCTCAGCAGGTCAAGGCGCAGGCCGAGCAGGAGGGCCTCGATGAGGTGTTCCGCGCCGCCGGCTTCGATTGGCGCGGAGCGGGCTGCTCGATGTGCCTGGGCATGAACCCCGACATCGCCGCGCCGGGTGAGCGGGTCGCCTCGACGTCGAATCGCAACTTCGAGGGCCGCCAGGGCCGCGGCGCCCGGTCACATCTCGTGTCGCCCCAGATGGCCGCCGCGGCGGCGATCGAGGGCCATTTCGTCGACATACGGGAATACGACCCCGCGGAATCCGTCCCCACCCACCCCAAGGCCAACTCATGAAGGCGATCGAGACGATCACCGGGCCGGTCAGCGTGCTCAACCGCGACGACGTCGACACCGACCAGATCATCCCCAAGCAGTTCCTCAAGCGGGTCGAGCGCACCGGCTTCGGTGAGTTCCTGTTCTACGACTGGGCCAAGGAGCCCGGCTGGGACCTGCCGGCCAACCCGATCCTGGTTGCGGGGCGCAACTTCGGCTGCGGCTCCAGCCGCGAGCATGCGCCGTGGGCGTTGGAGGACTACGGCTTTCAGGCGGTCATCGCCTCGAGCTTCGCTGACATCTTCCGCTCCAACTGCACGAAGATCGGTCTGCTCCCGGTGCAGCTGACCAGCGAGGAGTGCGCGGCGATCGCGGAGGCAGGGCAGGCTCAGGTCGACCTCGCCGGGCAGGAGGTTCGGTGGCGGGCACCAGGCCCCGATGGCCAGGTCGGGACCGCGCGCTTCGAGATCGACCCCGAGATCAAGCACCGGCTCCTCAATGGCCTCGACGACATCGCGCTCACGCTCGAGCAGGATGCCGCCATCGCGGCCTACGAGCGCGACCGCGAGCGGTCGGGACCGTCGACGAGCGCGCTGTGAGCGGGCCCGGTGGGGCCGGCGTGGTCCAGGTGTTCTCGGCTCACGCCGCCGACTACGACGGCCTGCGCCGGCGGCTCGTCCCCGACTACGACGGCTTCTACGGTGCCGTCGTGGAGGCGCTCGAACGCGTCGTCCCGGGTGAGATCTGCCGCGTGCTCGACCTCGGGGCCGGCACCGGGCTGCTCAGCGCCGTGGTGGCGGAGGCGTTGCCCGAGGCGCAGATCGAGTTGCTCGACGCCTCCGAGCCGATGCTGGCGCTCGCCCAGCAGCGTCTCGGTGACACGGTGAGCGCGGTCCACGTCGCCGACATGGCGGGCGCGCTGCCCGAGGGCCCGTTCGATGCGGTCGTCTCGGCCTTGGCCATTCACCACCTCGAGCACGCCGACAAGCGCGCGCTGATGAGACGGATCCATGTCGCGCTGCGGCCGGGCGGCCTGTTCGCCAACGCCGAGCAGGTGGACGCCCCCACCCCGGAGCTCAGCGCGATCTACACGCAGCGATGGGCCGACGACTGCCGGGCGCTCGGTGCCACCGAGGAGGAGATCGACGGCGCACGCAAGCGCATGCGCCACGACCGCTGCACGGACGTCGAGACCCAGCTCGGGTGGCTGCGCGACGCCGGCTTCGCCACGGCCGACTGCACCTACAAGTCCTGGCGGTTCGCCGTCCTGATCGCCCAGAAGGAGAGCTGAGAGCCATGGCCGGCACCAAAGACTGGGATGCCAGCACCTATGACCGCGTCTCTGCGCCCCAGCAGCGCTGGGCCGCCGAGCAGCTCGACCGGCTCGAACTGGCCGGCGACGAGGTCGTGGTCGACGCCGGCTGCGGCAGCGGCAAGATCACGCTCGAGCTCATCCGCCGCGTCCCGCGCGGAACGGTGTATGCCGTCGACGCCGCGCCGTCGATGGTCCGTCACACCCAGGAGGCGGTCGGCGACCGTGCCACCGCACTGTGCCAGGACCTGGCCGAGCTGGAGTTGCCCGAGCCCGTCGACGTCGTCTTCTCCAACGCCACGTTTCACTGGATCCCCGATCACGACGCGCTCTTCGCGGCGCTGGCGCGCAACATGAAGCCGGGCGCGCGGCTACTGGCTCAGTGCGGCGGCAAGGGCAACATCGACCGGTTCCGCGTGCTCGCCGACGAGGTCGCCTTCGAGGAGCCGTTCGCGCCCTATTTCACGGACTGGGTGCGCCCGTGGAACTACGCCACCGCCGAGGAGACCGCGGAGCGGCTGGAGCGGGCCGGCTTCACCGACATCTCCACCTGGCTGGAGGAGAAGCCCACTCCGCTCGAGGAGCCACGCGCGTTCGTCAGCACCGTGTGCCTGGTGCGTCATCTGGACCCGCTGCCCGCCGAACTGCGCGATCGCTTCGTCGACACCGTGCTCGAGCGCTACGACACGCCAGTGGTGCTCGACTACGTGCGCCTGAACATGAGCGCGCGGCGGCCGGTCGGCTGATAGATCGGCTACCGTGCCGGTCCCCATGGCCTCCCGCGTCATCCTCCTGCCCGGAGACGGCATCGGTCCCGAGATCATCAGGCCCGCCGTCGAGATCCTCGACGCGGTCGCCCCGGGCCGTTTCGAGTATGAGGAGCACCCGTTCGGCGGCGCCTCCATCGACGCCCACGGCACCGCGCTGACCGACGAGACGCTCGCCGCCTGCCGCGGGGCGGACGCGGTTCTGCTCGCCGCCGTGGGCGGCCCCAAGTGGGACACCACCGATCCCAACCAGCCGCGGCCCGAGCAGGGGCTGCTCGGCCTGCGCAAGGGCCTCGGCCTCTTCGCCAACCTGCGCCCGGTCAAGCCGCTGCCGGCGCTCTACGACGCCAGCCCGCTCAAGCGCGAGATCATCGAGGGCACCGACATGCTCGTCGTCCGCGAGCTCACCGGCGGGATCTACTTTGGCGAGAAGACGCGAACGGCCGACAGCGCGTCCGACGCCTGCGTCTACACCCGTGAGGAGATCGTGCGCATCGCCCGAGTTGCATTCCGCGCTGCGCGCTCGCGTGTGACCAGCGTCGACAAGGCCAACGTGCTGGAGACCAGCCGCCTGTGGCGCGAGGTCATCCGCGAGGTCCACGCCGACGAATTCCCGCACATCGAGCTCGAGCACCTGCTCGTGGACAACGCGGCGATGAAGCTCGTGTCGGCGCCCCGGGACTTCGAGGTCATCGTGACCGAGAACATGTTCGGCGACATCCTCTCCGACGAGTCGGCGATGCTCACCGGCTCACTGGGCATGCTGCCCAGCGCCTCCCTCGGGCAGACGGTCCCACCCACCCCGGGGGTGTTCGAGCCCGTCCATGGCTCGGCCCCCGACATCGCCGGCCAGGGGATCGCCAATCCGCTGGCGATGTTCCTGTCGGCGGCGATGATGCTGCGGCACGGATTCGCCCTGGAAAACGAAGCCACGGCGGTAGAATCGGCGGTCGATCGTGCGCTGTCCGAGGGGCTGCGCACGCCCGATCTGGGGGGCGAGGCGACGACCGCCCAAGCCACCCGGGAAGTCCTTCAGCACCTCTAGCCGACCCCACCGCCCACCCCCAACACCCTCAGCCGCCCCGCCGCGGGATTTTCAAACCAAGGAGCAGTCGTGGAACAAGCCGACCTCATCTGGCACAACGGAGAACTCGTTGCCTGGGAGGACGCGAAGATCCACGTACTGACCCACGGGCTGCACTACGGGACCGGCGTGTTCGAGGGCGAGCGGGCCTACGACACGCCCGAGGGCCCGGCGATCTTCCGCCACCAGGACCACCTCAAGCGGCTGTTCGCGTCGGCGGAGCTGTACTACATGCCGATCCCGTACACGCTCGAGGAGTTACGCGCCGCCACCCACGAGCTGATCGCCGCCAACGGGCTGCCGGCGTGCTACATCCGCCCGATCGTCTACCGCGGCTACGGCCAGATGGGCCTGAACCCCCTCGACTGCGAGGTGAGCGTCTCGATCGCCGTGTGGCCGTGGGGCGCCTACCTCGGCGCGGACTCGGCCACCCAGGGCGTGCGCGCCAAGGTCTCGAGCTGGCGGCGCATCTCCTCGGACTCGCTCATCCCGCACGCCAAGGCCTCCGGGCAGTACCTCAACAGCGTCCTGGCCAAGGTCGAGTCGGTGAAGGGCGGCTACGAGGAGTCGATCCTGCTCGACAGCCGCGGCTTCGTGAGCGAGGGCACCGGCGAGAACATCTTCCTGGTGCGCGACGGGGTGATCCTGACCCCGCCGCAGACCGCCGGCATCCTCGACGGGATCAACCGCAAGTCGATCATGCAGATCGCCCGCGACCTCGGCTACGAGCTGATCGAGCGCGACGTCGCCCGAGCCGAGCTCTACCTCGCCGACGAGGTGTTTCTGTCGGGCACCGCCGCCGAGATGGTCCCGGTGCGAGAGATCGATGACCACCGCATCGGGGAGGGCGTGGCCGGGCCGGTGACCCGCGCGATCCAGACCGTCTTCGTCGACGCCCTGCACGGCCGCGACGCGCGCTATCGGGAGTGGCTGGACGTCGTCAAGGTCCCCTCCCGCAGCGCCGCCCCATGAGCACGCGGATCGAGCTGTACGACACCACCCTGCGTGACGGCATGCAGGGCGAGGGGATGTCGCTGTCGGCCGGTGAGAAGCTGCGCGTCGCCCACCGCCTCGACGAGCTCGGGCTGGACCTCATCGAGGCCGGGTTCCCCAGCTCCAACCCCAAGGAGCTCGAGCTCTTCGGCCTGCTGGCGGGCGAGTCGTTCGCCCATGCCCAGATCTGCGCCTTCGGGATGACCCGCCGGCGCGAGGTGGCGGCCGAAGCCGACCCGGCCCTGCGCGTCATCGCCGAATGCTTCGCACCGGTATGCACGCTCGTGGGCAAGACCTGGGCCCTTCACCTGGAGAAGGTCGTCAAGGTCGACCGCGACGAGAACCTGCGGATGATCGCCGAGTCAGTGGCGTTCCTGGTGGCCCAGGGCAAGCGGGTGATCTACGACGCCGAACACTTCTTCGACGGCTACGCCGACGACCGCGACTACGCGCTGCGGTGCCTGCGCGCCGCCGCCGAGGCCGGCGCCGAGACCGTGGTCTGCTGCGACACCAACGGCGGGACCCTGCCCCATGTGGTCGGGGCGGCCATGAGCGATGTCGTGGCCGTGGTCGGCTCTGTGGTGCGGATCGGCATCCACACCCACGACGACGCCGGCTGCGGCGTCGCCACCGCGCTGGCGGGGATCATGGCGGGAGCCACCCACGTCCAGGGGACCATGAACGGCTACGGCGAGCGGTGCGGGAACGCCAACCTCATCTCGATCATCCCCAACCTCCAGCTCAAGCTCGGCTACGAGTGCCTCACGGACTCCCAGCTGGCGTCGCTCACGCCGACGGCCAGCTACATCGCGGAGCTGCTGAACTTCACGCCCGATCCCGACGCGCCCTACGTGGGGCGCAACGCGTTCGCCCACAAGGGCGGCATGCACGTCGCCGGGGTCAGTGCCGACCCGGCCACCTTCGAGCACATCGAGCCCGAGATCGTCGGCAACCACCGCGAGATGCTCATCTCCGAGCTCTCGGGCAAGGGGACGGTCCAGTCCCGCGCGCGCGAGGCGGGCATGGAGCTCGATGACACCGTGGCCAGCCACGTGGTGGAGCGGGTCAAGGACCTCGAGCACCGCGGCTATCACTACGAGGCCGCCGACGGGTCCTTCGAGCTGCTGCTGCGGAAGGAGACGGGCGAGTACGAGCCGTTGTTCCGCCTGGAGTCGTGGCGGGCCATCGTGGAGAAACGCGCCGACGGCCGCGTCGAGACCGAGGCCACAATCAAGATCTGGGTGGGCGGCGAGCGCTACGTGCGCACCGCCGAGGGCAACGGACCAGTCCACGCGCTGGACCGGGCGCTGCGCGACGCACTGGTGGAGATCTATCCCCACCTGCGCGACATCGAGCTGATCAACTTCAAGGTGCGCATCCTCGACGAGACCAAGGGGACCGACGCGGTCACCCGCGTCCTGCTCGACGTCTCCGACGGCGAGAAGGTCTGGGGTTCGATCGGCGTGTCGGAGAACGTCATCGAGGCCTCCTGGGAGGCACTCGTCGACTCGCTGGAGTACGGGATGCAGCCCCCGAGCCGCGGGCGGCTGTCCGGCGGCGCGGCCGCCGCGCCGCGGAGCTCGTGACCGCCGATCCGGCGGACCTCATCCCGGCCGCCCGGCCGGTCATCGGGGCTGCTGAGGAGGAGCTGGTGCTCGAGGTGCTGCGCTCGGGTCGGCTGTCACTGGGGCCGCGGCTGCTCGACTTCGAGCGCGCCTTCGCCGCTCGCCTCGGGGTCGCCCACGCGAGCGCGGTGTCCAGTGGCACCGCCGGGCTGCATCTGGGGCTGCGCGCGGTCGGCGTCACCGACTGCGACGAGGTCGTCACCAGCCCGTTCAGCTTCGTGGCCAGCGCCAACTCGATCCTGTTCGAGCGGGCCCGTCCGGTGTTCGCCGACATCGACCCGGTGACCCTCAACCTCGATCCCGCGGCCGCGCGAGCGGCGATCACCGAGCGCACGACAGCGATCATGCCGGTCCACATCTTCGGGTATCCGGCCGATCTGCCGGCATTCGAGCAGCTCGGCCTGCCGATCGTGGAGGACGCCTGCGAGGCGCTCGGCGGCGTCCATGCCGACGGCGCCGCCGTCGGCGCGCGGGGCCACCCGGCGGTGTTCGCCTTCTACGCCAACAAGCAGCTGACGACCGGCGAGGGGGGGATGGTGACCACCGACGCCGCCGCGGTCAAAGAGCAGATCGACTCCGAGCGCAACCAGGGCCGCGCGCCGGACATGGGCTGGCTCGACCACGATCGCCTCGGGTTCAACTACCGGCTGTCGGATATCGCGTGTGCGCTCGGCGTGGCCCAGCTCGGCCACCTGGACGAGATGCTGGCCGGCCGAGAGCGGGTCGCCGATCTGTACCGCCAGGCACTGCCCGGGATCGAGGGACTCGAGCTGCCCTGCCCGGACGCCGACGGCGATCGCCGCGGCTGGTTCGTGTTCGTCGTGCAGCTGCCGCGCCACGCCGATCGTGACGACACCGTGCGGGCGCTGACCGCCCGCGGCATCCAGAGTCGCCCATACCTCCCGGCGATCCACCTGATGACGTTCTACCGCGAACGGTTCGGTCATCGCGAAGGGGAGTTCCCGGTGTGCGAGGACGTCGCCCGGCGATCCATCGCGCTGCCGTTCTTTCCCGAGATGACCGAGGGGCAGGTGGACCGCGTCGTCACCGAGCTCCGTGCCATCCTGCAGCCCTAGTGGCCCCTGACGCAACCAGTCGATGAGTCGCTTCGCTGAACCTCCGGACGCCGCCTTTCGCCGGCTCAACGACTCGATTGGCTTTGATTGGCGGCTGAGCCCCTACGACGTGGACCAGTCGATCGCCCACGCCGCGATGCTGGCCTCGCAGGGCATCATCTCCGAGGCCGATGGGGCCGAGCTGCGCCACGGACTGGAGCAGGTGCGCCAGGAGCTCACCGACGGCACGTTCCCCTTCGCCGACAGCGACGAGGACATCCACATGGCCATCGAGCGGCGCGTCACCGAGATCGTCGGGCGGGTCGGCGGCCGGCTGCACACGGCGCGGTCGCGCAACGACCAGGTGGCCACCGACGTCGCCATGTTCGTGCGCGCGCACGCCCACGAGGCGATCGAGCGCTTGGGCCGCCTCGGCCACACGCTGGCGGAACTGGCCGAGCGCCACCTCGACTGGCCGATCCCCGGCTACACCCACATGCAGCGCGCCCAGCCGATCTACCTCAGCCACCACCTGCTGGCCTACTTCTGGATGGTGCTGCGCGACATGCGCCGCTTCGAGGCGGTGGTGGCCGCCACCGGCCGCCTGCCGCTGGGCGCCGGGGCGCTGGCCGGCGTCAACTTCGACACCGACCGCCAGGCCGTGGCCGCTGCCCTGGGCTTCTCCGGGGTGGCCGAGAACTCCGTCGACGCGGTCTCCAACCGCGACTTCGTGCTCGACTACCTGTCCGCGGCGGCGACGTGCGCCACCCATCTGTCGCGGCTGGGCGGCGAGATCGTCCTGTGGTCCACCGAGGAGTACGGCTTCTGCGAGGTGTCGGACGCGTGGGCGTCGGGCTCGTCGATCATGCCCCAGAAGAAGAACCCCGACGCCGCCGAGTTGCTGCGGGCCAAGGCGCCCCGCCTGGTCGCCAACCTCGTCGCGCTGCACGGGGTGATGCACGGGCTCCCGCTCACCTACAACAAGGACATGCAGGAGGACAAGGAGCCGCTGTTCGATTCCTCGGACACGCTCGAGTTGTGCCTGGACGCCGCCTCCGGCATGCTCGGCACGATCACGTTCAGGCGCGAGCGCATGGCCGCGGCGGCGGCCGACCAGTTCCTCGCCGCCACCGACATCGCCGACCTGCTGGTCCGTCGCGGCGTGCCCTTCCGCGAGGCCCACGGGGTGGTGGCCGGGCTCGTGCGCCAGGCCCTGGACGGCGGCAAGCTCCTCTCCGACCTTACCCCGGAGGAGTTGACCGCGCAGTCACCCGCGCTCGACGAGGAGTTCTACCGCCTGCTCCAGGACGGGGCGTGGCTCGAGACCAAGGTCTCCGAGGGCGGGACGTCGCTGGCGCGGGTGCGCGAGCAACTCGAGCGCGCCCGCGCGGCGCTGCGGTGAAGCGCGCCTTCTTCGACCGCCCTGTGCTGGATGTCGCCCGCGACCTGGTGGGGTGCGTGGTCACCCACGGGGACACCGCCGGGGTCATCGTCGAGACCGAGGCCTACCACGACTCAGAGCCCGCCAGCCACGCCTTCGTGGGTCTGACCCCGCGGACGCGGACGCTGTTCGGGCCGCCTGGGCGGGCGTACGTGTACTTCTCCTACGGCGTGCACTCGCTGTTGAATGCGGTGTGTGAGCCCGCGGGGGTGGGGGCGGCGGTGCTCATCCGCGCGCTGGAGCCGGTGGACGGGATCGACCACATGCGAGAGCGGCGTGGGGTGGAGGCGGTGCGCCAGTTGTGTTCGGGGCCGGGCAAGCTGACCCAGGCGCTCGGCATCGGCCTGGAGCTCAACGACACCGATCTGTTGCGCGGCCCGGTGGTGTTCTCAGACCGGCCACGAGGCTGGCGCGAAGTTGCCGTCGACGTCGACGTCCGGATCGGCATCACGAAGGCCGCCGATCTCCCGTGGCGGTTTGTCGCGGCCGGCAACCGGTTCGTGTCGCGACGGGTTCGCGGCGTTCCCGCGCCTTAGCCGCCGCCGCCCAGGCCGGCGCCGCCGCTGGCTCCTCCACCGGTCCCGCCGCCGCCGCCGGTCACCTCCGCCGGTCCCGCCGCCGGTCCCTCCGCCGGTCCCTCCGCCGGTCCCTCCGCCGGTCCCTCCGCCGGTGCCTCCGCCGGTGCCTCCGCCGGTGCCTCCGCCGGTGCCTCCGCCGGTGCCCCCGCCGGTGCCCCCGCCGGTGCCCCCGCCGGTGCCTCCACCGGTGCCGCCTCCACCCGTGCCGCCGCCGTTGGTGGATGTCCCCGCGCCCGTGCCGCCTGTGTTGCCCGTCGTCCCGGTGCTGCCACTGGGTGGAGCGCTGGGCGTGACGCCCGTCCCGGTGGCGCCGGAGCTGACGGTACCCGTGCCCGTCCCCGTCGAACCGGATCCCTTCTTGTGGGGGTGCTTGCCGAACTCCTGGGCCTCCGTGGCCTGGATCTGAAGCGCCTGGACCATGAAGTCGTGCCAGATGTTGGCCGGGAAGGTTCCGCCCTCGACCGGCTGGCCGTTATAGAGCGTGGTCATCGGGACCAGTTTGTTGGGATACCCGACCCAGACCGCCGTCGTGATCTGCGGCGTCCAACCCACGAACCAGGCGTCGCCGTAATTGGAGGTGGTGCCCGTCTTGCCGGCCACGTCGACCCCGGAGATCGCCGCCGACGTAGCGGTGCCGTGCTGGACGACGCCTTGGAGCATCTCATGGATGACCGCGGCCGTGGTCGCGGGAATGACGCGGCTGTAGTGGGGCGTGGCGTACAGCTCACTCTTGCCGTGGCACTTGATGTCCAGGCACTGGATCTGGGCGATGCCGACCGGGCCCTCCTTGCGGGCGCCGAGCCCCGGCGCGTACACCCGCAGGCCGCCGGTGGCGATCGTCTCGTAGGCATGGGCCATGTCCAGCGTGGTGACGCCCTGCTTGAGGCCCCCGATGATCATCGCGTAGTTGGTGGAGACGGGCGAGCGGATGCCCATCGCCGTGGCCATCTTTGAGATGTTCTTGGTGCCGACCCCGGGGGAGAGGCCGAGTTGGGTGAAGACGCTGTTGTCAGAAACGATCGTGGCCGATGCAAGGCTGATCGGTCCCGAGTACTCGTTGCCGAAGTTCTTGACCATGTAGTGCTCTTTGCCGCCGCTGTTGGGAACGATCAGGTCAAGCGGCTTGGAGTCGAAGACGGAGCTCGGGCCGTAGCCGTGCTGGAGTGCGACGGCGAGCGTGAACGGCTTGAACGCCGAGCCGGGCTGGCGGAAGCCCTCGGTGGCCAGGTTGAAAGGGTACTTCGAGAAGTCCTCCTGGCCGCCGACGAGCGGGCCGCCGACCATCGCACGGACCTGGCCGGTGCGGTTGTCGATCGCCACCAGCGACGCCGCGGGCATGTCGGGGCCGCTGGGCAGGTCCTGCGAGATCGCTTGCTGCGCGGCCTGTTGCATCGGCAGATCGATGGTGGTGCGGACCTTCAGCCCACCGTAGTAGGCGCGGTAGCCCGCGACGCTCGGCGAAACCCCGCCGCGTTCCATCGCGCCCACCACCTGGGGTCCCACCCAGCTGGTGAAGTACGGCGCGGCCGGCGGCTCCTCGGGCTGCTCGATGTCGTTCTCGGTGGGGAGCGGCGCGTTCCTGTACTCCTGGTACTGCGGGCGCGAGATGGCGCCCGTCGCGACCATGTCCTTGAGGACCAGATCACGCCGGCTCCATGCCGCTGACCGCGTCTCGGGCTGGAGTGGGTTGAACGCCGTCGGGTTGGCCACCATGCCGGCCAGCAGCGCTGCCTGGGCCGGGTTGAGCTGCGAGGAGCAGGAGTGCAGCGGCGGGTCCCCGCAGCCGTGTGCCGTCCCCGCGTCGGCGGTGTTGCCAGCGCTGGCGGCGCTGGCAACGGTGGGGGCGTAGCCGAGGGCCTTGCCGAAGTAGACCCGCGCAGCTGACTCGGCGCCATAGGCCCCGTTGCCGAAGTAGATGGAGTTGAGGTACTCCTCGAGGATCTGGGTCCTGGGCCACTCGCGCGTGAGGTGATAGGCCAGCGCCGCCTCGCGCAGCTTCTCGAACACGGTGCGGTTGCCCTCGGCGGCCAGGGCGTTCTTGACGAACTGCTGGGCGATCGTCGATGCGCCCTGGCGGGCGCCGCCGGTGACGTCGGCGACAAACGCGCGGGCGATGCCCCTGATGTCCACGCCGGGGTCAGACCAGAACCGCTTGTCCTCGACGGCGACGACCGCCTTGCGCATGTACGGTCCAAGCTGGTTGAAGCTGTCGATCACCTCGTTGTTGGGCGGCTCGAGGATGCCGATCTTGCGCCAGTGGTCGTCGTACAGGTAGGAGTTCGCGCCCAGATGCTTGTACTCGGCCCGGTTCTCGATCTGGGGCAGGTCGGAGGCAACCGCCATCATCATCCCGAAGATCGTCGAGACGATGGCCAGAGCGCCGAGGCCGAAGAGGATCCACAACAGCCGCAGCTTGCGGACCTTGGGCTTGCGCCGGCGGCCGTCCTTACGGCGCCTCAACCGCCGTTTGGGCGGCGCGAACGGGATCGGAGCTCTCGGGTCCGTCGGCTCACGGATGTTGTCGTCGTCGTCGCTCATGCGATCAAAGCCGGCGCCGGTGGCCGACCGTGGCAATGGCGCTGCGGCTGTAGCGGAGAGCCCAGCGTAACGCTAGGACGGACGGGGCTTCCCAGGCGGCGGCGAGAGTCTAGCATCGGGCCCGATGCCATCTGACCCCTCCGAGACCGCCGCCTGGCTGGCGCGCAACGTCGTCGACTGCCTTCCCGAAGGGGCCCTGGAGCACAAGCTGAAGGAGGGGCGGCCACTCCGGGTCAAGCTCGGCGTGGACCCGACGGCGGCCGATATCCACCTCGGTCACACGGTCGTGCTGCAGAAGCTGCGCGAGTTTCAGGATCTCGGCCATACCGTGGTGCTGATCATCGGCGACTACACCGCGCGGGTGGGCGATCCCAGCGGTCGCTCGACCCTGCGGCCGGTGTTGTCGGCGGAGGAGATAGAGGCCAACGCCCGCACCTACCAGGAGCAGGCGCTCAAGGTGCTCGACGAGCGGGCGCTTGAGGTGCGCTTCAACGGCGAATGGCTGGACATGCCGATGGAGGAGCTGTTCGCGCTGACCCGCACCACCACCGTCGGCCAACTGCTCGAGCGCGACGACTTCTCCAAGCGCTACGCCTCGCGCGAGCCGATCTCGGTCCTGGAGCTGCTCTATCCGCTGCTTCAGGGCTATGACTCGGTCGCGGTGCGCGCCGATGTGGAGCTGGGGGGGACCGACCAGAAATTCAACCTGCTGCTGGGGCGCAACATCCAGCGCGCCTACCAGCAGCCCGAGCAGGTGATCATCACCCTGCCCCTGCTCACCGGCACCGACGGCGAGCGCAAGATGTCGAAGTCCTACGGCAACCACATCGGTGTCGCCGATGCGCCCGAGGAGATCTACGGGCGAACGCTCAGCATCCCGGATACGGCGCTGCCCGACTGGTACGCGCTGCTGCTCGGGACCGCGCCCAACCCGGGGCTCAGCCCCCGGGACGCGAAACGGGCGCTGGCCCGGGCGCTGGCCGAGCGCTTCTATGACGCCGATGCGGCACGTGCAGCGGAGGAGAGCTTTGACCGCCTCCACATCCGCCACGAGCTCCCCGACGACGTCCCGGTGGTCTCCTGGGAGCTCGACGGCGGCTCGGTGCACCTGCCCGCCCTGCTTGCGCGCGCCTTCTCTGTCTCCACCTCCGAGGCGCGCCGTGGGCTGGCTCAGGGCGCGGTCCGGGTGGACGGCGAGCCGGTGGCCGGTGATGTCCTGGATGTGCCGGCCGGCGAGCTCGACGGCCGCGTGCTGCAGCTGGGCAAGCGCCGCTTCGCGCGCGTGGAAATCGTCGGGTAGGGACGCGATGGCCGTCAGCGGCGGCGTGCTGCGGTTCCAGACGGCGGGCAACGGCCACGTCGTCGACCTCACCGAGGGCGTGGCGCGGATCGTGTCCACCAGCGGCGTGGAGCGGGGCCTCGTCACCGTGTTCGCCGTCGGTGCCACGGTAGGCGTGACCACCATGGAGTACGAGCCGGGGGGCGTCTCTGACCTCCAGCGCCTGCTCGACCGGCTGATCCCGGCCGAGGGCGACTACGAGCACAACCGGCTCAACCACGACACCAACTCCCACGCGCACCTCCGTGCCGCGGTGATCGGGCCGTCCGAGACGATCCCCGTGATCGAGGGCCGGCTGACGCTGGGCACCTGGCAGCAGATCGTGCTCATCGACTTCGACGATCGCCCACGTGACCGCACGGTGAGCGTCCACGTTCTATGCTGAGCGAGCCGCACGAGGCCGCTCCGCGTGGAAACCGTCGTTTAGCGACGACACAGATGTGGAGCGCTATACTCGTCGGTCCGCCCCGGGACCGGTTCTAGGACCCGGGCGTGCCCCTGAGGAGGACACCCCTCCTCGAAGAGGTGCGACGGTCTTTGAAAACTCAACAGCATGCACACTCTTCGGCCGAATCTCGGCCGAAAGATGTGTCCAGGTTCGACGCCGTCGCTCGAACGCTCCTCTTCGGGGGAGCACAACTCGAACGACGGTTCCAGAATTAACCCCGTCTTGCGCTCTGGAGCCCCCTGTGTACATCGGGCTCCAACCTCCCGGCTTTGCCGGCGGGTCATGCGGACTCCTCCGGCCTCGTGCCGGTGGGCCGTGAGCGCAAGGGCCTGGTCCCTCCAGGGACCGGCCCAGGATTCGGAGCAGTCGCCGGTCGTGACACAGTTTGCGGCCGTTCGAGGCTCCGACTATTCCTGACGACTCTTTGTGGGAAGTTCTTCACGGAGAGTTTGATCCTGGCTCAGGACGAACGCTGGCGGCGTGCCTAACACATGCAAGTGGAGCGACGAACCGGGCTTCGGCCCGGGGCAAAGCCGCGAACGGGTGAGTAACACGTGGGTAACCTGCCCTGATGATCGGGACAACTCGAGGAAACTCGGGCTAATACCGAATGTGCCCTCTGGCCGTAAGGCCTCTGGGGAAAGGAAGCTTCGGCCTCCGCATTGGGATGGGCCCGCGGCCCATTAGCTTGTTGGTGAGGTAACGGCTCACCAAGGCTACGATGGGTAGCTGGTCTGAGAGGACGATCAGCCACACTGGGACTGAGACACGGCCCAGACTCCTACGGGAGGCAGCAGTGGGGAATCTTGCGCAATGCGCGAAAGCGTGACGCAGCAACGCCGCGTGGGGGAAGAAGGCCTTCGGGTTGTAAACCCCTTTCAGTTGGGACGAAGCTTCGGCGGTGAATAGCCGTCTGAAGTGACGGTACCTTCAGAAGAAGCCCCGGCTAACTACGTGCCAGCAGCCGCGGTAATACGTAGGGGGCAAGCGTTGTCCGGAATCATTGGGCGTAAAGAGCGTGTAGGCGGCTTGGTAAGTCCGCTGTGAAAGTCCAGGGCTCAACCCTGGAATGCCGGTGGAAACTGTCAAGCTTGAGTCCGGAAGAGGCGAGTGGAATTCCTGGTGTAGCGGTGAAATGCGCAGATATCAGGAGGAACACCAATGGCGAAGGCAGCTCGCTGGGACGGTACTGACGCTGAGACGCGAAAGCGTGGGGAGCAAACAGGATTAGATACCCTGGTAGTCCACGCCGTAAACGATGGGCACTAGGTGTGGGGGGTGTCGACTCCCTCCGTGCCGACGCTAACGCATTAAGTGCCCCGCCTGGGGAGTACGGCCGCAAGGCTAAAACTCAAAGGAATTGACGGGGGCCCGCACAAGCAGCGGAGCATGTGGTTTAATTCGACGCAACGCGAAGAACCTTACCTGGGCTTGACATGTTCCTGACCGCCGTGGAAACACGGTTTCCCTTCGGGGCAGGATCACAGGTGGTGCATGGCTGTCGTCAGCTCGTGTCGTGAGATGTTGGGTTAAGTCCCGCAACGAGCGCAACCCCCGTCGCATGTTGCCAGCATTTAGTTGGGGACTCATGCGAGACTGCCGGTGACAAACCGGAGGAAGGTGGGGATGACGTCAAGTCATCATGCCCCTTATGTCCAGGGCTACACACGTGCTACATTGGCGCGTACAGAGGGTTGCGATACCGCGAGGTGGAGCGGATCCCTTAAAGCGCGTCTCGGTTCGGATTGCAGGCTGAAACTCGCCTGCATGAAGGCGGAGTTGCTAGTAATCGCGGATCAGCATTGCCGCGGTGAATACGTTCCCGGGCCTTGTACACACCGCCCGTCACACCATGGGAGTGAGCAACACCCGAAGCCGGTGGCCTAACCCTTTTGGGAGGGAGCCGTCGAAGGTGGGGCTCGTGACTGGGGTGAAGTCGTAACAAGGTAGCCGTAGCGGAAGCTGCGGCTGGATCACCTCCTTTCTAGGGAGCCCTCCTTTGCGAGGGCACCGAATGCCGGAGGCGGACGCCTTGGAGCTCTTCGGAGCTCCCCGCGTTCGAAGCTCTGAGCGCATTTCGGTCACTAGACATGTCGACCGGACCTGGCAGCCGTGCCGTTCGTGCCTTCGGGCACAGGCGAGCACGGTCGCATGCTGTTGAGTTTTGAGAGACCGGCGTGCCGCCGGCGCTCAGAGGACCTCGGTCCCTGATCGACGAGCGGTGCACTACCTCTTCGCGGACCTTGAAAACTGCACAGTAGCCAATGAAACGGGTATCACCGGGCGAGAACGGAGACGTTCTCTCCCAACAAGATCACCGTCAAGATAGTAAGGGCACATGGTGGATGCCTTGGCACCAAGAGTCGATGAAGGACGTGAACGGCTGCGATAAGCCGCGGTTAGGCGCTGAATAGCCATTGACCCGCGGATTTCCGAATGGGTAAACCCAACGTCGGTAATGCGGCGTTATCCCGCGTTGAACACATAGGCGCGGAGAAGACAAGCGGGGGAAGTGAAACATCTCAGTACCCCGAGGAAAGTAAATCAAAAGAGACTCCCCGAGTAGTGGCGAGCGAAAGGGGATCAGCCCAAACCTGTTGCGTGTAAGCGGCCACGCGTTGCGCAGCAGGGGTTGTAGGGCGCCTGGTCCGGGCTGTGGCTAGCCCGGCGGAAGTTACCAAATCATGTGGTAGTCGAAGCGTGTGGAACCACGCACCAAAGAGGGCAATCGTCCCGTAGACGAAATCGCATGATCTTCCGCAGGCGTTCCTGAGTAAGTCCGCACCCGTGAAACGCGGACTGAACCTGGGGGGACCACCCTCCAAGGCTAAGTACTCCTTGGTGACCGATAGCGGACTAGTACCGTGAGGGAAAGGTGAAAAGTACCCCGGAAGGGGAGTGAAATAGTACCTGAAACCGCGTGCCTACAAGCGGTGGGAGCAGACTTGTTCTGTGACCGCGTGCTTTTTGCATAACGAGCCGGCGAGTTACTCGTCTGCGGCAAGGTTAAGCGATGAGCGGAGCCGTAGCGAAAGCGAGTCCGAACAGGGCGACATAGTCGTAGGCGGTAGACCCGAAGCTGAGCGAGCTACCCATGGGCAGGTTGAAGCGGGGGTAAGACCTCGTGGAGGACCGAACCGACCTAGGTTAAAAACTGGGCGGATGACCTGTGGGTCGGAGTGAAAGGCTAATCAAGCTCAGTGATATCTGGTTCTCTCCGAAATATATTTAGGTATAGCCTCGGATAAATTCCGTTGCGGCCGTAGAGCACTGTTTGGACTAGGGGCCCTACCAGGTTACCGAATTCAGGCAAACTCCGAAGACCGTAACGGTTACTCCGGGAGTCAGTTGCTGGGGGATAAACTTCAGCGTCAAAAGGGAAACAGCCCAGACCGCCAGCTAAGGTCCCTAAGTACTAGCTAAGTGGTAAACGATGTTCGAATGCACAGACAACCAGGAGGTTGGCTTAGAGGCAGCCACCCTTGAAAGAGTGCGTAACAGCTCACTGGTCAAGTGTTCGAGCGCGGACAATGTAACGGGGCTCAAGCTAGTCACCGAAGCTGCGGGTGTGATCTTCTAGATCACGCGGTAGGAGAGCGTTCCGCCGCCAGCGAAGCAGCGCCGTAAGGCAGCTGTGGAGGCGACGGAAGTGAGAATGCCGGCATGAGTAACGAAAGAGGGGTGAGAATCCCCTCCACCGATTGCCCAAGGTTTCCTGAGTAAAGTTCGTCTGCTCAGGGTTAGTCAGGACCTAAGGCGAGGCCGAAAGGCGTAGTCGATGGCCAACGGGTTGATATTCCCGTACCACGTCGCGACCGTTTGACCGAATGGGGGGACGAGGAAGGCTATGGGATCCCAGGCGATGGTCGTCCTGGGGTAAGCGTGTAGGGGTGGCTCTAGGTAAATCCGGAGCCGCATAACCTGAGGCGCAATGCCAGCTGGCTCTAAGCCGGCGAGTCCCGGATGCCATGCCTCCAAGAAAAGCCTCTAGGGAGGTCGCGCGTGCCTGTACCAAAACCGACACAGGTGGGCAAGTGGAGTACACTAAGGTGATCGAGATAACCCTCGTTAAGGAACTCGGCAAAATCGCCCCGTAACTTCGGGATAAGGGGCGCCCCAGTAGGGTGAAACTCTTCGCGAGTGGAGCCCGAGAGGGCCGCAGTGAATAGGTTCAAGCGACTGTTTACCAAAAACACAGGTCTCTGCTAAGTCGAAAGACGACGTATAGGGGCTGACGCCTGCCCGGTGCCGGAAGGTTACGTGGAGGTGTTAGGGGTAACCCGAAGCACCGAAACTAAGCCCCGGTAAACGGCGGCCGTAACTATAACGGTCCTAAGGTAGCGAAATTCCTTGTCGGGTAAGTTCCGACCTGCACGAATGGCGTAACGACTTGAACGCTGTCTCAACGAGGGGCTCGGTGAAATTGCAGTCTCGGTGAAGATGCCGAGTACCCGCGGCTAGACGGAAAGACCCCGTGAACCTTTACTACAGCTTGGTATTGGGGTTCGATCCATTTCGCTCAGGATAGGTGGGAGGCTTGGAAGCGCCGGCTGCGGCTGGCGTGGAGCCATCCTTGAGATACCACCCTTGGTGTATTGGATCTCTAACGGTGCGCCCTGAATCGGGGCACCGGACAGTGACAGGTGGGTAGTTTGACTGGGGCGGTCGCCTCCCAAAATGTAACGGAGGCGCGCAAAGGTTCCCTCAGCACGGTCGGAAATCGTGCGTAGAGTGTAAAGGCAGCAAGGGAGCTTGACTGCGAGACCGACGGGTCGAGCAGGTGCGAAAGCAGGCCTTAGTGATCCGGCGATAGCAAGTGGAAGCGTCGTCGCTCAACGGACAAAAGGTACTCCGGGGATAACAGGCTTATCGGGCCCAAGAGTCCACATCGACGGCCCGGTTTGGCACCTCGATGTCGGCTCGTCGCATCCTGGGGCTGAAGTAGGTCCCAAGGGTTGGGCTGTTCGCCCATTAAAGCGGTACGCGAGCTGGGTTCAGAACGTCGTGAGACAGTTCGGTCCCTATCTGCCGTGGGCGTTGGAGAGTTGAGAGGATTCGTCCCTAGTACGAGAGGACCGGGATGAACGCACCTCTGGTGTATCTGTTGTCCTGCCAAGGGCATCGCAGGTTAGCTACGTGCGGATCGGATAACCGCTGAAAGCATCTAAGCGGGAAGCCGGCCTCAAGATGAGCTCTCCCATCTCCTAGAGAGAGTAAGACCCCTGGAAGATCACCAGGTTGATAGGCCGGATCTGGAAGAGTGGTGACACTCGTAGGAGACCGGTACTAATGGGTCGAGGGCTTGACGGATATTTTGATATCCGTTCATTGGCACTGTGTAGTTTTGAAGGCCCGCGAAGAGCGGTCCTCGCCCTGTGCGGCGGGGCCCCACGTGGTCTTGACAAGTTTCCGGTGGCTATAGCGAGGGGGAAACACCTCTTCCCTTTCCGAACAGAGCCGTTAAGCCCCTCAGCGCCGATGGTACTTGGCCCGCAAGGGCCTGGGAGAGTAGGTCGCCGCCGGTTCTTCTATACAAACCCCGCTTGCGTTGCAGGCGGGGTTTTGTTGTGCGCCGTTGTCCGGCTGTGGCTCCGCAGGGTCCGCGGGCCACCCCCGCTGGCGTGGGGTGCACTTTTGGGGCGTCGGTGGGGTTGTGCGACGGTGCTGCGACCACGCCATCGGCGGGGCCCGCGGACCCCTGAGGCGTTGCCTGCCCCGGTCACCTTGCCCGCCTGCCTGCCTGGCATCGCCGAGTCCGATGCCCCGGCGCGCCCGGACTCCTGCGGTGAGCTTCGTCTGGGTGAGCCGCCGGCGGTGAGGGGGTGGTTCGCGCCGGTCAGCGGAGGGCGATGAGGTGCCGGTATGCCTGCGGGAGCTCGGCGTCGGGCACGGCGCACGGGTCAAGGAAGGCGACCCGCGTGTGTTCGCTGCTGGCCAGCAGCGTCTGCGTCTCCGCCGCCCCGCCGGCCTCGAGAACGCAGTCGTAGGCCACGATGTCGACCCACGCTCCGGGGGTGACCTCCAACGGCTCGACGCCGATGAGCCTGTCGACGGTGATGTCCAGTCCGGTCTCCTCGCGGACCTCGCGGACCGCGCAGTGCTCAAACGGCTCGCCGAGGTCAGGACGTCCGCCCGGGAGCTCCCACTCACCACGATGGTTGCGGCACAGCAGGACACGGCCATCCGCGGTTAGGCACACCGCCTTGACCGTCACCGGCCGCGCAGCAGACCCGACGGGACCTCCCACAACCCTTACAGGACCCGCTCGATCCTCAGCCGCCGCGTGCCCCTGGGCGTCTCAACTGACACCACGGTGCCGGCCGGCTGGTCCATCAGTGCCTTGGCCACGGGGGACTCGGCGGACAGCTTGCCGGCGGCGCGGTCGGCCTCGGTGACGCCGACGATGGTCCACGTGTGAGTCTCGCCGGTGGCTTCGTCGGTGACTTCGGCCGAACGGCCGAAGGCGAAGGTGGAGCCGCCGGGTGCGATCTCGGTGTCAACGTCCACGACCACCGCGTTGCGCAAACGCTGCCGCAGCCGCAGGATGCGCGTCTCGAGGTGCGCCTGGTCCTCCTTGGCGGCGTGGTACTCGGCGTTCTCCTTGAGGTCGCCGTGACCGCGTGCGGTGAGGATGCGGGCCGCGATGTCACGACGGGCAACGGTCTCGAGCTCGCCGATCTCCGTCTTGAGGGCCGCGAGCCCCTCTTCGGTGATGGGCTCGCCGTCGTTCTCTGGTGCTGGCATCGGAGCATTCTGGCAAACCTGCCTCCACGGACCGGCCCCCAGCGTGGCACCATCACCAGGAAATGCGAGCGATGGCGAAGTACTTCCGGGCCAATCCTCAGGTGTTCGTCCTGTTCCTGGTCTGTGTCGTGCTTGGTCTGGGCACGTTCATCGCCGTGCTCGTCGCGCTGGTTCAGTCCGGCACAACGACGCCGAGCGGCGAGCCGTCCGGGGTGATCGCGATCGCCAGCGCCCTGCTCGGTTAGGAAGCTGACGGAACCGGCGACACGGGCGCGGACGAGGTCTACGCTTGGAGGGGCGATGCTTCTGCTGCAGGATCGCAGTTGGGAACCACCCCCCGGCGAGGAGGAGCCACCGCGGCCGCCCCGCCGCTGGCACCTCCCGTGGCGCCCGTTGGCCTGGTTCGCCTTGTGGTGCTGGTTGATGGCGCTCGTGCCGATCGTGGGCAACGCGTTCGGCAACCTCGCGGGCTACGGCGTCCTGCTCGTGGCGCTCGCCCTGGTCATCTGGCGCCTTGACCGCTTGTGCCAGCGGCTCAATTGGACCGGCATGCGCGAGTACAAGAGCTGACGCGCCGCGGCGCGCAGGGCGCGCTTGCGCGGCCACGGCGTGCTTGCGCGGCACAGAGCGCGCCTGCGCGGCACACAGCGCGCTTGCGCGGCACACAGCGCGGGCTGAGCGCGCGGGGCTAACTGACCCGGTCCCGCTGACCGCGGACCGGCCGAGGCCGGACGGGCACGGGGCAGAGGCAGTGCGTGGGGCGTGGCGCCACCGTCCCGGATCGACGCTCTCGCTGGATCCGGACCGGCCGGCGGTGAGGGTGCGGTGCGGCCGGTGGCTCGGGATCGCCGAGGACGTCGTCGAGCAGGGTCACGAGGGCGCGGAATCGCTTGACGGAAGCCTGGAACATATGTTCGTAAGAGTACGGTCGGGCGCGGACGGAACCCCGGGGTCTGCACGCGGTCTTGCAAGCGCCCGCGAGACCTCAACAACCACGGGGGTCAGGAGCCCAGCGAGGACCAGACGTCGAGCTTGGTGCGGATGCGATCCACGACCGCCGAGGTGAACTCGGTGGTGCCGGTATGGCCTCCCAGGTCCAGCGTCTTGGTGCCCGAGGCGATCGTCTCCAGCGTGCCCTCGTAGATGGCGCGCGAGGCCCGCTCGCAGGCGGCCCCGTGGCGGTCGGCGGCGTGGCGCAGGAGCGCCCCACAGGCGAGGATCATCGCCAGCGGGTTGGCCAGGTCCTTGCCCAGCAGGGCCGGCGCGGTCCCGTGGGGCGCCTCGGCCATTGCGCACGTGGTGTCGTAATCGTCGTCGAAGGCCAGCAGCACCGATTCCGCGCCGGCGATCGAGCCGAACATCGGCAGCACGAGGTCAGACAGGCAGTCCCCGTCGCGGTTGAGCGCCGGGATGACTAGCGGGGCGTCGGTGGCGCCCGACAGCAGCCCGGCGTAGGTGGCGTCGATGAGCACCGGCTGGTAGGGGATATCGGGGTGGCGCGCCGCCGCGGCGTCCATCTCCTCCTTGAGCATGCCCTCGTACACCGGCGAGACGGTCCATTTGGGGCCGCCATAGACCCGCGCGCCCATCTTGGCCGCGGTGCGGAACGCGAACTCGGCCACGGCGCGGCACGTTGAGCGGGTGATCTTCTCGGTCCGATAGGCAACCTCGTCGGCGGCGCCGGCGTCGCCCTCGCGGTGCTCGGCCGCCCCGTAGGCGTCCTCCACGGCCATCCGCACCACCGAGATGGGGTGATAGACGCCGGCCAGCGGCGCCACTCCGGGCAGCCGGCGTCCAGTGCGGACGATGACCTTCCCGTCCACTTTCTCGCGCAGGATACGGTTGGGTGAGCCGACGTCGCCGGCGCCCTCCGGGGTGATCGTCGCCGCCTTCAGCCCCAGGCCGGCCTTGCGCATCGCCACGGCGGCCTCGTCGACGACCCCGTTGGAGGTGGCCCGGCGGCTCTCCAGTGAGAGGTCGAAGCGCTGGAGCTCCAGCTCGAGGCCCAGCAGCTCGCCGTCGAGGACGCGCAGGCACTGCTCGAGCAGTTCCTGGCCGGTCTCATCCCCCTCCAGGACCACGACCGAGACCGGGGCCACGCTGCGCTCCCTCAGTCTCCGTCCGCGGCGGCAGCGGCGGGCATGAGCTCGTCACGTCGCTCGGCCAGGGCCGCGATGACGAACGTCAGATGCTCGTCGAAGTCCACGCCCAGCTCGGCGGCGCCCTCGGTCATGTCCTCGCGGCTGACGGCGGCGGCGAACGCCGGGGACTTCATCTTCTTCTTCACGGACTTGGGGGTCATGCCGACGAGGCCCTCGGGACGCACGTAGGCGCAGGCCAGCAGGAAGCCGCACAGCTCGTCGACGGCGAACAGCGTCTTCTCCATGGGTGAGTCCCGCGAGACGCCCAGATAGGTGGCGTGCGACGCGACGGCCCGGACGAGCTCCGGCGGATACCCGCGCGCCTCGAGCTCCTTGAGCGCGTAACGGGGGTGCCCATCCTCCAGGGAGGGATAGCGCTCGTAGTCGAGGTCGTGCATGAGGCCGGTGAGGCCCCACAGCTCGACGTCACCGTCAAAGCGTGGCGCATAGGCGCGCATGGCCGCCTCCACCGCCAGCATGTGGCGGCGGAGCGAGTCTGATTGCGTCCATTCGCAAAGAAGGTCCCAGGCCTGCTCCCGCGAAATCTCTGCTGGCATGGCCGTTACCCTAGCTCAGCACTCGGCCCCCGTTGCGCCCGTGAGACAGGCAGTACCGGTAGCGGCTACGCTGACCGACGACCGTCCACCAACCACCACTGCGGGGTCGATCAAACTGGAGAAGTTCGTCATTGAAGGCGGCGTGCCCCTGTGCGGCACGATCACCGCCGCCGGTAACAAGAACGGGGCGCTCCCGATCCTGGCCGCCTGCCTGCTCACCGAGGACGAGGTGATCCTGCGCAACGTGCCCCGGATCTCCGACGTCGAGGACATGGTGCGCCTGCTCCAGGTCCTGGGTGCGCGGGTGGAGTGGACCGATCCCGCGGAGATCCTCATCGACAGCTCCACGGTCGAGAGCACGCAGGTCGACAGGGTCCTGTCGGAGCGGATCCGGGCCTCGTTCCTGCTCGCCGGCCCGCTTCTGGCGCGCTTCGGCTCGGCCCGCATGCCCCCGCCCGGCGGTGACGTGATCGGGCGCCGTCGCCTCGATCCGCATCTCGACGCGTTCCGCGCCCTCGGCGCGACCGTGAGCGACCGCCCTGACGAGATCGCCCTCACCGCACCGCCCCTGGGGCTCAGCCCCTGTGACTTCCTGATGGACGAGCCCTCGGTGATGGCCACCGAGAACGCGCTGATGGCGGCTGCGCTCACGCGCGGCACCACCGTCATCCGCAACGCCGCCTCCGAGCCCCACGTCCAGGACCTGGCGCGGATGCTCGAGCAGATGGGCGCCGACATCGACGGCATCGGCTCCAACGTCATGACCGTCCACGGACAGGCACGGCTGCGCGGGTGCATCCACACGATCGCGCCCGACCACATCGAGATCGGCTCGTTCATGGCTCTGGCCGGCGTCACCGGCGGCGAGCTCATCGTCAAGGACACCCGGCCCGACGACCTGCGGATGATCTGCCTGGTCTTCGAGCGCCTGGGCCTGCGCTCCGAGGTCCACGGTGACGACATCATCGTGCCCGGCAACCAGGAACTGGTCATCCGCAACGACCACGGCGACCACATGCCCAAGGTCGAGGACGGGCCATGGCCCGCGTTCCCCGCCGACCTCACGAGCATCGCCCTCGCGCTGGCCACCCAGGCCTCGGGATCGGTGATGATCCACGAGAAGATGTTCGAGAACCGCCTGTTCTTCACCGACAAGCTGGTCGGCATGGGCGCCTCCATCACCATCTGCGACCCCCACCGCGCGATCGTCAACGGGCCGCGCCCACTCCGCGGCTCCCGGGTGGAGTCCCCTGACATCCGCGCCGGCATGGCGATGCTGATCGCCGCGCTCTGCGCCGACGGGGTCACGGAGATCGGCAACATCCGCCAGATCGACCGCGGCTATGAGCGGATCGACGAGCGGCTGCGCGAACTCGGTGCCCGCATCACCCGGCTGGAAGACGCTCCCGTAGCGGCGTGAGCACCGCCCGCTCGCCCCGCGCCGGCGGTCTCGAGGCGATGGTGGACCGGATCCCGAGCGGAACCCGCGACGTCCTTCCGGACGAGATGCGGGAGCTGCGGGCGATGACAGATCGGATTCGCGAGGTGTTCGACCGCGCCGGCTACGGCGAGATCTACACGCCCGCCCTCGAGTACGAGCAGACGTTCGAGCGCGGGAATATCGGCGGCGCCCGACCCGCCTACCGGGTCTTTGACGAGCACGGCAGCGTGCTCGTGCTCCGACCCGACATGACCGTGCCCATCGCCCGCGTGGTGGCGACCCGGTACGCCCACACCGAGCCGCCGCTGCGCTTCTGTTACGTGGCCCACGCCTACCGCGGGGTGCGCCCCCAGCGCGGCCAGAGCCGCGAGTTCCTCCAGGCGGGAGTGGAGCTCATCGGCGTGCCCGGGGCGAAGGGCACGGCCGAGGTGCTGGGCGTGCTGTGCGCCGCGCTGGATGCCGCGGGCCTGGACAACTACCGCGTGGGGCTCGGCGACGCGTCGCTGTACCCGTCGCTGCTCGAGGCCTTCGAGGTGGACCCCGAGCGCAGCGACCTGATCCTCACCGAGCTTGCAGCGGGCGACTTCGTCGGCGTCGACCGGGAGGTCCGCGCGCTGGGTCTGGCCGAGGCCGACGCCGACCTGCTGCTGCGCCTGGCCCACACCCGGGGCGGCCCCGAGGTGCTCGAGGGCCTGGAGGGGGCCCTCCACGACGCCCTCAGCGGCATGCGCCAGGTCCACGGCCTGCTGGCGCCCGAGGCGGCGGAGCGGATCATCTTCGACCTCGGGCTGGTGCGCAGCCTCGGGTATTACACCGGCCCGCTGTTTCAGGTCTATGACCCCGCCTACGGCGTCCCGCTCGGCGGAGGCGGCCGCTACGACGAGCTGCTGGGATCGTTCGGGCGGTCGCTGCCCGCGGTCGGCTTCGCGCTCAACGTCGAGCGGGTGCACATCGCCCTCACCGGCGAGGAAAGCGGCCGAGCGTAGTGACCGCTCACGTGACGGGCCTGCGGATCGCCGTCCCCCGCGGAGCGCTGTTTGGCGAGACCCTCGACCTGCTGGACCGGATCGGGCTCGACACCCGTGAGGTGCGCGAGAACGACCGCAAGCTGCTGTTCGAGGACGTCGGCATCATCACGATGCGGCCGTCCGACGTGCCCACCTATGTGGAGGCCGGCGCGGCGGACATCGGCATCACGGGCAAGGACGTGCTCATGGAGCAGTCCGAGCGCGAGGTCTACGAGCTCGTCGACCTCGGTTACGGCCGCTGTCAGATGGTGCTGGCGGGGGTCGCGGGGGAGGACCGCGCCGCGGAGGCGCTGCGGCGGCTGGGCGTCGTGCGGATCGCCACGAAGTACCCACGGATCGCGTCGGCCCACTTCCTCAACACCGGCCGACAGGCGGAGATCGTCGAGGTCAAGGGGTCCGTCGAGCTGGCGCCGCTCACCGGTCTGGTGGAAGCGATCGTCGACCTCACCGCCACCGGGACGACGCTGCGCGAGAACGGTCTCGTGGTCCGCGAGGAGATCGCCGTGTGCACGGCGCGACTCATCGCCAACCCGGTGGCGCATAAGCTGCGTGCTCCCGTGATCGACCAACTCCTGGAGCGAATCGGTGCAGCATGAGCGCCTGAACCTGTCCGGCGACCCCGCGGGGCTCGCTCAGGAGCTGCGCTCGCTCATCCCCGCGCCCGAGGCCGTCGCCGAGCAGGTCACCGAGATCATCGCCCGCGTGCGCGCCAGCGGCGACGACGCACTGCGCTTCTACACCCGCGAGTACGACACCGGCGGGACCACTCCCGCCGCGCTGCGGGTCCCCGAGGCCGAGCTGGACACCGCCGAGGCCCGTCTCGACGACGCAGTGCGTGACGGCCTGCGTCTCGCCATCAAGAACGTCACCCTGGTCGCCGAGGCCGGATTGGCCTCCGAGCAGACCGTCACCTTCGACGGCCACGAGGTCCGGCTGCGCGAGGTGCCGGTGGACAGCGCCGCCGTCTACGTCCCCGGGGGCCGGGCCCCGTATCCGAGCACGGTGATCATGGGCGTGGTCACCGCGCGCGTCGCCGGCGTGCAGAACATCGCCGTGTGCGCTCCTCCCGGCGCCAACGGCGAGGTCAACTCGACGGTGCTCGGCGCCTGCAGGCTGGCGGGCGCATCGGTCGTCTACCGGATGGGCGGTGCGCAGGCGATCGCCGCGCTGGCCTTCGGCACCGAGACGGTCTCCTCTGTGGATGTGATCGTTGGGCCCGGCAACCTCTACGTCCAGGAGGCCAAGCGCCAGGTCTTCGGCACGGTCGGCATCGACGGCTTCGCGGGCCCGTCGGATCTCATGGTGATCGCCGACGGAGACACCGACCCCGTGGCGCTGGGCTTGGACCTGCTCGCCCAGGCTGAGCACGGGGCGGGCTCTCTGGTGGTGGCCATCTCCAACTCGTCCGAGCTGATCGGCGCCCTCGCCGAGCAGGTTGCCGACGAACCCGACTCAGAAGCCGTGGTGCGCTTTGTCACCGTCGGGGAGCTCCAGCAGGCGCTGGCCATCGCCGAGGCGTTCGCGCCCGAGCACCTGCAGCTCATCGGCGCCGGGGCGGAAGCGCTCGCACCCCAGGTCCGCCACTCCGGCTGCGTATTCGTGGGGCCGGCCAGTGGCACCGCGTTCGGCGACTACATCGCCGGCTCCAACCACGTGCTCCCGACCAACGGTGCCGCGCGGTTTGCCTCGGCCCTGTCGCCGATGCACTTCCGTCGCCGCTACACCGAGGTGCGGATCGGCTCCGATGCCGCCGCGCTGGCCACGGCCGCCGCTCCCATCGCCCGGGCCGAGGGCTTCGAACTACACGCCCGGTCCCTGGAGGCTCGCATTCGCGACAATGGCACGTGATGGCACGTGCCGCCGAGATCGAGCGTCGGACCGCTGAGACCGACATCCACCTGACGCTGTCGCTCGATGGCGACGGCCAGGGCCAGCGCGACACCGGCGTCGGGTTCTTCGACCACATGCTGGACCTGCTGGCGCGCCACGGCCGCTTCGATCTCACCGTGCAGGCCCGCGGCGATCTGAAGACCGGTGCTCACCACACCGTGGAGGACGTGGGGATCTGCCTGGGCCAGGCTCTGGACCAGGCGCTCGGGGACCGCTCGGGCATCCACCGCTACGGCCAGGCGACGGTCCCGATGGACGAGAGCCGCGCGTCATGCGCGGTCGACATCTCCGGTCGCGGGCTGCTGGCCTTCTCGTCGCCGCTGCCGCCGGGGGCGATCGGCAACTTCGATCACGAGCTCACCGAGGAGTTCTTCCGGGCCCTGGCCCACAACGCCAAGCTGACGCTGCACCTCACCATCGAGGCCGGCACCAACGCCCACCATGTGATCGAGGCGTCGTTCAAGGCCTGTGCGCGGGCGCTGCGCGCCGCGGTCGCCGTGGATCCGACGGAGAACGGCGTGCCCAGCACCAAGGGGACGCTGACGTGACCACGATCGCCGTCGTCGACTACGGGATGGGCAACCGCCGCTCGGTGGAGAAGGCGCTCGAGCACGTGGGCGCCCGAGCGATCATCACCCGCGATCCCGCATCGCTGGAAGGGGCCGACGCGCTGGTCGTCCCAGGGGTGGGGGCGTTCCCCCACGGGATGCGCAATCTCGTCGAGCTGGGCCTGGACGAGCGGATCCGGGCCGCCGCCGCGGCCGGCACTCCGGTGCTTGGCATCTGCCTGGGCATGCAACTGCTGTTCGAGCGCTCCCAGGAACACGAGCTCACCGAGGGGCTCGGGCTGCTGGCGGGCGGGGTGAGCCTTCTCGACGGCGGCGGGTTGCGGATCCCGCACATCGGCTGGAACGACGTCCGGTTCGAGCGGCCGTCGCCGCTCACCGCCGGACTGCCCGGAGAGAGCTGTGCCTTCTACCACGTGCACTCGCTGGTCGCGCGCCCCGAGGATCCCGCTGACGTCATCGCCACCACGGAGTACGGCGAGCGGTTTGCGACGATCGTCGGGCACGGCAACGTGTTCGGGGTGCAGTTTCACCCCGAGAAGTCCTCGCGCGACGGGTTGGCTCTGCTGAGCAACTTCGTGACGCTGTGCCGCAATCCGGCGCCGGCCGGGAGCGGCCGCTGGTGATCCTCCTCCCGGCGATTGACATCCTCGAGGGCAAGGCGGTCCGGCTGGTGCGCGGCGAGTTCGATCAGCGCACCGAGTACGACGCCGACCCGGTGGACGCCGCCCGCCGCTGGGTGGCGGCCGGGGCGCGTGCACTACACGTGGTGGACCTGGATGGCGCGCGCAGCGGCGCGCCGGCCAATCTCGACCACGTCGAGCGGATCGTCCGCGAGGTCGACGTGCCGGTACAGCTGGGCGGCGGTCTGCGCACGATCGAGGCCGTCCGTCAGGCGCTGGAGCTCGGCGTGACGCGGGTGATCCTGGGAACGGCCGCCTACGCCGACATCGACTTCCTGGACGAGGCGCTGGCCGAGCACCGCGAGCGCGTCGTCGTCTCCGTCGACGCCCGGCAGGGCAAGCTCGCGGCGTCGGGCTGGACCGATCAGACCGAGATCCCGGCCGAAGCGGTCATCGAGACGCTGGGCAAGCGCGGCGTGACCCGCTTCGTGTACTCGAGCATCGAGCGCGACGGGATGATGTCCGGGCCCGACCTGGAGGAGGTGGGGCGCATCGCCGACGTCGTGCGCGGGACCTTCGTCTACTCCGGCGGCGTCTCCTCGGTGCAGGACCTGAGGGCGCTGGCCGGCCTGCGCCAGGTCAACCTGGCCGGTGTGATCGTCGGCAAGGCGCTGTATGAGGGGCGGCTCGACGTCGCCGAGGCCCAGGCCGCGCTCGCCGGGCGCGACGGCTGGGATCCCGAGTAGTGCACTACAAACGGGTCATCCCGTGCCTGGACGTCAACGGGGGCCGCGTCGTCAAGGGCGTGGGGTTCCTGGACCTGCGCGACGCCGGCGATCCCGTCGAACTGGCGGCCCGCTATGACGCCGCCGGCGCGGACGAGCTGGTGTTCCTCGACATCACGGCCACCTCGGACAAGCGGGGCACGGTCGTCGAGTTGGCGCGCCAGGCCGCCGACGAGCTGTTCATCCCGTTCACGATCGGCGGAGGGATCCGCTCGGTGGCCGACGCCCAGGCGGTGCTCGATGCCGGGGCGGACAAGGTGTCGGTCAACTCGGCCGCGCTGGACCGGCCAGAGCTGATCGACGAGCTGTCGCGCACCTTCGGTTCCCAGTGCGTGGTCCTGGCCATCGACGCCAAGCAGACCGACTCCGAGCCCACCAACCCGGGCTGGGAGGCCTACCTCGCCGGCGGGCGGACGCCGACGGGTCGCGACGCGGTGGCGTGGGCACGCGAGGGGGAGGCCCGTGGCGCGGGCGAGATCCTGCTCACCAGCATGGACCGAGACGGGACCAACGCCGGCTATGACCTGCCGCTCACGCGCGCCGTGGCCAAGGCCGTGGGCGTGCCCGTGATCGCGTCAGGCGGCGCGGGCAGGCTGCAGGACCTGACCGATGCCGTGCAGGCCGGCGCCGACGCCGTCCTCGTGGCGTCGATCCTGCACTACGGCCATCACACGGTGAGCGAGGTCAAGCGCTTCTTGGCCGACAGCGGGATTGCCGTTCGGCCAGAGCGGGACGCCTGACAGCGCTCACGCCGTGACGTGACCGCCGGTGTTCGATGAAGTTTTGTTGGGGGGACCCGAGCTGCGAACAGACCGCGCGGTTACGCGGCCTCTTCAACGTAACCCGCGGCAGCGCACGTATCGCAATACGCGGCGGGCGGGACGCGCGGCTCGTAACAGCCGGGACGGCAGCAGGTCGAGGAACGCTTGGGCCGGCCCCGACCGATGCGGGCGGCAGCGGCATCCTTGAGCTCCTCGCGCATGCGATCGAGCTCCGCCGCGTGCTCCGGACAGAACCGACGGCCCTTTTCGGCCGGCTGCGTACAGTGACTTCCACTACGACAACGCATAGACGTATAATGATAGCAAGAAGTCCTGCATCGGGCCGTATTAGCGGCGGATTAGGCGCTCCGTGGGGTCGGCGCCGCGGCTTCTGACGTGCTCCGCGACGTGCTCCGAAAGGGCCCGTCTGCGGGGGGTTTGGGCGTCCTCTCCGTCCCGTTCCGGGGCGCAATCCTGAACCCACAGATCGCACACCGACAGTTGCGACGGCGTGCGATCCAGAACGCGAGTCATGTTGAACCCATGGATCGCACCGATGCGAACGAGGCGGCGTGCGATCTCTCGGTTCAACCTGGGTTCAACCTGGGTGGTCCGTGTTTGCCACGGGGCCCCGGCGGCGGCCCGGCCCAGACCGGGCTACTTCGTGTTCCCGGCCTTGGCTTTGACCTTGGCCTTGGCTTTGGCCTTCGCGCGGGTCTTGCGGGCTTTCTGCTTGGCCCGCTCGACGTTATTGCGGTGCTTCTTGGCCGCCGCGTGCCTGGCCTTGTGCGCCTTGCGCTTGGCCTTGGCGTGCGGCTTGGGCGCCGCCCCCGGCAGGAGCTGATAGATGTGGTTGTAGCCGTCGAGGTAGAGCGCGTGGTAGTCGGCGATGATCGGCGTGAAGGCGCCGTCGGGGAATGAGAACACCTGATTGCCGGTGACCACGTTGAGGCCGGTGGTGGTCTTGCTGCCGAGGTCGGAGTAGTAGACGACGTTGCCGATGACCGTGGAGGAGCCGGAGATCCTCCCGCCGGCCAGGTGCTTCCAGCGGACCGCGCCCGACTGGGCGTTGAAGGCGTACATGTTGCCGTCGTAGGAGCCGACATAGACCGTGGGGCCGAGGCCCTTGGGGTCGGCCACCGAGGCTGACGCGTACACGTAGGCACCGGTTCCGGTGGCCCAGGCCAGCGCGCCGTTGCGGGCGCCGAACGAGTAGACGCGCCCGTCGGTGTTGCCCATGTACACGCGGCCGAAGGCGACCGCCGGCGTCGCGTAGAAGTTGCCGCTGCCAAAGCCGAAATGGGTGCCGCTGGTGCCCACCGCCCACACCTGATGACCGCTCACCGAGTTGACGGCGTACGCGCGGCCGGAGTAGTCGCCGAAATAGAGGATGCCGCCCGACAGCGCGGGGCCGCCCTTGATGGCGCCGCTGGCGTGGTAGGTCCAGTACAGGTGGCCGTTGGAGACGTTGCGCGAGTAGAGGGTTCCGCCCTGGTCGCCGTAGTAGACGGTGATGCCATGGACGATGGGGGAGGACTCGGCGCCCGCGCCCACCGGCCGCGACCACGCGATGCGCCCGGTGTTCATTGACAGGGCCACAAACCGGCCGTTGCCCGGCGCATGGCCGCTCTGCGAGAGCGCGGGCATGAGCACGAGCCCCGCCTTGGGGGCGATCGTGGGCGAGGCTGCGCACAGCGTGCCGATCTTCTTGAACCACTTGACGTGGCCGTTGGTGATGTTGATGGCCCGCGCCGAGCAGTCGTCGTCGAGGACGAACATCGTCTCGTGGTAGATGACCGGCGGGAACTCGAGCAGCGCCCCGTCGTTGAATGTCCAGCCCACGTGCAGCGGAGGCGCCAGGTTGGCCGGGGCCGCGAAGAAGCGCGTGCGCCCAGGGTTGAGCCCGTACCAGGGCCACTGGAAGTTGTTGACCTGCTTCTTGGCACGTGGCCGGGGCGCCGGTGCGGTGGATGTCGTCGGAGTTGTGAACTCCAGGTTGGGGTGCGAGACGTTGCCGGGAGCGTGCGTGAGCACGAACGCCAGCGCGGCGCCCGCAACCACCAACGCGACTGCCGCCGCGAGGAGCCCGCGCCACAGCCAACGCCGTGAGACGGGGGGCATTGGCGGGAATCGTAGACGGACCTCTGCACCGACGCGCCGCGGCGCGCGACATCATCTCGCACGATGCCCGACCCGCTCGCACACGTCCTGCTCGAGCGTTTCTCCGAGCTGCCCGCGGCCCGGGCGCTCCTGCCGCGCCTCGGCGAGGCCGAGGGCGTCTACCTCGTCGGTGGCGCCGTCCGCGACCTCATCTCCGGCGGCGAGCCGCTCGATCTGGACCTCGTGATCGACGGGGAACCGGAGGCCGTGTCGGCGATGCTGGGCACGCCGGACAAGGTGCACGACCGCTTCGCGACTCAGACCGTGACGCTGGACGGCTTCACCTTTGACCTGGCGCGCTCCCGGCGTGAGACCTACGCACACCCGGGCGCGCTGCCGATCGTCGAGCCGGCGGGCATCGAGGAGGACCTCGATCGCCGCGACTTCACCGTCAACGCCCTGGCCCTGGGGCTCTCCGGATCCAGCCGTGGCCGCCTGCTGCAGGCGCCCCACGGCCGCGAGGACGTGGAGGCACGCCGGCTGCGGGTGCTCCACGACGGCAGCTTCATCGACGACCCCACCCGGCTGCTGCGCCTGGCCCGCTACGCCGCGCGGCTCGGCTTCGGCATCGAGGATCACACCCGTGCCCTGGCGGACGAGGCGGTGGCGTCCGGAGCGCTGGACACGGTGAGCGGCCCGCGGCTCGGCACCGAGCTGCGTCTCCTGGCCGACCAGGGCGATCCTGTCCGGGGCTTGGTCGCCCTCGGCCGGCTCGGAGTCGACGCGGCGATCGCGTCTGGCCTCGGAATCCACGACGAGGACCGCGCCGCACTGGCCCGGGGCGCGCTCGCGCTGCTGCCGCCCGACGCTGAGCCCGCCGACCTGGTGCTCGCGGTGGCGATGCTGGACGTGCCCGTAGGCGAGCTCCCGGCCCTGCTCGATCGCCTTGCCTTCCCGGGCGGCCGCCGCGATCGGATCGTCGCCGCGGCCACCCGCGCGCCGGAGCTGGCGCGACGGCTGAGCACAGCGTCCGAGCCCTCCCAGATCGCCGCGGCCGTCGGCTCGGGGCCGCCCGAGCTCGTCGCCCTCGCCGGGGCGCTGGGCGCGGAGGCGGTGGCACGGTCCTGGTTGGAGGAGCTGCGCCACGTGCGCCTGGAGATCGACGGCGACGACATTCTCGCCGCTGGGGTGGCGCCCGGGCCGGCGGTGGGGGCGGCCCTGGCCGCGGCGCGCGCCGCGAAGCTCGATGGGCGCGCCGAGGGCCGCGAGGCCGAGCTGGCAGCGGCCCTCGAGGGCGCCGGGGGCCCGGGGTAGGCTGGGAGCCATGGAGCCACCTGAGCCGTTCTACGCGCTGGGGCACCAGTTCGCGATCGACCTCCCGGGGTCCCGCGCGGTGTTCTCCACGCGCCGGGGCGGCCATTCGAGCGGCCCGTACGAGAGCCTGAACCTGGGCTGGCTCACCGACGACGAGCACCGCGCGGTGAGCCGCAATCGCGAGACGCTGCAGTCAGAGATCGGCGCGCCGCGCCTCAGCTTCGTCCACCAGGTCCACGGGCCCGAGGTGCGGAGAATCACCGCCGGCACGGCGGAGCCACGGGAACGCCCGCGCGTCGACGGCCAGGCCACCGACCGGCACGACGTCGCGCTGTGTGCGCTCACCGCCGACTGCCTGCCGATCGCACTGGCCGGGGTGGGTGGGAGCCGGGTCGTGGCGATGCTCCACGCCGGCTGGCGCGGGCTGGCCACGGGCGTGATTGTCAGCGGGGTCGCGGCGATGCGCGAGCTGGGGGCGCGGGGCGAGCTGAGCGCTGCCATCGGCCCGGGGGCCGGACCGTGCTGCTACGAGGTGGGGGAGGAGGTCCACGAGCCGTTCTCCGAGATCGCCGACGCCCACATCGGCCGCAACCTCGACCTCAAGGCGATCGCGCGCCACCAGTTGCGCGCGAGCGGCGTGACGGAGGTCGCCGACATCGGCATCTGCACCATGTGCTCGGATCCGGGCCTGTTCTTCTCCCACCGGCGTGACCGCGGCCTTACCGGCCGCCAGGCGGGCGTGGCGTGGTTGACCTGATCCACGGCCTCCGCGCCGAGGTGGTGGCCCGCAACCTCGCGCGCGCCCGCGAGGCGATCGCCGCGGCCGGGCGGGACCCCGGCGAGGTCGAGATCCTCGCCGCGGTGAAGTACCTGCCCGCCGAGGAGCTGGCGGCGCTCGCCGACGGAGGCGTGACGGTCGTGGGCGAGAACCGCGCCCAGGAGCTGGAGGCCAAGGTCGCCGCGGCGCCCGGCCGGTTCATCTGGGACTTCATCGGCCAGCTGCAGAGCCGCAAGGTCAAGGACGTGCTGCCGCATGTCCGCTACATCCACTCGGTCGCGTCAGAGTCGGCCCTGGCCCAGCTCGGGCGCCATGGCGGCCCGGACACCCGGATCCTCATCGAGGTCAACGTCGCCGGCGAGCCGGGAAAGGGCGGTATCGACCCCACGGAGCTCCCTGCCTTCCTGGACCGCTGCCCGGTGACCGTGGTGGGATTGATGACGATGCCGCCGTTCGCCGCGGACCCCGAGGAGAGCCGTCCGTACTTCGCGGCGCTGCGGCGGTTGGCCGAGGCCCAGGGCCTGACTCACCTGTCGATGGGGACCAGCCAGGATTACGTGGTCGCGGCCCAGGAGGGGGCGACGATCGTGCGTCTCGGTACGAGCCTGTTCCGCGATACACGCTGAGCGCGTCATAATCACGGCAGGGAATCGCCGCGAATGCGCGAACCCTGAACACGCACATGGCCTTTCGAGATAGCTGGCACCGAACCCTCGTCTACTTCGGCCTCGCCGAGGACGACGCGTACGACGACGAGGACGTCGAGTACAACGAGCATGAGGCCGAACTCCAGGACAGCTACCGCGAGCGTCCCAACGTTCGCCCCCTGGCTCGGCGGCGTCGCGACGAGTTCGACGACATCTTCTCCGACGAGGGCTCGACGAGCGAGCGGCGGACGACCTCGCTGCGGCCCGTGAGCGGCGGGCGCACGGCCAACGGCCGGGCCGGCGGCGACCAGCAGGTCCACGTCGTCGCGCCCAAGAGCTTCAACGACGTCCAGAACGTCGCCGACAAGTTCAAGGACACGATCCCGGTGATCCTCAACCTCCAGGGCACCGACACCGACCTCTCCAAGCGGCTGATCGACTTCTCCTCTGGGCTCACCTACGCGCTCGACGGCGGGATGCAGCGGATCGCCGACAAGGTGTTCCTGCTCACGCCGCGCAACGTCGAGGTCTCCGCGGAGGAGCGCGCCCGGCTCGTGGAGAAGGGCTTCTTCAACCAGTCGTAACGCGGCTTGCCTGTCCCAGCGGCGGGTCGGCGGGTCGGCGCAGGTAGATTTCAGCGGATGCGAGTAGGTCTCATCGGATCCGGCAACATGGCGCGAGCCATGGCCCGCGGCTGGGGCGACCCGGTGCTGTGCTCCGACTCAGGGTCAGGGCGCGCCCAGGCGCTCGCCGACGAGCTCGGCGGCCGGGCGTCGAGCAACGCCGAGGTCGCCGCCGAGGCCGACCTCGTGATTCTCTGTCACAAGCCCTACCAGCTCCAGCTTGTCAAGCGTGAGATCGCGGACAGCGTGAAGACCGTCGTATCGGTGCTGGGTGGGGTCTCGAGCGAGACGCTGCGGTCCGCCTACACGGGCGCGCAGGTGTTTCGCATGGTCCCCAACACCCCCGTCGAGGTGCGGCGTGGCCTGAGCGTCTATGCGCCCTCGAGCAAAGACGGCCACGTGATCGATCAGGCCCTCGAGCGCGAGGTCATCGCGCTCTTCGAACGACTCGGGACCGTCCTCACCATGGACGAGAGCCTGCTGGGCGTGGCCCTCGGCGTCTCGAGCGTCGGCCCGGCGTACCAGGCCCTGCTGCTCGAGGCCCAGGTCGATGCCGCGGTACGCCACGGCATCACACCCGCCGTCGCGGCGCAGCTCGTGGCCGAGACGATGTCGGGCACGGCCGAGCTGCTGCGCGTCCGCGACTATGACTCCCTCACCGTCCGGCGCGAGGTCACCTCGCCCGGTGGCTCGACCGCGCGGGGGCTGGACGCCCTGGAGCGCGCCGGGATCCGCGCGGCCTTCTCCGATGCGATGGACAGCGTGCTGCAGGTGGCGAGCTGATGCTCGTCGAGGCGATCACCCGGGGCAACGTCGCCGACTACGTCCAGGCGCTCTTCGAGGTCTACATCGTCCTCATCTTCGCCTACATCCTGCTCAACCTGCTGTTCTCGTTCGGGATGCGGCTGCCGTACTCGCGCTGGAGCGACATGCTGCTCAACTTCCTGCGTGACTGCTCCGAGCCCTACCTGCGGCTCTTCCGCAAGTTCATCCCGCCGATCGGGGCCTTCGACTTCTCGCCGATGATCGCGATCATCCTGCTCTACATCGTCCAGTCGCTGATCGTCAATGCCATCCGCGGCTGAGCCGATCGTGACGACGATGACCAACCGCGCTGCGGTCAAGTCGACTCGGGCCCAGCGGGCGGTGGCGTTCGCCCGCGTCGCCGTGCTCGTCGTGGTCGTGCTGATCGCAGACCAGGTGACCAAGCACGCCGTGATCGCCGACATCCCCGTCGGGACCACGCAGAAGTTCCTGCCCGCGGTCAACCTCGTCCACATCCACAACAGCGGCGTGGCCTTCGGCTTCTTCTCCGGCGGCGGGGCGCTCGTCCTGGTCCTGACGCTCTCCGCGCTCACCGCACTGGTCATCTACTTCCTGATGCGGCCGACGCGACCGTGGCTGTGGCTGCCGACGGGCCTGCTCGTGGGCGGCGCGCTGGGCAACCTCATCGACCGCCTCGTCCACGGCTACGTCACGGACTTCATCAAGCTGCCGGCCTGGCCCGCGTTCAACCTCTCCGACATGGCGATCACCGTCGGAGTCCTGAGCCTGCTCTACGTGCTCGAGGGCGCCCCCTCCAAGCGCGCGAGCTAGTGGTCGCCCCCTGAGGACGACCGCTGGTGACCGACTCCCCGCTGAGGCTCCCCGTCCCCGAGGAGGCCGCCGGGACGCGGCTTGACCGCTTCCTGTCTGAGCCTGTGGGCTCCCGCGCCCGGGCGCAGGCGCTGATCGATGCCGGCAAGGTCCGCGTCGACGGCCGTCCGCGTGCCAAGTCCCATGCCCTGATCGCCGGCGAGGTGATCGTGGTGGAGCCCAGCGATCCGCCGCCGGCGCCCGCGGCTGAGCCTGCGGTCACCTTCGCGGTCGCCTTCGAGGACGAGTATCTGCTCGTGGTCGATAAGCCCGCAGGCCTGGTGGTGCACCCGGCGCGGGGTCACCGCACGGGCACCCTGGCCCAAGCGCTGGCCGGCCGGGCCGCCGGGGGCGAAGACCCCTATCGCGCGGGGATCGTGCACCGCCTGGATCGCGACACCTCCGGGCTGCTCGTGGTGGCCAAGTCCGACGAGGTGCACCGAGCGCTGAAGACGCTCCTGGCGGCGCGTGGGCTGCACCGCGAGTACCTGACGCTGGTCGATGGGCGCCCGCCGGCCCGCACCGGGATGATCGACGCGCCGATCGGCCGCCATCGCCACGAGCGGGTGCTGATGTCCATCGACTCCGACGAGCCGCGCGAGGCGCGCACCCACTTCGAGATCGAGCGGCTGCTCCCGGGCGCGACGCTTCTGCGGGTCGTCCTGGACACCGGCCGCACCCACCAGATCCGCGTCCACATGGCGGCCATCGATCACCCGGTATGCGGCGACCCCCAGTACGGCACGGCCGGCGAATATGGCCTGAAGCGCCAGTTCCTGCACGCGGCACGCCTGGCCTTCACGCACCCGGTGACCGGCGAAGCCGTCGACTCAAGGTCGCCGCTGCCCGACGACCTGGTGGCGGCGCTGGCGCGCGCGGAGAGCGAAGGACAGGGCGAGTAAAAAATTCGGCGGGGCGGCCCGTCCAAAGCCGCCCCGCCGATGATGCTGGCGAACCGACCACCGGAGGTAGGGGAAGGGAGGTTCGGTTCGCGCTTACGAGCCGTCGCGGTGGTAGGGGGGACGACGACTCGCTTGACCCCTTCAACGACCGCCCCCGGAAAAACTTGCGTAGACTCGAAGAAATTCCTTCGACCCCGTCGATCGCGGGTTGCGACCCTCCCCCGGCACCGGCCGGGGGCGCACATTCGCCCGGCGGGCAGTAGCCACACAATTACAAGGGAGCAGGACCATTGGCTGAAATCGGCATCAAAGAGCTGCTGGAGGCCGGCGTTCACTTCGGTCACCAGACGCGACGCTGGAACCCCAAGATGCGCCGCTTCATCTTCGGAGAGCGCGACGGCATCTACATCATTGACTTGCTGCAGACCGACGCGCTGCTGAACAACGCCCGCCGGTTCGCGTCCGATCTGTCACGACGGGGCGGCACCGTCCTGTTCGTCGGCACCAAGAAGCAGGCGCGCGACGCCATCAAGGACATCGCGACAGAGGCAGACATGCCCTATGTCAATCACCGCTGGCTCGGCGGCCTGCTGACGAACTTCCAGACCATCTCGCTGCGCATCAAGCGGCTGCACGACCTCGAGCGCTACGAGACCGAGGGCCAGCTCCAGCTGCTGCCCACCCGCGAGCGGATGGCCGCTCAGTCCGATCTGGAGAAGCTGCGCGCCAATCTCGGCGGGGTCAAGAACATGCAGCGCGTCCCCGACGCCATGTTCGTGATCGACCTCAAGACCGAGGCCATCGCCGTACGCGAGGCCCAGCGGCTGCGCATCCCGATCATCGGGCTGGTCGACACCAACTGCGACCCCGACGGGATCGATTTCGTGATCCCCGGCAACGACGATGCCATCCGGTCCTGCGCGGCGGTCACCCGTGCGATCGGCGACGTCGTGGCCCAGGGCCACAACGTGTTCCGGGCCGAGGAGGAGCGCGCGCGCCTCGAGCGCGAGCGCCAGGAGGCCGAGGAGCGGGCACGGCGCGAGGCCGAGGAACAGGCTCGCCGCGAGGCCGAGGAGAAGGCTCGCGCCGAGGAGCAGGCTCGCCGCGAGGCCGAAGAGCAGGCGGCGCGCGAGGCCGAGCAGAAGGCGGCAGCGGCCGCCGCGGCTGCGGAGGCTCCGGCCGCTGCGGCTGCACCGGCCGCGGCACCGACGCCCGCGGCCCCGCAGGCCGGCACCGAGACCGCCGCCCCAGCGGCGCAGCCTGAGGCCCCTGCGGCCCCCGCTGCGGAGCCTGAGGCCGCTGCGGCCCCCGCTGCGGAGCCTGAGGCCGCTGCGGCCCCCGCTGCGGAGCCTGAGGCCGCTGCGGCCCCCGCTGCGGAGCCTGAGGCCGCTGCGGCCCCCGCTGCGGAGCCTCAGGCCGCTGCGGAGCCTGAGGCCGCTGCGGCCCCCACTGCGGAGCCTGAGGCCCCGGCCGCAGAGCCGGCGGCCCCCGCCGCCGAGGCGGAGGCTCCCGCCGCACCGCCCGAGCCCGAGCCCGAGGCCGCCGCACCCGAGCCCCCGGCCGCGCCTGAGAAGCCGGCCGCTGCGGCCGAGCTCGCCGAGGCGGCAGGCGCCGAGGCCCCGCCGGCCGCGGAGGCGACGGCCGAGCCCTCGGAGGGCCAGTCATGAGTGAGATCTCGGCCAAGGATGTCAAGGAGCTGCGCGACCGCACCGGCGCGGGCATGCTCGCCTGCCGCGACGCGCTCAAGGAGGCCAACGGCGACATCGAGAAGGCCGTGGAGATCCTGCGCGCCAAGGGCGAGGCATCGGCGGCCAAGCGAGCCGGGGCGGAGGCGTCTGAGGGCGTGATCCAGAGCTACATCCACGCCAACAACAAGATCGGCGCGCTGGTGGAGGTCGACTGCCAGACCGACTTCGTGGCCCGCAACGAGAAGTTCATCGAGTTCGCGCGGGATGTGGCCCTGCACGTGGCCGCCGCCCCGGGCGTCGTCGCCATCAACGACGACGAGGTGCCGGCCGAGGATCGCGATCGCGAGATCCGGATCGCCACCGAGCAGGCCGCCGACCGGCCCGAGAACGTGCGCGAGCGCGTCGTCCAGGGCAAGCTGGACAAGTGGCTCGACGAGGTTGTGTTGCTACGCCAGAAGCACGTCAACGAGGACAAGCACGGCGGCAAGACGATCGAGGAGCTCCGGCTGGCCCTGTCGGCCGAGACACGGGAGAACATCGTCATCCGCCGCTTCTCGCGGTTCGCCGTGGGCGGCTGAGGTAGTGTCCGCGTAGACCGAGCGGAGGGTCTGTGAGATGAGCGAATCGGAGTTGATCGACGAGCTGCTGGCCGAGGCTCGTGACCGGATGGCGAAGTCGGTGGACGCGATGCGCCACGAGTTCGGGTCGGTGCGGACCGGGCGGGCCAGCCCGGCGCTGCTGGACCGGATCGCCGTCGACTATTACGGGACATCGACGCCGCTCAAGCAGCTCGCCACCGTCACTGCCCCCGAGGCGCGCACGCTCACGGTCCAGCCGTACGACAAGACCTCGATCAAGGCGATCGAGCGCGCGATCCTCGAGTCCGACGTCGGGCTGACGCCCGGCAACGACGGGAATCTGATCCGCCTCATCATCCCCGAGCTCACCGAGGAGCGGCGCAAGCAGCTGGTCAAGGTGGTGCGTCACATCGCCGAGGAAGGGCGCGTGGCGATCCGCAACATCCGCCGTGATGTCATGCACGACCTCCGGGAGCTCAAGGAGGCCGGCGAGGCCGGGTCCGACGACGAGCACCGCGCCGAGGTCGAGCTGCAGAAGGTCACGGACGCGCGCATCGCCGAGCTTGACGAGCTGCTCAAGCACAAGGAAGAGGACATCCTCGAGGTCTAGGAACGCTGTGATTGCCGGACAGGAGGAGTCGGCCGAGCCCTCGCAGTCCGGCGGCCCGGGTGGACAGGCTCGATACGTTGCGATCATCACCGACGGCAATGGCCGCTGGGCGCAGCGGCGAGGGCTGCCGGTCATCGCCGGGCACGAGGCCGGGGCTGACGTCGTCAAGGCCAGGTTGCGCGACGCCGTCCAGCTCGGCGTCCAAGAGCTCACGGTGTTCTCGTTCTCCACCGAGAACTGGTCGCGCGAGGAGGCCGAGGTGACGGCCCTGATGGACATGTTCGGCCGCCGCATCGAGCTCGAGACCCCCGAGCTGCACGCGGAAGGGGTGCGGATGCGCTTCGTCGGCCGCCGGTCCGCCCCGGTGGCTCCGGCGCTCGTGAAGCGGATGGAATGGGCCGAGCAGCTGACCGCGGACAACACCCGCATCACGCTGTTCGTGGCCTTCAACTACGGCGGGCGGGCGGAGATCCTCGACGCGGCGAGAAACTTCACGGGTACCACCGAGGAGGAATTCCGCCAACACCTCTATGCGCCTGACATGCACGACCCCGATCTCGTGATTCGCACCAGCGGCGAGCAGCGCATCTCCAATTACCTGCTGTGGCAGACCGCCTACGCGGAGTTCGTCTTCCGGGACGAGATGTGGCCCGATTTCTCCCGGCAGGCGTTCGAAGAGTCCCTCGACGAGTTCGCGGCCCGCCGGCGCCGCTTCGGGGGCCGCTGATGCCCCCGGCGTCGCGCTCGCGCGGGCGGCCCAGCCGAGACCGGCCCCCGCCCAACCGGTCGGGCGGGCAGCGCCGCTCGCCCCGGCCCCAGGAGCCGGGCGACCGCCGGCGGCGAGCGCCGCGGCGCACCTCTGACCTCCTCGCCCGCGTGCTCGTGGCCGTACCCGCGGCCGTGGTGGCGATCGTGTTCGTCGACGTCGGGGGAACGGCGTGGGCCCTGTTCATGCTGGCCATCAGCTGGGTCTGCCTGCACGAGTTCTACCGGATGCTCCCGCGGTGGAAGCCGACGCCGATCGTGGGCTTCGCCGCCGCCGCCGCGATGGTCCTGGCGGCGCGCTTCGGCTCACGAGCGCGACGTGATGGAGGTCGCCCTCGCCTCGATCCCGGTGGCGTTCCTGGCGGTCGTGGCCCGCGGGGGTGACGGCACCCGCACCGTGTCGATAGCAGGCACGCTGTTGGGCATCTTCTGGCTGGGCCTGGCCTTTGCACACGCGGTGCTCCTGCGGCGACTGGACAACGGCGGCGGCATCCTCATCGACATCCTCGTCGGCACCTTCCTGGCCGACACCGCCGCCTACCTGGGCGGCCGCCTCTTCGGCCGGCGGCTGCTGGCGCCGAGCATCTCGCCCAACAAGACGTGGGAGGGGCTGTTCTGCGGGATGCTGATCGCGATCCTGGCGGTGTTCATCGCCGGTCTGGAACAGACGTGGCTGACGCAGGGCGACGCGCTCGTCCTGGGCGTTGCGGTCGCCGTGCTCGGGCCGATCGGCGACCTGTTCGAGTCGCTGATCAAACGTGATGCCGGGATCAAGGACGCCGGCAACGTGTTCGGCGCCCATGGCGGCGCACTGGACCGTCTCGACGCGGTGATCTTCACCGTGGTCGCCGGCTATTTCGTCTGGGTCTCGCTCCCGCACGTCTGACCCGATGCGCGAGGTCATCGTCCGGTTCCCGGCCCACGCCCTCGACGACGTGCTGGACCGGATCCTCCCGATCGTGCCCGACGGGGTGCGCGAGGCGCCGGCCCGGCGCGGCCAGGTCGAGCTGCGCATGGTGGGCCCACACCTTCCATCCCTGCGTGACATCGCCCAAGCGGTACGGGCGGGGGTGGGCCAGATTTCATTTCAGATCTCGGAGCGCGCGGTCCCCGATGACTGGCGGCAGCGCCGGCTCTCCGATTACCAGGCCCACCCGATCGGCGGCCGGCTCGTCGTCCGTCCTCCGTGGGCGCCGGCTGCGCCCGACGGGATGATCGACATCGTGCTGGAGGAGGGGGGCGCGTTCGGGGCGGGCACCCACCCGACGACGCGCACATGCCTCGAGCTCATGCTCGCCATGACCCTCCGGGGCTCGTTTGCCGATCTGGGGTGCGGCAGTGGCGTGCTGGCGATCCTGGCCGGCCTGCTCGGCTTCTCTCCGCTGGCCGCCGTCGACGTCCAGCCCGGGAGCGTGGACGCAACGCGCGTCAACGCCGCCCTGGCCGGCCTGGAGGTGCAGGCGGCCGTTGCCGATCTCAGCCGGGAGCCGGCTCCGCCCGCCGAGTCGTTCGTGGCCAACGTCCCGCCCGCCGTCCATGCCGGCATCGCGAGCAGCTGGCGCGATGAGTCCGAGCCGCGGGTCGGACTGCTCTCCGGCTTCGCCCCGGCGGACGCTGAATCCGTCGCGCGCGTCTATGCGGCCAGCGGCTTCACCGAGCGCCGCCGCAACGTGGTGCAGGGGTGGGTCGTTTCAGAGGTGTCCCGGGACCGTTGACCGAGACGCTCGTCATCTCAGGCGCCGCGGCGATGGCCGGGGACGAGGCGATGCCGCTGCTGACGGTGCCCGAGATCGCCGATCTGGAGGTATCCGACCCGGGCCACGGCGTGCAGCTCGTCATCCGGAACCCGAGCGGCGCTCCGCTGACGGCCGCCGTGGACCGCACGGGCGAGCTCCACATCGCACCCGATGACCGCGCTGTCGTCCCGCTGGGCGTCGGCCCGGACGGCCCCCGGCTGCACCTGCAGCTCCGTGATGCGGACCGCTCCCGGGTGGTCACGATCGTCGTCACCGTCGAGCCCGCGGGCGCGGAGCGTATGGCGGTGGGGCAGGCGCTCAGCGGCCCCGGCGGCCTCGTCCTCTCGGCCTCCAAGGACCTCGAGCCCGGGGTGCGGGCGATGCTGCTGCTGGCCGACGACCTCTTTCGCCTCGACGTCCTCATCGTCGGTGACACCCTGCAGACGTTCGTGCGTAACCTCACAACCGGCGAGCTGGATGTGCATGGCGAGGTGGGCCAGCCACGAGTGGCGACGACGACATTGGGCGCCGCCGCTCGCTACGCGCCCGGCCGGGCCGACCTGCGCTTCGCGGTGGGCCCCGAGGACGACCGCGTGCTCACGGAGGTGACGATCGCCACGCTGCGCTTCCCCGAGCGCGGGGTCATCCGCGTCGCCGCCCAGGGCATCGTCGGCCGCATCGGGTGAGCGGTTCCGCGACGGCGCCTACAATCGGCCCCGTGGCGCGCCGGCTCGTCATCCTGGGGTCAACCGGCTCGATCGGAGTTCAGGCCCTCGACGTCGTCTCGCGCAGCGGCGAGGACGAGCTCGACGTGGTGGGGCTGAGCGCCGAGAGCGCCTGGGAGCCCCTGCTCGAGCAGGCCCGGGCTCACGGGGTGAAGCGGGTCGCGCTGGCCGATCCCCACGCCGCCGCTCAGGCCGCCGAGGCCTGGACCGACGGCGAGGTGCTGGCGGGTCCCGACGGGATCGTCTCCCTCATCACCGAGGCGGGCTGTGACCTGGTGCTCAACGGGATCGTGGGCTCGGCGGGCCTGGTGCCGACGGTGGCAGCGCTGGGGGAGGGCATCGACCTCGCGCTGGCCAACAAGGAGTCGCTGGTCGTGGGGGGCGAGTTGGTGACGCAGCTCTCCGAGGCCACCGGGGCGGCGATCATCCCCGTCGACTCCGAGCACTCGGCGCTGCACCAGCTGCTGGCGGCCGAGCGGCCCGGCACCGTCCTCAAGCTCATCCTCACCGCCTCGGGGGGGCCGTTCCGCGGCCGCAAGAGCGACGAGCTGGAGGCGGTCACCGTGGAGCAGGCGCTGGCCCATCCGACCTGGTCGATGGGCGGCAAGATCACGATCGACTCGGCCACGCTCATGAACAAGGGGCTGGAGCTGATCGAGGCCCACCACCTGTTCGGCACCCCGTATGCCGACATCGACGTGATCGTGCACCCACAGTCGATCATCCACAGCCTCATCCAGCTCTGCGACGGGGCGACCCTGGCCCACCTCGGCTATCCGGACATGCGGGTCCCGATCGCCTATGGGCTGCACTACCCCGAGCGCGTCGACGTGCCGGTGCGAGCCCTCGACCTCGCCGAACTGGGCGCGCTCACGTTCGAGCCCGTCGATACCGACACGTTCGCCTGCCTGCGCCTGGCCCGCGAGGCGGGGATCGCCGGCGGCACCGCGCCGTGCACCCTCAACGCCGCCAACGAGATCGCCGTCCATGCCTTCCTGGGCGGCCGCCTGCGCTTCCTCCAGATCGCCGAGGTGATCGAGGAGACGCTCACCCGCCTGCCCGAGCAGCAGGTGCACTCGTTCGATTCGCTGGCCGACGCCGACGCCAAGGCGCGCCGGCTGGCCTCCGAGCTGGTCGACGCCTTCATCGCCTCTTAGGCGCGCCTGGCACACTCAAACGCGCGCGCATGTCGTACTTCCTGGCATTCCTCGGCTTCGCCGCACTCATCTTCCTGCACGAAGCGGGCCACTTCGTGGCGGCCAAGGCAGTGGGGATGCGCGTGGAGCGCTTCTCGCTGTTCTTCGGGCCGATGCCGATCAAGCGCACGATCGGTGAGACCGAGTACGGGATCGGGATCATCCCGCTCGGGGGCTACGTGAAGATCACCGGGATGAACCCCAACGAGGAGCTCTCCCCGGAGGTCCTGCCGCGGGCCTACTACAACCAGAAGGTGTGGAAGCGGGTGGTGACGATCCTCGCCGGCCCAGCTGTGAACATCCTCATCGCCTTCGGTATCGCCTGGGCGCTGCTGTACTCCCAGGGCCAGCAGGTGGTCGTGCCGACCAACGCGGTCGCGGGAGTCGCCAAGGGCACGCCCGCGGCGACGTTCCTGAAGCCCGGCGATGAGATCGTGTCCATCGACGGAGTGCGCGGCGGGCCCGCGAAGCTGCGCGTCGCGATCCTCCGCCACACCTGCGCCGGCGCCCAGGTGAAGGGCTGCACCGCGGCGTCGCCCGCCACGATCGTCATCCGGCGCCAGGGAAAGCTCGAGACCTTCCGGGTCCGGCCCCAGCGTGTCGATAGCTATCCGGAGCTGGGATTCAACTGGAACACCCGCATCACCGGAACCATCTATCCCAGCCTGACCGGCGCCGCCGGCACGGCTGTCTCGCGCCTGTGGTCGGTGACCACCCAGACGGTGTCGACGATCGGCCGGATCTTCGAGCCCAAGGAGCGCAAGCAGCTCAACAGCGTTGTCGGCGGCTACACCGTGACCCAGGAGGCGTTCGCCTCGAGCGCGACCACGGCACTGCAGGTCCTCGCCCTGATCTCGCTCTCGCTGGGCGTCATCAACCTGTTCCCGTTCCTGCCGCTGGACGGCGGCCACGTGTTCTGGGCGGTGGCGGAGAAGGTCAGGGGGAAGCGGATCCCGTTCAGCGTGATGGAGCGCGCCAGCGTGCTCGGGTTCGCGCTGATCTTGCTGCTGTTCGTCATCGGGCTCTCCAACGACATCTCCACCCTGAGCGGGCCGGGCTTCAACATCCGCTGAAAGAGACTGTCCCACCCACCCCTGCGCTAGCTTTAGCCCCGCTGGGGGCCCGTCGATCAATTATTTGCGGTTTTGACGGCGTCTGGACGCGCCTGACGCCACCGGCTCGCCCTCGCATACACCCGGTATTGTCGGCGCGAGCCGGCGGCGTCAGTCGCGCCCAGCCGCTCGTCAATTCCCACAACTAATTTTCCGCCGGACCCTTACGGACGCCACGCGGGGATCAGGAGGAGACGATGGAGAGCAGCACGACGACCACGCCGGCGGAATCCGCCGTCGATGCCGCGACGCTGGCCGAGGCGCTGCGGCGCACGGCTGCCAATCACCCCGACCTGGTGGCGGTCCGCACGCCCGATGACAGCCTGACGCTGACCTGGTCAGAGCTGCTGGAGCGCGTCGACGCGCTGGCCGGCGGCCTGGCCAAGCTCGGCGTCCAACGGGGTCAGTGCGTCGCCATCATGCTGTCCAACCGGCCGGAGTTCCACATCGCCGACCTGGCCGCTGTGACGCTTGGAGCGACCCCGTTCTCGATCTACGTCACGTACCCGGCGAACGAGATCGAGTTCCTCATCACGGACTCCGGGGCGCGGGTGGCGATCGTCGAACAGGCCTTCCTGCCGGTGATCCTCGAGGCGCGCCAGAACCTGCCGGGGCTCGAGCACGTGATCGTCATCGACGGCGAAGCTCCCGAAAATGTGCTGGCGCTCGACGAGGTGGAGGGCTCAGACCCGGACTTCGACGGCGCCGCCTCGTGCGCGCAGGTGACCGGCGAGGACTTCGCGACGCTCATCTACACCTCTGGGACCACCGGGCACCCCAAGGGCGTCCAGCTCACCCACCACGCCGTCATGTTCACGGCCCAGGGGGTGCGCCAGGTGATCGAGTTCCCCGTCGGCTCGCGCGTCATCTCCTGGCTGCCGGCGGCTCACATCGCCGAGCGGATGGCCCACCACTACATCCCGGTCATCTACGCCGGCAACGTCACCTGCGCGCCCAATCCTCGCGAGGTCCTGTCCTATCTGCCCGGCGTGAGGCCCAACTGGTTCTTCGCCGTGCCGCGCATCTGGGAGAAGCTCAAGGCCGGCCTGGAGACGATGCAGGCCGCCCAGCCTGAGGAGCAGCGCAAGCCGGTGCAGGCGGCCCTGGCGGCCGCCACCGAGCGGGTGCGCCTGCGCCAGCAGGGCAAGCCGGTGCCGCCCGAACTGGAGGCCCAGGTGGCCAAGGCCGACGAGGAGCTTTTTTCCAAGCTGCGCCAGATGCTCGGCCTGGATCAGCTCGTGGCCGTCAACGTCGGCGCCGCGCCCACGCCCGTCGAGGTGGTGGAGTTCTTCCACGCCATCGGGATCGAGCTGGCCGAGCTGTGGGGCATGTCCGAGACGTGCGGGACGGGCACCTGCAACCGGCCCGGCCATGTCAAGATCGGCAGCGTGGGGCCGGCCTCCCCTGGTGTCGAGCTCAAGCTCGCCGATGATGGCGAGGTCCTGTGCCGCGGGGAGTTCCTGATGAGCAGCTATCGCAACCAGCCCGAGAAGACCGCCGAGGCGATCGACGCCGACGGGTGGCTGCACACCGGCGACATCGGCACGATCGACGAGGACGGCTTCCTCACGATCGTGGACCGCAAGAAGGAGATCATCATCAACGCGGCGGGCAAGAACATGTCGCCGGCCAACATCGAGGCGGCGATCAAGACGGGCAGCCCCCTCATCGGGCAGACGTGCTGCATCGGCGACGGGCGCTCGTATAACACGGCGCTGATCGTGCTCGACGCGGACTTCGCGCCGATGTGGGCGCAGCAGAACGGGCTGGGCGAGCGGTCGCTGGAGGATCTGGCCGACGCGCCCGAGATCGTGGAGGCCGTCCAGGCCGGGATCGACGCCGCCAACCAGCGCCTGGCCCGAGTGGAGCAGATCAAGAAGTTCACGATCGTCCGCGGCGACTGGCTGCCCGGAGGTGACGAGCTCACGCCGACGATCAAGCTCAAGCGCAAGCCGATCGCAGCCAAGTACGCCGACGCGATCGAGCAGATGTACGGTCAGGGGTAGCTCCTGGTCGCCTCGGCCCGCTCAGACCCCCGGCTGGCGGGTCTCCGGCGTCTGTCGCCCGTATCGGCGGGCGCCGTGTGCCTGGCGGTGGCGCTCGTGCTCAACGCGCTGCTCCGGCACCAGGTGGGTCTGTCAGGCGATGAGCCCTACTACTCGCGGATCGCCGCGCACCCGAGCGGTCCGCACAACTTCCCCTACGCCTTCCGGATCGGGCTGCCCTACCTGGTCCACATCCTGCCGTTCGCGCAGTCGTTCTCCTGGGAGGCGCTGGCGCTGGTGTGCGCCGGCGCGGCCGGCGGCGCCCTGTTCGCGCTCCTGCGCGAGTTCGACGTGGGCGACGAGCTTGCGCTGGGGCTCGCCGTCGGCATGACCGTCTCGCCGCCCCTGCTGGTGGTGTTCCTGCGCAACGGGCGGGAGGTGGACGCGGCGGCCATCCTCATCCTCATGCTGGGCGCCTACTTCATCGTCCGGCGCCGCCTCGTCCCGCTCGCCGTGACGCTGCTCGTCGGGGCCACCATTCACGAGGCCTGCCTGTTCCTCATCCCGCTCGCCTACGCAGTCTGGGCGGAGCGACCCTTCGACCGGGCCGCGGCGCGGGATCTCGCGCTGGTGGCGGCGCTTCCGGTCATCGGCTACGTCTACCTGCGGGCGTCGATCGTCGCCGTGGGCGAGCAGTATCAGCCCGGCTATGAGGGGGCCTTCCTCACCGAGCGCGTCGATGTCCTGAAGACGGCGCTCGGACATGGGGGCTGGCATCGAGAGCTGCGGCGTATGGCCCTGAGCTTCGGCCCACTGTGGCTGGCCGCGCCGTTCTCCGTGCTGCGCCTGCGTTTCACCCGCCGCGGACTGGTGCTGGTCGTCCTGTGCGGGGGGGCGATGACCTTCGCCCTCGACTGGGGCCGGATGATCTTCTTCGCGGCTCCGGTGATCTACGTCGCTGCCGCCTACACGCTGCGTGAGCGCCGGCGCCTGGCGGTGGCCACGGTCGTGGCGCTGCTGGCGCTGGACGCGGGCTACGCGATCTACATGCAGGTGCACGGGGTGAGGTCGGGCCTGGACAGCAACGGGCCGCCCGCGCGGGGCCCGGTCGCCTGGATAGATCGCTCTAGCGAGCTGTAGCCGGGGCGCCGGAGCGCCGGGCCCGCGTCGATCAGGCGACGGCTCGGAACACGACCTGCTCCGAGAACCCGGTCCCATCGACCTGATAGGCGTAGCAGCCCCCGGCGCTGATGCGCGAGTACGTGATCCAGGCCCGGCCGCCTGCGGCGACACGCGGCGCGCCCTTTCCGGCATCGAGCAGCTGGAGCTCGTCATAGGGGACCGCGCCGGTCCCGAAGCCGACGGCGCCGCCGCCGCCCAGCATCCCGCCGCGGATGAGCAGGGGCCCCGTGTAGCCGCCGGGCACGACCCAAGTGACCTCGGCGATCAGCCAGTGGCTGCCGCTGACTTGGCGAAACCCGACCCCGGCGGGCAGCTCCCGCGGCGACGCCGGCTGGGGGTTGAGGGTGATGGGGCAGGGGCCACCGTCGTCTGTGGGGAGTTTGAGAGGACGGCGCAGGGCCGCCGGGACGGCTCCGCTGCAGGTACCCTGACAGCGCTCGTAGGTGCCGTAGCCGACCGTCTGGGCCAGCCCGGCGGGCGCGGCGGGGAGGCCGTTGCCCTTGTCGCCCTTGTGCCCGCGCCCACGCGACCCGGAGGTGCCGGCGGTCGTGCTGGTGTGCGAGGCGGCGGTCGTCGGGTCGCCGGTTGCGGTCCCCCCGGCGCCGGTCCCGGAACCGGCCGTGCCGGTGCCGGGCGACGTGGTAGCGGTCCCGGTGACGGCCGGAGAGCTGGTTGCGGCGCTCGAGGAGGCCTTCGGTGCCCCCGTGCCGCACCCGGCGAGCGCGAGCGTCACCAGCAGCCCCGCGGCCGCCCCCGCACCGACACGCACTCGCCTAACGCTCCGGTCTCGCGCGAGCCGCCGTGATGGAGCGGCTGACCAGCTCCACGGGGTGGTGGATGGGCAGCGGACAGCCGAGCTCGCGCAGATACACGTCGAGCTGTGCCGCGCAGCCGGGGTTGCCGGCGGCGATCGCCTGCGCGCCGGTGTCGATGAGATTGCGTGCCTTGCGCGCGCCCAGCTCGGCGGCGGCCTCGGGCTGGACCAGGTTGTAGATGCCGGCCGAGCCGCAGCACACGTCGCGCTCGACGCCGACCTCGACGAGCTCGAGGTCCGGGATCGCCCGCAGCAGCTCGCGGGGGGCGCTGCGCACGCCCTGGGCGTGGGCGAGGTGGCAGGCATCGTGATAGGCCACGCGCAGCGGCACCGGGCCGCGCGGCGCTCGTGCCTCCACGGAGGCCAGCAGCTCGGAGACGTCGCGCACCTTCTCGGCGAAGGCACGCGCCTCGGCGGTGCCCAGCAGATCGCCGTACTCCTTCATCGCCGAGCCGCAGCCCGCGGCGTTGACGACCACATGGTCGACGCCGGCCTGCGTGAACGCGGCCATCGTCTCCCGGGCGCGACGGGCCGCCGCGTCCTCTGCGCCACTGTGGAACTCCAGGGCGCCGCAGCAATCGGGCAGGGCCGGCGCCACCACCTCAAAGCCCTCGGCGCTGAGGGCGTGGACGGTCGCGCGGTGCACGCCGGGGTAGAAGACACGCTGCACGCAGCCGAGCAGAAGACCGACGCGTCCCCGCGCCGTGCCCATCGCCGGGGTGAGCTCGGGCACCCCGGCCTTGGCGGCGCGGCCCACCGGGGCCTGGGGCGCGACCTTCGCGATCGCGGCCAGCCGCTCGGGGAGCGCCCTCTCGGCGCCGAGGCGCCGGCCCGCCGCCAGCATCGGCGCCAGAGCGCGCAGGCGCTTGGGATGGGGGAGGGTCTCGAACAGCAGCTTGCGCAACGCGCGCTCGGCCGGCGTGCGCTTGTGGCGGCGCTCGACCTGCGGGCGCACCCGCTCGATCAGGCGGTCGTACTGGACGCCCGAGGGACAGGCCGTGACGCAGGCCATGCATCCCAGGCAGCGGTCGAAGTGAGTGACCATCTCCTCCGACATCGGCCCCTCGGCGTTGAGCCCGTCGTTGATCAACACGATCCGCCCGCGGGGCGAGTCGGCCTCGGCGCCCCACAGGACGTAGGTCGGGCAGGTCTCCAGGCAGAACCCGCAGTGGACGCAGTCGTCGATGATCTCCTGCTGGGGTGGGCGGTGCAGGTCAAAGGCCGTCATCAGATCCCTCCCACGAACAGGCCGCGATTGCACGTGTGCGCGGGGTCAAAGCGGGCCTTGACGCGGCGCATGAGCTCGAGCTCGGGGCCCGCCTGGCTTCCCCACGCTTCGCCGCCCGCGCGCAGCGGCGCCGGGGCGTCGAGCAGCACCGCGCGCGCGGTGCGAGGAAGCTCACCCCGCAGCCGGCCGACGGCATCGGGGGCGACCTCGACGAAGCTCGCGCCGAGCGCCGCCCGGCCGACGAGCGTGCCTTCGCTGGCGTCGCTCGCGCCGATGACGGCGCCCAGGTCGGTTGGCGCGGCCGCGACGCGGACGAGCGCCTGCTCCTGGGAGCGCTGTCCGGCGCGCTGGCGCTCCCACAGCTGGCCGTCCTGGTCGGTGACGTCCACCTCGGTGAGCCCGGCCTCGCGCATCAGTCGTGCGGCGCGATGGGCCCGCCGCGTGGCCTCCCGGCCGGCGCAGCGCGCCAGCAGCCCGCCGCGGCCCGCCTTCCAGGCCACGTCGAGGGCCTCGAACTCGAGCGGTGCGCGCGACAGGGCGATGGCGGCTTCACTCAGGACGGCGGCATCCGACGCGGCGCCGAGCGCGGTCACGCTCGTCTCATGGAGCGGGTGCAGGCGGACGTTGACCGAGAGGATGAGCCCGAGGGTCCCAAAGGCCCCGCTGAACAGCTTGGCCAGGTCATAGCCGGCGACGTTCTTGATGACCTTGCCGCCCGCCTGCGCGATGGTGCCGTCGCTGAGGGCCACGGTGGCGCCGACCACGAGGTCGCGGGGGGCGCCGTAGCGGTGGCGCAGCGGCCCCGAGTCGGCGGTCGCGATCACCCCGCCGATCGTGGGGCCGGCGGGGACGGTGTCCGCGAGTTCGGATTCCGCCTCGCCGACTCCGCCCAGCGGCGGGTCGAGCGCGAGCATCTGGCCCGCGGCGGCGAATGTGCGCTGGGCGAGCTCGAGCGGGACGCCCGCCTGCAGAGTGGCGGTGAGGTCGCCCGCATCATGCGCCACCACCTGGTCAAGCGCGGTTGTGTGCAGCTCGATGTCGGCGGCCACGTCACTGCTGCCCCAGCCCAGCTTGGTCCCGGCGCCCACGATCCGCACCGTCCGCCCTTCCTGGGTGGCGGCGGCCAGGGCCGCAGCCGCGTCGTCGAAGGTGCTGGGGGCTAGGGTGCTGGCGGTGGCCATGTCGTCGGGCTAGAACCGCTCAGCCACACCCGCACGCTCCAGCGGGTGCTCGCGGTAGGGGCCGGGGACCTCGCCGCACAGCCGCGGCGTCGGCATGACCTTGCCCGGGTTGGCCAGCCCGTGGGGATCGAAGGCGCAGCGCAGCCGCTGGAAGGCCTCGAGGTCGGCTTCAGAGAACATCGACGGCATGTAGGCCTTCTTGTCGACGCCGACCCCGTGCTCGCCGGTGATCGACCCGCCCGCGTCGACGCACGCCTTGATGATGAGGCCGGCCAGCTCCTCGGCCCGAGCAGCCTCGCCCTCGACGCCCGAGTCGTAACAGACGAGCGGGTGCAGATTGCCGTCGCCCGCATGAAAGACGTTGGCCACGCGCAGGTTGTAGTCGGAGGCCAGCCCGTCGATCTGGCGCAGCACCTCGGACAGGCGGGTGCGGGGGATGACGCCGTCCTGCACGTAGTAGGCGGGCGCGATCCGCCCCATCGCCGCGAACGCGGCCTTGCGCGTGCGCCAGATGAGGTCGCGCTCGGCGTCTGACTGGGCGATCCGCACGTCCAGCGCTCCCGCCTGCGCGCACAGGTCGGTGAGCCGCTCCAGCCCCACCAGGCACTCCTCGCGGGGGCCGTCGAGCTCGATGATGAGCGCGGCGCCGGCGTCGAGCCGATAACCGGCGCCGGTGGACTGCTCGGCCGCCTCAATCGAGAGCCGGTCCATCATCTCGATCGCGCCGGGCACGATCCCGGCGTCGACGATCGCCGTGACCGCGTCTCCCGCGGCGCCGGTGTCGTTGAAGAAGGCCAGCATGGTGCTCACGCTCTCGGGCGCCGGGATCACCCTCAGGATGATCTTGGTGGCGACACCGAGGGTGCCTTCGGAGCCGACGAACGCGGCAAGCAGGTCATATCCGGGCGCGTCGCGGTCGAGCGTCACCATCGTCCCGTCGGAGAGCACCACCTCCAGCCCGATCACGTAGTTGGTGGTGAAGCCGTACTTGAAGCAGTGCGCTCCACCGGAGTTCTCGGCCACGTTGCCGCCGATCGAGCAGACGATCTGGCTGGAGGGGTCCGGCGGGTAGAAGTGGGTGGGGGACACGGCCCGTGTCACGCTCACGTTGGTGACGCCGGGCTCGACGACCACACGGCCGTTGTCGAGGTCGACGGAGAGGATCCGCCGCAGCCGGCTGAGCACGATGAGCACGCCCTCGGCCACGGGCAGAGCACCGCCCGACAGGCCCGTGCCCGAGCCTCGCGCGACCCATGGGACCTCGGCCTCAAAGCAGGCCTGCACCACCTGGCGCACCTGCTCGGCGGTGCCGGGCAGGACGGCGGCGACGGGGACCTCGCGGTAGTGCAGGAGCCCGTCGGAGCGGTAGGTCGCGAGCTCGTGCTGGTGAGTCAGCACGAACTCGCGACCGCATATCTCCTGCAGACGGGAGATCACTGCGGGCGCGCCGGACGGCATCGCCCTTCAGTATCCCCGATCAACGGGCGCCGTACCCAGCGGCCGTCAGGTGATCTTGATCGTCCGGCTGAAGACCGTCGAGCCCGCGAAGCCGATGGGGAGGAGCGGGTCGGTCTGCGGATAGGTGTAGCTCAACCGCAGGTTGCCGTTGCTCGGGATCTTGACGTGGACATCGAAGTACCCCGCGGTGTTGATGGTCTCAAGCGTGGTCCAGGCTCCCTGCCCGCTGGGCTGGAACTGGATCTGGACCGGCTGGGACTGGTGGCTGTCGGTCTGCATGAACTTGCTCGCCCGGGCCTCGCCCCACACCTCGGCCGACTGACCGTCGCTGAGCTTGGTCTTGGGCATGTACACGGGCACCTGGTAGGCGGGCAGGACCGCCTTGGGCTTGCCGTCAGAGAAGTACAGCCCGCTGGCGAAGCCCGCGTAGGGCCCGGTGGTCGGCGGCGGGTCGAGCAGCAGGAACTGCATGTAGCTGGCGATCCGCGGGTTCTTCCAGCTCAGGTACTCGGCCCAGTTGATGTAGTACGCGGCCGTGGCCGGACTCACATAGTTGTGGCGGCTTGACTTCGGATACGGGGGGTTGGTGATGTACCCGTACTCGTCGTTGTAGATCGGGTACTTCTTGTTGGAGCCGTAGGTCCGGTTGAGGTGGTCGATCAGCGCCTCAGCCGCCGGGATGTCCGGGAAATGGATGAAGTCCGGCTTGTCACCCGCCTTGCTCACCGGCGACTGGTTCTGCGCGTAGGGATGGATCGAGAGGCCCGTCACGTTGAACAGACCCGGATTCTGGGTGCGGAACTTCCGGCTGGCCGCTGCGGTGGTGGGGCAGCCCACCGCCTTGGCCGCGCCGCCCCGTAGCTCCTTGAGCTTGTTATCGACGCAGTAGAGCGTCCGCAGGAACAGCTGCGGGCGCGTCTGCCCCGAGATGCCCGGCAGGCCGCCCGAGCTCTTGGGCTGGCGACCCTGCTCGAAGCCCTCGACGGCCAGCTCGCCCATGAGGATCGTGTCGTGGCTGTGGCCGGTCTTCTTGAGCGCGTTGTAGCCCTGGTTGGCCAGGTTGCGGTAGTACATCGGCGCGGTCAGGACCGTCGAGTCATTGATCGCCTGGGGCCCGAGGTCCTCGCCGAAGTTCGGCTCGTTCCACAGTGACCACATGCTCACCTTGGGCAGCCGAGTGGACTGTGCCGTGGGCGTGAAGGTCCCGCTGTAGCGCTTGCCCATCGCCTGCATGAACTGGCCGTAGGCGGCGGCGTTGGGCTTCCAGGCCCAGTGCGTGTTCTTCAGATAGGTCTTGGGGATCGCCGGTCCGTCGGCCCAGAGCGGGGGGCCGCCGGCGACGGTGAAGTCGACCTTGATCCCGTCCTGCGCCGCGTCACGAACGATCGTGTCCCAGATGGCCCAGTTGGCCGCCGGGTACGCGTTGGGATTCGTCGCGTCGAACTTGGGCTTGGTCTTGGAGTCGGGACTCGGGGCGATCTGGTACCAGAACACCACCACGCGGATCGAGTTGGCGCCGAGCGCTCGGAACTTGGCCAGCGCGCCGGCGGGATCGGTCTGGAGCTGTCCGCCGTCCTGGAACATCTGGAGCTGGGTCTTGCTCGCGCTCGCCGCGCTGGGGAGCGCGAGGCCGGCAGCGGCGATGAGCGAGACCGTCAAGGTGAGGGCTGCGAAGACGCGTGCTTGCAGTCGCGTCGCGGAACGGGGGGGTGTGGGCATGGTGACTAGAACAGGTAGCGGCTTACAGAAGTTGCGGCCGCCCTCGGGGAGGGCCTCGGGGGGCTCCGCCGCTCAGCGGCGTAGCTACCCGACCGTCACGGCAACGATGCGGCTGTGGATGACCGGGCCGTGCGGGTAGGACCAGGACAGCCTAACGGAGCCACTGCCCGGAAACGTCGTGCGTACATCGAAGTAGCAATACGCCTTGGGCAACGGCACCCGGTCGACCGTAGCGAACGAGCCTGATTGCCCGCGCCGGAACTGGACCTGGACGGACTGCGGACGATGTGTCGTCCGCGCGGCCGTGGTCGCGGGCCGGACGCAGCCCCAGACCTCCAGAGGATGACCAGAGGCGGTCTTGGTCACCGGGAGATACAGCGGCATGGTGAACGAGGCCAGCGCGGGCTTGTCCTGGCCGGCGTAGGTCTGCAGGCCGGTGGCAAACGCCGTGTACGGACCTCCGCCGGGCACCGGGACGGGATCCCGCATGAGGTACTGGTCATAGGAGGCGATCCGCGGGTTGCGCCAATGCAGATACTCCGACCAGTTGAGCCACTCGGCGGCGACGGCGGGGCTCACGGTGCCGCCCTGGGTGTCCGGCGGCGAGGTCTGATAGCCGAACTCGGTGTCGTAGATCGGGAAGCGCTTGTGTGAGCCATAGACCCCCTGCAGCCGGTCCAGCACGGCGATCAGGTTGGGCACCGAGGCCAGCTCGGCGTAGTCGGGCTCGTTTGGAGTCGCCTTGTTGGGCGGCAATCCCTGCGAGTACATGTGGTCGGCAAATGCTGTGGCCTTGAACAGGACCGGGTGGTCGGCCGTGAAGTGGGCGGAGGCGGCCGCTGTCGCCGGACAGCCGCGGACAGTGGCGGCGGACCCCGTGAACGGCTTGTAGTCGGGGTCCACGCAGTACAGCGCGCGCAGGAACCGTAGCGGCGCCATCGCGCCGAACTTGCCGGGGGCGCCTTTGAAGGTGGCGCCCGCCGGGCCTGTCTCCCCGATGAGGGTCACGTCCTTGCCGTGGCCGGAGGCCTGCAGGCCATCCCAGGCGGCGTCGGCGAGCTCACGGTAGAGGCGCGCCGACTCCTCGACGTTGTTGTGATCGATCGCCTGGGGGGCGAGCTGGAAGCCCAGGTTGGGCTCGTTCCAGATGGACCAGAAGGCCACGCGGGGCAGCGGCTGAGACGCGCCGGCCGGCGTGTAATGGCCGCTGTAGCGCTCGCCGACCGCCTGCACGAACTCCTGGAAGTCGTGCGCGTTGGGCTTCCACCAGGTCTGCGTGGCGGGTTTATCCGCCCCCTTGCCTGATGCCCACCTCGGCGGCGGTGGGCCCAGCACGGCGTCGAGGCCCAGGTGATGAGCCTCGACGGCCTTGATGATCGTGTCGTACTGGGCCCAGCCGGCGGCCGGATAGGCGGCCGGATTGGCGGCGTCGAACCCGGCCGGCGCCACCGCGGCGGTGGGGTCGGGAGCGAGCTGGTTCCAGGTGAAGAACAGCCGCACACGGGTAACGCCGAGCTGCTCGAGCGTGTCCAGCGTCGCGGCGGTGTCGGTCTTCAGCGCCGCTCCGGGGGTGAAGATCGTCTCCGGCCCCTTGCGATGGACCGACGGCGGCAATACGGCCGCCTTGGGGCTGCTCGAGCCTGAGCTGGCGAGCACGATGACGACCACGGCCACGACGGCCACGAGCAGCACGCCGACGCCTGCGAGCAAGCGCGGCGAGGGGCGCGTTCCAGCTTGGGGGGAAGGGCCTGGCAAGTCGACGACGATAACGAGACGAGCCGCCGGAGGTTTCCGACATGGGTCTCGGAACGGGCGGGGTCGCGTAGCGTTGTACCCCCGCGCAATGGTCATCAATCCGAGGTGTGTCGGCTACAGTCGCGGCTGCTGTGAGTGTGGATCTAAGTTCCCCGCCGGGGGCGGTGGCCGCCTCTCAGGCTGCCCGGACAGGACGGGTCCGTGCGCACGCGGATTGGCTCGTGATCGGCGCGCTGGTCGTCATCGCAGCGGCCCTGCGCTTTGCCACGCTCACTCACCAGAGCCTGTGGTTCGACGAGGCTCAGGCGGTCCACGAGATGCGGCTGTCGCTGGGCGCGATGCTTCGCACATGGAACGCCAACGAGCCCAACCCGCCGCTGTACTTCGTGGTGGCGTGGCTGTGGGCGCACGTGTTCGGGACCGGCGCGGCCGGCCTGCGCTCGCTGTCGGCGGTGGTCGGGACCGCGACCGTCCCCCTCGTCTACCTCGCCGGACGGGAGCTCGTGTCGCGCCGGGCGGGCCTGTTCGCCGCGGCGTTGATCACGCTGAGCCCGTTCATGATCTGGTACTCGCAGGAGGCGCGCGAGTACGGGCTGCTGGCGGCGCTGAGCGCGGCGTCATTGATCTTCTTCGCCCGCCTGTGGCGAGCGCCAGGCGCGCGCCGGGACCTCGTCTGGTGGACGGTGTTCTCCGCGCTGGCCGCTGCTCACGCAGTACTTCGCGATCTTCCTGGTCGGCGCCGAGGCGCTCCTGCTCCTGTACCGAAGGCGCGACGTCGCCATCGTGGTCGCGCTCGTCGCCCTGGTGATCGTGGAGGCGACGCTGATCCGCATCTGCTGGCACACCAGTCCCACCCCTCGGGCTGGATCGACAACTTCCGGCTGTCGGTGCGCATCCGCCAGGTGCCGGTCGCCTTCGGCTTCAGCCCCCAGTATCAGAGCCAGACCGCCCTGAACTACGGCCTGCTGGCCGTGGCGGTGCTCGCGGGCGCCATGATCGCGCTGCTGCTCGTCGGGGCCGATGCCGAGGAGCTGCGGGGGGCCGGGCTGGCCGCAGGGCTGGCCGCGTTCGTCCTGCTGGTCCCGCTCGTGCTCGCCCTCCTCGGCCACGACTACTACGAGCCGCGCGCCCTGATCCCCGCGATGATTCCGCTGGCGGTGGCCGTGGGTGCCGCGTGCGCAGCCGGTGGAGCCCGTGTCGCCGGCGCGACTCTCGCGTTACTTCTGGGCGCGCTCTTCGTTTATGCCGCCGTGAAGATCAACACCGACCACCGCTACCAGCGCGCCAACTGGAGCGGGGTGGCGGCGGCGCTCGGACCCGCCAGGGGCACCCGCGCGATCGCCGCCTATGACGGGACCTTCGCCACCGCCCCGCTGGCCGTGACCATGCCCGGGGTGGCGTGGACGGGGCCCGACCAGACACCCCAGGTCAGCCAGGCCCCGGTCAAGGTGACCGAGCTTGACGTGGTCGGCGACGTCGGCCAGAGCGTCAATCGCCTGCCGGGCGGCGTTCGCCTGCTCTCGTCCCGACAGGTGGACAACTACCTCGTGTACCGCTTCGCGCTGAGGCGGACCGGGCGCGCGGTCACGCCGCAGGCGATGGGGCAGCTCGCCGCGAGGCTCGTGGGCCCTGCCTCGGGCATTCCTGCGGTCCTGATCCAGTCGGCCGGCCGCTAAGGTTGCGCCCCGTGAGACGCTGGCTTCGTTTGACAGCGCTGGCCGGCGCCGTGATCACGGTGTGCTGCGGCCGGCGCGGCGCCGGCCGCATTGGCGGCGAGCACCGTGGGCAACCCGGTCCTCGCGGACTGCAACTCCAACGGCGCCCTCACGCACAACTACACGCTCGGGCAGCTGCGTCACGCGCTCGCCATCATGCCGGCGTCCTACAAGGAGTACGGCAACTGCCAGGACGCGATCCAGGCGGCGATCATCAAGGTCAAGGCCGGCAAGCAGATCGTGGCCGGCAGCAGTTCAGGCGGCTCGTTCCTGCCGACGCCGGTGATCGTGATCCTTGTCGTGCTGATCCTCGCCGGGGTGACGTTCGGCGCGCTGGCGGTGCGCCGGCGCCGCAGCGGCCCTGGCGCAGGGCCGGACGACGGCGATCCCCCCACTGGGACACCGTCCCCACCCACGCCCCCGCCGCCCGCGGCGGACTAGCCCAGAACCCGCTCTAGACTCAGGGCCATGCCCTCTCAACGTCAGATCCACGTCGGAGACGTGCCGATCGGCGGCGGGGCCCCCGTCGCCGTGCAGACGATGACCAAGACCGAGACGGCCGACCTGGCCGCCACGATGGCCCAGATCCACCGTGTCGCCGAGGCCGGCGCCGACATCGTGCGGGTGGCCGTGCCGCGCGAGCAGGACGCCGAGGCCCTGCGCACGATCGTGCGCGAATCGCCGATCCCGGTGATCGCCGACATCCACTTCAACCACACCCTCGCGCTCAAGGCGCTGGACGCCGGCGCCCACTGCGTGCGGCTCAACCCGGGCAACATCGGCGGCCCCGACAAGGTCGCCGAGGTGACCAAGCGCGCCACCGAGCTGGGCATCCCGCTGCGCGTCGGGGTCAACTCGGGCTCGCTGCCCAAGCACCTGCGCCAGCTCGAGTACGACAACCCGGTCGAGGCGCTCGTCACCGCCGCGGTGGAGACGGTGGAGCTGATGGAGAGCCTGGAGTTCACGAACTTCAAGGTCTCCATGAAGTCCACCTCGGTCCCCAACACGATCGCGGCCAACCGCCTGCTCTCCGAGCGCATCCCGTACCCGCTGCACCTCGGCGTCACCGAGGCCGGCACTAAGTGGTCGGGCTCGCTGAAGTCCGCGGTCGGGCTGGGCACCCTGCTGGCCGACGGGATCGGCGACACGATCCGCATCTCGCTGTCCACCTTCCACGCCGAGGAGGAGGTCAAGGTCGCCTGGGAGATCCTCAAGGCGTTGAAGCTGCGCGACCGCGGCCCGGTCCTGATCGCCTGCCCCACCTGCGGCCGGCTGCAGTTCGACATGGACACCGTCGTGGCCGAGGTCGAGCAGCGCCTGGAGGCCTACGAGGACCCGATCGAGGTCTCCGTCCTCGGGTGCGCCGTCAACGGGATCGGCGAGGCGCGCCACGCCGACTTCGGGATCACCGGGGCCAAGGACATGGGGATGATCTACTCGCGCGGCGAGCCGCTGAAGAAGGTGGCGACCGAGAACCTGGTCGACGAGCTCTTCGCCGAGATCGACCGCTACTACGACCGTGGCAAGCAGGTCGTCCGCGACGAGACCGAGGCCGCCGAGGCCCGGGCGTGGCTGGCTGAGAATGAGGACGCGACCGCGATGACGCCCGAGCGCATGGCGGCCATGGAGGCCGAGGCTGCCGGCGAGGAGAACCCCGGGATCATGCGGGTCATCGACTCCGAGCATGCGCGACTCGATGAGGCACAGTCGCCCGTCGCGGGGCGGCGGTTCACGCGGGCCTAGCCGTTCGCCCCGGCGGTTCGGGCTTCGGGGCTTCCGTGGGGCGTCTTGGCTTGGTATCGGCGCACGTCAAAGGCGGGCTTGGGAGGGGCGGGCTGTAGCGTTGCCGGCGCCCGCGAGGGGGTTGGGGCGGATCTTTGAGCTATTTCCTCAACTATCCGCCACGACACGCTGACGGACCGCCCGCAGCGCCGATGCCGCCCACGGTCTTCACTCGATAGCTGCCGTTAAACGCCAAAGGCCCCAGCGCGCCAGACGGTTCCCCGCCGGCCACGCCGAGGCCCAAGGCCCAGACGCTGAAGCTTCAGGAAGCGCTGTCGAATGCCGCCGCGACGACGGGCCAGTTGACCACGTCCCACCAGGCGTCGATGTAGTCCGGGCGCCGGTTGTTGTACTTCAGGTAGTAGGCGTGCTCCCAGACGTCGATCCCCAGCAGCGGGGTCTTGCCGTCCGAGACCGGGCTGTCCTGGTTGGGCGTGGAGACGATCGCCAGTCCGGAGCCGTCGTGGACCAGCCAGGCCCAGCCGGAGCCGAAGCGGCCGATGCCCGCCGCCTTGAACTGGGCCTTGAAGTCGTCGAAGGAGCCGAAGGCGGAGGTGATTGCGTCGCCGAGAGCGCCGTCGGGGGCGCCGCCGGCGTTCGGGGCCATCCACGTCCAGAAGAGCGAGTGGTTGTAGTGGCCGCCGGCGTTGTTGCGCACCGGCCCCTGCTTGTCGGAGGGGAGGGAGCTGAGGTTCTTGAGGACCTCGACGACGTCCTTGTCGGCCCACTCGGTGCCGTCCAGCGCCTTGTTGGCGTTGTCGACGTAGGCCTGGTGGTGCTTGTCGTGATGGAGCTTCATCGTCGCCTCGTCGATGGTGGGCTCCAGCGCGTTGTAGTCATAGGGGAGGGGCGGTACGGAATACGCCATCTCAAAGCTCCTTTTCTCAACCGCAAGTTGCGAGCGTTCTATCAGAACATAGCTCCACGCTGGAGGACCCGGCGGGCGGGTACGCTTGGGCCTCGGTGACCCTCCTTTCCACCTACTTCCTGCCGACCGAACGCGACCCTCCGGCCGACGCCGAGGCGGTCTCGCACCAGCTCATGGTGCGCGCCGGGCTCATCCGCCAGGTGGGGTCCGGACTGTGGTCGTGGCTGCCCGCCGGATGGCGGATCCACCAGCGCATCGTGCAGATCGTGCGCGAGGAGATGAACGCCATCGGCGGCCAGGAGCTGCTCATGCCGGTGATGCACCCGGCCGAGCCGTGGCGGCGCACCGGCCGCTACGACATCGACGAGCTGTTCAAGCTCAAGGACCGCCGGGGCGCCGACATGGTCCTGGCCATGACCCACGAGGAGATCGTCACCGGGCACGTGGCGGCCGCGGTCAAGTCCTACCGCGACCTGCCGCTCATCCTCTACCACTTCCAGGTCAAGGAGCGCGATGAGCCGCGGCCCCGGGCCGGGGTGCTGCGCACCCGCGAGTTCATCATGAAGGACGCCTACACCTTCGACCGTGACCGCGAGGGGCTCGACGTCGCCTACGACAAGCACGCCGAGGCCTACGCCCGGATGCTCGACCGCACCGGCCTGGAGTGGTACCGCGTCGCCGCGGACGTCGGGATGATGGGCGGGCACGGCGCCGACGAATACATGGCGCCGTGCGCGGCGGGCGAGAACGACGTCGCGCTCGCGCCGGGCTACGCCGCCAACGTCGAGGTCGCCTCCGCCGACGCCCAATCGGTGCAGCTGCCGCCGGGCCTGAGCGCTCCCGAGCTCGTGCAGACCCCCGGCGCCACCACCATCGAGGCGCTCGTGGGCTCGCTCCAGGTCCCCGCCGGCGCGACGCTCAAGGCCTTCCCGGTGATCGTCGACGAGGACGCCATGAAGCTGGTGGTGGTCCGCGGCGACCACCGCGTCAACGAGATCAAGCTCCAGAACACGCTCGGCCTGCCCTTCCGGGCAGCACGCGCCGACGAGATCGAGCAGCGCCTCGGCCCGCCGGGCTACATCGGGCCGGTGGGCGCCGAGCTGCCGATCCTGCTCGACGCCGCCGTGACCGCCAACGGTGCCGGGGCCTATGTCGTGGGCGCCAACGAGGCCGACGCGCACCTGCGCGGGGTCGAGCCGGGCCGCGACTTCAACTACGAGACCGTTGATGTCCGCACGGTCGTGGCCGGCGACACCGTGGGCGGCTCAGAGATCCGGATCGAGCCGGCGATCGAGGTGGGCAACATCTTCAAGCTCGGGACGCGGTACTCCGAACCTCTCGGCGCCACCTACCTGGACGAGAACGGCAAGTCACAGCACGTCTGGATGGGCTCCTACGGCTTCGGCCCCGCTCGTACCGCCGCGGCGGCGGTCGAGCAGTACGCCGACGCGGAGGGGATCTCATGGCCGCGGACCATCGCGCCCTTCGACGTCGAGCTCGTGACGCTGGGCAAGCCCGGGTCCGAGGAGCGCACGTTCTCAGACACGCTGTACCGCGACCTTCAGGCCACGGGCCTCGACGTCCTCTACGACGAGCGCGACGCCGGCCCCGGCGAGAAGTTCACCGACGCCGAGCTCCTGGGCTGCCCAGTGCGGCTCACCGTCGGGCGCCGGACCCTCGCCGCCGGCGAGATCGAGGTGCAGGTGCGGCGCGGCCGGGAGGCACGCACCGTCCCCGTGGAGGGTGCGGCTGAGGCCGTCGCCGAGCTGTGGCGGGACCTGCCGTGAGCGCACGCCCGCCGGTGGCCGGCTAGCCGACGGGCCGGGAGCGCGGCCGCCCCAGCCCAGGTAGCGCCATCGTGAGCCCACCGATCACCAAGCGGCGCCTGTTCGGCATCGACCGCTCCGGGCCCGCGCCCGTCCAGACGCGCTCCGACCAGCCGCTCAATCCGTGGACGATCCCGAACGCCATCGGGCTCGCGCGGCTGGCGGGCATCCCGGTGTTCCTCATCCTGGCGCTCTCCAGCGGCGACGGACACTCGACCGCGGCGACGGTCCTGTTCGCGGTCATCGGGTGGGCCGACTACCTGGACGGGTTCGCCGCCCGGCTGACGGGGCAGTACAGCCGCCTCGGCGCATTGCTGGACCCCATCATCGACCGGCTGCTGGTGGTCTCCGGGATGGTGGTGTGCTGGCACTTCTCGCTGCTGCCGAGATGGGCGATCGCGCTTGTCGTGGCCCGCGAGGTGTTCATGCTGGCGCTCAGCCGCTACGGGCTGTCGCGCGGCGTGGACATCAAGATCAACTGGGCGGGGCGCATCGGGGTGGCGCCGACGATGGGCGCCCCGTTCTTCGCCATGGCCGGAGTGCACTGGCTGGCGCTCATCATGCTCTACGTCGGGCTCGCGCTGGCGCTGCTGGCGAGCGTCCTCTATGTCCGCAGCGGAGTCGAGCAAGCGCGTAAGCTTGCGGAGGGCGGCGGCTGACGGACGGCGCCGGCACGCGCATATCCGGCGTAACCCCGGGGCGGGGCCAGGCGGGCAGACTCTCAAGCTCAGCTTGACCCTCTGGGAGACGAGGTTATACTCGCGAACCTACACACGAGAGGGAACGAACAGCATGGACACCTTTCCAGACCTCGGGTCACTGACTGACCAGGAGCTGAAGGACCTGATCAAGCAGCTGACCGAGGAGGAGATGGAGATCTCCTACCGGCGGCGCATCCTGCATGGCAAGATCGACATTCTCCGCGCCGAGCTGGTCAACCGACTGCGCAAGAAGGACGAGGGCGGGGAGCTCATCATCTCCGGCGCCGACGTGCAGCAGCTGACCGACATCCTGGCGGGGCGGGTGCCGGCAGACCAGCCCGAGTAACGCCCGCAGGCCCGATGGCCCAGCACTGCCCCGAGTGCGGATTTGCCAACGACGACGGCGCCAGCTACTGCCAGCGCTGCGGCGCGTTCCTCGCGCAGAGCGAGCCGCCTGCCGGCGTCTCGACGGCCACCTACAAGCTGGGCGAGACGGGCGAGCTTGAGGTCGTCGAGCTCGAGGATGTCGTCCGCGGCGGCGCCGCGCTGGTCATTCGCGCGGGAGGCGGCCGCGCCGGAGAGAGCTTCCCGCTCGAGGGCGACCGGATGACCGTGGGCAGGCGCCCCGAGAGCGATGTCTTCCTCGACGACGTGACCGTGTCACGTGATCACGCCGTGATCGTCCGCCGTGGCAGCGAATACCACCTCGACGACTGTGGGTCGCTCAACGGGACCTATGTCAACCGCCGCCGGATCGACTCCCACAAGCTGGTCGACGGCGACGAGCTCCAGATCGGCAAGTACAAGCTGGCCTTCCTCAGCCGCTGATGAGCACCGACACCCCCGCACCCGAGCTGGAGATCCCCGAGCCGCCCGAGCCCGAGGAGCAGCGCCCCCGCCAGAAGGCCGTGACCATCGGCGCCGTGTGCAAGGCGCTGGTCCAGGAGTTCCCCGACATCTCGATCTCCAAGATCCGCTACCTGGAGGACCAGAAGCTCCTGACGCCGCGGCGCACCCAGGGCGGCTACCGGCTCTACACCCAGTCAGACATCGATCGGCTACGAACGATCCTGCGCCTCCAGCGCGACGAGTTCCTGCCCCTGCGGGTCATCCGCCAGGAGCTGGCCGGCGGCCGCGCCGAGCACGACGACCCGATCCCGACCGCGGGCGAGCGGTCCGCGCCGCGCCGCGCGGGGGTCCGCGTGCGCGACTCGGGGTCGCTGTTCTCGCTCGAGGACGTGGTGGAGGACACGGGCGCCGCGCCTGAGCTGGTGCGCGAACTGGTCGAGTTCGGCGTGGTCAAGGGCGAGAACCGCAGCGGGGTTCTGTACTACGACGAGACCGAGCGCGAGATCATCCGGGCCGTGTCCGAGCTCGCGCGCTACGGCGTCGGCGGCCGCAACCTGCGCGTGTTCCGGACCTCGGCTGACCGGGAGGCCCAGCTGCTGCAGAGCATCCTGGCCCCGGCGCTGCGCTCGCGCAACCCGGAGCGGCGCAAGGAGGCGATCGACGCGCTGGAGAACCTGGCGTCGGTCACCACCCACCTCAAGCACCTGCTGCTCATCCGCGACCTGCGCAAGATCGCAACCTGATCCTCACCCGGCGTCGATCATGACGGCCCTGGATCTGCGCGCCTTCGTCCGCGACATCCCGGACTTCCCCAGGCCGGGGATCCTGTTTCGCGACATCACCCCGCTCCTGCTGGACGCGGGCGCCCTGGACGCCGCTGTGAGCGGACTGGCCGAGCGGGTGCAGGCGGCGCAGGCCGACTTCGTCGTCGCCGCCGAGGCGCGCGGGTTCATCCTCGGCGCGGCCCTGGCCCGGCAGCTCGGCGCCGGGTTCGTGCCGGCGCGCAAGCCCGGCAAGCTTCCCGCGGAGACGATCAGCGCGGAGTACACGCTCGAGTACGGCATTGACGCCCTGGAGGTGCATGCCGACGCCCTCGCCCACGGTGCCCGCGTCCTGGTCCACGACGACCTGCTGGCCACCGGGGGGACTGCAGGGGCGCTGTGCGAGCTCGTGGCCGACCTCGGCGCCCAGATCGTCGGCTGTGCCTTTCTGGTGGAGCTGACGTTCCTGGGCGGCCGCGAGCGGTTGGCTCCCCACGACGTGTACTCGCTCATCGAGTACTCCGAGTAAGGCCGGCATGGCGGGCGCGCAGCGCAGTCGCACGTTTGCGGCGTCCCCGGAGGAGCTCTGGGCCCTGATCGCCGATCCGCACCACATGCCGCGCTGGTGGCCCGGGGTGGAGCGGATGGAGAGCGTGGAGCCCGATCGCTTCACCCAGGTGTTCAAGACCAAGCGGGGGCGCCCGGTCCGCGCGGACTTCCGGGTCGTGGAGTCAGAGCCGCCCACGACTCGCTCGTGGGCGCAGGAGGTCGCCGGCACGCCGTTTGAGCGCGTGCTGAGCGCCTCGGTGATCAAGGTGCGCTTGGACCCGGCGCCCGCCGGGACCGAGGTGACGATCGCCCAGGAGCAGAAGCTGCGCGGCTACTCGCGCACCGGCGGATTCATGCTTCGCCGGGCGACCAGGGCCAAGCTCGACGAGGCCCTGGACGGGCTGGCGCGCATCCTGGGTTGAGGGTGGGCGGGCCGGTGTTGGCTCAGCCCGTCGCGGCGAGCCGGTGTCGGCTCAGCCGGGCACGGGCGCTACAGGCCCGTCAGAGCGCCTTGGAGAATGATCGACCCCGGCTCCTTGGGCGCCGCCGTCGTCTCGACGGTCACGACCAGCTCCTTGTAGTGCGAGGCGTTGGTGGGCAGCCCACCCGCCGTCGACAGCCGGCCGGTCTTGGTGACGCTCGGGTTGACGAAGCCAAGGATCTTGGCGTCCTTCTGGGAGTTGTAGAGCCACACCGCGTACGCGTTGGGCGGCTTGGTCGTGTTGGGCGGAACGTTCTGGGCGACAATCGCGATGCCGTCGCTGGTGCCCTCGTTGAGGACCTCGGCGATCCCTGCCGCCTTGCTCTTCTTGTCGGTCGACGGCGGCGTGAGGTTGATCTGAGCCACCACCTTGGCGCTCGTCGCCGACGTCGAGGTGGTCGGCGTCGACGAGGTGGGCGTCGTTGCGCTCGCGGGCGCGACGGCGGTTGTGGTGGCCGGTGTCGAGGCGGTGTGCTGCTTGGAGTGCCCACCGCGCAGGACGAAGAACAGGACCGCCGCGACGGCGACGACGGCCACGAGGATCACCACGGCGCCGCCGAGCCTGGAGCTGCGCGGGCTGCCGGCCGGCACGGCAACGCCGTCGTCGCGCTTCTTGCGCCGTCCGCGCCGGCGCTTGGGCTCGGGATCGGGCTGCGCGGGGCCCAGGCCCGATGCGGTGGGCTCACCCGACGGGGCAAGTGGCTCGACTGCCGGTGCCCGTGCAGGGGCAGCCGCTGGCGGCTGCTCGGTCGTGCCCGCAGGCCCCTCGGCCCCCCGGGGGGCCGAACGTTGCACCGGGATCTCGGGCAGGGGTTTGTCGCCCGCCAACGGGGCCAGCTCGGAGGACACGACCCGCGCCCACGCGCGGTCGCTGGGCGAGTCTGCGAGGAGATCGCGTACCTCTGCGGCCTCGCCGTCGGACAGCTGGCCGAGGAGGTAGTCGGCGATGCGGTGCTGGTGCTCGGGCGCGACCTCGGTGTGCGGGCCGATGGTGTCGAGGGCGATCTGCGCGCGCTCGCGGACAGCGGCCGGGTCACGCGAAAGCAGGCGGGCGATCTCGTCGTAGCTGCGCCCGTGCTTCAGGATCATCTCCAGAACGGCGCGCTGTTCCCCCGGAAGGTTGTCCAACGAAGGCATTGTCGCTCCTAGCGTAGATGAGCCTGTTGAGGAATGCCGTAAGAGAATGGGAGCTTGCGGGCGGCGTACCGCGGCGCATTCAGGCTAAGGTGCGCACCCGCATGACCCTTGACCTCCCCTTCGAGCCGACGCTCGGATTCGATCGTGTCTACGGCCTGGAGATCGACGAGATCGCCGATGGGCTGGTGCGCGGACACGTCCAGGTGCGCGATGACCTCAAGCAGCCGGCCGGGCTCGTGCACGGAGGCGTCTATGCGGCAATCTCGGAGAGCCTGGCCACCAACGGCACCGCGGCCAAGGTCTTTGCCGATGGCAACGGCGCGATGGGTCTGTCCAACCAGACCAGCTTCCTGCGCCCGGTCACCGCGGGGTCGATCAGCGCCGTCGCCCGCGCGCGCCATCGCGGACGCACGACGTGGGTGTGGGAGGTCGAGCTCACCGACGACGCCGGCCGGTTGTGCGCGCTGACGCGCGTGACGGTGGCCGTGCGCCCGCTGCCGTCTCAGGGCTAGCTATCGCGCAGCGCGCCCTAGCTATTGGGCAGCGCGCCGCTACGCCGCGGCGCTCCGCGCCCGAGCCAATACTGGGCGAAGGACCGCAGCGTCGGGTCGGTGGGGGAGCGGACGTGCACCATGTGGGCCCAGGCCAGCCCGATCACGCCCGTGGTGCCGGGCCGGTAGGCGAGCACGACCGCCTGGCCGGTGGCGGCCAGCGCCGGGCTGAAGGGCGCCGGGGCGATGCCGTCGGCGGCCGCGGCGAGCCCCGCCGGCGGTTTGCGCGTGCCGTACATCAGCACCACGTCGCCGACCGACAGCGCCTGCAGGAGCTGATCGTCAGTCAGTTGGGCACCGTTGGTGTTCGTGGCGGCCGGGAGGTGTGGGCCGCTCGTGGGCGGCTCTGAGTCGTACGCAGGGTGTGCCTGACCGGGCTCCAGGTGGGCGTTGCCCTGGTCGGGGAAGGCCACGCCGGGGCCGCTCGCCGCCCCTGACACGCCCGGGCTGTCATGCCCGGCCAGCAGGCCGCCGGAGAGCAGGGCGATGACCCCGATGGCGATGGCAAACGAGGCAACGACGACGAGCAGCCGCTCGATCAGACGGGGCATAGCTGATCGGAGTCCGGGGACTGGTTACTCCGCCGAGCGCACCGCGCGTCGGCTCCGGCCGCGTCCACCGTCGGAGGAGTCAGCGCCGGCGGCATCGGCGAGCTCCGCGATCGAGGCGCGCAGCTCGTCGGCGAGCGCCTCCAGGTCAGGCATGGCGTCGTAGTCGGCGTTGAGGCCGAAGTTGAGCTGCCCGTTGTAGCTCATGATCGCGATCCCGAGGGCCTGGTTCTCGGCCAGAGGGACCATCGGGTACATCGCGTCGAGCTCGCGGCCGAGCATGTAGAGCGGGAACTGAGGACCGGGCACGTTGGTGACCACGAGGTTGAACATGCGCTGGCGGGCCTGGAGCCGTGCCGCCTGGGCCATGATCGTCGGCGGCGCGAACCCCGTGAGCTCGGTGAGCACCTGAGCTCCCACGGCCTGTCCGGACTCCTTGATCCCGTCCATGTCACGGCTGATCGCCAGCAGGCGCTGGGTCGGGTCGGTGACCCCGATCGGCAGCGGCGCCCACATCGCGGCCACACGATTGCCCAGCGCGCCCCGCTCGACGTCGGCACGGACGGAGATGGGGACCATGGCGCGCAGCACGAGCTCGTCGGTGGCCTCACCGTGCATGCGCAGGTAGCGGCCCAGCGCGCCGGCGACGACGGCCAGGACCACGTCGTTGACGGTGCCGCCCAGCGCGTTCTTGATCGCCTTGAACTCCTGCAGGTCTCCCCGCACCCAGGTGAACCGCCGGTGGGGTCCGATGCGCACGTTGAGGAGACTGGAGGGCGCCGCCTGGAGGCCCGCGCGGGCCATGGCGCCGACGCCGCCGACCGCTCGTCCGGCCCGCTGAGCGACATGTCGCGGGCCGCGCAGAGTGGCCTTGACCCCGCGGACGATCTCGGCGGGAACGGTGGCGCGCTCGAGCAGCGCGTCGGCGAGCAGCTGGGCGCCGCTGGGCAGCGGACGAGCGACCCACTCGTGATCGGGCGGAGCCACCGGCATCGGATCCGGAGAGGTGTCGAACAGGACGGTGGCGATGTCGACGCCCGAGACCCCGTCGACGAGTGCGTGATGGGTCTTTGAGAGCAGGGCGAAGCGGCCGTCGGAGAGCCCCTCCACCAGCCAGATCTCCCACAGCGGGCGCGCCCGGTCCAGGGCCTGTGAGAACACCCGCCCGGCCAGGCGCTTGAGCTGTGCCTCGCCGCCCGGGCCGGGCAGCGCCGTATGCCGGACATGGAAGGCGATGTTGAAGTGCGGGTCGTCCACCCACACCGGCCGGCCCTGGTTGAAGGGGACGAACGCCAGGCGCTGGCGATAGCGCGGAACGAGGTGCAGCCGGCCGGAGATCTGCTCCACCAGCTCGTCGTAGGTGGGGGCCTCACCCTCGAACACCATGCAGCCGGCGACGTGCATGTGCGCGGTGTCGCGCTCGAGGTGCAGGAACGAGCTGTCGAGTCCTGTCAGGCGGTCTGGATTGGGCACGGGGTGATTCTGGCACGACATCCCGGTGTGACGATGCTCACACAAATTCGTTCAAGACGCTGCGAACCTCGCCGATTCCCAGAACGACCGCCGAATCGTCTCTGCCCGGTGCGGAGATGAGCGGGGGACCCACCGCCGGATTCGCTGTACGACATCCGGCACGGGGCGAATCGGCGGCCTGGCGCACCCAGCCGCAGCCGTAGCGACCTCTCAAGAAACGTTGCCTCACCGCAGCGCTTCGCAGTGGCCGCGAGCCCGACAGCTAACCCCGTAGGCGTCCGGTCGAACCCAAGGAGGTCCTCACTTGAGGCCCAGATTCACGCTGCGCCGGATGCGCTCAGTACATGTGATCATTGCAACAATCATGCTGGCCGTGCCGGCCTCGGCGCTCGCCTTCTCGGGCGTGGCATCGCAATCCGGTCAGTCAGTCCAGAATCCAGTCCAGACCCCCCTCAACCTACAGGTCAGCCCGCGCCGCGTGAAGTTCGGCGAGGCCGTGACCATCAGCGGGACCGCACCGGCGGCTGATGCCGGCAAGCGCGTCCTGGTTCAGACGGCGGCCCCGAGCCAGTCGTTGTGGCGCTCGTTGAGCGCGGCGACGGTCGACCCGGCCGGCACGTTCCGGGCGCGCGTCATCCCGCGCCGCTCGGGCCTGTTGCGCGCGGTCGAGCAGACGCCGACCACGGCCGCCTCGACCGACGACACGGCATCGGCGAGCCCGGCTCCGCGCCGGCAGCCGTCGGTCACGGTGGGCGCCCGGTTCACCCCGGCCCGCCACGAGTCAGCGGTGCTCAGCAGCGGACCGGTGCACGTCGGCGGCAAGCTGCTCCCGGCGACCCCGGGCCGCCGGGTTCGCCTGCAGGCCCACGGCGCCCATGGCTGGCACACCCTGAGCACCACACGCACTGGTGCCCGGGGCGGCTATCGCGTGAGTGTCGCTTCCGGCGACGCCGACGGCCGGCAGCTGCGGATGGTGTTCGCCGGTGACGGTCGCAACGCCCAGGCGGTGCGTCGGGCCGGTCGCGTCACCGTGCTGCACCCGGCCCTCGCCTCGTGGTACGACGACGGCGGCAACACCGCGTGCGGCTTCCACGCCGGTCTCGGCGTCGCCAACCGGACCCTGCCGTGCGGGACGAAGGTCATGCTCCGCCACGGCGGCCGGACCGTGACCGCGGTCGTCGACGATCGCGGGCCCTATGCGGGCGGCCGCGACTGGGACCTCAACCAGAACACGGCGTCCGCGCTCGGCTTCGGCGGCGTCGGCACCGTCTGGTCGAGCCAGTAGCCGTTCTGAGTTGTGCCAAGACGCCCCCGGCGCCGTCCTCGCAGGCGGTTTCGGGGGCGTTTTGCTGCCCGCCCGACGGCGGCCTGACCGTCTGGAGCGTGGCCTACTGTCTCAGAGCATGGCGGCGCGCTGCATCGCCCATGTCGACATGGACGCGTTCTACGTGTCCGTCGAGCTGCGGCGGCGGCCGGAGCTGCGCGGGTTGCCGGTCATCGTGGCCGGTACCGGCCCGCGGGCGGTTGTCACCACGGCTTCCTACGAGGCCCGCCGCTTCGGCGTCGGCTCCGCGATGCCCGCGGCACGGGCCAGGCGCCTGTGTCCCGACGGGGTCTACCTACCGCCCGACTTCCCCTACTACCGCGAGGCCTCACGCGAGGTGATGGCGCTGGTCCGCGCGTGCTCTGACGAGGTCGAGGTGGTCGGGCTCGACGAGGCCTATCTGGACCTCTCCGGGCTGCCGGCCCCGCATGCGGAGATGCGGCGGCTCGTGCACCAGGTCGCCAAGCAGACGGCGCTGCACTGCTCGATCGGGATCGGCCCCAACAAGCTGGTGGCCAAGGTGGCCTCCGATGCGGAGAAGCCGCGCGGGTTCGTCATCCTCACGTCCGAGCAGGCCCGCGAGCGCTTCGCCCAGTCGCCGTGCGGGCTCATTCCCGGCATCGGTCCGAAGACCGCGGAACGGCTCCAGCGCTCCGGGCTCGACACCCTGGCCAAGCTGGCCGCCGCGTCGCCCGAACAGCTCGCCGGCCGGTTCGGGGCGCGGTTCGCCGCGGCCCTGCAGAGCCGTGCCCGTTTCGAGGACGACAGCCCGGTCACCGAGGAGCGCAAGGTGGTCTCGGAGTCGCGCGAGACGACCTTCGACTACGACATCGCCGACCCGGCCGCCCTGGAGGAGGTCCTCGAGCGGCTCACCGAGCAACTGTGCGCGGCGCTGGTCGGCCAGGAGCGCCGCGGCCGGACGATCGGGATCAAGGTGCGCCTCGACGACTTCTCCACCCACACCCGTGCCCGCACGCTGGCCGAGCCGGTGGCGTCGCTGGACCGCGTGCTGCCGGTGGCGCTGGACCTGCTGCGGCGCTTTGCCGCCCCGCGGCCGGTGCGCCTGCTGGGGGTGCGGGTGGCCGGGCTGGAGCCGGCGACGCGGCCGGACGCCGAGCAGCTCACGCTGCTGGTCTAGATCGCCGGTCTAGTAGAGGGCGCTGGCCAGCCGACGGCGCGACTCGCGCGCCAGTTGGCTGTCGACCCCGAGCTCGTCGAGGATCCCCACCACGACGCGGCGGATGTCGTCCTTGGCGCCGTCGGCGCTGGGCAGGGCCCCGATGAGCAGGTCAAGCGCCGTCGCCTCATCTCCCGCGTCGAGCGCGGCGAACGCGTCGGCGAGGTCGAGGGCCGGCTCACGCCGCTCGAGCTCGATCCGGGCCGCGAGACCGTCGGCGGCAAAGCTGCCGGGCACATCCTTCAGGACCGCCAGCGCACCGTCGGTGTCGTCGCGACTGAGCAGGATGCGGGCGAGCGGGACGGCGGCGTCGGCCCGGGAGGGCTCGAGCTCCACCGCGCGGCGCAGCGAGTCCTCGTCGCCCTGGGCGACGAGGCCGTCGGCCTCGGAGGGCAGGAGCGAGTCAATGAAGCTGTTGACCGATGCGGGTGGCTGAGCGCCGACGAACTCGGCCACGACGCGGCCGTCGCGGAAGGCCTTGACCGCCGGAATGCTCTGGATCCCGAAGGCACCGGCCACGCGCGGGTTCGCGTCGACATCGATCTTGGCCAGCTCAACCTTGCCCTCACGAGCGGCGACGGCCTTCTCGATCACCGGCCCGAGCTGGCGGCACGGGCCACACCACTCGGCCCAGAAGTCGACGACGACGGGGACCGTGTGTGAGCGCTCGAGAACCGCGGATTCAAAGGTGGTGTCGGTGACGTCCATGATCACTTCAGATGGTAGCCACCGGCCGCGGGGTGCCGACGGCTGCTAGATACGGGGGCGTGCCGGATTTCGACGTGACCCGTGGCGGCGTGACCCTGGCCGGTAGCGATGCCGGTGAGGGCCCCGTTGTCGTGCTGGCTCACGGGCTCACGGCCACGCGGCGCTACGTCGTGATGGGGTCCTCGGCGCTCGAGCGCGGGGGCCACCGCGTGCTCGCCTACGATGCGCGCGGCCACGGTACGTCCTCGCCGGCCGAGAGCCCGGACGCATATCGCTACGAGGACCTGGGCGCCGACCTGGAGGCGGTGCTGGATCACGCCGGTTCTCAGCGGGCGGTCCTGGCGGGCGCGTCGATGGGCGCCCATACGCTCGTGTGGCTGGCCCTGCAGCGACCCGAGCGCGTCGCCGGGCTGGTCCTCATCACGCCCGCGTTCAGCGCGGCCGACGACTCAGACCCGCAGCGCCTGACCAGGTGGGACGCCCTCTCAGACGGCCTGCGCCACGGCGGGATCGACGGCTTCGTCGCCGCCTACGGCGAGCCGAAGGTTCCCGAGCGGTGGCGTGAGACGGTGATCAAGGTGATCCGCCAGCGCCTGGCGCTGCACAAGCATCCCGACGCCCTGGCCGATGCGCTGCGCGCCGTCCCGCGCTCCCGCCCGTTCGGCTCTCTGGACGATCTCGCCGCGATCGCGGTCCCCACCGTGGTCGTCGCCTCCAGCGACGAGGTCGATCCCGAGCACCCGCAGGCGGTGGGGGAGGCCTACGCCGAAGCCATCCCGGGCGCCCGTCTGGTCACCGATGAGCCGGGCCGCTCGCCCGTGGCGTGGCAGGGCAGCCAGCTGTCCAAGCTGATCGCCGAGGTGGTGGCGGACGCGGGCCTGTGACCCGCCCCGGTTAGTGCGGCTCGGTCAGTGGGCGCCGGCGGGCACCGGGGCCAGGCGGAGCGCGCGGCGGAACAGACTGTCGTCGGCTGAGTCGAAGACGTGCTTGCGGACCCAGCAGTCAAAGAGATCGTCGACGTCGGTGTCATAGGCCGACTGGAGTGCCGGATCCACCGCGTCGACGTCGGGGCCATAGCAGTCGATCGGAATGCCGAGGCTGGTGGCGACGGCGTCGCGCAGCGCCTGGCGAACTTCGGGCGGGATGGCGAGGAGCGTCGCGGCGGCAAAGCGCGCCTGCGGCGTCGCCGGCGGGTCGATCCGGGGAACGAGTTCGGCGGGCGCTGTGGCGGATCTGATCATTGGCGAGGCCTATCTACCCGAAATGGTCGTCAATCATTCGTCACAGACGCCACGATCTCCTCGCTCTTTGCATCTTTTTGCGCGGGCGCCCGGAATGGGGCGAGCGCGTAGGCTCCCGGCCCATGGCGAGCACCACGTCAGCGGGCTATTCAGGCACCCCGCTTCCGCGCAAGCTCGGCATCACAACCGAGGCCCGCGTGGGCTTGATCGGAGCGCCGCACGAGTTCGACGAGGTTCTGGGCGAGCTGCCGCCTGGCGTGACCGTGCACCGGCGCCTGCGGGGCAGCTTCGACGTCATCGTGATCTTCGTGCAGAAACGCTCGGAGCTCGAGCGACGGCTGCCCGCGCTGAAGAAGGCGCTGAATCAGGCCGGCGGGCTGTGGGTGGCGTGGCCCAAGCGCAGCTCCGGCGTCGCCACCGATCTGGGAGACGCGGCGGTCCGTGAGCTGGGCCTCGCCAGCGGCCTGGTCGACAACAAGGTGTGCGCGATCGACGCGACGTGGTCGGGGCTGCGCTTCGTCTATCGGCTGGCCGACCGCACCGGTTAGCCCGGCGGGCGCCCGTCAGGCCGGCACGCACCGGTCAGGCCGGGTTCAGCACGTACACGCGCGCACAGCCGAACTGGTGCACGGCGCCCACTGCTGACCCCAGCTTGCGGGCGAGATCGGCCCCGTGGCGGCAGTCAGAGACGAGGATGGTGGCGCGGGTGGAAGCCGCGAAGGCGCGCGACGCCGTCTTGGACATCCGGCCGCCGAACAGACGGTCCACCTCACGGGCCTGGACGGGGTAGTCCCGGCTCCAGTACCCGTGTCCGACCCAGACGGGCCGCCCGGTCTGAGAGGGGACGACGGCGGCGAACGGCGTGGGGGCCAGGATGCCGCCGGCCGGGCCGTGCTGGGCAACCCAGTCGAGCGCTTGGGCGTCGGACTGGGGGAGGTAGTACTGGACGAGCTTGCTGCTCTTGGTGGTGCGGACGAACTTGCGGGCGTTGTAGGCCAGGCCCGGGATCGTGATGAGCGCCACCGCCGCCACGCCGAGCACCGCGGGGAGGCGCAGGCGGCGCCAGCCGCGCACCGCGAGCACCGCGAACGGAAGGCTCAGGCCCTGGAGGGCGTGCGGCGAGAAGGAGTCGTTGACGAAGTAGGTGACCACGCACGCCCCCACCCACAGCAGCAGCGCCTGCTCGATGAGCTCGCCGTCCGGTCGCCTCACCCCAAAGGCGGCGATCAGTGCCAGCGGCCCAAAGCCGGCGAGGAGAACGATCGCGGGCAGGCGCCCGATCACCTCGTACGTGGCCGCCAGCTTCCACGCCGAGTCGTGGTGGGAGAGCAGGTAGTAGTAGAGCAGCGGCAGCCCGGCGCCGATCGCCGGCACCGCCAGCGCAGCCCAGCCGCGCAGGCGGCGCAGGACGGCAAGCCCGACGAAGATGAGCCCCAGCGTGATCCCCTGCCATGGATGCAGCCACGAGGCCACCAGCGAGGCCAGCGCGGCCAGGATCAGCGGCCGTGGCGCCGCATGGCGGCGGCGCGCGTGGACAGGGACGCCGCGCGGCCCGGGGTCGGGATCGAGGGCTCGCTCGGTGGCCAGCAGCGCCACGGGCACGAGGGCGAGGCCGATCGCGCTGGGCACATAGCCCCACAGCTTGTCCGCGGCCAGCAGCTCATCACCGAGCAGATACAGCGAGAAGCGGAACGAGCCCGACGCCCACTGAGTCCAGCTGTAGAGCGCCGCCAGCGGTGTGCAGAGAAACAGCGAGATCGTTACCACGGCCGCCCGCGCCGCCAGCTGATCGCCGAAGAAGCGCCGCGCCCAGGCCACCGCGGCCAGGCCGAGGGCGAGGATTCCCACCGGCTTCCACAGCAGATAGGCCAGCGGGAGCGACACCCCGAGCCGGTAGAGCGCGCCGGTGATGGCGAACAGTGGCTGGAGGTAGACGTGGCCGCCCTGGGAGAAGCTGAACAGGTCCGACGCCAGGCCGCCGTGGGCGCTGGCGTCACGTGCCCAGGCCAGGTACTGAAGCTGGTCGGCGCCCAGGACGCCGTCGGCGCCGATCAGCCCGTCGGCCCCGGTGAACCGGGCGTGGAGATGCCCGGCGTGCACGAGCAGCAGCACGAGCGGGAACAGCGCCCAGGCTGCCAGGCCCGCCAGCAGCACCGTCTCCACCGGCGAGACACGCGGCCCTCTCTGCGGCATGGCGGGCAAGACTAATGGTCGCTCGCGCGACTGCGTGAGCGGGCCACGTGCGTGCGCCTGGTGGAGCGGGTGCCCGGCCCCTGCGCGCGGCGGCTGGTGGAGCGGGCGCCTGGCCGGTGGGCCCGGCGCCCGCTCTCTCAGATCAACCCGCGGTCACGTGGTCAACGCGGTTGACTGGCGCGATGTAGCCGTTGCCGCGGTAGTCGACCGTGACCTTGAGCCCCACCGGCCCCTTGCCGTGCAAGCGCCGGAAGCTGGCGGAGACCGAGAACTTGCAAGTGGGCTGGACCGGAGCCACCACGAACGCCAGCTGGTGGCGGCCGTTGTGGAAGCGGACGCCGACGTTGCCCGTGCAGCGCTGCGCGGCGGGGATGAAGCCCGCGCCGCCGAGCGAGCCGGAGGTCGTAAACGAGTACGGCGAGCGCTTGTCATGGCCGGGCGAGGTGTGCGCGGTCATCTTCGGGACCGGTCGCTTGGACGGCTCGGTGAAGAACGTGGCGTCAGCGCCGGCCGAGTCGACGCTCGACCCGTGGAAGGCGACGACCCGGTAGTGAAAGAGCGTCGCCGGGGCCAGCCCGGTCAACGTCGCGGACACCGACAACGGCGAGGTCACGCCGACGAGCGTGTTGGCAAAGCTCTGCATCCCGTAGGACATCGTGGTGCCGTACTGGACGTCCCAGGTCGTCGGCGCGCCCTCGGGATTGATGACGCCGGTCGGGGTGGCCACGGTCTTTCCGACGTTGACCGCCGCACCCGTGATCACGGCCGCCGGCGGGTGGCCGGTGGTGGTGAACGTGCGGTCAGCGCCGACCACGGCGCCACCGGGGTTGATCGCGGTGATGCGGTAGTGGTACGGCGTCCCCGGCGTCAGGCCGGTGATCGTGGTCGTCACGGCAACCGCCTTGGTGCCCGACTTGATGGTGTGCAACGTGGTCGTCACCCCATAGGCGGTGGTCGGGCCGTACGTGAAGTTGTATTGCGTGGCGTGGCCATTGGGATTGACCGTGCCGTTGAGCACTGCGCTCGCGTTGCCGATCTTGGTCGCGCCTCCGGTCGCCACCGCCGGAGAGCCGGCCGCGGACGCGACGCCTGCCAACGACGCCCCTATGACCGTGGACAGGACAAACACCTGCAAAATGCGCCTCATTCATGCCTCCATCGCCGTTGCCTGCGCTTTCTATACCGCCGAGCGGTCGGAAGTTGCGCGCAGAGCGGCGTTCGGACGCGCACTCGATAGCTTGTCGCCGGTGATCTTCTATGAACCCGGCAAGCGCGACCGGAGCGTGCTCGCCCATGACCCGTTCAAGGCGCTGGTGGCGCCGCGGCCCATCGGTTGGGTCTCGACGATGGCAGCCGACGGATCGGTCAACCTGGCTCCGTACAGCTTCTTCAACGCCATCGGGGAGGGGCCTCCGATGCTGGCCTTCTCGAGCAACGGCGCCAAGGACTCGGCCACGTTCGCGGATGAGCTGCGGGAGTTCGTCTGGAATCTCGTCACCTTCGACCTCCGCGAGCAGATGAACGCGACCTCGGCTCCGCTGCCGCGCGGCCGCAGCGAGTTCGAGCGCGCCGGGCTGGAGATGGCCGCCTCGACGCTGGTGGCGCCACCACGCGTCGCGGCGGCGCGCTGCGCGATGGAATGCAAGGTGGTCCACGCTCTCGAGCTGCGTGACGTGGACGGGCGCAGCGTCGATCAGCACCTGGTCATCGGGCAGGTGGTGGGCGTCCATCTCGACGAGTCGGCGATCGTCGACGGTTCGGTGGACACCGCCCGGCTGCGCCCGGTGGCCAGGCTGGGGGGACCCGCCGACTACACGGTGGTCGACGGCATCTTCCGCATGGTCCGGCCGACCGAGTAGCCGGGCGGTTCGGGGCACTCCCGGCAGTCGTAGTCCCGGTCGGGCGGGTCTGACTCCCCTGGCCCGCACCGCGGGCGGCCGGGGGGTCAGGCGGACCGGAAGAAGGCGCTCAGCTCCGCCGCCACCTCGCCTGGCTGGTCCTCCACCAGGAAGTGCGAGGCATCGATGGCACGCCCGGTGACGTCTGGCGCCCACGGGCGCCAGACGTCGAGCACGTCGCCGTAGAAGACGGGGAGGGCGCCCCGTGCGCCCCATAGGCAGAGCACGGGACAGGCGATCTCGCGGCCCCGGTCGGCCTCGTCGAGCTGGCGGTCGATCGTGGCGCCTGCGCGGTAGTCCTCACAGATGGCGTTGACCGCGGTCACGTCGTCCAGCTGGCGGCGGTAGGCCGCCATCACCTCGTCGGGGTACAGCTCGGGATCGGTGCCCAGGCCGATCATCAGGAGGTGGTAGTCGAAGTAGGCGTCGGGGTCTGCGCCGATCAGCCGCTCGGGCAGCGGGGTGGGCTGGGCCAGAAAGCCCCAATGCCAGTAGCCGAGGGCCAGCTTGTCGTCCGCCCGCGCCCACACGTCGGCGGTCGGCACGATGTCCAGGACCGACAGCGCGCTCACCCGCTCAGGGTGATCGAGTGCCATCCGGTAGCCGACGCGTCCGCCTCGGTCGTGGCCGGCGACGGCGAAGCGCTCGTACCCCAGCGACGCCATCGCCTGCACCTGATCCAGAGCCAGCGCGCGCTTGGAGTGGGGGACATGGTCGCTGGTGGGAGGGGGCCTGAACGAGTCTCCATATCCACTCAGGTCCGCGGCGACGACCGTGAAGTGCTCGGCCAGCAGCGGGACGCAACCGTGCCACATGAGGTGCGTCTGCGGATAGCCGTGGAGCAGAAGCAGGGGAGGACCCCCGCCACCGACCATCGCGTGGATCGTGCCGCGCTCGGTGGGCAGGTCTCGAGCCTCGAAGCCGTCGAACACGGTGAGAACCGTATCCATTCACTCACCGCCGCACCGGACCATGGTTAGAATTCCTTGAGCAAAGTTGGATGTGCGAAGGTCAGGCCTCAAAGGAGGTGGACCGTGTTCGGTTCAGGCCGTTCGTCGGGGGATGGCTCCGCAGTGGGTCCGGGTGCCATCAGTGGCGTTGACGTGATGCTCGCCCGTGCTCAGGCGCTCGTTGACACGCCGCGGCCGGAGGGCGGCCGCCCGCTGGCCTGGCATGTCGAGGCCATGCTCCTGGGCGACCTGCCGGCGACCGCCGTCGCGGCGGCCCGGGCGTCGCGAGGGCCTTCCGGCACGCCCGTCACTTAGCGGTCGTTGAGGTCGAGCACGGAGATCGGAGGCTCGACGGTCGAGCCGCCCTCCGTCGCCACGATCGCGGTGCCGATCGCGAAGAATTCGATGACGTGGCTTCCCCAGCCGTGGCTCTTCTCCGTGAGCGTGACGCCGACGATGCCCTCAGCCTGGAGCTCCTGGGCCTCGGTCTGCATGCGCTGCATGGCCAGCTCCCGCGCGTTGTAGAGAGCCTGGGTGTAATTGGGCAGCTCGACGTTGCGGCCGGTCTGGGACATCGTGCGCAGCGGGCCGCGCCGGCCGACGTGGTAGACGCAGTTGCCCATCACCATCCCCACCGGCCGGTGACCGGTCCGTAGCAGGGTCCAGAATTCCTGCCCGGAGAGGTCACTCTGGAAGGGCCGCCCGTTCGGCGCCCGGTGCAGGACCCCGTCGCGGTGCTTCACCGCGGTGCCGATGGCGATGAACTCCGCCATGTTGGCTCCCCACTCGTAGCGGCCGATGTCGAGGTGGACGCCGACGATGCCGTCCGCTCCCAGCTGGTCGGCCTCCTCTTCCATCCGGGTCATGGCCAGGTGGCGGGCGCTGTACATCGCCTGCGACAGCACGTCGAGCTCGCGGCTCGCGGTCGGCCCCGCGACCTGGAAGCCGATGTGGAAGATCGAGCTGCCCACGACCAGCCCGACGGGGTCAAAGCCCGCCTCGGTGACGAGCAGGAACTCGTTGACGCTGAGGTCCGAGGTGTAGAGGCCCTGGCGGTTCTGCTCCAGCCGCTCGCGCCCGGATTCGGGAATGCCCTCGAGTGACCCTGCTTCGTATTCGCTCACGTGGCTCCCATTCGGACGGCTGGTTTGACGCGGAACCGCGACGGCCCGGGGCGTGGCCGGACGGCCGTGCCGGCGGCGTGCATGGTGATGACCCAACCGCGGCGTTCGGCGTCGCCGCGGCCGGACACGTAGTAGGGGAGGCCAAGGTGCCCGCGGTTCCATCCGCGGTACCCGGCGGTTTGCAGCGACGAGGCCACCGACAGCTTGTCCCGGTGGACGGAGTGCGAGAGCGTCACACCCACGGCACCCGCGCCTCGGGCATCGGAGACCTGGCCCGCGATCTGCGTCCGGACAGTCTCACGGGCGATCCGGAACGCCGTGCTGAGCTCCTCGAGCTCCTGGTTGCGCCAGCGCGTCCGGCGGCGCCGTAGACGCACGTCCAGAGGGGCCGAGGCGAACATCACGGCGGTGGTCGCCAGGAAGCCCACCGGTTCCTGGCCCGCCTCGTGCAGCCGCCAGTAGTCCTGCACCGACAGGTCGGTGAGGACAGGCATGTTGGTCGCGGTCGAGCCGGGAAGCCGGACCGCCGTGCCGGTCACGACGTACTCGATCGTTCCCTGGCCGAGATCGTGGTCGCTGCGACGCAGCCGGACCCCCACGACGACGTCGGCATTGACGTGCATCGCCTCCTCGGACAGCCGGTCCAACGCGCGGCGCCGGGCCGTTCTCCAGGCCTGGCTGAGAATGTCGAGCTCGCAGATCTCCGTGGTGTGCCATTTGTAATTCTGGATCTGCCAGACCGATGGCTCCGTGAACGTGTTGACGTAGCCGCCCGGCTGAGTGTTGTAGTACGCCCGCCCGCTTCCGCCGGAGACGAGCTGCCCGGCCGGCAGCGCCGGCAGGTACTGGTAGCCCGTGCGGATGACGCTGGCGCCCATCACCTGGGCGATGGGCTGGGGTCCCATCTGCCGCAGCAGGGCGAACTCCTTGACCGACAGGCTGCTGGTGAACATCGAGCCCTCCGCGCCGAGGTCCCGCAGACGCTGCTCGGCGCCGAGCGGGATCCCGCCGCTCTCGATCCGCTTGAGCGACTCGTCCTGTTCCCGGTCCTCGCCATCTCCGCGGTTGAAGAACCCCAACCCTCAGCTCCCTCGATGCGAGGCGGCGGCCCGTGGGGCGCCATTGCCCAAGATCCTTCCACATCGCGCGGTCGGTGAACGTCACGCGGCCCGAGCTCACCAGTCAGGAGTCGTGGACCGGACGACGACGTTCGTGACGTCCGGGCGACAGATCCATGGACCCAGCCGGGGTGGGCTCTCGTCACAAACCGGCGCGGCGATGCAATGCCCCGGTAGGACCGCCCAAACCCGATGAGGAGGCTGTGGTGATTGCTTGGCTGCGCATCGACCGGCGCAAGGTACTGACCGTCGCCGTTGGCCTGTCCTGCGTGGGCGCGGGGGTGCTCGTGCTTGCGCGTCAGGGGTCAGCTCGCACGAGTGCGACATCTGTGCCGGCGCGCGCGGGCTGCTCGGTCACCACCGGCCCGCAGTGCCTGCTGGATGGCCATCGGATGCCCCGCCGGCGGCCCCCGTTCATGCTGTCGCCCCCCGGGACGGTTGTGCCGTCATCCGAGGTGTTCGGGGATCGAGTGTTCCTGAACGGCAGGGAAGGGGTGGCGTTGGCCGACAGCGGCAACGCTCAGTACCCGGCGCTGAGCACCAACGGCGGGAGAGTCTGGCGGATCGACGGTCCGCCGCTACACGTCGACGCAGCCGACGGCGCCGAGGCAGTCGGATCGGTCGGCATCGCCGACCCGCGGACGTTCTTCGCCTTTGGGAGCTCGGTCGTCGACGTGACGACCGACGCAGGGCGCACCTGGTGGGAGACATATCTGGGGGACGACGTCGTCGCGGTCGTCCCCAATCTGCACAACGAGCTCGTCGCGTATGTCGAGCACTCGGTGAGCAATGCGCATCTCAATCCTGCCGCGACGCTGCAATACGTGTCGCGCGACGGCGGCCGCCAATGGCGCTACAGCACGGACTTCGCGGGGATCCCCGGGTAGGCCCACGAAGCGTGGGTGCGACCGCTCGTCGGCTTACCCGTCGGAGGCGGGAATCGCCTCGGCGAGGGCGGCGCGCCCGGGAGAGGCGTCGAAGGGGTCGGCGAAGTACTGGGTCTCGTGGGTGACGAAGCCGTCGGCGATCTCCATGACGCTCACCGAGTATGTGGGCGCGCCGTCATAGGTGATCACACACTCGCTCACCCAGAGGTCACCGCTGCCCTGAATCCGGCGGACGGTGAAGTGGCGCTCGGCCGGGTGCCCGCCCCGTTGCGCTTGGATCTTTGCCCGGCCTCTGAAGCGCTCACCGGACTGCGGGTAATCCAGGATCGCGTCCTCGGCGTAGATCGCGTGCTCGGTCCCGATGTCCCCGCTCTCCGACGCGTCCCAGTGCTCCTGGATCCGAGCCCGGATGTCGGCTTCACGATCGATTGCGCTGTTCATACGTCAAGCCCCCCAAGAGCCGCAGGAGTTGGCCGGCTGGCAGCGGAAATGCTACCCGAGGGCTGGAGCGTGGATCAGCAACCGTCGCCGCCGGGCGCCGGCGCGACGTCCGCCGGCGCGTGCCTGGAGGCGCGGCGGTAGGAGTCATCGGCATCCCGGGCGAGAGGAGAGCTGTAAGACGTGTAGTCATAACACCCGCCCTGGTTGAGACCGCCGATGACGCCCACGATCTCGGTGCCCGACCTTGTGGTCCGGAGCCACGGTGATCCGCTGGTGCCGGCGACGTAGCCCCGGCAGTCGAACGAGGGGAACGCGCGCGTGAGGTAGGTCGTTGTGGAGCAGGTGATCGGATCGTTGGCCGTGCCGGCGGGGTAGCCCGTGACCGCAATGCGCGCGCCGCGTCCAGGCGTGGCGCCGAGCGTGAAGGCGCCCGTGACGTGCTCGATCTCGGTCCGTACGCCGTCGATCGTGCGCGGGGCGACGGTGAGGAAGGCGACGTCGTCGTCGGGATCCTGTCGGGTCGTCCAGCGCGAGGCGAGGTGGACGGCCGTGACCGTCCAGCGGCCGTAGGGCGCCCGGGCGCCGCGCTGGCCGGGAACGAACACCATTCCGGCGCCGTTGCCGGTCACGCAGTGCGCCGCGGTGATGAGCGTGTCGCCGTGCGAACTGTGGACGACGCTGGCGGTGCACCCGTGCTTGGTCGCACTCGCGCTGGCGTACAGCGGGCCGATCTGCGCGACCCCGGTGGACGTGCTCGACGCCGGGATGCGCTTGGCGTTCACCGGCGTTTTCCCGACGGAGGCGCGCAGGCCGAGCGCCAGCGCGGTCGCGGGCAGTGCGAGCGCGGCCAGCGCCAGTGTGATGAGAGCCGAGCCCTTGCCGTTGATCATGCCTCTGGCCGACGCTAAGGACACGAATGTCGAGTCCGCGTCAAGTCCGGGCGGTTCTTCGGTACGACCTACACGGAGTGGGCAGGGCAGGCGGCGAAGAAGCGCCGGCGGACACCCAGGTTTCGCCGAACCAACGCTCGATAATCGGGCTTATGTCTAGTTGTATGTGAAATGAGCGGTTGCGGCGCTGAACGCCGCATGGGCGGGCAGCGCCCAATCGAACACAACATCCGGTCGATGATCGCGGGCGTGCAGAACTACGCGTCTGAAGGTGTGCCCGCAGCGAGGTGCTCGCGCAGGAACTCGCCGGCGCTGGTCAGGGCGGCGTCGCCTTCGTCGAGCATCGCGGCGAACGCTTGGAACACGTGCGGGACGCCCGGTGTGACTTCGAGCCTGACCGCGACATCGGCCGCGGCGGCAGCGGCAGCCAGCCGGGTGGCGTCATCCAGGAGGATCTCGTGGGAGCCGACCTGGATCAGCAGAGGTGCCAGCCCGCTGAGGTCGGCGAAGATCGGGCTGACGAGGCCCGCCTTTCGGTCGCCGCGGGCGACATAGTCGGCGGCTCGTCTGCGCAGGCCTTGGGGGGTGAGCGCGGGGTCGACCGCGGACTTCGCGGTAATGCTCTCCCCGGATAAAGTCAGGTCCGCCCAAGGCGACATCAGCAGTGCCGAGGTTGGTTGCGGCAGTCCGGCGTGCTCGAGCGCGACCAGGGTCGCGGCGGCGAGGCCCGCACCCGCGGACTCCCCGGCGATCGCGATCGCAGACGGGGGAACGCCGCTGTCGCGCAGTCCGCGGTAGGCAGCGATGGCGTCATCGAGCGCGGCGGGATACGGATGTTCAGGCGCCAGCCTGTAGTCGACGGTCACGACCCGGGCTTCGGCGTGCCGCGCGAGGTCGGACGCGAGACCGACCGACGAGGCGGCCGTCCCGATCGCGTACGCCCCGCCGTGCAGATAGAAGATCACTTGCGCAGGGTCGTTGCCCGCGACCTCGACGTTGACGACAGGGATTCCGCCGAGGCTTTCGGACGACGTCGTGACGTCGTCAGGCACCGGGATCGCCGCCATCATCTCCTCAAAGATGTCTCGCTGCTCGGCGACGTCGCCGCCAAGGTCGAGCGGTGCGTCTCGCAGCAGTTGGTCCAGGGCGTCGCGTTGTTGTCGGCTCACCGTTGTCTCCGGGTCTTCTGGTCAGGGCTTCGGGTCGCCGAGCAGCAGTTCGGTCCGGTACTTCGGGGCGAGGGCGATCGCCTTGGCGATGAACGCGGCGGTGGCGGCATCGTCGAGCGCCGGTGGAGCCTCGGTGCGGTGCGACACCGGAACCCCGACCTCCTTGAAGAACTCCTCCTGGCCGGCGGGCGAGCAGAGACAGAGTAGTCGCGCCGGTCGCTCGGACACGTTGCGGAAGACGTGCGGGGCGTTGGCCGGCACATTGATCGTCTCCCCGGCGGCGGCCACGGCGCTGACACCGCGGAAGGTGAGCTCGATCTCGCCGTCAAGGACGGTGAACATCTCCTCAAAGTCGTGACGATGCGGCGGCGGCCCGCCGCCCGGCGGGACGTGCATGTCGATCAGCGTGTAGCGCCCAGCCGTGTCGGCCCCGGAGACAAGGACGGTGTACGTGTCTCCGACAACGCCAAGGTGAAGCAGCGATTCGTTGGTGTCGGGACTCACGTGCGTTAGGACCCGCCGAGGGTCATCGGCGGGGATCGGTCCTGCCGCCTTGGACTCGGCGGGCGAGGTGTCGTTCATCAGCGCTCCTGGATCGTAGACTAAGCGGTCGAAATCCTCCGCTTTGTGACGTGGAGCCTACACCTCCGCTGCCGCTACGTGCCAGGATCCGCTTCGCTATGCCCAAAGCACGATTAGACACACCGCGCGTGGCGCGGCGACTGCGCAGCGACGCCGCGACCAATCGACAACGCATCCTCGCCGCTGCCACGATCGCGGTCAGGCGCGATGGCGCGCGAGTGCCGATGGCGACGATCGCCGACGAGGCGGCCGTCGGCATCGGGACCCTCTATCGCCACTACCCCACGCGCCCGGCCCTCTTGGCGGCATTGACCTTGCGCTCCTTCGAGCTCGTCCAGCAACACGCGCGCGCCGCCGCGCTCAGCGACGAGCCAGCCCCCGCGGCACTCGAGCAATTCTTCGAACAGATAATCGCGGCTCGCAACGAGCTCATCCTGCCGCTGCACGGCGGCCCCGTCATCCATGACGACCAGATCGTCGCGCTTCGCACCGAGATCAGACAACTGCTCGAAACGGTCCTCGCGCGTGGACGCCGCGACCGGACGATCCGACCAGACGTCACCCCGATCGACATCATCCTCACCGGAGCGATGCTCGCCCAACCACTCCCGAACACAGCCGACTGGGATCAGCTCGCGCGCCGGCAAGCCAGGATCGTCGTCGCAGGCCTCGCCGCCACCGAGCCACCACTCCCCCCGGGGCCGCGCGAGACCGACCCGACCCTAAGAGCAACCCGCGCGCAGCAGCCCTCCATCGACGACACGCGTTGACAGCTGATGACTGAGCCGACGGTCGATCTCGCGGTTCCTGCGCTTAACGCGATGCGCGAGCGTCGCAGCGAGAAGTGGGCTCTCTATGAGCCTGACGTGCTGAGCCTGACCATCGCCGAAATGGACTTTCCGATCGCCGCGCCGATCCGCGACGCGCTGATCGCCACTATTGATCGCAGCGACCTCGGCTACCGAACCCAACTCCAGACCGATCTCGCCGCCCAGCTCCCGCGGATCCGCTGGCGCCCGCCGCAAGCCACCTACCTCGCGTGGCTGGACTGTGCGGCCCTCAATCTCGGACCTAATCCCGCCGAGGCCTTCCTCAAGCACGGGCGGGTCGCGCTCGGCCCCGGTGTCAACTACGGCGCGACCGGCGCGGGACACGTGCGTCTGAACTTCGCCACCAGCTCCGCACATCTCACCGACGCCGTCACGCGCATGGCAGCAACGCTTCAGCCTCGCGGAGCACCTCCAGGGCGGTATCAGGGTCGGCGGGAGGGCCGAAGACGTGCGGGCCGGCGAGCTGCATCGCGCCGAATCCCAGCCGCGTGACCCTCAGGTCGTCGGCCATCGTGAACATTCCGCCGGGCAGTGTGGTGGTTGGCATTGAGGCTCCTGTGTTCGAGGTCGTGCGCTCACAGCGTGCGCCCGCGCCGTGCGCGGTACCAGAGGCCGGCGTATCCACGGACAGGCTGTCCCTGGATGTGCGTGGACGCGCCTCTATCCTCAGTGCCATGGATCGAGACGGTCTGGCGGATTTCCTCAGGCGCCGCCGCGAGGCCCTCGAACCTGGAGACGTCGGCTTGCACGCCGGCCGGCGACGGCGGACCCGCGGTTTGCGCCGCGAGGAGGTGGCGTCCCTCGCGCACATGTCAACCGACTTCTACGCCCGCCTGGAGCAACGTCGCGGCTCCCGGCCGTCCGAGCAGACCGTCGCTGCGCTGGCCAGGGCGCTGCGGCTGACGCAGAACGAGCGCGACCACCTGTTCGAGCTCGCTGGGCACACCCCGCCGGTCCGCACCTCCCGGACCGACCACGCCAGCCCGGAGCTGCTCCGCGTGCTCGAGCAGCTCGCCACCCCGGCGCAGATCACCTCCGACCTGGGCGTGACGCTCGCTCAGAACCCTCTGGCCGAGGCGCTCGTCGGCGTCCAGACGCGGCATACCGGGCTCCGGCGCAGCCTCATCTACCGGTGGTTCACCGAGCCGGCGGAGCGCTGGGTCCACCCCGAGGAGGATCAGCCGCTGCACTCACGCATCTGGGTCGCATCGCTCCGTGCGGTGCACGGACGCGCTCCCGACGACGCCGAGGCGTGCGAGCTCGTCGACCATCTGCTGCGCGAGAGCGACGAGTTCGCCGCACTGTGGGAGCGCCACGAGATCGCCAGCCCGGATGGCAAGCTCAAGCGCTTCGTGCACCCGCTTGTCGGTGGACTCACCCTCCACTGTCAGATCCTCATCTCCGAGCACAACGTCACCGAGCGGCTCGTGGTGTTCACCGCAGCTCCGGACTCGGAGGACGCTCAGCGACTCGAGCTGCTGTCCGTCATCGGTTCGCAGGGCTTCTCCCCCGCGCCGGACCTGGGGACCGCGTGACGTGACGCCGGAAGAGCTCGCCAACCTCGCGCACCTGCGCCGCGCCCGCGATCTCATGGACCGCGAGTACGCGACCCAGCTCCGCGTCGGCACCCTCGCCCGCGCCGCCTTGATGTCGACGGCGCACTTCTCGCGGCAGTTCAACGCGACCTATGGCGAGACGCCGTACGCCTACCTCATGACGCGGCGCATCGAGCGCGCGAAGGCACTGCTGCGCCGGGGCGACCTGTCGGTCACCGAGGTCTGCCTGGAGGTCGGGTGTACGTCGCTGGGCTCGTTCAGCGCTCGCTTCACCGAGCTCGTCGGCGAGACGCCGACGGCCTACCGGGCCCGCGATCACAGCGCGCTGATGAACGTCTCGGGCTGCGTCGCCAAGGAGGTCACCCGCCCGATCCGCCGGCCGAGCAGGATCGGACAACCGCCGGGACCGCCGGCTCCCTAACGTTTGCGGGCATGAATCTCACGCTCTCCCAATGCTTTGTCCTGGTCCACGACCCCGAGCAGGCCCTGACCTTCTACCGCGACACGCTCGGCCTCGAGTTGCGCAGCGACGTGGCCCGCGAGGACTTTCGCTGGCTCGTCGTCGGCGCCGCCTCTCAGCCCGGCGTGGCCATCTGCATCACCAACTACCTCAACGGCAGCCCGGCCGACATCGACGCGCTCTCCGCTCTCGTCGCCAAGGGCGCCCTGAACGGCGTGCACTTCCAGGCCGACGACCTCGACGCGGCGTTTGCGAAGGTCCGTGACTCGGGCGCCGAGATCGTCCAGGAGCCGACCGAGCAGCCGTGGGGCACGCGCGACTTCGCCGTGCGTGACCCGTCGGGCAATCTGGTCCGGATCGACCAGCCGCCCGCCGCGTCGCCGTGACGCGGCCCACGGGCTGGAGCGGGTCTGGCGTTCTGCACCGAGGTCGGTCATGGAACCTGCCACGCACACCTTCCGGGCCGCCGACGGCCTGACGCTCGCCTACCACGAGGTCGGCTCCGGACGGCCGGTCGTGTTGCTGCACGGCTACATCTCGGCGGCGCGGGAGACCTGGGTGCGCAGCGGCGCCGCCGCTGGGCTTCTGGCGGCGGGACGGCGGCTGATCATGCCCGACATGCGCGCCCACGGCGAGAGTGCCAAGCCGCACGACTCGGGCGCCTACCCGAAGGACGCACTGACCTCAGACGTACAGACGCTCATCGCGCACCTGGGCCTCGCTGACTACGACCTCGGTGGCTACTCGCTCGGCGCCCGGGTCGCGGCCCGGCTGCTGGCGCTCGGTGCGCGGCCGCGGCGCGCCGTGCTGGGCGGCACCGGCCTTGACCCGATCGTCCACGCCGCCGGTCGTGGCGACAACTACCGGCAGCTGTTCGCCCGCCTGGGCACGGCTGAGCCCGGCACGCCCGAGGCCCAGATGAAGGCGCACATGGCGAGCATCAACGCGGACCCGATCGCTCTGGCGCACCTCTTCGACACGTTGGTCGATACGCCGCGCGAGGCGTTTGCCACGGTCAAGGTGCCCACGCTCGTGATCGCCGGCGAAGACGACAACGACCGCGGCTCGGTGGAGGATCTCGCCGGCGTCCTGCCGCAGGGCCGGCTGCGCCGCGTGCCAGGCGATCACCTCACTGCGCTCCTCGGTCCGCAGTTCGGAGCCGAGGTTGCGGCGTTTCTTTCGGCAGAGCAGGTCTGACCGGCACGGCGACGAACCCAGGCGATAGGCTGCGCGCGTGAATCGGCGCGCGCCGCGGCGCCGGTACCCGAAAGCGTCCGCCGGCGCCCGAGTTCGTCCACGCCCGATGACCCCACGTCAACGCGTCATTGTCCGTCTCCTCGCCCCCGTGGTCATCGGCGCTGCAGCGTTATGTCAAGCAGCCCTCCCCGCCCAGGGCGCCGGAGGCGGCAGCGCGATCGGCTCCTCCCCGCCGCCCAGCTCCGGGTCCGGGGGTGCAGGGCTCGCGGGTGGCGGGCTCGCGCCGGTGGCGTCGACGCCCACCAATATCCCCGCGCCACCCAGCAAGCATGCCAAGGGCAAGTGGCTCAAGGGCGTCGCGATCACGGAGTACTGGCCCGCTCCGGAGTCGTGGTTCGTCGGCAAGATGGTCAAGGCGCCCGGACTGCCCGGCCTGCATCGCATCGACTGGCTCTACTCGGCTACCGGCCTGTCGATGGAGGGCTCCGGCATCGGCCTGGACGGTCAGCCCTACCACATCGATGCGCTCGGTGACGGCGGCTGGGTGACCTCGACGGGCGCCACCACCTCCCCGTCCACCGGCTGGTCGGCCGGCGCCCCGTACTGGCGGGCGGGCGGCTACTGGCGCAACAGGAAGCGCGCGGTCACCTTCCCGCTCGGCGTCGGCGGCTGGTCCAATGGCCGCGGCGCCAAGTACGTGCCGTTGCGCGACGTCACGTTCGCCGCGGGGACCTCGCTGCCGCTGCACTACTTCCAGTCGATCGCCGTGGACCCGAACGTGATTCCGCTCGGCAGCCGCGTCTACGTCCCCGCGTACCGCGACGACGGCTACGGCGGCTGGTTCATCGCCCAGGACACCGGCGGCGCCATCAGCGGCCACCACATCGACGTCTACCGGCCGCCACCCTCCAGTGTTCTGGACATCGGTCAGTCGCTGAGCGGGCAGCGCATCTTCGTGATCAAGCCCAAGCACTGAGCAACCGGTGGCCCCTCTCGCAAGTACCCCCGCATTCGACCGTACTTGCGCGAGCGACCACTAGACTCACAGCCATGCCCAAGCAGCAGCGAACCATGCGCGTCGAGCAGCGCAGCCAGCTGGCCGCCATGCAGCAGATGGAGAGCCGCAGCGACGAAGAGCTCGCGGCCGAGACCAAGTACAAGGCCGCTGCGCAGGCCATCCTGGGCGCCCGCGCGGCCGAGCGCTACGACGCCAAGGCCGCTCGCGCCCACTTCCAGAAGGCGATCGCCTCCGCCCGTCCGCAGGAGCGCCTGCAGCTGCGGCGGATGGCCGACGCATCATTGGCGCTGGCCGAGCGCCGCGCCGACGACCTCAAGCGCGCCACCGAGCGGCTGGGCGTGGAGGCTCCGACCAACCGCCAGCTGCGCGGGCTGAAGTTCATGGGCCTGGTGGCCCCGCCCAAGAGCGCCGGGACGCTGGCCCGTGTTCGCGGTGTGCTCATCATCATCGCCCTGGTCGTCGGGATCTTGCTGCTGGGCTTCGGCATCGTCAGCCTGGTGGCGCTGGCCGCCGGCGGCATGTCGCTGGATCTGAGGATCTTCTGGGGCTTCGTCCTCGTGGTGGTGGCGATCGGCGTGCTCGCCTTCTTCGGGCGGCGACGACAACGCAAGGCCCAGTCCGAGCGCGCCGAGCAGATCGCGGCGCGCGGCCGCTGAGCCGGACGGGGTTCGGCCGCCGTGTGCGGGCGCTACAGCCTCGCCACGCCTGATCCGGGCTCGCTGCGAGCCCGCTTTCCGATCGGTGAGTCGATCGAGGTGAGGACCCGCTACAACGTCGCGCCGGGCGACGAGGTGCTGGCGGTGACCACCGACCGCGAGGGGCACGCGCGTGGCGACATGCTGCGCTGGGGGCTGGTGCCGTCATGGGCCAAGAGCCCCGACACCGGCCTGAAGATGATCAACGCCCGGCTGGAGACCGCGACCGAGAAGCCGGCGTTCCGGCGTGCCTTCGAGCGCTTCCGCTGCCTGATCCCGGCCGACGGGTTCTATGAATGGCGTCGCGCACAGAGCCCGACCGGGGGGCCCAAGCAGCCGTTTCACATCACTCGCACCGACCGCCAGGTGTTCGCGTTCGCGGGCCTCTGGTCGATCTGGCACGCCGAGGACGGCGACACGCTCCGGACCTGCACCATCCTGACGACGGCCGCCAACTCGGCGATCGCCTCGCTGCACGACCGCATGCCGGTCATCCTCGATCCCGGCGCCGAGTCCGCGTGGCTGGACCTGTCCACCCCGCGCTCGGAGCTGCGCGAGATCCTCAGCGGTCTCCCCGCCGAGTCAACCGGCGTGACCGAGGTCGGCTTTGCCGTCAACGACGCTCGGTACGACGGCCCCGAATGCCTGGCGCCGCCGGTGCCCAGCGCCCAGGAGGCGCTGTTCTAGCGGGGGGCCTACTGCTCGGGAGCGGCGAAGGTGAGGCCACCGAGGTCGACGCCGCCGCGCGTCACCGAGGCGGGGGCGCTCTTCGTGCGAGAGGCCTTGCCGTTGGCGCCCTTGGCCGGATGCGGGGCGGTCTCCGTGAGCCAGTTGTTGAAGGCGTCGGCCGGCATCGGCTTTGACACGTGGTACCCCTGGGCGAGGTCACAGCCGAGCGTGGCGAGCTGCTCGAGCGTCGGGTTGTCCTCGACGCCCTCGGCGATCACGTTGAGACCGAGGTCGTGGCCGAGGTTGATGGTGGAGCGCACGATGATGAGGTCGCTCTCGTTGACCAGCATCGGCGAGACGAAGGACCGGTCGATCTTCAGCTCGTCGATCGGCATCTTGCGCAGGTTGGCCAGCGATGAGTAGCCGGTGCCGAAGTCGTCGACCGACAGGCGCGCCCCGAGCCTGCTCAGCCGGGTCACGGTGGAGAGCGCGCGCTCGGGGTCGGACATGATCATGCTCTCGGTGATCTCAAGCTGGAGCGCCTCGGGCGGCAGTCCGTAGTTGTTCAGCAGCCGCTCGATCTCCTTGGGCAGATCGCGGTCCAGCAGGTTGCGCACTGACAGGTTGACCGCCACCGACATCTCGCGCCCGTCCTTGCGCCAGGCGGCGCACTCGGCGATGGACCGTTCCAGCACGTGGCGGGTCAGCGGACCGATGAGGCCGGTCTGCTCGACCGTCTGCACGAAGGCGCCGGGAGGGATGAGACCGTGCTCGGGGTGCTGCCAGCGCACCAGGCCCTCGGCGCCGCGTACGCGCATATGGTCGAGGTCGATGATCGGCTGGTAGTGCACGACGATCTCGTCCTTGAGCAGCGCGTGACGGATGCCGCTCAGCACGCCCAGCCGGCGCTTGGAGTGCTGGTTCTGCTCGGCGGTGTAGACCTTGTACTCGGTCTGGGTCTCCTTGGCCGCGTACATGGCGATGTCCGCGCAGCGCAGCAGCGCATGGGAGTCCTCGCCGTCCTGCGGGAAGCGGGCCACGCCGACACTGGCGCCGACCTCCAGGGACAGCTCGTCGATGGCGAAGGGCTCGCTCACCGACTTGAACAGGCGGGTCATCACCACGTCCAGGACGGCGATGTCATCGGTGTCCTCGGCGAGCAGGATCCCGAATTCGTCGCCGCCGAGGCGCGCGACGAAGCCACCCTCTCCGATCGAGGACGTCAGGCGCGGACCGAGCTCCTTGAGCAGCACGTCGCCGTAGTGATGGCCGAGCGTGTCGTTGATCTCCTTGAAGCGGTCAAGGTCCATGAGCAGGACCGCGAAGTGGCTGTCCAGTTCCTCGGCCGCGGCGATCCGCTGGGCGATCATTGAGTGGAACTGCTCGCGGTTGCCGAGGCCGGTGAGCTCGTCCGTGGTCGCGATGCGCTGGAGCTTGTCGCTGCGGCGCTTTGATTTCAGAAGCTCGCCGACCAGGTACTGGAAGATCACGAGAACGAGTCCGAAGAGCACAATCCCGACCGTCCCCAAGTCGAACGCCACGTAGGCGGCGGCAAGCGTCAGGAGAGCCGAGAAGAGCTCTGCCGGCAGTACCGGCACAAGGACCTCACGGACCCGCGTGGCAAACGACAGGCCGTCTTTGCGTCCCTGAGCGAGGGCGTAGCCACTGAAGTTCAGCCACAGCGCCAACACAAACGCGCCGAAAACGCAGAGATAGAAGCCGACCTCGCGCGAGTCCAGATGCAGTCCTCGCACGACCCCCTGGAACGCGAGGCCGGTGATCAACGGGAACACCGAGAAGATGATGAGGTTGTTCAGGAGCATGTGAGCGCGCTCCCGAGTGCGGATCCAACCCAGGACGATCGTAAGAACGCCAACCAAGGAGGCCGGGCCGCCGCCGAGCGCGACCGCGGCGAGCACGATCCCGAGGAAGCTTCCCGAGATGTAGACGCGCATCGCCGGGTGATTGAAGGCTGTGAACTCGCTAACGATGGCGAACGTCGCGATCACCGCCAGCGGTGCCACGCGCCAGGTGTCGAGACTTGCTGTGAGCCACAGTGCGGCGGCGATTCCGCCGATAACTACGCACTGCGCAAGGCGAGCCAAGTGCGCAGCCGTGCGCTCCGAAGACATCCTGTCCATGGCCCTCTAGATCGGCTCTCCGGGGTCATTCCTGAACAAAGGCTCATACATATGGCCAGGAAATCGCCGGAACTCAACGATCGTCCACGTCGGCTCGATAGAGGTAAAGCCGCACGGCGGGAGGACGATAAACCCGCCAAGAAAAGAAGCGGAGGGGCTGCTCGTAACGCGAACCCCTCCGCCGACAATCAATAACCGCGGAAACCCATCCAACACCTCCTACTGGAACCTGGGGGACCTGGGGACTTGGGGAACCTGCGGGAACTTGCTGAGTTGGCGTCGGAACGCCCCTCCGACGTCGACTTGGTGCAGGATTCTGCCTGGGATTCTGCGGGTATTCAATAGGTGGCGCATCGACAAGGACTAGTACGTTCGTCCAGTGATCGTTTAGTGCTGTTGAGTTCAGGGGACTGAACGCCGATAGCGGATGGGTTTCGTCCGTCTAGTGTCTGTGCCCGGAGCACCGGATTGCAGAGTGCGTTCTGGGGGCGTTAGTCCGAATTCTGACGCCCATCTGGGGGTTCCCCGCCTGCAATCGCTCGCGCGGATGCTCAGCCACGTCGCGCGAGGCACAGCCGCGTGCGCATCGGGAGGCTCAGCGGCTCGCCGTGGGCCGCGATGACCGTCGTGACGGCCTCCAAGAGGGCTCCCCTCTGCACGCCGTCCAGCAGGCGCACGTCGGACGTCGTGGCCAGCATGCCCGCGTACTCGGCGGCGGAGTAGTCCAGAGTCCACTCGTAGTGGCGGATCTCGGCGCCGGTGAGGCCGTCGACGGCTGCGATCTCGTCCGCCCAGCCAGCGCCGTCGTCCGCGCCGAGGTCGGCCGGATGCATAGCCCCATCCCGAGCGAGGTCAGGCGCGGCCCGCGCGTAGGCGTCGATGAGCGCCTGGCGGATCTCGGCCCTCTCCCACGCCACGCGGTTCCAGAATGGGGCGAGGACGCCCTGCGGGACGAGCACGTCGCGCGCCTTGGCGAGTCCCATCTCCGGCGTGACCCAGTGCCACGCCTGGCCTGAGAAGAGCAGCGGGAACCGCCGCCCGCGCGGGTCCCAGGTCTCGAAATCGCTCTGCTCGATCTCCACGCCGGCGTATCCGTCGACGCTGCGATGGGCAACAGCCGCCATCTCGGCGCTCGGCTCGACCGCTACCACGGGGATACCCCGCTCGGCGAATAGCACGGTCGCCTTCCCCGTCCCGGCGCCGACCTCGAGCACGCCCTGGCTGCCGTCAAGCCGCGCCTCGGCGACCAGGTCGTCGATCAGCGCCGGCGGATACGTGGGCCGGTGGCGGTCATACAGCTCCGCCACCTCACCGAAGACCAGGCGCCGTTCTCGCACGCCAGATAGTCAAGCAGCGCGGGCGACTCGGTTCAGGCGACTTCGAGGAACAGCAGCTCGTCGGCGCTCAGCCGCTCGCGCAGCCCGCGCTTGAGCTTGCCGTGGATCTGGCAGACGCGGCTCTCGGACACGCCGAGCACCTCGCCGACCTCGCGGAGGGTGAGGTTGTTGACGTGCAGCAGGAGCGCAACCTTGCGCTCGCGCTCGGGCAGCTGGTCGAAGACGGCGCGGAACCGGGTGACGGCGCCTTCGCGCATGGCGACGTGCTCCGGGTCGGTGTCCCGGTCGGTGCTTGGCATCACGTCGATGCGCTCGGCGGCGTTGTCGTCATCGGCGGCGAGCGTCGTGTTCAGGGACCCGATCTCCGAACGGTCGAGGTCACTGATGAGAACTTCGAGCTCCTCGCGCGAGAACGCCAGTAGCTGCGCCAGCTCAGCCTTGGTGGGCGCGCGGCCGTGGATCGCGTTGAAGCGCTCGCGCGCCTTGTTCATCTCACGTTCCATGCGGCGCAGCGAGCGCGGTGCCCAATCGAAGCGGCGCAGCTCGTCGAGGACGGCGCCGTGGATCCGGGTCCAGGCGAACTGCTCGAGCGTGGCGCCCTTCTCCGGGTCATAGCGGTCGATGGACTTGATGAGGGCCTCGAGGCCGCAGGAGATGAAGTCATCCACTTCCCGGTAGGCCGGGATCTCACGGATCTTGCGATAGACGATCGCCTTGACGACGGGTGCCAGCGAGAAGACGAGGCGATCGCGCGCACCGGTATCCCCGGTTTCCTTGTACGTGCGCCAGAGGCTGAGAAGGGCCTCCTGGGACATACGTCCACTGTCGGTGCTGGGCTTCAAGATTTCCTCCAGAGAGGGGTCGCTCAATCGGAAGCCCGACACGTATCGGCGCGGTGCCCGCAGGTTTGACCGCAAAGACTGCGGACTGGAGTCCGTAGGATCTACGGAGTTTGCGGCTTCGCCGGTGCGCTACGAGTCATAACGCCTGCGCATTGCATAATCCGGGCCGCGTCCGCCGCCTCTTCCATGTCCCTCTCCCCTCTGTTTGACCACTACGAGCACGTTCTGCTCGACCTCGACGGGTGCGTCTGGGTCGACCAGACGGCGACCCCCAACGCCCGCGAGGCGCTGGCCGAGTTGCGCAACCACGGCAAGACGCTGGCGTTCGTCACCAACGACGGACGGCTGGCACCGGAGGAGTACGTGCGCAAGATGTGGTCGATGGGACTGCAGGCGTCGCTGGAGGAGATCGTCACCGTCGGTTCCGCCATTCAATACGTGCTCGCCGACCGCCGCCCCGGGACGCCGACCTTCGTGATCGGCTCCGCGGCGATCTTCCGCCACGTGGCCGACGCCGGCCAGCGCATCGTCAACGGCACCGACCGCGCGGCCACCGCCGAGCTCGTGGTGGTCTCCGGCCACGACGACTTCAACTTCGCCGAGCTCAAGACCGCGACCCAGGCCGTTCTCAACGGCGCCGAGATGATCGCGGCCGGGCGCGACCGCACCTTTCCCGCCGGCGACGGCTACTGGCCCGCGACAGGCGCGATCCTCGCGGCGCTGGAGTACGCCACCGAGCGGACCGCCCGCAGCGTCGGCAAACCCGACGTCCTGCTGTTCGAGACCGCGCTTGATCGTCTGGGACCGGGCCGGTCCCTGATGGTGGGCGACCGGCTCGACGCCGACCTGGGCGGAGCGGCCGCCGCCGGTATCGACGGGGCGATCGTCCTCACCGGCGTGACCACCCGCGCCCAGGCCGAGGCGGCCGAGGATCCCGCGCCCGTGGCCGTCGCCGAGAGTCTGTACGCACTGGTGACCCGGTGACGCTCTCGGTCATCGTCAACCCGTTCGCGGGTGGCGGCCGAGCAGCGCGGGAGCTCAACGGCGTGGAGGCGACCCTGCGCCGCCTGAACCTCGATCACCACGTCGAGCGCACCAGTAGCCTCGATCATGCCCGCGAGCTGGCCCTGGCCGCCGCGCAGGCGGGCGAGACCGCGGTGGCCTTTGGCGGCGACGGGCTCATCGGAGCGGTCGCCGACGCGCTGCGCCACACCGAAGGCGTCCTGGGGATGCTGCCGGGCGGCCGGGGCAACGATTTCGTGCGCATGCTCGGGATCCCCGGACAGCCGCAGGCGGCGTGCGAGGTCCTGGCCCACGGCGACGTACGCCGGCTCGATCTCGGCGTCATCGGCGACAAGACGTTCATCGGGATCGCCAGCTGCGGCTTTGACTCGGTGGCCAACCGGATCGCCAATGAGACCACGGTGGTGCGCGGCCGGCTCGTCTACGCCTACGGACTGCTGCGTGCGCTCGCCGGATGGCGCCCCGCGACGTTTACCGTCACCATCGACGGCGGGGCGCCGCGCACCGTGTCGGGCTATACGGTGGCCGCCGCGAACTCCCGCTACTACGGCGGCGGCATGATGCTCGCCCCGGACGCCACACTCCAGGACGGCATGCTTGACGTGGTGATGATCCTCCAGACGCCCAAGCTCCGGTTCCTGCGCAGGGCGCCGGCGGTGTTCACCGGCGCCCATGTGCGCTTTGAGAACGTCGAGCTGCTACGCGGGCGTACGATCGAGATCGCCGCCTCGCGGCCGTTCACGATGTACGCGGACGGGGATCCCATCGCCGAGCTGCCACTGACTGTGGGCGTGCTGCCGGGGGCGGTCCAGACGCTCGTGCCCGCGACGACGACACCCCCCGCCAGCCCCGCGTGAGCATCCTGGACGTCAAGATCGCCGCCGCCCGCACGGTCGGTGAGCTGGCCCGGCGCGCCGGCCGTGGCGGTGGGACGAGCCTGCCGGGCAAGGTCCTCACCCGCCTGGACCCCCAGGCGATCGAGCGCCTCGCCGGCCGCCTGCCCCAGGGCTGCGCGGTCATCTCCTCCACCAACGGCAAGACGACCACGGCGGCGATGGCGGCTTCGATCCTGGAGCGCGCCGGCACGACGCTCGTCCACAACCGCGCCGGCGCCAACATGGCCGGGGGCATCGCCTCGACGCTGCTGGAGGCGGCACGCCGCGGCGGCGCGATCGACGGTGAGCTCGGCCTGTTCGAGCTCGACGAGTTCTGGCTTGACCGGGTGGTCCCCCAGCTGCGCCCGCGGGCCGTGTTGCTGGGCAACCTCTTCCGTGATCAGCTTGACCGCTACGGGGAGCTCGAGACGATCGCCGACCGCTGGGCCGCCACGGTGGCGGGCCTCCCGGCCGGTGCGGCGCTGGCCTGCAACGCCGACGACCCTCTGATCGCCGACCTCGGCCGCCAGCACGCCGGCACCCGCTACTTCGGCGTGGAGGATCCGGCGATGGCCACGGCGGAGATGCAGCACGCGTCGGACTCCAAGCACTGCCGGCGGTGCGGCGCCGCCTACGTCTACGACGCGATCTATCTCGGCCACCTGGGCGTCTATCACTGCCCGTCGTGCGGCCAGCGTCGGCCCGAGCCGGACGTCTCGGCCCATGACATCGAGCTGCAGGGGACCCGCAGCGCCACGTTCGCCCTCCACGCCGGGACCGGGGTCGCCCACATCGAGCTCCCCCTCCCCGGCCTCTACAACGTCTACAACGCCCTGGGCGCGGCGACGCTGTGCCTTGGGCTCGGCGTGTCACTGGAGACGATCGCCGCGGGCCTCGCCGCGGTGAGCCCGGCCTTCGGCCGCGCCGAACGGGTGGCGATCGGCGCCCAGGAGCTGTCGATCCTGCTCATCAAGAACCCCGCCGGCGCCAACGAGATCCTGCGCACGCTCGTGCTCGAGCCCGACGAGCTCGACCTGCTGGCGATCCTCAACGACCGGATCGCCGACGGGCGCGACATCTCCTGGATCTGGGACGCCGACTTCGAGACGCTGGCCGGACGCGTCCGCCATGTCACGTGCGCCGGGACCCGGGCGGCCGAGCTGGCCCTGCGCCTGAAGTACGCCGGTCTACCGGCCGAGCGGCTGACGGTCGTCCCGCCGCTCGGCGCGGCCCTCGACGCGGCCCTGGAGGCGTCCCCCGACGGCCGTCTGTTCGCGCTGCCCACGTACACGGCGCTGCTCGAGCTGCGCTCCGAGCTTCAGCGACGCGGCCACGTCGGGGCATTCTGGTCACACGAGACATCGGGGGCGCGGTCATGACCAATGCGATCTGGCACGACCTGGAATGCGGCGGCTACACCGCGGACCTCATGTTCTGGCGAGCGCTGGCGCAGAAGATCGGGGGTCCGGTGCTGGACGTCGGCGCAGGGACCGGGCGCACCGCGCTCGAGCTCGCCCGCGAGGGCCACGAGGTGGTCGCCATCGACTGCGACGACGAGCTGCTGGGGCAGTTGCGCGAGCGCGCCGTCGGCCTTGAGGTCACGACGATCGTGGCCGATGCGCGGGCGTTCTGGCTGGGCGACACCTTCCCGCTCATCATCGTGCCGATGCAGACGATCCAGTTGCTGGGCGGCGCCGAGGGTCGCGCCGCGTTCCTGGAGTGCGCCATCCACCACCTCGAGTCACCCGGTGTCCTGGCGATCGCCATCGCCGACGACCTGGAGCTGTTCGACGTCAGCGACGGCACGGCCCCTGGGCCGCTCCCCGACGTCGTCGAGCATGACGGCGTGGTCTACAGCAGCCGAGCGGTGGCCGTGCGCGCCGACGGCGACGAGTTTGAGCTCGAGCGTCGCCGCGAGACCGTGACCGCCGACGGCCAGCTGACCACCGAGCAGGACCTCATCCGCCTCGATCGCGTGGATCCCGACGTGCTGGAGGCCGAGGCCGAGGCCGCCGGGCTGCGCGCCGCCAGCCGGATGGAGATCGCGGCGACCGAGGACTACGTCGGCAGCACGGTGGTGATGCTGCGTGCCTGAGCGCCGGCTCCGGGTGTGCGCGCTGTACCCCGACCTCATGAACATCTACGCCGACCGCGGGAATCTGATCATGCTCGAGCGCCGCTGCGAGTGGAGGGGCATCGGCTTCGAAGTGCGCTCCGCCGGCCTCGGCGAGCCCCTGGACCCCGACGGCGCCGACATCTACTACATCGGCGGAGGCCAGGACCGCGACCAGAAGCTCTGTGCCCATGACCTGGCCGAGCGCAAGCGCGACGACGTCCATGCCGCCGCTGCCCGCGGCGCAGTCATCCTCGCGGTCTGCGGCGGCTATCAGCTGCTCGGCCACTCCTACGAGCTCGGCTCCGAGACGCTGCCGGGCGTGGGTCTGGTGGACCTGCACACCGTGCGCAGCGAGGAGGACCGGCTGATCGGCAACGTGGCCATCGAGGTCGAGTTGGAGACGAACCCACCCACCCCTCATCGCGTGCTCGCCGGATTCGAGAACCACGGCGGGCGGACGTTCCTGGGCGACGCCCAGCCGCTCGGCCGCGTCCTCAAGGGCCACGGCAACAACGGCGGCGACGGGCACGAGGGCGTGCGAGCCGGCAACGTCATTGGCACCTACCTGCATGGACCGCTGCTGCCCAAGAACGCGTGGTTCGCCGATTGGCTCATCGGGACGGCGCTGGGCCTCCCAGAGCCCCTGGCAGCGCTCGACGACGAGCTCGAGGACGCGGCGCATGCGGAGGCGCGGCGGGCCGCAGGGCTTTAGCATCGGGTCGCCGCCTCTCGATGCGCCTTCCCGGTTCTGCCCCAACCGCCGCACGTCTGGCCGCGGCCGTCCTGGCCGCGGTGGCCTGCGTGGCCTGCGGCAGCTCGCGCGGCACCTCGTCGGCGACGGTGACCACGACCACCCGCACGACGACGAGTTCGACCAGCAGCGCCGCCACCGCCACCACGAGCAGCCAGAGCGCCAGCACCACCGACACGACCGCCCTGCCGGGCACGGGCAAGCCGACCATCACCGTGGGCGACAAGAACTTTGCCGAGCAGTTCGTGCTCGGCCAGCTCTACGTCCAGGCCCTGCGCGCCCAGGGGTTCAGCGTCAACATCAACCAGAACATCGGGCCGACCGCCGTGACCGCGCAGGCGCTGCAGAACGGATCGCTCACCGTCTACCCCGAGTATCTCAACACGTTCAACACGGCCATCGCGGGTTACCACCACGGTTTCCACTCGCTGCTTGACGCCTACCAGGGGGCCCAGCACTACGCGCTGGCCCACGGCATGCAGGTCCTGGCCCCCACGCCCTTCGCCAACACCGACGCCCTCGCGGTCACCGACGCGTACGCGGCGGACAACCACGTGCGCTCGATCGACGACCTCAACCACCTGTCGGCGGGAATCACCGTCGGCGGGCCGCCGCAGTTTCAGACCGGATCCCCCGGGCTCCCCGACCTCAACGTCGATTACGGGTTCGTCCCCATCGCCTACCGCGCGATGGCGGTCGGCGACCAGTACGCCGCGCTCAACAACGACACCATCCAGGCCGCTGACGTCAACAGCACCGACGGGCAGTTGGCCACCGGCGACTACGTGCTCATGCGCGACCCGCGCCGGACCTTCGGCTGGGGCAACGTCGTCCCGGTGGTGTCGGCGAAGGCGGTGGCAGCCGAGGGCTCGGCGTTCACCGACACCATCCAGCGCGTCGATGACACGCTCACCACCGACACGATGCGCCAGCTCAACTACGCAGTCTCGATCGCCGGCCAGGATCCCGCGGCGGTGGCCCGGCAGTTCCTGCAGACCCACGGCCTGCTGACCCCACCCACGCCCTGAGCCCCTGGTCTAGCTTCCGCTGGAGCCGAATCCGCCGGCGCCGCGCTCGCTGTCGTCCAGCGAGCTCACCTCGACCGGGGCGGGCAGCTCGACGCGCACGAGCACGAGCTGGGCGATGCGATCCCCGGCGGCGAGCTCGAACGGCTGCTCACGGTCGGTGTTGAGCAGCAGCACGCGGATCTCGCCCCGGTAGCCGGAGTCGATGAGCCCGGGAGCGTTGACCACCGAGATGCCGTGGCGCGCGGCAAGGCCCGACCGGGGCAGGACCAGGCCGGCCTGGCCGGGCGGGATCTCCACGGCGATCCCCGTGGGGACCGAGGCCCGCTCCCCGGGCGCGAGCACCGCGTCCTCGAGCGCGTAGAGGTCGAGGCCGGCGTCGCCGTCGTGGGCTCGCGTGGGGAGCCGCGCGCGCTCGTCCAGGCGCGCGATGCGCAGGTTCATCGGTCGGCGGTGGGCGACAGCGCGAAGGGGGCGTAGCGGGCGGCGACGCTGGCGGGCAGCCGCGCAGTGACGCGGACCCCGTCGGGGGTGTCCTCGCGCTCCAGGTCGCCGGCGAGCTCGTGCAGCTCGGCCAGCCGTCCCCCTTCCTCGTAGGGGACGAGCAGCTCGACGTCGAAGAGGCGGCGGGCGAACTCGACCTGGATGCGTTCGATGAGCGCCGGAATGCCCTCGCCGGTCACCGCCGAGATGAGCAGGGCCCCGGGATGACGGTGGGCCAGCTCGGCGCGACGCTCTGTGTCGATGCGGTCGGCCTTGGCCAGCACGAGCAGGCGCGGGGCGTCGTCGGCGGCGATCTCGTGCAGGACGTCGTCGACCGCACGGGTCATCTCGTTGAGCTCCTCTTCGTCGACCGACGCGTCGACGACGTGCAGGACGAGATCCGCGCGGACCGTCTCCTCCAGCGTGGCGCCGAAGGCGTCGACCAGTTGGTGGGGGAGCTTGCGGATGAAGCCGACGGTGTCGGTGAGCAGATAGTCGCGGCCGCCGGCGCGCAGGACGCGCGTCGTCGGGTCCAGCGTGTGGAAGAGACGATCACGCACCGGGACGGTGGCTCCGGTGAGCGCGTTGAGCAGCGTGGACTTGCCCGCGTTGGTGTACCCGGCCAGCGCGATCTGGGGCAGGTGGGCACGCTCGCGCTCGGCGCGCATCACCGAGCGGGTGGAGCGCACCTGGGCGAGGCGCCGTTTGAGTGCGGCGATCCGGTCGCGGGCCAGGCGGCGGTCGGTCTCGATCTGGGTCTCGCCGGGGCCCCTCGTGCCGATGCCGCCACCGAGGCGCTCGAGGTGCGACCACAGGCCGCGCATCCGCGCCAGGTTGTACTCAAGCTGGGCGAGCTCGACCTGGAGCTTGCCCTCGGCGGTGTGGGCGTGAGAGGCGAAGATGTCGAGGATGATCGCCGTGCGATCGATCACCGGGACGCCGAGCGCCGATTCCAGATTGCGCTCCTGCCGGGGCGACAGCTCGTCGTCGCAGGCGACGAGATTGGCGTCGACGGCGGCGATCTGCGCCTTGACCTCGTCGAGCTTGCCGGCGCCCAGGTAGGTGTTGGGGTGGGGCTGGTCGCGGCGCTGGACCGTCTCCCCGACCGCGGCCACGCCTGCCGTGCGCAGCAGCTCCTCCAGCTCGGCGAGATGATCGTCCTCGCCCGCGGGCACCGCCGCGACCATCAGGGCCCGCTGACGGGCCCGGGCACGCGGGCGCTGGCCATCCTGGCGCGACGCGCGGCTTCCGTTATCGGTGACTCTGGACTCGCCCAACTTCGTGAGATGGTAGCCCCGAACCCACCGGCAGCGGTCGATCCCGTCTCGCTGCCGGGGTCAGAGACGGCTCAGCCGCTGCACAGCCTCCAATAGGCGGTCATCGGGTGCGGTGAGCGAGATGCGGAAGAAGCCCTCCCCGTTGGGACCGTAGGCGCCTCCTGGGGAGATGACGACCGCCGCCTGCTCGAGCACGTGCTCGCAGTACTCGGCGGCAGTGGCAAAGCCCGGCGGCACCGGTGCCCAGATGTAGATGGTGGCCTTCGGCGGGGTGACGTTGACTCCGGCCTGAGCCAGCGCGTCGCACACCAGGTCGCGCCGGCGGGCGTAGACCTCGTTCATCGCCTTGACCTCGGCGTCGACCTCCGGCGCCAAGGCCGCCGCGCCGGCGAGCTGGACCGCCTCGAAGTTGCCCGAGTCGATGTTGGACTTCAGCCGCCAGTACTGCTCGATCGCCTCCGCGTTGCCGACGATCGCCGCGCAGCGCCAGCCGGTCATGTTGTAGCCCTTCGACAGCGAGAAGACCTCGACGCCGACCTCCTTGGCGCCCGGCGTAGCGAGGAAGGACGGCGCGACGTAGCCGTCGTAGGTCGTCTCGCTGTAAGCGTTGTCGTGGACCACGAGGAGGTCGTGGGCGCGGGCGAGCTCGATCGCGGATTCGAACACGCCGTCGGGCAGGACCGCTCCAGTCGGGTTGTTGGGGTAGTTGATGAACATCAGCCGCGCCCGGCGCAGGTGATCGGCGTCGATGGCGCCGAAGTCCGGCGCGAAACCCAACTCGGGCCTCAGGCCCATGAGGACGGCCTCGCCCCCGGCCATGATCGGACCGCCGGTGTAGACCGGGTAGCCAGGATCAGAGGCCAGCGCCACATCACCGGGATCAAGGAAGGCCAGGCTGAGGTTGAAGATGCACTCCTTGGCGCCGATCGCCGCCATCACCTCGGTGTCGGGGTCAAGCGTGACCCCGAAGCGACGGGCGTAGAAGGCGGCGACCGCGCGGCGAAACTCCGGGCGCCCGCGGTTGGTGGGATAGGTGTGCGTGCTCGGGTCGGCGACCGCCCGCTGCGCCGCCTCCACGATGGGGGCGTAGGTGGGGGTGTCGGGATCCCCGATGCCCAGGCTGATCACGTCGATCCCGGCGGCGCGCTTCTCAGAGATCTTGCGCTCCAGTTGGGCGAACAGGTACGGCGGGATCTGGTCCAGGCGACTACTTGGTCTCATGCAGCTCCTTGACGAAGTCATCGGCGAGCGTGCCGGAGAACACCGGCACCGCCCAGCCGCTCAGGGTAACGTCGAGCTCCTCCCCCACCTCGACCTCCAGCTCGCCACCGTCGAGGACGACCGTCACCGGGGATTCGCCGCCCGCCAGCACGTGGGCCACGGCCGCGCCGGTGGCGCCCGTGCCGCTGGCCGAGGTCTCGCCGACGCCGCGCTCGAAGATCCTGGCGCGGATCCGGTGCGGGTCAAGAACGGTGTACCACGACACGTTGGTGCGGTTGGGGAACAGCCCGTGGTGCTCGATCGGAGAGCCGATGGCGGGCAGGTCCAGCGCGTCGAGCGCGGCGAGGTCGGGGATGTGGATCGCGCACTGCGGGTTGCCGACCTGGATGTGCTGAAAGCGCCACTCACGCCCGTCGGCGCTCAGCTCGCCGGTCCCGTCCTCGGTGCCCGAGGGGTAGTCGGCGGATCGCAGGCGCACGCGGCCGATGTCGAGGGTGGCCGTCGTGTCGGAGGTGATCGTCGGGCGGATCTCGCCGGCGGCGGTCTGGATGGAGAACGTGTCAGTGGTCGCCCAGCCGCGCCGGCGCAGATAGAGCACCGCTTCTCGAGCGCCGTTGCCCGACAGCTCGGCCTCGGAGCCGTCGGGGTTGAAGATCCGCAGCCGGGCCACGTAGCCGGGCTCGTCGGCGGCTGAGAGCAGCAGCACGCCGTCGGCGAAGACGCCGGTATGGGGGGCGCAGATCGCGCGCACTCGGGCCGGGGTCAGCACGAACGGGAGCGCGTCGGCTTCGACGATGAGATAGTCGTTGCCCAGCGCATGCCACTTCTCGAAGTACACGCGGGCGCAGTCTATGTGTACCGTCGCCCCCGCCATGCTTAGGGAGCCGCGCCGCCGACGTCTCTTCGTGCGCCTTCGGGCGTCCACGCGCGCGCCCATCGTCGGCCTCATCCTCGTGTCGTTGCTGTCGCTGGCCGCGCGCTCCTTCATGCTCGACGAGCCGTGCCAGTCCCCGTGCAACACGGCCAACGACCACACGATGATCTTCGACGAGGCGTACTACGTGAACGCCGCGCGGGTGATCGTCGGCATCCACCCGCCCCAGGGCGATCACTACGACAGCTCGCCGCTGGGCACCGACCCCAACGCCGAGCATCCCCAGGGGGCCAAGCTCATCGTGGCGGCATCGATCGAGCTCTTCGGGGACGGGCCGTTCGCCTGGCGGCTGGGCAGCCTCATCTTCGGCACGATCGCGCTGCTGGGGATGTACGTGCTGGTGCGCAGCGCGGGTGCGGGACGCTGGTCCTCCCTGGGCGCGGCCACGCTGATGGCCACCGACAACCTGCTGCTCGTCCACGGCCGGATCTTCACCCTGGACATCTACGTGGTGGCGATGATGATCTGGGGGGTCGCCTTCTACTTACAGGACCGGCCCGTCCTCTCAGGCATCGCGCTGGCCATCGGCTTCGCCTTCAAGCTGGTCGGCCCCTATGCCCTCGGGACCCTGGCGCTGCTGGAGCTGGCGCGCATGTACGCGCGCCGGCGCAATCCCGACAGCCCACCCGGGTGGGGCCTGCGCGGCGTGATCGGCCGCTTCGTGCCGACCGTGTTCACGAGCGCCGGGGTGTTCGTGGGGCTGCTGGCGATCATGGGACTGATCGCGACCCCGTATGCCGACGCCGAGGGCAAGCTCATCACCGGCGGGCCGTTCCAGCACATCGCGCACATGTTCACCTACGCCGCGCAGCAGGTCAGCCCCGGTGGCCCGCAGGGGATCGCGTCCTACCCGTGGCAGTGGCTCCTGGATCTCAAGCCGATCCTCTATCTGCGCATCAACCCGTCGCTGCCGGGCCAGGAGTTCCATGCCATCCACCCGGTGGCCGCGTTCTGGGGGATGCCCAGCCCGCCAATCATGGTCTTGGGGATTCCGGCGCTCGTCTTCTGCCTCTATCGCTTCCTGCGGCGGCGGCGCCCCGGCCAGTCGCCGGAGGACCAGCAGCTGGCGATGCTGGCGACGAGCTGGTTCATCGGTACCTGGGTGCCGTTCGCCGTACTGAGCCTGGTCGACCAGCGCACGAGCTACATCTACTACATGGTGATCGTGATGCCCGGCATCTACGTCGCGGCCACCTATGCGGCCGCGCTGGGCTGGCGGACGGGCCGGACGTGGGTGCGAAGCCTCGTCGGAGTGTGGGCCTTCGGGGTACTGGTGGCCGTGGTGCTCATGTATCCGTTCGTGGCGGCGTTCTGAGCGCGGCCGTCGCTGCCGGTGTCCCCGCGGGCGGCGCGGCGCGCCAGGCGGCGAAGATCTCGGCGGCGACGTCCTGCGCCGAACGCCCGGTCCGGTCGATCACCGTCACCCCGGCCAGCTTGCGCATCCACGTCAGCTGGCGGCGGGCGTAATTGCGCGTGCGGCGCTTCATCTGCTCGATGTCCCCGCTGAGGAGGTCGTCGAAGCCCAGGGCCTTGCGCGCCGTGTCCGAGGCGCCCGCGCTGCGCGCCCGCCGAACCTCGTCCTGCACGCCGTCGGCGAGCATCTGGTCGACGCGGGCGTCGATGCGCTCATAGAGCGCCTCGCGGTCCATGACCAGCCCGACCAGGAGCGTGCTACGCCGCGTGTCGGCGGTCCACAGCTCCGATTCGCCGGAGGGCGGCTCGAGGTCACCGCTGTCGAGCAGCTCCAGGGCGCGCACGATGCGCTGCCGATCGGTGGGCTCGATCGTCTCGGCCGCCCAGGGCGCGCGGCGGGCCAGCACCGCGTGCAGCGCCTCCGGGCCCCGGGCCTCGAGCTCGGCGATCCACCGCTCGCGCGCGCCCTCGGCGGGGACCGGGCGCAGACTCAGCTCGGTGAGGGCGGCGCGGAGGTACAGGCCCGTTCCGCCGACGACGATCGGCCGCCGGCCGCTCGCGAGCAGGCCATCGATCTCCGCGTGGGCGAGCTCGGCGTACTGGCCGGCACTGAACGTGGCGTTGACGGGCAGGAAGGACAGCAGGCGGTGCTCGAGCTGGGCGCGCTCGGCGGTTCCGGCCGCGCCCGTGAGCGTCTCGAGCCCGATATAGACCTGGAGGGCATCGGCGGACACCGCCACCGGAGACTCCCCCACCTCTCGCAGTCGCTGGGCGAGTGCGATCGCGACGTCGGTTTTGCCGACGCCGGTCGGTCCAAACAGGGCAATCACCTCGGCCGGGGCCACGGTCCCAGTATCGTGCAGCGATGCCCGAGGGTGCAGGGAAATCGCGATGAGAGTCGGCGCCGGGCTCTCCGACGAGCTGGACTCGCACGCTGGTGCCGCCGCGGCCGCCCGGGCCGCCGCACAGCAGCTGGGCGGCGCCGAAGTCGACCTGGCACTCGTGTTCGCCAGCGGGGCTCACCTGGCCGACCCCGAGGAGATGCTCGCCGCCGTCCATGCCGAGCTCGCGCCCGCCGCGCTTGCCGGCTGCGGCGCCGGCGGCGTGCTCGGTCAAGGACGCGAGCTCGAGGGCGGGACCGGTGTGGCGGTGTGGGCGGCGTCCCTCGATGGCGGCGAGGCGCGCGCGTTTCACGCCACGGTGCGCCGCGAGGAGGACGTCGGCGTGCTGGAGGGGATGCCGGAGATCGGCTCCGGTGCTGCCGTGATCATGCTCTCTGACCCCTACTCGTTCCCCACCGACGCCGTGCTGGACGGCATCGCCGACGCCGCCCCCGGCGTTCCCGTGCTCGGAGGTCTCTCGAGCGCCCGCTCGCCGCTGGGCGACGCGGTCCTCTTCTCGGATGGCCACGTCGTGGAGGAGGGCGCGGTGGGCGTGTGCCTGAACGGCGTGGAGCTGTTGCCGTGCGTCTCACAGGGCGCGGCGCCGCTGGGCCCCGAGATGACCGTGACCGCCGCTGAGGACAACGTCATCTACGAGCTGGCCGGGCGACCGGCGGTGCAGGCGATCGAGCAGGCGGTCGGCGAGCTGCCGCTGGACGAGCGCGCGCTCGTCGCCGCCGGGCTGCTCATCGGGATCGTCATCGACGGCGGCAAGCCCGAGTACGAGCAGGGTGACTTCCTGGTCCGCGGCGTCACCGGCGCCGACCCGGCGTCGGGCGCGATCACCGTAGGCGCTGTCGTCGCGCCGGGCGAGGTGGTGCGGCTGCACGCCCGCGACGCGCGCTCGGCCGACGAGGACCTGCGCCGCGAGCTACGGCTGCGGGCCGCCGCGATCGGCGGTCAGCGGCCCGCGGGGGCGCTGGTGTTCTCCTGCAACGGGCGCGGGCACACGATGTTCGGGACCCGCGATCACGACGCGACCCTGGTCCAGGAGGAGCTCAGCGGTGTCCCGGCGGCGGGATTCTTCGCCGCCGGTGAGATCGGGCCCGTGGGCGGGCGCAGCTTCCTGCACGGGTTCACGGCGACGCTGGCAGTGTTCCCCGGTTGACATGCCTGGTGTCCGGAAGCGAGCTTCAGGACACTAGACTCGCCGCGCGTGACGCGATCTTCGGCTCTGCAGCTCACCGGGAGCACGGCGCTTCTCACCGGCGCCACCGGCGGCATCGGCGGCGCGATCGCCCGCGCGCTCGGCGCGCGCGGAGTACAGCTGCTGTTGAGCGGGCGCCGCGAGGCCGAGCTCTCACAGCTGGCCGAGGACCTCGGCGCGCGCGCGGTCGTGTCCGACCTCGCCGTCGCCGCGGATGTCGATCGCCTCGCCGGCGAGGCGCTGGAGGCTCAGGTGGATGTGCTGGTCGCCAACGCGGCCCATCCCGCCACCGGCCTGCTGAGCGCCCTGTCCCAGGAGGAGATCGACCGCATACTCGACGTCAACCTGCGTGCCCCGATCGCGCTGGCGCGTGCGCTGGCCCCGGCGATGCTGGCCCGCGGGCGCGGGCATCTGGTGTTCATCTCGTCCCTCTCGGGGAAGTCCGCCCAGCCGGCCTCCTCGATGTACTCGGCCACGAAGTTCGGCCTACGGGGCTTCGGCCTGGCGCTGCGCGAGGACCTGCGCGGGACGGGCGTCGGCGTCTCCGTCGTCGCCCCAGGCTTCATCCGCGAGTCCGGGATGTTCGCCAACACCGGCGTCAAGCTCCCGCCCGGCGTCGGGACCAAGTCCCCGCAGGACGTCGCCGCTGCGGTCATCCGCGCCATCGAGCACAACCGAGCGGAGGTCGACGTGGCACCGCTCGGGCTGCGCGCCGGAACCGCCGTCGCATCAGTGGCCCCGGGGCCGGCCGGATGGGTCAGCACCAAGCTCGGGTCGGCGAGGATCGCGGCCGAGATGGACGCGGGGCACCGCCGGCGCCAGAGCTGAGCGCGGCTTCAGCGCGCGCTGGTGGTGGCGGCCTCGTGCTCGCCCGTCACCGATGACAGCGCCACCATGATCTCGTCGGCGAGCTGGGCCCCGTCGTCGGGACTCTCCGGCGTGGCCTGCACGCGGACCACCACGTCGTCACCGTCGACCTCCTCGAGCAGCACCGAGGTGCCACTCCGGGTGGGGATCGAGACCTCCTGATCGAGGATCGCCTGGACCTGGCTCGGCCGGACGCCGGAGGTGAGACGGACCCTGACGTCCACCCCATCGGGCTCCCGCAGCGGCACCACCACGGCCGCGAGCACTTGCGTGTTGGGAATCATGACCTCCTCGGAGCCGCGCATCAGCGTCGTGTAGAGCAGGCCGAGCGAGCTGACGGTGCCGTCGAGTTGGCCGCCGATGGCGCCCGCCTGGAGGCGCACTCGCTGCCCGACGCGAAACGGCCGCGCGCTGAGCAGCACCATCCCTGCGATCACGTTGCCGAGAGTCTGCTGGGCGGCGAGACCGATGATCACCGCGGTGAAGGCACCGCCGACCGCCAGCGCCCGGAAGTCCACGCCGGCGACGCCGAGCGCCACGAGCAGGGCAACCGCCATCGTGGCCAGCCGCAGCAGGAAGCCGAAAGTGCCCGCGGTGGCCGGGTCCATCCGGCGCAGGAACGTCGGGCCCACGAAGCGGCCGATCGCCCGCGCCAGCCCCCAGCCGAGCACAAGCACGGCGAGCGCGGCCGCGATGGCAACGAGCGTATCCAGGCTGCCGACGCCCCATTTGGCGAGGAGCGAGACATGCGCGCAGTTCGGCGCCGTCGTGCAGCCGGTCTTGTCGTGGCTCTTGTCCAGAAGGATGCGCGCCGCCACGAAGACACCGACGATCGCGAGCACGAAGACGATCGCCTGGCGCTGCGCGCGCTTGACCTCTTTTTCGTTGACCTCGAAGGACAGCCCCACCTTCTCCCAGGCGTCGCTGCGAGTTTCGAACATGCGGTCGAGATTGAGGTCCTTACGTGGCCTGAATTGCCTCGGCATGGCTCCTAAGTGTTCTCGGAATTCGGTGATTGCACAACACGGCCGTCAGGGCGCGGCGTCACGACGAGCCGTGTAGCTCAAATAGTGACTCCTGCTGCGGCTGGCGCGCCGGAGGCGGTGGATCGGGCGGCCTGAGAAAGGCACCTCTGCCACGCTCCGAGGGCGACGGATCCGGGCCCTTGATGAGCTCGGCCAGACGCCTGCGCTCCCGCTGCGGCGCATACGCACCACGACGGTAAAGCTCACGATAGCGCGGCAACAGGTCGGAACGGTGCTCGGCCAGCCACTCCATGAACAATCCGCGCACCTCCGCTCTCAAATGCAGTGCAATACCGGAAACATAAGCCGCACCGGCCTCGCTGGCCATCTCCAGGATCTGCGCCACGTGGGCCGGATCGTCGTTGATCCCGGGCATCAGCGGGGCAATCAGAACGCCCGTTCTGATCCCCGCCCGGGTCAGCTCGGCCACCGCCTCCATCCGCGCCCGCGGGTTGGGCGTGTGAGGCTCGGTCGCCCGCCACGCCTTCTCCTCCATCGTCGGAATGGAGAGTGCGGCGCCGAAATCCGCCCGCTGCGCCAGCTCCTTCATGAGGTCCAGATCGCGCAGCAGCAGCGGCGACTTGGTGAGGATCGACCCGGGATTGCGCGCGTCGATCATCGCCTGCCAGATGCCCCGCATCAGCTTGTAGCGCCCCTCCACCCACTGATACGGGTCCGTATTGGTTCCCATCGCGATGTGCTCCCCCTTCCAGGATGGCCTGGCCAGCTCGGCCCGCAGCCGCTCGGGGGCGTTGACCTTGACCACGATCTCGCGCTCGAAGTCCCGGCCGGCGTCGAAGTCCAGGTACTTGTGGGTCGGCCGGGCGAAGCAAAAAATGCAGGCGTGACTGCATCCGCGGTACGGATTGATGGTCCACCGGAACGGCATCTGGGACGCCTCCGGCACCCGGTTGAGGATCGATTTGGCCCGCACCTCGTAAAAACGGGTGGGGACCGCGTCCGGAGCCTCGAAATGCCGGATCACGGCGTCGTCGCGGTAGCCGGGCAGGCGGGCCCGCTCCTCCTCCTCGATGCTCAGATTGCTCCAGCGCACGAACACATGTTCGCATAGCCGCCGGATGAACCCCCGTGGCAGGGCTTCTCCCCCTTGCGGATGAGGCTTGCCTCCGCGGGCGGACGGAGGCGCGCGGCCGCCGGCGGGCCTACTCTCAACTCCGTGTCTCGCCGCACCGAACGACCGTTGACGACCGCGCTCGGCTGGCGGCTGCCGTGGTGGCTGCTGGACATCGGGCCGGTCGCGTTCGTGTTCCTGTGCGGCGCGGCGGCCCTGGCGGCCAAGCACGCCGTCGGCGACGCCTCGCATGGAGCGCTGCTGCTGGCCCTGGTCGTCATCACCGCGGCGCTCCTGGTCCGGCATCGCGCGCCGCTGGCCGTGCTGGTGCTGGCCCTCGCGATCGAGGTCGCGTTCGGCTGGGGTCCGGTGGTCCTCTTCCCGGTCCTGCTGGCGCTGTTCAACGTGGCCGAGTACACCGAGCGCCCGGTCGTGATCGGCGCCACGATCGTCACCGGGGCCGCCACGGTCGCGACGCTCATCGTCCACTCAGACCAGATCACCGCCGGCACCGTGGGTTCGCGCCTGGTGGTCATCGGCTTGGTGGTGGCGGTGGCCCTCTATCTCCGCGCCCGGGCCGACTACATCAATGGCCTGAAGGAGCGGGCCGAGCGGCTGGAGCGCGAGCGCGAGCTGCTCTCCCAGCAGGCGGTCGGCGACGAGCGCGTGCGCATCGCGCGTGAGCTGCACGACGTCGTAGCCCACAACGTCTCATTGATGGTGGTCCAGGCACAGGCGCTCGCCGCGACCGGACCGCAGACCAGCCAGCACGAGACCCTCGGCCACGTGGCCGACCTCGGGCGCGAGGCGCTGTCAGAGATGCACCGCATGCTCGGGGTCCTGCGCCTTCAGAACGGCGGGGCGCCCGAGCTCGAGCCGCAGCCCGGCGTGCGCGAGCTGCCCACGCTCATCGAGCGCACGCGCCAGGCGGGCCTCGAGGCCACGCTCAACGTCGAGGGAGCGCCGCGCGAGCTGCCGGCCGCGGTGGACCTGTCCGTGTATCGCATCGTCCAGGAGGCGCTCACCAACGTCATCCGTCACGCTCAGGCGCACCGGGCGACGGTGACGCTGGGCTACGCCCCCGACGCCCTGGAGGTGACAGTCCTCGACGATGGCACCGGCCCCAACGGCGACAGCGGCGAAGGTGGACACGGGCTGGTGGGGATGCGCGAGCGTGTTGCCCTGTTCGGCGGCGAGCTCGAGACGGGGCAGCGCACCTACGGCAGCGGCTATGGCGTCCGCGCCCTCATCCCCACCCGCTGATCCGATGTCCGCACCCTGATGCCCAAGCTCCGCCTGCTCATCGCCGACGATCAGCCGCTCATGCGAGCCGGCTTTCGCGCCGTGCTCGAGGCCACCGGTGAGATGGACGTGGTGGCCGAGGCCGGTGACGGCCTGGAGGCCGTGAGCGCCGCGCGAGCCACCAAGCCCGACGTCGTGCTCATGGACATCCGCATGCCCAACCTCGACGGCATCGAGGCGATTCGGCGGCTGCCCAACCACCGGGTGCTGATCCTCACCACCTTCGGCCTGGATGAGTACATCGTCGAGGCGCTGCGCGCCGGTGCCAGTGGCTTCATCACCAAGGACGTCCCCGCGGCCGAGCTGGTGCGCGCCGTCCGTGTCGTCGCCGCCGGGGAGGCGCTTCTCACCCCGGCGATCACGCGCCAGTTGCTTGACCGAGTGGCGCGGCGGCTCCCCGCCCCGGTCGGGCACGCGCCGGAGTCGCTGGCCGAGCTCACCGACCGTGAGCGCGAGGTGCTGGAGCTGTTGGCGCGGGGCATGTCGAACGCCGAGATCGCCGATGCGCTCGTCGTCGGCGACGCGACCGTGAAGACGCACGTCTCCAACGTGCTCATGAAGCTGGGCTTGCGCGACCGCGTCCAGGCCGTGGTGCTGGCCTACGAGATCGGGCTGGTCAAGCCTGGCAGCGGCACCGCACCACCTCCCCCCTAAGGCGGAGATGCGGCCGCGCGTCCGCTGCGCGCCGGAGGCGCCAATCGCTCCCAAGGCCGACGACACGGCCGCCCGGCACGCCGATCATCTCGGCATGTCAACCACCACGAACATCATCGAGACCCGCGGGGTCACCAAGCGCTTCGGCGCGCGGGCCGCGGTCATCGACCTCGACCTGTCGGTCCCGCGCGGATCGGCCTTCGGGTTCCTCGGCCACAACGGGGCCGGAAAGACGACGCTGATCCGCATGCTGCTCGGCCTCACCCATGCGGACAGCCGGATCGATGCGGATGTCCGGACGACTGGTACCCGAGGAGCGGGCGGCGGTCCTGGCCCGCGTCGGGGCGATCGTCGAAGAGCCGCACTTCCATGGCCATCTCAGCGGCCGCGAGAACCTGCGGGTCATCGCCGCCGTGCGCGGCCCCGAGGTCCGGGGGCGGATCGAGGGCGCGCTACGGCGCGTCGGGCTCTCCGACCGCGGCGATGACCGGGTCCGGACCTACTCGCAGGGGATGCGCCAGCGCCTGGGCGTGGCGCGCTGCCTGCTCGCCGACCCTGAACTGCTCATCCTCGACGAGCCGATGAACGGCCTGGACCCGGGCGGCATCCTGGAGTTCCGGACGATGATCGGCGAGCTGACCGGGGAGGGCCGGACGGTGTTCCTCTCCTCCCACCTGCTCGACGAGGTGGAGAAGACATGCGACGCGGCAGCGGTCATCGACCGCGGGCGGATCATCGCCCAGGGCCCGATCTCAGAGCTCGTCCAGGACGAGCACAACGAGATCGACGTCGGCTGCGACGACTGTCACACCGCGCTGGACCTGCTCGACGGCCACCCCTCTGTGGCGGCCGCCTACCCCACGCCTGACGGCATCCGGGTGACGATGGCCGGCATCGACGGCGCCGCCGCCATCAATGCCCGCCTGGTCACCGGCGGGGTGCTGGTGTCGCGGCTGGAGCCGGTGCGCGAGTCCCTGGAGCAGCGCTTCCTGGAAATGACGTCTCGAGTCGGAGGTGAGTCATGAGTCTCACTGTCGCCCGTCAGATGATCGGCGCCGAAATCCTCAAGGTCAGGCGCAACCGTGGTGTGATGGCCTTCGCGCTGCTGCTCACGAGCGGCGTCATCGTGATCATGTACGGATACATCGCCATCCAGCACTCCTCCAACCCGTTGCAGAACGAGGTGGCCGGAGGCACTCTCGGGTTGCACCGGGGCATCCGCGACCTGGGCGAGTTCTTCGGGATGCTCGCAGCGGTCCTCATCGGAGCCGAGGTGGGGACGGCAGACCTCTCGAGCGGCGTGTTCCGCGACCTGGTCACCACCGGGCGCTCGCGCCTGGCCCTGTTCGGAGTGCGCCTGCCGGCCGCGGCGATCGTCACGATCTGCCTGAGCGCCGCGGCCTACGCGCTGGTGCTGGTGGCCACGTTCGTGTTCGCCGGCGGCACCCCCACCCCCGGGCTCGGCGTCATCCTGCAGGGCGCGGGCTGGATCGCCCTGGCCAACCTGGTGGTGACCGCGCTGGCGGTGGGTGTGGGGTCGCTGACCGGCTCGCGCGCCATCACGGTGACCGCGGTGATCGGATGGCAGGCAATCGTGACCAACCTGCTCATCAACGCCTCGTCCCTGGGCTCGGCGCGCGACGCGCTGCTGACCCCCGCGCTGTCAAACCTGGCGCCGCTCAACCTCGGCTCGAGCGACAACCCGGTGAGCATGGCCACCGGGATCGCCGTGGTCGTCATCGGCGCCTGGCTGGTCATCCCCCAACTGGTGGGCGCCTGGCGGACCCGGACCCGGGACGCCTGATCCCCAGCGGGCACCGCGCGTGCCCGCCGACGAACGCGATCGCGCCGCGGGCGGCTCAGCCCGCGGCGCGGGCCACCAGCGAGGCCTCGCCACTCAGCGTCTGGCTGGTGGCAGCGGCGATCTGGACCTCGACGAGGTCGCCCGGCTCGCCCAGGCCGTCGAAGTTGACCACCTTGTTGTGGCGGCAGCGGCCGCGCAGACGGGTCGGATCATTGCGCGAGGGCCCCTCGACCAGCACATCGAGCGTGCGGCCGACGAACCGCTGAGCGCGCTCCCGGGCGCGGCGCTGGATGACCTCCACCAGGCGCTCCATGCGCGCGACCTTGATCTCATGCGGGATCTGGTCGGGCATCGTGGCCGCCTCGGTCTCCCGGCGGGGCGAGTAGATGAAGGTGAAGGCGCCGTCGAAGCCGACCTCCTCGGCGACCTCGAGGGTCTGCTTGAAGTCGGCCTCGGTCTCCCCGGGGAAGCCGACGATGATGTCCGTGGTCAGCGCGCAGTCCGGCACGTGCTCGCGGATGAGCGCGACGCGATCGAGGTAGCGCTCGCGCGTGTAGGTGCGCCGCATGCGCTTGAGCACCGGACTGGATCCCGACTGCAGCGGCAGGTGGATGTGCTCGCACAGCGCGCGCAGCTCCGCGTGCGCGCGGATGACGTCCTCGCGCATGTCCTTGGGGTGCGGGCTCGTGTAGCGGATGCGCTCGACGCCGGGCACCGTGTCGATCTCGCGCAACAGCTCGGAGAACGTGACGCGCGAATCCCGCGGCAGGTCGCGTCCGTACGAGTTGACGTTCTGGCCGAGCAGGGTCACCTCGCGCACCCCGTCGGCGGCCAGGCGGCGAATCTCCTCCACCAGCTCATCGGGCGGCCGGCTGACCTCGCGTCCGCGGGTCGAGGGCACGATGCAGTAGGAGCAGACCGAGTTGCAGCCCACGCTGATCTGGACCCAGCCCTGGAAGTCGCGGGCGCGCTTGGCAGGCAGGTGCCCGGTGAAGCCCTCGAACTCGAAGAAGCCCTGGGCGGTCAGCGAGTCCGAGGTGAGGAACTCGGCCAGCTTGTGCACCTGGCCCGGGCCGAAGGCGACGTCGACGAACGGGAAGCGCGCGAACACCTCCTCCTTGACCGACTGCGCCCAGCACCCCCCGACCCCGATCACCGTGCCGGGCTGCTCGCGCTTGAGCCGCTTGGCCTCGCCGAGATGGGCCACGAACTTGCTGTCGGCGGCCTCGCGGATCGAGCAGGTGTTGAAGAGGATGAGGTCCGCGTCTGAGCGGCTGCCGGCCTCGGCGTAGCCCAAGGACTCCAGCATCCCTTTGATGCGCTCGGAGTCGTGCTCGTTCATCTGGCACCCGAACGTGGTCACGTGGTAGCGCTTCACGTGGCCAAGGGTAGTGCCTGAGCCCCGGTGGTTCGGCAGGGCTCAGCCGGTTAACGCGGCGGCGCCCCGGGGTGAGCCGGGGCGCCGTGCCTGCGGGACAGCTGCGGGACGGATCCCGCCCGCTCGCCTCAGCTACAGCTGGTGGCCCAGGTGCACGCATCGAAACCGCTGCCGGCGGCGTTGGGCGCCGACGGGGTCCCGATCACGTTGCTGTTGGAGTCGATGAGCTGCATCTCCTCCGAGGTGCTCAGCTTGACCGCGGCGCCGTTGACCGTGCCGGAGCTGAAAGCCGGGTTGGTCAGGTTCGGCAGCGCGGCGAAGCCGGCGTTGGTCCCGATCTCCAGCGGCGTCTCCTCGATCCACTCCGCCGTGGCGTGGGTGGACGGGTACGGAACGGTCGTGGAGAACGACTCGCCCTTGGTGACGTCCTGGATCGTGATGGTCCACACGTCGGCGTCGTTGACGACCTCGGCGATCGAGGCGTGCATGTGATCGCCGGGCGAGACCGTCAGGTTGCTGATCGAGATGGACGGCGCGGGGACGAGCTCCCACCACGCCGAGTACGACGGAGCACCGGTGGCGTCAACGTCCTGCTCGGTTCCGGTCTGGATGAGCGTCGAGTCGGTGACCGTGCAGCCGGCGTCGACACACCCGCCACCGATCCCGATCCAGTCTGACGACGCCTCGGCCTGGCCCGAGGTGTGCGGGGTGGCGGCCGGAACGGTCCAGTCGCCGGAGATCGAGTTGAACAGCTTGCTGCCCTGCTCGAGCGTGCCCTGGCTGTAGCCGAACCAGTTGCTGCTCTGATTGGCGTTGAGCTTGAGGCCCGGGGCCAGATGCAGCAGCTGGCCGTGGGCGGTCAGTCCAGCCGCACTCGCGCTGCCGGCGCCCACCGCGACGGCCGCCAATGCGACGGTCACCGACGCCGCAAGCCGAGCCGACAGCCGTCCGCCGAACGGCCGAGAACCCTGAAACATGAGTGTCCTTTCTGGGCGGCGCGGGCCCACCAAGCCGCCAGCCTCCCGTCGCTGGCCCGCATCGGATCAGGTACCCAAATCCGGTCCAGTGAACACCCTGGTTTAACAACGCTTATCGGTCGGGCAACGTGAGATCGCCGGCGTTACCGGGCGTACTCGACGGCGCGGGACTCGCGGATCACCGTCACCTTGATCTGGCCCGGGTACTCGAGCTCCTTCTCGACCTCGCGGGCGATCTCGTAGCACAGCAGCGTGGCCGCATCATCGTCGATGTCTCCGGGGGCGACCATCACTCGGATCTCGCGTCCCGCCTGCATGGCGTAGACCTTGTCCACGCCCTTGTGACGGGTGGCGATCTGCTCGAGGTCGCGCAGGCGCTTGACGTACTGCTCCAGCGATTCGCCGCGGGCGCCCGGACGCGCTCCAGACAGCGCGTCGGCGGCTTGGACGATGACGGCCTCGATCGTCTGGGGCTCGACCTCGTTGTGGTGCGCCTCCATGGCGTGGGCCACTGCGGCCGACTCGCCGTACTTACGCGCGAGATCGCCGCCGACGAGCGCGTGCGGGCCCTCGATCTCGTGGGTGACCGACTTGCCGATGTCGTGCAGCAGGGCGGCGCGTCGGGCCGTCTTGGCGCTCGCGCCCAGCTCCTGGGCCATCATCGCGGCCAGCTGGGAGACCTCGATCGAGTGCGCCAGGACGTTCTGGCCGTAGCTGGTGCGAAAACGCAGACGGCCCAGCAGCTTGACCAATTCGGGGTGCAGGCCCTGGACGCCGGCGTCGAAGGCGCCCTGCTCGCCGAGCTCGACGATGTGGCCCTCCAGCTCGGACTTGGTCTGGTAGTACATCTCCTCGATCCGGGCAGGGTGGATGCGCCCGTCCTGGAGCAGCTTCTCCAGCGTGAGTCGGGCGATCTCGCGGCGCACGCCGTCAAAGCCCGAGAGCACGACGGCCCCCGGGGTGTCGTCGATGATGAAATCGACGCCGGTGAGGTTCTCCAGCGCACGGATGTTGCGACCCTCACGGCCGATGATCCGTCCCTTCATGTCGTCGGTGGCCAGCTGGACGACGGACACCGTGGTCTCGGCGGCATGGCCCGCGGCGAGCCGCTGCATGACCACCGACAGGATGTTGCGCACGCGGCGCTCCGCCTCGCGTTTGGTCTCCTCCTCGATCTCGCGGATCTTCCGAGCCGACGCGTGCCGTGCCTGCTCCTCGACCTCCTGGAGCAGGAGCTCCTTGGCGCGGGCCGCGGAGATCCCGGCGACGCGCTCGAGGCTGGTTGCCACCTCAGCGCGCTCGCGCGTCAGCTCCTCGCGTTGCGCGGCCAGCTCGCCCTCGCGCCGCTCGAGTGCGCCCTCGCGCCGCTCCAGAGCTGCGGTGCGCTCGGTGAGCGCCGCCTGCAGCGCCGACGCGGTCGCGGCATCGCGCTCCGCGCTCGCTGGGCTGGCGCCGTGCGTGCGCCCGTAGAGAATCGCGGCCACCACGATTCCAACCGCAATGAGCGCTGCGGCACCGATGATTTCCATGGTCGTTTCCTCTCATCTGGCCCAATTCGATCCGGGCCGCAATCCCACTGTTCATGATGTTTTGAGAGCGACCGAGCGGCCCGTGCGGAAGCACGGGACAGCCATCCCAGGCAAACGGCACTCAGCGATCCGGCTAGTCGGCTAGCCCGACATCGTTCTGGACCGTCGCACCGATCCGTTGTGGATTGCCGTCAACAAGAAGATCTCTGTGTTCGATATATCTGGGGATTTGCTGGCGTTTTGCGGCCACAGGGGCCGTTCGTTCACTGCCTCAATCGTAGTACCGGAGTGTTGTGGGCGCAACGCGTTCGTAACACGCGTCGCAAACAGCAACAACCCGGTCAGTCAGCCGTCGGTCAGCTGTCGCCCGCGGCGCTGAGCGGCTGCCCCGGAAAGAAGGGCCACTCCTCGAACGCGCTACAGCGACCGTCGGCCTCGAGGGTAACGATCCAGAGGTCGCGGTAGAGGCGCGCCGGGGGACCACCGTAGGCCACCTCGACACGAGCGACGCCGACGTTGCCCTCGACGGCGACCGGCGCCCAGTCAAGCGTGAACTGTTCGCCGGGGCCCTCGCGCTCGCGCTCCCAGAATGCGGCGATCGCGGCTACGCCGGCGATGATCTCGGCGAACGGCGCCGGGCTGTATGTCGCCTCTGGCGTGAACAGCTGCTCCAGCTCGGCGGTGCCCGCGGTGCGCCAGGCCCGCTCGTAGCTCTCGATCCAGCGGGCGAGGCCGGCGCGGGCCATGCCCGGCGTCACTCGTCCCGGGCGTGGGCGGCCAGGGCGTCGAGGGCGAGCTCTGACTCGTAGCCCTTGCGCAACAGCATGCCCAGCGCGCGGTTGCGGTCGCGCCGGTCCTGCGGCGGGTCCGGGAAGCGCCGGCGCAACAGCGCGAGCGCGCGGTCGAGCTCGCTCTCGGGCTCCGCGTCATCGCCCTCGGGGGCGGCCTCCTCGGCCAGTGCCGCGTCGGCGAGGTGGCGATCGATCCCGCGGGAGAGCAGCGTGCGCCGGATGCGGTCGCTGCCCCACTGCTCGAGCGCTCGCTTGTCGGCGACGAAGAGCCGCGCGAACCTGCTGTCGTCGAGGAAGCCCTGCTCGCCGAGGATCCGGATCGCGGTCTCGATCTGCTCCTCGGAGACCCCGCGCCGCTGGAGGCGCTGCCGGACCTCGCCCACGGTGCGGTCGCGCGGATTCAGGTAGGCGTAGGCGAGGTCAAGCGCCTTCTGGAGGCGCTCCTCCTCCGAGATGGCGCCGCTCGTCCCAGCCACTACGCCGCGGGCGCGACCGCGGCCAGCGGCGCCTCGTCGTGCTCGATCTCCTTGACCAGGTCCCGGCCGATACCCAGCGCGGCGTAGATCTTCTCCTGGATCTCGTCGGCCATCTCCGGATGCTCGTCCAGGAAGGCCTTGGCGTTGCCGCGCCCCTGCCCCAGCCGCTCGTCTCCGTAGGAGAAGAACGAGCCGGACTTGGTCACGATGTTGTGCTCGATGCCGTAGTCCAGCAGGCAGCCCGAGGTGGAGATGCCCTTGCCGAACTCGATGTCGAACTCCGCCTGCTTGAACGGGGCCGCCACCTTGTTCTTGACGACCTTCACCCGCACCCGGTTGCCCACCGCCTCGGTCCCGTCCTTCAGCGTCTCGATCCGCCGGATGTCCAGCCGCTGGGAGGCATAGAACTTCAGCGCCCGGCCGCCGGGCTGGGTCTCGGGCGAGCCGAACATCACGCCCACCTTCTCACGGATCTGGTTGGTGAACACGCACAGCGTCTGGGCGCGGTTGAGGTTGCCGGCGAGCTTGCGCATCGCCTGGGACATCATCCGGGCCTGCGCCCCGACGGTCTGGTCGCCCATCTGGCCCTCGAGCTCCGCGCGCGGCGTGAGCGCCGCCACCGAGTCGACGGCGACCAGGTCCACGGCCCCGGACCGGATCAGCATGTCCACGATCTCGAGCGCCTGCTCGCCGTAGTCGGGCTGGGAGACGAGCAGCTCGTCGATGTCCACGCCGATCCTCTGTGCATACAGCGGATCCATCGCGTGCTCGGCGTCGACGAAGGCGCACACCCCTCCGAGCTTCTGGGCCTCGGCGATCACGTGGTAGACGAGCGTGGTCTTGCCGGAGGACTCCGGGCCGAAGATCTCGACGATCCGGCCGCGCGGCACCCCTCCGATCCCGAGCGCGATGTCCAGCGACAGGGCGCCGGTCGGGATCGCATCGCAGTTCACACGCGCGTCGGGGTCGCCCATGCGCATCACGCTGCCCTTGCCGAACTGACGCTCGATCTGGGTCAGGGCTCCCTGGAGGGCGGCCTGGCGCTTGGCGTCGGCCTTGGGGTCAGACGCGCCGACGGTTGCGCTTCTCTCGTTCTCGCTCATGCTCGCTCTCCAGTTCCTTGTCTCTGCGCGTTTTGAACCCACCACGGTACGTCCGCCGGCGGACGGAAAAACCACGCTAGCCCGGAGCCCTGTGACGAAACAAGACGCGTCTGTGACGGCCCGCAAACAAATGCGTGACGATTGTGTGCATGAAGCCGGACGGCTCCTTCGCCGACATCCCCGACGAGGTCCGCCGCCGGGTGGCCGCCGGCGAGCGCGTCGCGCTGCTCCTGCTCGACGCCCTCGGGCTGCGGTTCCTGCACCGCCATGACGATCACCCCCTGCTCGAGCGGCTCGAGGTCACGCCGCTGCGCTCGCAGTTCCCCTCCACCACCACCGCACACGTGACCACCGTCCACTCCGGGCTTGGAGTGCAGGACCACGGGCTCTACGAATGGAACGTGCTCGAGCCCGAGCTGGACAGGATCATCTGCCCACTTCGCTTCACCCTCGCCGAGTCCACGGTCTCAGGAGAGCTCGAGGGCCGGCTGGATCCGGCGGCGCTCCTGCCGGGACCGACGCTGTACGAGTCGTTGGGCGTCCCCAGCTTCGTGCTCCAACCGCAGGCGATCGCCGACTCCGTGTTCACACGCCAGGCCACGGTCGGCGCCACCGTGCACGCGTTTGAGACGCCGGCCGACGGCATGCAGGCGCTTGCGGGCCTCATGGCCATCGTGGACGGGCCCGCGTACGCGTCGCTCTACTGGGACGGGATCGACCGCGTCGGCCACGAGCGCGGGCCCGACTCGCCCGAGTTCGACAAGGCGGCGCGCGTGGCGCTGGACGCGATCCACGACCGGCTCGAGGAACTGCCCGACGTCACCGTGCTGCTGACCGCCGACCACGGCCAGGTGCCGGTGTCCCCCGAGCGCGTGGACTACCTGGACGAGATCTGGCCCGAGCTCCCGGCGATGCTGTCCCAGCCACGGCCTGCCGGCTCCTCACGCGATGCCTTCCTGCATGTGCGCGAGGAGCATGTGGATACGGTGCTGGCCGAGCTGCCGGCGCGGCTGGCCGAGCGGGGCGGCGGGGGCGGTGGTGGGACTGGTGGTGAGGGTGGTGAGGCGCGAGTCCTGCGCGCGACGGACCTGTTTGACCGGATCGGGCCGCGGCTGGCGGCACGGCTGGGCCAGGTGGCCGTGCTGGCGGCGCCGGGGCGCCAGGTGTGGCTGCGCTCGGCGCCGGCCAACGAGCGGTGGTTCCGAGGACAACATGGCGGCCTGCACCCCGCGGAGACCGAGACCTATCTGGCTGAGGTGCGCCCCGGCTAGGCCGTACCGCCGGGCAGGACCGAAGCTGGTTACATGGAATGTGCCTAGGGGAAGCGGACCCACCCGCCGGGGGAGCCTTGCCCGCGCCGACGCGCGCCGGACCTCCCGCCGCCCTAGTTGCGAGAATTGCAAGGTAGACATAACTAACGACCTTTTGGAGAGACCGTGTCCCCTCTCGTCGAAGCTCTCAAGAACGAGCACACAAAGCGCATCCTGTACGTCACCGGCGTCCGCCGCCCGTCGCTGACCCAGCGCGAGACCCCGCACTACAGGATGCCAAAGCTTCAGGCCAACGGCGGCTATCTGCGCCTCAAGAAGTACGACGGCCCGGAGATCCCGCGCGAGGAGTACGAGAACCTCACGTACACCACCTACTCCACCGACGACGCCACCACCTTCGCGCCGATCACCTCGTGCACCGGTGAGCTGGAGCTCAAGGGCTTTGAGTCCTACGGCAAGCCCGACCTCGATGGCGTCTGGACCGAGAACGCCAAGAAGTGCCCGACGATCGTCAAGTACGTCGAGTCGATCGGGGCCCGCTTCGGCCGGGTCCAGCTGCTCAAGATGAAGCCCAACACGATGCGTGAGTGCCGCTGGGGCCTTCATCTTGACAACAACAACGCGGCCAACAAGCCCGAGGAGAACGGCTGGGTCGTGCGTTCGTGGCTGGAGCTGACCGACGACGACTCCAGCGCCCTCGTCGTCCGCCGCGACCAGTTCTCCAGGGCCTCAGAGGTCAAGATCGCCCTGCCCAAGTACCAGCAGGCGGTGGTCGACTCCGAGTTCCTCTACCACGGGGGCTACCACCACGGCCCGGGCACCCGCTACGCGCTGATCACCAGCGTCGAGAGCGGCCCCGCCACGGAGAAGTGGATCGAGTCCCAGCTGCCGTAGGTCGCCGGACACGCCGGCCGGGCGCGCCGGCCCGACCCGTCAGCCGGGCAGAGTCACGCTTGCCAGGGCCTCGTAGCGCGCGGGGCCCTTGCCAAGCCGTGACTGAAACAGCGTGACCTTGGTGCCGGTGAAACGCATCGCCGTGGGCGCGGGGAGCTCCTGAGGACGGATGCGCGCTTCCCGCTGGACGCGGGCCACGGTGACGTGGGCGAGGAAGGGCCGCGTCTCGGGCTCGTAGAAGCCGCCGTCGACCAGCGCCCGGCCCAGCGCGGACTGCACGGCCGCCAGCCGGCCCTCCTCGTCGCCGAGCTCGACCGTGAGGACGCGGGGGCGACGAGGTGGGAGCCACAGGACATCGCCGAGCACGAGTTCCGGGGCGGGCAGGCCGACGACCACCCGGCAGGCAGCGGCGATCTCGTGCACCTCCCCCGCCGGTCGCGGGCCCAGGAAGCACAGTGTCACGTGCAGCGACTCGCGCTCCACCAGCCGCACACCGCTCACCCCGGGCGCATGGTCGCGCGCCCAGCCCAACAGCGCGGCGCGCACGTCCGCGGGCAGCTCGAGCGCGACGAAGAGTCGCGCCCGCTCGTCGCTCACGAGGCGGCGTCGGGCGGGCGGGCGTCGGTACTGGCCGGCTGCTGCTCGTCGGACTCGCCGAGGAGGACGCGGCGCAGCATGTGCATGGCCACGGTGACAGAGCGGTCGCGGATGTCCGAGCGCCCGCCCGGCAGCACCGAGCGCCGTGTGAGCCGTCGCGCCGGGTGGGGCGGGCCATCTTCTCCTCGCATCCACACCGAGAAGCACACGAGCCCCACGGGCTTCTCCTCGGTCCCGCCGTCCGGGCCGGCGATCCCCGTAATGCCAACGCCCAGCTCCGCGTCGAAGCGCTCGGCGATGCCCTCGGCCAGCGCCTCGGCGACCTCGGTGGACACCGCGCCGAAGCGCTCGATCAGATCCGGATCGACGCCGGCGAGGTCGATCTTGGCCTGGTTGGAGTAGACGACCCCGCCACCGAGGAAGTAGGCCGACGAGCCGGCCCGGTCGGTGATCCGCCCGGCGAAGAGCCCGGCGGTGCAGGACTCGGCCGCTGCCAGCGTGCGGCCGGCCAAGAGGCTCGCCAGCTGATCGTCGATGGTCGAGCCGTCCTCGGAGTAGAGCGTGTCGGCGTGGCGCCGGCGGATGAAGTCCAGGAACGCGTCATACGCCGCCTGGCCGTCCGGCTCGAACTGGGTGGAGACCTCGATCTCGCCCCGCCGCAGGCACGTCGTGATCTCCAGCGGGGCCAGGTTCAGGCCCGCCTGGACCGCCGCGCGCAGTGTGTTGGCGATCTCGGACTCCGGGATCCCGAACAGCCGCACGATCTCACGCCGGTACTCGACGGCGCCGGTGATCGCCGCGGCGAAGGCATCGGTCTGGCGGGCCATCTCCCACATCGGCTGAAGCTCACGGGGCGGCCCGGGCAGGACGACCACGGTCGGGCCGTCGCCGTCGAGGGGTGGGACGACGAGCCCGGGGGCGGTCCCCACGGGCTCGAGGATCGTCGCGCCGTCCGGGATGACCGCCTGCTTGCGGTTGGACTCGCGCACGGAGTCGGGGTCGAGGTCGGGCCAGCGCTCCATGAGTGGCCGTAGGATCTCGGCGATCCGCGCCTCCAGCGGCCCGTCGAGCACCATCTCGCGACCCGAGAAGCGCCCGACGACCTCGGCGGTGAGGTCGTCGGCGGTCGGGCCCAGTCCGCCGCTGGTGATGATCAGGGCCATGCCGGCGTCGCGCATGAACTCGAGCGTCGCCAGCAGGTCATCGGGACGATCGCCGACGATCTGGATCATCGCCGCGTCCACGCCGATCTCGCGCAGGCGCTCGGACAGCCAGGGGCCGTTGCGGTCCGAGATGATCCCGGTGAGGACCTCGGTCCCGGTGACCAGGATCCCGGCCCGCGGCGGCGTCGCCTCGCCAGACACGCTCACACCGACCTCATGCGCACTGGGGCTGCTTGCCGGCCGGCAGCATCGTGTGTGTTGCCGGCGTGAGATCAAAGCCGACAGGCTTGCCGGTCGAGGGCACCGTCACGGTCACACCGTTGACCTTCATCTTCACCGATGCGTTGCCGAGCGTCAGCAGCAGCTTGGACGAGGTCTTGGTCGGGATCGTCTGGCCGACGTTGAAGATCTCCCCTGGAATGAGACGCTTGCCGTGCGCGTCGACCAGGCACACGTAGACCGCGCCGGTGGGAACGAGCTGGAGCTTGACCGAGCTGGCGACCGTGCGCGCCTTGGCGCGATGATGGCGGGTCCTGGGCGTCGTGGTGGTTGTGGTCTGGGCCTGCGTAGGCGTCGACGTGGTCGACGTGCCGTTGCCCTTGATGCCCAGGAAGTACAGCGCGACGACGATCGCCACCAGCACGGCCCCGATGAGCGCCCACGGCGGGATCAGCGGCCCGCGCGGCTGGCGGGGCAGGCGGGGCGGGCCGACTCCTCGATCCCGGCGGTCGCGCTCGCGGCCCAGGGGCGCGATCTGGCGCATCTCGTGGTCCGTCGGGCGCTCATAGCGGCGCTTGTAGTCGTCGATGAGCTGGCGGCTGTCCAGGCCGAGGTAGTCCGCGTACGTGCGCAGGAAGCTCTTGACGTAGACGTCGCCGGGGAGCAGGCTCCATTCCTCGTTTTCGATCGCGCGGAGGTATTTGGCGCGGATCTTCGTGCGCCTCTCGACCTCGTTGATGTCGATCTTGGCGCGCATCCGCGCCTCCCGCAGGGTGGCGCCGATATCTGCCATCGCTCCGACAGGCTACCGGCGCCACATGGCGCGGCTAGCCCTCGAACGCGTCGGGTTCGCCGGGCTGCTCGAGCTCGGCGCCGGATGAGTCAAGCGGCTCCTCGGGCGCGGCGGCGGGCTTAGGGGCTGAGGAGCCGCCGCCGCCACCGCTGCCATCGGCCTCCGCGAGATGCGCAAGGATCCGAGGCACGTCGGCCTCGGTGATGAGCACCTGGCGGGGCTTGGACCCCTCGTAGCCGGAGATGATCCCGCGGCGCTCGAGCATGTCGATGAGCCGGCCGGCACGCGTGTAGCCCAGCCGGAGCCGGCGCTGGAGCATCGACGTCGAAGCCGTGCCCATCGAGGCCACGAGGAAGATCGCCTCCTCCAACAGCGGGTCCTCGTCGGCGCTGAGGGCGTCCTCGTCGCCCGAGGCGCCGTCGCTTTCGGACTCCACCTCCTCCAGGAGCTCCTCCTGGAACTCGGGCTCGCCCTGACGGCGCCAGGCTTCGGTCAGCTCCAGGATCTGCTCCTCGTCGATGTAGGCGCCCTGGATGCGCTGGAGCTTGGAGGTCCCGACGGGCGAGAAGAGCATGTCGCCCTGACCGAGCAGCGCCTCGGCGCCGTTCTGATCGAGGATCACGCGCGAGTCGGTCTGGCTGGAGACCGCGAAGGCGATCCGCGACGGTACGTTGGCCTTGATCATGCCCGTGATCACGTCGACACGGGGCGACTGGGTGGCCAGCACGAGATGGATGCCGACGGCCCGCGCCTTCTGGGCCAGGCGGATGATGGAGTCCTCGACGTCGGCCGGGGCGACCATCATGAGGTCGGCCAGCTCGTCGATCACGCACAGGATGTAGGGCAGCCGCGGCTCCCCGCGCTTATCGCGCGCGCGGTTGAGCTCGGGAAGGCTCCGGGTCCGCGCCAGCGACATGATCCCGTAGCGCTGCTCCATCTCCTTGACCAGGTTCTGCAGCGCGTTGGCGGCCATCCGCGGGCTGGTGATCACCGGAGTGAGCAGGTGCGGGATCGACTCGTAGTGGTTGAGCTCGACCTGCTTGGGGTCCACCAGCACGATCCGCACCTCGTGCGGAGTGGCCCTCAGCAGGATGCTCGAGAGCATCGCGTTGACGCACGCGGACTTACCGGCGCCGGTCGTGCCGGCCACCAGGAGGTGCGGCATCTTGGCCAGGTCGGCGCCGATCGCGCGCCCGGCGATGTCCTTGCCCAGCCACACCGTGAGCGGCGACCAGTCGGCGGGCGCCTCCTGGTAGACGTCGCCGAGGTGCACGATCTTTCGCCGCGCGTTGGGGACCTCGACGCCGACCGCCTGCTTACCCGGAATCGGCGCCAGGATGCGGATGTCGGTGGCCGCCAGCGCGTACGCGAGGTCGTCCTTGAGCTGCGCGATCTTGGCCACCTTGATCCCGGGGGCCAGCCGGATCTCATAGCGCGTGATGTGCGGGCCGGTGACGCGCCCGATGACCTTGGCGTCGATCCCGAAGTGGCCGAGGGTCTCCAGCAGCGTGCGGGCCACCTGCTCCTGCCCGGCGGTGTCGGGCTTGGCCGCCTCGCCGGTGGAGCGGACGAGAAAGCGCCTGTTCGGGACCTGCCACTCGAAGTCGGGGTCGTCGGTGATGGCCTCGCGGTAGCGCCCCTGCGGCGTGAGATCCGCGGGATCGACGTCTGGGCGAGTGGGTCGAGGCGCGTCGGGCTCGGGCTCGGCGCGCTCGTCGGAGGCCTCGATCTCGCCCTCTCCCCCGGCTCCGTCGGGATCGAACAGGGGCGGGGCGGGATCGTCGCTGTCGTCGGTAGCGCGGGCATCGTTGGGCGGGGCCTCCACGTGAGTCGCGCGAACGATCAGCTCGGTATCGAAACCCGCCCGCCCATCGGGGGGCAGCAGTGGCTCGGGCAGCTGTTCAGGATCGAGGAGGTCGGGGTCGAGCAGCCGGTCCGCGGTGATGGGCCCGTCGGCGTCGGCGGTCACCGTGACCGAGCGGGCCCTGGAACGCGTGGCGGCCGCCGCGGTGGCGGGCCGACGGCCGCCCAGCGTCGACGAAAAGCCGTCGGTGGAGCGGCGCACCGCCCGCCCTGTGCCGACCACGCCGGCGCCGGTGGCGCGCACGACCGTCGCGAGCGTGGCGCCGCTGACGAGGATGAGCCCGGCCACGAACAGGAACACGGCCAGGATGTCGGCGCCTAGCGTCGAGAGCAGATGCGACATGCCCCAGAACTCGGCCTGGCCCACGATCCCGCCGCGGCGCTCGAAGGCGGCCGCGTGCCAGAACTGGGCGGCCGGCGTCGCCCCGGGCCCGATCCCCAGCGTGCCGGCCGCCAGCATGAGGGTCAGCGCCGCCACCAGGCAGCCCAGCCCGGTGCGCAGGGGGCGCGTCGGCGGGCGCCACTCGCGCATGAGCGTGAGCAGACCGGCGATCACCAGGGCGACGGGCACGGTGTAGCCGAGGGCTCCGAACACGAACCGGGCGGCGCGGACCGCGCCGTCACCGAGCGTCCCCCCGGCCCAATCCAGATAGGACACCCCGCCCAGGAAGACTCCGACCGCGACAAGGGCCAGGGCGATGATGTCGACGTGATGGGGCTCGAGTGCCACCGTCGGCAGCGTCGGCCGGCTGGCCAGCATCGAGCGCCTCGCCCGAGGCGGAGGTGACTTGCGCCGCGGTTTGGGCTTGGGGCGAGGCTTGGTGCTGGTGGCCATGTCCGAAGTGGTGGCTTCGACGGCGGGGCCCCGCCTCCTGCCACGCGCACCCACGCGTGCGCCCGCGTGCCCGCGCATAAGGGTCTGATAAGGGCTTGGCGACCGCCGTACTTCTGACCCTTACCATCTGGCCTCCAGATGGTTGATTTCGAGCGTCCCCCCCGTGTGCTGGTCGTCGAGGATGACGACGCGATCGCCCAGGTCCTCCAGCGCTCGCTGCGGATGGAGGGCTACGAGGTGCGGGTCGCCGGCGACGGGCCGACCGCGCTTGAGGGCGCGCACGCGTTCCTGCCCGATCTTGTCCTGCTCGATCTCGGCCTGCCGGGGATGGACGGGATCGAGGTGGCCAAGCGGCTGCGCGAGTCAGACGACGACGTGCCGATCCTCGTCCTGACCGCGCGCGACGCGGTCGAGTCTCGCGTGGAGGGCCTGGACTCGGGGGCTGACGACTACCTGGTCAAGCCGTTCGAGCGCCAGGAGCTGCTGGCGCGCCTGCGGGCGCTGCTGCGGCGCCGGCCGCCCCGGGGCCAGGCCCACCTCTCGGTCGGCGATCTGAAGCTCAACCCCGACACCCACGAGGTCATGCGCGGCGACCGCCACGTCGACCTCACCCAGCGGGAGTTCGAGCTCCTTGAATACCTGATGCGCAACGAACGGATCGTGATCTCGCGCCAGCGCCTGCTCGACGAGGTGTGGGGGTATGACCCGTTCTCGATGACGAACACCATCGAGGTGTTCGTGTCCAACCTACGACGGAAGCTGGAATCCGGTGGCGAGCCTCGGCTCCTCCATACGATCCGCGGCGCGGGTTACGTACTCCGCGTATAGGCGGGTCCCGATCCGCTGGCGCCTGGCCGGAGGCTCGGCGGCGCTGACGCTCGTCATCCTGGCCAGCTTCGCGGCCATCGTCGGTGTGCTCACGAGCCGCCAGGTCCGGACACAGTTCAACGACTCGCAGGCCTCCGCGATCGGCCGCCTCCAGGAGGGGCTGGCCTCAGAGCTGGAGTACAACGGCCAGTACCTGGATCCGTCGGAGATCCTCTCGCTCAGTGACTTCGCCAGCGGCGATCACGCCAAGATCCGCATCTTCGACGACAGCGACGGAGTCCTGCTCGCCACCCAGGACGGCATCGCCACCCCGTCGATCAAGCTCTCGGCGCACGGACTGTTCGCGGGCTTGCCGTCCCAGACGTCCGGGTACTTCGTCCAGTCGGGCTATCGGGTCGCCGCGCGCCAGCTCACCGTCAAGCCGACCGGGACCGTCACGCTGCTCTACGCCCTGCCGCTGTCCAACGTGGACCACACCCTCGCCCGCGTCGAGGCCTTCCTGCTGCTCGGAGTCCTCGGCGGCACCGTGCTGGCCATGCTCGCCGGCCTGTTCGTCTCACAGCGCGCGATGCGGCCGATCGTCGAGCTCACCGATGCCGCGCGCGAGATCGAGCGCACCAGGGACCCCACCCGCGAGATGCCGAGCCCCGAGGCCGAGGACGAGATCGCCGAGCTGGCACGGACGTTGAGCGGGATGCTCGCGGCCCTCGAGGCAGCGCGCGCGGACACCCAGACGATGCTCGACCGTCAGCGCGAGTTCGTCGCCGACGCCTCGCACGAGTTGCGGACGCCTCTCACCAGCGTGCTGGCCAACCTCGATCTGCTCACCGAGGAACTGGGCGGCGAGCAGGCCGAGACCGCCGAGGCGGCGCTGCGGTCGACGCGACGGATGCGTCGCCTGGTGGGCGACCTGCTCCTGCTGGCCCGCGCCGACGCACGCCGCGTCCAGCCGCACCGCCCGACCGACCTGGGCGACGTCCTCATCGAGGCCGCGGCGGAGCTCGGCCCGATGGCCGAGCGCCACGGGCTGTCGATCAGCGCCGAGCCCGCGGTGGTGGACGGCGTGCGCGACGAGCTGCACCGCCTCGTGCTCAACCTGCTCGAGAACGCGGTCCGCCACACCCCGCCGGGAACCCGCATCGAGGCCTCCACCGAAGCTCGCGACGGCATGGCGGTCCTCATCGTCCAAGACTTCGGGCCGGGCATTCCGGCCGAGCTCTCGCCGCGCGTGTTCGACCGCTTCGTCCGCGGCGGGCGCGACGGCGCCAAGGGGTCCGGTCTGGGGCTGGCGATCGTGCGCTCGGTGGCCCAGTCGCACGGCGGCACCGTGGAGCTGGAGACGCCCGAGAGCGGCGTGGGAACGCGCTTCGTCATCCGGATCCCCACCCCGCACGTCGCGCACGTCCCCGCGCCGGCCAGCGCGCCGTCGGAGAACGGGTCTGCTCAGACCTCGACGACGACCGGCAGGACCATCGGGCGCCGGCGCAGCCGCTCGTAGACGAACGTCGCCAGGTCGTCGTGCAGGCTCTGCTGGAGGAGGTCGATCTCCCGCACGCCCTCCCGTGCCGCCACGCTGAGCGAGCGCTCGACCTCCTTGCGGATATCGGAGACGAGGTCATCGGCCTGTTCGATGAACGGCACCCCGCGGAAGATGACCTCGGGCGGCACGACGGACTCGCCGGTCTGCTCGGACACGGTGGCCACGACGATGAAGATCCCGTCGGCAGACAGCATCCGGCGGTCGCGCAGCGCCACGTCGGCCGGGTCGCCGATGTCGACGCCGTCGACGAAGATCATCCCGGCGGCCTGGCGCTCGCCGACGGAGGCGCCGGCGGAGTCGATCTCCAGCGGGAGCCCGTTCTCGAGCTGGAACACGGCCTCGGGATGGATCCCGACCGCATCGGCGAGCTGGGCGTGGAGGTGGATGCGCTTGTGGTCGCCGTGGATGGGCATGACGTAGCGTGGGCGCACGAGGTTGAGCATGAGCTTGAGCTCCTCGACGAAGCCGTGGCCGGAGGCATGGATCGGCGCCTCGCGCGGGGTGATCACATTGCAGCCGATGTGGTACAGCCGATCGACGGTCTCGTTGACCGCGCGCTCGTTGCCCGGGATCGGCGTGGCCGAGAAGACCACGGTGTCACCGCTGTGCAATGTGATCTGGCGGTGGTCGTTGTAGGCCATGCGCCGCAGCGCCGACAGGGGCTCGCCCTGGGAGCCGGTCGAGATGACCACGACACGGTGGTCGGGCCAGTCCTCGACCTCGTGGGGCTGGATGAGCATCCCCTCGGGGACCTCGATGTGGCCCAGCGAGCGTCCGATGTTGACGTTCTTGCGCATCGAGCGTCCCACCAGTGCGACCTTGCGCCCGAGCGAGGCGGCGGCATCGATCACCTGCTGGACGCGGTGGATGTTGGAGGCGAAGCTGGTGACCACGATCCGGCCCTCGGCGCGGCTGAACACCTCCTCGAGGTGCGGGCCAACCTCCCGCTCGGAGGGCGAGAACCCGGGCCGGTCGGCGTTGGTGGAGTCGCCGCAGAGCAGCAGCACTCCCTCGGAGCCCAGCTCGGCCAGTCGCGAGACGTCCGCGGGCGGCCCGTCGACCGGGGTCTGGTCGAACTTGTAGTCGCCGGTGAGCAGCACGGTCCCGAGATCGGTGCCGACCGCGACCGCGCACGAGTCCGGGATCGAGTGCGTCATGTGGATGAGCTCGATGGAGAACGGCCCGAGCTGGAGCTGCTCGCCGGCGGCGATGTCCTCCAGGTCCACCTCGCGCAGATTGTGCTCGTCGAGCTTGGACCGGGCCATGGCGATCGTCAGGGGGCCGCCGAGCACCGGAATCCCACCGCCGTTGTCGAGCTCGCGCAGCACCCACGGCAGCGCCCCGAGGTGATCCTCGTGGCCGTGGGTGATGACGATCGCCTCGATGTCCTCGGCTCGTTCGCGCAGGTAGGCGAAGTCAGGCAGCACGAGGTCGATGCCGAGCATGTCGGCGGTCGGGAAGCGCAGGCCCGTGTCGATGACGACGATGCGGTCCTCGTACTCGACGACCGTCATGTTCTTGCCGATCTCGCCCAGGCCGCCGAGCGGCAGGACGCGGAGCTTGCTCACGGGTTGACTGCGCTCATGCCGCGGTGGCAAGCATGCCGTGGCGTTCCAGCATGGCGCGCACCACCGCCTGCTCGTCGGCGTCGAGCTCGACGTAGGGCAGGCGGGGCTTGCCGACCGGCACGCCGATCATGTTCAGCGCCGCCTTGTTGCTGCAAGCCGCCGGTGCGACCGCCAGGTCCCGGTAGACGTCCTTCAGGCCGGCGTCGATCTGGCGCCGGTTCTCCGGCTCGTCGACCATGCGGCGCATCTCGTCGCCGAAGATGTGACTGCCGGTGAGGATCCCGCCGGCCTCACCCATGTCCAGCACGTCGACGAGCATGTCGTCGTTGCCGGCGTAGATGATCATGCCGTCAACGTGGGCCAGGTTCGCCTCGTTGGCCTGCTTGACCCCGACGATGTTGTCCAGCTGGCCCAGCTCCGCCAGCAGGTCGTTGGGCATGTCCGAGCCGGTCCGCTGCGGGATGTTGTAGAGCAGGATCGGCAGATTGGTGGCCCGCACCACCTCGCGATAGTGGGCGAGGATCCCGCGGCGGCTGGGGCGGTTGTAGTACGGGTTGACCGACAGCAGGCCGTCGACACCGAGTGCGGTGGCCCGCTCGGTGAGCATCACCGCGTGGCGGGTGTCGTTTGAGCCGACCCCGGCGATGACCGTGCACGTGCCGCGCATCTCGGCGGCGGCCAGTTCGATCACCCGCAGGTGTTCCTCGTCGTCGAGGGTGGCCGCCTCTCCCGTGGTGCCGCAGACGACCAGGCCGTCGGAGCCGTGATCGACGAGGTGGTGCATCAGCGCCACTGCGGCGTCCTCGTCGAACGCGCCCCGATCGTCGAAGGGGGTGACCATCGCGGTCAGGATCGAGCCGAAGTTCACCGTCATCGGCGCCATTATCGCAGGGGCGCGGACGTCAGGGAGACTCGGGGGCCGACGGCGCCGACGGCTCGGCATCGGGCTCGAGCAGCCGCTCGTAGACGCGCCAGCGCTTGACCAGCCGTCCCCCCATGGCCTCGAGCCCGCGGTTCATCGAGCTGTTGACCTCGAGGATGAAGCTCGCCTCCCCCTCCTTCTGGCGCACGCGGCTGGCGACGTCGAAGTGCTCCAGGTAGAGCGCCGCGGCGACGCCGGTGTGCTGGTACTCGGGCAGGACGCCGAGGAAGCCGACCCGCACGCGGTCGATGATGCGGTTACGGGCGAGGTAGTAGAGCCAGCCGAAGGGCAGCAGCCGGCCCTTCATCTTCTTGTAGACCTGGTGGATGTCCGGGATGGTGATGGCCATCGCCACCGTCTTGCCCTCCTGCTCGGCGATCATGAACCAGTCGCGCGAGAACACGAGCTGCATGTCGATGGTGTAGGCGTCCAGGTCGGCTTTGGAGTAGGGCACAAAGCCCCAGTTGTGCGACCAGGCGGCGTTGTAAACCTTGGCGAACTCGTCCATGTCGCTTCGCAGGCGCCGCCGGGACATGTGGCGGATGGTGATCCCGTGCTTGGTGTGGGCGCGCTCGGCGACCTTGGGGAGGATCGGGTTCATCCGCGCCCGGTCGTTGATCGACAGGTCCCACCCGAACAGGTCCATCGCCTTGATCAGGCCCGGCGCGGCCTCGCAGCGCGCCTGGTAATAGCGCGGATTCCAGGGCTCGCGGATGAGCGGCTCGCGCTCGAACCCCTCGATCAGCACGCCCGCCTCGTCGTTGATCTGGAAGCACATGGGCCCGACCATGCGGTCACAGCCGCGCGACCGGCACCACTCCTCGGCCGCAGCGAGCAGCGAGTCGACGATCTCCTGGTCGTCCTCGAACTCCAGGAAGCCGAACATCCCCCACCGGCTCCCGTGGAACTGGTTGAAGGCGAAGTCGATCTGCGCGGTGACCCGGCCCACCACCCTCCCCTCGCGCCGAGCCAGGAAGTACTGGGCCTCGCCGTGGCTGAAGAAGGAATTGAGCGGGCGCGTCAGGAATGCGTAGCGCTCGAGCTTGAGCGGCGGGATCCAGGTGGTCCCGGCATGCAGGCGAAAGGGCAACGCGACAAAATCCCGCAGGTCGCTGAAGCCGTTCACGGGTCTCACGTCGATCGGCATGGGCTCGCAACCGTATCGGAGGTGAAACCCCTTGAGTCCTGACGAGGACGCGCTGCCGGTACTCGACCACGTGCAGGTGGCCGTCCCCGCCGGGTGCGAGGCGGCGGCGCGGCGGTTCTACGGAGAGCTGCTGGGCCTGGTCGAGGTGGAGAAGCCCGCGGCGCTCGCGTCGCGCGGCGGGGTGTGGTTCGCGCTCGGGGCCGGGGCGCAGCTCCACGTGGGTGTTGCAGAGGACTTTGCCCCTGCGGTCAAGGCCCATCCGGCGTTACGCATCGGGACGATCGCGCGGCTGGAGATGCTCGCGCGGCGGCTGGCGGCGGCCGGCGCGCCGGTCGTGTGGGACTCGGAGCTGCCGGGCGTCCGCCGGTTCTTCACCGCCGACCCGTTCGGGAACCGGCTCGAGTTGTTAGCGGTCCGTTAAAGGGCGCGGCTGGTGCACCGCCCGCGCGCGGACGATCGACGATGCGCGACCCCGCAGCCGGCTGTGCCTAGCTCAGCGCTCCGGCCTGCTCCCCGCTCCCGCGCACTCGCGGCCCGTGGTAGGGGCCGGGCTTGGGGCGCGCCTTGCCGCCGGGCAGCGCCAGGCGCAGGATGGTCCGCTGGACCATGCCGAGCTGCTGGTGAAACGGCCCCGTGTTGTAGGGCAGCTCGTAGCGCTCGCAGATCTCGCGGACTTTGGGAGCGATCTCGCCGTAGCGGGTGCTCGGCATGTCCGGGAACAGGTGGTGCTCCACCTGGTAGCCGAGGTTGCCGCTGATCACGTGGAACAGGGGGCCGCCGTCGATGTTGGCCGCTCCGAGCAGCTGACGCACGTACCAGCCGCCCCGCGACTCATCGTCGGTCTCGTCCTGGGTGAAGGTGAACGTCTGGTCCGGAAAGTGTCCGCAGAAGATGATCGCGTAGGACCAGACGTTGCGCATGAGGTTGGCGGCCACGTTGGCGGTGAGCGTCCGCACGAACGGCTCACGGAACGAGCGCCGCGCGATGAGCTGGGACAGCATTCCGTCAGCCGTTCCGCTCCGGCGCGCAGCGCGCCGCATCGCCCGCCCGGCTTTGCGGCTCAGCCCCTGGGCACGGCTCTCGTCCCGCGTCTTGGCGGCGATCACGCCGGCCTCGATCCCCGTCATGACCAGCCCCGAGATGAGCGGCCAGGCGATGTAGTCCTTGGTGATCTGGGCCCGGGCCTTGCCCGCGATTCCCTTCAGCTCCTTGCGAACCTGCTTGAGGTCCTTCTCGCCGGCGCGGATCGCGTCGAAGTCGAGGTCGTGCACGGCGACCCCCCATTCGAACAGCATCGCCAGCAGCACGTTGTAGAACGGCTGGAGCAGGTAGAACGGGTGCCACTTCTGCGCCGGATCGATCCGCATGATCTCGTAGCCGAGATCCCGATCCTTGCCGATGATGTTGGTGTAGGTGTGGTGGATGAAGTTGTGGGAGTGGCGCCACGCCTCGGCGGTGGAGGCGGTGTCCCAGTCCCAGGCCCGAGAGTTGATGACCGGATCGTTCATCCAGTCCCACTGGCCGTGCATGACGTTGTGGCCGATCTCCATGTTCTCGAGGATCTTGGCCATGCCGAGCGTGCTGGCACCGAGCAACCACGGGATCCGCCACCGCGAGGCGATGAGCTCCGCGCGGCCGATCAGCGCCAGCTTGCGCTGAAACGCGATCATCGACCGGATATAGGTGGCGTCGCGGTCGCCCAGATCGGCCTTGACCTGCTCGTGCAGCTCGTCGAACTCCCGGCCCAGCGCCTCGATCTGCTCAGGGGTCAGCCGGTGTAGCGGGTTCTCGGGGTCGGCTGCGTCGTGCTCCGGGGCGCCCGGGCCCTTGCCATTCTGGACGGCGGTCGTCGTCATCGCTTCTCCTCGGGGTTCGGGTGCAAAATGTCTAGAGTTCGATCTCGATGGGGCCCTCGGGGGCGTGGATGCAGGTCCGGATGACCTCGCCCTCCTCACCGTGGACCTTGCCGTTGCGCAGGTCGCGCACTCGACCCGAGCGCAACTCGCCCACGCAGGTGTGGCAGATGCCCTCGCGGCAGCCGTAGGCGAGGTCGAGTCCGGCCTCCTCACCGGCGACGAGGATGGGCTGGCTGCCGTCGGATTCGGCCGTGGTGTCGGAGACCAGGAAGGTGATGGTTCCCCCCTCGCCCTCCTCCCCATCGCCCAGGCCGAGCTTGGGCTGGAAGCGCTCCATGTGCAGTCGCTCGATGGCGCCCGCCTCCTCGTAGTGGGTGCTGAAGTCGTCGAGCATCTCGTTGGGGCCCGAGATGAAGGTGTCGCGATCCGGCCAGTCCGGGCAGAGGCGGTCGAGGTCGGCCGGGCCCATGCGCCCGTTGTCGGCGGTGAGCTGCTCGTGCAGGACGAAACGCTCATGGCGCCGAGCCAGAGCGCGCAGCTCGTCACCGAAGATGACCTCGTCGGAGTGGCGAGCGGAGTGCAGCAGGACGGCGTCGTCCAGCTCGCCGCTCTGGTCCAGGTGGCGCAGCATGCTCATGATCGGCGTGATCCCGCTGCCGGCGCTGATGAAGAGCAGCTTCGGTGGCAGGTGGTGGGGCAGCACGAACTCGCCCTCCACCCCGCCGAGTGAGACGATCGTCCCCGGCCGCCCGCGGCGCACCAGGTAGGGCGAGACCTTGCCATCGTCGACGTTCTTGACGGTGATCGAGATGAGGCCGTCCTCGCGCTGCGGGTCGGAGGTCAGCGAGTAGGCGCGCCAGTGGCGCACGCCCTCGATGTCCAGGCCGATGCGGAGGTACTGACCGGGTTCGTGGCCACCCCAGCGATAGCCGGGCTTGATGAGGACGGTGGCCGCTTCGCGGGTCTCGTGATCGATCGATTCGATGCGCCCGCGCAGCTCACGCGTGGACCACAGAGGGTTGATCAGCTCCAGGTAATCGTCGATCAGCAGCGGCGAGCTGAGCGCAGCCAGGGCGCCGAGAATCCGGCGCTGGATCGGGTGGACGTTGGGTCTGGCTCCTCGCTCTGGCATGGCTCCTACTCATGAGTAATATCCGCTTCAGTAGATTTCTACCCGGTTTGTCCCAACCTGAGGCCACAGCACCTGGCCGAAGCCACACCCGGGCGGGAACCCAGGGGATGCCGCGGTCGGCTCGCGAGCAGCTCATCCTTCGCGTTGCCGGGCAGGTCTTCGCCGAGAGCGGCTACGAGCGCGCCTCGATGGACCGGATCGCGTCGCTGGCCGGAGTGTCCAAGCCGATGCTCTACGCCTACTTCGGCTCAAAGGAGGGCCTGTACCTCGCCTACATCGAGCGCACCGGCGGTGAGCTCGTCCAGCGGCTGGTGAGCGCCGATCGCCATGTTGAAGGCGACCCACCCACCCGTCCCTCCACCGGGCGCCTGCGGGCGGTGATCAACGAGTTCCTGGCTTTCGTGCAGGAGCACAGCGACGGCTGGACCGTGCTGTTCCGCGAGCTCAACGCCCGCCAGCCGCTGGCCGAGCAGGTGAGCCAGCTGCGCTCCGAGGTCGTCGACGAGGTGCGCCGCATGCTCGAGAGCGCGGACGAGCCGGGCTGGGCCGGCCTGCGCCCTCCCGCGTCTGAGGGGGTCGCCGAGGCGATTGTGGGCGCCGGCGAGGCGCTGGCCAACTGGTGGCTGAAGAAGCCCGGGGTCCCGCGCCAGGATGTCGCCAACTGGTACGTGGGGCTGGCCCGAGCGGCGATCTCGACCGCCACCGTCCGCGACGGCTGAACGCCGGCCCTAGAACCAGTCCGGGGCCACCACGTTGAAGTGGCGACGCAGGCCGCTGAGCTCCAGCAGCCTCTGCACGGGCGGGGGCCCCGCGGTGATGGCGACGCGGTGACCGGGGCGCGATGGCATGACGAACGACAGCAGTGGGCGCAGCCCAGTGAGGTCCATGAACGCGACCTGCTCGAGGTCGACGAGGACCGCGCGCGCGTTCTGAACGCGACCAAGGGCCAGCTCGCGCTCGAGCAAGGGCGCGGTGGCGAGATCGATCTCGCCGCGCAGGGCGACGATCACCTCGTCCTCGCGGCTGACGCTCACCACATCGAAGTCGGCGGCAGGCTCCGAGAACATCGGTTCCGGGAACTCGCCCGCGTCGATTGACAGTCGCCGCCCCACGAAAGCATTTTCCGTTCCCGCCGCCGGGAAGTCCATCCCCAATTTCGTGGACGTTCAGGGCGCCCCATCGCCCAGGTCCAGCCGGATCTGTCCGCGGCGGACGCCGAGGGCGATCGCATGGGCCCGGTTGCGGGCGCCCAGCTTGCGCAGGCAGTGACGAACGTGGGTCTCGACCGTGGAGCTCGAGACACCCAGAGCCGAGGCGATCCATATGCTCCCCATCCCCATGGCCACGAGGTTGAGGACCTCGCGCTCGCGCTCGGTGAGGAGCTCGGTGCCCGGCTGGCGGCCCGGTTCCTGCTCCACCTCCGCCGAGGGCGGCGGGAACATGAAGATCGAGAGATGCCGGCCGGGCTCGATGTGGGCGGTGGCGCTGTACTCGACGGCGAGCCGGGGGCCATCGGGCATCTGGAGCTCGAACGTGCCCCGCTGGGTCGCGCCGTGCAGGAACGCCGCCCACATCTCGTCAACGTGGCTGCGCGCCTCGAGCGGCGTGAGGTCGTCGACGCGCCGGCGCAGGACCTCCTCCTCGGGCAGGCGCAGCAGTAGGCAGGCGGCCGGGTTCACGGCGACGTAGCGGCGCTCGTCATCGGCGATCACCATTGGGAGCAGGCTTGAGCGAAAGGACGGTCCCGGTCCGGGCATACCGCGATTCTTGCCGGATCAGCGCCGGCGGCAAACCGGCGCAGCGAAACGGGGCTAGTCCAGAAGCTTCTCGAGTCCCACCGTGGGGGACTCGGTGAGCCCGGCCACCTTGCGCACGGCGAGGAGGACTCCGGGCATGAACGACTCGCGATCGATCGAGTCGTGGCGGATCGTCAGCGTCTGCCCCACGTCGCCGAGGATGACCTCCTGGTGGGCGACCAGGCCGGGGAGCCGGACCGAATGCACCGGCACCTCGCGGCCGCCGGACTCCAGCATGAGGGCAGCGGTGCGGGCCGCCGTGCCGCTGGGCGCGTCGACCTTAGCCGCGTGATGCAACTCGATGATCTCGGCAGCGGCCATGTGGCGGGCCGCCTCCACGGCGAATTGCGTCATCAAGACCGCCCCGATCGCGAAGTTGGGTGCCACGAACACGTTGGCCTTGGCCTCGCGCAGGTCGCGCAGTTCGGCCACGTCAAAGCCCGTCGTCCCGATGACGACGTGAATGCCCGCCGCGACGGCCTGGCGGGCGTTGGACAGCGCCGTCGTGGGGATCGTGAAGTCCACGAGCACATCGGGGGCAGCTGACAGAACGTCCTCGAGGGACGTCCCCAGGGCTGGATCGGCGCGGGCGACCAGCTCCATGTCCTCGGCGCCCTCGACGGCCGCGCAGACCGTTGATCCCATCCGCCCGGCGGCGCCGGTGACGGCCACCCTGATCAGCGACGACGCCATTCCATCAGCCGACCGGAGTCTCAGCGAGCTGGGGCGTGACTTCGCCCAGGGCTTCGTCGAAGCGCCCGGCATCGGGTCCGATCCCGGCGGCCGACAGGCGCTCGGGATCCCACAGCTCCTCGGTGAGAGCCGCGAGGTCGGGCAACGTCACCGCGTCGATGCACTCCACGACCTCGTCGAGGGCCATCACCGGCGACTCGGCCAGGATCTCAGAGCCCAGTCGGTTCATGCGCGCCCCGGTGGACTCCATGGCGAGCACGACACGGCCCTTGAGGTTCTCCTTCGCGCGAGACAGCTCCTCGGGGGTGGCCGGCTCGGAGCGGAAGCGCTGAAGCTCGGTGCCGACCACGGACAGCGCCTGGACCAGGTTGTCGGCCCGCGTGCCCACGTACAGCCCCACCTGACCGGTGTCGGAGTATGCGCTGGTGAACGAGTACACGGAGTAGGCGAGCCCACGGCGCTCACGGATCTCCTGGAAGAGGCGACTGGATGAGGTGCCCCCGAAGATCGTGTCGAGCACGCGCAGGGCGAAGCGGCGGTCGTCGTGGCGCGACAGGCCGGTCGCGCCCAGGCACACGTGGTACTGCTCGGTGTCCTTGCGCTCGAAGCGCCGCCCGGGCCGCATCGCCCGCACGGCGGCGTGATCAGCGGGCGTGGGGACGTCGGGCGCGGCGCCGTTGGGCCGGGCGGGTGGATCGCAGCGCTCGCTCGCCAGCGCCACCAGTGCGTCGTGCTCGACCGCGCCGGCCGCAGCGATGACCACGTTCTCGGGCCGATAGCGGGCGTGGTGAAAGCGCGCGATCTCAGGCGCGGGCGTGCCCGAGATGACGTCGGCCCGCCCGATGATGGCCCGGCCCAGCGGGTCCTCCCCGAAAACGGCCTCGCCCACCATGTCGAACACCTTCTCCTGGGGATCGTCCTCGTACATGGCGATCTCCTCCAGAATGACCTCGCGCTCGGAGTCGATGTCCGTGAGCGCCGGCCGGAAGACCATGTCGGCCATCACGTCGAACGCGTCGACGAGGTGCTCGTCGATCACGCGCGCGTAGACCGACGTGGTCTCCTTGCCGGTGCCGGCGTTGAGCTCGGCGCCCATGCCGTCGAAGATCTGGTCGATCTCCAGCGACTCGTACTTGGCCGTGCCCTTGAACAGCAGATGCTCGAGCAGGTGCGACAGCCCCGCCTCGGCGTCGGCCTCATACCGAGAGCCGGTGCCGATCCAGAAGCCGAGCGACACGGACCGGACGGAGGGCATCGCCTCCGTCACGATCCGGACGCCAGACTCGAGCGTCGTCAGGCGGTGCTGCTGCTCCACGAGCAAGCGGCGCTAGGAGCGCGGCCGGTCAGGATCCCGGTCGCGCACACGGCCGCGATCGCGGTCGCGATCACGGTCCCGGTCGCCCCCGCCCCGCGGGCCGCGATCACGGGGGCCGCGGTCGCGGTCGCGTCCACGGTCACCACCGCCACCGGAGCGCTCGCGACGCTGTCCGCCGTTCTCGGCGGCGGCAATCGCCGACAGCTCCTCGGGGGTCTTGCCCTGGATCTCGGGATCGGTGGCGAGCCGCAGGCCGATCCGGCCACGCTCACGATCGACCTCGACAACCTTGACCTCGACCTCGTCGCCCTTGTTGAGCACTTCCTCGACCGTCGAGATCCGCTGTCCCGGCGAGACGTTGGAGATGTGCAACAGGCCGTCGGTGCCCTTGGAGAGCTCGACGAAGGCGCCGAACGTCGTCGTCTTGACGACCTTGCCGGTGAACTCGTCACCGACCTCGACCTCCTTGGTCATCGAGCTGATGCGGGCCACCAGCGCGTCGCCCAGCTCGCGGTTGGAGGCGTAGACGAGGACCATGCCCTCGTCGTTGACGTCGATCTGGGACTCGAACTCCTCCTGGAGGGCGCGAATCGTCTCGCCGCCCTTGCCGATGAGGAGACCGATCTTCTCGGGATCGATCTTGACCGACGAGATCCCCGGGGCGTACTTGGACAGCTCCGAGCGCGGAGTGTCGATGACCTGAGTCATCTCGCCGAGGATGAACTCGCGGGCGACCTTGGCCTGGGCCAGCGCGTCACGCATGATCTCGAACGTGACGCCCGTGATCTTGATGTCCATCTGCAGGGCGGTGATCCCGTCCTTGGTGCCGGCGACCTTGAAGTCCATGTCGCCGAGGTGGTCCTCGACGCCGGCGATGTCGGTGAGGATGACGTAGTCGTCACCCTCCTTGATCAGACCCATGGCGATGCCCGCCACCGGCGCCTTGATCGGCACACCGGCGTCCATCAGCGACAGGGTGGAGCCGCACACGCTCGCCATCGAGCTCGACCCGTTGGACTCGAAGATGTCCGAGACCACGCGAATCGTGTACGGGAAGTCCTCCTGGCTGGGGATCATCGGGACCAGGGCCCGCTCGGCGAGCGCGCCGTGGCCGATGTCGCGGCGCTTGGGGCCGCGCATGAAGCCCGCCTCCCCGACCGAGAACGGCGGGAAGTTGTAGTGATGGAAGTAGCGCTTGGTCGTCTCCAGCCCCAGCGTGTCCAGCCGCATCTCCTCGCGGGTGGTGCCGAGGGCGACGACGGAGAACGCCTGGGTCTGGCCGCGCGTGAACAGCGCCGAGCCGTGAGTGCGCGGAGCCACGTCGACCTCGATCGAGATCGGCCGGATCTGATCGGTGCCGCGGCCGTCGGGCCGCTTCTTCTGCACGGCGATCCGCTCGCGGATGAGCGTCTTCTCCAGCTTCTCGAAGGCGCGCTGGGCGTTGGCCCGGTACTCCTTGTAGGTCTCGGACTCAGGATCGCCCGAGTAATGCTCGAGGATCTGCTCCTCGACCGTCTTGGTCGCGTCCTGGCGATCGAGCTTGTCCTCCACCTGGGTGGCGGCGTCGAGGGCCGCGCCGTGGGAGGCCTTGATCTGCTCGTAGAGCTCGGCGTGGACCTGCGGGATCTCGACCTCGGTCTTGGCCTTGCCCGCCTTCTCGGCCAGCTCGCGCTGAGCCGCGCACAGCTTCTTGATGTTCTCGTGGGCGATGTCGAGCGCATCGAGGATCTCGGCCTCCGGGATCTCGTTGGCGCCCGCCTCGACCATGAGGATGGCGTCCTCGGTGCCGGCGACGATCAGGTCGAGATCGGTGCTCTCGACGAGCAGCTCCTCGTCGGGGTTGACGACGAAGTTGCCGTCGATCTTGCCGACCCGCACCGCGCCGACGGGCGTCGGGAACGGGACATTGGAGACCATCAGCGCCGCGGAGGCGCCGTTCATGGCCAGCATGTCGTAGGGGTTGACGTGGTCAACCGACATCGGCAGGGCGACGAGTTGGGTCTCGTAGCGCCAGCCCTTGGGGAACAGGGGCCGGATCGGGCGGTCGATCAGGCGCGCGGTCAGCGTCGCCTTCTCCCCCGCGCGTCCCTCGCGCTTAAAGAAAGAGCCGGGGATCTTCCCGGCCGCGTACATCCGCTCTTCCACATCTACGGTGAGCGGGAGGAAGTCCACGTCGCGGAGATTGCCCGCGGTCGCGGTACAAAGGACCATCGTGTCGCCCGCCTGGACGACAACGGCGCCGGAGGCCTGCTTGGCCAGCTTGCCGGTCTCGAACGAGATCTCTTTGCCCTCGATCTCGACGGAGACGCGCGTAACGGCGTCAGACATATTCAATTCCCTTCTGCTCCGCCCTTCGGTCGGCGGAGTTCGTTTCTTCGATTCGTTCCGAACCCTGATGATGCTAGCGGGTTGCCCGGGGCCTCCGCAGCGTTGGCGGGCCCGATGAGTTCGGGCTCTGGGCGTGGTCTTAAGTGACGTTGACCACAGACAAACGGACCGCACGGTCCGCTTGTGGTACCGTAACCGGACCGGTCAGTCCAGTTTAGTCCGCCCCGATCGCACCAGGAGCGCAGATGAGCGAAGCCCTCACCCCCACAGCCGTCGTCGTCGAACGTCCGCCCCGCGGAGCAACGAGCAAGTGGCTCGTGCTGGTGATCGCCTGCATGGCCCAGTTCATGGTCGTCCTCGACGCGACCGTCGTGAACATCGCCCTGCCCTCGGTGCAGCGCGGCCTGCATTTCGCTCCGGACAACCTCCAGTGGGTGGTCAACAGCTACACGCTCGTCTTCGGCGGCTTTCTGCTCCTCGGCGGGCGCGCCGCCGACCTTCTCGGCCGCAAGCGCTTGTTCCTGGCCGGCGTGCTGCTGTTCTCGCTCGCCTCGCTGCTCAACGGCTTCGCCCAGAGTTCCGGGATGCTGATCGTTGGCCGCGGCCTGCAGGGCCTCGGCGGCGCGCTCGTCTCCCCCGCCGCCCTGGCGATCATCACCACCACCTTCGCCGACGCCAGCGAGCGCACCAAGGCGCTGGGCGTCTGGAGCGCGATCGCAGCCTCGGGCGCGGCGGTCGGCCTGCTCATGGGCGGCGTCCTCACCGACCTCGCCTCGTGGCGCTGGGTCTTCTTCGTCAACGTGCCCGTCGGCATCATCACGATCGCCCTTGCGCTGCGTTACGTCGCCGAGTCGCGGATCGAGGTGGAGCACCGCTCGTTCGACCTCGCCGGCGCGGTGACCGTCACCGGCGGTCTCGTCCTCCTCGTCTACGCCATCGTCAAGGCGCAGTCGTACGGCTGGGGCTCGGGCAAGACCATCGGACTGCTGGCTGGCGCGGTGGCGCTGCTGGGCGCGTTCGTCGCGATCGAGGCCCGCAGCAAGGCGCCCCTGGTGCGCCTGAGCATCTTCCGCGTCCGCGCCCTCGCCGTGGGCGACTCGGTCTTGCTGCTGGTCGCGTCAGGGATGTTCGGGATGTTCTTCTTCGCCTCGCTCTACATCCAGGAGATCCTCGGCTACAGCCCGCTGCGCGCGGGCTTGGCCTTCCTGCCGGTGACCGCCGGGATCATGATCGGCGCCGGCGTGGCCCAGCCGCTCATCAAGCGCGTGGGCGTGCGCAACGTCTCCACCGGCGGCATCGCGCTGGCGGCCGCCGGAATGCTCGTGCTCACCCAGCTTCCGGTGCACGGCAGCTACGTCTCAGACCTGCTGGTGGGGCTGCTGCCGATCAGCCTGGGCATGGGCCTGACGTTCGTGCCGATCACGCTGATGGGGACCAGCGGCGTCTCCGAGGACGACGCCGGCCTCGCCAGTGGCCTGTTCAATACCGCCCAGCAGGTGGGCGGCTCGCTGGGACTGGCCATCCTGTCGACGCTGGCAGCCAGCCAGACCGCCCGCGTGCTGGATGGCACGAGCCAGGCGGCGGTCTTCGCCGCCCGGGTCTCCGGCTACCACGTCGCCTTCCTGGCGGCGGCGATCATGCTGGGCGCCGGCGTCGTGATCATGACCGTGGCCCTGCGGCCGAGCCATATGCGCGAGGTCGAGCGGGCCATCGAGGCGGGCGCGCAGCCCATCCCCGCGTAACCCCCCACCCCTCTGTACTAGCGTTCGTCATGCACATGGAGCAGAATTCCCATCCGATGGAGGAACGCCGCACCATGCGGGCGGACGCCGAACGCAATCGGCGCCGACTTCTGGACGCCGCGACGCAGATGTTCTGCGAGCGGGGCCTCGAGGTCGGCGTCGGTGAGATCGCACAGCAGGCGGGTGTCGGCCGCGGGACGCTGTTTCGGAATTTCCCCTCCAAGGAGCATCTCATCGCGGCGATCGTGGTCGAGCGCATGAACGAGTCGATCACCCGCGGCCAGGCGGCCCTTCAGGCGCCCGACGCCGGTGAGGCGCTGTTCGATCTCATCGAGCAGTCAGTGGGTCGCTCCACGACCGATCGGGCGCTGTTTGACGCCATCGCCGACACGTGGCTGGCCAACGACGAGATCCGCGAGGTCCACACGCAGCTGCTCGAGATGCTCGACGCACTGGTCCGCAAGGCGCAGGCGGCGGGCGCGGTGCGCGATGACATCGGGGCGGTCGACGTGCTGATGATGATCAAGGGCGTCTGTGAGTCGGTCAGTTCCTTCGCGCACGTCAACCCCGACGTGGCTCTGCGCCAGCTCGACCTCATCCGCTCGGCGATCAGCACGCCCGGCGCCCCCCGTCCGCTGCGCGGGGTGCCACCGACGATCTACGACCTCGAGCACGTCTCAGCGGCCCCGGCCAAGACCCGCCGGGCCGCTACGGGCTGACGGCGCCGAAGCGGCGCTCGAGCTCGGCCACGTCGACCGGCTCGGCGTGGCCGTCGCGCCAGGCAAAGAGCGTCGGCGTCGTCACCACGCCCGCCCGTACGCCGCCACGGAAGTCAGCCTTGACCCGCTCGCGCACGTCGTCGCGGCGTCGGTCGGCGTCAAAGCGCTCGAGGTCGAGCCCCAGCCGATGCGCCCGGTCCCACAGGTGGGGGTCCTCGAGCCGCGCCTGGTCGGCGAAGAGCAGATCATGCATCTCCCAGAAGCGGCCCTGGCGCTCGGCCGCCTCGGCGGCGCACGCCGCCGGCCACGCGCGGGGGTGGCTCGAGCGCACCGGGAAGTGACGGAAGACCACGGTGAGCGGGAGCTCACGCAGACGCAGCTCCAGCGCGGCGCAATAGGGGCACTCGAAGTCGGCATAGACGATCGTCACGGGGCCCGAGCCACGGCGGTGATCGGCGTCAGAGGGCTCGGGGACGGGAGCGGAGCCGAGCTCGCTCACCGCCTTCCCCCCGAGCTAGGCGTCGAGCGCGTCGAAGATGAGGTTGGCGCCCGGCAGGTCGCCGGGCGACGCCGCCTGATAGGACCACCGCACGACGCTGTCGGGCCCGATGATGGCCAGCGCCCGCGCAGCGAAGCCGCCCTCGTGATAGGCATCGAAGGCCCGGCACACGGCGCCCTTGGGCTCGAAGTCAGACAGCTGCTCGATCGTCACGCCCAGCTTCTCCTGGAATGCGGTCTGGGAGTAGGTGGCGTCGCACGAGACCCCGTACAGCGTCGCCCCCTTGGCCTGAAAGTCCTCCAGGACCTCTTCGTAGAGGTTGAGCTGGTCGGTGCAGACCGGGCTGAAGGCGAAGGGATAGAAGACGAACACGGTCGTCTTGCCCTCCAGGTCGGCACGCGTGAAGTCGCTGCCGTCGGCGCGCTTGAGGGTGAACTCGGGAGCCGGGGTCCCGCCCGCGATCACCGGCGGAGGCCGAGCTCACGGATGAGCGAGCGGTAGCGCTCGAGGTCCGTCTTGCGCAGGTAGTTCAGAAAGCGGCGGCGCTGGCCGTTGAGCATGAGCAGCCCGCGGCGCGAGTGATGGTCCTTGGCGTGGGTGCGCAGGTGCACGGTGAGCTGGTTGATGCGCTCGGTGAGCAGCGCCACCTGGACCTCGGTCTTGCCGGTGTCCGTGGGGCTGTCGCCGAACTTCTCGATCAGCTCCTGCTTGCGTTCCTGGGTCAGAGTCATGCGGCCGGTGAGGCTAGCAGACATCACCCGCACAGACGGCGAGTGTCGGCCACATCGATGCGCATCTGCTCCACCAGTCCGTCGACGGTCTCGAAGCGGCGCTCCCCGCGCAGCCGGGCCAGGAAGTCCACCCGGAGCACCTGGCCATACAGATCGCCGTCGAAGTCCAGGAGGAAGGCCTCCACGAGCACGGCCCGGCCGGTGCCGAACGTGGGACGAACGCCCACCGACACCGCCGCGCACCGGCCGTCGGCGCGGGCGGCGTAGACGCCGTGGCCGGGACAGACGAACTCCTCGTCGGGGACGATGTTGGCCGTCGGAAAGCCCAGCTCTCGGCCACGCCGATCCCCGGTCACCACCTCCCCCCGCAGTTGAAAGGGAGAGCCGAGGAACCGGGCAGCGTGCTCGACGTCGCCGGCGGACACCAGCGCCCGGATGTGACTGGAGGAGACGATCTCGCCGTCGACTTCGACGAGACGGACCACGCGGGTCGCAAAGCGGGGGTCGGCGCCGAGCATGTCGGTGTCCCCGGCGGCACCGTGCCCGAAGCGGAAGTTCTCCCCGACCGACACATGGGTCGCCTGGAGGCGCTCCACGAGCACATGATCGATGAACTCCTGCGGCGTCTGGGCGGCGAACTGCTCGTCGAAGGGGATCAGCACGAGCTCGGAGACCCCGAGCGTGGCGATCAGCTCGGCCTTGGCGTCGAGGCTGGTGAGAAGCCGGGGCGCGGCCTCAGGCCGGACCACGGCCAGCGGGTGGGGCTCGAAGGTCAGGACCGTGTCGTTGCCGGCGATGACCTCGCGGTGGCCGAGGTGGACGCCGTCGAATTCGCCCACCGCCACGCGGCGCGGGCGAGCCTCGACGTCCGCGAGCATCGTCACCTGCATCGCCGCGAAGCCTAGCCTCGGAAGCCGACGATCGGCTTGAGCCCCGCGCCCCCGTCCACCGGCTCGGCGAGGGCGATGAGGCCGTCGGCATCGGTGAGCCGCACGACCGCGCTCGCCTCGCCGGCCGGCACTGCGCTCGCTTCGCCGACCGGTGCCGAGGGTGCGTCGACACGGACCCCGTGCCCGGCCCGCCGGGCCGCTTCGCCGGTCAGCTCCACCTCGGGCAGGAAGCCCAGCCCCTCTGACAGCGGCACGGGCCGCTCGGGGTCGGCGTCGGCCACATCGAATGCCCCGATCCGCGTGCGGCGCAGCTCCAGGCAGTAGGCGTCACCGAGCTCGGCGATGAGGCTGCGGACGTATGTGCCCGACGAGCACTCGATGACGAAGGCGCGGCGGTCGCCGTCGTGCCAGAGCTGGTCGAAGCGGTACACGGTGACCTCGCGCTCGGCCAGCTCCACCTCGGCCCCGGCGCGCGCCAGCTCATAGGCCCGGCGCCCGCCGACCTTCACCGCGGAGTACGCGGGCGGGCGCTGCCGGATCGTGCCGACGGGCAGCTCCAGGTCCCCGGAAGGCACGGATCCGGTCTCGGTGATCTCGCCCTCGGGGTCCCCGGTGCTTGAGACCGCGCCGAAGCGCGCCACCACCTCATAGCGCTTGGGCAGCGCCATGAAGAACCGCTGGGCGCGGGTGGCTCGTCCCACCAGCACTAGGAGCAGGCCGGTGGCGAACGGGTCGAGGGTCCCGGCGTGGCCGACCTTGGTCCTGCGAGGCAGCGTGCGGCGCACGGAGGCCACCACGTCATGCGAGGTGACGCCTGCGGGCTTGTCGTAGAGACGGATGTGGTCGCCCGGCGTGCTCACCACACTCGGCGGCCCTCCGGCCGCGTGACCCACGAGTGGTCGCTCGCTAACTCTGCGCGGCGAGCTGCTCGCGCAGGAACGACACGAGCTCGTCGTAGGACAGCTCCGTGCTGAACCCGGCCGCCTGGCGATGGCCGCCGCCGCCCTGGGCGCGCGCGATCGCCGACACGTCGATGGCGTCGTCGCCGGCGCGGAGCGAGACCTTGCGGGTACCGCCGTTGCCCGGGCCGCCGAGGCGGTCACGGACCAGCGCCGCGAGACGCGTCCCCTGGACGGCGCGCAGGTGGTCGATGACGCCCTCGGAGTAGCTCTCCTCGGCGTGGGAGTCCGAGAAGTCACCGACGGACAGGTCGGTGATCGTGAGGCGGCCGTCGTCGTAGCGCTCGACGTTGGTCAGGCCGCGCGCCAGCAGCGCCAGCTTGCCGTAGGGCACGCCCTCGTAGACGTGGCGGTAGATGTCGTGGACATCCACGCCGGCCTCGATCAGGTCAGCGGCCATGAGGTGGGCCTGAGTACCGGTGTTCTCATACATGAACCGCCCGGTGTCGGTGATGAGCCCGACGTAGAGGGCATCGGCGATCGTCCGCGTCGTCGGCACGTCGAGGGCGTGCATGAGGTCCCACACGATCTCCGCGGTGCAGGAGGCCTCGGGCACCACAAGGTTGACGCTTCCGAAGTGGGTGTTGTCGTGGTGGTGGTCGATGTTGAGGATGTGATGGCCGTCCCCACCCCCGCGCCGGAAGGCCTCGGCGGGGTTGCGCTCGATGTTCCCGCAGTCGAGGAACACGATCGTGCGCTCGTTCACGTCTGCAGGGGGCTCGGAGACGAGGCCGTCGAGCGGTAGGAAGCTGTACTCCTGGGGCAGCGGCAGGTCGCGCCCGTCGATGAACATCACGCAGTCCTTGCCGATCTCGGTGAGGATCCCGCGCATCGCCACCAGCGAGCCGATGGCGTCGCCGTCGGGGTTCTCGTGCGCGACCACGACCAATTTGCCGGCCTCGCGCAGCTCGGCGAGGACACGATCGCGGGAGGAGCGGTCGCCGTTAGTGGTCACTGGTCTCCTCCCTGGGGAGGTGCTCGTCGAGCAGACGTGAGATGCGCATGCCCCGATCCACCGTATCGTCGTATTCGAAGGTCAGGGACGGCGTGTGCTTGAGCGTCAGCTCGTCGGCCAGCCGCCGCTGGAGGAAGCCTTGGGCCGAGCGCAGGCCATCGATGCTGGCGCCGCGTTCGGGGTCGCTGCCGAGAACGCTCACGTAGACGCGAGCGTGGCGGAGATCGGGGCTGGTCTTGACGCCGGTCACTGTCACGAACCCTATCCGCGGGTCCTTGAGATCTTTGGCGATCGCGTCGGAGAGGACGACTCTCATCGCCTCGTCGACGCGCCGCATGCGGCCACCGCGCATCCTACCCTCCGCACATTCGTTCGCGCTGCGACCTCATCATTCATCCTCGCAAATCCTCGACGGAGGCTACGAACCGCTCCACGCTCGCTCCCTCAGGACAGCGGGCCAGGACCCAGCGCTCGACCTCGTCGGCAGCGGCGGCCAGCCGGCGCAGCGACCCACCGGTGAGGGCCGCGGTCAGTGTCGCGCGCTGCCACAGGTCCTGATACCCGGTCTCGGACACGGCAACGCCCAGACGTCCCGAGAGCTGGGCCTTGATCGAGGAGAGCTCCTTGCGCTTGCCCTTGAGGCTCCCGGCGTCGGGGAAATGCAGATCGATCACCAACACCGCGACGAATCCCCCGCTGGCTGGCCGGGACACGGCCGGCCGCTCAGCTGAGCTCGCGCTCGACCTGGCGGGTCGTATAGGTCTCGAGCACGTCGCCCTCCTTGACGTCGGCGTAGTCGCGCAGCACGATGCCGCACTCGAAGCCGGAGGCGACCTCGCGGGCGTCCTCGTTGAAGCGCCGGAGGCTGGCGATCTCGCCGTCCCAGATGACGGTCCCGTCGCGCACCAGGCGGACCTTGGAGCCGCGGGTGATCTTGCCCTCGGTCACGTAGGAGCCGGCGATGGTGCCCACGCGCGAGGCGCGGAAGATCTGGCGCACTTCGGCGGAGCCCAGAGCCTCCTCGACCTCCTCGGGGGCGAGCATGCCCTGCATGGCGCTCCGCAGCTCCTCGATGGCGCGGTAGATGACCGAGTAGTGGCGGATCTCGACGCCCTCGCGCTCGGCGACGGCACGCGCCTCACCGACCGGACGCACGTTGAAGGCCAGGATCACGGCATCAGAGGCCGCGGCCAGCATCACGTCGGATTCCGTCACGGCGCCGACGGCGCGGCGGATGACGTTGACCGAGACCTCGTCCTGCGGCAGCTTGGCGATCTCGTCCTCGATCGCCTCCAGCGACCCGGCGACGTCGGCCTTGAGCAGCAGGTTGAGCTCCTGCAGCCCTGACCCGAAGATGTTCTCCAGCGACACGCGCTTGCCGCTCTGACGGGCGAGCGACTCCGCCTTCAGGCGGGTGGCCCGCTCCCCAGCCAGTTGGCGGGCTCGACGCTCGTGCTCCACGACCCGGACGTGCTCGCCGGCTTCGGGTACGCCGTCAAAGCCCAGCACCTCCACCGGCTCGCCGGGCAACGCCTGGCCGATCCGGTTGCCGAGGAAGTCGTGCATCGCGCGCACACGGCCCCACTGGGCGCCGGCCACCAGCGCGTCGCCGACCTCCAGCGTGCCGCGGCTGACGAGGATCGTGACCACCGGGCCGCGGCCCGGGTCGAGCTTTGACTCGATGACCGTGCCCGAGGCAGCGGCGTCCGGATTGGCCTTGAGCTCCTCGACCTCGGCCATCACGATGATCGTGTCCAGCAGGTCGTCGAGGCCCTCCCGGGTCTTGGCCGACACGTTCACGAACTCGGTGTCGCCGCCCCACTCCACCGGCTGCAGGCCCAGGGCGGTCATCTCGGTCCGGACGCGGTCGGGCTGCGCGCCTTCCTTGTCGATCTTGTTGACGGCCACCAGCATCGGGACGCCGGCGTCCTTGGCATGGTCGATGGCTTCCTGGGTCTGGGGCTTGACCCCGTCGTCGGCCGCCACCACGATCACGGCGATGTCGGTCACCTTGGCGCCTCGGGCGCGCATCGCGGTGAACGCCTCATGTCCGGGCGTGTCCAGGAATGTCACGGGGTGATCGTCGTGGCGCACCTGGTAGGCGCCGATGTGCTGAGTGATCCCGCCGGCCTCGCCGGCGGCAACCTGCGTCTCGCGGATCGCGTCGAGCAGCGACGTCTTGCCGTGGTCGACGTGGCCCATGATCGTCACGACCGGGGCGCGCTCGACGAGGTCCTCCGCGGCGTCGTTGAACACCGGCTCGGCGATCTCCTCGTCCTCGGAGTGGACGATCTCCACTTCCTTGCTGAGCTCGGCCGCCAGCACGGTGATGGACTCATCCGACAGCGTCTGGGTCAGCGTCTTCATCTCGCCGAGCGCCATCAGCTTCTTCATCACCTCGGGGACGGGCACGTCCAAGTACTCGGCGACGTCCTTGACGGTCGAACCGGAGTTGATCTGGATCGCACTCGGATCCGCGACCGCGGTGCGCGAGGGGCGCGACTCGGCCTCTTCGTCATAGACACCGCGCCGGCGCCGACCACGGCGCTGGCGGCGCGGCGGCTGGTTGACCGGACCGCCTCCACCCGGGCCACCCCCGGGCCCCGTGCCGCGGCGGGAGGCCTGTGAGTCGATGACGACGCGGCGCCGCCCACCGGCGTTGCCGGGGGCGCGCTCGCCCTGCAGGGAGTCACGCGTGGGACGCTTGTGCTGATCGGCGGCCGCATTCTGGCCTCGGCCGCCGTCGGCGGCCGGCCGGATCGCGCCGGAGCCATCGGCGGCAGGCGCGGATCCCGCGCTCTCGGTTGCCGGTGCGGGGGGCGCTCCCTGGGCGGCGGGAGCCGCCTTGGCGGGCTTCTCGGCGGCGGGCTTCTCGGCGGCCGGCTTGGCCGGCGCCTCGCCCTTGGGGCGCTCGGCGGCCTTGGCCTGAGGCTTGGCGCCGTCGGCACTCTTGGCCTTGGGTCGCTCGACAGCCGGCTTGGCCTTCGCGCCCGAGGCGGGGGTCGCACCCGAGGCGGGGGTCGCACCCGAGCCTGAAGCGGAGGACCCTGAGGCCGGGGAATCGGAGGCCGACCGGGTCTGGCCGCCGTTGGCGAGCACGCGCGAGGCCACCTCCTCGTCGACCGACGAGGACGACGCCTTCACGTCGATACCGGCCGCCTTGAGGCGCGCAAGGACATCCTTGGTGGGAAGGCCTCGCTCCTTTGCGATTTGATGGACGCGCTTGTTACTCATCTTGACCCGAGTCTACGTGCCTTCCTGGCCCACGCTGTCCGACGCCGCCGCGCTGGCCGCACCATTTGCCGGTGCGTCCGCGGGGACCTCATCTGACGAGGCGTTCACGTCAGCCTCGTCGGCCGGGCCCTCGTCCTCGGACGGTGCGTCGGCTCCCACCTGGTCGGTGCCGGTGCCGGCGAGCGCCTGGTGGGCATCGATGCCGCAGTAGCGCGACCCTGGCAGAGCGGCGTTCGGGCAGCGGCGGCCGTTGGTGAGGATCGCGGCGCAGCGGCCCTGGAGCTCCTCCTCCTCGTAGCCGTGCTCGGCCTCCTCGGCGGCGAACTCGGTCTCGGAGCGGATGTCGATCCGCCAGCCGGTGAGCCGCGCCGCCAGGCGGGCGTTCTGGCCCTCGCGGCCGATCGCCAGCGACAGCTGATCGTCGGGGACGATCACCGTCGCCTGCTTGCCGGCGTCGTCGACGAGCACCTCGCGCACGCGCGCCGGCGACAGCGCCTTGGCCACGAAGCGAGCGGGCTCGTCGTTGTAGGGGATGATGTCGATCTTCTCGCCGCGCAGCTCGGAGACGACCATGCGTACCCGGGACCCGCGGGGCCCGACGCAGGCGCCGACGGGGTCGACCCCGTCCACGTGGGACACGACCGCGATCTTGGAGCGATAGCCAGGCTCGCGCGCGACGCCGGTGATCTCCACCAGGCCGTCGGCGATCTCGGGCACCTCGAGCTCGAAGAGTGACTTGATCAGCTCGGGATCGCGCCGGGAGACGATGATGCTCGGCCCCTTGGTGGAGTTCGAGACGTCCTTGATGACGGCCTTGATCCGCTGCGAGTGGTCATAGCGCTCGCCGTCGACCTGCTCGGACTTGGGCAGCAGCGCCTCGACGCGCTCGCGCAGCTGCACGAGCGTGTAGCGCGAGTCGGACTGCTGGACGATCCCGGTGATCAGCTCGCCGACGCGATCGCGGTACTCCTCGAACATCATGTCCCGCTCGGCCTCGCGGATCCGCTGGAGGATCACCTGCTTGGCCGTCTGGGCGGCGATGCGCCCGAAGTCGTGCGGCGTGACGTCCTCGACCTCGATCTGGTCCTCGTACTCCTTGAGCTTCTCGAGGTCGATCTCGGGCTCGGGGGCCTCACGCATCTCCCCCGTCTCCGGGTCCACCGACGGCTGCTGGTCGGTGGTGGCCTCGATGAGCAGCTTCTCCTCGAGCTCCGCCGGGATCTTCAGCTCCCACACGATGAAGTCGCCGCTGTCGCGGTCCATCTCCACCTTGGCGTAGGGCGCCGAGCCGGGGGTCTTCTTGTAGGCCGAGAGCAGCGCGTCTTCCAGCGCCTCCATCAGCTTCTCGTGTGAGATGTTCTTTTCCGCTGCGAGGCCCCGTACGGCCTCAACGATCTCCTTGGACATGAATCAGTCTCCGGGTACGAGGTTGGAGCGGACGATCTGCTCGTACGGGATCGTGAGGATCCCGTCACCGGCGGCAATCGTGACGTCGCTATCTGAGGCGCCGACCAGCTCGCCGGTCAACTGCTTGTGACCTTCGGCGGCCTCGCGCAGCCGCACGCGAGCGCGGCGGCCCAGGAAACGGCTGTAGTGCTGAGGCTTGGTCAGCGGACGGTCCTGGCCAGGGGACGAGACCTCGAGCGCATAGCTCTGCCGGTAGTCGTTCAGATGGCCGGTCACGCGCTCGCAGAGCTCCAAGCTCACGCCATCGGGGTGGTCGATGAACAGGCGCAGAGTTGGGCCTGAGACCTCCGCCAGCAGCACCTCGACCTCAGGTTCGACGCCGGCAAGTCTGGCTTCGATCTCGGTCTGTAGGGCACTCACTGTCTCCTCCATAAATCTCATAAAAAAAGCGGGCGAGCGCCCACTTTCTAAAACGGCACCGGGAACGCCCGGCCGGAAAGCTGTGCCCTCAGGTTAGCACCGCAGCCGTGCAGTGGTGAGCGCTTCCCGCCGGGCTTCAGCCGCCTGACTGCTCCTCGGCACGGGCCCGCGCGCGATCCCGGTACACGCGGTAGTCACGGCGGCCCGGCTGCAGGCAGGCGGCGAGCGCGAGGGGCTTGCGAGCCTCGTCGTGGCGGCCCAGCAACTGCAGGCAGCGGCCCAGGCAGAACTGGGCATAGTCGTTGGTGGGCGCCCGCTCGATCACGGCCCGGAACTCCTCGGCGGCTTGCTCGTACTGCTGGATGTGGAAGAGGGCCCGCCCGAGCGCCTCACGCACCGAGGTCTTATCGGGGGCCAGATCGCGGGCGCGTGCCAGCGGGATCGCGGCCTGGTGGTGATGGCCGGCCTCCAGCAGAGCGGTACCGCGCTGAAACAGGTCGTAGACGTCTTCCACCCCTACGAGTCTAAAAGGGCCGCCCTCCCGGGACAGCGCCTTCTGGCTCACACGCGCGGCGGGAGCGCCCACAGGGCGCGGATGCGCCCGATCAACCCGAGCCCGCGCCCGAGCTCGCGGCGCAGCGCCCGCCGCTGGGTGGCGTTGGGCGTCCCGGCGCCGCCGCCGTAGCGCGACAGCCGCAGTGCGCGCACGTAGGCCTCGGCCTCTGGTGCGCTGTGCAGCCGCCGCTCCAGAGACACGAGCGTCATCCCGTCGTGGAGCGGACGGCCGGTGCGTGCCAGCGCCCGCTCGAGCTCGGCCAGCAGATCGGTGCGCGCGATGTGGCCGCGGATAAGGCGGCGCGACACCCAAGCCACCAACGCGATCAGCGCGATGACGAGCGGGATCAGCCACCACAGACTCGTTCCGCCGCCACCGCGATGGTGCAGCGCCGTCGCGGCGGCCGCGGCACTGCTGGCCTCACGCCGCCCCTGGGCGGCGTCCACGCCGGTGCCGCCGCCCGGCAGCTTCTTCAGGATCGGCTCGATGGCGCTGCCGCCGCGCGCGGGCGCCGTGGTCGGCGTGGGATCGAAGCGCACCCACCCGTAGCTGGGGAACCAGGCCTCGACCCAGGCGTGGGCGTCGATGTCGGTAACGATCCAACTGCCGCCCTTCTTGTCATAGGTCCCCGGGGTGAAGCCCGCGGCCACGCGGGCAGGGACCCCGCCCATCCGCAGAAGCAGCGCCATCGCGCCGGAGAACTGCTGGCAGTAGCCCTGCTTGTCGGTGAAGAGGAAGCTCTCGAGCGGGAACGAGTGCCTGGGCGGGGTCTGGGTGTAGGAGAAGCCGTGGGCCTGGGTGAGCCAGTTGCGCACGGCCATCACGAACGCGTAGGGCGTGCGGGCCTTGCCGGCGAGCCGGTGGGCCAGCGCATAGGCCTGCGTATAGGGGGAAAGGCGGATCGTGTCGGCGGCGATGGTGGCGACCGACTTTCGGGGCGGCGCCAGGATGCCGCGCGGCACCGGTGCGACGCCGAGCGACACTCGCGGAGTGTGGTGCGTGTGGAACACCGGGAAGCTGATGGGCACGGCGGTGCCCCCGGCCGAGGCCGGTCCGACCGGGAGCTGGAGGGTGAGGTAGTCGGTGAGCACGCCCGTCGGGTAGTCGCGCCCGGCCGTCGCGAGCTCGTGGTTGGAGGGGTGCGGTGAGTAGGCCGAGACCGTGTAGCTCGTCCCCGGCCCCATCGGACTGGCCGTCTGCCACGTCCCTTCGTCGGTGCCCGGGCCGATGCCGTTCGCGACGACCGGCGACGGCTGGTTGGCATAGCCCGCGGCGATCATGTCGGAGGTCTTCATGCCGACGATCGAGACGTGCAGGGTGTGCGTCCATCGAGCGAGGGCGTCGCCGCTCGGCTCCGGCAGCGGCTGCGCCGACGCCGCCCCGGCGACCCAGCTGTAGCCGTTGAACGTGTCGAGGTCCTGGGCCTTCCAATAGTCGCGGTCCGCCTGGGTCACCCCCACCGCGAACACCTCGTGGCCGGTCTGGGGCCAGCGCAACGGGCCATAGGTCTGGTTCCAGTTGAACGTGTCCACGTGGACGGGGACCGTCGTCCCCGCCCAGGCCCGGTAGTCCACCCACGGTGAGCGCTGGTCGATCCGCGGCGCCGCGATCGCTCCCACCACGCCCGCCAGCGCGACGACGCCCACCGCGGAGGCCGCCGCCCCGCCGCGGACCCGCTCGCCCCACATGAACGCCGCCAGCAGTGCGAAGAGCAGCAGCCCCTGCATGTAGGGCAGCTCGGGCCGGATGAGCGTGGAGGGCACGATCGCCAGCGCGATGAGCGGCAGCGCGGCCGCCGCCCGGCGTCCGTCACCCAGGCCCGCCCCTCCCCCGGCGAAGGCGAGCACGGCGGCGGCGTCCAGGACGAGCACCGCCGCGCCCATCACGATCACCATGCGCACGTCGGCGTTGGAGCCCAGATAGGGGACCAGCGCGTTGGGCAGGAGGGTGAGCCCGTGTTCGATCCGGTGCGTCGTGCGCGCGATGCTCATGTGCTTGAGCCAGTGCCAGCGCAGTCCGGAGACGGGGAAGGCCAGGAGGATGATGACGATGGACGCCCCGGCCGCCGCCACCCGGCTCTGGCGGGCGATCAGCGGCACCGCGCCGGCCAGCACCACCGCCAGCGCCAGCAGTCCGGCCAGCCGCCATCCCGGCTCGGGGCGCACCAGCGTCGCCCATCGCACGAGCCCGTAGCCGGCCAGGGCGGTGAAGGTGGCCAGGCGCACCCACGGACGCTCGGCGTGAGCTGCGCGCGGCTCGGCATCTGACCGTGGCCGGTGCGCCACCCGCGCGACGGGGTTGAGGGTGGGGGCCCCGGCGCTCATCGGTGACGGTCTCCGCTCATGCCAGATCCTCGGGGCTCTCCGCTCACGCCACCAGATCCTCGGGGCGCGTGCGCTCGTTCCGTCGGCCGGCGCCGAGCAGGAAGCCCTGGCAGCCCGAGACGCTGAGTGCGTGCCGCGCGCTGCGCACGCCGCGCGGATGGCCGCTGACCAGCTCGGCCTCGGGCACGACGAGCACCGTCGGGCCCCCGCCGGGCGTGCCGAGCACGGCGCCCAGACGCTCCACCGGCGAGGCGGCCACGTAGACCACGGCTCCGCCGCGCCCCGACATCGGGCCGAGCACGGGCGCGCGGCTGGCGCTGCCACCCTCGACGAGCGCGAGTCGTGCGTAGGCGGCCGGCCAGGCGATCAGCTCGCGGTCGATCATCGTCGGGCGCTGCTCGCCCGGCAGGACAAGGCCGCAGCCTCCCGCGCGGCTGAACTCGAGCACGAGCGAGGCCGCCGCGCGCACGGCGGCGTCCACCAGGTCCACACCGGCGCGCCCCGCGGAAGCCGGGGTCCGGGCGTCGAGGACGACGAGCGGCCGGGTGTCGCCGTCGGCCTGGAGCCGACGCTCGATCAGGCCGGCGCCGCGCGCCACCGCCGGCCAGTGGATCCGGCTCGCGGGCGTTCCCGGTCGGTACGGGCGCAGCCCGTCGAGGTCGACGGCGGCGAGGGCCTCAGAGCCGGCGTGACCGTCGGGCAGGCGCAGCCGGCGGCTGTGGCCGGAGCCCAGCCACCGCACCGGCTCGGTCCGCGGCAGGACGAGAACCTGCTGGCTACCCGTCCGGCCCACCGCCTCGGCGCGGGTCAGGTCCAGCGGGTCGCGGACGGTGAGCGCCGGCGCGGGCAGGCGGTGCAGACCGCGGCGCGGGAACCGCGAGCTCACCTTCACGGTGGTGGTGCGATCGCCCTTGACCGGCGACAGCTCGCCGGCGAGCTCGAATCGCGCGCCGGTGAACGGATCGACGACCTCGGCACCGGGCAGGCCCAGCCGGCCTCGCCGGACCTCGATGGTGGCGTCCACCGGCTCGTGCTCGATGACCCGCTCGGCGGGGAGATGGCGCTCCGCCGCGGCGCCCTTCGCGGCCAGCCACACCCACATGGGCGTGCCCACCCCCAGCGCGAGCAGTCCGACGGCGGGCACGAACAACGGCGCCGCGTCGAAGATCAGCGACACCAGGCACAGCACGAGACCGCAGCCGGCCACCACGGCCGCTCGTGTGGCGTGCAGCCGTGGTGGGGCGGACCGGGCCGTGTCCTGCACGGTGCTCCTTAGAGCGCTCTCGTCGAGCCGACGGCGTCGAGGATCACGTCGCGGGCCGCGGCTCGGGGGGTCTCCGGCGCGAGCACGAGCCGGTGGGCGAGCACCGGCACGGCCAGGGCCTGAACGTCATCGGGCAGGGCGTGATCGCGCCCGCTCATCATCGCGTTGGCCTTGGCGGCTCGCAACAGCATCAGGCCGGCACGCGGGCTGGCGCCGAGATCGACGCGCGGATCCTCGCGGGTGCGCCACAGCAGCCGCACGATGTAGTCGCGCAACGGCGCCGTGGCCCGTACCCGCGCCGCCGCGTCCTGGGCGGCCAGCACCTCGGCGGCGGTGACCACCGGGCGCAGCGTCATGACCTGGTCGCCGGCCTCGTGCTGGGCGAGCATCCCGGCTTCGGCCGCGCGGTCCGGGTAGCCCATGGAGAGGCGCACCATGAAGCGGTCCACCTGGGCCTCGGGCAGCGGGTAGGTGCCCTCGTACTCGATCGGATTCTGGGTGGCGAGCACCAGGAACGGGCGCGCCAGCTCGTGGGTGTGAACGTCCACGGTGACGCGGCGCTCCTGCATGCACTCCAGCAGGCCCGACTGGGTCTTGGGCGAGGCCCGGTTGATCTCGTCGACGAGGACCACGTTGGCGAACACCGGCCCGGGGCGGAACTCGAAGCGCTGCTCGCGCTGGTCGTAGACGTTGGTGCCGACGACGTCGGCGGGCAGCAGGTCCGAGGTGCACTGGATCCGCGCGAACTGGCAGTCGATCGAGCGCGCCAGAGCACGGGCAAGCGCCGTCTTACCGACGCCGGGGTAGTCCTCGACCAGTGCGTGGCCCTCGGCCAGCATCGACACCAGCAGGTGGCGCAGGGTTTCCGGACGGACCTGCACCGCCTTGTTGATGTTGGCCGTCAGCGCCCGCCCCACGGCGGCGAACGCTTCAGACTCCTGCGGTGCGAGCGGGGTCTGCTCTGATGGCTCGATCGTCTGACTCCTTGGCTCGAAGCTTCTCCACCTCATCGAGGACGCCGTCGGCGATCTGCTCCTTCCTTGACTTACGTAGCCGAACCTCCCCGCCGTCCCTGGCGAGGATCGTCACCTCGTTGTCAGCGGCATCGAAGCCGATGCCGGGCCGCGAGATGTCGTTGACGACGATCGCGTCAAGCCGCTTGCGCTCCAGCTTGCCGCGCGCGTAGTCGATGGCGCCGTCCCCGTGCTCCGCGGCGAACCCCACCAGGACCTGGCCGGGGCGACGTCGCCCGGCCAGGGCACTCAGGACGTCTTCGGTGGGTTCGAGCTCGAGGCGCGGCGCGCCGCTGTCCTTCTTGAGTTTGTGGGCGGCCGGGTCGCGCGGGCGAAAGTCCGCGACCGCCGCGGCCATCAGCAAGACGTCGGTGGCGTCGAAGCGCTCGTCGCAGGCGGCCTTGAGCTCGGCCGCCGTCCCGACGGGCACGACGTGGACGCCTGCGGGCGCGGGCAGCGCGACGTGGGCGGCCACCACGGTGACCTCGGCGCCGCGGCGAGCGGCGCCCTGCGCCAGCGCGAACCCCATGCGTCCGCTGGAGCGGTTCCCGATGTAGCGCACGCTGTCGATGGGCTCGCGGGTGCCGCCGGCCGTGACCAGGACCTGCACACCAAACCAGATCCCACCCACCCCATCGAGGGGACGGGCCACCTCGGCCAGGCGTGCCTCGACGGCTCCGAGCAGCTCGGCGGGCTCGGACATCCGGCCCACCCCGTGCTCGCCGTGGGAGGCGAGGTCACCGGTGCCGGGGCCGATCACGGTCACGCCGCGGTCGGCCAGCAGCCGGAGGTTGGACTGCACCGCCGGGTGCAGGTACATCCGGTCGTTCATCGCCGGGGCAAGGAGAACCGGAGCCCCACCCACCCCAGCTGCGGCCAGCGCCGCGGTGGTGAGCAGGCTGTCGGCGTGGCCGTGGGCCAGCTTGGCGATCGTGTTGGCGCTGGCCGGGGCGATCAGGTAGAGGTCGGCGTTCTCGACCAGCGCGAGATGGCTGATCGGCGCCTGGTCGGGCATGGGCTCGCCCGGGTAGGCGCCGCGCAGCGGGTCATCCTCGAACTCGCTGGTGAGCACCGGCGCGCCGGTGATCCCGGCGAACGAGGCCGCGCCGACGAAGCGCTGGCTGGTCTCGGTCTGGATGACGCGCACGGAGTGCCCTGCCTTGATCGCCAGCCGTGCCGTCTCCAGCATCTTGTACGCCGCGATCCCCCCAGTCACTCCGAACAGCAGTCGCGCCACCCCGTCTACCGCCTTCTGGTCTGAGCCGAGTGCTTCCTACACCCGTTCGGTCACTAACGGTAGTGGTACTTCAGCTTGCCCTGCGCTACTTCCTCCAGGGCGATCGTGAGGTAGTTCTTGGACCGGGTATCGACCATCGGGGGCGGGAACTCGTCGAATGTCCCCTCGCCGAGGTTGTGGTAATACGAGTTGATCTGGCGGGCGCGCTTGGCGGCCACGAGCACGCTGGCGTAGTCGGAGTCGACGTGGTCCAGGAGCTTGTCGATACGGGGTGAGATCAAGGTTGGCCCTTTGCTGGTTGGTTGCTGACCAAGGTTAGCGGGCGATGTGCAAAGACCTGCAAATGTCAAGCCCGCGCCGGGTCGGCGCGCGTTCCCACAGGGGCGCGGGCCCAGGCGAACGTCAACGACGGCTCTCGAGTGGGAGGGTCGGGCTTGCCTGCGCGCTTCGGGCTGCCTGCGCGCCTCGGGCTGCCTGCGCGCCTCGGGCTGCCTGCGCGCCTCGGGCGGTCCGTACAGGGGTCGTGGCGGATAGTGGAGGAAATAGCTCAAAGATCCGCCCCAACCTCGTCGAGCGCACCCCCGCGGCGACCCGGACCCCTGCCTTCCCCAGTCGCCGTTGACGTTCGTCTGATTGCCGGCGACGCTAGTCGGAGGCCTGAGACGCCGCCCCGACCTCACCGCGCACGATGTCCACGAGGTCGTCCAGCGCGTCGTCGAGGCGGTCGTTGACGACGACGTGGCTGAACTCCGACTGGGCGTCGAGCTCGCCCTTGGCGGTCTGCAGCCGCGCGTCGACCTGCTCGGGCGTGTCGGTGCCCCGGCCGACCAGACGGGTCCGGAGGGCTTCGCGGCTGGGCGGGGCGATGAACACCTGGAGCGCCTCCGGCATCGCCTCACGGACCTGGCGGGCGCCCTGGACCTCGATCTCCAGGACCACGGGCTCGCCGCGTCGCAGCCGGTCCTCGAGTTCGGAGCGCAGGGTCCCGTAGCGCCGGCCCGAGTAGGTCGCGTGCTCGACGAACTCGCCATTGGCGACGCGCTCCTCGAACTCGTCGGAGCCGATGAAGTGGTAGTCGACGCCCTGGGTCTCACCCGGGCGGGGCGCGCGCGTCGTCGCGGAGACGGACAGGCCGAGCTCCGGGACGCGCTCGAGGAGGCCGCGGATCAGCGTCCCCTTCCCGACGCCGGACGGACCGGTGATCACAAAGACTCTGGCCACCGGCACAGAGGGCGTGTGCTCAGCGGCGGCGCAGCAGCGCGACGAGCTCGCCGCGCTGGCGCTCGGAGAGCCCGCCGAGGGTCTTGCTCGGCGAGATCCGGCACTGGCCCAGGATCTTGTTGACCTTCACGCGCCCGTACTTGGGAACGGCGAGCAACAGGTCGAACACCTTGGCGGTCTGCAGGTAGTCCGGCGGATCGAGCAGGAGCTCGTGGATCGGAGTGCGGCCGGCCTTGAGGTCGCGCTTGAGCTGCGCGCGACGGCTGCGGATATCGTTCGCCCGCTGCAGCGCCTCCATGCGCTGCACGAGTGAACGCTCCGGCGCGGCGACCTGCTTGGGGAACGATTCACTGACCGGCGGCATGGGCGGCGACTATACATCTTGGGGCGGGTCGATCAAGCCCAAATCCCCCAATTCGACTCAAGCTCAGCTTGAGGTTCAGCATTGTCGAGCCTAGTTTCGGATTTCGCTTTGGTTTGCAGGGGGTTTTTGCTCTCTATACCGGGCGGTTCGAATCAATGCCGGAGCCCGGCCAGCCCCCGCCCGGAATGGTGGGGCTCTGCGGCTGCGAGCGCTAACTCGGTCGCGATCCGCGCGCCGGCCGCCGGGTCCCGAAAGCTCTCGGTGCCGACGGCCACAAGCGTCGCCCCGGCACCGATCAGATCGTGGGCGTGGCGGCCGTGGGCAACGCCGCCCATCCCGATGACCGGGATGTCGACAGCATCGGTCACCGCCCGTACCTGAGCCAGTGCGATCGCTCTCACCGCAGGCCCCGAGACTCCGCCGGTCGTCCCCCCCAGCCACGGCTCCCCGGTCCGCGGGTGTACGGCCATCCCGCGGATCGTGTTGATGAGCGAGACGGCGCTTGCCCCCTCGCGCTCGGCCGCCACCGCCACCGCGGGGACGTCGGAGGCGTTGGGCGTGAGCTTGACGATCAGGGGCTTGTCGGTCAGCGGTCTGACCGAGTTCATCAGCCGCGCCACCTCGTCGGGGTCGGCGCCCATGACCAGTCCGGTCTCGACGTTGGGGCAGGAGACGTTGAGCTCCAGCCCGGCCACCTCGTCGCGCTGCGCGAACGCGGTCACGAGCCGGGCCACCTCGTCGCGGCTGAAGCCCATCACGTTGACGATCAGCGGAACCGGCAGCTGGGCCAGCTCGGGCAGGTCGTGGGCGAGGTAGCCCTCGAGCCCCTTGTTGGGCAGCCCGATCGAGTTCATGAGGCCGGCGGGCAGCTCCCACAGTCGCGGCGGCGGGTTGCCCTGGCGCGGGGCCAGCGTCACCGTCTTGGAAACGAACGCGGCGAACGGGAAGTGCTCGAGCAGGGCGTCGCCGAAGGCGCGCCGCGCCGCGATCGCGTCGAAGGTCCCGGACGCGTTGATGACCGGATGGGCCAGCTCGATGCCGCAGAAGGTGATCATGTCCCGGCCACCCTCAATGTCCCGCCCCCGCAGTCAGCGCGGTCTGAAGCCGCGCGGCGTCGACGACCGGCCCGTCGACGCACAGGCGGATGTAGCCGTCGGTGGTCGGCACCACGCAGCCAAAGCACGCCCCGTAGCCGCATGCCATCCCTGACTCGAGCGCGAGCTGGGCGGGCACGGCGCGCTCGGCGCAGAGGGCGCGGACGGCCTCGAGCATCGGGGGCGGGCCGCAGGCGTAGACCTCGGTATGGGCGTCTGCGTCGAGCTCGCCGATGAGAAGTTCGGTGACGAGGCCGCGCCGGCCCACGCTTCCGTCATCTGTCGCGATCGCCGAACCGGTCAGGAGCTCGGCGCCGGCGGCGTGCGCAGTATCTCGGAACCCGAGCAGCACGGCCGTACCGGTCACCTGGAGCTCGTCCTGCCAGATGGCCAGCGGAGCGATCCCCACTCCCCCGCCGACGAGCACCGGCCGCCGGCCCTCGCGCGGCGCCGCGAAGCCGACCCCCAGGGGGCCGACGAGCATCAGGTCGTCGCCTGGCCCCAGCTCGCACAGGCGGGCGGTGCCGGGTCCGACGTCCTCGATGAGGAAGTGCAGCTCGTCGGTCTGGGCCGGCGCGCGCAGCACGCTGAACGCGCGCGGCAGGTAGGGACGCTCATCGGCCCCTCCGCCCCACCGCGTGGCCGCCCGGAGCATGTAGAACTGGCCGGCTTGCGGGCGCGGCCCGCCGCGGTCCGCACAGCGCAGCACGGTGTAGGCGCCGTGGCGCTCGGTGGCCACGAGGCGCGTCGCCCGTGCACCGAAGGGCGCCTGCACGCGGTCGGTCACGGCTGCGGTCACTGCGAGGCGGACGCCGGCGCGGCCGGGCGGGTGCCGTGGAGCTCCTGGAGCGAGACGACCTCGGGCTCGCCGCGCTGGGCGGAGATGATGGCCCGAGCCGCCGCCAGGCCGCCCGCCATCGTGGTGATGCACGGGATCCCTCGCTTGATCGCCGCCGAGCGGATCTCGTAGCCGTCGGTCCGGGCGCGGGTGCCGGTGGGGGTGTTGATCACGAGGTCCACCGCGCCGCGCTCGATCCAGTCCACGACGTTGTTGGGGCCCTCGTTGAGCTTGTTGATCTGGGTCGCCGGGATCCCCATGCGCCGCAGTGATTGGGCGGTGCCGCGGGTGGCGATGATCTCGAAGCCGAGGTCGTGCAGGATGCTGGCGATCCCGATGGCGGCCGGCTTGTCGCCGTCGGCGACCGTGAGGAACACCGTGCCCTGGTTGGGCAGCTTGGCGCCCGCCGCCGCCTGGGCCTTGGCGAACGCGGTCGGGAAGTCGGCGGCGATGCCCATCACTTCACCGGTGGAGCGCATCTCCGGGCCCAGCAGCGAGTCGGCGCCGGCGAAGCGGCTGAACGGCAGCACGGCCTCCTTGACGCACACGTGCCCGCACCGCACCTTGGCCGGCAGCCCGAGATCGGCGATCTTCTCGCCGAGCAGGATCCGGCAGGCGAGCTTGGCCAGCGGCAGCCCGATCGCCTTGGAGACGAACGGCACGGTGCGCGACGCGCGCGGGTTGGCCTCGATGACGAACAGGCGGTCGTCGCCGCGGATCGCGAACTGCACGTTGAGCAGCCCGACGACCCCCAGCGCCTTGGCGATCCCGGTGGTCTGCTCGCGAATACGGTCGAGCATGTCGCCGCCCAGCGTGTGGGGCGGCAGGACGCAGGCGGAGTCCCCGGAGTGGATCCCGGCCTCCTCGACGTGCTGCATGATGCCGCCGATCCACACCGTCTCCCCGTCACAGAGGGCGTCGACGTCGACCTCGATCGAGTCCTCCAGGAACCGGTCGAGGTAGATGGTGGGATGGGTGGGGTCCCTGTCGGCGCCGACGCGCTCCAGGTAGTCGCTCAGGCCGGCGACGTCGTAGACGATCTCCATGGCGCGCCCGCCGAGCACGTAGCTGGGGCGCACGAGCAGCGGGAAGCCCACGCCGGGCGCCGCGGCCAGCGCCTCTTCGGCGCTGGTGGCGGTGGCGTAGGGCGGCGCGCTGTAGCCCAGGCGGTCCAGCAGGTCCCCGAAGCGGGAGCGGTCCTCGGCGAGGTCGATGGCGTCGATGCTCGTGCCCAGGATCCTGACTCCGGCCGCCTCCAGGCCGGCGGCGAGCTTGAGGGGAGTCTGGCCGCCGAACTGGACCACGACCCCTTCGGGCTTCTCCAGCTCGCAGACAGCGAGCACGTCCTCGAGCGTGAGCGGCTCGAAGTAGAGGCGATCCGAGGTGTCGTAGTCGGTCGAGACCGTCTCCGGGTTGCAGTTCACCATGACCGCGTCGCGGCCCTGCTCGCGGACGGTCTGGGCGGCGTGCACGCAGCAGTAGTCGAACTCGATCCCCTGGCCGATCCGGTTGGGGCCCGACCCGAGGATGACCACGCTGGGCTTGTCGCCGCGGACGACCTCGTGGCTGGGGCCGTCCGCCCCCGGCCGCTCCCAGCTCGAGTAGTAATAGGGCGTGCGCGCGGCGAATTCGGCGGCGCAGGTGTCCACCGCCTTGTAGGTCCGCTCGCCGGCAAACGGATATCCGTCCCCAGCCGCCCACCCCCAACCGCCGGCGACGAGCTCGGCCAGCTCGCGCAGGAACCACGGGTCGATCGAGGTCCGCCGGCGCAGCTCGTCGATCGGCGTGCCGCGGCGCAGCGCCTCGAGCAGGTAGTCGTAGCGCTCGGCGCCCGGCATCTCGAGCAGCGTGAGCAGTGCCTCGTCGTCGGCGGGCGCGGTGGCCCGAGTGTCGAGCTCACGCGAGCGCAGCGCCTTGGCGAAGGCCTGCTTGAACGTGCGCCCCAGGGCCATCGCCTCGCCCACGGACTTCATGTGGGTGGTGAGGTCGGCCTCGGCGCCGGGGAACTTCTCGAAGGCGAACCGCGGCCACTTGACCACGCAGTAGTCGATGGCCGGCTCGAAGCTCGCCGGCGTGGCGCGGGTGATGTCGTTGGGGATCTCCTGGAGCGTGTAGCCGACGGCGAGCCGAGCGGCGATCTTGGCGATCGGGAACCCGGTGGCCTTCGAGGCCAGGGCGCTGGAGCGCGACACGCGCGGGTTCATCTCGATGACCACGATCTCGTCGGTGGCCGAGTTGACCGCGAACTGGACGTTGGAGCCGCCGGTCTCGACGCCCACGGCGCGGATGACGGCGATGGCCTGGTCGCGCAGCGCCTGGTACTGCTTGTCGGTGAGCGTCTGCTGCGGGGCGACGCAGACGCTGTCGCCCGTGTGAACCCCCATCGGGTCGAGGTTCTCGATCGAACACACGATCACGACGTTGTCGGTGTGGTCGCGCATGACCTCGAGCTCGAACTCGCCCCAGCCCAGGACGGACTCCTCGAGCAGCACCTGGCCGATGGGCGAGGCGGCGAGGCCGCCGCCGACGATCCGCTCGATGTCGGCCTCGGTGCGCACGACGCCGCCGCCGGTCCCGCCGAGCGTGAATGCGGGCCGGACGATGAACGGCAGGCCCAGCTCGGGCAGCGCGGCGCGCGCGTCCTCGGTGGTGTGGGCGATCACCGAGCGCGGCACCCGCAGGCCGGCCGCGGTCATCGTGTCGCGGAAGCGCTCGCGGTCCTCGGCGCGGTCGATCGCGTCGTAGTCGGCGCCGATCAGCTCCACCCCGAAGCGCTGGAGCGTGCCGTCCTCGTGCAGGGCCTTGGCCAGGTTGAGCGCCGTCTGGCCGCCGAGGGTCGGCAGCAGCGCGTCGGGGCGCTCGCGCTCGATGACCTGGGTCACCGGGCCGGGCAGGAGCGGCTCGATGTAGGTGGTGGTGGCCACCTCGGGGTCGGTCATGATCGTGGCCGGGTTGGAGTTGACCAGCACGACCTCGTAGCCCTCCTGCTCGAGCACGCGGCAGGCCTGGGTGCCCGAGTAGTCGAACTCGGCCGCCTGCCCGATGACGATCGGCCCGGAGCCCAGCAGCAGGATCTTGTGGATGTCGGTGCGCCGCGGCATGTCAGGCCGCCGTCGCGATCGCGTCGACGAAGCGGTCGAACAGGTAGAGCGAATCGTGCGGCCCGGGCCCGGCCTCGGGGTGGTACTGGACCGTCGCCCCGGGCACGTCGCGCAGGGTCAGCCCCTCCACCGTGCGGTCATAGAGGTTGATGTGGGTGAGCTCGGCGGCGCCGAAGTCGGTCTCCCAGCGCACCGGCTCGTCGTCGTCGATGGTTCGCGCGCCGCCGGGGCCGAGCACCGCGAAGCCGTGGTTCTGGCTGGTGATCTCGGTGCGACCGGTGGACAGGTCCTTGACCGGGTGGTTGGCGCCGTGGTGGCCGAAGGGCAGCTTGTAGGTCTCCAGGCCCACCGCCCGGCACAGGAGCTGGTGGCCGAGGCAGATGCCGTAGACGGGCAGCTTGCCGACGAGGCCCCGCACGGTGCTCACGATGTAGTCCAGCGCTCCGGGGTCGCCGGGGCCGTTGGCCAGGAACACGGCGTCGGGCTCGGTGGCCAGCAGCGCCTCGGTACCGGCGTGGCAGGGATGCAGGGTGACGGTGGCGCCCCGGGCGCGGAGGTTGCGCACGATCGAGAGCTTGACCCCGGTGTCGATCATGGCGATGTGGATGCCGCCGGTGGGTGAGGTCGACGTGTCGCCCCCGATCGGGTCGAGCACCGTGGCGTGAGCCGGGGTGACCTCCCGGGCGAGGTCGCGCCCGGTCATGTCAGGCTCGGCCTCGATCAGCGCCCGCGCCTCGTCGACGCTGATGCGGGAGGGGAACACGCCGCCGCGCATCGCCCCGCGGTCGCGGAGGTGGCGCACCAGCGCGCGTGTGTCGAGGTCGGTGATCGCCGGGATGCCGCAGTCCGTCAGCCAGCTCAGCCACCCGCGCTCGGCGCCCGGCGCGTCCTCCCGGTCCACGGCGGCGCGCATGATCGCGGCCCGTGCGTGGACGCGGTCTGACTCCATCGCCTCGGCGCTCACCCCGTAGTTGCCGATCTGGGGATAGGTGAAGGTCAGGAGCTGTCCGGCGTAGCTGGGGTCGGTCATCGCCTCCTGGTAGCCCGACATCGAGGTGGTGAAGACGATCTCCCCCACCGCGACGTCGTCGGCGCCGCACGCGATGCCGTCAAAGCGGGCGCCGTCCTCGAGCAGGACGTAGGCGGTGATGGCGGGCGCGGCCATCTAGCGGGCCTCGTTTCGGACGGCGCCGGCACCGGAGCGCGCGGGGTCGTCGCGCACCGGCATCGGCCGGCGGTAGACGACGGCACCGGCGGCGAGCGTCAGCATCACCCGGCCGTGCAGGGTGCGGCCGTGGAAGCAGGAGTTCGACGAGCGGCTGACGTAGCCGTCGGCGCCGACCTCCCACGTGGACTCCAGGTCGACGAGGCAGAGGTTGGCCTCCTCGCCGACGGCGATCCGCGGCGTGTGCAGGTCATAGAGCCCGGCCCCCGCGCTCATCCGTTCGATCAGGGTGGCGAGCTCGAGCTCACCCGGGAGTACGAGCTCGGTGTAGAGAGAGGCGAAGGCGGTCTCCAGCCCGGTCGTCCCCATCGGCGCCTGCTCGAACGGGACCTCCTTCTCGTGCACCGCGTGGGGCGCGTGGTCGGTGGCCACGCACTCGATGACGCCGGTGCGCAGCCCCTCGACGAGGGCCTGCCGGTCCACCTCGGCGCGCAGCGGCGGGTTCATCTTGAAGCGGCTGTCCAGCGTGCGGACCATGTCGTCGGTGAGCGTCAGGTGGTGCGGGCTGGCCTCGCCGCTCACGCGCGCGGGCGCGTGAGCCATGCTCTTGGCCGCGGCCAGTGCCTGGACGGACTCGGCCGCGGACAGGTGCTGGAAGTGGATGCGCGCGCCTTCATAGATGGCCAGCGCGCTATCGCGCGCAATCATCGTGGACTCAGACAGCGACGGAATCCCAGCCAGCCCGAGCCGGGCCGAGACGGCCCCCTCGTGCATCACGCCGTCCACTGACAGCTCCGGGTCCTCCTCGTGCAGGGCCACGATGCCGCCGCACAGCCGCTGGTACTGGAGCGCCTTGCGCAGCATCCCGGCCGAGACGACGGGCTTCCCGTCGTCGGTGAAGCCGATGGCGCCGAGGTCGCGCAGCTCGGCCATCTCGGTGAGCTCCTGACCCGCCAGGCCGCGCGTGATCGAGGCCAGGAAGCCGACGGGCACCCGCGCCTCGCGCTGGGCGCGCTCGATCAGCGATCCCAGCACCGCCGCGGTGTCCACCGTGGGGGTGGTGTTGGGCATCGCCACCACCGCGCAGTAGCCGCCGGCGGCGGCCGCCGCGGTCCCGGTGTCGAGGTCCTCCTTGTACTCCTGGCCAGGGGTGCGCAGGTGGACGTGCGGGTCCACGAACCCGGGGAACATGTGCTTTCCGGCGGCGTCGATGATGTCGATCTGATCGGATAGGGCCCGCCCGCCCAGCCCGCCGGGCTCGCCCAGCTCCGCGATGCGGCCGTTGCGGATGAGGATGTCGTGGGGCTCGTCGAGGTCGGCGCGCGGGTCGAGGACATGGGCGCCGCGGATGAGCAGGTCATCGCCCGGGCGGGCCGTGTGGAAGAGTCGCCGGGGACTCATCACGCCACCGCCGCCAGGACCGGGGAGCCGACCAGCAGTTCGTAGAGGACCGCCATCCTCACCGCCACCCCGGCCTTGACCTGCTCGCCGATGAGGGCCTGTTCGGAGTCGATCATCGCCGCCGAGAGCTCCACGCCGCGGTTGACGGGCCCGGGGTGCATCACGACCTGGTCGGGGCGCACCCGCTTGTCGTTGATCTGGTAGCGGCTGGCGTACTCGCGCAGCGAGGGGATGAAGGACTGGTGCATCCGCTCGTGCTGCATCCGCAGCACGTAGACGACGTCGGCCTCGTCGATGCGGTCCAGCGTCGGCGTGGCCGCGCAGCCCAGGGCCTCGATCTGTCTGGGGAGCAGGGTCGGCGGGCCGCAGACGGTGACGTCGGCGCCCATGCGGGTGAAGGCGAGGATGTCGGAGCGGGCCACCCGCGAGTGGGTGACGTCGCCGACGATCCAGATGTTGAGCCGGTCCAGGGACCCGAAGTGGCGGCGCAGCGTGAACACGTCGAGCAGCGCCTGGGTGGGGTGCTCGTGCTTGCCGTCGCCGGCGTTGACGACCGCGGCATCGGTCCAGCCGGCCACGAGCTGGGCGGCGCCGGCCTGCGGCGAGCGGATGACGATCGCCGCCGGGTCGTAGGCCGAGAGGGTTTGGATGGTGTCCTTGAGCGACTCGCCCTTGTCCACGCTGGACCCGGCCGAGCGGATGTTGACCACGTCGGCTGAGAGCCGCTTGGCGGCGAGCTCGAAGGAGCTCGAGGTGCGGGTGCTGGCCTCGTAGAAGAGGTTGACGATGGTCCGGCCGCGTAGGGCCGGGACCTTCTTGATCTCCCGGCCCGAGACCTCGGCGAAGGACTCCGCCCGGTCGAGCACCTGCTCGATGCCGCTGCGGTCCAGGTCGTCGATGGAGATCAGGTGGCGGGGCATGCGGGTGCTAGCGCTCACGCTGATCGCCTCCGCTCGCCGTCCAGGCTCGCTTGTAGGTCGGCGGCGTGAGTCATCCGGCTTGCTCCTTTGATCCTTGTGATTTCGTCCCGCCCGCCCGGTCCGATCGTGACCTCGTCGACGCCGTCGACCTCGTCGACGCGGACGTTGACGCGCTGGTCCTGGGAGGTCGGAAGGTTCTTGCCGACGTAGTCGGGACGGATGGGCAGCTCGCGGTGCCCGCGGTCGACCATCGCCGCAAGTTGGACGCGGGCCGGCCGGCCGTAGTCGAAGATGGCCTCGATGGCGGCCCGGACCGTGCGCCCGGTGTAGAGGACGTCGTCGACGATGACGATCGTGCGCCCATCGAGGGGGAAGTCCAGCTCGGTGGCGTGGACCACGGGCGAGCTGGAGCGGATGGTGAGGTCGTCGCGATAGAAGGCGATGTCGACCGAGCCCAGCGGGACGGCCGAGTCCAGCAGCTCCGAGGTCAGCGGCTGCAGGCGCTTGGCCAGATAGGCGCCCCGGCGATGGATGCCCACCAGAGCCACCGCGCCGCCGGGATTCTTCTCGACGATCTCGTGGGCGATCCGCACGAGCGTGCGGCGCATGTCATCGCGGTCGAGAGCGACCGTTACGGTGTCCAACTGGCTCCTTCCTGGCCTCTCGGGACCGGGTTAAAGGGGCGGGCGGCGTGTGGCGCGGAGCGTAGCAGCGTGCCCGGCGGGCACCCCGGCCGACTACCGTGGCGCGGGCTCCGGACCGCGGCGGTACAGCACATGGGCGAGGCCGCCGTGCTCGATGGGCCGGTCATAGCCAAAGCCGGCCTTCTCCATCACTCGCCGGGAGGCCACGTTGTCCGGCAGGGTGATGGCGATGATCTCGTGGAGGTCGAGCACATCGAAGGCGACGGACACCGAGGCGATGGCCAGCTCGGTGGCCAGGCCGTCCCCCCACCGCTCCGGCACGATCGTCCATGCCGCCTCGACGGCGAAGCCGCCGATGGCGTCGGTGTACTGGAGTCCGCCCCGCCCGACCATCAGGCCGGTGGCCCGGTCACGTAGCAGCCACAGCCCGAAGCCGTGGCGCTCCCAGTGGTCGCGTTTGTCCTCCAGGCTGGCGCGGGCGTCGGCGCGGGTCGGCGCGCTGGCCCACGGCCACAGCGTCCGGTAGACGCGTGGGTCGAGGATGAGCTCGGCGATCTCTGACTCATGCTCGGGCCCGATGCGCTCGCCGCTCATCCGCGGCGTGTCGAGGATCGCGGGCGCGAGCGCTCTCTTCACGCCGCGGGCGCCGCAGGCTGCTCCGCGGCCTGCTCGGCCATGCGGTCGCTCCAGCGCAGCACCGACGGCTCGCCGCGCTCGGCGAAGGGGATCTCGATGGTGTCGAAGTCGCGTGGCACGACGGTGTTGGGGAAGATCGCTCGCGCCTCGTCGCGCAGCTGTCTCAGAGGGTGGCGCGTCGAGACATGGTTGAGCGCCAGCAGCGCGACCTCGGCCTCCTTGGCGATCGTCGCCGCCTGCTGGGCGGTGGAGTGGCCGTTGTCAGCGGCACGCTCGCGCTCCTCCTCGGCGAAGGTGGCCTCGTGGACGAGCACGTCGGCCCCGTGGGCGGCGATGCGCAGCGCCTCGCACGGCCGGGTGTCGCCCGACAGCACCAGCTTGCGGCCCGGCCGCGTCGGACCGAGGACCTGGTCGGGCGTGATTCCGCGGATCGTCTCGCCGCGCTGGACGCGCCCGAACTCCGGGCCCTCAGCGAGGCCGAGGCGCAGCGCCGTCTCCTTGTGAAACTCCCCGGGCCGCTCGTCCTCATAGAGGACGTAGCCGAGCGCCGGTCCGCGATGTGAGACGGGCACCGGAGCGATCCGGTACCCGTCGCGCAGGAGCTCGTCGCCGGGCTCGAGCTCGACCAGCTCGAGGTCGAAGCCCACGGAGCCCGCCATCCGCAGCGCCAGGCCCATCAGCGTCCTCAGCCCGGGTGGGCCGCTGATCGTCAGCGGGATCTCCCGGCCGCGGAGGTCGAACGTCTTGAGCATGCCGGGGAGGCCGAGCCAGTGGTCGGCATGGAAGTGGGTGAGGAAGATCTCGGTGAGGTCGGCGAGGCCCACGGAGCTCACGAGCTGGCGCTGGGTCCCCTCGCCGCAGTCGAACAGGATCCGATCACCGCCGCGGCGGACCAGGATCGAGGGCAGGCCGCGGCGCGCGGTGGGGATCGAGCCGCCGGTGCCGGCGAAGAAGATCGAGAGCTCCATGGGTGGGTGTGAGTGTGCCAGCCGCCTCAGTCGAGCTGCACCATTTCGAAGCGCAGGTCGGCGCTCGCGCAGCACATGCCCATGGTGTGGCGCGGCTGACGGCGACGGTCCGTGGGGCTCCCCGGGTTGAAGATCTGAAACCCGTCGGGCGCCCGCTCGTGCAGCGGGATGTGCGAGTGGCCGAAGATGACCGCGTCGGCGCCGGGGAACCGGGCCCTCATTCGCCTGAGCCGCCCCTGGGCGGGGCCAGCGTCGTGGACGACCGCCAGCCTGTGGCCGTCGCCGGCCGGGACCACCGCGCTCTCGGGCAGCGCTGCGCGCAGCAGCGCGTCGTCCGTGTTGCCGTAGACCGCGATGACCGGCCCGAACCCCTTGAGCTCCTCCAGCACCTCGACCCGGCTGAAGTCCCCGGCGTGGATGATGAGGTCGGCTGCCTTAAGGCGCTCCACGCACCCGCCGGGCAGCGCCCGCGAGCCGCGTGGGAGGTGGGTGTCGGAGATGATGGCGATGTCCACGGTGGTGTCCTAGGTACGGCCGGGTCCTCGACCCCAGGATCGAGGATCCAGGCTAAGCTGGCCTACGATCGTCCCCGATCACAGAGCGCCCGTAGCTCAGGGGATAGAGCGTCCGCCTCCGGAGCGGAAGGTCGCAGGTTCAAATCCTGCCGGGCGTGCTACCCGCTCATCTTCCTGGCGTTCATCAGGTCGGCGGCTGGGCGCGAGTCACCGGGATCGAAGACCGTCTGGATCGTCTAGATCGGACTCGTCCCGATGTCGCCGAAGACCACCCCCAGCGCCCCGAGGATCAGCGTCGCGCGGGCGGTGCCAGAGGCCTGAGAGCTTCCTGCGTTCATCTGCAGCGCGTTTCGAGGTCCTACGCCGCACCACCGTACCCCGCCGGTACCACGGCTACGCGCTCGGCCTGCGGGTGAGAGGTGGTGGCGCCGCCGCGGTTAGCCAAAGACGTACAGAATCTTTATGCGTCCGGGCCGATTGTCCATGCGGTCTTCATACCGGCGGGCGCATCATGGCGAGGATGGACGTGATGTTGATCGGGCGCCGGGGAGCTGACCGATGGGTCTGGTTGACGCGCTGCATGCGTTGACGCGACGGGCGCAGCGGCGGCCACATGAGGACGTCGTCCACGCCAACATGCCCATTTACGTCCGCGGCGATGTTGATCACCTGGTCACGGTCGACGTCGCGCCCCAGACAACGGCCCGCTGGGCGACAGCGCGGGCCTTGATCGCGCTCGACGACCCCCGCGACCCCGCGCAGTGTGCGCTGGTGTTTCACGGCACCCCGCTGCACCCGGATCGCTCTCTCGTTGCGAGCGGCGTTCGTCACGGCGACACTCTCAGCCTCGTGTCTCAAGAGTTGCTTGCGCACCGTCACCACCGCAGTCCATGACGGCCACAGGCCCGACCACCGTGACCACGTTTCCTAGTGCCCGATCCCAACCTCGATCGTTTTGACCACGAGCATCACGACGGCCAGCGCGAGGTACCCGCGCAGCGCTTACATGCCGACGGTGCGGGTGCGTGACCACATGGGCGGGTTCTTGACGAAATCTGCACGTCTCGGCCCGCTTCTTTCACAGAGTCCTCGCGCGGGCGCTTCTACGCTCGGTTTGTGCATTTCCACTGCCCCCGCCCCGCATTTCAGACTGCGGGCGCGGGCACTCACAGACCCGGTTTTTCAGTTCATAGGAGCGCATCATGCCGACCATTTCCCTCCCCCCGCGCGAGCTCACCAACGTCCGGCGTGGCCGAACCGATCACCCCTCGTCCTCCCTCGCGCTGCGCGCGCACGTTGTGGCGCATCGCCGCTCGCTGACCCGCGAGCTGTCCGAGGGCGCGAACCCCGCCTCGTCGCCGGAACTGACCCTGCGCGCCGAGCAACTCACCAGTGACCGCACGCGCCGAACGCTGGCCCGGTCGCTGCGTCGCACCGTCCACGAGGCTCGCCACCCGGCCCCCAGGCGCGTCGGCTTCGCGCTCGTCCGGCGTGGCGCGCTGATGGATGCCGCGGACGCCATCGACGTGCTGGTCAAGCGCCTTCACAGCCCCGGGCCCATCGCTGCCGAAGGCGCCGCCCTCATCGAGCGGATGCTGAGCGACGGCGCGTGGAGCCCGCTCTACAGCACCGCTCCCGCAGGCGCGCTGCGGCGGCTGGTCATCCTGGCCACCGCCGCGCTGGAGCCGGCCGGCGTCAGCTGACCGGTACCGTCGGACCGGCGATGCCGTCCGCCCCGGAACCGCCACCGCCTCCCCCGCCTCGGTGGCGGTTCCTGCGTGAGTTCGCCGAGTCCGTGCGCGACCTGAGCTCGGTCGGCAAGGCCTGCACGTGCGGCAACCCGCGCAAGATCGGCCCCTGCCCCCGGCACGGCAAGCTCAACTGACGGCGGGGCAGTTCACTCTGAGCCTGACGGCCTCAACACCCCCTGCCCGGGACGAGCGACCCCGGCGCCAGGCAGCTGATCACGACCTTCGGCTTGACCCCGCTCCGGGTCGTGAACACCCAGACCTTCCCGATGGTGTCGCGCTGGGTCATCGCCACGGTCACGACGCTGCCCACGCCGAGCTGATGGCCGCGGAAGAGCGGCTTGAGGTCGAGCGACCCGGTGGTGGGCTTGCGCGGCTCGGGGCAGTCCTTCCGCACGGGGCATGCCGAGTGCGCGTGGACTCTGAGCGTCCGCCCGGACGGGCAGCCCGTGCCGCGGCACCGCATCCGTACCGTGGCCGCGACCGGGATGTCGGCGCCGAGCAGCGAGTCGACCGTGGAGAAACCCCGCCCGGGGATGAAGTTGAAGAACATCGAGGCGTTGATGCGCCCGAGCACGCGATAGGCGCAGCGGATGCTCGCCGAGTTGCCCGCTTGATCAAAACCGGTGAGCCGGACCTGCTTGCGGCCGGGAGTCGCCACTGCCGCCGGTACCGACACGGTCTGGCTCAACGGGCCCGAGGTGGCGTCGCGGACGGTCGCGGTGATGGTCGCCCCGGTGCTGCCCTCGACGAACGCGGGCGCCGTGCGCGCGCAGGCCAGCTGCGGCGCAGTGCGGTCGATCGCAACCTGTGTCGCGCCGGGCACCTCCGCCTGGCCTGCGTCGTTGACGCTGGCCGCGAAGAGCAGGTGGCGGCCGTCGCCAGCGATGTCGGCCCCAGCGCCGGCGAACGGGCACGCGGCCGGCAGCGCGGCGAACGCCGCGGGCGCGCCGCCGTCAAGCCGGCAGCGCGTCTGGGCGACCGTCCCCACCAGGCTGCGCGCGCTGACCGTGGCATGCACCACCGAGCGGTACCACCCGCGCCTGCCATCAGGCGCGGAAGGCGACAGCGCCACCGTGGTGACGGGCGGCGGAGGCGCGGCGCTCACCGCGGCGGTGGTGTTGATCGTCACCGTCGAGCCGCCACTGCTGCGGACCACCACCCGGATCGGGATCTGTCCCGATCCGGCGAACGTGTGCGCCCCGCTCACCGCGAAGCCTCCGGGCGCCGCGGTCACAGTCGCGGGCGTTGTCGCTTCGGCACCCCAGGCGATGGTCGCGGCGAAGTCGGTGGCCTTGGCAAACGGACTGGGGTCGGCGAAGGTCGCGACGGTCCCGTTGAAGGGCGCGCCGGCGACGGCGGTGACGACATTGCCGGCGCCGGTCAGGACGGCGTCGCTCACGGTCGCGGTTGTCATCCTGGACGCCGACGCCCCGAGCGGGCTCGGGTTGATCGGGACATGCTGGATGGTGACGGTGACCGGGAAACTCCCCACGTGCGCGTAGACGTGGCTGCCCGACACCTGGAATGGCTGCGCAAGCCCCGGCTGGCTGACGGTGGCGAGCGTCGTGCTGCCGTCGCCCCAGTTGATCGTGGCGGTGAACTCCGACGCCTGGACGAGCGGGTTGGTGTCCGTGAACGTGGCGATCGCGCCCGAGACGGGGGCCCCCACCACTGGCGTCAATGCAGGAACGCTCTCGTTGATGCTGTGGGGATCATCACCGACGATTCCGTCGACGTTGACGGTCGGGAAGATGGGGCCGTTGAAGGACACGGCGTAGGCTCCGGGCCGCGCGTACGTGTGGGGATCGTGCGGGACCGCGACCACGAAGTCGGCCGAGGCGCAGTTCGCGACATTCGCGTCGCAGTCCACCGTCGCGAGGACGCGCGTGGTGCTGCTGCCGTCGCCCCAGGTGATGATGGCAGAGGGGTTCAGGCCCGTGCAGGGGCCTCCCAGGCAACTGCTCATGTGAACGACGGCGACGACGCCGTCGAACGGCACGCCGGCCGTGGCGCTGAACGCGGTGATGTCTGCCCGCGCCGCGGCCGGCCACAGCGCGAGCGCGGTGGCCATGGCCACGAGCAGCCGAGCGGCAGCTGATCGCTTGAGTTGGTCCCAGTGCATTGTCGTCCGCCCCCCCGGTGTGGCGGGCGTGTCTGTAGGGACGTTGGCGTCGCCGGTTTCTTCCCTGCGTGGCCGACGTCACACTTGGGC
>CAWKLB010000002.1:0-286419 GCA_963850325.1 uncultured Actinomycetota bacterium
TAGAACGCCGCGCCCCCCACCAGCGCGTGGTGGCCTTTGATCTCCCAGAGGTGCGCAAGGTGATGGGGCAGCCATTCATCGTCGGAATCCAGGAATGCGAGCCAGTCGGAGTCGGCGGCGGCCATGGCCGTGTTCCGCGCTGCGGCGGCCCCCCGATTCTCGCTGTGGCGGATGACTCGGGCCCCCAGCGACTCCGCCACCGTGGCGGTATCGTCCGTGGAATTGTCGTCGACGACGATGACCTCTTGGGGCCTACGCGGGCGCTGGTCCCACACACTGGCGAGGCACCTGGGGAGCTGCTGCTCACGGTTGTGAGCAGGTATCACCACGCACACAGGCAGTACCGAGCACTCTTCCCTTAACGCATGCGAGCCCGGGATCTGCCCCGAGGCGTTCTCAGACTCCGCTGAAGCTCTCTCAGTTACCACGTGGAAAATCGGGATAGAGAACAGCGCCGTGCCCAGACATCAGACCATTGCCTCCATCGCCCGGGTGGCGAGCATAGCGCAGCGCTTCGTGCGCGCCGGATCGGCGGCTTGCTTGGGTCCCGGTCGAGCGAGATGATCCCGCCGATGAGACACAAGGACCGTGCCGAGCGTCGGCTGATCCAGTTGCTCTGCGGCGCATCCGCTCGGCGAAAGGCCACCGCGAGCGAAGTTCAGGCTCTCATCGGCAAGATCGATGTGACGACGCTCGTCGCGCTGCTGAAGCGCCTCAACATGCTCGTCCTCATCGGCGGCCGGCTGCTCGCTCTCGGGCTCCGCGACATGCCCGAGCTCGAGCACGAGCTCGAATCACACAGCGCTCGCGGCCGCGGGTGGGGGGTGGTCACCGAATTCACGACGCTGGATGTGCTTGACCGGCTGCGGGCCCTGGGCATCCGGGCCGTACCGCTCAAGGGCAGCATTCTCGCCCGCCGGCTCTACCGAGATGTCGGGGCGCGGACCTCGGTCGACTCGACATCCTCGTCGCCCCCGAGGATCTGCCAGGGCCGCCGTCGCCGCCGTCAGGAGCTCGGCTGGCGGTGGCAGCCTGACATGTCGAGGAACGGCGGCTTACCGCTGCTGCACGAGACCCTGCTACATCCTCGCTGCCCCGCGTTCGAGCTGCACTGGCGCGTGCACTGGTATGAGCGCCAGTTCGCCGCCGACGCTGTCGCCCGGGCGGTCAAGCCCTCAGCGGACGCGCCGCTCGAGATGCAGCCGATGGACGGGTTGATCACGCTCATGCTGTTCTACGCGCGCGACGGGTTTGCCGGGCTGCGCTATCCCGGCGGACGCAGCCGCGTGGTGGGACTGCAGGTGCGCTGGGGTCAGCCGGTCCAGCGACCCAGCGGAGCTCGTCACCGAGCGGTATCCGAGCCTCGTGGCGCCGGTCTCGGTGGCGCGTCTCTATCTCTCGGCGCTCGCGGGCGTGCCGGCACAGCCGCGGCGTGGCTGCCATTTCGGTGGCGTGTCGCCGCCGGTCTGGCGAGCCCGTTTCTTGAAGGCGGCCGGCGGCAGGCCGAAGCCAACGCCGGCTTCGTCAGATCTTCTGCTGGCGCCTCCGGGCGCCGCCGGGGACGCCGTCCGCCGGGTCCTGCGGAATGCGCCTGATCACTCGCCACAGCGCACGCCGAGCGGGCCGAGGCACGGGCGAGCGACGCTGGGCCCACGTGCTCCGCGTCGCGCGGCGATGGGTGGTCGCCGTCGTGCCCGCGGTTGTGCGGGGCTACGACGCTGGGCCGGTTCGACCGATCGCGGTAGCAGCGCATCAGCGAGTTGAGGGTGGAGCGCAGCGCCGCCAGCCGGGAGTCCCACTCCCCGCCGACCTCGGCGATCCACGTCACGGCATCGGACAGCGGCTCCGGCGTCACCCGATAGCGCACGTCGCGCCCCTCGCGCTCGCGTTCGAGCAGGCCGGCCTGGGCGAGCGTGTTGAGGTGCTTTACGACCGCCTGGCGCGAGATGGGGAGGTCGTCCGCGAGCTCGGTGGCCGTCGCCGGATGGGCGGCGATCGTCGAGAGCAGGCGTCGGCGTGTCGGGTCCGCCAGGGCGGTGAACACCGCACCCGATGCATCGGCGGACATGGTCAGGCCGCGATCAGGGCGGGCCCGTAGGTCGTGCCGCCGGGGCCCGGTAGCGGCGTGCCCACCAGGTCAAGGACGTCCAGCGGGCGTGACTCGACCACCTGCAGGAGCGTACGCTCCGCGGCCAGGGCGGTCACGGTCAGTTCGACGCGGGAGGCGGGCTCGTCGTCGAGCGCCCACCAGAACGCCAGGCGACCGGTCCCGTGATCATCGGGCGGGGATATCTCCTCGACCCAGCCCGACCGCGTCTCGGCACCGATCTGGAAGTGTGCTTCCCCGCCCGGGCGGGGATCCATGCGAATCTCGTCGGCGAGCCACATCGCCAGCCGGTCCGGGTCGGTGAGGGCCTGCCAGGCGAGCTCGAGTGTGGTGGAAAGCTCGACCCGTCGTTCGATCCTGTCGCTCATGTTGTCGTCCCTCTGGTACCGGGCGGCGGGTCAGTTCGGGCCGATCCCCGCCGCGTCTTGCAACTGATCGGTTGCACGGTAGCAGGCCCGCGGGCGGGCGGGAACGACGCGGCCGAAACCGGCGGCTGCTAGAGGCGGAGCGCGGCCGGGGCGCGCATGCCCCGAGTGGTGCCACGGAGGTCGACGAAGAGCTGACTGGCGTCGACCAGGGCCTGGTGGTCGACGCCGGGATGCGCCGTCACCAGGACGACCGCATCGGCGGTGGCGGCACCCTCGAGACCAGAGCTCTGTAGCCCGAGCTCGGGCAGAGCGGGAACGAACGGGTCGTGGTAGGAGAGCACGGCGCCGCGCTCGGCAAGGAGCTCCATGATCCTCAGCGAGGGGGATTCGCGGATGTCGCCGACGCCTCCCTTGTAGCTGGCGCCGAGGATGAGCAGACCGCGACCCGTTGACGGTTTTGCGCTTGTCGTTGAGCGCCCGCTCGATGCGCTCGACGCAGTAGTAGGGCATCTGCTGGTTGACCTTCCCGGCGAGCTCGATGAACTCGGTGGACATGTGGAATTCCCGGGCGCGCCAGGTGAGGTAGAACGGGTCGACCGGCAGGCAGTGGCCGCCCATCCCGGGGCCGGGCTCGAAGCGCATGAAGCCGTAGGGCTTGGTGGACGCGGCGTCGATGACCTCCCAGATGTCGACGCCCATGCGGTCGGCCAGGATGGCCAGCTCGTTGACCAGCGCGATGTTGACCGAGCGGAAGATGTTCTCCAGCAGCTTGGCCATCTCCGCCGTCTCCGGCGACGTGACCCGGACCACGTTGTCACAGACGGTCCTGTACAGCGCGATCGCCCGGTCGGTGCACGCATCGGTGACGCCACCGACGATCTTCGGGGTCGTCCGGAGGGTGTAGTCGGTGCGGCCTGGATCCACGCGCTCGGGAGAGAAGGCGAGGTTGATGTCCTGGCCCACGACCAGCCCGTATGACTCGAGCAACGGCAGCACCTGCTCGCGCGTGGTTCCGGGATACGTCGTGGACTCCAGCACGATCAGCTGGCCGTGCTGCAGGATCTCCGCGACCGCGCGCGTCGCCGCCAGCAACGGCCCGAGGTCCGGCTCGCGGTTGTGGGTCAGGGGCGTGGGGACGCAGATGAGGATCGCGTCGGTGCGCGCCAGCGGCGCGAAATGCCGCTGCGCGTCGATCTGATCGGCCACCGCCGCCAGACGCTCCGAGCTGATGTCCTCCACGTAGGACTGACCAGCGTTGATCGCCGCCACCTTGGCGTCGTCGACGTCGACCGCCACCACGTGCTCGCCTGCCTCGGCGAATCCGACGGCCAGAGGCAGCCCGACATATCCCAATCCGATGATTCCGATAGCCATGTCTGCGCAGACACGGTAGCGAGCCGAGCCGGGGAAGCCATGATGCCCCGACAATGCACAGCATTGGGCGGAGATAGTCGTCCGCTCTCTGACGAGCCCGCGGAGGCCCGCTGTGCACGGCGTATCGTCCACTCGTCGCACACGCTGAGCGGGGGCGGGAGGACACGTCACTGAGTGACATGTGACACAACCGGAGGAGCCGCGGTGAACGAAGCACAGGTGCAGGCGTTCTGGGGCGCTCATCCCTGCGGGGAGCAGTTCGTGCACGGCGCGGACGACGTCGGCTACGAGCGGTTCTTCACCGAATACGACCGCTTCCGCTACACCCGCGAGGCGCACATCCCGCGCTGTCTGGACGAGGTCGGCTTCGACGGGCGCAAGGTGCTGGAGATCGGGCTGGGCCTCGGGGCCGACGCTGAGCAGATCATCCGGCGCGGGGGGCGGTGGAGCGGAATCGATCTCACGGCCGAGTCTGTCGATCGTGTCAAGACGCGCATGGAGCTGCGCAACCTGTCCTACGACGAGATCAGGCACGGGAGCGTGCTCCAGCTCCCCTTCGCGGATGACAGCTTCGACCTCATCTTCAGCCACGGCGTCCTGCACCACGTGCCCGAAATCCTGAAGGCCCAGAGCGAGATGGCCCGCGTTCTACGACCCACCGGCGAGGCGGTGATCATGCTCTACTCCCGGTACTCGCTCAACTACCTCATCAGCGTCTCCGTCGTGCGAAGACTGGGCCTGATCGCGATGTATGGGCTCGACCGCGCCGGGGTGCGTGTGGGCGGCATCTACGGCCGCCACGTGGAGAATGCCCGCCGGGTGGGACTGGGCGACTACCTGCGGATGTGCACCTTCGTGCACCGGAATACCGACGGGCCCGATAACCCCTACAGCAAGGTGTACGGCCTCGCGGAGGTTCGCCGGGACTTTCCGTCTTTCCAGGTCTCCGCACACACAAGGAGTTCATGCACGCGCCTCCGCTGCCCGTGGCCAGGCTGGGACTCGAGCACGTGGGTGGGTGGCACCTGTGGGTCCATATGCGCCCGACGCCGCCCGCGCGGGGTGCGGGCCAACAGCCGCACCTACGCCGCCGCCGCGCGCGCGACCGTTACTTCACGGGCGAGGCGGCGTAGGCGTGCGGGTATCGCGGCCGAGTGCCCGAGACGCTCGAGCCGGCCAGCTCAGGCGACGGAGTCGCACGCGGGTGACCTCGGACCCGGCGTTGACGTGCGCATGTGCGCCTCTGTGGCGCCGTCCCAAGTCGCATTCCAGGAGTCCAGCGACCGGCGCGCGTCCCGTTCGTCGCGCGTCGCGGCAGGCGAGCGCCAGTGACGCCCCGACGATGGCGGACGGGGTGACGACGACCCACAAGATGCCGAGTAGGACAAGCATCGCTCAACGAACGTTTCGACCTTCGACATGTTGACCCGCTCTCCGGCCCGTGTACCTCGAACATCCGTCCGCTCGGGATCGCGATCCTCATGGACGCGCCGTGCGGGTAGACTCGGTCACAGTGGTAGCTGAGGCCTTGGCAGGGATCAGGCGCCGCGCCATGGATCGGCTGCGAGGCGAACCAAACCTGGATCGCTTAGTCGCCCAGGGTCTCGTGCTCGGCGTGGACACACACATCTCGCGCCCGATCTACATCGATCAGCTGCACCCGTGGCTCATCACCATCGACGATCACGTGACGCTCGGGCCGTACGTGGCGATTGTCACCCACGACACGAGCCTCGTCCAGCACACCGGCCAGACCCGCCTCGGCCGGGTGGAGGTCGGCAAGCGCGCCTACGTCGGCGTCGGGGCAATCCTGCTTCCCGGGACCACCGTCGGGGAGGACTCTGTCATCGGCGCCGGCGCTGTCGTCCACGGTCAGGTTCCTCCCGCATCGCTTGCAATCGGAAACCCGGCAAAGATCTCGCCGATCAAGTCAGCCGTCGCCTGGCAGCGTGCGAGCGCCGCGCGAGCGCCGAACTGGCCGCACCAGGGCTGGACGATCGACTCGGGCATCACCGAGGAGCGCAAGCGGGAGCAGCGCGAAGCACTCGGGAACGGTACGTCCGGGTACGTGCCCGCCCTCCCGGCGCCGGACAGCCCGTTCCGCCTCAGCAACCCGCCGGAGGCGCGGTAGCGTGGGCGCGGCCGATCAGACCGTCAGGGACGCGTTTATCAACGCCCTCGACCTGCCCTCCGGCGCCGACGTCGAGGCGCTTGAGATCGGCAAGAACCCCGAGTGGGACTCCGTCGGTCATATGGCGCTTGTCGCAGAGCTCGAGGACCGGTTCGGGATCAGCCTGGAGATCGACGAGATCGTGGGCATAAGCAGCTACGCAAAGACGATTGAGACCCTCCGAACCCGCGGCGTCGAGGTGTGATCGAGCCCATTCGGACTGTCGCCGACCCGGATGAGCGGCAAGCGCAGATCGCCGGCGCGCGGCTAGGCGAGCTGCGGTCACCGCTGGCGTTCCTGGATGAACCCCCGGCCGTGCCAGCACTCGTGGACGCTGCCGCGGGGCGCGTGTGGACGTATGACGAGCTGGCCGACGCCGTCCACGCGGTCGCCGAGCGAATGGAGACGGGCGAGCGCGAGCTGGTGTTCTGCCTGTGTGACCGGACGGCTGCCTCGATCATCGGATATCTCGCTGCTCTCCGCGCCGGGAACGCCGTCGCCCTGCTCGACGCCGACGCGCCCGCCGAGCTCACCGAGGCGCTGATCGGCCGCTACCGGCCGGGATTCGTGGTGCGCCCGGAAGATCGCGAGCGCCCTGGTGTGACATCGCCAGGCCGATGCGACGGCGCCCCCGATCACCGGGGAACTCGCGGTGCTGCTGTCGACGTCGGGCACCACCGGGAGCCCCAAGCTGGTGCGGCTCTCTCACCGCAACATCGCGGCCAATGCCAGCTCGATCGCGCAATACCTCGAGATCGACGGCGCCGAGCGCGCGATCGCGAGCTTGCCCATCCATTACTCGTATGGCCTCTCGGTCCTGCACAGCCATCTCGTCGCGGGCGCCAGCGTCCTGCTCACCGGCCACTCGATCATGCAGCCGGAGTTCTGGGCCGACGCGGCCCGCTGGGGCGTGACCTCGTTCGCCGGCGTGCCGTACTCATACGAGATCCTCGAGCGCACAGGCCTATTGCGCACGTCCATGCCCAGGACGATGCGGACTCTCACGCAAGCCGGCGGCCGCTTGGCGCCGGAGGCGGTGATCGAACTGAACGAGCTCATGCGCGAGCGTGGCGGGCGGCTGTGGGTGATGTACGGGCAGACCGAAGCGACCGCCCGCATCTCCTACGTGCCGCCCCAGGCGCTCCCCGAGAAGGCTCACACGATCGGGATCCCGATCCCGGGCGGACGCCTGAGCGTCCGCTCCGGCAGCCAGCTGGTGACCGAGCCCAACGTGGAAGGCGAGCTGATCTACCACGGGCCCAATGTGATGCAGGGCTATGCCACGCAGCCCGAGGATCTGGCGTGCGGGGACGCCCAGGGTGGAGAGCTGAGTACGGGAGACCTCGGCTGCTTCGACGAGGACGGCTTCTTCCGGGTCACTGGCAGGATCAAGCGGATCGCGAAGGTCTTCGGCATGCGTCAGAACCTGGACGAGATCGAGTCCGCCGCCAGCGCCTACGGCCCGGTCGCCGCTGCCGATGGTGGCGATCGGATCGTGCTCTGGCAGGAGGGGGACGCCGACATCGAGCCCGGCGACCTGCAACGAGTGGTCGCTCGTCAGCTCGGTCTCAATCCGCGGGCCTTCGAGGTGCGGGAGATCGACGCGCTGCCGCGGACGGCATCGGGCAAGGTCGACTATGAGCGGCTCGGTGAGCACGATGCACGTTGACGAGCTCGTCCGCCTTGACCAGTACTCGCTGCGACACGAGTGACAAGCAGGCGATCCTCACCGAGCGGCTGCAGGAGCTGACTCGTCCTGCACCGCGAGCGCTGTGAGCCGTACCGGCGGATCCTCTCCGCGTTCGGACACGACCCCGAGCGGATCACCTCGCCGGCGCGCGCGCCGATGCTTCCGGTCGGGTTGTTCAAGAGCCACGAGCTGCGCAGCATTCCCTCCGACCAGGTGTCCAAGGTGGTCACGTCCTCGGGTACGACCGGGGCGGCCATCAGCCGTGTGTACCTCGATGCGGCGGCCGCGCAGCTTCAGACGCGCAGCTTGGCGGGCATCATGACCCACTGGTTGGGTGGCTCCCGCGTGCCCATGCTGATCGTGGACTCGCGTTCGACGATCCGCGATCGGCGCACCCGTTCGGCCCGGGCCGCGGGGATCGTGGGGATGGCGACATTCGGACGCGACCATCTCTACGCGCTGGACGACCGTATGCGCCTCGACCGCGACCGGCTGGCGAGCTGGTCGGAGGAGCACGCGGGCTCTCCGATCCTGATCTTCGGGTTCACGTTCATGGTCTGGGAGCATCTGGTCGGCGCGCTGCGCCCGGGTGAGGCGAACCTGCAGGACGCGATCCTGATCCACTCGGGGGGGTGGAAGAAGCTGACCGACCAGGCCGTCACGAACCGCACCTTCAAGAGTGAGCTGGAGCGGGTCACCGGTGTGCGCCGCGTGCACAACTTCTACGGGATGGCCGAGCAGATCGGGACGGTGCTGGTCGAATGCGAGCACGGGTACCTCCACACGCCGAACGCAGCTGAGCTGATCGTTCGCGACCCGGCCTCGTGGGAGGTGGCCCCCGACGGCGAGGTTGGGCTCGCGCAGATGGTCAGTGCTCTGCCCGAGAGCTATCCCGGGCATTCGATCATCACCGAGGATCTCGCGCGCGTGGAAGCCGTCGATAGCTGCCCCTGCGGGCGCTTGGGCAAGGCCGTCTCGATCCTCGGCCGGGCGCCCGAGGCAGAGGTTCGCGGCTGCAGCGATACGAGCTCAGATCCGGTGGAGTTGGCCGCGTGATCGTCGAGCAAGTCGTCCCCCGCCCCGCGCCCGTCGATGTGAAGGAACTGATCCACGGCCTGCGCGACGCCCGTCGCGATTGCGCCGATCCGTTTCATCCCGCGCGGATCGAGTTCTGTGCAGCCGTCTCGCGGGCGATCTTCGAGCATCCGCCGGCCCGGGCCTATCCGGAGATCCTGGCCGCGGCCTTCTGGCTGCGCCGCGCCGAGGTCACCCGGCTGGCGCAGCAGTTCTCGGAGCTGGAGGCGGCGGGGTCTCTGCGGGCCCCTCGGGGGCTCGCATTCCACCTGCCGCCGACGAACGTCGACACCCTCTTCCTGTATCCGCTGGTTGCCTCGTTCCTGGTGGGCAATCTCAATGTCGTGCGCGTCTCGCGGACCCGGTTCGGTCCACAGGTCAAGCTGCTGTGCGATGTGCTCGAACGGGTGCTGGCGCAGGACCGCTTCGCCGGTTTCGCGCAGGAGCTGGCGGTCATCTCCTACGACCATGAAGCCGAGCCGACCGCCGAGCTGTCGCGCGAGGCGGACGTGCGCCTGCTGTGGGGCGGCGACCAGACCGTCGCTCGGTTGCGCGCCGTTCCGGTTCGTCCGGCCGCTCACGAGCTGACCTTTGGCGACCGCTTCGGGTTCGCGGTGCTCCGCCCGGATGCGGTGCTCGCGGCCGACCCGGACTCTCGCTCGACGCTGGCCGAGCGGCTGTTCCGAGACACGTACTGGTTTGACCAGCTCGCGTGCGCCTCGCCGCGGCTGCTCGTCTGGATCGGGACCGAGGCGAAGGTCAACGAGGCGCGCCGGATCCTCTTCGACGAGCTCGCGCACGTGATCGAGACCCGCGGCTACCGACTCGCGCCCGGCCCCGCGATCGCGAGGCTCACATTCACCCATCAGGCGCTGATCGACCGTCCGGTCAAGCGGGTGGATCGATTCGGCGACAACCTGGTCGTGCTCAGCTTGACGGACCTTTCGGGGTTCGATCGCAGCCATCCGGGTTTCGGGCTCTTGTTCGAGGCCCGGGTCGACGCGCTGTCGGAGCTGGTCAGCTTCGTCAAGCGCAAGGACCAGACGGTGGTGGCCCACGGGTTCACGCACGCCGAGCTCACCGCGTTCGCGCGGTCCCTGCACGGCCGCGGCGTCGACCGGATTGTCGGGTTCGGCGACGCCTTGAGCTTCGGCAGGTTCTGGGACGGCTACGACCTGATTGCCGAGCTGACTCGAACCATCCACGTGGTCGAAGCCGTGGATGCGCCCGAGGCGGCAGCCGTCGAGCAGGCGATCGCCGCAAGCGTGCATTAGCGCCCGTCGGGTTCGGGGGCCTGCCCCAAGGCGGGCAGCTGCGCCGATGTGCAACTCGTAGGTTGCGCGTCTGCTACGGTCTTGTGCAACCTGTTCGTTGCACAATATCAGCGCTGCACAAGGAGGCCCTGATGACTCTGGTTCCGATGGTCGTCGAGCAGACGGCCCGTGGGGAACGGTCGTTCGACATCTACTCGCGCCTGCTCAACGATCGCGTCGTCTTCCTCGGGGGTCAGGTCAACGAGGAGATCGCCAACCTGATCGTTGCCCAGCTCGTCCACCTCGAGTCCGACGACCCTGACAAGGACATCCACCTCTACATCAACTCGCCGGGCGGCTCGATCTACGCCGGCCTGGCCATCTACGACACGATGCAGTTCATCCGCCCCGACGTGCAGACGATCTGCTACGGGATCGCGATGTCGATGGGGTCGCTCCTGCTGGCCGGCGGGGCGCCGGGTAAGCGAATGGCGCTGCCCAACAGCCGCATCCTCATCCACCAGCCCTCGGGCGGCTTCGAGGGCCAGTCAACCGACGTCGAGATCCACGCGCGGGAGATCCTCGCCCTGCGAGCGCGCGTGGACGATCTCTACGCCAAGCACACCAGCCAGTCCGTGGAGCGGGTCCACGCCGACATGGAGCGCGACCGCTACTTCACGGGCGAGGAGGCCCTGGCCTACGGGCTCGTGGATCGGGTTCTGGAGCGGCGGGAGCTGGCCAGCCGCGGTCACGGCTTCTCGAACAACTAAGCCGACGCGGGGCGGCGTCCGGCGCCGTGCGGACGCTCCGGGCAGACGCGACGCGTGAGCGTCCGGCGCGGCCGCGCGGCGGGGACGGCGCAGATGGGTGCGCCGGCGGCGCGCACGGCGCTCGCGCGATGCTCGGGGGCCGACCGCTTGGCGGCCCGCGAAGCACGCTCATCGCGCAGGTTGGCGACCTGCCAGCTGATGCCAAGAACGGCGAGGGGGATGACGATCGCCCAGATGGCGACGATGGTCAAAAGCATGTCCACACAACCTCCGCTCAAACGCCTCGCCAGATCAACTACTTTTATTGGTATCGGCGTGCGGGCGCCAGAGCTTTAGCCGAAAAAAAGCCCGGTGTTTCCGGGATACTCGGATCGGTGCCCCGCCTCCGGCTCTCAGCGCGTGCGCTCGCGGCGGCCGTGGTGGCTCTCGTCCTCGCCGATTTGCTCTATCGCATGGCCGGAGACTCGTTCTTCCCGGGCGGGCCGCTCGACGAGATCGCACACGTCCTCACCGCCCTGATCGTCCTGTGGGCCCTGGGCCCCCGGATCTGCGATCGCTTCCTGGTTCCCGCGCTGGTGGCGTCGGTGGTGATCGACCTCGACCATGTCCCGCGCGAGCTGGGCCATGACTTCCTCACCCGCGGAACCCCGCGGCCGTACACGCACTCGCTGCTGAGCATCGTCGTGGTGCTGGTGGTGGCGGCCCTCTGGCGCTCCCGTCGCGACGTGATGCTGGGGATCGCTATCGGCCTGGCCATCCACTTCTGGCGCGACATGTCCGAGGCAGATGCTGGCGTGGCGCTGCTGTGGCCCTTCTCGGACCACTCGTTCACGCTCTCGCACAGCGGCTACCTGATCGTGATGGGGCTCTTCGCCGCCGCGGCGGCGGTGAGATGCCGGCGAGCCGCGTCCGTCAGCTATCGACCCCGAGCGCTCCGCTGAGCTTGTCGCGGGAGTTGACGCCGAGCTTCTGGTAGATGTGGCGCAGGTGGAACTCGACCGTCTTGGGGTCCGGGGGCAGCTCTCCGCCTCGGGCACAGGGGCGCTCCCGTTCTACGGCTGGCTCGAGCTGGTCGCGGCGATCCAGCAGGTCAGGGACGGGTCTGGAGCGCCGCAGGCGGAGCTGCCGTTCCCGTCGGGGTGACGGCTATTGTCGGGCGATGCGCCTGGGCCTCCTGTGTGACGACGCGCCGCCGACCGCCGCCGACGTCGAGATCTCGTCGCTGGCCTATGACAACCGCTTGGTCGGTGAGGGCACGCTGTTCTTCTGCGTCCCCGGCTATACGCGGGACGGGCACGATTTCGCGCCGGACGCCGTGGCCCGCGGGGCAGCCGCGCTGGTCGTCGAGCGGCCGCTGAACCTGGGCATCCCAGAGGTGCAGGTGGAGTCGGTGCGGGCCGCGATGGCTCCGGTCGCGGCGCGCTTCCATGGAGATCCCACCGCGCGGCTTCAGACCGTCGGCATCACCGGGACCAACGGCAAGACCACGACGGCGTTCCTGGTGCGTGCTTTGCTCGAGGCCGCCGGCCGCCCGGCTGGGCTGCTGGGGACCGTCAAGAGCGTGATCGGGGGCGTCGAGCACGAGGTCCTGCGCACGACGCCGGAGGCGATCGACCTCCAGCGCACCTTCGCCGAGATGCTCGACGCCGGCGACCAGGCATGCGTCATGGAGGTGTCGTCCCATGCGCTCACGCTCCATCGCGCCGATGCGATCCACTTCACCGCAGCGATCTTCACCAACCTCACCCAGGACCATCTCGACTTCCACGAGACGATGGAGGAGTACTACCGGGCCAAGCGCCTGCTGTTCACGGATCTCGCGCCCGCGCACGCGGTGGTCAACGTCGACGATCCATACGGCGCGCGGCTGGCGGCGGATCTGGGGGACGCGGCGATCACCTTCGCCCTGGAGCACGACGCGTCCTATCGCGCCGGGGCGGTGCAGACCGGCCTGGACGGCTCGCATTTCGCGGTGACGGCCCCGGACGGCGTCTTCGAGCTCAGCTCGCCCCTCACCGGGCGCTTCAACGTCTCAAACGTGCTCGGGGCGTTCGCCACAGCCCGGGCGCTGGGCGTGGAGGCGGAGACCGCGATCGAGGCGATCGCCTCGGCGGGGCAGGTCCCGGGCCGATTTCAGTCAGTCAGCGAGGGCCAGGACTACGCCGTGCTCGTCGACTACGCGCACACGCCGGACTCCCTGGAGAACGTGCTCCGGGCCGCGCGCGGCCTCACCAACGGGCGGCTGCACGTGGTCTTCGGCTGCGGCGGGGACCGCGACCGCGGCAAGCGCCCGCTGATGGGGGAGATCGCCGCGCGCCTCGCCGACCGCGTCATCGTCACCTCTGACAACCCGCGGTCTGAGGACCCCGCTGCGATCATCGACGAGATCCTCGTCGGCAGCGGGCCCGATGTCGAGCACGAGGTGGACCGGCGTGTGGCGATCGAACGGGCGATCTCCGCCGCGGCCGCGGGTGACGTCGTGGTCATCGCTGGCAAGGGGCATGAGCAGGGGCAGGAGTTCGAGGGTGGGAGGAAAGTCCCGTTCGACGATGTGACCGTCGCGCGTGAAATCCTCCGGGGTGCGGTCTCCAACGCCGCGACCCCCGCCCGATGAAGCAATGGACACCCGAGAAGGTCGCGTCGGGCTCCGGCGCGCGCCTGCTGGCCGCCTCTGACCGCTCCAGCGGCCCGGAGACCGCGACGATCGACTCGCGCGCGGCCGGGCCCGGAACGCTCTTCGTCGGCCTGCCCGGCGCCAACGTCGACGGCGGCGCCTTCGCGGCCAGAGCCCTCGAGGCCGGGGCCTGGGGCGTGCTCGTGACCCCCGAACACGCTGAACCACTCGCCGGCAGTGCACAGACCGGGCTGGTCCTTGCCGCCGCCGACCCCCTGAAAGCCCTGCAAAAGCTCGCCACGGCCTGGCGCCGGGAGCTGGGCGCGCACGTGATCGGGGTCACCGGCTCGACCGGCAAGACCTCCACCAAGGACCTGCTGCGGGCGGTGCTCGCGCCGCACAGGCGCACGGTGGCCTCGCGGGCGAACTTCAACACCGAGATCGGGATGCCGCTGGAGATCCTCAATGCGCCCGTGGGCACGGAGGTCCTGGTGCTGGAGATGGGCATGCGGGGGGTGGGGCAGATCGCCGAGCTGGCGGAGATCGCCGAGCCCGACGTCGCCGTGATCGTGAGCATCGGGCCCGTCCACCTGGAGCTGATGGGGAGCATCGAGGCCATCGCCGCGGCCAAGGCCGAGCTCATCGCCGGGCTCCCTGCCGGTGGCACGGCCGTCATCCCGCAGGGGGAGAAGCTTCTGCAGCCGCATCTGAGAGACGACGTGACAACCGTCACATTCGGCCCCGATGGCGACGTGCGGCTGATCGAAGCCGCGGCCGATACAGGCCCCGACGGCGATCGCCTCACGATCGACGCCCAAGGGGAGCGGATCGTCCTGGAAGTGCCGTTCACGCAGGCACATATGCGATCCAACCTGCTTGCCGCGGTGGCCGCGGCCCGTGCGGTGGGGGTCACTCCGGAAGGCCGCGTGGAGCTCGCCCTGACGGCGGGCCGGGGCCAGCGCTACATAACACCGAGCCGGGTAACAGTCATCGACGACTGCTACAACGCCAATCCGATCTCGATGCGCGCCGCTCTCGACGACCTCAAGGCCACCGCCGCCGCCGCTGACAGCGCGCGTCGCGTCGCCGTGCTCGGGGACATGCTGGAGCTGGGGCCCCAGGAGCATGAGTTCCACGCCCAGCTGGGCGAACAGGCGGCCGCCGCGGGCGTGGACGTGCTGGTGACCGTCGGGCCGCTGGCGGCGTCGATCGCCGACCGCTTCGCGGGCGAGACCCACTCGGTGGCCGACGCCGGTGAGGCCGCGGTGGTCGTCCCGGAGCTGCTGGCCCCCGGGGACGTCGTGCTCGTCAAGGCCTCGCGCGGGGTGGGCCTGGAGCTCGTCTGCCGGGCGCTCGGCGCCAGGGAAGACACCGCGTGACGGGCTCGGCATCCGGGCGCGTGCTGATCGCCGGCACCGCCTCATTGCTCATGTGCCTGTTCCTGAGCCCGAAGTTCATCGAGTTCCTGCGCAACCGCGAGTTCGGGCAGAACATCCGCGAGGAGGGCCCTCGGGGCCACCAGACCAAGGCGGGCACGCCGACGATGGGCGGGATCATCATCTTCCTGGCGATCGCGGTGCCCTACGCGCTGCTCTCCGAGCGCGACTGGCGCTCGGTGGGGGTGTTCTTCGCGGCGATCTCCTGCGCGCTGCTGGGCTTTGCCGACGACTACACCAAGATCGTCAAACGCCGGTCGCTGGGCCTGCGCGCGCGGACGAAGCTGGTGGTCACGATCGCCATCTCCGTGGGGCTGTGGTGGATCGCCACACAGAAGGCCAACATCGGGCCGACCGTGCAGCTGCGCTTCGTCGATGCCTCGATCGACCTCGGGCCGCTGTTCCCGGTGTTCATCTACCTGGTGGTGGCCGGGACGACCACCGCGGTCAACTTCACCGACGGGCTCGACGGTCTCGCCGCCGGATGCGCCGCCATCGTCCTCCTGGCCTACATCGGGATCACGTTCATCATCGGCGCGCGCGACCTTTCGCTGCTGGCCGGCTGCCTGGTGGGGGCGTGCATCGGCTTCCTCTGGTTCAACAGCTTCCCGGCGAGCATCTTCATGGGGGACACCGGTTCGCTGGGCTTAGGCGGCGCGATCGCCGGCCTGGCGGTCATGACCAACACGGAGGCGCTGCTCATCCTGCTCGGAGGGATCTTCGTGATCGAGGTCCTCTCGGTGGTCATCCAGGTCTTTTCCTTCCAGGTGTTCCGCAAGCGGGTGTTTCTGATGGCGCCCATCCACCACCATTTCGAGCTTCAGGCGTGGTCTGAGACCAAGATCATCCTGCGCTTCTGGATCGTCGCGGCGGCGTTCGGCGCGATCGGGTTCGTCGTCTACCAGCTCAGCGTTCGGGGGTAGCGGCCCCGCGATGCCCGCCGCCGGCGCTTCCAAGCCGCGGCCGCCGCTTCCCGGAGGGCCGTATCTGATCGTCGGGCTGGCCCGTTCCGGCGTGGCAGCGGCCCTCACATTGCGTGCCCGCGGAGAGGAGGTGATCGGCTGCGATGCGGGCGCGCGCGGCACCCCCGCACTCGACCGTGCCGCACAAAGGCTTTCGGACGCCGGCGTCGAAGTCCATTTGGATGCGTCAGGCGACGCCCTTGCCGCCCGCGCCGGGACGCTCATCAAGAGCCCCGGTGTGCCCCGGAACGCCCCCCTCGTGGCGGCGGCGCGAGCCCGCGGCGTACCCATCCTCGGCGAGTTGGAGCTCGCCTGGCGACTGCTCGAGAACGAGTTCATTGCGGTGACCGGGACCAATGGCAAGACGACGACCGCCGAGTGGATCGGGCACGTGCACCGCGAGGCGGCCCTGCCTGTCGCCGTCGCCGGGAACGTCGGGACGGCCCTGACGTCGCTCGTGGGGACGGTTCCGGCACGCGCGACGATCGTGTGCGAGGCGTCCTCGTTTCAGCTTGAGGACACGGTCGCCTTCGCCCCCGAGGTGGCGGTCCTGCTCAACCTCGAGCCTGACCACCTCGACCGCCACGGCACGTTCGCCGACTATGTCGCGGCCAAGCTGCGGATCTTCGCCAATCAGGGCAACGACGACGTCGCCGTGGCCCCCCTCGACCTCGACGTCGAGGACCTCGGCGGCTGTGCCCGCCGCGTCCCGTTCGGGGCCGAGGGCGCGGAGCTGTCTGACCGGGCCGGATACCTGTGGTGGGACGACGAACCGCTCATCGACGTCACCGAGATCTCCCTGCCCGGCGCCCACAACCGTGCCAACGCCATGGCGGTCGCCGCGGCATGCCTGGCGCGCGGCATCGACCGCGACGCGGTGGCCGCCGGCCTGCGCACCTTCCGGGGAGTGGCGCACCGGCTCGAGCTGATCGCCACCCGCGACGGCGTCGCCTTCGTCAACGACTCCAAGGCGACGAACGTCGCCAGTACGGTCGTCGCGCTGCGCAGCTACGCGGGCGGCATCCACCTCACTCGCGGGCGGCCGGGGCAAGAGCCAGGACTTCTCGCCGCTGGCCCCGGTGGTCGGCGAACGCTGCCGCGCCGTGTACCTGATCGGAGAGGCGGCCGGGGACCTCGAACAGGCGCTTGCTCCGGCCGGGATCCCGATCCACCAGGAGGGCGACCTGGCCACCGCCGTGCAGGCCGCGGCCGCTGCGGCCGCCCCCGGAGAGACCGTCCTGCTCTCACCGGCCTGCGCCAGCTATGACCAGTACCCGGACTTCGAGGCCCGGGGCGACCACTTCCGCCGGCTCGTGGGGGAGCTGTAGGTGGGCAGCGCGGCCGCATCGCGCGGGCGTCAAGGCCCAGCCGAGCCGGCGGGCATGAGCGCGTCTCGCCGACGCGCCAGCAGCCGCCGGGTCGCGCCTCCGCTGGAGCACCGGATCCTCATGACCGCGGCGCTGTGCCTGCTGGCCTTCGGCGCCGTCATGGTCTACAGCGCCTCATCGCCCCTGGGCGTCCTCAGCTCGCACGGCGGCAGCGGCACCGGCGAGTTCATCCGTTACCTCGTCTTCGGGGTCATCGGCCTCATCGCCATGCAGGTGCTCGAGCGCCGGGGGCTGGCGCTGCTCACGCCCCAGATCTGCCGGCTCATGCTGCTGGGCTCGTTTGCGCTGCTCCTGCTCGTGCTCGTGCCCGGGTTCGGCGTGGCCGTCAACGGGGCCCGCCGGTGGTTCTCGCTGGGCCCGATCCAGTTCCAGCCGTCGGAGATCATGAAGCTGGCGCTCGTCCTCTACACCGCGCGCTACCTCGCCGATCACCCCAAGCGGATGCGAAGCTTCCGCCAGGCGGTGGCCCCGATCCTGCTCGCCGCCGGCCCGGCGATCCTGCTCATCGTCGTCGAGCCGGACCTGGGGACGGGGCTCGTCGTCGCCTTCACCGTCGCCTCGCTGATGATCGCCGCCGGGATGCCGATGCGCTATCTCGCGCGGCTGGCGGCGGTCGCCGCCATCGGCGTCGTGCTCATGGTGCTCGCCCAGCCCTACCAGCAGGCACGCCTCACCACGTTCCTGCACCCGTGGTCGGCGACCACGGCGGCCGGAGCCGGCTATCAGGCGGTCCAGGGCCAGATCGCCCTGGGCTCGGGCGGGTTGCTCGGCGTCGGGCTGGGCAAGTCGGTGCAGAAGATCTACTACCTGCCCGAGGCCCAGAACGACTTCATCCTCGCCGTCATCGGCGAGGAACTGGGCGTCCTCGGCATCTGCGGCGTCGTCTTCCTGTACGGGATGATCGCCTATGCCGGCCTGCGCACCGCGCGGCGCGCGGTGGGGCGCTACCCCAAGCTGCTGGCCAGCGGACTGACGTCACTCATCCTGTGTCAGGGGATCCTCAACATCTTCGTCGTGCTCGGCTTGGCACCGCTCACCGGCGTTCCGCTGCCGTTCATCTCCTATGCGCCCACCAACCTGTGCGTGATGCTGGCGTCCGTCGGGCTGCTGCTCAACATCTCGCGGCCGGGGGCCAGGCGCCTGAAGGTGGTGGAGGGGCAGCCCACCGCGTCCGCCGCCGAGCGCGAGCGGCGACGCCAGGATCGTCGGCAGCGGCGAGCCGGCGCTGGGAGCCGGCGCTCCGCCGGCTGACGTGAGCGCGTCAACGGCTGACGCGAGCGCGCCGCTGATCGTGATCGGCGCCGGCGGGACCGCAGGGCACGTCGTGCCGGCGCTGGCGGTGGCCGACGCGCTACGTCAGGAGGGCGCCCGGGTCGTCTTCGTCGGTGGCGAGCGGGCCGAGCGTGAGCTGATCCCGGCGGCCGGTTATGAGATGCACACCCTCAAGGTTGCCCAGTTGGCGCGGCGCGACCCCGTGGCGGCCGCCCGCGCGGTGGTGATGGCCGCCGGCGCGGTGGCCTCGGCTCGCCGGCTCATCGGCCGGCTCGATCCGGCGGCGGCGCTCGGCGCCGGGGGGTACGTCGCGGGCCCGGTGGGGCTCGCCGCCGTGAGCCGGCGCGTGCCGCTCGTGCTGATGGAGGCAGACAGCCACCTGGGGTTGACCAACCGCCTGCTGGCGCCACTGGCTCGCCGCGTCTGCCTCACCTTCCCGCTCCCCGGCCGCGACGGGCCCCGCTACCTGGTCACCGGGCGCCCCGGGCCGGCGCCGGCCACCGACCGGGAGGCCGCTCGCGAGCGGTTCGGGATCGGGCCGGGCGAGCAGATGGTGCTCGTCTTCGGCGGCTCCCAGGGTGCGCGCTCCATCAACCAGGCGGCGATCGAGGCCTTCGCCGGCGCGGGCTTCCGAGTCCTGCATGCCGCGGGCACCCGGGATCTGCCCGATCTCAGCGCGCCCGGTCCCCACTATGACCTGCGGGGCTACATCAACGACTTCAGGCAGGCGCTGCTGGCGGCGGACCTCGTTGTGGCCCGGTCAGGCGGGTCGATCTTCGAGATCGCCGCCCACGGCCGCCCCATGGTCCTCATCCCGTACCCCTACGCCGCGGCCGACCACCAGGCGGCCAACGCCCGCTACATGGAGGCCGCCGGCGCCGCGCTGGTCATCCCGGACGCCGAGCTCACCGGCCCGCGGCTGGCCCAGGAGGTCGGTGCCCTCCTGGCCGACCCTGGCGGCCTGACGGCGATGAGCCGGGCTTCGGCCGGGCTCGCCCGGCCCGACGCCGCCGCCGTCATTGCACGCGAAGTGCTGGCGGCGGCGGGCGCTCGAGTGAGGCCTCAGTAGGGCCGGCCGGGGAGGCCCGGGCCGAGTTGCTGGTTGGCGCGGTCGCCCAGGCCGACGGCGTACGCGGGCCAGAACACGCCAGCGGGAGGGCCACCACCGCAGCCGCTGGAGTTTCCGGGCGGGTGCGTCCACATGAACGCGTCCACGTACGGGTACCCGGTGTTGGTGTTGAGCTCGGGGCCAAGCCCGCGGCCGGGCGGGTTGCACAGATCCTCAACGCCCTGGGTGGTGGGGTGGGGGTTGAGCTTCGGCCCGCGGCCATTGTTGGAGGTATTGACGATGAAGTGGGCGCCGTGAGTGCGCTTGGCGACCTTCGTCGCCCAGCGGATCTCGTTGATCGTCCACTGGTTGTGGGTGTCGTTGGTGAAGAAGCCCTGGATCTTGTTGACGCCGATGGCGTTGAGGGCCTTCGCCGTGTAGCCCACGGAGTTGGAGTCCGAGTAGCCACCCTCCACGTAGACCGCGGTGTGGGGGAGCGCCTCGAAGGCGTCGACCTCGTACTTCAGCGCCGCCTCCCAGGCCGGCAGCCCTCCGTGGCGGGCGATGCACGCCGATGAGCCCAGCGCGTCGATCTCGGCCAGGATCAGCGCGGGCCGGCGGTCGATGGCGGCGGCCATCTCGTTGATCTGGCGCTTGAACGTCGGCATGTAGGCCTGGATCTGGGACGCGTTGGCGCATCCGCCCAGGGTTGGGTGCAGGAAGTAGGTGTTGAAGGCCACGATCGACCCCGGGTCCGCGGTGGCGTTCGAGCAGAGGATCTTCTGCGTCTGCCCGAAGATCGCGCCCGGACCTCCGCCCATGGAGTAGATGCTGATGCGCTGGACGTCGGGCTGGGAGGCGATCTTTGACAGCTCGGCCACCTGGTGGGCCAGCCCCTTGTCGTGCGCCAGCTTGGCGGCGATGCTGCCGTTTGACAGGCGCTGCTGGAAGTCCGCCCACGACTCGTCGACCGGCATCGTGTTCGGGTTCAGACCGACGAGTTGGGCAATCGCCCCGGCTGCCGCCCCCTTCCGCGGTCCCGGCACAAAGAAGTTCGCTCCGTGGAGCGGGTCGGACCCGGGCGCCGTGGGCAGCGCCAGCGGGTTGCTGGGATCACGCGTGTTCGAGTACGGCTCAGGACACTGTTGGGCGCCGTGGGGGACGGCCGAGCGCGCGGGCGCCGCCGACATCAGTGAGATCGCGGCGAACGCGGTCACACCGGCCGCGGCCGCGAGGGCGACAGCGACGAGGCGGGCGCGCAGCGGTCCCCAGGCCTTGGCGTGGAGGGAGTGCATATGTGGGAGATCACCCTAACCAGGACCGGAAAACGGTGTGAGCAGCTCGGATGCGCTTTTGCCCAGGTTTGGACGTTCACGTTGCCCCAACCCTCCAATCGCGTGGATCTGTGAGCAGACGTTCGTCCGAGGCGCCCCGGCCCGGCGGCCGCCGTCGCACGCGGACGGGCGCGTCCCGTAGCTCAGATAGCCTCGCTCGCTCAGCCATGAGCGCCACGAACACGGAGACCACATGGGCGGGCCGTCGCCTGCACTTCGTCGGGATCGGCGGCGCCGGCATGAGCGGCCTGGCCCTGATCGCCGCCGCCCTGGGCGCTCAGGTGAGCGGGTCTGACCGGGCGCCCTCCAGCTATACCGAGCGCCTGGTCCAGCACGGGATCGAGCCGGTGTTCGGCCACGCCGCCGCCAACGTCCCGGCCGGCGCCGAGGTCGTCTACTCCACGGCCATCCCGTCCGACAACCCCGAGCGGCTCGCGGCGGGCTCAGAACTGCACCGCGCCGACCTGCTCGCCCAGATCGCGGCCCTGCGCCGCTGCCTGGCCGTCACCGGTACCCACGGCAAGACCACGACGTCGGGCATGGCCGTTCAGGCGCTGCAGGGCGCCGGGCTTGACCCCGCCTACGTCGTGGGCGGCGAGCTGCGCTCCACTCAGAGCAACGCCGGCTGGGGCTCGGGGGAGTGGATCGTGGTCGAAGCCGACGAGTCAGACCGGTCGCTGCTCAAGCTCCAGCCCGAGATCGCCGTGCTCACCAACGCCGAGCTCGACCACCACTCCACCTACGGCTCGCGGCTGGACCTGGAGCAGACGTTCGCGGAGTTCATGGCTCGCGCGGGCGAGCGCGCGGTGGTGTGGGACCGTCCCGAGCTGCGGGCGCTGTGCCCCGGCGGCGGCGTTCCCTACGACGCGCGCGGCGCGCGCCTTGACTCGGAGGGGTCGCGCTTTGATTGGCGCGGCATCGAGGTCCGGCTCTCCGTCCCGGGCGCCCATAACGCCGTCAACGCCGCCGGCGCCCTCACCGCCTGCGCGCTGGCCGGGGCGGACCCGGTGGCCGCCGCCGCGGCTCTGGCGGACTTCCGCGGCGCCCGGCGCCGGATGGAGCGCGCGGGGGAGACCGCCGCCGGCGCCCAGGTCTACGACGACTACGCCCACCATCCCACCGAGGTGGCCGCCGCGATCGCCGCAGCACGCACGCTCGCGCCCCGGCGGCTGGTGGCTGTGTTCCAGCCCCATCTTTACTCGCGCACGCGCGCGCTCGCACGGGCCTTCGGCGTCGCCCTGGCCGCCGCCGACGCGATCGTCGTGCTGGGGATCTATCCGGCCCGGGAGCGCGCCGAGGACTTCCCCGGGGTGAGCGGCCAGCTGGTGGCCGCCGAGGCCGCCGACGCCGCCGGTGGCCGCTCGGTCGCCTGGATGCCGGGCTTTGACGAGGCGCGGGCGTACCTGAACCGGTCTCTGCGCTCGGGCGACCTATGCCTGATGATGGGCGCGGGCAACATCGACGCCCTCGGCCGCTCGCTCGTCGTCTGAGGGCCCATCTAGCCTGGCACGATGCGCGGCGGGCTCCCCGAGGGCATCCAGCGCGACTATCCGCTGTCGCGTCTCACGACGATCCGCACCGGCGGACCGGCCGAGCTGTTCGCGCGTCCGGGCACCGTCGCCGAGCTCGAGGCGGTCCTGGCGTGGGCCGGCGCGGAGCGCGTCGAGGTAGGGGTCGTGGGCTCGGGGTCGAACCTCCTGATAGCGGACGCCGGCGTCCGCGGACTTGTCTTGAAACTTGACCAGGAGCTCACCCAGATCACGGTGGACGGGACCCGCATCGACTGCGGCGGGGGCGCACGCCTACCCGCGGTGTCGGCTCAGGCGGCGCGCGCCGGGCTCAGCGGGATCGAGTTCGGAGTCAACATCCCAGGCACCGTCGGCGGCGCGGTGCGGATGAACGCCAACGCGTACGGCGGGGAGCTGGCGCGCGCGCTGGAATGGGTCGAGGTCACCAGCGCCACAGGGACCGCCCGGCGAACCCCCGACGAGCTGGGCTTCGCCTACCGGCGCTCGGGGCTGGGCCCCGGCGAGGTGGTGGCGCGCGCCGCGTTCGGGCTCACTCCACTGCCCCCCGAGGACGTCAAGCGCACCCTGGGTGAGATGCGCTCCAAGCGCCGGGCCGCCCAGCCGTCGGGGATCAAGACGTTCGGCTCCACCTTCAAGAACCCGTCGGACCCCCGGGCGGAGGGCCGCACCGCCGGCCAGCTCCTGGAGGCGGCGGGTGCCCGCGGCCTACAGGTGGGCGGCGCCGGGTTCTCGGCCAAGCACGCCAACTTCGTGGAGAACCTGGGAGAGGCCACCACGGCCGATGTCGTGGCGCTGATGGCGGAGGGCCGGCGGCGCGTGCAGGAGCGCTTCGGCGTCGAGCTCGAGCCCGAGGTCCAGACGCTGGGGCCGGTCTCGTTCCCCGCCGACTGGGCCCGGCGATGAGCGGCACCCGCGCACGGTCGGCACCGCTGCGGCTGTCGCGACGCCGGCTGCTGCGCCTCCCGCGGCCGAGGGGTGGATGGGGGCGGATGCTCGTGGCGGTGCTCGCCGTCCTGGCCCTGGCCGCCGGGGGCTGGGTGTGGCTGCGCAATTCGTCGCTGGTCGCCGTCCAGCGCGTGACGATCGTCGGCGTCAGCGGCCGCGACGCCCACCAGATCCGCGCCGCCCTCACCTCGGCCGCCCGCAACATGACCACGCTCGACGTGAAGCTGTCCGCGCTGCGGACGGCCGTGGCTCCGTATCCGGTGGTCAAGCACCTGCACGTCTCCACCAACTTCCCGCATCGGATGCGCATCGACGTGGTGGAGCAGGTCCCGGTGGCGATGATCTCCGCAGCCGGCCTCCGCATCCCCGTGTCGGCGGACGGGACGCTCCTGCGCGGCATCTCGGTCTCCGGGTCCCTGCCGACGATCTCGCTGCCGGTGTCGCCCGGGGGGACGCGCGTGACGGGCTCGACCCTGCAGGTCATCCAGCTGCTGGCCGCTGCGCCCTACGAGCTCCTGCCCAAGGTGAGCCAGGCCTCTGACAGCGGCACCCACGGGCTCGAGGCACAGCTGCGCAGCGGGCCCCAGCTGTACTTCGGAGGCGACGATCACCTCGGCGCCAAGTGGGCCGCCGCCGCGGCCGTGCTGGCGGACCCGGGGTCAGCCGGCGCCGACTACATCGACGTCACCGTGGCCTCGCGCCCGGTTGCCGGGGCGGGGTCTGACACCGCGTCGAGCTCGCAGTCGGCGAGCAGTCAGGGCGGGGCCGCGGGGACGGCCGGTACCAGCGGATCGACCGTGGCCGCTGGGGGCTAGACCAACACTCAACCTCAAGTAGAGGCTTACCTCGCAAAAATCGCAACTCTCGGTTATCGTCGAGAGTTGGGCGTTCTGCAACGACTGTTGCGAAAGCGTGCGCACCGTTGACTTCGCGTATCGCTAAGTTCTAACGTGACAAACTGGTCACGCAGCCCTCGCGTGGGCAAAACCTTCAACCCTAACTAGAGGGTCGGACGAGAACTCATGGACAGTGGAAGCTATCTGGCAGTCATCAAGGTCGTCGGCGTCGGCGGCGGCGGAACCAACGCCGTCAACCGCATGGTCGACGCCGGGCTGCGAGGCGTCGAATTCGTTGCCTGCAATACCGATGCGCAGGCCCTGGCGATGTGCGACGCCGACATCAAGCTCAACATCGGCCATCAGCTGACCAAGGGTCTCGGCGCCGGCGCCAACCCGGACGTCGGTCACGGCGCGGCCGCCGAGTCACGCGATGACATCAAGGAGGCGCTCAAGGGCGCCGACATGGTGTTCGTCACCGCGGGCGAAGGCGGCGGCACCGGCACCGGCGCCGCCCCCGTGATCGCCGAGATCGCCAAGAACGAGATCGGCGCGCTCACGGTGGGCGTCGTCACCCGGCCCTTCTCCTTTGAGGGGACCCAGCGGGCCCGCCAGGCCGCTGAGGGCATTCAGCGACTGCGTGAGAACGTCGACACGCTGATCGTCATCCCCAACGAGAAGCTGCTGTCGATCGTGGAGCGCCGGACGACGATCCTCGACGCCTTCCGCGAGGCCGACAACGTGCTTCGCCAGGGCGTCCAGGGCATCACCGACCTGATCACGATCCCGGGCCTCATCAACCTGGACTTCGCCGACGTGCGCACGATCATGCACGAGGCAGGCAGCGCGCTCATGGGCATCGGCACCGCCGCCGGCGAGAACCGCGCCGCCGAGGCGGCCAAGATCGCGATCTCCTCGCCGCTGCTCGAGGAGTCCGTCGAGGGCGCCATGGGCATCCTTCTCAACATCACCGGCGGCCACGACCTCGGCCTGTTCGAGGTCAACGAGGCGGCCGAGATCGTCCAGAGCGCGGCGGACCAGAACTCCAACATCATCTTCGGAGCGGTCATCGACGACGCGCTGGGCGACGAGGTCCGCGTGACCGTCATCGCCACCGGGTTCGATCATGGGCGCGGGCAGGCCGGCGTCGGGACAGCGCGCGAGACGACCCGCCGCGAGCGGCGCGACCGCGACGTGACGATGGACGATCGCCAGCGCTCCTCGCTGGAGATCTCGGACGACGACATCGACATCCCGTCGTTCCTGAAGGATCGCTAGGCTCGCCGCATTCCGTCAGCGCTCATCACAGGCATCACCGGCCAGGACGGGTCCTACCTGGCCGAGCTTCTGCTGGAGAAGGGCTACACCGTCCACGGGCTGGTGCGTCGCTCCTCCACCGAGAGGTTCGACCGCATCGAGCACCTGCGCGGTCACGGTGACGCTCCACCAGGCCGACCTGCTCGACCACCGCTCCCTGGTCGACGCGCTACGCGCGGCCAAGCCTGACGAGATCTACAACCTGGCGGCGATGTCATTCGTCGCCGTCTCCTGGATCCAGCCGACCCTGACGGCGGAGTTCACGGGCGTCGGGGTGACCCGGGTGCTGGAGGCGGTGCGCGAGGTGTGCCCCGAGGCGCGCTTCTACCAGGCCTCCTCGAGCGAGATGTTCGGCAAGGTCCGCGAGGTGCCCCAGACCGAGGAGACGCCCTTCTATCCCCGCTCGCCGTACGGGGTGGCCAAGGCCTACGGCCACTTCATCACCGTCAACTACCGCGAGTCCTACAACCTCCACGCCACCAGCGGGATCCTCTTCAACCACGAGAGTCCGCGCCGCGGGACTCGAGTTCGTCACCCGCAAGATCACCTGGCACGCGGCGGCGATCCGGCTCGGTCTCGCCGACAAGCTCGTCGCTCGGCAACCTCGACGCCGAGCGCGATTGGGGCTACGCCAAGGATTACGTCGAGGCGATGTGGATGATGCTCCAGCAGGAGGATCCCGAGGACTACGTGATCGCCACCGGCGTGGCTCACACGGTGCGCGAATGCGTCGAGATCGCGTTCGACCAGGCCGGCCTGGACATCGACGACCACATCGAGATCGACGCGTCGCTCAGGCGGCCGGCCGAGGTCGACCAGCTCATCGGAGACGCGTCCAAGGCCAAGCGCCAGATGGGCTGGGAGCCCGAGACGACCTTTGAGGAGCTCATCCGCCTGATGGTCGACGCCGACTACCAGCTGCTCTCCGGTCGCGGGCCCCGCTGAGGCGCGGGGCGATCGTCTCGCGCTGAGATCCGGGCCTGCCGGCGCTGCTCCAGCGTGAGCCGCCGGGGGCATGTATTAGCCTGCTGATCGTGCCCTCTACGACCGATGCCCTGCGTCGCAGCCCCCTCGATGATCGCCACCGCGCCGCCGGCGCCAAGCTGATCCCGTTCGCGGGCTGGGAGATGCCCGTGCAGTACGACGGGATCAAGGCCGAGCACCTGGCGGTGCGCGGGAGCGCCGGGGTGTTCGACGTCTCCCACATGGGCCAGATCGAGACCGCCGGGCCCGGGGCACAGGCGCTGCTCCAGCGCCTGCTCTCCAACGACGTGCGGCGGCTGCCCGAGGGCGGCGCCCAGTACAGCGTGATCTGCAACCCCGAGGGCGGGGTGCTGGACGACGTGTTCACCTACCGGCTGGCCGAGTCGTGCTTCGTCACCGTGACCAATGCCGCCAACCACGAGCGCGACCTGGAGTGGTTCCGCCGTCACGCGCCGGACTTCGACGCGGACATCATCGATCGCCGCGACGAGTTCGCCATGCTCGCCGTGCAGGGCCCGCGGGCGCGTGACCTGCTGCGGGAGCTGTCCGACGGCGCGCTGCCGCCGCGGATGCACTGCTGCGGGCGCACCGTCGCCGGGGTCCCCATGCTCGTGTGCGGGACGGGCTATACCGGCGAGCCGGGCGTCGAGCTGCTGCTTGACCCCGACGGCGCCGGGGAGGTGTGGGACGCCCTGGTGGGCGCCGGGGCGACGCCGGCCGGCCTGGGGGCGCGCGACACGCTGCGTCTGGAGGTCGGCTACCACCTCTACGGCAACGATCTGGACTGTGACCACGGGCCGATCGAGGCCGGGCTGGGCTGGTGCTGCCGCGAGGCCACCGGCTTCATCGGTTCAGACGTCGTCGCCCGTGTCCGGGCCGAGGGCCCAGCGGAGAAGCTCGTCGCCTTCGAGATGACCGGACCCGGGATCGCGCGGCAGGGCAACCCGGTCGCCGGCGGCGGAGTCGTCACCAGCGGCACGTTCTCGCCGTGCCTGGAGCGCGGCATCGGGATGGCCTACGTCCCCACCGAGCGCGCCGAACCCGGCACGGACCTGGAGATCGACGTCCGGGGCACGCCGCGCGCCGCGGTCGTCCGCGCCAAGCCCCTCTACAGCTCCAAGGAGGCCTAATGTCCGATCCCAGCTATCCGGAGGATCTCCTCTACCACCCCGAGCACGACTGGGCGCGTATCGACGGCGACCAGGCCACGTTCGGGATCACCTGGTTCGCCCAGGACTCCCTGGGCGAGGTCGTCTTCTTCGACCCGCCCAAGGTCGGCACGACAGTGACCAAGGACGCCGCCTACACGGAGATCGAGTCGGTCAAGGCCGTCTCGGACGTCATCTCGCCGCTGTCGGGCGAGATCGTGGAGGTCAACGACGGGCTCGGCGACTCCCCCGAGACGATCAATGAGGATCCCTACGGGGCGGGGTGGCTGGTCAAGGTCAAGCTGTCTGATCCCAGCGAGCAGGAGGCACTGCTGGATGCCGCGGCGTACACAGCGACGGTGTCGTGAGTAGGTATACGTCGGCGACGGAGTCTGACCGCAGCGAGATGCTGCGGGCGATCGGCGTCGAGTCCATCGAGGAGCTGTTCGCCGACATCCCCGCCCACCTGCGCCTGGCCGGCCCGCTCGCGCTGGACGCCGGCAAGTCCGAGCTCGAGATCTTTCAGGAGCTCAAGGAACTGGCCGCGCGCAACACAAGCGCCGAGGAGGAGCTGTGCTTCCTGGGCGCCGGCATGTATGACCACTACGTTCCGGCGCTGGTGGACTCAATCATCTCCCGCTCGGAGTTCCTCACGCCGTACACGCCCTACCAGCCCGAGGTCTCCCAGGGCGGCCTGCAGGCGATGTTCGAGTACCAGACCGCGATCTGCGAGCTCACCGGCCTGCCCATCTCCAACGCGTCGGTCTACGAGGGTCCGAGCGCGGTGGCCGCCGCCGGGTACGTCGCCAAGCTCGCCAACCCCGGGCGTTCGCGGTTCATCGTCTCCCGCGGCGTGCACCCCCATTCCCGCGAAGCGCTGACCACGCTGGCCCATGGCTGGGGGATGGAGGTGGTCGACGCACCGCTGCACGACGCCGTCACCGAGCTGCCGGCGCTCGACGAGCAGGTGAGCGCGGTGATCGTCCAGCAGCCCAACTTCCTCGGCGCCGTCGAGGACCTCGAGGCGCTGGCCGCCGCCGCCCACGAGGCCGGGGCGCTGAGCGTCGCCGCCTGTGATCCGCTGCCGCTGTCGATACTGCGCGCGCCGGGCGAGTGCGGCGTCGACCTCGCCGTGGGAGAGGGCCAGACCCTGGGCAACCGGCTGGACTTCGGCGGCCCGTCGTTCGGCTTCTTCGCCGCCACCGAGGCCCTCATCCGCCGCGTGCCGGGCCGGATCGCGGGGGAGACCGTCGACATGGAGGGCAGGCGCGGGTTCGTGCTCACCCTCCAGACCCGCGAGCAGCACATCCGCCGTGAGAAGGCCACCTCCAATATCTGCACCGCGCAGGCGCTCAACGCCCTGGCCGGCGTCATCTACCTGAGCTGGTTGGGCCGTCACGGGATCGTCGAGCTCACCGAGCTCATGCTCCAGCGCACCGCCTACGCGCGCGAGCGCCTGGGGTGTATCGACGGAGTCCACCTGCTCCATGACCAGCCGGTGGTCCGGGAGTTCGCCCTCACCCTCGACGCCCCGGTCGGACCCGTCATCGATCGCTGCGCGCACGAGGGTGTCAACCCCGGCTATGCACTCGGGCGGGACTACCCCGAGCATGAGAACGGCTTGCTCGTCGCCATCACCGAGAAGCGCACGCGCGCCGACATCGACCGCCTCGCCGACGTGCTCGCCGGCGCGGTGGCCGCTGAGCGCACCCGTGGGTGGGTGGGGGCCGTGTCCCGGGGAGCCGCCCGATGACCCCACAGGCTGCCGCCGACGACCAGCTGACGATCTACGAGCGCTCCAAGCCCGGACGCCGCGCGTTCGTGGCCCCGGCGCTCGACGTCCCCGAGCGCCCGCTCGACGATCTCATCCCCGCGCGCCTGCGCCGCCCCGACGCTCCGCGCCTGCCCGAGGTCTCGGAGCCCGAGATCGTCCGCCACTACAACCGGCTGTCCAAGCGCAACTTCGACCTCGACACCGGCTTCTATCCGCTGGGCTCGTGCACGATGAAGCACAACCCCAAGCTGCACGAGCGTGTCGCGGCGCTGGACGGCCATGCCCGGCTGCACCCGCTCCAGGACCCCCGGCGGGCCCAGGGCGCTCTCGAGCTCATGTACAACCTCCAAGCCGCGCTCGCCGAGATCGCCGGGCTGCCCCATGTCTCGCTCCAGCCCTCCGCGGGCTCCCACGGCGAGCTGGCCGGCGTGCTGCTCACGCGCGCCTTCCACGAGGACCACGGCGAGACCCGGACCAAGGTGCTCACCCCCGACACCGCCCATGGGACCAACCCCGCCACGGTGACCATGGCCGGCTACGACGTGGTGAAGGTCGGTACCGATGAGGAGGGCAACGTCGACCTCGACGACCTGCGGGCCAAGGCCGACGACGACGTCGCCTGCCTGATGCTCACCAACCCCTCGACGCTCGGCCTCTTCGAGCACGGCATCGAGGAGATCGCGCGGATCGTCCACGACGTGGGCGCCACCCTGTACTACGACGGCGCCAACCTCAACGCGATCATGGGCATCTGCCGGCCCGGCGACATGGGGTTCGACATCGTGCACTTCAACCTGCACAAGTCGTTCACCCAGCCCCACGGCGGCGGCGGTCCCGGCGCCGGGCCCATCGCAGTGTCCGATCGCATCGAGCCGTTCCTGCCCCGGCCGCAGGTGGTGCGGCGCGGATCGGATCCCGCCCACCCTGGAACAGAGCCCTTCTTCGACCTCGACTACGACCGCCCCAAGTCGATCGGCCGGCTGCGGGGGTTCCAGGGGAACTACGGGGTGTTCGTTCGCTCCTACGCCTACATCCGCTCGCTGGGCGCCGCGGGCCTGCGCGACGTCTCCGAGGTGGCCGTCCTCAACGCCAACTACCTGCTGGCCCGGCTGCGCGCCGAAGGCGTCCTCGAGCACCTCCCGGTGGCCTACGAGCGCATCTGCATGCACGAGTTCGTCCTCTCCGGAGCCCCGATGAAGCGCGAGCTGGAGATTAAGACGCTTGACCTGGCCAAGCGCCTGCTCGACCACGGCGTGCACCCGCCGACGGTGTACTTCCCGCTGCTCGTCGACGAGGCGCTGCTCATCGAGCCCACCGAGACCGAGACCAAGGAGACGCTCGACCGCTTCGCCGCGATCGTGGCCGAGATCCTGCGCGAGGCCGCGGAGGATCCCGAGGTGGCGCGGACGGCTCCCCACACCACCCCGGTGCGCCGCCTGGACGAGGCCGCGGCGGCGCGCAGGCCGGTCGTTCGCCAGCCGCTGTAGCTCCGGCTCCTATCTAGACAAACGCCGACGGATCTACAGCCCGCCCGGGGGCGCGCCGATTAACGAGGTAGTCGGGGCGCTTCTGCACACCTTCTCCATGTTCAGGCCATGAAACGAGCGATCGCTGCTGTGCGTTCCGCCGGTGAGATCCGGTGGGAAGAGCGCGCGGCCGCCGGGCACGCCGGGGCAGTGGTGTGGGTCATCGCGTCGCTGAGCTTGATCGCGATGGCGCTGGCTCTGCCGAGCGCGCAGGTCCATCGCGACACCGTCGTGCTTATGGGGGCGACCGGCTGCCTGTGGGGCTGCCTCTCGGGCCTGATCCTGGACTACCGCCGGCTGCCGGCCTGGCTCATCCACGCCTCGACGATGGCCGGCGTGGTCGCCATCGGCATCGCCATCTCCCTCAGTGGCGGGGCCCGCTCGCCCGCCTGGGCCGGCCTCTTCTACGTCGTGGTCTTCGCCGCCTATTTCTTCAAGCCGCCCGCGGCGGCCGCCTACTTCCTGGCCTGCGTCATCGCCGAGGTCGTCGCGCTCGTCGCCGGCACGTCCGGCGTCGGAGCCGACGGGACGGCCACCCTGGTCATCGCGGCGCCCGCGTTCATCGTGCTCGGCGTCGCGATCGTGGTGGGCAAGCGGTTCCTCTTCCGCGTGCGCCGCCAGGCTGAGCGCCTCGCCGCTGAGCAGGGCGCGTTGCGACGCGTGGCGACCGCGGTCGTCACGGGCGAGCCGGCCGACCGCTTCTACCAACTCGTCGCGGTCGAGGCCGGCCAGCTGCTGGCCGCCGGCGCCGCGGCGATCCTGCGCTTCGACTCGCCCGAGCAGGCCACGATCCTCGGCTCGTGGGCCCAGTCGGCCAACCGCACGTACGCGGTCGGCAACGCGTTCCCCGTCGCCCCCGATTCCGACCTGGCCCGTGCCATGGCCGCCGCCCGTCCAGCCCGTGTCGAGCAGGTCCCGGCGGGGTCGAGCCTCGGCAGGCTGGGCTACGGCTCGAGCATCGTCGCGCCCATCCAGGTCGCCGGCCGCACCTGGGGCTTTCTCGCGGTGGCGTCGGTCGGCTCCCACGTCTTTGACTCCGAGCACGAGCGCCGCCTCACCGAGTTCGCCGCGCTCATCTCCACCGCCATCACGAACATCGAGGACCGGGCCGCGCTCGCCGCACAGGCCTCGACCGACGCGCTCACCGGGGTGGCCAACCACCGCGCCTTCTACGAGCGGCTCACCGCTGACATCTCGCGGGCCCGGCGCTACGGCAGCCCGCTGTCGGTGGCCATCATCGACGTGGACCGCTTCAAGCTCGTCAACGACGCCGGGGGCCACGAGGCCGGGGACGAGATCCTCGTCCGCGTCGCCCGCTGCCTGAGCGAGGCCACCCGGGCCGAGGACGTCCTGGCTCGGGTCGGCGGCGACGAGTTCGCCTGGATCCTGCCCGAGACCGTTGGCGAGGAGGCGCTGCAGGCCCTGGAGCGCGCCCGCACGGCGATGGCCCAGAGCGGCGACGATCTGCCCCGTGTGACCCTGTCGGTGGGGATCTGCGACACGCGCTACGCCGCTGACCCGGCCGAGCTGGTCCGCCTCGCCGACCGTGCTCTGTACTCCAGCAAGGAGAACGGGCGCAACCAGGTGCGGCTGTACACGCCGGCCAGCAGCGACGAGCTGGCCGCCACCTGACGCCGCGGCGCCGCTGAGCCCGTGCCGGCCCGCGCCGTCGTAGGCTGGGGGCATGCGATTTGTCATCTACGGGGCGGGTGCCATCGGCGGCGCCGTCGGGGCGCGCCTGCACCAGAGCGGCCACGCCGTCACGCTGATCGCGCGGGGCGCGCACCTGGACGCGATCCGCCGCAAGGGGCTCATCTTCCTGACGCCGGTGGAGCGCGCCGTGCTCCCGCTGCCGGTGGTGGGCGGTCCGGGCGATGTGGACTGGACCGGCGACGAGGTGGTCCTGCTGGCCACCAAGAGCCAGGACACGTTGGGCGCGCTCACCGCGCTGCGCGACGCGGCCGGCAGCGCGGTGCCCCGTCGTCTGCCTGCAGAACGGAGTGGAGAACGAGCGCGTGGCGCTGCGGCTCATCGGCGAGGTCTACGGGGCGGTGGTCATGCTTCCCGCGGCCCATCTGGAGGCGGGCGCGATCGAGGCCTACGGCGCCGAGATCACCGGCCACATCGACGTTGGCCGCTACCCCGAGGGCATCGACGAGCGCTGTGAGGAGATCTGCGCGGCCCTGGCCGCCTCACGGCTGGACTCCCACGCGGTCCCCGACGTGATGCGCCTCAAGTACGCCAAGCTGCTGCTCAACCTCACCAACGCCGTCGGCGCCCTGTTCGCCGCCTCCGAGCGGCGGCGCGAGCTCTCCGAGCTGGTCACGGCGGAGGGCAGGGCGGTACTGGAGGCCGCCGGCGTGAGCCACGTCGCCCCCGAGATCACGGACATCGAGGCCCGCTGGCGGCGCTGGGGCGTGGGCGACATCGACGGGCGCAGTCGCGCCGGATCCTCCACCTGGCAGAGCCTGGCCCGCGGCACCGGGGCGCTCGAAACCGACTACCTCAACGGCGAGATCGTGCTCCAGGGCCGGCTGCACGGCGTGCCCACGCCGATCAACCAGCAGCTCTGCGAGCTGGCGGCAACGGCCGCACGCGAACGGCGTCCCCCCGGGACCCTGTCGGCCGACGATGCCTTGGCGGTGCCCGCGTGAACGCCGCCGACCCGCTGATCGCCGCCGAGGCGCAGGAGCTCGCTGCCTCGGCCGTTGACGAGCTCCGGGAGCTCGTCGACATCTCCTCGCCCTCGGGTGACATCGACGGGGCCGAGCGGGCCCTGGCGGTGTGCGTCGGTCTGCTCCCCGAGGGCGCCTCGATCGACCGCCCCGGCTGCTCGTCGGGCAACCACGCCCCCGATCTCATCGGCACCGTCGTCGGGACGGGCACGGGCAAGCTGATGCTGCTCGGCCACGTCGACACCGTTGTCAGCCACGACGCGCACCAGCCGCTGCGGCGCGACGGCGATCGGCTCTACGGCACCGGGACCGTGGACATGAAGGGCGGGGACGTCCTGGCGCTGGGCGTCGCCCGCGCGCTGGCCCGCCACCCTGAGACGTTCGCGGAGCTGTCGGTGCTGATGGTCACCGACGAGGAGTGGCGGACCCGCCCGTTCGTCCACGTCCCCCGCTTTGCCGGCTATGACGCCTGTCTGTGCTTCGAGGGCGGCCAGCTCGACAACGACGGACACGAGGGCGTGGTCGTCCGGCGCAAGGCCGCCGGGACGCTCCGGGTTCTCGCCACCGGACGCGCGTCGCACTCTGGCTCCGCGCCCGACCATGGCCTCAACGCGCTGCTGGCGCTGGCGCGGACGGCCGGCGAGATCGCGTCATTGCACGATCCGCACGGCCCCGAGCAGCTCAGCGTCGTCCCCACGGTCATGCGCTCGGGCGATGCCTTCAACGTCGTGCCCGCCGCCGGCGAGCTCATCTTCGACCTGCGTGCCCAGCGGCTGCCGGCGTTCGACGACGTGGTGGCATCGGTGAGCGCCGAGCTTGACGGCGTCACGCTGGAGACGCGGATGGAGCGCAAGTGGCCGGGCATGGACTCCGCCGCCGTCACGCAGGACCTCATCGCCCGTGCCTCACGGCGGCTCGGCCGCACCATCGCCGGCGTCCCGCGCGGCGGGGCCAGCGACGCCAGTCACTTCGCGGACACGATCGCGCTGACCGTCGACGGGCTGGGGCCGCGTGGGGGAGGGGCGCACACGCCCGGCGAGTTCGTGCTGGAGGCGGCGATGCGCGAGCGCCTCGAGGTGGCGCTCGCGCTCGCCCATGAAGTCCTACAGACTTAGGACTGCGAGGGGAACAGCGTGGGGTGCGCCGAGTTCAGGATGAGCCATGCGCCGGCGGCGGCCGACGGCCACACGTGGAACTCCGCGCTGTAGGCGACGTTGGTGACCGTGCGGTCGGCCATCAGGGGCCCGCTCGTCGGCGTCAGCGCGGCGACGGCCAGCAGCGACGTGTCGAGCGAGGTCGTGCTCTGCCCGGCAGCCGTGTCGGCCAGCCCCATCTCCGCGGAGCCCTCGGTCCACATGACGTCCGGGGCGCCACTGCCGATGAACGGCTTGAACCCCGAGAACGGCCCGGGCGCGGCGTAGGTGTTGTTGTAGGTGTCGGTGCTGGTCGACTTCGTGATCGACCGGCCGGTGACCGCGAACGCGGTGTTGGTGTAGGCCAGCACCTTCTGGGCATTCGTCGTCTCGCCCTTGCTGATCAGGTACAGGACCCCGAGAGCGTCGGCATCGAGCGACTGCACGGTGTCGCCCAGGCCCTCGATGAACCAGGCCTGTGATCCGCTCTGGACCAGCAGCTTGCTCTCGATCGCTGACGAGATCTTGTTGGCGGCGGTGAAGTAGGTGTTGGCCGTCGACCGCTGGCCGTCGGAGACCAGCTCGTTGCCCAGGTTGTTGAGGAACGCGTAGGCCAGCAGGTTGTGCTGGGTGGAGGACCACGCCACGTCGGGGCCGCCGCGGATCAGCCCGCTGGTCCCCTGCAGAGAGATCAGGTAGGACGCGGCGCGCTGCTCCATGGACAGGTAGCGGTTGGTGTGGGTGCGCTGGTCATATAGCGAGCCGGCCAGACCCACCGTGGCGATCGTGCCCGAGCGGAACACCGCCTCGGTGGTGCCGTCGGCGACGTTGAAGGCGATCTCGATCGAGCCGTCGGTGTGCTGCAGGGCGGCGAGCTGGTCGAGCAGCTGCTGGGCTCCTGACGTGGCGCCGAAGACGGTGAAGCCGGCGGCCGTGACCGCCGAGTCATAGGTCCAGGACCAGTTGAGCAGCCGGGTGTAGGAGGGGTCGTCAGTGGGGATGGCGTAGGAGCGCACGAGCTGCAGGTTTGACGTGCCCGTGGAGGCGGTCGGCGTCGAGGTTGAGCCGGTCGCGGCGTACGCAATCGGGTTCATGTCCTCGCCGAGGCGCATGAAGGCGGCGGCGGTACCGGTCGCGTGAGGCTTGGACCCGCCGAGCTGACCGCCGGGCAGGGGGGCGCCCTTGCGCGGCGGCGTCTTGCGGTGGCACTTGGCGACCTTCCCATGGATCCGCTTGGTGCAGGCCCGGACCTTGGTGGGTCCCACCTGGCGTGCCAGCCAGCGGGCCAGCGCCGACCGCGGTGGCTTGCCGCTGCGCGGCCAGCCCTTGTGGACCTTTCCGCCCACGCGGTGCGGGGTGGGCTTGCCCGTGTGGGCGGTCGACGTCGATGCGAGCGCAGGGCCGGCGCTCAGTGCGAGGGTGCAGAGCATCGCCAGGGTGACCACAGCCGCGCCCGAGCCAAACCTCCTCATGGCTCTCCAACCGTGACTGTGACGGTGGGTGGTGACGCAAGAAGTGCAATTCACAATGTTTCTCTCATGTGTCTCGTACGCGGCATGACCAACGTTCACCTGCCCGGGCAATCTGGATCGCAAAACGAGCGCACGACTCCGGTCCAGGTGAGCCGTGGCATGCTAGCGGGTAGGCCACAAAATCCCGCCAAATTGAGGTATTCGGCGGACATAACGCTGAGCCGGGGGGTCTCTATACAAGTGACACAAACCATCCAAAACCTCACTATCCATACGGCGCATGAGACGCAGCATGACCGCCCAATTCACCATCACATTCGCGCTGGTCAGCGCGGTGGTCGTGGCCGGGTTCGCGGTGATGTCGTTCACCGCGGCCCACCTCCAATCCACCGATGACCAGCGTGGGCGAGGACATGGAGCTCGTCGTGCGCATGCATCGCTACTTCCGCGCTCGTGACCTCCCCTAACGCATCGAGTTCGTGGCCGACCCCGTGTGCTGGACGGAGGCCCCCGAGGACATGGGCAGCCTCTCGCGCCAGCGGCGGCGCTGGCACCGCGGCCTGGGACAGACGCTATGGCGCCATCGCGACGCCACCTTCAACCCGCGCTACGGTGCGTTCGGGCTGCTCGCGATCCCGTACTTCGTGTTCCTGGAGTTCCTGGGGCCGGTGGTGGAGACCGCGACGTCGTCTCGCTCGTCTTCTACACGCTGCTGGAGAACCTCGGCTACCGCCAGATCAACGACCTGTGGCGCATGATGGCCTTCGTCGACCTGGCCCGTCGCAAGCAGGGCTGGGGCACCCAGAAGCGCCGCGGCATCGGCAATCTGTCGACCCCCGAGGCGCCGTCCCGCCAGCCGCTGACGAAGAGTCAGTGAAGTTCTGCGCGTAACCGGGCTGGAACGCCGTGGGCACCTGGCATCCTTCTCGTCAGAGCCAGAGATGACGACCATGTCGCACAAACCCGTTGTCAGCCGCCGCGCCGTCGCCGCGCGCCAGTCGCTCGAGGGGCTGTCGCTGCTGGTCGGGATCGTCGCGATCATGTGGATCGTCGAGGTCGTCAACTCGCTCGACAGCTACCGGCTGGATACCGACGGCGGCCTCATGCCCCGTGACGTGGACCGGGTGTGGGCGATCTTCACCTCGCCCTTCCTGCACGCCGGCTGGCAGCACCTCATCGACAACACCGTCCCGTTCGTGTTCATGGGCGTGATCATCGCCCTGCGCGGCGCAACCAAGCTCGCCCTGGTGACGCTCATCGTGATCGTCGTCGGCGGGCTGGGCACGTGGCTGATCGCGCCGGCCGGAACCGAGACAGTGGGCGCCAGCGGGGTCGTGTTCGGCTACGCCACCTACCTCTTCACCTACGGCCTGTTCGAGCGCAGCGCGCTGCAGATCTTCACCGGCGTCATCGTCGGCGTGGTCTGGGGTGGGGCGCTGGTGTCGAGCGTCGTTCCCCACGCCGGGGTCTCGTGGCAGGCCCATGTCTGCGGCGCCATCGGCGGCGTGATCGCGGCGTGGCTGCTCGCCGGGCGCGCCGGGACGCGCGGCTCCCGCCCGCCGCGCGACGGCGAGGAGCACCCGCCGGCGCATCCGGGCGGGCGGGTACCGATTCACGACTCGATCGATCGCGCGCTGGCCCAGTAGCCTCCGCGCCTATGGCCTCACGGACGCGGATCTTCTCCGGCATCCAGCCGACCGGGCGAAAGCACCTGGGCAACTACATCGGGGCGATCACCCAGTACGTCGCGGGCCAGGACCGCGGTGAGGCGATCTACTGCGTGGTGGACCTCCACGCCATCACGGTGGCCTACGAGCCCGCCGTCCTGCGTGACTCGGTCTACGACACCGCCGCCACCCTGCTGGCCGCGGGACTCGACCCGGAGCGCTGCATCTTCTTCCGCCAGTCAGACGTCCAGGAGCACTCCGAGCTGTGCTGGCTGCTGTCGGCGGTGACCTCCTTCGGGGAGCTCAACCGCATGACCCAGTTCAAGGACAAGGCGGGCGCCCAACGCGACCTCGTCTCGGCCGGCCTGTTCTTCTACCCGGTCCTCCAGGCCGCCGACGTCCTGGCCTACCGCGCCCACGAGGTGCCGGTGGGGGAGGACCAGCGCCAGCACATCGAGCTGATGCGCGACGCCGCCGAGCGCTTCAACGCCCGCTTCGGGGAGACGCTGGTCGTCCCCGAGGCGCGCATCCCCGAGGTGGGGGCGCGGATCATGGATCTCCAGGCGCCCGAGCGCAAGATGTCCACCACGGGCGGCACGGCGCAGGGCACCGTTCTGGTGCTCGATGAACCCGACGTGATTGCCAAGAAGGTCCGCTCGAGCGTCACCGACTCGGGCTCGGAGGTCCGTCGCGGGCCTGACAAGGCCGGGATCTCGAACCTCATCGACATCCTCGCCGCCGTGCGCGGCATCGAGCCCGACGCGGTGGAGCGCGAGTTCGACGGGGCCGGGTACGGCGCCTTCAAGCAGGCCGTCGCCGACGCGGTGGTCGAATATCTCGCCCCGGTACGCGAGCGCTACACCGAACTGCGCGCCGACGAGTCAGGGCTCGAGCAGATCCTCGAGGCGGGCGCCGCCAAGGCCCGCGTGATTGCCACCGACACCGTGGATGACGTGCGGAGGGCGATGGGCGTCGGAACGGTCCGACCCCGCGGCTAACGTTTCTCCCATGCGGAGCCCCCTTCCGTGACGTTGACCTACCTCGAGCTGGACCTCGACGTGTTCGCGGGGCCCTTCGACCTCCTGCTCACGCTCATCCTGCGCGAGGAGGTGGACCTGCTGGAGGTCGACCTCGCCGACGTGGTCATCACCTACATCGACCACCTCGAGCGCAAGGGCGAGCTGGATCTCGAGGCGGCCACCGAGTTCCTGGTGCTCATCGCGGCTCTGCTCGAGCTCAAGTCCCGCCTGCTGCTGCCCGGCGAGGAGATCGAGGAGATCGACCTCGATCCCGGCGAGGCCGCCGAGGAGCTCCTGGCGCGGCTGCTCGCCGCTCAGCGCTACCGCTCCGCGGCGGCCTACCTCACCGAGCGCCTTGCCGACGAGGAGGGGCATCGCTTTCGCTCGGCCCCGCTGCCCGCACACCTGCGCAAGGCGTCGCTCAAGGACGCCGGCGCGGTCTATGACCCGGCCATCCTGGCCAGCGCGATCGGCGACCTGCTCCAGGTGCCCCCGCCGGTGAACATCAGCCACATGACGATCGCCAAGGTGACCGTGGCCGAGCGCCTGGCACACCTGCGGACGCTGCTGTCCCGGGGCCGCTTCACGTTCTCAGAGGCGGTGGGCCGCGCCGACCGGGTGACGGTCGCGGTCACGCTGTACGCGCTGCTCGAGCTCTACAAGCAGGGCGAGGCGACCTGGACCCAGGACGAGCCGTTCGCCGAGATCACCGTTGAGTCGCTGGCGGCGCCCAACCGCCTGCCCAACCTGGCCGAGCGCCGGGCCGCGGCCGAGGGCATCGCCGCCGCGCAGAGGCTGACGGCGTGAGCGACGCCGAGCTCGAGCGCACGCTGGAGTCGCTGCTGTTCCTCAGCGCCGATCCCGTCCCGGCGGAGGCGCTGGCCGACGCCGCGGGCGCCGAGCTGCACGAGGTGGTGACCGCGCTCGAGCGGCTGCGCGAGCACTACGAGTACGAGCGCCGGGGCTTCGTGGTCCGCGAGCTGGCCGGCGGCTACACCCTCACCAGCCACCCGGACTCCGAGCCCGCGGCCCGGCGCCTGCTGGCCAAGCCACGCACCCCGCCGCTGACGGCCGCCCAGGCCGAAACCCTGGCGATCGTCGCCTACCTGCAGCCCGTGTCACGGCCCGAGATCGCCCGCATCCGCGGCGTCAGCGCCGAGTCGGCGGCGGCCACGCTGCTCGAGCGCGGGATCATCGAGGAGGCCGGCCGCTCCCAGTTCGGGGCGGTGCTGTACCGCACCACGGAGCTGTTCCTCAAGCTGTTCGGCCTGACGGAGATCGGCGAGCTGCCCGACATCGAGGGCTTTGACCCCTCACCCGAGTTCGAGCAGGAGCTGCGCGAGCGCCTCCTGCGCGCCGGCGAGGCGCGCGGCGGGGTCAGCGATGCGGGCGCGGCGGTCGCTGTCGGCCGTGCTGCCGACGACGACGACTAGCGTCGCTTCCCTCCGGGCGCCGCCGCGGCGCGTCGGGCGCGCGACCGGTGGCGGTGGCGGGGGCGCTCTCGGCGCTCTCGGCGCCGCGGCGGGGAGCCTCGGTCGCGTCGATCCGCCGCACGCTGCCCAGCGGCCGTGAGGCCTCGAACAGGTCCACCGCGCCCTCGCGGCGGTCGGCTCCGCCGAACTCCTGCTGGCGCCGCCGGCGGTCCTTGCGCAGCACCGGCCCGTGCGTCTCGCCCACAAAGCGCAGGACGTAGGCCCCGCGCTCGTAGCTGAAGCGCAGCAGCGGGAACATCGCGTACAGCCGCGCCGGTGACACGTACTGCCGCGGCCGTCCAATGTTCTGCATCTCTACCACTGTTGACATAACGCTACAGGTCCGCGTTCGTTGCGGTGAGTTCACAGGAGAAATCGCCGCACGGCCTCGCCGTCGCGGGCCAGTGCGGAGGCGTCCTCGGTGGCCAGGCCGGCGAAGGGCTCGATCTCGACCGCTGCGTCCGCCCCCGCCAGCCGCCACACCGCGACGGCGCGGCCGCCGACGAGCGCGAAGTTGCGAAATACCCCGCCGCTGACGACGCGGGCCTCGTCGGTAGCCAGGACGTCGGCCCGCGAGGCCCAGCCCAGCAGCAGCGGCTCGAAGGCACCCAGCAGCCGCGGCGGGGGCAGCGGTGCCGCCCGGGGGCGGCGGGCGAGGTCGGCCAGGCCGCCGGGCAGCTCGCGCAGCTCGCCGCCGATCGCACGCAGGCCGGCGCGCGCGTCGCGCAGCGGCAGGCCGGCCCAGCGGGCCAGATCACGGTCGCCGGCCGGACCGTGCCCGGCGAGGTAACGCCGGGCCAGCTCGGCGAGAGCGACGTCGCGGGGCGGAGGCGGGGCGGGGGGGAGCCAGTCGGCGACCCGGGCAAACGCGTGCTGGCGGCCGATCATCGGCCCCCGGACGATCCGTCCCTCGATCGAGGCGCGGAAGATGAGGTGCATTAGCGACTGTTCGAGGTTGGGGATCCCGGCACGCGCCAGTCGCTCGCGCAGCTGTGCCCGCGTCAGCGGCCCCTCCTCGGCGATAGAGCGATCTATCCAGCCGACCGCGCGTGCCGTCCTGTCGGGATCGAGGCCGTCCTGGGCCAGCCGCGTGGCGCTCGGGGTCATCAGCGGGGGCGTCGTCAGCGACTGGAGCAGGGGGTAGTCCTCGCTGCGCACGAGGTGCAGGGTCCCGCGGTTGAGCGTGGTGATGACCAGCGAGCGCTCCCGCGTGAGCTCGCGGTCGATGTCGGCGGCGGCCACGCCCGCCGTGCGGGCGCGGATGGCGAGCCGCGCCCCGCGCGGATCCTGGCCCTGGATGGCCAGCAGGCGCTCGGCGACGGCCACGGGCGAGCGGGCCGGACGGCCGGCGAGCAGCTGGGCCGTCAGGCGTCGCGCGTGCACGTTCACCGGTGCTGTCACGTGCTGAACATAAGCATTTGATCAAGGCCCTTACGTTTGCCCTACGCCGGATTGGCTAACAAAGAGGGGAATGTCCAGGCGCGAATCCAGGCGACGCCCTCATACGGCCCTGCCCCAATATCCCGGTCTTGACGGCCTGAGGGCGCTGGCCGTCGTCGCCGTGCTGCTCTACCACGGCGGCGTCTCGTGGTCGGGCGGCGGCTTTCTGGGCGTGGAGATGTTCTTCGTCCTCTCGGGCTTTCTCATCACCTCGCTGCTGGTGGCCGAGTGGGGCGAGTCGGGGCGGATCGCTCTGCGAGCCTTCTGGGCCCGGCGCGCCCGGCGACTGCTGCCGGCGCTGTTCGCCCTGGTGGCGGCCATCGGCATCTTCTACGCGCTGGCCGGCCCCACCAAGGCGATCCCGGGCCTCCAGGGCGACGGGATCGCCACGCTGCTCTACATCTCCAACTGGCACCAGGTCGTCGCCGGCACCAACTACTTCGCCGCCAGCGGCCCCGTCTCGCCGCTGCAGCACACGTGGTCGCTGGCCATCGAGGAGCAGTTCTACGTCCTGTGGCCGCTGCTCGTGCTCGCGGTGCTGGGAGTCGCCCGCCGCCGTGGCGCGTCGGAGCGCCGCTCGCTGCAGGTCCTGCTCGGCCTCAGCCTGACCGGCGCGGCGATCGCGTCGGCGGAGATGGCGCTCCTGTTCGCTTCTGGCCGCGGCCTTGACCGCGTCTACTACGGCACCGACACGCGCGCCACCGGCCTGCTCCTCGGCGCCTCGCTGGCCACCGCCCTGGCCATCCGTAAGAGAGCGGACCCCACCCACCCCTCCACCCACCCCTCCACCCACGCGGCCACTCCGACGCAGCGCCTGTCCCCGCGCTGGACCCGACGCACGCTCAGTGCCGCCAGCGTGCTCCTGCTGCCGCTGCTGGCCGCGGGGATCGTGCTGGCCGACGGCGACGACGCCTGGGTCTACCCGTTCGGGATGCTCGCCACGGACGCGGTCATGGTCGTCCTCATCGCCGCCGTGGTGTTCCAGCCGCGGGCCCTCGGTGCGCGGCTGCTCGCGCTGGCTCCGCTGCGCGCGGTGGGGAAGATCTCCTACGGGCTCTACCTCTGGCACTTCCCGTTGTTCCTGTGGCTCGACGAGGGGTCCACGGGCCAGCACGGCACCGCGCTGCTCATCCTGCGCCTCGGCGTGACGCTCGCCGTCAGTCTCCTGTCCTACTACGTCATCGAGCAGCCGATCCGCCAGCGCCGGCGACCCGCGTGGGTCGTGCGCGGCCTCGCCCCGGTGGGCGCCGGGGCGGCGGTCGTGTCGCTGCTCATGGCCTCGGCGGCGGCCTCGCTTCCCGTGGGCGTACCCGCCTCGGCCAAGCTGCCGAAGGCCCCCGCCCATCTGGCGGGCTCCGACGGGCCCTGCGAGGTCAGCCTCTCAGACTCGTCTGCGCTCGGAATGGCGCCGGTCGGCACGGACAAGGCCGCGAAGTTCGAGTACGCGGCGCTGGGCAAGTCCAGCCTGGTGTGGAGCGGCTCGACCACCAAGACGTTCGAGACGTGCCCGCCCAAGCGGTTGCTCGTCGTCGGCGACTCGCTGGCCTTCACACTGGGCCTGCCGATGATGGACGACGAGGATCGCTACGGCGTCCAGATCTCCAACGCCGAGCTACTGGGCTGTGCCTTCTCCACCAAGGGCCAGCTCAACGTCAACGGAACCTGGGAGGACCCGCCGGCCGGCTGCTCCACCGCGCTGACGCAATGGGAGAACGACGTCAAGCGCATCCAGGCCCAGGAGGTGGTGGTGGAGCTCGGCTACCGCGACGAGTTCGACTGGCGCTGGGGCGACAAGACCGTTCACCTCGGCATGCCGACGTTTGACACGTATCTCCAGCGCCAGATCGACCACGTCGTGAGCGTGCTCAGCCGTGGCGGGGTCAAGGTGCTGTTCCTGTCGGTGCCCTTCACCCACCCGCCCGACCGCGCCGACGGGACCCCGTCACCGGCCGCCTCGTCGACCCGCCACGCAGCGATCAACGCCATGCTCAGCGCCGAGGCCAAGCGCCACCCCGGCTCCGTCCAGGTGCTCGACATCGACAAGACGGTGTCGCCCGACAACCGCTACGACGCGCGGGTCAAGGGCCAGCTGTGCCGGTTTGACGGGATCCACTTCAGCGTCTTCTGCGCCAAGCTGCTCGAGCCCACGGTGCTCGGCGAGGCGCGCAAGCAGCTCGCGCGGCACTAACGTCGCTCCAACCTGAACGCCGGTACGATCGCCGTATCCCGGGGCGGGGGCTCAAGGTCCACGGTCGGCGCTCCGAACCAAGGGGCCAAGTGTTCAGTCCTTCGCTGCAACGTTTTCGTCGATATATCTGGGCCGCCGTCGTGCTGTCCATGGTGGTCGGGGCCGTGGCAGCCATCCGCCTGGACGGTCCGGGGCAGGCCACCGCCTCGGTGCGCCATGGGCCCGCCGCCATTCACCTGCCCGGCGAGCACTGGGTCGCCGGCTGGGGGGCGAGCCCGCAGGCCCCGATCGCCTCCAACCTGTCCGAACGCGGCTTCGCCGACGAGACGGTGCGCCAGATCGTCGACTCGAGTGCCGGCGGCGCCATGGTGCGCGTGCGTCTTTCCAACGCCTTCGGGACTGAGCCGGTGCGGATCGCCGCCGCCTCTGTCGCGGTCCAGAGCCGGGGCGCCGCGATCGTGCCCGGCACCGCGCGCGCGTTGTCGTTCGCGGGCCGGCGGATGGTGGCCATCCCGGCGGGCCGCGGCGTCGCCTCTGACCCGGTCGTCCTGCCCGTGCACCCGGGGACTCACCTGGCGGTGAGCCTGTACTTCGCGGTTCGCAGCGGGCCCGTGAGCCAGCACACCCAGGCGCGCCAGGTCAACTGGGTAGCTGCCGGCGCGCGCACGCTGGACGCGTCGGCGCGCGCCTTCCTCACTCAAACCCAGTCCTGGTACCTGCTCAGCGGCGTCGACGTGCTCGTCCCGCGGCGCGATCGCGGTGCCCTCGTCGCCCTCGGCGACTCGATCACCGACGGCGTCGGCGCGCCGCTGGACGCCAACGCCCGGTACCCCAACGACCTGGCGCGGCGGTTCGCCGCCCGCCCCGGCGCCACCCTCAGCGTCGTGGACGAGGGCATCGGCGGCAATCGCGTCCTCAACGCCACCGCATGCTGCGGCGAGGGCGCCGTGGCCCGCTTCCGGCGCGACGTCCTAGGCCAGCCCGGAGTGCGCGACGTGATCCTGCTGGAGGGGATCAACGACATCGGCCAGAGCCAAAGCCGCGGGCCGCTCACCGCGCCCCACACCTCGATCTCCGCGCTGGACATCGTCGAGGGCTACGAGCGGATCATCGCCATGGCCCATGCCGCCGGCCTGCGGATCTTCGGCGCCACCCTGACCCCGTTTCACGGCGCCCGCTACTGGACCCCGGAGGGCGAGGCCAAGCGCGACGCGGTCAACACCTGGATCCGGTCCAGCGGCGCGTTTGACGGCGTGATCGACTTCGCCGCCGCGGTGGCCGAGCCCGGCGACCCCGAGCAGCTGGCGCCGGCCTTGGACAGCGGCGACCACCTGCACCCCAACCCCGCCGGTTACCGGGCGATGGCGCGCGCCGTCAACCTGGCCGCGCTCCTGCGCGCGGCGGGTTAGGCCACTAGGCTGCGCTCTCGGCCTGTGCCGCCAACTGACCGCAGGCGGCGGCGATGTCGCGCCCCCGGGTCAGGCGCACTGTGGCGCCGACGCCATGGCGCTCGAGCTCGGCGCGGAAGGCCTCGATCGCCTTCGGGCTCGATCCCTCATAGGGCGAGTCGGTGGGGTTGTACGGGATGAGGTTGACCTTGAAGGCACGCGGGTCGAGGACGTCGGCGAGCTGGCGGGCCTGGGCGTAGGAGTCGTTGACGCCGGCGAGCATGACGTACTCGACGAAGACCATCCGCCGCTTGAGCTCGTAGTAGGCGCGGCACGCGGCGAGCACGTCGCGCAGCGGGTAGCGGTCGTTGACGGGCATTAGCTCGGAGCGCAGCGCGTCGTCGGCGGCGTGCAGCGACAGGGCCAGGCGAATCGGCATCGATTGGGTGGCCAACCGCTTGATCCCCGGGACCCAGCCGACCGTCGACACGGCAGTGTGGCGATGGCCGATGCCGAGCGCCGGGAGCCGCTCGCACGCCGCCAGCACCGCGTCGAGGTTCATCATCGGCTCGCCCATCCCCATGAACACGGCGTGGTCGACCTCGCCGGTGCGCCGGAAGTGCAGGGCCTGGTCGAGGATCTCGGACGCCGTCAGGTTGCGCCCGAAGCGCATCTGCCCGGTGGCGCAGAAGGTGCAGGTCAGCGGGCAGCCCGACTGCGAGGAGAGGCACAGCGAGCGGCGCCCGTCGCGGTAGCGCATGAGCACCGCCTCCACGGGACGGCCGTCCGCGGTGTGAAAGAGCGCCTTGACGGTGCCGTCCGACGCGTGCGCCTCCTGCACGAGCTCGAGGCTCGAATACGGGACCGCATCGTCGAGGGCAGCGCGAAGCTGCAGCGGCAGATCGGTCATCTCGGCAAAGCCGGCTGCCCCTTGGGCCGCCCAGCGCCACACCTGCCGTTCGCGGTAGGCGGGCTCGCCGAGATCGGCCAGCGTCGAGGTGAGCAGTTCGAGATCCACGCTGTCTATGGTGGCACGCTGATGCGACTCGCCAAGTTCCTTGCCACCGCCGGCGTCGCGTCCCGCCGCGCCGCCGAGGAGATCGTGCGCGCGCAGCGGGTCACGGTCAACGGCGCCGCCGTGACCGATCCGGCCCGCGACGTCACCGACGCCGACACCGTCATGGTCGACGGGGCGCCGATCGCGCCCGAGCCCGACCGCGCGGTCTACGTGGTCAACAAGCCGGCCGGCGTGGTCTCGACGGCGAGCGACCCCCAGCGCCGCCCGACCGTCGTGTCGTTGGTGCCATCCGCGGTGCGCCTGTATCCCGTCGGCCGCCTGGACATCGACACCACCGGCCTCATCCTGCTCACCAATGACGGCGCGCTCGCTCATCGCCTCACCCATCCGAGCTTCGAGGTGCCCCGCACCTACCGGGTGGTGGTCTGGCGCCCGCCCGTCCGGGACCGCGCCGTGCGGGCATTGCGCGACGGCGTGCAGCTCGAGGACGGCGTCACCGCTCCGGCGCGGGTGCGCCGCGTGGGTGACCGCGGCGAGATCATCGAGCTCACCATCCACGAGGGGCGAAAGCGTCAGGTCAAGCGCATGTGCGAGGCAGTCGGTCATCGGGTCCGCTCGCTGGAGCGGGTGGCGTTCGGCCCGCTCGCGCTCGGCACGCTCGCGCCCGGCGCCCACCGGCGGCTCTCGGAGGCCGAGATCGAAGCGCTCAACCGAGCTGGAGCTCGAGCACGTCGCGGCGCAGGCGCGTCGAGTGCAGCGCGCGCGAGACGTCCGCCGGCGTCAGCCTGATCGGTCGGCGCGCCACCAGCTGCTTGATCTCGAACTGGAGCACGTGCCGCGTCCAGTCGGCGCGAAAGCCCCCGATGGCGTAGCGGCGCTGCATCCGGGACGGGATGAGGTTGCAGGCCGAGCCCCACCAGCACAGCGGCTCCTTGGGGGAGCTCATCGAGATGACGTCCAGCTGGTCCACGCGAGCCCCACGGGGCCCGAGCACGTGCAGGTGCGGCAGGTAGAGCGAGAGCGGCAGCAGCGTGCGGTAGTGCTGGATGAGGATGGCGCGCCCGACCACGTGGGTGGAGCCGGATCCCACGCTGGGCGCGGGGCCGAGCGCGCGTGCCACAGGGCGCCAGTCGGGGCGCTGCAGAGTGCGGTCCGCCGCGACCCCGATCGCCGCCGTGACGCCGATGGTGCACAGCACCGCCGCCATCGCGGCCCCGAGCGTCCGGCCGCGTCCGCGTCCACAGGCCAGCCCGCCCGCGACGAGCAGGGCGGCCGGAAGCCACAGGGCGATGACATTGCGGGTGATGAGGTCGTCGAACCCCACCATCACCAGCACCAGGCTGAGCGCGAACCCGGCCAGCGCCAGGCCTCCGGCCACAAGCGCCCCGCGGCGCTCCTCGGAGGGGCCGGCGATCGCCAGGCGCGCCAGCGCGACCGCCACCAGCGCGATGGCGACGTCGCGCAGCACCTGGCGCGCGGGCGCCCCGGTCCCGATCAGGAACTGCGGGACGATCTGGCGCAGGCGCGGGCCGAGGGGGGTGGTGGCGATCCAGCTGTCGTGCCCGGTGCCGTTCTGGGAGATGGCCAGCGGTATGAGCACCAGGCCGCAGGCGACGACGATGGCCACGGCCACCCGCACCGCCGGCCGGCGCCGGTGCTGGGCGAGCAGCCAGGCCGCCTCGGGCACCACGGTCACCGCCGCGAAGTAGTGCGTGGCCAGCGCCACCGCCGAGGCCAGCACCCACACCGTCAGGATGCGGGGCGTGGGGCGCTCGCGCGCGTGGGCGAAGGCCAGCAGTGACAGCCCCGTGAGCAGCACGAGCATCGAGTAGGACCGCGCCTCCTGCGAGTACCAGATGAGCAGCGGGCTGCACGCGGTGAGCGCGGCCGCGATGAGGCCGGCGCGGCGGGTCATGAGTCGGGCGCCCGCCGCATAGGCGACGGGGACCGCCAGCACGCCGGCCACCGCCGACAGGGAGCGCAGGCCGGCCTCACCGTCACCCCACACCCGCGCCCACACCCACGCCACGCAGTAGTACAGAGGCGGCGTGGACTCGCTCTGGGGAATGAGGCCAAGCATCTTGCCCGGGGAGAACTGCACGAGCTGCGCGGTGTTGGCCTCGTCGAACCAGAACCCCTGGTGGCCGATCCCATAGAAGCGCAGCGCCGCCGCGACGGCAGTCAGGCAGGCCACCGCTGCCATCACCGGCGCGGCGAGCGGGTGGGCGGGATCCATTTCCCCCGCGCGGCGCCCGCCGCTCAGCGGGCTGCGAAGGCCGTGCTGCCTTAGCGAGCCGACGCTCACCGGGCGAGCGTAAACGAGCCCGCGCGAGCAGAAAACGGCTCTACGCCGCGGCGGCGAGCGTGCCTAACACGATCTCAACCGGCGTGTGAGCCGCGCCGAGCCGCGCTCGCACCACTATCTTCAACGCATGCGCGAGGACTCCGGCAGCCCCGATCCTCCGGTTGCGCTCGCCTCGACCTCGGGCACGCTGACCGCTGGCGAGGCGACCGTAGCGCTGCCGCGGGTCGCACTGCCCGACGAGCGTGTCGGGTCGCGGACCGGCGTGACGCTCGGCCCGCTGGCCGGGCGGATCGCCATGGGGACGCTGGTTGTCGCCGTGTTCGCGATCGTCGCCGCAGCCAGCTCCGGGCCGTCGATCCTCGTTCCGCGCTCCAACGAGGTCTTCCCCAACTGGGAGGCGGGGCCGCTGCACATGGTGATCCCGCGCCTGATCACCGACGCCCAGACGCTCGGCCTCATCTTCAGCGTCGTGCTGATCGTGATGCTGGTGGCCTACGCCGCGGCGCTGGCGGCGGTGCACAGCCTGACGCTGCGCTCGATCGTCATCGCCGTGGTGGCACTGCACGTGATCCTGCTGCTGAGCCCGCCGATGCAGCTCACCGATCTCTTCAACTATCTCGGCTATGCGCGGCTCGGCGCCCTGCACCACCTCAATCCGTACACGCACACGATCCGCCAGGAGCTGTTCGACCCCGTCTACGGGTTCTCGAGCTGGCACAACCTGCGCAGCCCCTACGGCCCGCTGTTCATCGCGCTCACCTATCCGCTCGCGCTCGTGTCGCTGCCGATCGCCTACTGGGCGGTGAAGCTGGCCACGATCGTCCTGGCTCTCACCTTCATCGCCCTGGTCGGGCAGATTGCCCGCCAGCTCGGTCGCGACCCGCGCTTCCCGGTGGCCTTCGTGGCGTTCAACCCGGTCTTCCTCATCTATGCGGTCGAGGGCTTCCACAACGACTTCTTCATGCTGGTGCCGATGCTGGGGGCGATCTCGCTGGTGCTCGCGCGCCGCTACCGCGCCGCCGGCGTCGTGCTGATGCTGGCGGTGGCGGTGAAGTTCACCGCGATCCTGCTCCTCCCGTTCCTGCTGGTGGCCGCGCACACGCGGCAGCGGCGGGTGCAGGTGCTCGTCGGCGCCGCGGTCAGTGCCGTGCCGCTGATCGCGCTCGACCTGGCGCTGTTCGGGTTCTCGCTGCCGAACCTCTCCCAGCAGAGCACGCTGCTCACCGGGTTCAGCATCACCAACGTGTTCGGGCTGCTGCTCGGCGTCGGCGGGACGCCCGCGCTGCTGAAGATCGCCGCCGTCGGGGTGGTGCTCGTGGTGGCGCACCAGTTCTACCGAAACCGTGACTGGATCGGCGGGGTCGGATGGTCGACGCTGGCACTCATCGCCAGCCTGAGCTGGCTGATGCCGTGGTACGTGGTGTGGCTGCTGCCGCTGGCCGCGCTGGGATCGAGCGTGCGGCTGCGCAAGCTGGCGGCGGTGCTCACCGTGTACCTGCTGTTCGTGTTCCTCCCGGCAGTCAACACCTACGCGAACAACCACAACATCAACCTGCTCAACACGCCCGCCGGCCGAGCGAGCTCGTCACTTCAATATAAGCTCGGGCATTAGCGATGCCGCCGCCCGTTCCCGGCTCTGCTTAGCTACCGGGCCGTGCGCGTCCAATCCCCGCTGGCTGTCCCCGCCGCCGGACCACCTCCCGCGGTCCCCGCTCCGGCTCGCGGGCGCCGCCTCGACCGCTTCGAGATCGCGCTGCTGGCCGTGTTCGGGGCGGTGTCGATGTGGGTCGTGGCGCTCGACGTCTTCCACGCCGTGCGTGACGGCCTCACCTGGACCGGGACCGACGGCTACTACATCGTCGATCAGATGCAGTACCTGTCCTGGATCCAGTCCGCCGCGCACCACGGGCTGATCTCCAACCTGTTCGTGCTGCGCTCCACGCCGTCGGACTACTTCCAGCCGGCGATCATCATCTCCGGCGTCGTGGCCGCGGCGGGGGTGCCGTCGTGGCTGGCGCTGTTGTTGTGGAAACCGGTGGCGGTGGTCACGTTGTTCCTGGCCATGCGCGCGGTGGTCAACCGCGTGTTCACCGTCACCATGCACCGCCGCGCAGCCCTGGCCCTCGGCCTGCTCTTCGGCTCGTTCACGGTCATCTTCGGCACGCTGGGAATCGTCGGCGACATGATGCCCACGTGGCTGTCGTGGGGCTATCCGTTCGGCCTCATGTCGGTGGCGTTGATCACCTTCGCGCTCGTGCGCTACGACCGTATGCGCGTCGCGGGGCGGCCCGACTGGATCTGCGGCCTGCTCGGGGCGCTGGCCTCGGCGCTCCACCCGTGGCAGGGCGAGACGCTCATCCTGCTCGTCCTCTTCGCCGAGCTCATCCGCTGGCGCGACCTCGTGCTGTGGTGGCGCACGGCGCAGTGGCGCCGCCTGGCCCTGCCCGTGCTCACCGTGGCGCTGACCGCGCTGCCGCTCCTGTACTACCTGCTGCTCGGCCACCTCGACCTCTCCTGGAAGCTGGCCCGCGTGCAGAGCAAGCACGCGTTCCCGTGGACGGCGATCGCCATCGGCCTCGGCCCGCTGGCCATTCCGGCGCTGCTCGGATACCGCGGCCGCGCGGAGAGCATGCTCGAACTGCTGCTGCGCGTCTGGGGCCCGGTGGCGATCCTGATCTACATCTTCTCGGCCACCGGCCTGAGCGCGACGCCGCTGCACGCGTTCGACGGGATCACGGTCCCGCTGGCCGTGCTCGCCGTCAAGGGCGTGACGCGCACCTCGCTGCGGACGCTGCCCCGGGCGCGACTCGTGGCCATCGCCGTGATCGCCCTGGGGATCATTCCGGCCAACGCCTACGCGCTGGCCACCGCGCACGAGTTCGTCGACCCGGCCGGGGGCAACGCCAACTTCATCACCCACGACGAGCACGCCGCGTTGCACTACCTGGCCAAGAGCCCCATCCCGGGCGGGGTGCTCACGCAGTTCTACCTCGGCGAGGCGGTGCCGGGCGCCACCGGCCGGCGCACCTTCGTGGGCAACTGCCTGTGGTCAGAGCCCAACTGCATGCCCCGCTCCGCGGCCGCGGATGCGCTCTTCCGCGGCCAGGACACCCAGGCCCAGGCCCAGCAGCTCGTACGCGAGAGCGGCGCGCGCTTCCTGCTGGCCAGCTGCGTGCCCCACGCGAATCTCGCCAAGCGCCTGGGTGAGCTCGTCGTGTCGACGACCCACTTCGGCTGCGCGACCGTCTATGAGCTGGAGGCGCCCGATGAGGCGGAGGGTCCTTTGGCAGAATTACCGTCCGATGCGGTTGTTCGCGCTCCGAGGCGCCAATAGCGTCGAGGCCAATGAGTCGAGCGCGATCCTGGAGGGGACCAGCCTTCTGATCCGCGAGCTCATGGACCGAAACGCGCTCACCCCCGACGCGATGGTGAGCTGCATCTTCACGCTCACGGACGACCTCGACGCCGAGTTCCCGGCTCTCGCCGCCCGCCAGCTGGGCCTCGACAAGGTCCCGCTGCTGTGCGCGCGGGAGATCCCCGTCCCCGGCTCGGTCCCCCGCATCGTCCGGCTGATGCTGCATTACTACGCCGATGACGAGCACACGCCCAGACACGTCTACCTGGGGGCGGCGCGGGCGCTGCGCTCCGACCTCGACGCGGCACAATAACCCCGTGGCCTCTCACGCAAGTACGGTCGCATTCGAGGCACGCTGATGGCCATCGAGTTCGGAGAGCGCATCCGCCGGATCCCGTCCTACCCGCTGGCCGCGGGCTACGACCTCGGCGCCGACACCGCGATGCTGGCCTCCAACGAGTCCTGCTTCGCGCCCGCGCCCGGAGTGGTGGAGGCGGCCCAGCGAGTGCTCAGCGGCGTGCACCGCTACCCCGACCCGTCCTACCTGCCCCTGCGCCAGGCGCTGTCTGACCGCTACGGCGTCCCGCGCGAGCGCATCGCCCTGGGCAACGGGTCCTGCGACATCCTGCTCTCGGCCGGCGAGGCGCTGCTCGAGCCCGGCGCCGAGGTGATCTACGCGTGGCCGGCGTTCAGCGTCTACCCGCACCTGGCCGCCGCCTCAGGTGCGCGCGCCATCGAGGTGCCGCTCGACGACGAGGACCGCCATGACCTCGATGCGATGGCCGCCGAGATCACGGTGGCCACCCGCCTGATCCTCATCTGCAATCCCAACAACCCGACGTCCACCTCGCTGCCGCTCGACGCCGTGGCTCGGTTCATGGAGCAGGTGCCGCGCCACGTGTGCGTCATCCTCGACGAGGCCTACTGCGAGTTCGCGCTGGCGCTGGGGGACACCTACGCCTCCCTGGACCTGCTGCGCCGCTGGCCCAACCTCGTGCTGCTGCGGACCTTCTCCAAGGCCTACGGCCTCGCCGGGCTGCGCGTCGGCTACGGCCTGTGCGGCTCCGAGGACTTCCGCGCCGCCGTGGACCAGGTGCGCCAGCCCTTCTACCTCAACATGGCCGCGCAGGCCGCCGCCGTGGAGGCGCTGCGCCACCAGGACGAGGTCGAGCGACGCGTCACCCACACCGTGGCGGCGCGCCTGGATCTGATGGAGGGGCTGCGCGAACTGGACCTGTGGGTGGCCGAGTCCGACGCCAACTTCATCTGGACCCATCTTCCTCAGGACATCGTCGAAGCCGACGTGATCTCCGGACTGCAGGCGCGCGGGGTGCTCGTCCGGGCCGGCGCCGCGCTGGGACGCGAAGGATCTTTGCGGGTGACCGTCGGCACCGATGCTGAGAACGGCCGGTTCCTGGGCGCACTGGGAGAACTCCTGATGGAGACTGCGAGCTCTCCCTGACGCTCCCATGGTGACCGGTACGTGAGTACATCCGTTTCGCTGACAGAACCCCAGATCGGGGGACCGGCCCCACGGAGCACCCGGCCGCGGGCGCGCTGGTCTCCGCTGCACCGCTGGTGGCCGTGGGTGGTGCTCGGGGTGTGCATCGTCTCGGCGCTGTTCGTCGTCGTCTCGGACATGCGGCCGTCCTACGACGGGTTCGGCTTCATGGTCTGGGGCCGCCAGGTCCTGCACTGGAACCTCAACACCGACGGCGCCCCCTCGTGGAAGCCGCTGCCCTTCCTGTTCACGCTGCCCTACGCGGTGGCGGGGCGCGGCCAGATGTGGCTGTGGATGGGCACCGCGGTGGCCGGGGCGGTCTTCGGCTCGGTGTTCGCCGCGCGCGTCGCCTTCCGCCTGACCGGGCCGTCCCCGGACCGCCGCTACGCCCCGTACGTGGCCGGCGCCTTCGCCGGGATCGCTGTGCTCGGGATCAACACCTACATGCACCTGGTCCTCATCGCCAACTCCGATCCCCTGATCGTGGCGGTGCTCCTGGCCGCGGTCGACTGCCACCTGTGCCGGCGCTACCGGCTCGCCTTCGGCATGCTCGTGCTGGCCTCCCTGGGCCGGCCCGAGGCGTGGGTGCTGGCCGGCCTCTACGGGCTGTGGTTGATGTGGGAGGTGCGGACCGTGTCGATCTGCCTGATGGTCATCACCGGCCTGGTGTTCATCCCGGCCTGCTGGTTCAGCATCCCGGCGCTCACCTCCAAGAGCTGGTTCATCTCCGGCGACCTCGCGCTCAACCAGCAGACGGTGATCCACGGCAACAAGATCGTCGGCGTCATCAACCGCTTCCGCAGCCTCTACGAGCTTCCCATGCAGCTGGCGATGCTCATCGGGGTGGTGCTGGCGGTGGTGCGCCGCGACCGCACGACCCTGCTCGTCGTGGGAGCCGCCGCCACCTGGCTGCTCATCGAGATCGCCTTTGCCTACCACGGCTGGTCGGCGGTGAGCCGGTACATGATCGAGCCCGCCGCGGTGATGGTCGCCGTCGCCGGCGGAGGCATCGGCTGGTTGCTCGCCGACACCCGCACCTCGAAGGTCCTGCGCTGGCTGGGCCCGGTGGTTGCGCTGGGCCTTATCGTCGCGATCGCGCCCGAGGCCGGCAGCCGCGTGCGCACCGTGCGCCATCTGATCTCGGACTCCCGCCACTCCGCCAAGCAGATCGATCGACTGCACAAGGTCATCGACGACGACGGCGGCCCCGACGCCATCAAGGCCTGCGGCCAGCCGGTGTCGCTGCTCGGCTTCCAGAGCACCGTCGCCTGGTTCGTGAATCTCAACGTCGGAAACGTCGGGTTCCGCCCCGGCAAGTCGATCGGCCGCGGCGACCAGATCGTCCTCTTCAAGCCTCACGACAACGGGTGGCAGGTCCGGCTCTACAACGTCCCGGCGCCGGTGAAGGCCAAGTGCGACCAGCTCAAGGTCGACTCTGACTTCGGGTAGCTGGCGGGGATGCGGCCGCTTCGGTCGCACGCGGGGGGTGACGCAAACTAAGCGCGAATACGACGGGTGGTTTCCGCCGGTCATCGCAACACGATGGTGTGTTTGGGTGATCAGAGCGGAGGTTTGTGGTGGCTCGAGGGGTCAAGTTGGGTCAGGCGCGGCGGCTGGAGATCCTGGCGCGGGTCGCGGCGGGTGAGCGGCAGGTCGTGATTGCGGGCGAGATGGGGATCAGTCGGGCGATGATCCAGCGGGTGTTGGTGGCGGCGGGTGGCAGACCATCGCGGCGCTGGCGGGCACGGCCGCGGTCGGCGTTGCGGTTGTCGTTGATCGAGCGCGAAGAGATCCGGGCGGGGATCGCGGCGGGGGAGTCGTTTCGCGTGATCGCGCGGCGGATCGGCCGGGCGCCGTCGACGGTCAGTCGGGAGGTCGGGGGCGTCGCCGGCCGCAGGCGGTATCGCGCGACCCGAGCGGATGATCGCGCGTGCCAGTTGGCCCGGCGTCCGAAGCGGTCCAGGCTGGCGGGCAGTCGCCGGCTGCGGCGGGTGGTGCAGCGACTGCTCAAGCGGCGGTTCTCGCCCCAGCAGATCTCGGCCACACTCAAGCGCACCTATCCCGACGATCTGGAGATGCGTATCAGTCCCGAGACGATCTATCAGTCGTTATATGTGCAGGGCCGCGGCCGGCTGCGCAAAGACCTGGCCAGCTGTTTGCGGAGCGGTCGCACCCACCGAAAGCCGCGGCGGGGCCCGACCGGGCAGGGGCAGATCCCGCAGATGATCTCGATCTCTGAGCGCCCGGCCGAGATCGAGGATCGCGCGGTGCCGGGCCACTGGGAGGGCGATCTGATCGTCGGCACGGCCAACCGGTCGTTCATCGGCACCCTGGTCGAGCGCCAGACCCGGTATGTGATGCTGACCCATCTGGGCCGCGACGCGACCACCGAGACGGTCACCGCCCAGATCGCTGAGCAGATCGTCCGTTTGCCCTCGCATCTGCGGCTGTCGCTGACCTGGGACCAAGGCCGTGAGATGGCCCGCCATCTGGACTTCACCGTGACCACTGGCGTCCAGGTCTACTTCTGCGACCCGCACTCGCCCTGGCAGCGCGGCAGCAACGAGAACACCAACGGCCTGCTGCGCCAGTACTTCCCCAAAGCCACCGACCTCGCCGTCCATGACCAGGCGGCTCTCGACCGGGTCGCGGCCGAGCTCAACGGCCGCCCGCGCCAGACGCTGGGATGGATGACCCCCGCCGAGAAGATGACCGAACTGCTGGCCCATGCCCCCCACCCCGCACCGGGCGCATGAAGCGACCATCGCCGCTCCGCCTCGCCCTACGGGCTCGGCTACGCAACGACGATCGCTTCATTACAGGCTCCGTCGATGAGACACTCACAACGACAGGTGTTGCGTTGATCGCCTGAAGCCGCCACGCTTAACTCGAAGCACGTCACTGCCGGGCCGCCCGAACCCGCACCCTTCCCAAGTCAGTCGTTGACGTTCGCCCATACCCAGGGCAGACGTGGACGGCAGACCAACAACGCTTGCCAACGACCGTGCGCCCGTGCTACAAACCCGCGCCAGCGCATGAGCGACCACGCCCCCATGACCCGCAGCACCCTCGCCGGTCTCGGCTGGTCGTACTACGCGCGCTACTACGCCTGGCGATTTAGCTAGGCGCTCGGCCACAGCTCCCGTCCGCGCCGCGCGCGGAGACCTGAGGAGGGCCCGAGCGCCGTCACCACCCGCGGACACACGTCCGCAACGAGGCCCGGGCCTCGCCTTGTCTAAATTCCCCTGCGCGTTGAAAGGACCAAGAGCCAGATGATGATCGTGATGAAACCGACGGCCACACAGGAGGAGGTCGACGCCGTCGTCGAGCGAGTGAACGGCGTGGGCGCCCGAGCCCACGTCATCTACGGCGACGAGCTCACCGTGATCGGGGCGATCGGCGACGCCGAGCACGTCGCCCGGCTGGCCCTGGAGGGGACGCCCGGGGTGGACCACATGGTCCCGATCTCCAAGCCCTACAAGCTGGCCTCCAGCCAGATCACCCACGGCGCCCGCAGCGTGCTGGACATCGCGGGCCGCAAGGTGGGCGGCGACCACTTCACCATGATCGCCGGCCCGTGCACCATCGAGTCTCGCGAGCAGACGCTGCAGACCGCTCACACGGTCGCCGCCGCGGGGGCCACGATGTTCCGCGGCGGCGCCTACAAACCGCGCACCTCGCCCTACGCCTTCCAGGGCCTGGGTCAGGAGGGCCTGCGGCTGCTGGCCGAGGCCAAGGCCCAGACCGGCCTGCCCATCGTCACCGAGGTGATGGACGCCCGCGACCTCGAGCCCGTGCTGGAGGTGGCCGACGTCATCCAGATCGGCGCGCGCAACATGCAGAACTACACGCTGCTGTCCGAGATCGGCCGCTCCCGGTGCCCGGCGCTCATCAAGCGCGGCCTCTCGAGCACGCTGGAGGAGCTGTTGATGGCCGCCGAGTACGTGCTCAAGGAGGGCAACGAGTCCGTCATTCTGTGTGAGCGGGGCATCCGGACGTTCGAGACCTCGTACCGTTTCACCCTGGACCTGATGGCGATCCCCGTGCTCAAGGAGATGACCCACCTGCCTGTGATCGTCGATCCCAGCCACGCCGCCGGACGGCGCGACCTGGTGGGCCCGATGTCGCTGGCGGCGGCCGCCGCGGGCGCCGACGGCCTCATCGTCGAGGTCCACCCGGATCCCGACCAGGCGATCTGCGACGCGGCCCAGCAGCTGGTGTCCGACGAATTCCCCGAGTACCTGGAACGGGTGCGCGCCGCGGCCGCCGTGGGCGGCAAGGCGCTGTGGGAGGAGCCGGTGGCGAGCGGCCGGTGACGTTTACCGGAACCGAACGCTCGGACTCGGTCCGCGACCAGCGGATCGACCGGCTCGTACCGCTCGCGGCGCCGCGGGACCTGATCGGTGAGCTCCCGCTCACCGAGCAGCACGTCGACGTGCTGCTGCGCGGCCGCTCCGAGGTCCAGGCGATCCTCGACGGGCGCGACGACCGCCTCCTGGTCGTCGTCGGCCCCTGCAGCGTCCACGACGTCGACGCCTCCCGTGACTACGCCGAGCGGCTGAGCGCGCAGGTGGAGCGGCTGGCCGACGACCTGTGCCTGGCCATGCGGGTCTACTTCGAGAAGCCGCGGACGACGATCGGCTGGAAGGGGCTCATCAACGATCCCCACCTCGACGGCTCCGGCGACGTCAACAGCGGCCTGCGGACGGCGCGGCGACTGCTGCTGGAGGTGCTGGGCCTGGGCTTGCCCGTCGGTTGCGAGTTCCTGGATCCGATCACACCGCAGTACATCTCCGACACGGTCTGCTGGGGCGCCATCGGCGCCCGCACGGTCGAGAGCCAGATCCATCGTCAGCTCGGGTCGGGCCTCTCGATGCCCGTCGGCTTCAAGAACCGCACCGACGGCAACGTCCAGGTCGCGGTCGACGCGGTGCGGGCCGCCGGCGTGCCCCACGCCTTTGCCGGCATCGACGTCAACGGCAGCTCCGCGATCCTCCACACCCGCGGCAACCGGGACTGCCACGTCATCCTGCGCGGCGGCAAGGGCATCCCCAATTACGGGGCCGAGGATGTCGCGCACGCGGTCGAGCTGCTGCGGGCGAGCTCGCTCCCCGAGCGGGTGATGATCGACCTCAGCCACGACAACAGCGGCAAGCAGCCTGAGCGCCAGCCCGAGGTGGCCACGGCGGTGGCCGAGCAGATCGCGGCCGGGCACCGGACGATCGTCGGCGTGATGATCGAGTCGTTCCTGGTCGCCGGGCGCCAGGACCTGAACGAGCACTCAGAGCTCGTCTACGGCCAGTCGATCACCGACGGCTGCATCGGTTGGGACACCACCGTCGAGGTCCTCGACGGTCTGGCAGACGCGGTGCGTGCGCGCCGCCACGCGGCCTAGACGCGTCGGTGAGTCGATGCGGCTCGCGGTTCTCGGCGTCGGACTGATCGGCGGCTCGGTGGCCCTGGCGGCGCGCGAGCGCCTCGGCGCCGAGGTGACCGGATACGACGACTCGCCCGAGGCGCTCGAGCGCGCGCTCCAGCTCGGCGCGCTGGACTGCGCGCGCAGCACGGTCCCGGCCGCGGTCGCCGATGCCCAGGCCGTGTTCGTGGCCGTACCCGTCGGCGGGCTGTCGGAGCTGGTGGGCGAGGCCCTGGCCGCCGCGCCGGCGGACTGCGTGATCACCGATGTCGGCTCGACCAAGCGTGAGGTCGTCGCCGCCCACGACGACCCCCGGTTCGTCGGCGGCCACCCGCTGGCCGGGGCCGAGAACGCCGGTGTCGAGCACGCCCGCGCCGACTTGTTCGAGGCGGCGACGTGGTACCTGACCCCCAGCGCCGCCACCTCGGGAATGCTCTACGAGCGGCTGCACCGCCTGCTGCACGGGATCGGCGCGCGGCCGACCGCCATCGACGCCGACACCCACGACCGCATCCTCGCCGCGGTCTCGCACCTGCCTCACGTGCTGGCCAACGTGCTCGTCTCCCAGGCCGCCGCCACCCTTAACGACGACCCGCACCCGCCCGCGCGACTCCCGGCGACCGGTCCCAGCTTCCGCGACGCGACGCGTGTCGCCGGGGCGCCCAGCGCCATCTGGACTGACATCTACCTGTCCAACCGCGACGCCCTGGTCGCCGAGATCGACGGCGCCATCGAGCGCCTCCACGCGGTGCGGGCGTCGCTCACCGAGGGTGACGGGTCCGCCATCACCGCCTGGAACGAGCGGGCGGCGGAGGACCGCCGGCGGCTGCTCGAGGCCCAGCTCGCCGGAGGCGACCTGTATGAGCTGCGCACCTCGGTGCCCAACCAGCCGGGCGTGGTAGCCCAGATCGCGCTGGAGCTGGGGCGCGCCGGGGTGAACATCAACGACATGGCCCTGTACCCGGCCAGCGACATGAAGGAGGGCGTCGTCGCCATGTGGATCGCCGGCGAGACCGCCGCCAATCGCGCGCAGGAGCTCATCGCCGGCCTCGGCTTCCCGGTGGCCCGGCCATGAACGCACGCTTCGAGCCGGGCCTGAGGTTGCGCGGGCGCGTCGTGCCGCCCGCTGACAAGTCGATCTCCCACCGCGCGGCAATCATCGGAGCGATGGCGTCTGAGCCGGTGCGGATCACCAACTACCTGGACGCCGCCGACACGCGCTCGACGCTGGATGCCGTCCGCCGGATCGGTGCGCTCGTGGAGCGCCACGACGGCGAGGTCCTCATCCGCGGCTGCGGGATGCGCAACGCCCAGCCGCCCGCGGGGCCGATCGACGTCGGCAACGCCGGCACCCTGATGCGCCTGCTGCCCGGCTGGCTGGCCTTCCAGCAGGGCGCGGCGTTCACGCTCGACGGCGACGCCTCGATCCGCCGGCGCCCCGTGGACCGGATCGCCGGCCCGCTCGCGCAAATGGGCGCCCAGCTTGAGGCGACCGACGGCCGCTACCCGCCGTTCACCGTGCGCGGCGCGGGGCTGCACGGCATCACCTACGAGCTGCCGGTCGCCTCGGCTCAGGTCAAGTCGTGCGTGCTCCTCGCAGGTCTGGCCACCGACACCACCACCGTCCTGGAGGCGATCCCGAGCCGCGACCACACCGAGCGGATGCTGGCCGGCGCCGGCGCACGCGTCGATCGCCACGCCACCGACGGCGGCGGCTACGCCTCGAGCGTGGGCAACGCCGACGAGCTCGAGCTCGAGGCGGTCCACGTGCCCGGCGACCTCTCCAGCGCTGCCTTCCTCATCGCGGCCGGGGTGCTCGTGCCCGGCGCGCGTCTCGTCCTGGAGGGCGTGGGCGTCAACTGGACCCGGGCGGGCTTCCTGCGCATCCTGGAGCGGATGGGCGCGATCGTGGTCGGCGAGATCGAGGAGCCCGGTACGTTTGCCGCTGCCGAGCCGGTGTGCGATCTCGACGTCAGCTACGGGCCCATCGAGGCCACCACGGTCGGCGCCGACGAGGTGCCCCTGGCCATCGACGAGCTGCCGCTGGTGGCGCTCCTGGGATGCTTCGCCGAGGGCGAGACGGTGGTCCGGGGCGCCGGCGAGCTGCGCGTCAAGGAGTCAGACCGCATTGCCACCGTCGTCGACGGCCTGCGCGGGCTCGGGGCCGACATCGACGCGCTCGAGGACGGCTTCGTGGTGCGCGGCCGCGGCACGCTGCGTGGCGGCCGCATCGACGCCCACGGCGACCACCGCCTCGCCCTGCTGGGAGCGGTGGCCGGGCTGGCCTCGCAGGAGGGCGTCGAGGTGGTGGGCATGGAGGCCGCCGAGGTCTCCTATCCGGGCTTCGCGCAGGACATCGCGGCGCTGGCGGCCGGCTGATGGTCGTGGCCATCGACGGCCCTGCCGGGGCCGGGAAATCGACGGTGGCGCGGGGGGTGGCCCGCGAGCTCGGCTTCACCTACCTGGACTCGGGCGCGATGTATCGCTCGGTCGCGCTGGCGGCGCTGCAGCGCGATCGCCCGCCCGCCGAGGTGGCGCCAACCCTGCGCATCGAGCTGGGGCAGCGGGTACTGCTCGATGGGCGCGACGTGACCGATGAGATCCGCGGCGCGGAGGTCACGGAGGCCTCGTCGGTGGCGGCGGCCCAGCCCGCCGTGCGTCAGGCGATGGTGGCCGAGCAGCGGCGGCTGCTGGCCGACGGAGACTGGGTGGCCGAGGGGCGCGACATCGGGACCGTCGTCGCGCCGGAGGCCGAGGTCAAGGTCTTCCTCACCGCCAGCCCCGAGGCGCGGGCACAGCGCCGCGCCGATCAGCTCGGGGTCGATCCCGACACCGTCCTGGCCGAGCAGACGATCCGTGACGAGCGCGACACCGGGCGGGAGCACTCGCCGCTGCAGGCGGCGCCCGACGCGCACACCGTCGACACGACCGACCTCACGCTCCCCGAGGTGGTGGCCCGGATCGTCGCGCTGGTGCAGGCGGCCCGCTGAGCGGGGCGATGACGCACACGGACAAGCGTCCAGAACACGTCAATTTCGTGTCAACGAGGCGCACGATGCCGACAACGAACGTGCTGAGCCGCCGCTGACGAGGGCAGATCCGACGGAAGTCGGGGACGGAAGGCGATGGGGCTCGGTTGCAGTCCTAACCACGGAAGGTGAAAAAACCGATGAAGAAGTACCGTTTCAGCCGCCGCTCGCGCGCGTACAGCGTGTGCGGCGTCCTGGCAGCCGCCATCGCGAGCCTGGCCGCCAGCCCTGCGCTGGCTGCTCAGATCGACGTGAGCGGTCTCGGCTTTGGTGACAGCTCCGCGTGCAGTCCTCCGGCGCTGACCCAGCCGTTTGCCCCTGCTGGGGACAGCAACTGGTACACGTTGACCCCGGGTGAGAGTCCCGGATCGTTCAACGGCGCCGGCTGGACCCTGAGCGGGGGTGCGTCGATCCAGGCCGGCCAGGCCGGCGCCGGTTCGGTGCTCGACCTGCCCAGCGGGTCGCAGGCGGTGAGCCCGCCGATGTGCGTCGCCTCGGACTACCCGACGGCACGGACCATGGTCCGCGATGTCGCCGGCGCCCAGGGCGTCCACATCTACGTGGCCTACGCCGGGACCAAGACCGCCGGTCAGGCCCAGGACGTGGGCCAGGTCCACGGACAGCAGTCCGCATGGACGCTGTCGAACCCGTTCAACATCCACCCGGGCAACCTGCCGGGATGGCAGTTGATGCGGTTCACCCTCGTCCCGGGTGGCAAGAGCAGTGATTTCCAGGTCTACGACTTCTATGTAGACCCGCACTTGCACAACTAGATGGGGGTTCCCCGCGGTTGCGGGGATCCGCCGGCAGGGACTCGTGAGGGCCCGGCGTTCGCATTGCGGGCGCCGGGCTCGCGCGTCGATCCTCGTTGCGCAAGTTCGGCTGCCCGGAGACGTTTCAGCAATCACACCTCTCCGCAGTCACTGACCGACGCAACCGACGCACCCGGGCCGGCAGGGACGCCGGCCCTTTTGCGTGGGCGCTTCCCCCGACCGCTAGCCTCGACGGACCATGAAGGTCGCGATCGTCGGATATCCCAACGTGGGCAAGTCCTCGCTGGTGAACCGCCTCACCCAGTCCAGGGAGGCGGTCGTGCACGAGCAGCCGGGCGTCACGCGTGACCGCAAGGAGCTGCGCACCGACTGGAACGGACGCAATTTCACGCTCATCGACACCGGCGGCGTCGACCTGGAGGATCGCGACACGCTGGCGCGTCAGATCCAGGACCAGGCGCGCGCCGCACTGGCCGACGCCGACGCCGTGGTCCTCGTCGTCGATGCCAAGGCGGGCATGCGGCCCGGAGATCAGGAGCTGGCCGACCTGCTGCGCCGCTCGCCGCTGCCGGTGCTGGTGGCGGCCAACAAGGTTGACACCGCCAAGGACGTGCCGCTGGCCGCCGAGTTCCACGCGCTGGGGCTGGGTGACCCGGTCGCGGTCTCGGCCGCGCAGGGGCTGGGCACGGGCGATCTGCTTGACCGGATGGCGGCGCTTGCCCCGGACGCGCCCGACGAGGACGGCGACGACGACGCGATCCGCCTGGCTCTGATCGGTCGGCCCAACGTGGGCAAGTCCTCGCTGCTCAACCGCTTCTCCGGGTCTGAGCGCGTGATCGTCTCCCCGGTGGCCGGGACGACGCGGGACGCCATCGACATGCCGATCACCTTCAACGGCCGAGAGCTCATCCTCGTCGACACCGCCGGCATCCGCCGCCAGGCCAAGGTGGGGGAGTCGCTGGAGTACTACACCTCGCTGCGCTCGCGCCGCGCCGCCGAGCGCGCCGACGTCGCCCTGGTGCTGTGCGACGCCACTGACGGCGTCACGACCCAGGACCTGCGGATCGCCGAGCTGGCCATGCACAGCGGCTGCGCCACCGCGCTCGTGCTCAACAAGTGGGACATCGCCGAGGACGTCGATCTGGACCACGAGCGCGCCCGGGTCCACAAGAAGCTGCGCCTGCGCCCCCGGGTGCTGACCGCGTCGGCCAAGACCGGACGCCACGTCGATCGGCTGCTCGTCGAGGCGGTGGCGCTGGCCGACCGCACCCGCACGCGCATCCCCACCCCGCAGCTGAACCGCTTCCTCTCCGAGGTGGTGGCCGCGCGCCAGCCTCCGATCGGCAAGCGCCCTGCCAACGCTCGCGGGGCCGCCGCCAACCACCGCCTCCGCCTCATCTTCATGACCCAGACCGCCGAGCGCCCCCCGCGCTTCTCCATCCAGGTCAACTCCCGTACGCGGGTCACCCGGGACTACGCCTACTTCATCGAGAACCGCCTGCGTGAGCGCTACCGCCTGGAGGGGGTCCCGGCGATCATCGACTTCGTGGAGCGCAACGAGCGCCGCCCGCCGTCTGACCGCGAGGAGCGGCGGTCCGCGCGCGAGCGCAAGCAAAGCCGCTCGGCCAGCGCACACGACGCCGCGGCCTGAGCGCAATACAGTTCCGGCGTGGCTGATCCGGCGCCGACGGCGACCATCTACCGGCGCCGCCGCACCGCGGCGGGCATCGGGCTGGTGGGCGTCGCCGCGATCGTCGCGCTCATCGCCGTCCTGCTCGGTGGTGGCGGGGGCAACGTGGGCGGCGGCGGGGGAGGGGCCGGCGGACCCGCCGCGGTCATCCCATCAGACGCGCTGGCCTACGTCGACCTGACCATCGACCGGGGCGACCCGGCGGTCACCCAGGCGCTCGAGGTAGCGCGCCGGCTCCCGGACTTCCCGGTGCTCGGCGCGGCCGCGATCAGCCGGCTGGGTGGCGTCCTGGGCGGCGGGCACGCGGTCGACTTCGCCACCGATGTCTCACCGTGGTTGGGCGGGCACGCCGCCCTGGCGCTGCTGGACACCACCACCTCGACCGCCGGCGCGCTGATCGTCGTCGCCGTCACCGATCAGGGCCGCGCCCGGTCGTTCCTGCGCTCGGTGGGGGCGACGGCCCACGGGAGCTACCGCGGTCACGGGCTGCTGACGGCGCCCAATGGCACCGAGGTGGCCTTCGCCGGGGGCGACATGGTGATCGGGCAGGACGCCAGCGTGCGTGCCGCGATCGACGTGGCCGCGGGCGCCACCCCGTCGCTCGCGGGCAGCGCGGTCTACCGGCGGACCGTCGCTGGTGAGGGCGGCGGGTCGATGCTGGACACCTACGCCTCGGCCGCCGGGGTGCGCCGCGTGCTCGCGGACCAAAGCGGGATCCTCGGCGCCGTCGGCTCCCTGCTCTCCGAGCCGGCGCTCCAGGGTGTGGCGATCTCGCTCACGCCGACCCAGAAGGGAGCGGCGATCCGGATCCACAGCGTGCTCGATCCCGCGCTTGAGAAGGTGGGCTCGGGCGGCTCGGCACCGCCCGCGTTCACTCCGTCGCTGCCCGCGCTGATGCCGGCCACCTCATCGCTCCTGCTCGACGTCGCCGACCTCGACAAGGTCGCGCCCCAGGTCCTCAACGCCGGCTCGGCGGCCGGGCTGGCCGGTGGCATCGGGCCCCTGCTGACCCGCCTGGGCTCGGCGCTGCGCTCCGAAGGGGTCAACGTCTCAGACCTCGTCTCGATCTTCCACCGCGAGGCCGCGCTGGCGATCGTGGGAGGCGGACGGTCGCCGACGCTGGTCATCGTGGCGCGCACCCCCGACCAGTCGCGCACGCAGCGCGAGCTCGCCGCGCTCGAGGCGCCGCTGGCCCAGCTCTTCTTCGCGCCGGGCAAGAAGCAGAGCTCCGTGCCGGTGTTCAACGACCGCCAGGTCGCCGGCATCACCGCCCACCAGCTCCAGCTCGCCACCGGCTTTCAGCTCGACTACGCGGTCTTCCGGGGCCTGGTCGTCATCTCCACCGGTCTAGAGGGGATCCAGGACGTGGCCCGGCAGACGCGCCCCCTGTCGCGCGATCCGGCCTTCACGGCGGTGCTCGGCTCGGGCGCGCGCCAGGTGACCTCACTCGTGTTCGCCAACCTCGCCGCGCTGGTCGGCGCCACCCAACAGACCGGGTTGACCGCGGGCTCGCTCGGCGCCCGGCTGATGCCCGACCTGCAGCGGATCACGGGGGTCGGCCTGACCTCGACCCGTGGCGCGTCTGACTCGACCACGCAGGTCACCGTCGCCGTCAAGCCGTAGCCCGCCGGCATGGGGTGCCGCCGGGTGCGGGTTGTCGGCGGACCCGAACGGCGGGGCTCAGACGTCGGCGGCCGGGGAGGCCGCCTGGCCCCGCAGAGCGTGCAGCGCGCGGTCGACGGTGCGCACGATCCCGCTCGGATTGCCCACGCCCCGGAAGGCGAAGTCGAACTGCGACTCGCCCGCGGTGTCGAACTCGACGGTGCCGATCCGCAGCAGCCGCTCGAACAGCGTCTGACTGGAGTTGACGTTCTGGATGCGCTCCAGGCGCGTCTGGTGCACATCGCGCGAGAGGATCCCGGTCTGGATCGTCAGCCGCTGGTTGGTGATCGAGTAGGTCGTTCCGATGCGCCGGATCTGCCCGATGACGAGCAGCGCCAGGAACACCACCACCACCGCCACGCTCACCCAGCCGGCCTGGACGTGATGGGCGGTGATGCGGGTCACCACGCCGGCGATGACCCCGCCGAGCAGGACCAGCACGAGTCCCTTGGCATAGAACAGGCCCAGTGACCGCCAGGAGGGGTGGCCGTGAAAGAAGATCTCCTCACCCGGTTCGGGATCCACGGGCAAAGAGACTAACGGCGTCGGCGGCCATGGCGCCGCTGAGCCCGGCCGCAGCTGGAGCCGCGGCCGCCGCCGGGGCGCCGACACCCCGCCGCACTACAGTCACAGCGCCTGATGATCGCCCGCGTGGAGCCCCTCACCCGGACGCGCGCGGTGCGCGGTCCTTTCGACTACCGGCTCGCGCCCGGCCAGGACGTCGAGGTGGGGTCGCTGCTGCGGGTGCCGTTCGGGGCGCGCAGCTCGCTGGGGGTCGTGGTGGAGCTGGCCGAGCGATCCGAGCTTGACCCCGATCGCCTCGTCGAGCCCGAGGCGGTGATCGGGGCCGGTGTCGGCGCTGACCTGGTGGCCCTGGCGGTCTGGATGGCCCGCGAGTACTGCTCGACGCCGTCGCGCGCGCTCCAGCTCATGCTCGCCCCCGGCGCCTCGGTCGGCACGGGCGCCAAGCTCGCCCTCGTCGCGGCGTTGACGCCGGCGGGCTCGGCGGCGCTCTCTGACGACGGCGGCCGGCTGAACGACCGCCAGCGCGGACTGCTCCAGGCCCTGGCCGAGCGCGGGCCCACCGTGGCCGCCGAGCTCGACACCCCGGGCCTGCGGCGCCTCGAGTCCCGCGGTCTGGTCGCGATCGACCGCCAGGCCCGCCCGCGGCGTCCCGTCCGCCACGAGGTCGGCTCAGCGTCGGCCACGGCGCCCCCGCTCACCTCCGAGCAGAGCGCCGCCCTGGACCGGTTGGTGGGGGCCCTCCGCGAGCCCGCGCCCGGCCATCCCGGGTTCCTGCTGCGTGGCGTGACCGGGTCGGGCAAGACCGAGGTCTATCTCGGCGCCGTGGACGCGGCGCTGCGAGCGGGCCGCACGGCGATCGTGCTCGTGCCCGAGATCGCGCTCACCCCCCAGGTGCTGTGGCGCTTCCAGGCCCGCTTCGGCGACGTGGTCGCGGTGCTGCACTCAGCGCTCAGTGTCGGCGAGCGCCACGACGAGTGGATGCGCCTGCGCGCCGGCGAGGCGCGGGTGTGCGTGGGCCCGCGCTCGGCGGTGTTCGCGCCGCTTGACGACATCGGGCTCATCGTCGTCGACGAGGAGCACGAGAGCTCCTACAAGCACGAGGGCGACCCGCGCTATGACGCCCGCACCGTCGCCCGCGAGCGCGCCGCCCGCCACGGCGCCGTGCTCGTGGTCGGCAGCGCCACCCCACGGCCCGAGAGCGTGCTGGCCATGGAGCGATTGGCGCTCACCCACCGCGTCGACCGCCGCCCGATGCCCGACGTGGAGGTGCTCGACATGAGAGACCGCCACCAGCCGCTTCACCCCGAGACGCGGATGGCGCTCGCCGACCTGCGCCGCGCCGGCGGCAAGGCGATCCTGCTCCTCAACCGCCGGGGGTGGTCCAACTTCCTCTCCTGCCGCGCCTGCGGCCGCGTGTGGCTGTGCCCCAATTGCGACGTCGCGCTCGTCCTGCATCGCCACGCCCACTTCATCGCCTGCCACCACTGCGGCCACCGGGAGCGGATGCCCGATCGCTGCAGCGCCTGCTCGTCGGTGTCGGTGGCACGCCACGGCGCCGGGACCGAGCGCATCGAGCACGAGCTGCGCGAGGCGCTGGGCGGGGATCGTTTTCCGATCTTCCGCCTCGACGCCGACTCGTCGAGCCTGCCCGAGCGCGCGCGGACGCTCCAGAGCTTCCAGGCGGCCCCGGCCGGTGTGCTCGTGGGGACGCAGATGGTGGCCAAGGGCCATGACTTCCCCGACGTGTCGCTGGGGGTCGTGCTCGACGCCGACCAGACGCTGCGTTTCCCCGACTTCCGTGCCGAGGAGCGGACGTTCGCGCTCATCACCCAGCTCGCCGGGCGGACCGGGCGGGGCGCCCTCGCCAGCCGCGTTCTCGTGCAGACGCTCGCCCCCGACGCCCGCCCGATCGGCTTTGCCACCCGCCATGACTCGGAGGGGTTCATCGCCGACGAGCTCGAGCGCCGGCGCGCGCTCAGCTATCCGCCCTACGCGTCGCTCATCCGGGTCGTGTGCTCGGCCGAGGACGAGGCCCTAGCGCGGGAGGCCGCGACCGCCATCCACGGCGAGCTCGCCAGCCTGGACGCGGCGGTGCTCGGACCGGCGCCGCTGTTTCGCCTGCGCGGCCGCGCCCGCAGCCAGCTCGTCATCAAGGCGCAGGCGCGCCAGGCGGCGATCGACGCCGTGGGGCGGGCGGTCGACCGTGTTGCGCCGGGCGCCGCACGGCGTGGCGCCTCGGTCAGCGTCGACGTCGATCCTCAGTAATCGGGCGCGACGAGAGCGCGCGGAGCGCGAGCCCATAACTAGACTCAATATCTGATGGCCGACAGCGCAACAGACCAAGCAGAGCTCGATACCGAGGTCACCGAGCCCGAGGGCGCGGAGGAAGAGCCCCAGCTCGATCCCGAGGTGGCGGCGCGCCGCGCTGCCGCGCTCGCCCACGTCAAGAAGTTCGGCGAGCCGGTGCTGCGGACCCGTTCGCGCCCGGTCGAGCGTTTCGACGACTCGCTGCGCGACGAGGTCCAGCGCATGGGCCAGCTCATGATCGACTCGATCGGCGTGGGCCTGGCCGCCAACCAGGTCGGCGTGCTGCACCGGCTGCTCGTCTACCGGGTCCACCAGCAGTCGCCGGTGGCGGCGCTCGTCAACCCGGAGATCGAATGGGTCGGCGACGAGCTGGAGACGCTCGAGGAGGGGTGCCTGAGCCTTCCCAACGTCCACGTGGACGTCGAACGGCCCGTCAACATCGTGGTCCGGGCGCACAACGAGTACGGCGAGCCGCTGCGGATCGAGGCCTCCGGGCTGGAGGCCCGCGTCATCCAGCACGAGATCGACCACCTCGACGGGGTGCTCGTGCTCGACCGCGCCTCGCGCTCGCAGCGCAAGGAGGCCATGAAGGCCCTGCGCGAGGCGCTCCCCTCGGCCTGACCGACCGCCGGCCCCGGTGCGCATCGTCTATCTCGGCACTTCGCAGTTCGCTGCCGAGGTCCTGCAGGTTCTGGCCCGCTCGCCGCACGCGCCGCAGCTCGTGGTCACCCGTCCCGACCGGCCGCGCGGCCGCGGTCGCAAGCTGGCCTCGCCGCCGGTCCTCGAGCTCGCCCGCGAGCTCGGCATCGACACCGATCAGCCCGAGTCCGTCAACGACGAGGGCGCCCGCGAGCGGATCGCCGCCGCGGCGCCCGATGCCGTGGTGGTGTGCGCGTTCGGCGCGCTGATCAAGGAGCCGCTGCTCTCCGCGCATCCCATGCTCAACGTCCACCCGTCGCTGCTGCCGCGCTGGCGGGGCGCGGCGCCGGTCGAGCGGGCCATCATGGCCGGGGACGAGCGGACCGGGGTCTGCATCATGCGCCTCACCGAGGGCCTGGACAGCGGGCCGGTGTGCCTGGCGGCGCAGGAGCCGATCGCCGCCGATGACACCTACGGGACGCTGGCCCCGCGCCTGGCTGCACTCGGCGGCCGCCTGCTCGTCGAAGCCCTGGATACCTCGCCGCCGTTCGCGGAACAGGACGAGGCCGGCGCCACCTACGCGGAGAAGATCACCGCCGAGGATCGCCTCCTGAGCCCCAGCCGGCCCGCCGTCGAGCTCGAGCGCGTCGTCCGGGCGCTCACTCCGCACATCGGCGCGGCCCTGACCGGGGTGGGTGGGGACCGGTCCGAGCGCCTGGGCGTGTGGGAGGCGGTGGCCCGCCCGCCGCAGGCCGGCGACCCCGGGCCCGGGGAGCTGCGCCTGGATGAGCGGGGCGGGCGGGGGCCGATACTCGGGTGTGCGCCCGGAACCCTGGAGCTCATCACCGTCCAGCCTGCCGGGCGCAAGCCGATGCCCGGCGACGCCTACCTGCGCGGCCTGCGGAGCTGACCGCCGATGCCGAGCGGAGTGTCACCGGCGCGGGAGTGCGCCTACGCCGTCGTGCGGCGGGTCTTCGAGCAGGACGCCTACGCCGATCGCGCCTTTCACGCCGAGGCCCAGAGCCGGCATCTCGACGGGCGCGACCGGGGGTTTGCGATGGCCCTGGCCTACGGGACCGTCCAGCGCAAGGCCACCCTGGACCACGTCGCGGCCGCGTTCACGGACCGGCCGCTGGCGCGCCTCGACGCCCCTGTGCTCGCGGCCCTGCGGGTGGGCCTCATGCAGATCCTGCTGATGGACGGGGTCGCCGACCATGCCGCCGTGCACGAGTCCGTGGAGCTGGCCAAGCGCCATGCCCGCGCCGGCAGCGGCCTGGTCAACGCGGTGCTGCGCCGGGCCCTGCGCGAGGGCCGGCAGCTGCTCGATGCGCTCAGCGACGACACCCCCGCTGACGCGGCCGTCCTGCACTCGGTGCCGGTGTGGCTGGCCGAGCTGTGGTGGGAGGAGCTCGGACCCGAGCGTGCCCGCGCGCTGCTGTCCGCCGTCAATCAGCCGGCTGAGTCCTCCCTTCGCGTGAACACGCTCGTCGCGTCGGCGGCCGACGTGGCGGCGGCGCTCGGCGTGGCCACGCGTGCCGCGCCCGGCCTCCCTGAAGGGCTGATCCTCGAGGCCCCCTTTGACGCCCACGCCTCGCCCCAGTGGGAGCGTGGGGCGCTCATGCCCCAGTCCCGAGGCTCGATGGCGGTGGCACACGCGCTGGCGCCGCAGCCCGGCGAGCGGGTGCTGGACCTGTGCGCCGCCCCGGGGGCGAAGACCACGCACCTGGCCGCGCTCACCGGCGACGAGGGCGAACTGGCTGCGGTGGAGCGCCACCCCGGGCGCGCCGACGCGCTGCGGCGCACACTGTCGCGCATGCAGGTCCGCTCGGCCACCGTGGAGACCGGCGACGCGGGGGCGATGCGACCCGGAGATGCCTTTGACCGGGTGCTCGTGGACCCGCCCTGCAGCGGGCTGGGGACGCTCCAGTCCCGGCCGGACCTGCGCTGGCGCACGAGCCCCGAGCGGATCGCCGACCTGGCCCCCGAGCAGGCTCGCATCCTCTCCGCGGGCGCGGCCGCGACCGGCCCCGGGGGCACGCTGTGCTACTCGGTGTGCACGATCTCACGGGCGGAGTCCGAGGACGTGATCGACGGGTTCCTGGCCGCCCACCCCGATTGGGAGGCCGACGCCGCCGTGCACCTGGCCCCTGACACCGACGGCACCGACGGGTTCTTCATCGCCCGCCTGCGCCGTTGACGGTTGCGGCGGGGCGACGGCCGGGACGACCACGGTCCGGTTAGTCTTGCAGTAATGAGCGAACCCGCCCCCAAGCTCGGCCCCGAGTGCCCTGGCTGCGGGGAGCCCTGGCTGCGGCCGACCGCGGTGCCGGGCAACTACCGCTGCGTCTACTGCATGCGGCGCTACGAACTGGTCTCCGTGTGTCCCAACTGCGGCGAGCATTCCACGATCGTGCGCATGTCCAGCACCGCGATCGTCGAGTGCAACCACTGTCAGGGCAGCATGCTCCAGGAGGTCTAGGCCGGACATGGCGCCCAAGGACGCGGCCCTCCTGCGCGACCGGCGGGTGGCACCGTCGATCCTGTCGGCCGACTTCGCCAAGCTGGGCTCCCAGGTCTCGGAGGTGCTGGCCGCCGGCGCGCGCGTCATCCACGTCGACGTGATGGACGGACATTTCGTCCCGCCGATCACCTTCGGCGCGGTCGTCGTCTCCGCCCTCGCCGATCTCATCCACGACGCCGGCGCGATCATGGACGTGCACCTCATGGTTGAACGGCCCGAGCGCCACGTCATGGACATCGCCAAGGCGGGCGCAGACAGCATCACCATCCACGTCGAGGCCACGCCCCACATCCACTACACGCTGGACCTGATCCGCAAGGCCGGGTGCACCGCCGGCGCCGCGCTGGCGCCCGCCACGCCGATCGACGCGCTCCAGGAGGTCGCGCGCGAGACGCTGGACATGGCGCTCTGCATGAGCGTCAACCCCGGCTGGGGTTCCCAGACGTTCATCCCGCACTCGCTGAACAAGCTCGAGCGCATGCGCCGCGGGCTCCCGGACGAGGTGGCCCTCGAGGTCGACGGCGGCATCCACGACCAGACCGCCGGTCCCGTGGTCCAGGCCGGGGCCAACCTGCTGGTCACCGGCTCGGCCGTCTTCGGCTCAAGCGACCCGGCCGCCGCCTACGAGCGGATCCGGATCGCCGCCGGCGCGGTGTAGCCGCGGCTGGTCTACCGCGGGCCGGAGCGGCTGGGGTGCGCTTACTGCGGCTGGGGAAGAGAGGTCCGTCCGTCGCGCGTCGGCTGACGCCTCAGAGCGCACGGTACCCGGATCGAAGGCGCGTGCTCTGTGGCGTCAGCATGACTCCCGATCCAACACACGCAGTCCGACACACCGGACCGTGTGCTCTGTGGTGTCGGGATTCGCGCGGTCGCCGGCCCCCGCACCTCACCTTTCCCCAGCGGTCGTAGACGCGGCGCGCCTCAGCTCGCGGCGGGCGTGAGCTGCGACGAGGACGCAGTGGCCGGTCCCCGCCGGTAGAGCAGCCACAGCAGCGCGCAGAGGATCGCGGTGGAGCCGAAGTAGCCGACCTCCACACGCGTGACCTCGGCCCCGCCGGTGCCGCTCCCGGTGGCGACGAAGATGACGAACACCGCGGCTGACACCAGCCAGGCGAGCGCCGCCGACGACGCCCGGCCGCGGGCGAGGGCGGCCTGGTTCAGCGTTCCGGAGATGAGGTGCAGGCCCATCCCGAGCCCGACCACCGCCAGCCCGACTCGCCCGTAGGAGAACCCACCCTTGTCGCCGAGCAGGGCGGTCATCACGGCCGGGCCGATCAGCAGCAGCCCGAGCGCGACGGCGAGTCCGAACGCGGCGATCACCATCACCGTGGTGCGGATCGCCTTGTGGAACTCCTCGGCGCCCTCCCGAGCTTCCAGGCCCGCCAGGTGCGGGAGGATCGAGGTCTGGATCGCCTGGAAGAGCTGCAGCGGGGCGCGGACGATGAGCATCACGTTGAAGACGAACCCGACGATGCCGGTGGTCAGGTCGCCCCCGCCGCTCTTGGCGGCCACGATGAGCACACCGGCGTTCATCAGCATCTGCTCGGAGAACATGATCCCCACCACCGACACGGCAAACCCGGCGCCGTGACGCAGCGACAGCTCCGTGTTGTCCTCCTCGAGCTGAGCCTGGGCGGGGCCCTCGCTGGTGGCGACCGCGTCGGCGGCGACCACGGCTTCCGCATTGGCTGCGACGGGCGGCGTATGGCCCCGGATCCGGCGAAACGCCAGCGGCATCACCGACAGCGACGCGAACGGTGCCACCGCCATGCCCAGGCCCACGAGCGCCTGGCCCGAGCCGATCCCGATGGCCACTGCCAGCGGGAAGAGGAAGCGCGAGGTCGACTCCAGGAACACCAGCCCGCCGTAGAGCGCGAAGCGCTGGTGGCCGGCCAGCCACCCGCGGGCGAAGTAGCTGCCGGCGTAGGCCAGGACGCCGATGACGAGGATCCAGTACAGCGCGGCCGACCCGTCGAACATGCCCTGCTGGATCTGCGGGCGCAGAGCGAGGGCGATGATCAGGAAGGCCAGCGCGAAGCCGAACTGGATGGAGGCCGGGATCCGCAGCGGGTGGCCGTGCAGGCCCCGGGCCCGGCGATCGGCGATCGTGCGCGAGAGCAGCTGCTCGATCGGCCGGTAGATCACCGACAGGATCACGAACATGACCGCCCAGCACAACGAGATCCGGCTGTATGAGGCCGCATCCAGGACGTGGCTGGAGGTGGCCAGGTAGGCGAAGGTGAAGATCCCGGTCGAGGCGATCCCGATGGTCAGGATGCGCGCGCCCGACGCGAACGACTGCTGCGGCGGGGCGCCCTCAGCGCGTCCGCCATCGTCGCCGGCCGGCGGGGGACCGGTCCCGCCCGCCGGCGCCTGCGTGGTCGAGCTCACGGGCGCACTCGCACGAGCAGCATCGTCCATGGGAACGGCGCTCGGACCTCCGCCACCTCTCCGTAGCGGCCAAGCAGGCTCACGAACGAGCGGCGGGTCCAGTGGTTGAGGTGGCCGGGGGTGTTGCCCAACTGGCGCACGTAGGCGCCCCGAGCCATGTTGAGGGCCCGCCACAACGGCTCGTGGGGGACCGAGACGAGCAGGTGGCCGCTGGCGACGCGCGCCATCTCGGCCAGGGCCAGCTCGGGCTCGGTGACGTGCTCCAGGACCTCGGTGGCCGCCACCAGCTCGAACTCCCCGTCGCCGAACTCCAGGCGCTCGACCTCCATCGGGGCAAAGGTGAGGTTCGACCGGCGCCGGCGGGCCCATTCCGCGGCGAGCTTGGGGTCGTCGAGATCGATGCCGACGATGCGGCCGGGGGCGATGCGGTCCGCCCACTGCTCGGTGAGCACGCCCTCGCCGCACCCGACGTCCAGCACCGACGCCGGTGCGGCGATGCTGAACAGCTCGTCCAGCGTCCGCTCAAAGCCCGCCATCAGGCGGCGCACGACGGGGTTGGTCGAGCCGTACTTGTCGTAGGTGTTGCCCGTGGGCACCGTGGTGCCCGAGCTCACACCTCCACCGCCTGGCGATCCTCGGTGTCCGTCCCGCTCGCCGCGCCCGGCTTGAGGGCGGGGTCCCCGCCCTTCTCGTAGTGAGACGGACCGACGTTGAGCTGGAGCTCGATGCGGCGGATGCGCTCGAAGGTGCGCTGCGACAGCGTGCGCTGGGCCGCCAGCAGATCGCCGATCACGCCCAGGGCGCCGAGCAGCATCGCGGCGTTGAAGAGCACGCCACCGGCGATCAGCGACTGGATGTGGCCAGTGGCCTTGTGCGGATCGTCGATGAAGTAGACGACGAAGCGGACGAAGATCGCAAAGGCCAGCGTCCCCATCACCAGCGCCCCGCCCCAGAACACCTTGAGCGGCTCGTACTGCGAGTAGATCCGGAAGATCGACAGGCCGTTGCGCCGGATGTAGGCCGGGATCGACGGGAACAGCCGGGACTCGCGCGTCTTGGGATTGGTCCGGACCGGCACGTGATCGATCGCCACCAGCAGCTTGCCCGCCTGGATGATCGTCTCCAGCGTGTAGGTGAACTTGGAGACGACCTGCATCTGCAGCGCCGCTTCGCGGTTGTAGGCGCGAAACCCTGAGGTCGTATCGGGCACCTCGGTGTCCGACGCCTGGCGCACCACCCATGAGCCCAGCCGCTGCAGCCGGCGCTTGGACCAGCTGAAGTGCTCGTTGGAGTTCACGCGGCGGTCCCCGATCACCATGTCGGCCTCGCCCCGCAGGATCGGCGCCACCAGCTTGGGGATGTCGCGCCCGTCGTACTGGTTGTCGGCGTCGGTGTTGACGATCACGTCGGCGCCGAGCTTGAGGCCGGCGTCCAGCCCTGCCTGGAAGCCGGCGGCCAGGCCCTTGTTATTGGTGAGCTTGACGATGTGATCCACGCCGTGGGCCCGGGCGGTCTCGATGGTGGCGTCGGTGGACCCGTCGTCGATGATCAGCCACTCCACCGACTGAAAACCCTCGATCTCGCGGGGTAGGTACGACAGCGTCTCGGGCAGCTGCGCTTCTTCGTTGAAACAGGGGATCTGGATGATCAGCTTCATGGTCCTCAGGCGCCGGCCCTACCGCTGCAATTGCGCCGCGCCGGGGGTGTGCGGACGAGTCAATGCTCCGTGGGGCGCGCTATTCATGACACGGTAGCGGGATACTCGTATATGAAGATGGACACGGCAACGGCAAGCACGCCCGAGCCACCCCGTCGGCTTGCGGTGTCGCCGCCATCGTCAGGCCGCCGTCGCGGTGCTTGGATCCGGACCACGGACGGTCGCAGGCGAGACCTGCACCGGCCCGCTCTCTGGCTGCTGCTGGCCGCCACGCTGGGGCTGCGGCTGTGGGGCATCAAGCAGGGGCTGCCCTACAGCTACAACTCCGACGAGGCGACCCATTTCGTGCCGCGGGCGATCGCGTTCTTCTCGCATGACTACAACCCCCAGTACTTTCTCAACCCGCCCGCGTACTCCTACCTGCTGCACTTCGTCTTCGAGCTGTGGTTCGGGGGCCCGGACGCGGTCCGCCGCGCCTACGTCGCCAACCCCACCGAGGTGTTCGTGGTCGCCCGGGTCGTCGCCGCGGTGCTGGGCACCGCGGCGGTGTGGCTGACCTACCTCGCCGGAGAGCGTCTCTTCAACAGGACCGCGGCGCTGCTGGGGGCGGCGATCTTCGGCCTGGCCTTCCTACCGATCTTCTACAGCCACCTGGCCCTCAACGACGTGCCCGCGTTGGCCCCGGTGGCGCTCTCGCTCTACGGCGTGGCCGGGGTGCTGCGCAACGGGGCCCGACGCGACTACGTCATCGCGGGCGTGGGGATCGGGCTGGCCGCGGCGACGAAGTACACGGGCGCGATCACGGCGGTGTGCCTCATCGCGGCGGCCATCTGCGACGGCGCCGCCGGGGCGCCGCTCAAGGCCCTGCGCCGGCTCGCGCTCGCCGTGGCCTGCGCGGTGCTCGCGTTCATCGCCGCCAACCCGTACTCGGTGCTGGATTTCTCGGCCTTCCACGCCGGGGTGACGACGCAGCAGGCGCTGGCCGGCGGCTCTGACCCCGAGAAGCTCGGCACCACCGCCGCCAGCGGGACCGCCTTCTACGTCTGGACGTTCACCTGGGGCCTGGGCTGGGCGCCGGCGATCGCGGCGCTCGCGGGCAGCGTGATGCTCGTCGTGCGCCGCCGCCTGGCGCTGGCGCTGGTGCTCGTGCCCGCGCCGATCGCGTTCATCGTGTTCATGGGCGATCAGCAGCGCTACTTCGGCCGCTGGCTGATGCCGGTGTTCCCGATCATCGCCCTGCTCGCGGGCTACGGCGCGGTCGAGGCGGCCCGGTGGCTGATCCGCACTCGGAGGATGCCGGTGGTGCTGGCCGCCGGTGCGGTGGCCGTCGTGATGCTGGGCCAGAGCCTCTCCGCCGTCATCCACAACGACGTCGTGCTCTCCCACGCGGACACGCGCAACGTCACGCGGGCCTGGATGGTGAAACACGTGCCCGCCGGGGCCAAGGTGGTGGTGGAGCCGGTGGTGTCCGACGACTGGGGCCAGGACGTCGGGCGCTCGCTGCAGTGGACCCCCAGCGGCGCGCGCTGGCAGCTGTGGAACCCCTACGTCACCGACGTCGACGCCAGGGGCAACCACCTGCCTCTCGGCGAGCATCGCTACGTGGCCATCGACGAGTACGAGCGGACTCTGCGCCCCGAGTTGCTGCAGGAGTACGAGAACGCGGGGTACTGCTGGGTCGTGATCGGGTCCCTGCAGGCGGGGCGCTCGTTCGCGCAGCCCAAGATTGCCCCGTCGGCCATCGCCTACTACGCGGCACTGTCCAACCAGGCCCGGCTGATGTTCCACATCAGCCCATTCGCCAACGGCAGCCGCGCCGTTCCCTTCAGCTTCGACTGGTCGATCGACTACTACCCCCGCCAATACGCCCGGCCCGGCCCCGAGATGAGCGTCTACCGACTTATGAGCGGTAAATGTGCCCCGAACTATGCTCCGAAGCGCCAATGACAACCATCGCCGATACCGATCGTCGCCACCTGGCTCGCGCGATCGAAATCGCGGAACAGGGCCGCGGTAGGGTCAGCCCCAATCCGCTGGTGGGAGCCGTGATCGCCAACGGGGACGGGCCGATCGGCGAGGGCTATCACCGCGAGCTGGGCGCGCCCCACGCCGAGGTCGAGGCGATCCGCGCCGCTGGGGATCATGACCTCGTCGGCGCCACGCTGTACGTGTCGCTGGAGCCGTGCTGCCACCACGGACGCACCCCGCCGTGCACCGACGCCATCCGCGAGGCGGGGATCCTGCGCGTGGTCGTCGCCTCCGACGATCCCTCCGAGCACGCGTCCGGTCGCGGCCTGGGCGTCCTGCGCGACGACGGCGTCGAGGTGGTGCTCGACGACGGTGACCTGGCCGACCGCGCCAAGCTGCTCAACCAGCCCTTTCGCAAGCGGGCCCGCACCGGCCGCCCGTGGATCCTCTTCAAGTCGGCGATGACGCTCGACGGCAAGGTCGCCACTCACCGCGGCGACTCCAAATGGATCTCGGGCGAATCCAGCCGCGAGCGCGCCCACCACTGGCGCGCCGAGTGCGACGCCGTCGCGGTCGGCATCGGCACCGCGCTGGCCGACGACCCACTGCTCACGGCACGCATATCCACACCCGACCCACCGACGCGCCAGCCGCGGCGGGTCGTGTTCGACTCGCTGGGCCGCCTCCCGCTCGACGCCCAGCTCGTGCGCGACGCACGCCAGATCCCGTTGACGGTGGTCGTCTCCCGCGCGGCGCCCCGCGCCGCCACCGATGCCCTGGAGGCCCACGGCGCCGACGTGATCGTGGCCACCGGCGAGAACGAGCCCGCCCGTGTGGTCTCGGCGCTGGACCAGCTCGGTGGGGCCGGGATCGGCTCGATGCTGCTCGAGGGTGGCCCCCGCCTCGCCGGGGCGTTCCTGGATGCGGGCGAGATCGACGAGATCCGCCTGTTCCTGGCGCCGCTCATCCTCGGAGGGCGCACCGCCCGCGATCCGCTGGAGGGCGAGGGCGCCGAGCAGATCGCCGACGCCGTCCGCGCCGAGAACCTGGAGTGCGAGCGGATCGGCGATGACCTGCTGGTCTCGGCCCGGATCAGGAAGTGGTAGGGGCCGACCGCTGATGTTCACCGGGCTGATCGCCGACCTCGGCCGGATCGAGGACGTGGAGCGCTCCGGTGACGGCGTGCGGCTGATCGTCTCCTCGTCGCTGGCCTCGGAACTGAGCGAGGGCGACTCGATCGCGGTCAACGGCGTGTGCCTGACGGCCACCAACGTCCAGCCGACGGCGTTCTCCACCGACGTGATGAACGAGACCCTGCGGCTGAGCTCGCTCGCCGAGGCCCGCACCGGCAGCCCGGTGAACCTCGAGCTGGCCATGCGGCTCTCAGACCGGCTGGGCGGGCACATGGTCCAGGGCCATGTCGACGGCGTCGGCACCGTGCGCGGCGTGGTCGCCGACGGCTTCTCGCGCCGGGTTGAGGTCGAAGCCGGGGACGAGATCCTCCGTTATGTCGTCCACAAGGGATCGATCACCGTCGACGGGGTCTCGCTCACCGTGGCCGGGATCGGAGACGCATCGTTTACCGTTTCTCTTATCCCTGAGACGCTGGAACGTACGAACCTCGGCCACGCCGAAGTGGGGACAACCGTGAACCTGGAGGTGGATGTGTTGGCCAAATACGTTGAGAGGCTGGTGGCAAGCGCGCGATGAGCTCCACCAAGTCGGCCTTCGCCACGATCGAAGAGGCGATCGAGGACATCCGCCAGGGCAAGATGGTCGTGGTCTGCGATGACGAGAACCGCGAGAACGAGGGCGACCTGACGATGGCCGCTCAGTTCGTCACCCCCGAGGCGATCAACTTCATGCGCAAGGAGGGAGGCGGGCTCATCTGCCTCGCCCTCACCGCCGAGCGCTGCGACGAGCTCGGCCTGGACCTGATGGCGGCCAAGAACGAGTCCGCGTTCGAGACGGCATTCACGGTGTCGGTCGAGGCGCGCTCGGGCGTCAGCACCGGGATCTCGGCGGCCGACCGCGCCCGCACGATCCAGGTGGCCATCGACCCAAAATCCAGTCCCCGCGAGCTCGTCCAGCCCGGTCACGTGTTCCCGCTCAAGGCCAAGGCCGGAGGCGTGCTCGAGCGCGTCGGGCAGACCGAGGCCGGCGTGGACCTGTCCAAGCTCGCGGGCCTGAACCCGTCCAGCGTGATCTGCGAGATCATGAACGAGGACGGGACGATGGCCCGGGTGCCCGACCTCATCCCGTACTGCGAGCACCACGGCCTGAAGATGATCACGGTCGCCGACCTGGTCGCCTACCGCCGTCGCCACGAGAAGCTCGTCGAGCGGGTCGTCTCCACCAAGCTGCCCACCGGCTTCGGGGACTTCGTGGCCGTCGGCTACCGCTCGTTGGTGGACAACAAGCACCACGTGGCCCTGGTCAAGGGCGACGTCGACGGCGAGTCAGACGTGCTCGTCCGGGTGCACTCCGAGTGCCTGACCGGTGACGTGTTCCACTCTTTGCGCTGTGACTGCGGCGAGCAGCTCGAGTCCGCGCTGGCCATGATCGAGAGCGAGGGCAGCGGCGTCCTCCTCTACCTCTCCCAGGAGGGGCGGGGCATCGGCCTGCTCAACAAGCTCAAGGCCTACAAACTGCAGGAGGAGGGCCTGGACACCGTCGATGCCAACCTGCGCCTGGGCCTGCCGGCGGACCTGCGCGACTACGGCATCGGTGCCCAGATCCTCGTCGATCTGGGGCTCACGAGCATCCGGATCCTCACCAACAACCCCAAGAAGATCTCCGGCCTGGCCGGCTACGGCCTGTCGGTCGCCGACCAGATCCCCATCCAGCACGCTCCCAACCCCCACAACGAGGGCTACCTGCGCGCCAAGCGCGAGAAGCTCGGCCACACCCTGCACCACCAGGGCCTGGCGCTCGACGAGGAGATGCTGGAGCGCGAGCACGAACAGGACCGTCAGCGCCGCGATGGCCAGTGACCGGCGCGTTGCGCTCTGCGTAGCGCGCTTCTACACCGAGCTGGCCGACAAGCTGGAGGAGGGCGCCCGAGCCGCCCTTGACGAGGCGGGCGTGGCGACGGTCGAGAGCTATTCGGTGCCCGGCGCCTTCGAGCTGCCGCTGGTGGCCAAGTACGCCGCCGAGTCCGGACGCTTTGACGCCGTCGTCTGCCTCGGCGCGGTGATCCGCGGCGAGACCGACCACTACAACTACGTCTGCACCTCGGCCGCCGAGGGCATCGCGCGTGTGGGTCTTGACACCGGGGTGCCGTGCGGCTTCGGCGTGCTCACCGTCGACAACATGGATCAGGCGCTGGCCCGCGTCGCGGGAGGCACCAAGCGCGACAGCGGTCGCCACGCCGTCGAGGCGGTGCTGGCCGCGCTCGACGTCAAGGACCAGCTGAGCGGCCGACGCGGGAAAGCCGGCTTCTCGGTCTGAGTAACGGCGCGCCTTCGGGCGCCGCCGCTCAGTCGACGAAGTTGGGGTGCTCGTTGCCGCCCTGGCCCGAGGGCGCGAGCCCGGCGCCGCCCGAACCAGGCCCGCCCGGCCCGCCATGACCGCGGCCCCCGCCCCGGCCGTGACCCCGACCGTTCCCCGGAGCCGGCGCCTGTCCGCTGGCCTGCAGCGCCTGTTGGAGGGTCTGCTGCACCACCGGCGTCTGGTTGGGGATCTTGAGCCGTTGCTCGAGGATCGGCACGGCGTCGGAGGGGTCGCCTGACTTCAGCAGGGCGACGCCGAGGTCATACAGGCCGTAGGCATAGGTGGTGCTGCTGGGGTCCGCGGCCGAGACCGCCTTTTTCAGCGTGGCGATCGCCTCGGGGTAGTTGCCCGCCAGCAGCTCGTTGTGACCGGTGAGCTGAAGCTGCTCGGCGGTCGGCGGGGCGGGGGTCGCCGGCGCGGTGGAGGTCGAGGACTGCGCCTGGGTCTGGACCGGGGCCGGGGCCGTGGTGGCGGGCTTGGGCTTGTTGGTGGCGGCCGCGTGCGTGACGGTCCGCCTGGGCGGCGTCGAGGCGCGCTGTGCCGGGCGCTTGGAGCCGCCGAGTCCGACCAGCGCCAGCGCGCCGACGCCCCCGATCACGACCAGCAGCGCCACCAGGGCGAGCACGCGTCCGGTGAGCCGGCGCGCGGAGGATCCGCCCTGGATGAGGCTCGCCGCCGTCCAGGAGTCTGACGATCCTGCGCGCTCGGGACGCTGAGCGTGGGTGGCGGTGGGGGGGTGCCAGGTGCCGGTGCCCCGTGTGCGGGCGCCCCCGGAGCGGCCACGGCCGTTCCGGGTGCCGCTGCCGTCACCGCCCAGGCCGCCGGCGCCGGCAAAGTGGCCCGAGGAGCGGGCGCGACGGCGCTGCGGGGTCACTCGCTGAGTCGTCACCGCGATACCGCCCGACAGTGCCGTCTCCAGCGCGTTCACGAAGTCCCCGGCGGTCTCGAAGCGCTCGTCTGGCTCCTTGGCCATGCCGCGCATCAGGACCTCGTCGACGGCCGGCGGGAGCGTCCGGTCGCGGTCGGAGGCGTGCGGGCGGTCGTCCTCGATGTGCTGGCGCGCCTGCGCGGCGAAATGCGGCGCGTCGAATGGGCGCTCGCCGGCGAGCAACTCGAAGGCGGTGACGGTCAGGGCATAGCGGTCTGAGGCGCCGGTGGCCTCGCGCCCGAGTGCCTGCTCGGGCGACAGATAGGCGGCGGTGCCGAACAGCTCGCCGCTGCTGGTGATCGTGTCCTCTGAGACCAGCCGCGCGATCCCGAAGTCGGCGACGTGCAGGACGCGGCTGCGGTTGAGCAGGAAGTTGGCGGGCTTGATGTCACGGTGCACGATGCCGCGGGCGTGGGCGTGATCGAGGGCCGACGCCGCCTCGCGGATCCAGCGCACCGCCTCCTGGCGCCGCACCGCGCCGACGCGGATGGCATCGGCGACGGTGCCGCCGGCCAGGTACTCCATGACGATGAACGGGCGCGCGCTGGAGTCGACGTCACGCGCGTCGACCTCGAGGTCGCCGACGTCGTAGATCGTGACCACGTGGGCGTGGGTGGACACGCGAGCGGCGGCGCGCGCCTCGCGCTTGAAGCGGCGCATCGCCATGTCGTCGTGGGCGAAGCGCTCGGCCAGGACCTTGACCGCCACGGTGCGCCCCAGCACCAGGTCCTCGGCGCACCATACGGCGGCCATGCCACCGGTCGCGAGGCGTCGGCGGACCCGGTAACGATCCGGGAGGCGCAGGTCGGTGGGCTCTGCCCGGGACTGCCCTCTAGAACCCATTGGGGCGGTGATGTACCCGGCTGGCTCGTTTCAAATCCACGATCAGGTACGGATGGTACGGGTCGCGGGGTCCGTGTGCGATCGGTCTCCTATACTGCCCGCGATGCCCAAACTTTGTCACGTGTGCGCCAAGGGTCCGTCCTTCGGCAATAACCGCAGCCACTCCATGGTCGCGACCAAGCGCCGATTCGATCCGAACCTCCAGCGGGTCCGCATCGACGATGGCGGGACACCGCGACGCGTCTACGTCTGCACGCGCTGCCTCAAAGCCGGCAAGATCACCAAAGCCCGCTGAGTATCTGACGGTGGCCGCACCCGGGCGAGCGACCGATCAGACTGGGATCTCCGATCCCAGCATCGTGCGCTTCCGTGCTCTGGTCGAGGCGGGACTGGCCGCGCTCGAAGCGCGCCGCGAGGAGGTCAACGACCTCAACGTGTTTCCCGTCGCCGACGGGGACACCGGCGACAACATGGTCCTCACGCTGCGTGCCGTGCTCACCGAGCTCGACCGCCTCGCCGACGCGTCCGAGGGCCGCACCATCGACGAGATCGGGCGCGACGAGATCGTCGCCTCCGTGGCCCGCGCCGCGCTGCTCGGCGCTCGCGGCAACAGCGGCGTCATCCTCTCCCAGCTCATCCGTGGCGCCGCCGAGGAGCTGATCAGCCGCCCCGGCGAGCTCGTGGACCCGGTGCTCATCGGGGCCGCGCTGGCCCGTGCCGCCGATCAGGCCTACGGCTCGGTGCGCGATCCGGCGGAGGGCACGATTCTCACCGTTGTCCGCGAGATGGCCCACCGCGTGGCCTCTGAGATCGCCCACATCCCGGATGCGCGGCTGCAGGCCGACGCCAGCGCGGGGGAGCAGGACATCGCCATCGCGAGCGTGATCGAGAGCGCCCTGGAGGCCGGCCAGGAGTCGGTCAAGCGCGGCCCCGACCTGCTCCCGGTGTTGCGCGACGCAGGCGTCGTGGACGCCGGCGGCTACGGCCTGACGGTGCTGCTGTCGGGGATCGTGGGCGCGCTGCGCGGTACCGAGGCGCCGGCGCTCGAGCATCATCGCGCCGCGCGGGTCACCCACCCCCAGCACGCCTCGACGACGTTCCGCTACTGCACCAACTTCGCGGTCACCGGCACCGGCCTCGAGCAGCGCCGCTACATCGCCGAGCTCGAGGGGCTCGGCGACTCCGTGCTCGTCGTCGGCGACCAGACCACGCTCAAGATCCACGTCCACACCGACGACCCCGACGCGGCGACCGGTCTGTTCACCGACGCCGGTGTCGTCTCCCACCTCGACGTCGCCGACATGCGCGAGCAGGTCCGGCGCCGCGACCAGCGCCTCGAGGCACCGGCCATATCGGCGGTGTGCGGCGGCTTGGCTGTCGTCAACGGCGAGGGAATGGCCGACCTGTTCGTCGGCTTCGGCCTGCGAGTGCTCGACGGCGGCCCCACGCTCAACCCCTCCACCTATGACCTCCTGGCCGCGATCCACGCCGTGCCGGCCGAGGAGGTGGTCGTGCTGCCCAACAGCTCCAACGTCATCATGGCCGCCGAGCGTGCCGCCGAGCTCTCGGAGAAGACCGTCTCCGTCGTCGCCTCGCGCTCGCCCCAGGCGGGCCTGGCCGCGGCCGTCGCTCTGGACCCGACGCGCCGCGCCGTCGACAACGCCGAGGCGATGATCGAGACGCTCGAGCGGGTGCGCACGGGCGCGGTCGCCCCGGCGGGCCGCGACGACGTCCAGGGCCGGTTCACCGCCGGCGAGGCCGTGGGCTTCGTCGAGGACGAGATCGTGGCCTGGGGGTCCCCCCTCCAGACGCTGCGCGACGTGCTGGCGCGGCTGGGCGAGGACGCCGAGCTCATCACCCTGCTGCGGGGCGCCGATGCCCCGCTCGACGACGCCGCCGTGGCGGCGCTCGCAGTCGGCGAGGCCGAGCTGGAGCTGTCCGACGGCGGCCAGCCCAGCTATTGGTGGCTGCTCTCGGCCGAGTAGCCGCTGCTGACCGGGGGTCCGGTCATCATCCTCAGCGCCGCCGATGTCCGTCACCGCATTCTCCGAGTCCCGGGAGCTTTCGCCCGGCGAGCTGGCTGAGGCGCCCGTGCGCTACCCGCGCCCGTCGGCACTGGCCGTCCGGCTGACCTTCGATCACGCCAAGGCCGAGAAGGCCGCCGCGGGGCTCGGGCTCGTGACGGTGGGCGACCTGCTGGAGCACCTCCCGCGCGACCGCCGCGAGGCGCGGGCCGTGGGTCAGCTTGTCTCCGGGGAGACGGCCACCGTCGTCGTGGAGGTGCGCTCGATCGCCTCGCGGCCGGTGCGCAGGCGCGGGATGCGGCCGCTCGTCGAGGCCACGGTGGCCGACGGCACCGGGACGATGAAGGCCACTTTCTTCAACCAGCCCTGGCTGGCCTCCAAGTACCCGGCGGGGACGCGGCTGGTCCTGCACGGCAAGTTCGAGGCGCGCAACCGGTTCCGCGTCCAGGGCCACGCGCGCACGACAGAGGCCAGCGCCGGCGCTGAGGGCGTCGCGCACTACCCGGCGACCGAGGGACTGTCCTCGACGCAGATCCTGGCCCTGGTGCGCGCCCACGCCGGCGCGCTGGCCGACGTGCCCGAGCCGCTGCCCGCCGAGCTGCGCGTGGCCGAGCGGCTCCCCGGGCGCCGCTGCGCGCTGACCGCCGTGCACCTGGAGGGAGACGAGGAGCAGTCCGTCGGCCGCCGCCGCCTGGCCTTCGACGAGCTCCTGCTCGTGCAGCTCGCGCTGCTGCGCCGCCGCCGGCTACGGCGCGCCGGCAGCCGGGCGCCGGTGCTCGACGGCGCGCCCGAGCTGAGCGCCCGCTGGCTGGCCGAGATGCTGCCGTTCGCCCCCACCGCGGACCAACGGCACGCGATGGAGGAGATCGACGGCGACCTGGCCGGGGCCCGGCCGATGCAGCGCCTGCTCATGGGCGAGGTCGGCTCGGGCAAGACCGTGGTGGCGCTCCACACGCTGCTGCGCGCTGTGGAGCAGGGCTATCAGGGCGCGTTGATGGCTCCCACCGAGCCGCTGGCCGAGCAGCACTTCGCCACCATCCAGGCGCTCATGCCCGGCGAGGCCGTGCCCATCGGCCTCCTGACCGGCTCCACGCCGGGGCGCCGGCGCACCGACCTCCTGGGCAAGCTCGGTTCCGGGGAGCTCTCGCTGGTGGTGGGCACGCATGCGTTGATCGAAGACCCGGTGCGCTTCGCCTCGCTGGGGGTGGCGGTGGTCGACGAGCAGCACCGCTTCGGGGTCCGCCAGCGCGCCGCGCTGGACGCCAAGGCGCCGGAGGGCTGCAGCCCGCACGTCCTGCACATGACGGCCACGCCGATACCGAGGACGCTCGCGCTGTCGCAGTACGGGGACCTCGACTTCACGGTCCTGCGCGAGCTGCCCAAGGGCCGCCAGCCCATCCAGACCCACCTCTGCTCCACCGAGCGCGAGCGCGCCCGGGCCTATGACCGCATCCGGGAGGAGCTGCGCGCGGGGCGCCAGGCCTTCGTGGTGTGCCCGCTGGTGTCCGAGTCAGAGGTCCTGGCGGCGCGGGCCGCCACCGCCGAGTTCGAGCGCCTCAAAGCCGGCGAGCTGCGCGACTTCCGCGTGGTGCTGATGCACGGCCAGCTGCGCCCCGCCGACAAGGTGGAGGTGATGCGGGCCTTCGCCGCCGGCGAGGCCGACGTCCTGGTGGCCACCACGGTCATCGAGGTGGGCATCGACGTCCCCAACGCCACGGTGATGCTGGTGGAGGACGCCGACCGCTACGGGATCTCCCAGCTGCACCAGCTCCGCGGGCGCATCGGGCGTGGCGAGCACGCGTCGCTGTGCCTTCTGTTCGGGCCCAAGGGCTCCGCCCGGCTGCGGGCGCTCGAAGGGAACGCCGACGGCTTTCGCCTGGCCGAGATCGACCTCGAGCTCCGGGGGGAGGGGGAGCTGGTGGGGACCCGCCAGAGCGGCCTTGCGCAGTTCCGCGTGGCGGAGCTGCCGCGCGACCGCGAGCTGCAGGAGCGGGCCCGGATGCGCGCCGAGGCGATCGACGGTGCCGACCCGGATCTGGAGTTGCCCGAGCACGCGCTGCTGGCCGATGCGTTGGCGGGGGTGTTCGGGGAGGAGGCGCGGGCGCCGATTCGGGCCTGAGGCGTGGGGGTGGTCGCCGGGTCGCTGTCGCTGTCGCTGGCGGTGTGGCGGGCTTTCAGTGTCTGCCCTGGGTACCGGCGCACGTCAAAGACGGGCTTTCGAGGGCGGCACGGGCGCCGCGGCGGGTCCCCCGGGGGGTCTTGGTAGATAACCGTTACGTCATGGGGGTTATCTCCCAAGACCCCCTGCAAAGCCCACCGTTTGTTCTGCATCCCACGCTTCCCAAGCCCGCCGTTGACGTGCGCTGATACCCAGGGCAGACATCCCACAGAAGACCAACCACCCCAGCGCGCCTCACAATCGAGACCAAGAATGCGCGTCATCGCCGGCACCCACGGCGGCCGGGAGCTCGCCGCCCCGAAGGGCCGGGCCACCCGCCCGACGTCTGATCGCGTCCGCGAGGCGCTGTTCAGCATCCTCGGGGACGTCGACGATCTCCGCGTCCTGGACCTGTTCGCGGGGTCCGGGGCCCTGGCCATCGAGGCGCTGTCACGCGGGGCGCGGCAGGCCACCCTGGTGGATTCCGCGCGGGCGGCGGTGACCGCGATCAACCGGAATCTGGAGGCACTGCATCTGGAGGCCGAGGTGGTCCCCCAGCCCGCGGCGAGGTTCCTCCAGGCCGCACGCCGCGACGGTCGTCAATACGATCTGGTCTTCCTCGACCCTCCATACCGCCACGCGAGCACCCTCGGACGGGAGCTGTCGTCGGCACTGATGCCGATACTTGCCGCCGACGCGCGGGTAGTGGCAGAGAGCGACCGGCGCAGCCCACTCGGGCTGGAGCTCTCCTTGCTCGACGAGCGCCGCTACGGCGACACCTTGATTCAGATCCATGCCGCTCGATAACCGCATTGCCATCTGCCCCGGCACCTTTGACCCGGTGACCTACGGGCATCTCGATGTGATCAGCCGCGCCTCGGCGATGTACGACGAGGTCGTCGTCGGCATCGTGAACCTGCCGTGGCGCAAGGGCCAGACGCTGTTCTCCGCCGAGGAGCGGATTCACTTCCTGGAGAACGCCACCAGCGACCTGCCCAACGTGACGATCGCGACGTTTTCTAACCTCTTGGTCGAATTTGCCCGTGAGAAGAAGGCGATGGCCATCATCAAGGGTCTGCGTGCCATCTCCGACTTCGAGTACGAATTGGAGATGAATCAGCTCAACCGGCGCCAGGCCCCCGATATCGAGTCCGTTTACCTCATGGCATCGCCCAAGTACAGTTTCCTGAGGTCGAGCGGTGTGAAAGAGCTCGCCACGTTCGGCGGTGACATTGACGATCTGGTGCCGATCGAGGTGGCGGAGGCCTTGAAGGAACGGGTCGGCCGTTGACGAAACAGAGGTCGCAAAATGGATGTCCTAGTACTCATCGACAAACTGGATGATCTCGTCCACAACGCCAAGCCGGTCCCGCTGACCGACCAGGTCCGTGTGGACAAGGAGGAGATCTACGACATCCTCGATCAGATGCGCGCGACGATCCCCGAGGAGATCAAGCAGGCGCGGTGGATCGTCAAGGAGCGCCAGGAGATGCTGGCCGAGGCCAAGCGCGAGGCGGAGCGCATCGTCAAGGAGGCCCGCGAGCGCCAGGAGCGGCTGATCTCGGAGGAGGAGATCACCAAGCAGGCCGAGCGCGCCGCCGAGGACATCATCGAGGACGCCCGCGGACGCGAGCGCGAGATCCGTCTCGGCGCCGAGGACTACGCCGACGAGATCCTCAACACACTCGAGGTCAATCTCTCTAAGTTCATCGCCGCGGTGCAGCGCGGGCGTGACCGGCTCGCCGGCAAGGACGAGCCCGCCGAAGTCTCCTAGCGCCCGTCCGTACGGCGGGCGATCAGCGCTTGCGGCCGGTCAGGGCGAGCGCGACGCCGAGGGCCATCATCGTGATCCCGCCGCCGGCGCTCATCGCGCGCAGGCGGCGAGGCGAGCGGCCAAACCAGTCCCGAGCGGTCCCTGACGCCAGCGCCCAGGTGCCGTCCGAGAGCACCGCCACCACGCAGCAGATCGCCGCCAGCGTGGCGAGCTGAAGCGTTGCGTGACCACGCGCGGGCTCGATGAACTGCGGGAGCACCGCGGTGAAGATGAGCAGGCCCTTGGGGTTGGTGGCGCCCACCACGAACCCCTCGCGAAGGATCCGCGCCGGACTGCGCGGCTCCATCTCGAGCCCGCTGAGCGCGCCGGCCAGGTGGCCGCGGTCGCGGATCGTCCGGAAGCCGAGGATGATGAGGTAGGCGGCGCCGATCAGCTTGAGCGTGGTGAACACGGCGTCTGACTTGGCCAGCACAGAGCCCAGGCCCGCGCACACCAGCGCCCCTTGGAACGCGAGGCCGCCGGTATTTCCCAGCACCGTGGCAAGGGCGGCGCGGCGGCCCAGCGCGACCCCGCGGCTGACCACAAACAGGACGCTCGGCCCCGGTACCAGGATGAGCACGTAGATGGTGAGCAGGAAGGCGGGGAGATGGTCGGTGGGCAGCATCCGCCGGTATTCAAACAGCCCGGCTAGCCGCCGGTCGGGCACACCGGCTCATACGGACGGTCGGGGAGCAGGTCATGCCACTCGGTGCGCGTGAAGTCTCGGTCAGCGACCCGGCACGCGAAGCGCTCCCAGGTGGGGGTGTCCATCGGCCATTCGATCGCGCTTGACTCGAGGGTGATAACCAGGCGCCCGTCCGGACCGAACGCGACCGCCGGGATGGTTCCACGGTACGGGCCGAAGGCGTTCCCAACCCGGCTGCGGGTTCGGAGGTCCCAGACGCTGAGGGTGTGATCGTCGGAGGCGAGGGCGACAGTGTGGTCATCGGGGGAGACGGCGACCTGTGCGGCCTCGCCACCGGCAGCTTGGATGGGCGGGCCGATCCGCTTGCCGCTGTGGGCGTCGAGCACGACCAACGCCCCCCCGGCGGTGCCGACCGCCAACCGGCGGGAATCGGGTGCGACATCGAATGCCTGGGCGCCGAGGCTGTCGCCGAGGCGGAACAGCCGCTGTCCGGTACGAGCGTTCCACGCGACCAGGTCCGAGCCCGATCCCGTCCAGCAGCAGCCAAGCGCGAACAGCTCACGTCCGTCAGGGCTGAACTCCACGCCGCTGGGGCCGTCAGACACCGCGTGGCGCTGCAGTTCGTGTCCCGTCGAGATCCGGACCACGACGATGTGGTTGCTCGCCTCGTCGGCGGGGGATGTCTGAACGGCGAGCATTTTGCCGTCGGGGCTGACCGCCGTCCACCACACGGGGTCGCTGAACCGCAGAGTGCGAGTCACACGGCCGGTGGCGACGTCCCAGAAGGTGACGCGCCGGTTGACCCCGCCGGTGACGATGGTCCGGCCGTCGGGCGTGAATGCGATCGCCGCCGAGGTGTCGCCGTCGCGGGCCGGCAGCGTCCGCACCAGGCGGAGCGTCTTCAGGTCCAAGAGCGCGACGCTCCCGTCGGCCTGGTCGGCCGCCATCAACTCCGACTGTCGGCTGGTCGCCATGCACGGCGTGTAGCCGCAGCCCTGCTCGGGAACGTTCCAGCTGAAGTTGCGCCCAAGCCGGCGGCCCCCGGCCAGGTCGTAGGCGGCGATGCTGCCGTCCTGCTGCCCGGCGATGAGTGTGTCCCCGGTCGGGTCCAGCGTCCCCACCGAGCGGGGCCCCGCCTGCGTCGCATAGCTTTCGACGATCTTGCCTGTCGAGGGATCCCAGACGTGCATGCCGTCGGTCGCTGCGCCGGCGAGCTCCGTGCCGTCGGGAGTGAAGGCGAGGCTGCGGATCCAGTAGTCAGGGAGAGTGGCGAGAAGGGTTCGCTGACGGCCGGTCCGCAGGTTCAGCAGAGTGATCGCAGAGCTCTGGTTTCCCGCATACGGGCTGTTGCGTCCGATCGCGACGGTGTAGCCGTCCGGAGCCATCGCCGGCAGGCCGCCGAGCCCAAAGCGACGGATGATCCGGCCCGTCCGCGGGCTCCAGAGAAGCGTGTCACCCTGCTGTGCGGAGGTGAGAAGCGTTCCGTGAGGGGTGAAGGCAACGTTCGGGTCATCCTGTCCGCTGACCAGTGGATATCGCCTCTGCCATTCGACCCGCCCGTCGGTCGCGTTGAGCATGAGAAGTCGCACGGCCTTCGGAAGTTCGGTGCCGTCCGTCGCCTCGGTGTCGTGGGTCACCGCGACGTGACGGCCGTCAGGGGAGTAGGCCACGGCCTCGAAGCCGATCGGCGGCGTGGGCGCCGGGCCGGTCCACACGCCGAGGCGCTGCGCACGCCGCCGCGCCACGTCGATCCTGTACAGCTCAGCGCGCGAGGCTCCGATGGCCACCGCCATCAGTGTCCGGCCGTCCGGAGAGAAGCTCAGAGCACGCTCTGCGACGGGGTCGGCGAGGCGGACGACCGGACCGCTCGGCCTCCAGGTGCGAAGGTCGATGAAGCGGACCGTTCCGGCAAGGTCCCCCACGGCGAGGAGGCGGCCGTCGGGGCTGACGCGCATCGCGGAGATCTCGATCTTCGACGGCCGGAGGAGGCGGATGAGCGCGGCGTTCTGCTGCAGGTCGGCGAACAGGTCAGAGCGCGTCTCGGCCCGGTCCTGAAGCTTGACCGCGGCGACGCCGAGCAGCAGTGAGCGATCCACGTCAGGCTCGGTGAGCGCCTGCGCGCCGATCCGCTCGGCGTCGGAGGTGAGCGCCTGGGCGCGGGCATCGTGGCGCTGGATGAGCGCGACGACGCCCGCGGCAAGCGCCACCACGAGCAGCGCCACCGTCCCGGCGAGCAGCAGGCGCAGGCGACGGTTGGCACGGAGCTGAGTGCGGCGGTCGTGATCCGACGACTCCAGGCTGGCGTCGAGGAAGGAGCGCTCGGCGGCGTTGAGCTCCGGGTGATGGGTACGTGACCACTCGGTGGCGGCGGCGAGCCGAGTGCCTCGGTAGAGGTCCGAGGCCTCACGGCCGCCGGCATCCCACATGCGGGCGGCGTCCCCGAGCTGGCGGTGCAGGCGCAGGCCGTCGCGATCCTCCTCCAGCCAACCCCGCAGGGTCGGCCATTCGCGGATGAGGATCTCGTGGGCCACCTCGGCCGTCTCCTCGCCCAACGTCAACAGGCGGGCGTCGGCGAGCCGCTCGAGCAGCTCTGACACCTCGGTGGGCGACACCCCCTCGGGCACCAGTTCGCCGGTGCGGACGCGGCGGCGGGTGCCCGGGCTGCCCTCTCCCAGATCGGTGAGCCGCACGAAGACGTTGCGGATGAGCTGCTGCCGGTCTGGCGGCATGGTGGCCAGAAGGTCATCCGCCGTCTGGGCCACGGCGGCGCCGACGCCGCCGCTCTCGCGGTAGCCCTCGACGGTCAGCGTCCGCCCATCGCGGCGCTCCCACGTGGCCCGCAGCGCGTGCGAGAGCAGCGGCAGCGCTCCGGGCTCGCCCGCCACGTCGCGTACGGCGAGCTCGGCCAGGCCGGGCTCCAGGCGCAGCCCGGCGAGGTCCGCCGGCTCCACCACCGCTCGCTCGAGCTCGTCGTCGGTCATCGCGCCGAGCAGGATCTGGTTGCTGGCGACCGCGCGCGCGAGCTCGGGATGGGCCCCGAGGCGCCCGTAGAGGTCCGCGCGCATCCCGATCACCACCGGGCAATCGGCGGACAGGAGCGCGTCGATGAACGCGGCCCGCAGATCGGCGTCGTCGCAGAGGGTGAACAGCTCCTCGAACTGGTCCACGACGAGCAGCTGTTCGGGCTCGCTGTCGAGGTGCGGGTCGGGCCGGGCCCCGGGAGCGTGCAGCTGCGCCCGGCGCAGCCCGGGGACCTCGCCGGCGCGCACCGCGGCGATGACACCGGCCCGCAGGACCGAGGACTTGCCGCTCCCCGATGCGCCGACGACGGCCAGCAGCCTGCCGGGCGCCAGCCGGCCGATGAGGTCGGAGACGACGCCCTCGCGTCCGAAGAAGAACGCCCGGTCCTCGGCCTCGAAGGCGAGCAGGCCGCGATATGGGCACTCGTTTCCCGGCAGAGGCGTCGAGACCCCAGGGCCCTTGAGCGCGTGGATGCGCTCGGGTGCGGCGACTCCGGCCAGGCGGTGGGGGCCGAGTTCGACGAGCGAGCACTCAGGCGGCAGATGTCGGGCGACGAGGTCGGCCGTGACGGTCGAGAGGAACACCTGGCCGCCGGTCGCCTGGCCGCGGAGCCGCGCCGCCAGGTTGATGGCCGGGCCGAAGTAGTTCGCGCCGCGCCGCTCGGCCTCGCCGGTGTGGATGCCGAAGCGTGCGCTCAGGCGCAGGCCGGCGGGCCAGGGCTCGGCATCGAGTGCGTGCGCGGCGTCCAGCGCGGCGGCCACGGCATCGGGCGCGGAGTGGAAGACCGAGACCGTAGAGTCGCCTTCGCCCATGGAGCCGATGAGCCGCCCTCCGTGTGCGGCCATGCAGTCGGCGATCAACTCGTCGTGGCGTACGAGGGCCGTCGCCATGGCCGTCGGCTCGGCGTCCCACATGGCGGTCGAGCCCTCGATGTCCGACATGCAGAAGGTGACCACGCCCGTCGGCAGCGCCTCGGCCCAGCCCGCCCGCAGCCGTTCGACCAGCTCTCCCGGCGTCGGCGGACGCCGCGCCGGGTCGGTGGCCATGCCCATCCGAAGCGCGGCCTCGAGCTGATCCGCCTGCTCGGGATCGATCCCCTCCCATGTGGGCAGCACGCCCGCCGGCGCGGATCCGGTGAGAAGGGCGAACGCAGTGGCGGCCAGGGCGAAGATGTCGCCGGCGCGCGACGGCGGACCGCCCGCAGCCAACTCGGGAGCGCGATAGCCGGGAGTGCCGCTGCGCCGCCGCAGCGCGTTGGGTGCCGAGGACATCCCGAAGTCCACGAGCTTGACCCGGCCACCCGTGGTGAGGATGAGGTTCCCCGGCTTGACGTCACCGTGGATGACCGGTGGGCTCTGGGAGTGCAGGTGCGTGAGCGCCTCGGCGGCATCGGACAGGTAGGCGAGAACGCTCGAGGGCGCGAGGCCCGGACGGCCTCGATCCTGCAGCAGCCTGGCCAGGTCGGTGCCGTCCACCCAGTCCATCGCGACCACGTAGTCCTCGCCGTCGAAGAAGTCCTCGCGAACCAGGGGAAGCGCCGGATGGGGCGGGACAGCCAGCAGGATCCGCGCCTCGTTGAGCGCGTCGTCGCGGGTCTGGTCGTCGCGGACCGGTCGGATCTTGAGTGCCACGACGCGGTCGTGCTGACGGTCCACCGCCTTGACCACGCGCGCCTCGCCGCCGGCCCCGAGCGTCTCCAGGATCTGGTAGCGCTCCTTGATCAGCGTCGCCATCCGCTGCCCCCTTCACGCGAGTGGTCATCGTGACTTAGGCTTCTCGCCATGGGGCCGCAGGTTGAAGTGATGTTCGGCGTGCACAGCTGGCGCTTCGAGCTGCAATCGGAGCGAACGACGGTGGGCAAGGCATCCGAGAACGACATCGCGCTGGCCGACGACCCGACGGCCAGCGGCCTACACGCGATCCTCGAGCGATTCCCGGCCGGCTGGTGCGTGACCGACCTGGGCTCGTCGAACGGCACCTGGGTCAACGGCGAGCGGATCTGGGCGTCCCACCGGCTGCGCAACGGCGACGAAATCCGCCTTGGCCAGACCCGTCTCATCTTCCGCGACCCGCTCAACGCCGGCGGTCCCCAGACCGAGGCAGAGGATGTGCCGCCGTCGCTGACGACGCGGGAGCGCGACGTGCTGCTGGCGCTCTGCCGGCCCCTGCTCGACCGCGACATGTTCACCGAGCCGGCGCCGACGCGCGCGATCGCCGAGGAGCTTGTCATCACCCAGGCGGCGGTCAAGCAGCATCTCGCCAACCTGTACGACAAGTTCGGGGTGGCGGCCGAGGACTCACACCGCCGCTCGAGGCTGGCCAACGAGGCGCTGCGCCGCGGCGCGGTGTCGTTGGCGGAGCTCCGCGGCCCCGACAGCGGATAGGCCTCTGAGCGTGGATTCCCGGCCACAGGTCGATCATCTGCGATCCGCCCGGCCGCGGCAATAGACAGCAGGTGAGGACCCTCGAGCGGTCGGGCAAGGTGAACCTTGCCCGCAGGCAAGGCGCCGCCGTCAGACCTGTCGCACCGGCAAGGTCGGCCTTACCTGCGCGGCACCAGATTGACCCCCGCGGACCCATGGTGAGGGGTCGGCCGCCGGCAGATCATCGGTCCCATCACACCACCGGGCCCCGGGCGTGATGCCCCTCCGGCCCACAACAAGGGGGACCGCCATGACCACCTCGTACATCAACCGCCGCACCGCCACCGTCCTGACCGCCGCCGTCGCCCTTGGGACCGCCGGCCCGGCCGCCGCTCAGCCGATCGGCTCGAACGGCCCCGTCCCGGTGGAGCCGCCCATGACCGCTCAGCAGTACGACAACGCCAGCGTGTCGGCGCCCTCGGTGCCGCGGCACATGCAGGCCTTCGCCGAGAGCACCCTGGCTCCGGTCGCGGCGACGCCGCGCGCGGTCGTCAACCAACCCGCACCGGGCGGCAGCTCTGACCTGGTCTACATCGTCGTCGGCGGCGTCATCGTCTCGCTGGCTGGCGTGGGGGGCACCCTCGCCGTTGCCAGCCGGCGGCGGACCGTGGCTCCGCGCGCTCGCATCGCCGCCTGACCCGAGCGTTCAGCACCCATCACCAACAAGGGGGTAAGCAGATGAAGTCAAAACGACTGCGGGCAGTGCTCGCCGCCGCTGTAGTGGCGGCGGCGGGCGCCGGCGCCAGCACGGTGCTGGCCACGCCGCCAGTGGGGCTCACCACGACCACGGTGGGCACGGCGTCGCTGCCGCCCGTGCAGATCCATAGCGACTACCGGCCCCAGCCGCAGACGTGGCCTCCGTCGTTCTGGAGCGCAATGCTCCGGACGCACGGGATCACGGACCTGTACGTCGTGGACAACGTCATCGCACCGGGCGGCACCACCGGTTGGCATAGCCACTCGGGACCGAGCCTGATCATCGTCAAGAGCGGGACGGTGACCAACTACCGGGCCGAGACGCGCGGTTGTGCCGGCGTCAACTATCCGGCGGGCACGGCCTTCGTCGATGCCGGTGGCAACGACGTCCACGAGCTCAAGAACAACACCGACGAGCCCGTGGAGACCGTCGCCGTGCAGTTGATCCCGCACGGTCAGCCGAGGAAGACCGACCTCCCGCAGGTGCCGCCGGGCTGTCAGGCCTAGCGGACCCGAGTGTGCGCGCCCGGGGCGCCTACCGGATCTGAAAGCCGGTCAGGCCCTCGGGCGTCTCCTCGTGCTCGTCGACGGTCTCGACGCTGGCCGAGGACGGCCCCTGGCGGCAGTGGCCGACGACCGACTCCACCGCATCGGGCACGCCCTCCAGCACGACCTCGACGGTGCCGTCGCTGCGGTTGGCCGCCCACCCCGAGACGCCCTCGTTGCGCGCTGCGTGCCGGGTCGAGTCCCGGTAGAAAACTCCCTGCACCTGGCCGTGAACGACGAGGCGGCGGCGGATCTTCTCGGCGGCCATGCACCGGATTGTCGCAGTGGGCGGGTTCCGTCCGCGTCGCGCGCCATGCTGAGCAGCCCGCTCATGAACGCTCTCTGGCTAGCACTCGGCGTCGTCATCGGCGCGGCCCTCATGGCCGTCGCGCTGAGGCCGCGCTTGCGCGGCCTCACGGTCGACGCCGCACGGGCGCGGGAGCTGGAGAACCGCCTCGTCAAGACCAGCACCGAGCTCGAGCAGGAGCGGGCGCGGGCGGCGGAGCAGCTGGCGACGATCAACGATGCCCAGGCGCGGCTGTCGGCCTCGTTCAAGGCGATGAGCGCCGACGCGCTGCAGTCGAGCGTGACGCAGCTCACCGAGCTGGCGCGCGCCCAGCTCCAGACCGCCCAGACCCAGGCCAAGGGTGACCTGGAGAAGCGCCAGCAGGCGGTCGAGCAGCTGGTGGCGCCGCTCAAGGAACAGCTCGGCCGTGTCGACAGCCAGCTGCTGCGGCTCGACCAGGAGCGGCGGGAGTCACGCGGTCAGATGAGCGCCCAGCTGCGCACCCTGGCCGAGACCAGCGATCGTCTGCGCACCGAGACGAGCGCGCTCGTCACCGCGCTGCGCAAGCCCAACGCCCGTGGCCAGTGGGGGCAGATGCAGCTGCGCAACGTGGTCGAGGCCGCCGGGATGCTCAAGCACTGCGACTTCGTGGAGCAGCACTCCTACGCCGGCGACGAGACGACGCTCCGGCCCGACATGGTGGTCAACCTCCCCGGCGGCAAGCACGTCGTCGTGGACGCCAAGTCGCCGCTCCAGGGCATGCTCGACGCCCACGAGGCGCGCGACGCGGCCGAGCGCGACGAGTTCCTGCGCGGCCATGCCCGCCTGCTGCGCAAGCACGTCAAGGCGCTCGCCGACAAGGCGTATTGGTCCCGCCTGGACACCACGCCGGACATGGTGGTCATGTTCCTGCCCGGCGAGTCGCTGCTCGGCCCGGCACTCGAGGCCGACCCGACGCTGATGCAGGACGCCATGACCCAGCGGGTGCTCATCGCCACCCCGACGACCCTGCTGGCGCTCCTGCACTCGGTCGCCTACGGCTGGCAGCAGGAGCGCGTCGCGGAGTCCGCCCAGGAAATCTCCGAGCTCGGGCGCGAGCTCCACGGCCGCCTGGTCAAGCTCTCGACCCTCCTCGCCAACCTCGGCACCCGGCTGAACCGCACGGTCAGCGCGTTCAACGAGACGATCGGCTCCTACGAGTCCCGGGTGCTGCCGAGCGCGCGGCGCTTCGCCGACCACGGAGCGGTCTCGGAGGGATCGGACCTCCCCGAGCTCGAGCCCGTGACCGTCTCGGCCCGCACCGTCCAGAACGCCGCCCTGCAGCTCGACCTCGGCCCCGACCTCGCCGAGCAACCGCAACGCCCCGCGCGACGCCTGCGCGCCGCCGAGTAGCCCGCGGCGCGACGTCGATCGGCGGTCGCGCGAGGACGGGGGCCTAGCTCGGTGGCCGGCACGCCCGTCCCGCCGCGCTCGGGGAAGCAACCCCCACCTCAACAGCTAGCCAGAGACGCCCCGCCGCGCGGCCGGGGACGGGCGTGACACGCCGCCACCCCCGCCCCAAAGCAGAACCAAGTCAACCCCGCGCTCAGCGCGAAGGATGCAGATGGCTGCGCGCGTTCCACCAGGCGCGCAGGTCATCCCTCTGATGCGGCAGGGGGTCCGCGGAGGGCTTGCGCTCCTGGACCAAGGCGACGGCCTCGTCGATCCCGATGCCGTGGTACACGGCGACCGCGCCCGCGGCCACGGCGGCCGAGCGCTGCCAGCCCGCACGGCAGTGGACATAGGCGGGGACGTCGGCCTTCAGCCAGCTGACGACCATGCGCACGGCCTCCTCCAGCGCGTCGGCGGGCAGCCGCCCGAAGTCGGTGAGCTGCATGCGATGTTCCTGGATGCGGGCCTCACGCAGCGCCTCCTCGACGGCGAACCGCCGGCCCGGGCCGTACTCCGCGTCCTCGACGAGGTTGAGCACCTGGCGGACCGACATCGCCGCGAGCATGCGGATGTCATCAGCGTCCAGGGGATAGGCGCCGATGAGCAGCCCCTCCTGTACCTGCGCGTAGCCGTATGTGCGAAACCAGTTCGACATCGCAGGTAATCATCGCCGCTGGCGGACATTTACGCTGGCGTGTCCCAAATCCGGCGGCTCGGCCCGTAGCGCCGCCGCTGCACCGGAATCTGGTTATAAGTGCTCTCATGATTGGATGTGCCCGATGGCGGTGGCTCTCTCCGATGGCATCCACGTCGCCGGCACGCTCGCGCGCGCCGGGATGTTGCGTCCCTCTCGTCCCGATCGCGCGATGCGGGCGATCGTGGGCCTGCACCGTTTCGGGCCGACGATGGCCGCGGGCGTGGTGGGCGGCGCCGCGCGCTTTCCGGCCGCTGCGGCCGTCATCGACGATGACGGGGTGCTCACGTTCGCGGACCTCGAGCGGCGCACCAACGCGCTCGCCCGCGGCTTGGCCGGCCACGGACTGACCGAGGGGCGGACGCTCGCCGTGATGTGCCGCAACCACCGCGGCTTCGTCGAGGTGGCCGTCGCCTGCTCCAAGCTCGGGGTACACGTCGTGCTGCTCAACACGGGCTTTGCCGGCCCGCAGGTGGCCGAGGTGGTCCAGCGCGAGGGCGCTGATGGGCTGGTCTACGACCGCGAGTTCGCCGCCACCGTCCAGGAGGCCCGCGGTCGCCGGGCCTGCTTCGTCGCCGACGAGGTCGCCGCCGCCGGTGCCGACGCCGCCGACGTCGGCGCTGACGCTGGCGGTGCGGACGACGCCTCGCTGGCGCAGCTCATCGGCACCCGCGTCGACACCCCGCTGCCCCCGCCCGCCGTGGCGGGCCGGGCGATCATCCTCACCTCCGGCACGACCGGCACCCCCAAGGGCGCCAACCGGCCGGCGCCCAGCTCGATGGGCCCGATGGCGGCGCTCCTGTCGGCCATCCCGCTGCGAGCGCGCGAGACGACTGTCATCGCCGCTCCGCTGTTTCACGCCTGGGGGTTTGCCCACATGCTCCTGGCCTCCGCGCTGTCCTCGACGATCGTCCTGCGGCGCCGCTTCGACCCCCTGGACACCGTGCGTGCGGTATCCGAGTGCCGCGCCGACGCGCTGGTCGTTGTCCCCGTGATGCTCCAGCGGATGCTGGAGGCCGACGCTGAGGAGCGCGGTCGCCTGGACACCTCGTCGCTGCGTGTGATCGCCGTCAGCGGATCGGCGCTGCCCGGGCCGCTGGCCAACCGCGTGATGGATGCCTTTGGCGACGCGCTCTACAACCTCTACGGCTCGACCGAGGTCGCCTGGGCGACCGTGGCGGGACCGCCCGACCTGCGCGCCGCGCCCGGCACCGCAGGACGGCCGCCGCGCGGCACCGTGGTCAAGATCCTCGACGACCATGGCGGCGAGCTGCCCGGCGGCGCCAGCGGGCGGATCTTCGTCGGCTCGGAGATGCTGTTCGAGGGCTATACGGGCGGCGGCGACAAGGACCGCCACGGCGGGTTGATGGCCACCGGCGACGTCGGTCACTTCGACGCGGACGGGCGGCTGTTCGTCGACGGCCGCGACGACGACATGATCGTCTCGGGGGGCGAGAACGTGTTCCCGGGGGAGGTCGAGGACCTGCTGGCCGGCATGGCGGGCATCCGGGAGGTGGCGGTCGTCGGTGTGGCCGACGACGAGTTCGGCCAGCGCCTGCGCGCGGTGGTCAGCCTCGAGGCCGGCGCCGAGCTCTCAGAGGCCCAGCTCCAGGACCACGTCCGCACTCATCTAGCCCGCTACAAGGTGCCCCGAGAGGTCGTTTTCGTCGATCAGCTTCCGCGCAACGCCACCGGCAAGATTCTCAAGCGCGAGCTGCGCTGAGACGGGGCGGCGGCCCGTCGTGGGCAGGGGTTAATCTCGTGTACATGCCCCTGCGTACTGACACATTTGATCTGGGGGGTCTGCGGCTCACCTCGGGCGAAGGCCGGCACCTCGATCTCCACATCGGCATCGATCCGTTCGAGCTCGCCGGCGAGCGCTATGTCGTGGAGCCGAGCGTCGTCCCGGCGCGCCTGGACGTCTCGCGGACCACCGGCGACGGATATGCGCTGAGCCTGCGCTTCGAGGCGACGCTCAATGGGCCGTGCATGCGCTGTCTGGCCGACGCCGAGTCGGTGTTCGAGGTGCTCAGCCGAGAGGTATCCCAGCCGGGTGCGGGAGAAGAGCTCGAATCGCCCTACGTGCAGGACGGGGTCGTCGATCTGCGGGCGTGGGCACGCGACGCCCTGGCGCTCACCGTTCCCACCCAGGTGCTCTGCCGCCCGGATTGCGCCGGCCTGTGCCCGGTCTGCGGGGCTGACCTCAACGACGCGGGCGACCATGCCCACGAGCAGGAGCCAGACCCACGTTGGGCGAAGCTTTCGGAGCTTCACTTCGACTGATTGATGAGGATCCGTTGAGCATGCTGGTGGCAAATTCCCGTTGTTTGCGGGCATTGCGTCCATACTCCCTCAAGCCCCAAGCGGTTTCGGTCGATTACAGATGAGAATGCATCGTGCCGGCGAATCGTCGGGCCCCAGCCGGGCTGGGGAGGCGATCGCGCCCCTTCGTGGGCTGCTGGAATTCGCACGCATTGCGCGCCGCCAGCCGACGCTGCTCGAGACCCTGCGAGCTGTCGCGTCCGCCGTCTCTGACGCGGTCGGCTTCGCCACGGTCGTGATCAACGCCTACCGCGCCGACCGCGACCTCTACGAGGTCGTCACGGTCCACGGCTCAGAGCGGGCGTCGGAGATCCTGTTGGGCTCGGTCACCAAGCCCGAGACGTGGATCCCGCTTCTCGACGACCGCTTTCGCCGCCACGGCGCCTACTTCATCCCCGAGGGGTCGCTCGCCTTCGACGATCCCACCGTCACCTGGTACCGGTCAGAGCCCAACGCCCGCGCCGCGGAGGCGAACGGCGAGAACTGGCGCACCGATGATGCCCTGTTCGTGACCCTGGAGGGCTCGGGCGGACGCCCCTACGGGATCATCTCGGTGGACGAGCCATTCTCCGGGCTGCGCCCCGACGATCAGCAGCTCGTGATGCTCAGCGCCCTGGCGGCCCACGCGGCGCTGGCAATCGAGAGCTCGCGCCAGATGACCGCGCTCGAGTCCGCGTTGGCCCGCTACCGGGCGGTGATCGCCTCGACGCTTGACTGCGTGGTCGCCGTGGATGAGCAGGATCGCCTCATCGAGTTCAACCCCGCCGCGGAGCGCACGTTCGACTACCTGGCTTCAGACATCCTCGGCCGCGAGGTCGCTGACCTGATCGTGCCGCCCGAGAACCGCGCCTTCTATCGCAGTCTCGCCCAGCGGCTCCGCGACAACCCGGACTCGAGCCTGCTGGACCGCCGGATCGAGACGATGGCGATGCGCAGCGACGGCAGCGAGTTCCCCGTCGAGCTGACCGTCGCGCGGGTCGAGGGCGCGGGTGGTCTGGGGCCCTCCTTCTACGGCATCGTGCGCGACATCGGCGAGCGCCGTCGCGGGGAGGAGCAGCTGGCCTATCTCGCCTACCACGACGCCCTCACCGGACTGCCCAACCGGATCCTCGTCGAGCAGGAGATCGACCTGGCGCTGGCGCGCGCCCGCCGTGCCGGCGGGGCCGCGGCGCTCATGTTCGTCGACCTCGACGACTTCAAGGAGGTCAACGACCGCCTCGGCCACGCGGCCGGCGACCGGCTGCTGGCCAGCGTCTCGGCCCGCCTGCGCGGCGTCCTGCGTGACTCGGACGTCCTGGCCCGCCAGGGCGGCGACGAGTTCCTGGTGCTCCTCGGCGACCTCTCCGACGAGCCCACCGCGGCCGCCGAGAGCGTTGGCGGCAAGCTGCTCAGCGCCCTGCTCGAGCCCTTCGTCGTCGCCGGCACCGAGGTCCGCACCGGCGCCAGCATCGGCGTCAGCCTGTACCCGGACGACGCTGCGGACACCGAGGCGCTGCTACGCCACGCCGATGTCGCGATGTACCGCGCCAAGGCCGCCGGGGGCGGTCGCCTCATCTTTCATCAGCGCTCCGACACCCTGGCCTCGCGCCGCTCGAGCATGACCGCCCAGCTGCGCACCGCGATCAACGCCGGCGAGATGGAGATCCACTACCAGCCGGTGTGGCACCTGTCGCCGACCCGGGACATCTCCGGCCTGGAGGCCCTGCTGCGCTGGCGCCACCCCGAGCGGGGCCTGCTCACGTCCGACACGTTCATGAACCTCGCCGACCAGACCACCGTCGGCGACGACCTCATGGCCTGGGTGCTGGACGAGTGCTGCCGCCAGGCGCGGGAGTGGCAGGCAGAGGAGCTCGCGCCGATCATCGGCGTCAACATCTCACCCCACCAGCTGCTGGCGCCCGACTTCGCGGCGGGGCTCGCCCGGCGCGTGACCGACTCAGAGCTCGTGCCGGGTCAGTTCGCCATCGAGCTGACCGAGTCGGCCTGGACGGTGGACTCGGCCGAGACCCTGGAGGTCATCGAGGACCTGCGGACGGCCGGCTTCCCGATGGCGCTGGACGAGTTCGGTGCCGGCTACTCGTCGCTGTCGCGGCTGCTCGATCTCAGCTTCGATGTGATCAAGGTCGACGGCGGGATGCTCGCCGGCGTCCCCGGAGACGCCACCGCGGTCAGGCTGCTGGAGGCCGTCTTCGACCTCGCCTCGGCCTGCGGGACCGACGTCGTGGCCGAGGGGGTGGAGACCCAGGCCCAGCTTGAGTTCCTGGTCGCCCACGGCATCTCACATGCCCAGGGCTCCCGGCTCGGGCCGCCGGTGCGCGCCGACGAGATCACGCCGCTGCTGCGCCGACACCTCGTCGCCGGGGTGCCCCCGCGCCGGGGCCGGCGCACGGACACCGGACGCGTCTGATGGTTGGCTACGCGGCCGCCTAGCCAACCGTCCAGGCCCGTCCTGCTAGCCTCCTGCGACGCATGGCGGTCCCCAAGCAGAAGCAATCTCACGCGCGCACGACGCAGCGACGCTCGCAGCACAAGGTCAAGGCGGCCACCTACAACGCCTGCCCGACGTGCCACAGCCCCCGGATACCGCACCGGGTGTGCCCGGTCTGCGGGAGCTACCGGGGCCGCGAGGTCGTCGCCGAGACCCGCCAGCAGTCGGCCTAGCCCGCTCACCCCATGGTGACCGTCGCCGTTGACGCGGGCGGGGCGGATCTGGGCCCCGCCGAGGTCGCCGCCGGAGCCGCCATCGCCGCTGCCGCGGGGACGAGGGTCCTCCTGTTCGGCCCGGCCGGCGAGATCGGGTCGGTGCCCGAGGGCGTGGAGGTCGTCGACGCCCCGGTGTCGATCGCCAAGGCCGCGGATCCGGCCTTCGCCGTGCGCTCCACGCCCGAGGCCTCGATCGTCCAGGCCGCCAAGGCGGTGGCCGCTGGCCAGGCCCAGGCGCTGGTCTCCGGAGGCTCGACCGGCTCCGCGCTGGCCGCCGGGCTGTTCAACATGCGCCGTGACCGCGGGATCTACCGTCCGGCGCTGGCCCTGCCGGTCCCCGTTCCCGGCGGTCGGCCGGTGATGCTGCTCGACGTCGGCGCCAACGTCACCTGCCGCCCGGAGCACCTCGTCCAGTTCGCGCACATGGGCTCGGCGTTCTCCCAGGCGGTGCTCGGCATCTCCTCGCCCCGGGTGGCGCTCCTCTCCAACGGCGAGGAGGCGGTCAAGGGCACGCCCGAGCTGGTGGAGGTCCACGAGCAGCTCGCCGGCGAGGGCGGGACCGGGCTCAACTTCGTGGGCAACATCGAGGGCACCCAGGTCTTCGAGGACGCCGCCGACGTCGTCGTCATGGACGGGTTCACGGGCAACATCACGCTCAAGCTGATCGAGGGCGTCTCGGGGCGGACGCTGCGGGCCATCCGCGACGTGGCGATGAGCTCGACCCGGGCCAAGCTCGGCGGCTGGCTGCTGAGCCCGGCGATCCAGGGCCTGCGCGACGAGATCGACCCCGAAGGCCCCGGCGGTGCGTACATGCTGGGGCTGCGCCAGCTCGGCGTCGTGGCCCACGGACGTTTCAGCCGCAAGGGCTTTGCGCGCGCCATCGAGGTGGCCGCGCGCGGAGTGGAGGAAGATGTCATCAGCGCCACGCGGGCCGCACTCAGGGCCGCCGGCGCACTGCGAACCCCCGGGCACGGGGGAGAGGAGGACGGAGATGGTTAGGAAGCCCACGCTCTGCGCGTCCGGGCTGACGTCTACGGTGTGGCGCCGATGAATCGAGAGCAAGTCTTTTCGCTGATCCGCGCACACCTGGTCGACGAGCTGGAGGTCAGCCCCGGCTCGATCTCAGAGTCGACCCGTTTCCGTGAGGATCTGGAAGCCGACTCGCTGGATCTCTACACGCTGGTGCAGGAGCTCGAGGACTCCTACGGCGTGCGGATCTCAGATGAGGAAGCCAGCCGGATCCTCACCGTCGGCCAAGCGGTCGATTTCGTGCTCGCCAGCGGGGCTCTGCCGGCGACCGCGGGCCAATCCACTGACACTGAGTGACACCACAACAGCAGCGCACGGACCCGGACACCCCGCCAGGGATCCGGTCCCGCCCGCCCGACCCGGGGTCTGGCGCGACCCTGGCGGAGATGCTCGACCGGCTGGAACCCGACCTGCAGAGGTCCGTGTTCACCCACTCGTCGTGGACGATGCGTCGCTCGGAGTCCTACGAGCGCCTCGCCTTCCTGGGCGACAGCGTCCTGGGGCTGGCGGTCACGACGCACCTGTTCCCCCGCTTGGACGCCGAGCGCTTCGGGCCGGGACGCCTGACCAAGATCCGGGCGCAGGCGGTGTCGGGCCGCTCCTGCCGGGCGGTGGCCGAGCGCCTGGGCGTGCCGGAGCGGCTGCGCGCGGCGGCGCCGGAGACAGCGGCGGCGGGGCTCGAGGCGCTCATCTCGACCGAGCGCGTCCTGGCGTCGGTGATCGAGGCGGTGATCGGCGCCTGCTACCTGACCTTCGGCTACGACGCAACGGCCGAGGTGGTGGTGGATGCGTTCGGGCCGGAGATCGAGAACGCGCTGGAGCACTCGGTGGACTACAAGTCGGCGCTCCAGGAGCGCCTGGCGCGGCGCGGCGAACTGGTCAGCTACGAGGTTGTCGACGAGCAGGGGCCGCCGCACGATCGGACCTTCACCGTCCAGGCCACGATCCGCGGCAAGGAGATCGGCTCCGGCGTGGGCCGCTCCAAGAAGGACGCCGAGCAAGAGGCCGCGCAATCCGCGCTGGAGGACATGGCCAAGTGACGCGTCGTGGCGACGGCCAGGTGACGCCTCGTGGCGATGGCGCCCGCGTATCGGAGCCCACATCGGACCCCACCCACCCGGCGGCAGCGTGTATCTGAAGTCGATCACCGTCAAGGGCTTCAAGTCCTTCCCGGACCGCACCAAGATGGAGTTCGGGCCGGGCGTCAGCGTGATCGTCGGGCCCAACGGCTCGGGCAAGTCCAACGTCACCGACGCGGTCCTGTGGGCCCTGGGCGAGCAGTCGCCGGGCGCGATCCGCGGCCAGTCGATGCAGGACGTCATCTTCGGCGGCGCCCCCGGGCGTCAGGCCGGCGGCCACGCCGAAGTGGAGCTTGTCCTCGACGACAGCGAGGGGAGCCTCGGCCTCGGGGTCCCCGAGATCTCGATCTATCGCAAGCTCGACCGGGCCGGCGAGGGCGAATACCGCCTGGCGGGAGCCCGCTGCCGCCTCGTCGACATCGTCGAGCTGCTGTCGGACACCGGTCTGGGCAAGGAGATGCACTCGGTCATCTCCCAGGGCCGCGTCGAGTCGTTGGTCACCTCCAAGCCGCGCGATCGCCGCCTGCTCATCGAGGAGGCCGCCGGCCTGGGCAAGCACCGCAAGCGCCGCCGTCGCGCGCAGCTCAAGCTGGCCCGGACCCAGGACAACCTCGACCGTGCTCTCGACGTGGAGCGTGAGGCCCGGTCGCGTCTGCGCCCGCTCAAGCGCCAGGCGGAGGCCGCCGAGCTGCACGAACGGCTCGAGCGCCAGTCGCTGGAGATCCGCTGGGAGCTCGCCCGCGACGACGTGCGCGGCTACCGCGCCGCGATGGCCTCTGCGGAGGCGACGGCGAGCGAGGTGCGTGAGCGCCGGCGGACGCTCCAGGCCGAGCTTGAGGCCGTGGCCAAGCGCCGCGAGGCCGCCGAGGAGGCGCTGGCCGCGCGCAGCGCCCAGCGCGAGGAGCTCTCGCGGCGCGCCTACGCGGCCCGTGGCGCCGCGGAGCGGATCGGCTACCGAGCGGAGTCCGCACGGGCCGCCGCCACCTCCCTCGAGGGCCGGTTGACCCGTTACCAGCAGATCGAGGCCGCGCTCGCCGCCGAGGCCGCCGCTGACCAGGACGACCCGGAGGCGGCGGGGCGGATCGCGGGGCTCGAGGAATCGTTGGCCGCGCTGGATCGTGACCGCGAGGTCGAGCTCGCGCGCCAGCTCGCCGAGCTCGAGGAGCAGCGGGCCGCCGCCGGACTTCGCGTCGCCGAGCACTCGGACGTGGTGGCCGCGGCGCAGGCCAAGCGCGAGGAGGCGGAGGCCGCCGCCGAGCGCGTGCGCGGCGAGGTCCGCGACGCCGAGCGCGCCGTGGAGGCGGCGCGCCGGGAGGCCGCCCGCGTCGGTGGCGAGCTCGCCGCCGTCAACCAGTTCCTGCGCCATCACGCCGGCGCACCCAATGGCGCCGCCGCGCTTGCCGACGATCTCGATGTCGACCCCGGCTATGAGCTCGCCGTGGCGGCCGCGCTCGACGGTCGACTGCGAGCCGCCGTGGTCGACGACCGACCGGCGGCAACGAGCCTCCTTGACCGTGCCGGGGCCGACGGCGGGCGCACCCTCGTAGTCGGCGACGACACAACCGGCGGCGATGACGGCCGCGGCGACCCGCCCGCGCCGGGCGCGGCTCGCCTGGTGCAGCATGTCCGCGCGCAGGGTCGAGCCCTGGCCCTGGCCCGCGCGCTGCTGCGCGACACATGGGTCGTCGAGGACCTCGATCAGGTCGCTGCGGACTTTCAGGGCGTGGCGGTCACGCGCGGCGGACGCGTGTGGTCGGCCCGCAGCCGCGAGCTGCGCCAGGCCCCGGCCGTCGGGGAGGAGCGCGTGCTGGCCGAGCGCAACCGCCGCGAGCAGCTCGTCGCTGAATCAGAGCGCGCCGCCCAGGCCGAGCTCGACGCCCGCGCCGGGGTACACCGGGCCACCGCCGGGATGTCGGAGGCCGACTCGGCGCGCGACCGGCTGACGAACGCCCATCGCGCCGCCGTCCGTGCCCACGACGATCTGCGTGAGGAGGAGGGGCGGATCACCGCGCTCATCGAGCGCCGTCGCGCCGCGCCCGATGACGGGGTGGCCGGGGATGGTTTCGATCGGCGTGCCCAGCTGGCGTCGGAGCTCGCCGCCGAGCGCCGCATGCTCGGGCGCGTGGAACGCGAGCGGTCCGAGCGCGCGAAGCGCCTGGAGCGGGTGCGCGCGGGCGTCGCACAACGACACCGAGCTGGTGCCCGCGGTGGCGAGCGTGATCGCCGGGCTGGAGGACGTGGCCGAAGCGATCGCGCAGCGGCTGGAGAGCTTCGATGAGGCGCTGGCGGCTGATCGCCAGGCCGGTGAGCACGTCGCCCTCGAGCTGCGCACCTGTGCCCAGCAGGAGGCCGGGCTGCACGGGAAGATCAGCCAGGAGAACGAGTCCCTCACCCAGGCCGAGGTCCGCCTCCAGCGCTCGCGCGACCAAGCCGGCGACGCCGAGGCCGAGCTGGGGCGCATCGCCCAGCGGCTCGAGCTGGCCGCGGAGCCCGCCGAGGAGGCCCTCACCGACGAGGAGCGCCAGACCCTCGATGCCCGCCTGGAGCGGGTCGCGCGCCGCCGCGAGCAGCTGGGGCCGGTCAATCCGCTGGCCCAGGAGGAGTACGCCGAGGCCGTCGCCCACGTCGAGGAGCTGGAGACCCAGCGCGCCGACCTCGAGACCGCCTTGCGCGAGCTGGAGAAGCTCATCGCCGACACGGACAAGCAGATCCGGACCACCTTCGAGCAGACCTTCGCCGCCACCGCCAGCGCCTTCGAGGAGCTCGCCGGCCAGCTCTTCCCCGGCGGTGAGGGCCGGCTGCGGCTGGTCTCGGGGCACGACCCCGCCCACCCCGCGCGGGTGCTCGGCGGCCAGCAGGCCCCGGAGGCCGACGGCGACTCCGAGGGCGAGGACGCCGACGACGCGGCGGGCGGCGACGACCTCGAGCCCGAGGAGGACCTCCTCGGCGTCGAGATCGAGATCACCCCGGCAGGCAAGGAATGCAAGCGCCTGTCGCTGCTCTCCGGCGGTGAGAAGTCGATGACCGCGCTCGCGTTCCTGTTCGCGGTGTTCCTGGCCCGCCCGTGCCCCTTCTACATCCTCGACGAGGTCGAGGCGGCCCTCGATGACCTCAACATCGACCGCTTCCTCGCCCTCCTGCGCCAGTACTCCTCGCGCGCCCAGTTCATCGTCGTCACGCACCAGAAGCGCACCATGGAGGCCGCCGACTCGCTCTACGGCGTCTCGATGGGCTCCGACGGCATCTCGAAGGTCATCTCGCGCAAGCTCTCCAACGGTGAGGGCCCGGCGGACGCCGAGGCGCCGGCCGAAGCCGCCTGAGCCGCCGTTGATAACGTCGCCGCGTCATGGCGCGCGATTGGCGGGAGCTCTTCATCATCGACGGGGTGGCAGCAGAGCCTGGGTCCGCGGCCGAGGAGCCCGAGCGCCGCATGGGCCGCTTCCGCCGGCTGAGGGAGGGCCTGCGCAAGACCCGCCAGGCGCTGCACACAGAGATCCAGGCAACGCTGTTCGAGGATCTCAGCGACGAGACGTGGGAGCGCCTGGAAGAGGCGCTGATCTACGCCGATGTCGGCGCCCAGACCACCGCCAAGGTGGTGGCCCAGCTCGAACAGGAGGCCGCCGAGAACAAGCTCACCGGCGGCCAGCAGCTCTCAGACCGGCTGGTCGAGCTGCTCACGGAGATCGCCCAGACCGGCAACGACACGATTGACCTGCGCCCCGAGCCCACGGTCATCCTGGTGGCGGGCGTCAACGGCACCGGCAAGACGACGACGCTGGGCAAGCTGGCCTGGCATCTCAGCAAGGAGCTCAATCGCTCGGTGGTGCTGGCCGCGGGCGACACCTTCCGCGCCGCTGCGGTGGAGCAGCTTGAGGTGTGGGCCGAGCGCGCCGGGGTGGATTTCGTCAAGGGCGGGCTCGGCGCCGACTCGGCCTCGGTGGCGTTTGACGCGATCGAAGCGGCGCGCCGCCAGGGCGCCGACGTGGTGCTGATCGACACCGCCGGTCGCCTGCACACCCAGGACAACCTGATGGCTGAGCTGGCCAAGGTGCGGCGCGTCATCACCAAGCAGATCCCCGAAGCGCCCCACGAGACGCTGCTCACGGTCGACGCCACCACCGGTCAGAACGGTCTGCGCCAGGCCCAGGCCTTCTCGGAGGCGATCGACGTCTCCGGGCTGGTGCTGACCAAGCTCGACGGCACGGCCAAGGGCGGGATCGCCCTGGCCATCGCCCAGGAGCTCGGGATCCCGGTCAAGCTGATCGGGGTGGGGGAGCAGCTGGAGGATCTGCGGCCGTTTGACGCCGGCGAGTTCGCCCGCGCGCTGGTGTCCTGATCTCCGCCGCGCGCCCCTCCTGAGCCCGCGGGCCACTGCGCCCCGGAGCACATCCCGCGCCTAGTAGCCTCAGCAGGCAGAAAGCACCATGTTCGATTCCCTTGCCGAGAAGCTCCAGGCGACCCTGTCCGAGGTCCGCGGCCGCGGCACTCTGACCGAGGCCGACATCAACGCCGCCATGCGCGAGATCCGTCTCGCGCTGCTGGAGGCCGACGTCAACTTCAAGGTCGTCAAGAGCTTCACCACCGCCGTCAAGGATCGGGCGCTGGGGGCGGACATCGTCGGCAAGCTCAACCCGGGCCAGCAGGTGGTCAAGATCGTCTCCGACGAGCTCACCGAGTTGATGGGCGGCGCCGCCCGCGAGCTCTCCTTCTCGCCCCGGCCTCCGACGATCGTGCTCATGGCCGGTCTGCAGGGCTCGGGCAAGACGACCGCCACCGGCAAGCTCGCCCGCTACCTGCGCACCGAGCATCACTCCTCGGTGGCGGTGGCCGCCTGCGACGTCTACCGGCCCGCGGCTGTGGACCAGCTGATCAAGGTCGGCCAGCAGGCCGGCGTCGACGTCTACGAGCAGGGCACCGACCGCAATCCCGTGGACATCGCCAAATGGGCTGCGGACCGAGCTCGCGCCGAAGGCAAGGACGTGCTCATCGTCGACACCAGCGGGCGGCTGCACGTCGACGCGGAGCTGATGACCGAGCTGGCCAACATCAAGAAGGCGATCAACCCCCACGACATCCTGCTCGTCGTTGACGCCATGACCGGCCAGGACGCGGTCAACGTCGCCGAGCAATTCGCCGCGGTGGTCGACTTCGACGGCGTCGTGATGTCCAAGCTCGACGGCGATGCTCGCGGCGGCGCCGCGCTGAGCGTCAAGGCCGTGACCGGCAAGCCGATCCTGTTCGCCTCCACCGGGGAGAAGCTCGACCAGTTCGAACGCTTCCACCCCGACCGCATGGCCCAGCGCATCCTCGGCATGGGCGATGTGATGACGCTCATCGAGAAGGCCGAGTCCAGCTACGACGAGCAGCAGGCGGCCGAGCTCGAGCGCAAGCTGCGCAAACAGGAGTTCGGACTCGACGACTTCCTGGACCAGATGCGCCAGATCCGCAAGCTCGGGCCGCTCCAGTCGCTGCTGGGCATGATCCCCGGGCTGGGCAAGGAACTGCGCGGCGTCAAGGTCGACGAGAAGGAGTTCGATCGCCTTCAGGCGATCATCCTCTCGATGACGCCCCAGGAGCGGCGCCACCCCGAGCTGATCAAGGGCTCGAGGCGCCTGCGCATCGCCCAGGGCTCGGGCACCAACGTCCAGGCGGTCAAGCAGCTGATCAAGCAGTTCGAGCAGATGCGCAAGGTCATGCGCCAGGTCTCCCAGGGCCGGATGCCCGACCTCGGAGCGATGATGCGGCAGGGCCGGTAGCGGGCGAAACTCCCGTCCGCCGGCAAAGCACGCTAACCTCATCGCTCGCTTATGGCAGTCAGACTCCGACTCACTCGTATCGGCGGGCGCAAGAACCCCGTCTGGCGCGTCGTCGTCGCCGATCAGCGCTCCAAGCGCGACGGTCGCGTGATCGAGACCGTCGGTCATTACAACGCCCAGACCGACCCGTCCACGATCGTGCTCAACGAGGAGCGCATCCGCGACTGGCTCGCCCGCGGCGCCCAGCCGTCGGACACCGTTCGCAAGCTGCTGCGCACTCAGGGCATCTCGTAGCCCTGCGCTCGTGAAAGAGTTCCTCGAGTACCTGGCCAAGGGGCTCGTCGAGCACCCTGACGCAGTGCGCGTCACCCAGATCGAGGAGGACGACGGCACCATCATCCTCGAGCTGTCCGTCGACCAGGACGATTACGGCAGCGTGATCGGCCGCGGCGGGCGGACCGCGATGGCGTTGCGCACGGTGCTCAAGACGGCCGCCGTCAAGGAGCAGCGCCGCGTGTTCGTGGACATCGTCGACGACTGAAGGGCGACGTGAGCGAGACCGAGCACTGGCTGCGTGCCGGTGTCGTCGGACGCCCGCACGGCCTCGACGGCAGCTTCCACGTTGCCGAACCCGTCGCCGCGCTGCTGGACATGGGGACCGAGGTTCGGCTCGGGGACGCCCACCTCACCATCGTGCGCCTGGCCGGGCACGACGGGCGGCCGATCGTGCGGCTGGAGGGATGCGAGGATCGCAGCGCCGCCGAGGCGCTGCGCGGTCAGGAGCTGCTCGTGGCCAGGACCGAGGCGCCCGAGCTCGAGGAGGACGAGTGGTGGGCGACTGACCTGGAGGGCTGTGCGGTGTACGACGGGGATCGCGAAGTGGGCGTGGTCGTGCGCCTGCTGGCGCTGCCGTCCTGCGAGGTGCTCGAGGTGGGGCGGTCCGACGATGGTCCCGACCTGCTCGTCCCGCTGGTCCGCGACGCCGTGCGCGACGTGGATCTGGACCGCCGCGTCATCGACGTCGACCTGCGGTTCCTGGGTGAGGCGTGATGCAGATCGACGTGTTCACGCTTTTCCCGGAGGCCTTTGACTGGTTCGTGTCCCAGCGTCACGTCGCCAACGCCCTGGCCCTCGGCCACGAGCTGCACCGCGTCAACTACCGCGATCACACCCCGCTGAGCGGGCGCCAGGTCGACGACACCCCGTTCGGCGGCGGGGCGGGGATGGTGCTGCGCGTCGACGTCGTGGAGGCCGCCCTGCGCGCCCGCTACGGCATCGACCCGGTGGAGCTGCGCGACCGCAGGCGGGTGATCGCGCTCGATCCCGGGGGGCGGTTGTTGGATGACGCGCTGGTGGATGAGCTCGCGTCGCAGCCCGCCCTGACCCTGCTGTCGGGGCGCTACGAGGGCTTTGACGAGCGCATCGTCGAGCACTTCGCCTCAGACCGGGTGTCGATCGGGCGCTACGTGCTCGCCGGGGGTGAGCTCGCGGCGATGGTGGTCTGCGACGCGGTGCTGCGCAAGCTGCCCGGCACGCTGGGGGACGAGCGCTCGGCGCTGGAGGAGTCCTTCAGCGCCGCGCTGGAGGGCGGACCCGAGTACCCGCACTACACCCGGCCCGCCGAGCATCGCGGCTGGCCGGTGCCGGAGGTGCTCTTGTCCGGGCACCACGCCCGGATCGCGGAGTGGCGCCTGGCCCAGAGCCGGGCCCGGGGCGCCGCGGCCGCGGGCCCGGAGGCGCCGCGGACCTAGCCCGGAGCGGCCGCTCCGGGCTTAGCGCAGCGCCAACACCGCCTCGCTCGGGACCCGCTACCATGAACCGCCGCATGGGCGGAGGCTCGGTAGCGCACGCGGCCTGATGGCCTGAACGGCCGCCGCGAGCCACACTCCGCAGTTCCAACTTCAGTCCCCGTGAGCACAGTCATCGACAGCTTGGAGCGATCGCAGCTCCGCCGCGTTCCGGCGTTCGACGCCGGCGATCGTCTGCGCGTGCATTTCCAGGTCATCGAGGGCACGCGACGACGCACGCAGGTATTCGAGGGTGTCGTCATCAAGCGGCAGGGCCATGGCGCGCGGGAGACCTTCACCGTGCGCAAGCAGTCCTTCGGAGTCGGCGTGGAGCGCACGTTCCCGCTCCACTCGCCGAAGATCGAGCGCATCGAAGTGGCGGCCCGCGGTGACGTGCGCCGGGCCAAGCTCTACTACCTGCGCGGCCGGATCGGCAAGCGCGCCCGCGTGCGCGAACGCCGCTCGGCCGGACCGGAGGTGGCCGTCGAGCGCGAGCTGCTCTACGGGCCGGACGGCGATGGCGAGCCCACGCCGGTCGACGCCGAGGGCGCGACTGCGGAGGAGACCGTCGCCGAGGCGGTCGAGGCCCAGGAGGCATCTGAGGCGACCGAGGCCCCAGCAGAGGTGCAACCGGCTGAGGAGGCCCCGGCGGAGGCTGCACCGGCCGAGGAGGCCGCTCCTGAGCCCGAGGCGGCCGCCGCTGAGGCGGCCGAGCCCGAAGCCGGCGCTGACGGCACCGACGCATCCGAGCCCGCAGCCAGCGCTGACGCGACCGAGCCGGGCAAGGAAGAGCCAGCGACGGACGACGAGTAGGTGTGACGAAGACCAAGAAGCCACTGGTGCGCTCAGTGGTGGAGCTGGTCGTGATCGTCGCGATCGCCCTGGGCCTGGCCATCGTCATCCAGGGATACATCGTCAAGCCGTACGAGATTCCGAGCCCCTCGATGGTGCCGACGCTCCGGGTCGGGCAGCGCATCCTGGTCGACCGGTTGGGCATGCACTTCTCCTCGCCCCACGTCGGGGACATCTACGTCTTCCACCCTCCGGTCTCAGAGACGTGCGCCGACCCCAACGAGGGCGAGAACAGCCTCGGCCAGGACGGCACGGCGCCGTGTGACGTGGCTCAGATCCACGAGTCGTCACAGACCTACGTCAAGCGCGTGGTGGGTCTCCCCGGCGATCGGCTCACGATCCGCGACGGCCATGTGTACCGCGACGGGCGCCTGGAGGCCAGCTCCTTCACGATCCCGTGCGACGGCGCCGGCGAATGCAACTTCCGTGCCAGCATCACGATCCCGCGGGGTGACTACTACATGATGGGCGACAATCGCCCTGACTCCCTCGACAGCCGCTACTGGGGCCCGGTGCCCAAGGCGTGGCTGATCGGCAAGGCGTTCTTCACCTACTGGCCGCCCGATCGCATCGGCGGCCTCTAGGCCCTCAGCGAATGTCCGCTTCCCGCAAGAAAAAGAAATCCCCCATCGCCTCCCTCGTGGAGCTGTTGGTGACGATCGCCGTCGCGGTCGGGCTGGCGATCCTCATCCAGGCCTTCATCGTCAAGCCCTACCGGATCCCCAGCGCCTCGATGGTGCCGACGCTCGATCCCGGCCAGCGCGTCCTCACCAACCGGCTGTCCACCCATCCCAGCGTCGGCGACGTCGTCGTCTTCCACCCGCCGCACGGCGCCGACTTCAACAGCCCGCAGTGCGGGAACCCCTCGCAGGGCACCGGCCACGGCCAGGCCTGCGATACGCCGACGCCCCAGGAGTCCACGCAGACGTTCATCAAGCGCATGGTGGCGGGGCCGGGGGACACGATCTTCATCCAGGACGGTCACGTGTACCGCAACGGGGTTCGGGAGCAGGACGCGTACATCGCCCCGTGCGGCGTGGACAGTTCCTGCAATTTCCGGACGCCGATCAAGATTCCGCCCGGTCACTACTTCATGATGGGCGACAACCGTGGCCTCTCAGACGACAGCCGTTTCTGGGGTCCCGTCCCCGATAAGTGGATCATCGGGGTCGCGTTCTTCACGTACTGGCCCCCGGACCGCATCGGCACGCTCTAACGAGCCCGGCCCGCCCCGCGGGCCTGAGCCGGCCCGTCGCAAGCCAAACCGTCCCGGTCGCCGCCTGCTCGGGTTTGACCGGGCCCTGGGCGTGCGCTTCGTGGCCGGCGCCGACGAGGCCGGCCGCGGCTGCCTGGCCGGCCCGCTGGTCGCCGCGGCGGTCCTGCTCGATCTCAACCGCGTCGGGCCCGCTCAGGCGCGGGCGCTGGGCATGCTCAACGACTCAAAGCAGCAGACTCCCGAGGGCCGGGCGGCGCTGTATCCGGTGATCCTCAGCATCGCCGCGCGGGTCTCGATCGTCACCCGCTGCGCTCCCGGCATCGACGCCCGCGGGCTGCACAAGACCAACCTCGCCGCCCTGAGTGACGCGCTCAACCGGGTGGCGTGCGACGGCTGCATCTGCCTCAGCGACGGCTTCCCCGTCTCCGGGGTGGCCCACGAGCAGCGCGCGGTGATCGGCGGGGACGCCAAGAGCGCGGCCATCGCTGCCGCCTCGGTGCTGGCCAAGGAGACTCGGGACCGCTACATGCGCCGCGCCGACCTCACCCATCCGGGCTGGGAGTTCGCCACCCACGTCGGCTACTCGACGCCCGAGCATCGCGAGGCGATCGAGCGCCTCGGGGTCTCGCCGCTGCACCGTCTCTCGTTCCAGTCCACCGCATATCAGCAACTCGCGCTCGGCTAACCCGTTTAAGGGTTGGCTGGACGAAGCAGGCTCAGGTCCAGGCCACCGATAAGCGGCGGGTGCCTCGGCGCCCTCCGGACTGGCGGACGGGTGCGTGGGCGCACCCGGGCCGCACGATCTCAAGGGAAGGGGAAACCCGGATATGCCGGTGCATCTTGTGCCGCGCTGCGCGCGGAGAATCATCCCTGCCGTCACCGTCGCCACGGCTCTCGCCGCGGCTCTCGCAGGCGGTCTCGCCGCCCCGGCCATGGCCGACACCTCGTCGATCACCGTGGCCACCACCACCGCCTCGCCCGAGCAGGCGTTCCCGGTCGATCTCAGCTTCAGCGGCACCAACGCGCTCACCGGCGCCGCTGAGGTCGAGGCGATCGTCCGGCCCGCCGGCGGGCCGGCGTGCGAGGCCAGCTACCAGGAGGACACCTCGACCTTCTCAGGCGAGGACACGGCGATCTTCGCCCCCGGAGCCCAGGCGGTGGCCCCCGGCGCCTACCAGGTGGCCGGCAGCTTCCGGCCGCCGGCTCCCGGCTCCTACCAGCTATGCGCCTGGCTGGCCCAGAACCAGAACAGCACCGATGAGCCGGTGGCCGCACCGGCCACCCTGGCCATCACCGCCCGCGGGCCACAGGTGAGCCAACTGGCGGTCGCCGTCCCGAAGGCACTGCAGCCCAACGTCAGCTTCCAGGTCAGCTACACGACCCAGACCGACCAGCAGCTCATGCTGTTCTCCGTGCTGCGTCCCGCCTCCGAGGCGCCGTGCCCGGCCACCTTCGGCCTCGATCAGCAGCAGAACCAGGCCGAGACCAACCTCCTGGGCTTCGGCGCGCAGCAGGTGTTCGGCGGCCCGGTGACCACGACGGCCACCACCAAGCAGAAGACCGGCTTCTATGTCATCTGCACCTGGGTCCAGGGCCCCACCGCGGACGAGGTCGATGACACGGCCACGACCCTGGTGACCGTCGGCAGCCCGCCGCCGCCCACGCCGGGCCTCACCCTCACCAAGGCCACCGCCTCGCACAGGCACGGGGTCTCGATCGCCGGCACCGCGGCCTCCGGGTTCAACGGCAAGCTCGTCGTCAGTGCAGCCTGCGGCTCTGCGACGGCCAAGCGCACGACCACGGCGCGCAACCGCCGGTTCGCGTCGAGCGTGCGCCTGCCGCGCGGCTGCCGCACGGCCAGGAAGGTCAGGCTCACCGTCTCATGGGCAGGCTCCAGCGCCTTCTCCAAGCAGTCCGTGGCCAAGACCGTCGCGATCGCCAGGTGATGACGGCGTAGCGAGCGACGCCCCAGGGGTCATGGAGCCCGGGCACGATGCCTACGCTCCGTGGCCCCGCCGGGCGCGATGACACCGTCCAGGGCCCCGCCGGGCGCGACGGCACCGTCCAGGGCCCCGCCGGGCGCGACGGCACCGTCCAGGGCCCCGCCGGGCGCGACGGCACCGTCCAGGGCCCCGCGGGGCGCCCCCATGGCCAGACCGCCCCGATCCGCCGGCGCATCAGAACGCGCCCTCCAAGTGCTCTAGCGAGATCAGCCGCCCGCACCCGTCCACCGTCACGCCGATCGCATCGAAGCGGATGACGTCGGCGTAGGGCCGGTCCCGGCGCTCCACCAGCCAGCTCCCGGCCATCTTGCGTACCCGAGCCTGCTTGTCGCGCCCCACCGCGTCAAATGGCCCGCCGGCCCGGCCGCCGGCGCGCCGCGTCTTGACCTCACAGAACGCGAGCGTGCTCCCTACGCGCGCGACGATGTCCAGCTCACCCCAGCGGGTGCGGTAGTTGCGCTCCACGATCTCATAGCCGAGCCGCAGAAGATGCTCCGCAGCGAGCTCCTCGCCGGCGTGTCCCAGTGCGTTCTCCAGGTCATTGCCCATGCCGGGAACGCTAGGCCAAAAAACGTGACCTGTGTGTGCCGAATGGTGTCTTTTCCGTCACAAAAGACCCTGCAAAAGGCACACAATTGACACAGCCCGTCACCCACGGGTCACACGTTTTTCCCTAGCGTCTTCGGCATGCTCGCCAGGGTCGCGACGTTTGCTATCGATGGGGTCCAGCCCTTCCCGGTCTGGGTCGAGGTCGACATCCGCAGTGGCCTGCCGGCGTTCACGGTCGTCGGTCTCGGTGACACCGCCGTGCGGGAGTCGCGTGACCGCATCCGGTCGGCGATCCTCAACTCGGGCTTCAAGTTCCCGGAGGGCCGGATCACCGCCAACCTCGCGCCGGCCTTCATGCGCAAGGCGGGGCCGGGGTTCGACGCCGCCCTCGCCCTGGGGGTGCTCGCCGCCAGCGGCCAGGTCCCCGCTGCCGCCCTGGCGGGCTGCGCCGTCTTCGGAGAGCTCTCCCTCGGCGGTGAGCTGCGTGACTCGGCCGGCGCACTCGCGGTGGCCGAGGGCGCGCAGCAGAGCGGCTGCACCCGCCTCATCGTGCCTCGCACGCGGGCGCACGAGGCCGCGCTCGTCGAGGACCTTCGGATCGTGGCGGTGGCCAGCCTGCGGGCCGCCGCGGACGTGCTGGCGGGCGGCGCCACGCCATCCCTACCCGAGGCGCCGCCCGCCCACGGATTGAACGGCAGCGGGCCGGATCTGTCGGACGTCCGGGGCCAGGAGGCGCCGCTGCTGGCGCTGGAGATCGCCGCGGCGGGAGGTCACAACCTCCTGCTCGAAGGCGCGCCCGGCACCGGCAAGACGATGCTGGCCCGGCGGCTGCCCACGATCCTGCCGCCGCTCACCCGCGCGGAGGCGATCGAGGTCACCCGAATCCACAGCGTCGTCGGCGTCCACGCGGGCGGACTGATCGGCGCCCGGCCGTTCCGCGCGCCGCATCACACGATCTCGTCCGCTGGGCTGGCCGGCGGCGGGTCGCCGCCACGGCCCGGCGAGGCGACCCTCGCCCACAAGGGGGTGCTCTTCCTGGACGAGCTCTCCGAGTTCCAGCGCTCGAGCCTCGATGCGCTGCGCCAGCCCCTTGAGGACGGCTGCGTGACGATCGTCCGCGGCCAGCAGTCCCTGACCTTCCCCACGGCGTTCATGCTCGTCGCCGCGACCAACCCGTGCCCGTGCGGGTTTGCCGGGGTGGATGATCGCTGCACCTGCGGCGAGGCGGATCTGCGACGCCATCGCCGCCGTCTGAGCGGGCCGCTGCTCGATCGCATGGATCTGCTCGTCGACGTCCGGCGTCCGGACGCCGAGGATCTGGGCGCCGCTCCGTTGCGTAGCTCGGCGGACGTCCTGGCACGCGTGACCGAGGCGCGGGACCGCCAGCGGCGGCGGCTGGAGGAGACGGGCGCGGCCTGCAACGGCGAGATGGACGCGCGGACGGCGGGCGCGATGGTGCGGTTGGACGAGCGCGCGGGGACCGAGCTTCATCACGCCTACAAGTACGGGTGGCTCAGCGCGCGCGGTCGCCATCGCGTCCTGCGCGTCGCCCAGACGATCGCGGACCTGGCGGGCCGGGCGCGAGTAAGCCGCGGGGATGTCCTGCTCGCCCTCAGCCTGAGACAGCGCACCGGTCCCGACCTGGCGGAGGTGGCGGCCGGATGACTCACCCCTCCGGCAGAGAAGCGGGGTGGGCGGGGTCCGGGTCCGGGCGGGGGCGATCAACGTGAGCCCAGCGAGAGCGTGCGCCGAGTGCCTGCGGCGCGCCTGGCTGCTGGTACGCCTGGCGGGCCACCTGGACAACGAGCGCGAGCGCATCTCCGAGCTGCTGGACCGCGCCGACGAGGACCTCATCGAGGCCGTGGGCGGCAGCCGCACCGCCGAGGTGCGCGCCGAATGGCAGGCGTTTGGCGCGGGCCCGTATCGCGAGCGCTGCGACGGGGCGGCCGTCGAGCCGCTGTGCCGGTGTGACCCGGCCTATCCGGCCAAGCTGTGGGACCTGACCGGGGAGCCCGCCGTCCTGCACGTCGCCGGCGGGCTCGACCGGTTCCTCGAGCTCGTCGCCACGGACTCGGTGGCGATCGTCGGGGCTCGCCGCGCGTCGCCCTATGCGCTCGAGAACGCGCGCTCCCTGGCCCGAGGCGTCGCCGGCGACATGACGGTGATCAGCGGCATGGCCAGCGGCGTGGACACGGCGGCGCACGAGGGCGCTCTGCATGCACGTGGCGACACGATCGCGGTGCTGGCGAGCTCGCCGGAGCGCCCCTACCCGCCGTCCGGGCGGGCCCTGCACCAGCAGATCCTCGCCACCGGCGCCGCGGTGTCAGAGCTCGGTCCCGGCGTGCCGGTGCGGCGCTGGATGTTCCCGGCGCGCAACCGGCTCATCGCGGCCCTCGCCGATATGACCGTCCTTGTGGCCGGCCGCCGGGGCTCGGGCGCGATCGGGACCGCCCTGGAGGCGGACAAGCTCGAGCGCAAGGTCGGCGCGGTGCCGGGTCAGATCACCGCCCCGCTCTCGTTCGGGCCGCACCTGCTGCTCCGCTTCGGAGCCCATCTGGTGGCAGAGCCCTTCGACATCCTCAAGGCCGTCTTCGAGGACCGCTCGCCGGTGCGGCCTCCGGGGGTCGATCGCCCCCGGGATCCGGGCCTCATTCCGCTGTTCGAAGCGCTGGCCGACGGGTACGAGGTCGCGCAGGCGTTTGCGGAGGCGGGGCTGGACGCGGAGCGCGGCCTGGCGGCTCTCGCCTCGCTGGAGATCGGCGGCTATGTGCGACGCCAGGCAGGAGGTCGCTACACGGTCCGGCCCTGACGACATATGCGCCGGGCGCCTAAGCTCGGCGAAATGGCCCATGCAGAGTCGGCAACAACCCGGAGCGGCTCCCGCGGCCGACCGCCCTGCGTGCTCTCGATCGCGGGCTCCGACTCGGGCGGTGGCGCCGGTATCCAGGCCGATCTGAAGGCGTTTGCCGCCTGTGGGGTGCACGGCATGACCGCCATCACCGCGATCACGGCCCAGAACACCGTCGGGGTGAGCGCAGTGGAGGCGATCTCGCCGGCGGTCATCGTGGCGCAGGTGAAGGCCGTGGCCGAGGACATCGGGGTCGACGCGGTCAAGATCGGCATGCTCGGGACCGTTGCCAGCATCGAGGCGGTGGCGGCGTCGCTGGACCTGCTGGCGCCCGGGACGCCCGTGGTGCTCGATCCGGTGATGGTGTCCGAGTCCGGGGCGGAGCTGCTCGAGCGGTCCGCGCGCGGGGCCCTGATGGAGCTGCTGCTGCCGCGGGTGCGGGTGATCACGCCCAACCTGCCCGAGGCCCGGGCACTGGCGGCGGCGTCGGCGGTGACGGCCGCCGCGGCGACGGCCGGCGCGGTGACGGCTGGCGGGGCGGCGGCCGGCGCGGTGACGGCTGCTGCGGCGGGGGAGGGCGGCGACGACGCCGTCGCGCTCGCCCGTGCCCTGCGGACGCTCGGGCCGGAGATCGTGGTGATCACCGGCGGCCACCGCGAGCAGGCCGTGGATGTGTTCTTCGACGGGTCCGAGGTGGTCGAGCTGCCCGGTGAGCGCTACCCCGGCGGGGCGGCGCACGGGTCGGGCTGCACACACTCGTCGGTGCTGGCGGCGCGGCTGGCGTGGGGAGACTCGCCGCTGGAGGCGGCGCGGGTGGCCAAGCGGCTGGCGTCACGGGCGGTGCGTGACGGGCTGGCCGGCGTCGGGACGGGTGCCGGCCCGGTCAACGTCCTGGGCGTGACATAATCCTTACGTGCGCTTTCTGAGGATGAAGCCCGGTCACGGTGAGGTGCTGATCGCCGAGGGTGATGTGGAGCTTGCCGAGGACGAGCAGCGTCTCATTGAGGAGTTTCGGCGTCAGCTGGACGCCGGACTGTGGGCCGCGGTGCCCACTTCGGACGCGGCCGGTCGGCGCCAGGCGCACATGGTCAAGGCGTTTACCGACGTCCCCCGCGATGCGGACCGCGTGATCTTCTTCCCGCGCGCGGCCGGCGGCCGGTAGGCGGGCCGGCGGGGCGGGGCCCTCATGCTGCTGGCGCTGGTTGCCACCGCGCTCGTCGCCGTCGCTCTCCTGTCCGAGGAACTGCTGCCGCGCATCGAGGAAATGTGGTCGCGTCACCGGGCGCGCCGTCAGATGGCGCCCGTGATGCCCTACGACCCGGGCCGCGAGCGCCGGGCCGAGGCGCGCGCGCGGTCGCTGTTGCGCTCCTGCGTCAACGAGGAGGAGTGGGCGATGTACCGGGACCTGGGCTTCATCCGGGTCTGGGGCACGCAGTCAGACGGCCCGGTCGACGCCGACAGCACGGGCGGCGCCGCTTACGCCTACCTCATCTATCCCCACCGGGCGATCGTGGCCTATCTGGCCCAGACCCATCGCCTGCTCAACGAGTACTGCGTCGCCTTCCCGGACGAGACGCGCCCGTACGGGAGTGCACGGCTGCCTGACTCAGACGACGTGCTGGCCAAGTGGATGGCCCTCACCGGAGACGAGCAGCGCCTCATCTCCACCGCCAACATGCACCTGCCCGGTCGCCAGCTCGACCCGGCCAAGGTCAAGCGCGACCTGTGGCGCCTGTCGCAGTGGGAGCGGGCCCGCATGCGTGACGCCGCGCAGGGCAGCACCACCTCCACTCCGCTCGACACCTCCAACTGACGCCCGGGGGCCCACCCCTTCGGGGCGAGCCGCCCGGGGCCCACCCTGTCGGGGCGACCCGCCCGGGGGCCCATCCCTTCGGGGCGAGCTCGCATGACGTGCGCTCGCGCGGCTCTGAGGCGCTGACTCGATATCGTTGCCGCCCCCATGACCACCGCCACTGAACACGACCTCAAGCACCGCAGCCGGACCCTCACCGAGGGGCCCCAGCGCGCCGCCGCCCGCGCCTACCTCAAGGGCATCGGCTATGACGATGACGCCCTCGCCAAGCCGCTCATCGCCGTCGCCAACACCTGGATCGAGACGATGCCCTGCAACTTCCACCTGCGCGCGCTGGCGGCGAAGGTCAAGCAGGGGATCAAGGCCGCCGGCGGCACGCCGATGGAGCTCAACACGATCGCGATCTCGGACGGGATCACGATGGGCACCGCCGGGATGCGCGCCTCGCTGGCCAGCCGCGAGCTCATCGCGGACAGCATCGAGCTCGTCGTCGACGCCCACCAGTTCGATGCGGTCATCGCCATCAGCGGGTGTGACAAGACGATCCCCGGCACCGTCATGGCCCTGTGCCGTCTGGACATCCCCAGCGTGATGCTCTACGGCGGCTCGATCCTGCCCGGCAACCTGCACGGCGAGCGCGTCACCATCCAGGAGGTGTTCGAGGCCGTGGGCGCCCACGCCGCCGGCAAGATCACCGACGATCAGCTCACCGAGATCGAGGACGTGGCCTCGCCCGGCGCCGGCGCCTGCGGCGGCCAGTTCACCGCCAACACGATGGCGATGGCGTTCGAGGTCCTGGGGATCTCGCCGGCCGGCTTCAGCATGGTCCCGGCGGTCGACCCCGAGAAGGAGACCGTGGCCGAGCGCGCGGGCGCCATGGTCATGGACATCCTCAAGCGCGACCTGCGCCCGAAGGACATCATCACCCGCGACAGCCTCGAGAACGCCATCGCCGCGATCGCCGCCAGCGGCGGCTCCACCAACGGCGTCCTGCACCTTCTGGCCATCGCCAGGGAGATGGGCATCGAGCTGCACATCGACGACTTCGACCGGATCAGCGAGCGCACCCCGCTCATCTGCGACCTCAAGCCCGGCGGTCAGTACGTGGCCCCCGACCTCTACGAGGCCGGCGGTGTCCCGCTGCTCACCAAGCGCCTCAAGGACGCGGGACTGCTCCACGAGGGCGCCATGACCGTCACCGGTCAGACGATCGGCGAGGTCGCGGACGGCGCCGTCGAGTCGCCCGGCCAGAAGGTGGTCCGACCGCTCGAGGACCCGATCAAGGCCACCGGCGGCCTGGCCATCCTGCACGGCAACCTGGCCCCCGACGGCTGCGTGGTCAAGCTCGCCGGCTACGAGCGGCGCAAGCAGACCGGTCCCGCTCGGGTGTTCGAGCGCGAGGAGGACGCCATGGCCGCGGTCACCGGGCGCACGATCAACCCCGGGGACATCATCGTCATCCGCAACGAGGGCCCGGCCGGCGGCCCCGGCATGCGCGAGATGCTGGCGGTCACCGCCGCCCTGGTCGGCGAGGGCCTGGGGGAGGAGGTGGCGCTCCTCACCGACGGGCGATTCTCCGGCGCCACCCGCGGCCTGATGGCCGGCCACGTCGCGCCGGAGTCCGTCAAGGGCGGGCCCATCGGCCTCGTCCAGGACGGTGACGAGATCACCCTCGACGTCGAGGCCCGGCGCCTGGACGTCGCCCTGTCAGACGAGGAGCTGGCCCGGCGCGCGGCGGCCTATGTGCCGTTCGAGCGACCGTTCCCGGGCGTCGCGCTCAGCAAGTACGCCAAGTTGGTCTCCAGCGCCGCCCAGGGCGCGGTCACGTTTTGATGTCGGCCGGTGTGGGCAGGGTGACGTTCTGACTGCAGGTTTGCCGCAGGATGCTGCGCACAAGCGCAGAATCATCCGCAAAAACTGAAACCCTGGTTGCAGGAACGCCTGCGCTGCTGCCTGCTGCTTGATCGCGGACCCGTGGTCGTTACCATGCAACGGAGTGGCGATCGTCTCGTATCTGCGGGCCCCGGGGACTCAGCGGGCATCCAGGAAGAGCCGGGGAGGGGTCAACGCGGCCCCGCGCGGCCGTCGGCCGCTGCGCTACGTCCTGGCCGGTCTCATGCTCGTGGCGGTGGCCGCGGTCGTCATTGCCGGCATCACGCTGACGTCGGCGAAGGCGAGCCTCAGCGCTGACGACCTCGCCCTGGCCAAGATCGGCATGCCGCTGGGCGGCGGGAGCATCGAGAGCATCAGCGTCGTCACCGGGCCGCACAGCCAGCCCGTTCCGGTGAAGCTCACGCACGGCAAGATCTATCCCGACCAGCTCATCTCCGCCAACGAGCGCCTCCAGATCCAGGTCACCGTCAAACGCCCCGGCTGGATCTCGTGGCTGGCCGGCTCCACGCAGAAGCTTCAGCTCACGCTCACCACTCCGGTGGCCAGCCTGCGCTCGCACTACATCACCGTGCGCAAGGGCGGCGACCTGCTCGCGCACTTCAAGGCGCCGATCAGTGCGTACACCTTCGGCACCTCGCCCAACCACATGACGCGCACCGTGCTGCCGCGCCCAAGCGACACCATCAGGCTGCCGCACGCGGGCCTGGCCGGGACCGAGTACCTCTCGGGGCTGCCGCGCAACTGGGAGAAGGCCAGGACCGCGGCCATCAGCTACTTCCCGGCGGGCAAGAGCGCCACCGCGGTGGCCAACCCGACGCCGGGCGCCACGATCAAGCCCACGACGCCGATCACGCTCACCTTCTCAAAGCCCGTGGGCAAGGCGCTGGGCACCCACTTGCCTCCGATCTCTCCCAGTACGCCGGGGAGCTGGCACCAGATCAACAGCCATACGATCCGCTTCGAGCCGACCGGTTACGGCTATGGGCTCGCGACCAAGGTCCAGCTCGCGCTGCCCAACGATGTCCGTCTCCTCAGCGGCCAGAGCAGCTCCTCTGCGAACACCGGCACATGGACGGTCCCCGGCGGTTCGATCGTGCGCCTCCAGCAGCTGCTGGCGATCACCGGCTACCTGCCGCTGACGTTCCACTATGCCGGCGGCCAGGGGCCGGGCTTGACTGCCTCCGCGCAGGAGGCGGCGGCTGTTGATCCCCCGAAGGGCACCTTCTCGTGGCGGTATCCCAACACGCCCGACCGCCTGAAGAGCATGTGGCAGGTGGGAGCGCAGGGATCCATGATGGAGGGCGCGATCATGGCCTTCGAGAACGACAACGGCATCTATTCGCTGCCCTACGAAGGGCCCACCTCCGCGGTGTGGAAGGCGCTCATCGCCAACGTGCTCGCCGGCAAGCACAACACCTTCGGCTACAGCTTCGCCGACGTCAGCGTCGCCTCGCAGAGCCTGAACCTGTGGCATAGCGGCAAGACGGTCATCGGCGGAACCGCGGTCAACACCGGCATCCCCTCCGCGCCGACCGCCACCGGCACCTATCCCGTGTACGAGCACCTCACCTCGACGACGATGAGCGGGACCAATCCTGACGGCAGCCACTACAGCGACCCGAACATCCCGTGGGTCAGCTACTTCAACGGCGGGGACGCGCTGCACGGCTTCACCCGCGCGTCGTACGGGTCGCCGCAGAGCCTGGGCTGCGTGGAGATGCCCTTCAGCGTCGCCGGGCAGGTGTGGCCGTACACGCCGGTCGGCACCCTCGTCGACGTCCACTGACCGACGGCCTTGGCCGTCCGCGCCGGCAGGGCTGATGCCCTGGACGGCGAATAGCCAGGACGCACATGACCGCAGCCCCGTCCACCATCACTGCTGACCCCCCGCAGCCCCTGCTCACCCCTCAGTGGCAGGCCGCTCTCGACGCCTTTGACGCCGACCTGCGCCGCCGCGCCGTCGCCGCCAAGACGCGCCGCGCCTACGCCATCGACACCCACCAGTTCGCTCGGTGGGCCGGCGAGCACGGCCTCGCGCCGGCCGCCGTCGACGTCCGCGCACTGCGCCGCTACGTGGCCTCGCTGACCGAGTCCGGTCAGGCGCCGACGACGGTGGCGCGCAAGCTGGCCGCGCTACGCGGGCTGTTCCGCCACCAGGTGACCCTCGGCGCGCGCAACGAGAACCCCGCCGACCTGCTCAGCTCCCCCAAGCGCTCGCAGCGGCTCCCGAGGGTGCTCAAGCCCGCCGAGGTGGCGGCCCTCCTTGACCGCATCCCCGCCACCGGTCCGCTGGAGCTGCGCGACCGTGCGCTGTTCGAGCTGGCCTACGCCTGCGGCCTGCGCGCCGAGGAGCTTGTGACCCTCGACGTCTCGAGCGTCGACTTCGACGGCGAGGTCGTCCGCGTGGAGGGCAAGGGCGACAAGACGCGCCTGGTCCCGGCCGGGGAGCACGCACTGGCGGCGCTCGAGCGGTATCTGGCTCGCGCCCGGCCGGCGCTCAGCGCCGACGACGTCCAGGCGCTGTTCCTCTCCAAGTCCGGTCGCCGGCTCGGGACCTCGGACATCCGCCGGCGGCTGCGGACATGGGCCCGGCTGGCCGCACGGGGCGCTCCGGCGCTCGGAGACGCCCATCCGCACGCCCTGCGCCACTCGTTCGCGACCCATCTTCTGGAGGGCGGAGCCGACCTGAGGGCGATTCAGGAGCTGCTCGGCCACGCCAGCATCTCCACGACTCAGGTTTACACTCGGGTAGAGTCGGCGCGACTTCGGCAGGCATACGTAAGCTCGCATCCGCGCGCTTAGACCGAGTACTGGAGCAAGGCAACTGGAAACCAACGTCAAAGCGATCGAGCTCCAGGATCTCTGGAGGCGGTTCAAGGCCACGGGCGACGAGAAGGCCCGTGAACGCTTGGTGGTGGCGTACTCGCCACTGGTCAAGTACGTGGCCGGGCGCATGGGTTCCGGGTTGCCGGCCCACGTCGAGGAAGCCGACCTCATCTCCTATGGCCTGGGCGGCTTGATCTCCGCCATCGAACGATTCGACCTCACTCGCGAGATCAAGTTCGAGACCTACGCCATCACCCGCATTCGCGGGGCCATCATCGACGAGCTGCGCACCCTGGACTGGGTGCCGCGGTCCGTGCGCGCCCGAGCCCGTTCGTTCGAGCGCGCGAACATGAAGCTCGAGGCCAAGCTCCAGCGTGCCCCGAGCGACGACGAGATGGCGACCGAGCTGGAGATCACGGTGGAGGAGTTCCAGGAGCAGCTGGTCCAGATCTCCAACTCCACGATCGTCGCGCTCGACGAGCTGTGGAGCGTGTCGGACGCGTCCGGTGACCAGGTCTCACTTCTGGACACCCTGCCCGACCGGGGCGCCCCGGATCCGCAGGTCCTGGTCGACGAGTCCGAGCTGCGCGACCGGATCGCCGACGCCATCGCCGCGCTGCCTGAGCGCGAGAAGCTGGTCGTGGCCCTCTACTACTACGAGAACCTGACCCTCCGAGAGATCGGGGAGGTCCTGGGGGTCACCGAGAGCCGCGTGTCGCAGTTGCACACCAAGGCCGTGCTGCGCCTTCGCTCCAAGCTCGCCGGCGAGCTGGACTAGCACTCGCCCCCCGGGTCGGCGGGGTCCGGTTCCCGAAAGCACCAACGGGATCTTCACAAGCGATAAATTCGGTCTTTCGCCGTCACGAGTGAGAGGAGACCAGCCATGCACAAGGCCGCGGATCGGATCCGCAATGTGGCCCTCGTCGGCCACCGCGGCAGTGGTAAGACGTCGCTACACGAGGCGCTGCTGTTCCAGGCAGGGGTCGTCAACCGTCTCGGGAGCGTCGTCGAGGGGACCACGGTCTCGGATTCCGATCCGGACGAGAAGGCCCGACAGATGTCGATCTCCCTGGCGCTCAGCTCGTTTGAGTGGCAGGACCGCAAGGTCAATCTTCTTGACACACCAGGGGACTCGAGCTTCATCGCCGACGCGCTGGGCGCGTTGCGCGTATGCGAGTCCGCGGTGTTCGTCGTCAATGCCGTCATGGGCGTCGAGGTCCACACCAACCGGCTGTGGCTCAGAGCCGCCGAGCTCGACCTGGCCCGTCTGGTGTTCGTGAACATGCTCGACCGCGAGCGCGCCGACTTCTTCCGCACGCTGGACTCGCTGAAGTCCGCGTTCGGCCAGCACGTGGTCGCCACCGAGATCCCCATCGGTTCAGAGCACGAGGTCTCCGGCGTGATCGATCTCGTCGACATGAAGGCTTACGAGTACGAGAACTCGTCTCCGCCCACCCCGGGCAACTGCAAGGAGATCCCGATCCCCGACGGCCTGGCCGACCAGGCCCAGGAGTACCGCGAGCGCCTGATGGACGAGGTCTCTGAGACGTCCGACGCGCTCATGGAGCGCTACCTGGAGGGCGAGGAGATCTCCCACGAGGAGATCGTCACCGCGCTCAAGGACGGCACCAACCACGGCTCGCTGTTCCCCGTCACCTGCGGCGTGGCCACGCGCAACCTGGCCACCAACCGCCTCCTCGACGCGATCGTCGAGGACCTGCCGTCGCCGGTCAAGCACGGCGGTCTCGAGGTGGGCGAAGTGACGCTCGAGCCGACCGAGGACAAGGAGCTGTTCGCCTACGTCTTCAAGACCCGCGCCGACCCGTTCGCCGGGCGCATCAACATGTTCCGGGTCTACCAGGGCACGATGGACCACGACACGCATGTCCTGAACACCACCACCCACAACAAGGAGCGGATCGGACAGCTGGTGACGTTCGAGGGCGCCCAGCAAGGCCACGCCGAGGAATTCGGGCCGGGCGACATCGGCGCCGTGGCGAAGCTCAAGGAGACTCGCGCCGGCGACTGGCTGGCCGCCCGCGACGAGCCGATCTCGATGCCGTCGATCAAGCTCCCCGCTCCGGTGATGGCGTTCGCCATCGAGCCCAAGGCCAAGGGCGACGAGGAGAAGGTGTTCACCGCGCTGCGCCGGCTCCAGGAGGAGGACCCCACGATCGACCTGCACCGCGACGCTCAGACCGGCGAGCAGATCGTCGCCGGGCTCTCGCAGGTGCACGTGGAGGTGATCGTGGAGCGCCTGCGCGCCCGCTTCGGTGCCGAGGTGACGCTCAAGCCGCCCCGGGTTCCCTACCAGGAGACCATCCGCCAGCCGGCCAAGGCGCACGGGCGTCACAAGAAGCAGACCGGCGGACGCGGCCAGTTCGGGGACTGCCACATCGAGATCGAGCCGTTGCCAAACGGCGACTTCGAGTTCGTCGACGCGATCAAGGGCGGGGTCATCCCGTCCGGGTTCATCCCGGCCGTGGAGAAGGGCGTGCAAGAGGCCATGCAGGAGGGGACCGTCGCCGGCTATCCCGTCAAGGGGGTCCGCGTCCGGGTCTACGACGGCTCCTACCACACCGTCGACTCGTCGGAGATGGCGTTCAAGGTGGCGGGCTCGCTGGCCATGAAGCAGGCGCTCGAGCAGGCCGGGTCGGTGCTTCTGGAACCGATCATGACCGTGACTGTCAACGCTCCGGAGGACACCGTGGGCGATGTCATCGGGGACCTCAACTCCCGGCGGGGGCGGCCCTTGGGCATGGAGCCGGTCGGTGCCGGGATGACCGAGATCAAGGCCGAGGTCCCGATGGCCGAGATGCTGTCCTACGCCCCCGACCTGCGCGGGATCACCGGCGGCCAGGGGGAGTTCACGATGGAGTTCGAGCGCTACGAGGAAGTGCCCGGGCACCTCGCCGGCAAGGTGATCGACGCGGCCCGCGCCGAGCAGGAGGCGGTGAAGGCCTAGGCTGTCCGGCCGTCGTGCTATTCGGGACGCGTAGTAGGCTCAGCTGTTCGTGAGTACCAGGGCAATTCGCACCTCGACGACGCAAGCCGCCTGCGACGTCTGCGGCAGAACCCTCCTGCGCGGTGAGCGCGCGGAGATCTACCTCAGCGGCGGCGTGCGCCGATCGGTGTGCGAGCTGTGCACGTCGCGGGCTCTGCACGGGGGCTGGGTCCGCGAGGGCGAGGTCCCCGAGTACGACGAGTCGAGCGCCCGGCCTGACCGGCGCCGGTCCCTGTTCGGCCGCCGCCGCAGCAAGCGTGATCCCCGTGAGGTCCGGGACGCGGACGAGGCGCGGGACGCGGGCGAGGCGCTGCCAATGAACGACATGCCCGGGCCCGAGCCGATGTTCGACGAGGAGGCGCCCGCGCTGGCCCCCACCCCGCCCTCGGGACGGTCGCCGCGGCGCGCCGAGCCGTCCTCGCCCTCCTGGCCCGCCGCGGTGAATCCGTCCCCGCCCGTTCGCGCCCCCAAGCTGGGCGGAGGCCGGGAGCCGCGCCACGTCCGGGCGGTGCCGACCAGCATCGAGCACAAGATCTCGTCGACCGTGTCGCTGTTCAACGATTCCGAGCATCCCCGCACCGTGGCGGGGATCGCCCGGTCGCTGGGGCTCCCCGACGTGTCGGTCCATCCATCGGACGTGAACGGCAGCATCGTGCACGTGGTGGTGTCGTGGGAGCTGTGCTGGTACCGCTACGAGGTCGACCTCCGCGACGAGGTGCCCACGGTGCGCGGGGGCGATCGCGGCTACGAGCTGTCCGAGCTCTCCGAGATCGAGCGCCAGAACAATGCGGCGGCCGATGAGCGCGGACGCCTGCACCTGAACGGTTGACCCGGAACTAGACGGACGTTCGATGGCGAACAACCGTGAGCCCTGGGTAGCATCACGCACGTGATCTACTGCGTGGTACCCGAAGCGCTGGCGGATGAGCTCTTCCCCAAGTTGGAGAGCTACTACGCCGACGACCCGCACGTGACCGTGATCGTCGACCGGCGCAAGTCGAGTCGGCGCGAGAGCGGCAACTCGGGCGGAGGTCTGCGCGAAGTGAGAGATCGCCGACGCTCACGCGTCACCGGCGAGCTGCCCGAGCTCGCGAGCGATTGAGCTCCGCGGACGCGCAGCACCTCCCCAAGTTGGTCGTCCACGTGGACGGTGGCGCCCGAGGCAATCCGGGCCCCGCGGCCGTGGGCGTGGTCGTCTCCGATCCCGAGGGCGCCGTGCTGGACGAGTACGCCGAACGGATCGGCGTGGCCACCAACAACGTCGCCGAGTACCAGGCGCTCCTGCGCGGGGTGCAGCGGGCCGCGGCGCTCGGGGCCGGCGAGGTGGAGTTCGTCAACGACTCCGAGCTGGTGGCCAAGCAGATCAATGGTGCCTACAAGGTCAAGCATCCCGCGATGAAGCCGCTGTACGAGGAGGCCATCGCCGCTCTGCGCGGGTTCGAGCGCTGGACCATCCGCAGCGTGCCGCGGGCCCAGAACGCCCGCGCCGACGCCCTCGTCAACGAGGCACTGGACGGCCTGCGCTAGAGGCCATCGCCGTCTGCACGCCCGGCGCTGCGCCGGTCGTAGTTCAGGCGAAGCATCGCGATGACGTCCTGGACGTCGGCCTCGGTCTCGATCTGGCGCGCGGCAGGGCCGATGCGCCCCGGGAACACGGGGTGCTCCACGATGCGCCCCGCGTCGTGCAGTTCGTGCCAGGCGTCCTTGGGGAAGAAGAAGTGGGCGGCGTGGTTGCCGTGCAGATGGCCGATCTCGCGCCGGCCGAGCGTGAACGCCCACTCGCCGCGGCGGCCGTAGCCCGCCTCGATGCCCGGCCACGAGGTGACCTCATCGGTGATCTGGGCGCTGGCGGTGGGGGTTTCGGTGGGGGTGGTCATGGGTGCTCCCTGGATGGGTTGTCGCTCAGTGGGCCATGGTTGCGCTCCGGCGGGCCCGTTTACCAGGGGCAATTGGTCCTAAGCCTCGGGTCCGAGCGGGTCCGAGCGGGGGCCGCGGCGCCGCTGTCTGAGCCGACCGCGCGGCGCGGTCGATACTCTTACGTGCGTGACTGATTCCCTGCTTGAGCTGAGCGCTCGGCTCCACGAGACGGCGGGGCTGCTGCGCGCCGGCGAGCTGGAGCCCGAGGCCACGCTCGCGTTGATCGAGGAGTGCGCCCAATTGGCATCAGACGCGAGCGCCCAGGTCGACCAGCGCGTCCGTGCGGCGTTGGAACCTCTGCCAGATCTCCCCGGTCAGCTCCCGCTGCCGGCGGCATAGGCCTCGCGCTTGCCTGCCATATCGACGCTACGGCCGGCCTATCCGGAGCATTTGCGCGCTGATGTGGAGCGCTACCTGGAAACGATCCGCTTCTCGGACGAGTACCCCACCGCCGGGCTGGACGAGGCCATGCGCTACTCGCTGCTGGCCGGCGGCAAGCGCATCCGGCCGGTGCTCTCGCTGGCCACCGCCGAGGCGCTGGGCCACCCGCGCGCCAACGTCCTGCCCCTGGCGGCCGCGATCGAGCTCATCCATACCTACTCGCTCATCCACGACGACCTTCCCGCCATGGACGACGACGACCTGCGCCGGGGACGGCTGACCTGCCACAAGGCCTTCGGCGAGGACGTGGCGATCCTGGCCGGCGACGGCCTCTACGCCGAGGCCTTCCGCCTCCTGCTCACCGAGCAGCGCGGCGAGCCCGCCGACCTCCTGGCCGCCGCGCGCGAGCTGGCCTGCGCCACCGGCGTGGCCGGCATGGTCGGCGGCCAGTACATCGACGTCGCCGAGACCGCACCCGAGGGCGCCGCGGGGCTGCGGCGGCTGCACGAGCTCAAGACCGGCCGGCTGATCGGGGCCAGCATCGAGTGCGTGCTGCTAGTAGTGGGTAGTCACAAACCCGACACGATCGACTCCTTCCGCGCCTTCGCCGGCGAGCTCGGTGTCCTCTTCCAGATCGTCGACGACATCCTCGATGTGACCGGGTCGGAGGAGGCGCTGGGCAAGCAGCAGGGCTCAGATCAACGGCTGGGAAAGCGCACCTACGTCACCGAGTTCGGGCTCGACGGGGCGCGTAAGCTGGCTGACGAGTCACACGAGAGAGCGCGTGAGGCGCTCGCAGCCGCCGCACCGGCCTTGGCCGGAGAGCTCGAGCAGATCACCGATTTCATCGCGACCCGGAGCTATTAGTGACCGAATACCTCTTGCCACGGATCAACCGGCCGCAGGACCTGCATGCCCTCACCGAGGAGCAGCTTCAGCAGGTGGCGCAGGAGGTCCGCGAGCACATCATCGACACGGTGGGGGAGATCGGGGGCCACTTCGGAGCCAACCTGGGCACATGCGAGATCGCCGTCGCCCTGCACTCGCTGCTGGACTCGCCCACGGACAAGATCCTGTGGGACGTCGGACATCAGGCCTACCCGCACAAGGTTCTCACCGGCCGCCGCGACGAGCTGGCCACGATCCGCCACTACGGTGGCCTCGCCCCGTTCTGCTCCCGCGCGGAGTCAGAGCACGACATCATGGGCGCCGGGCACGCCTCGACGGCGATCGGCTACGCCGTCGGGATCAAGGAGGCGATGCGCCGCGGCCATTCCCCGGAGGGGCATGTCGTCGCGGTCGCCGGTGACGGCGCGCTGACCGGCGGCGTCGCCTTCGAGGCCGTCCACCAGGCCGGGGGGGAGGGCACGCCGATCGTCGTCGTGCTCAACGACAACGGGATGTCGATCGCTCCCAACGTCGGGGCACTCTCGCGCTACTTCAACCGCGTCCGGCTCAACCCCAAGCTGTGGCACGCCCGCGAGGGCGTCGAGGGCGGGCTCACCAAGCTCCCGGTCGGCATCGGCAACACGTTCGAGCGCCTTGGCCCGCACTTCAAGGAGTCGATCAAGGCCTTCTGGGCCCCAGGGCTCTGGTGGGAGGAGCTGGACTTCGCCTACATGGGCGTCATCAACGGCCACGACGTCCGCGCCCTGCGCCGCGCGCTGCGCGAGGCCCTCGCCGCCCAGCGGCCCGTGGTGGTCCACTGCGCCACCGTGAAGGGCAAGGGCTTTGCCCCTGCCGAGGAGGGCGGCCTGGAGGGCATGGAGAAGTGGCACGCCGCCAAGCCCAAGTCGATCGCCAACGGCGCGCCGGCGCCGGCCCGGGTGTCGCGCGGGTCGGCCGCGGCCAAGCCCGCGCCGCCGGCCTACACCCAGGTGTTCGGCGACGCGCTGGTCGCCGAGGCGGAGCGCGACGACCGCGTGATCGGCATCACTGCGGCCATGAACTCGGGCACCGGCCTCAACATCCTCCAGCGCGAGCTGCCCGACCGCTATTACGACGTCGGCATCGCCGAGCAGCAGGCGATCCTGCTGGCCTCGGGCCTGGCCCTGGAGGGGTGCAAGCCCGTCGCGGCCATCTACTCAACGTTCCTGCAGCGCGCCTATGACCAGATCGTCCACGACGTCTGCCTGCAGAAGCTCAACGTGGTGTTCGCCATGGACCGCGCCGGCCTCGTCGGTGACGACGGGCCCACGCATCACGGCGCGTTTGACATCGCCTATCTGCGCTGCCTGCCCAACATCGTGATGATGGCGCCGCGCGACGAGGCGATGCTCGTGCACATGCTCCACACGGCGCTGCGCTACGACGACGGCCCCGTGGCCCTGCGCTACCCGCGCGGCAACGGCGTCGGCGTGGCCCTGCCGCGACGCCCCGAGGAGCTGGAGATCGGCACCGGGGAGATCCTGCGCGAAGCGGAGACCTCGTCCCCACCCACCCCTCGGGTCGCGTTGCTTGGCTATGGCACCGGCGTCGGCAAGGCCCTTGAGGCCGCCGGCATCCTCGCCGAGCACGGCATCGCGGTGACCGTCGCCGACGCGCGCTTCGCCAAGCCGATCGACGCCGGGCTGGCGGCCCAGCTCGCCGCCGAGCACGACCTGCTGGTCACCGTCGAGGAGGGCGTCCTGGCCGGCGGCTTTGGCTCCGCGGTGTGGGAGACGCTGTCCGACGCCGGGCTTGCCCCGCGCATCCTGCGGGTCGGCCTGCCCGACCGCTATGTCACCCACGGGGCCCCGAAGCTCCTGCACGAAGAGGTCGGCTTCACCGGGCAGCGGATCGCCGAGCGCATCGAGGCCGCGGTGGCTGAGCGCTCGCACGTTGCGTAGCGGTTGACGTTGCTGCGCGTGGTCTCCGCAAACGTCTGACCGGGGCACCGGCGAACGTCAACGGCGAGCTGGGGAAGGCGGTCCGGGTGGTCGCGGCGGACCCGTGGTCGATCTTGAAGGAAATAGCGCAAAAATCGACCACGACCTCGGGCCCAGACCTGACAGCCAGACCCCCGCCACCCGATCCCGTACCTTTCCGCACAGCCACATGAAGCGCGTCCGGCTCGACAACCTCCTGTCCGAGCGAGGGATGTTCCCCTCGCGCAGCCGCGCCGCCGCGTCGGTGCTGGCGGGCGAGGTGCTGCTCCTGCCCGAGCGCCGGCGGGCCGAGAAGCCCGGCCAGCTCGTTCCCGAGGACGTTCTGCTCGAGGTGGCCGACGCCCCCGCGTTCGTCTCGCGGGGCGGGATCAAGCTGGCCAACGCCCTGGACGCCTTCGGCATCCACGTCGACGGGCGCCACGCGCTGGACGTCGGGGCCTCGACCGGAGGTTTCACGGACTGCCTGCTCAAGCGCGGCGCCGCGCACGTGGTGGCGCTCGACGTCGCCTACGGGCAGCTGGACTGGTCGTTGCGCTCCGACGAGCGGGTGACGGTCATCGAGCGCGCCAATGCGCGCGCTCTCGCACCCGGCGACCTCCCGTACGCGCCCGACCTGATCGTCATCGACGTGTCGTTCATCTCCGTGGCCAAGGTGCTGCCCGCCGTGCTGGCCTGCGCCGCCGAGCGCTTTGACTGCCTGGCCATGATCAAGCCGCAGTTCGAGGTCGGTCGCGCCGGCGTGGGCAAGGGCGGCGTGGTGCGCGACGCCGACCTGCGGCGCGGGGCACTGGTGGCCGTGGGCCGCGCCGCGCAGGAGCTCGGCGCTGCGGTGCTGGGCTACGCCAGCTCGGGGCTGCCTGGGCCCAAGGGCAACCTGGAGACGTTCGCGTGGGTGGCCGACGCGGGCCGGGACGGGGTCGCCGATCTCGACGACGCCGCCCGGGAGGTGGAGCCATGAGACGGATCCGCAGCGCCACCGTGTTCACCCATCGCCGCCCCGCCGAGACCGACCCAGCGCTGATGACGCTCATCGAACTCGCCCAGGAGTCCGGGGTGACGCTGCGCTTCGACCCCGAGGAGACCGAGAAGCACCAGATCGCGGAGGGAGCGTTTGTGGAGCGCAACGCCTCGCTGGACGCGAGCGTGGACATCTGCTTCGCGCTGGGCGGGGACGGGACGATCCTCAACGCGCTGCGCCGCTACGCGGGCACCGACGTCCCCGTGTTCGGGATCAACTTCGGGGAGATGGGGTTCTTGGCCACCGTGGACCGCGAGGAGGCATGGGCGGGCTCGCTACGGGCGCTGGCGGGCGACTTCGAGGTCCTGTCGCTCCCCGGCATCGAGGTCGCCGGGGCCGGCACCAAGGCGCTGGCCATCAACGACGTCTCCATCCACCGTCAGCCGGGCAAGCGGGTGGCCGATCTCGAGTACTCGGTGGGCGGCGACGAGGTGGGCCGCGTGCGCTGTGACGGGCTGGTCGTGTCCACTCCCGCTGGGTCCACCGGGTACAACCTCGCCAACGGCGGGCCGGTGATGGCGTGGGGCGTGCACGGCTACGTGGTGTCGTTCATCTCGCCGCACTCGCTGACGGCGCGGACGCTGGTGGTCGCGCCCGGCGATCGCCTGCGCGTCGACAACCGCTCCCAGGAGGAGCCGGTGGATCTCACGGTGGACGGGCGCCCCGTCGGGGTGCTGGAGGCCGGCGACCGGATCGAGGCGCGCTTCGTCATCGACCAGGGCTCCCTGGCCCAGGTGCCGGGCACCACCTTCTACCACCGCCTGCGCCAGAAGTTCGGGCGCATGGCGACCCCGTTGTAGCGCGGGTTTTCCGTCCTGCGCGCCTGGTAGACCCGTGGCGTGCTTCACGAGCTTCGCGTCGAGAACCTGCTGTTGATGGAGCGCGCCGAGCTGCGCCTGGCGCCCGGCCTGAACATGCTCACCGGCGAGACGGGTGCGGGCAAGACGCTGCTCGCGCACGCCCTGGACCTGCTGCTGGGCGGCAAGGCGCGGCGCGACATCGTCCGTCCGGGCGCCGCGGAGGCCTACGTCGAGGGGGTGTTCGAGCTGCCGCCGGCGCTGGCGGACTCCGACCGGCTGCCCTCGGGCGCCGAGGAGATCGTCCTGGCCCGCCGCGTGTGGCCCGACGGCCGAACCCGCGCCTACGTGTGCGGCCGCGCCGCCACCCAGGCCGACCTCCAGGAGCTCGGCAGCCAGCTCCTGTCGTTCTACGGCCAGCACGAGCATCGCAAGCTGATGCTCTCCACCGCCCAGCTCGAGCTGCTGGACGCCTATATCGGCCCCGACCAGCAGGCGCTGCGCGAGGGGCTGCGCACCGCCTATGAGCGGGTGCGCGAGCTAGAGGGGCGCGCCGCGGAGCTCGGCGAGCTGGCCGGCGCCCGTGACCGCGAGCTCGACCTGCTCAGTTTCGAGCTCGAGGAGATCGAGGCCGCCGCGCCCACGGAGGCCGAGCAGGCCTCCCTCACCGCCGAGCGCGACCGGCTGCGCCACCAGGAGGCGCTTGCGCATGCCGCCACCGTCGCCGCGCACAGCCTCACGCCGGAGGCCGGCGTGGGGGCGACCGAGCTGCTGGCCGAGGCGGCCGGCCAGCTCGAGCAGGTGATGGAGGTCGACCCGCGGCTCAAAGCGCTGGCCCAGCGACTGGAGTCCCTCCGCTATGAGAGCGAGGACATCGCCGCCGAGCTGCGCGGCTACCTGGCCGAGTTCGAGAGCGGTGAGGACGCGGCCGGGCGCCTGGAGGCGGTGGAGGAGCGGCTCGCCCTGCTCGCGCGCTTGGAGCGCAAGCACGGCGGCACCATCGCCGACGTGCTCGCCCACGCCGAGCGCTGCCGAGCCCGCCGGGACGAGCTGCAGAACGCGGACTCCGCGCTGGAGGCGCTCGAGGCCGAGCTCGCACAGGCGCGCTCCGAGCGCGACACGCTGGCCGGCCGCCTGGGCAAGGCGCGGCGCAGCAGGGCGCCCAAGCTGGCCGGGGCCGTGCGCGAGCGCCTGACCGAGCTGGCCATGGCCGACGCGCGTTTCGAGATCGAGCTCTCGCCGCGACCGGACGGCTGCGGGCCCCGCGGCGCCGACGCCATCGAGATGCGGATCGCCGCCAACGCCGGTGGCCCGCTCGGGCCGCTGCGCGAGGTCGCCTCCGGAGGCGAGCTCTCGCGGGTGATGCTGGCGCTGCTCAGCGTCGCCCACGGGACGGCCGACCCGGCGGGCGGCTCGGGCTCGATGCTCGTCTTCGACGAGATCGACGCCGGGATCGGCGGCCACACCGCCCGGGCGGTGGGGGAGCACCTGCGGGCGCTCTCCGCGGGGCGGCAGGTCCTGTGCATCACCCACCTGCCCCAGGTGGCCGCGCTCGCCGATCGCCATTTCACGATCGTCAAGGACGGCTCGGTGACACCGGCGACCACCACGGTGAGCGCGCTCAACGGCGACGCGGTGGTTTCCGAGCTGGTCCGAATGCTCGGCGGAGGCAACGAGGACCGGGCCGCCAACGACCACGCCCGAGAGCTTTTGCGCGCCGCATGAGCAGGCTTTGCTCGCTATGAGCGGCCATCTTGGCCGCGGACGCCGAAGCCGCCGAACCCCTCGATAGACTCGTTCCCAGTCGATGGCACACGGCGAGACGCGCTTCATCTTTATCACCGGCGGGGTGGTCTCCTCGCTCGGCAAGGGCATCGCCGCCGCCTCGATCGGGCGGCTCCTGGTGGCGCGCGGCCTGTCGGTCCAGCTGCAGAAGTTCGACCCGTACATCAACGTCGATCCCGGCACGATGTCGCCCTACCAGCACGGCGAGGTGTTCGTGACCGAGGACGGCGCCGAGACCGACCTGGACCTCGGCCACTACGAGCGCTTCACCGACGCCAACACGAGCCGCGCGTCGAACGTCACCGCGGGCGGGATCTACAACACCGTCATCCGCCGTGAGCGGCGCGGGGACTACCTGGGGGCGACCGTCCAGGTCGTGCCTCACATCACCAACGAGATCAAACAGCGCATCAAGCTGATGGCCGACTCCTCGGACGTCGACTTCGTCATCACGGAGATCGGCGGCACGGTCGGCGACATCGAGTCGCTGCCGTTCCTGGAGGCCATCCGGCAGTTCCCGGTCGACGTCGGGCGGCGGCGGTGCATGTTCATCCACCTCACGCTGGTCCCCTACATCGGCCACGCCGGGGAGCTGAAGACCAAGCCGACCCAGCACTCGGTCAACGAGCTGCGCCGCATCGGTATCGCGCCGGACATGGTCGTCTGCCGCTCCGAGTCCGAGCTGGGAACCGACATCCGCTCCAAGATCGCGCTGTTCGCGAGCCTGCCGGTGGAGGCGATCGTCTCCGCCTACGACGTCTCAGACGTCTACCGCGTCCCGCTCGTCTTCAACGACCAGGGCGTCGACGACTTCATCCTCTCCGAGCACTTCGGCCTGGACACCACCGCGCCGGATCTGAGCGGCTGGGAGGCGATCACCCGCCGCGCCGCCGAGGCCCGCCGCAAGGCGCGGATCGCCCTGGTCGGCAAGTACGTGCAACTCGAGGACGCCTATCTGTCGGTGGCCGAGGCCCTGCGCCACGCGGGCATCCACCACGACGCGGTCGTGGAGATCGACTGGGTCGACTCCGAGACGGTCGGCGATCCCGGGGTCAGTGAGCGGCTTCAGAGCGCCGACGGGATCCTCATCCCGGGCGGCTTCGGTGGCCGCGGCTGGGAGGGCAAGATCACCGCCGCCCGGATCGCGCGCACCCGGAACATCCCCTATCTGGGGATCTGCCTGGGGATGCATGTGGCCGTCAGCGAGTTCGCGCGCCACGTGGCCGGGATGGAGGGCGCCAACTCGACCGAGATGGACCTCGAGACGCCGTTCCCCGTGATCGATCTGCTGCCCGAGCAGAAGGAGATCGCCGACATGGGCGGGACGATGCGCCTCGGCGCGGACCCGGTCAAGCTCCATGACGGCACCCGCATCCGCGAGCTCTACGGCGACGCCGTCGTCTACGAGCGCCACCGCCACCGCTACGAGGTCAACAACCACCTGCGCAAGCGGCTGGAGAACGCCGGCCTCGTCTGCTCGGGAACCTCCCCGGACGAGCGGCTCGTCGAGGCCGTCGAGCTCTCGCGCGACGACCATCCCTTCTACGTCGCCTCCCAGTACCACCCGGAGTTCAAGTCGCGTCCGGAGCGCCCGGCGCCGCTGTTCCGCGATTTCGTCGGCGCGGCCTTGGCTTATAAGGAGTCCGGTGGCGCCGATCAGGCTCCGCCGGTCACCGGCGAGCGGGACGTGAGCGTCGCGCGTAGCTCCGCGTCGTGACGCGGGAGCCAGGCCGGACGGCCCTCGCCCGCGCCTCATGGTGAGACGCGCCACCGACGCCGAGCGCGAGCGCCTGCACGAGACGTTCGCGGCGCTGTGCCGCATCGAGAGCCCCTCCGGGCACGAGCGCGGCGTCGCCGACTGGCTCACCGAGCAGCTGCGCGCGCTCGGCCTCGTGGTCGAGGAGGATGACAGCGGCCCGGCGGTCGGATCCGACGCCGGCAACCTGCTCGCGCGGATTCCGGGGCGCGGACCCGGCAGCGTGCTCCTGTGCGCTCACATGGACACCGTGCCGCTGGCGGCGGCGGTGGAGCCGGTGCTCGTCGACGGCCGCTGGGAGAACGCCAACGACGGGATCGTCGGGGCGGACAATAAGACGGCGATCGCGGTCATCCTGGAGGTGACCCGGCGCGCGACCGCCGCCGGCGAGCCCCCGCCGGCCGGGATCGAGATCCTCTTCACGGTATGCGAGGAGACGTCGCTGCGCGGCTCGCGCGAGTTCGACACCTCACGGCTGCAGAGCGCGTTCGGCTACGTGTTCGATCACGCGACCCCGATCGGCGAGATCGTCGTCGCGTCGCCCACGCATTACCGGATCGTCGCCGAGCTGCGGGGCCAGGCCGCCCACGCCGGGGTGCGCCCGGAGGTGGGACGCAGCGCAGTCGTGGCCGCCGCCAACGGCATCACCGCCATGCGGCTGGGCCGGCTGGACGCCGAGACGACTGCCAACGTGGGGCTGATCGACGGCGGCAGCGCGATCAACGTCATCCCCGAGCGCTGCCGGATCGAGGCCGAGGTGCGCAGCCTCGACGCCGACCGCGCCGCGACCGTCGCCACCGAGCTGGTGGACCACCTCCAGGACGCCGCCAACGCCGGGGAGTGCGACCTGGACGTCAACGTCGAGCGGATGTTCGCGGGCTACCGCACCAAGCCCCGCGCGCCCCAGCTGGCGGTGGCCGAGCGTGCCCTGCGGGCCTGCGGTTATGAGCCACGCCACATCGACTCGGGCGGCGCGTCGGACGCCAACTCGTTCGAGGCCGCCGGCTTCTCGTGCACATGCCTGGCCGACGGGGTGGAGCACAACCACGAGCCCGGTGAGCGGGTCAGTGCCCAGGACCTCGAGATGATGCTCGACATCGCGATCACGCTGGTCGACGAGGCGGCAGTGGAGCTCGGCGCGTGAGCGGGTTCGAGAGCGTCGGCTCGGAGGTGAAGTGGCGCGGGGCGATCGTCACCGCCGGGGTGGAGCACTTCCGCCACGCCGACGGCGCCGTGGTCGCCCGCGACAAGGTCTGGCACCCGGGGGCCGTCGGGATCCTCGCCGTCGACGACACGCACGTCTGGCTCACCCGCCAGCCGCGCGAGACCGCGGGCATGACCGCGTCGCTGGAGATCCCCGCGGGCAAGCTCGACGTCCCCGGCGAGGCACCCATCGGCTGCGCGCGGCGCGAGCTCGTCGAGGAGATCGGCAAGCAGGCCGAGCGCTGGGAGGAGCTCGAGGCGTTCTACACCAGCCCCGGCTTCAGCGATGAGCGGGTGTGGCTGTTTCTCGCCACCGACCTGCGCGACGCCGAGAACGGGGCCGAGCCCGACGAGGACGAGCGGATCGAGATCGTCCCGTGGCCACTCGATGACCTCGACGCGGCGCTCGCCGAGTCAGAGGATTCCAAGACGCTGATCGCGCTGCTCTGGCTTGCCGCCCGCTTGGCATCCCGCCTCGCCTGATCGGGCGGCGCCAGAGTCATCCGGCTGGCTCGCCCGTCAGCGCGAGCGCGGGCCCTTCACAACCTCCTGACAGAGCGCGCCCAGCCGCAGGAGACGCCCTGGCGCGGGGCGAATACGGCGGCACATGGCCATCGCCGAGGCATCGCCGGTCCAGCGCCGGCTCACCGACCTGACGCTGGAGTTTCTGGCCGCGCTGGAGCTCGAGCGCGGGCTGTCGCGCAACACGCTGGAGGCCTATCGCTCCGACCTTCAGCAGCTCGGGCTATTCCTGGCCCGCCGCGACCGCGATCCGCTCGAGGTCTCACCGGCCGACCTCGCGGCGTTCGTGTCCGAGCTGGCCGACGGGCATGACGACAAGCCACCGGTCGCCCCGGCCACGCTGCAGCGCAAGATCGCCTGCCTGCGCTCCTTCTACCGGCACCTGCGCCGCGAGCAGATCATCGATCACGACCCCACCGCCGAGCTGCGCCCGCCGCGCTCCCGCGGCCGCCTGCCCAAGGTGCTCAGCCGCGACGAGGTCAACCGCCTCCTCTCCCAACCCCGGGGGACGTCGCCCGCGGCCCTGCGCGACCGCGCGCTGCTGGAGACGATGTACGCCTGCGGCCTGCGCGCGTCGGAGGCGATCACGCTGGAGCTGTCAGAGCTCGACCTGGAGGCGGGGATGCTGCGCGCCCGGGGCAAGGGCTCCAAGGAACGCCTGGTCCCGATCGGCTCCAAGGCGGTGGCGACGCTCAGGTCCTACCTGGACCACGGCCGTCCCCGGCTGGTGGGCATCCGCGATGAGCCCCACGTGTTCGTCAACCTGCGCGGCGCCGGCCTCTCGCGCCAGGGGCTCTACCGGATCGTCCAGACCCACGCGCGCAGTGCCGGGCTCGAGCAACGGATGAGCCCGCACACGCTGCGCCACACCTTCGCCACGCACCTGCTGGCGGGAGGATGCGACCTGCGCTCGCTCCAGGAGATGCTCGGCCACGCGGACATCGGGACCACCCAGATCTACACGCATCTGTCCGCCGACCGCCTGCGCGACGTCTACTTCGACGCTCATCCGCGGGCCCACATCGGGCCGCGCGCGGCCGCCGGTTCACCGGACCGCGCCGATTCAGGGCACTAGCACCGGGGGCGTCGGCGGTGGGGCTCACGCACTTCGACGAGGCGCCGTCGCGCGAGTACGCGCTCGGGCATCTGCGCAACCGCTGGACGATGCTGGGCGAAGCGGCAGGCAGCGAGACGATCGGGGTACGCCGGATCCAGATCGAGCCGGGCGGTTGGTCCACCCCGGCCCATGAGCACGGGCGCTCGGAGGAGATCTTCTATGTGCTTTCCGGGTCGGGCGTCTCGTGGCAGCGGGGGCGCACGGCGCCGATCCACGCGGGGGACTGCATCGTCTACCTCGCCCGCCGCGGCGAGCACACGGTCCACGCCATCGACGAGCCGCTCGACGTGCTCGCCTTCGGCAGCCGCGCCTTCGACGAGGCGCTGCGCCTGCCGCGGCTGGGGATCTCGACGCTCGGCGGACGCGCGGTGGAGTCGGTCCCCGGTCCGCCCGACGGGACTCCCATCCAATTCGTGCTCGAGGGTGAGCTCGGCCCGCCGGAGCTCCCGATTGACCCGGCCCCCACCCACCCGCGACCCCGCACGATCGTCGGTCTCGACGACGTCGAGGCCGACGTGGTGGCCCGTCCGCGCGTCGCCCGGCGCCGCCGCCAGCTCGGCCGCGCCGCCGGCGCGCAGATCTCGGCCCTGAACTGGGTCCAGGTCGCGCCCGGAAAGCTGGCGCATCCGGAGCAGTGCCACAGCCTGGAGGAGAAGCTCTTCGTCATCCTGTCGGGGTCGGGAGCGATGGTGCTGGGCGACGAGGAGATCCCGGTCGCTCCCGGGCACGTGATCGGCCGCCCGGCGGGGACGGGGGTCGCCCACACCTTCCGCGCCGCGCCACAGGAGGAGCTCACTCTCCTCGCCTACGGCAGCCGCGAGCCCGGGGACCTCTGCTACTTCCCGCGCTCGGGCAAGGTGGCGCTGCGAGGGCTGGGCGTGGTCGCCCGCCTTCAGCCGGTCGACTACTGGGAGGGCGAGGACTAGCCGGGCTGGGCCGGGCGGGGCCGGGCGGGGCGGCAGGGGGCGGGGCGCAGGCACGGGTTGACCGGGGAGGGGGCTGGGTGCAGGCACGGGTTGACCGGGGAGGGGGCTGGGTGCAGGCACGGGTTGACGGGGGAGGGGGCTGCCAGAATCCGCGTGTGCGCACCGGATCCAGGCCCGTCAGCGACCGATGAGGCGGGCATTTGTCGTCGTGCTCGATGCCTGCGGCGTCGGCGCCGCGGCCGACGCGGCCGAGTACGGCGACGCCGGCACCAACACGCTGGCCCACCTCGCTGAGCGCCTCGGGGGTCTCGAGCTGCCCGCGCTGCAGCGGCTCGGGCTGGGCTCGATCCTGCCGCTCACCGGGGTGGCGCCGGCCGCGGCGCCGGTCGTGCACGGCCGCCTGCGCCCGCTGGGCCCGGGCAAGGACTCGACCGCCGGCCACTGGGGCCTGATGGGCGTCGCCGCCACCCGGCGGCCGCCGACCTACCCCGGCGGCTTCCCAGAGCCCGTGATCGAGATCGTCCGCGCCGCCAGCGGCCGCGGCGTGATCTGCAACCGGCCCGACAACGGCCTGACGGCAATCGAGGATTTCGGCGCCCAGCACCTCGCCGACGGTGACCTCATCGTCTACACCAGCCAGGATTCGGTGCTCCAGATCGCGGCGCACGTGGACGTCGTACGTGTGGAGGAGCTCTATGGGATCTGCCGGCGGGTCCGCGAGGGGATGACCGGCGAGCACGCCGTGGGCCGGGTCATCGCGCGGCCCTTCGCCGGCTCTGACGGTGCCTTCGAGCGCACCGACGGCCGCCGGGACTACTCGCTGGCCCCACCGGTGCGCAGCTATCTGCAGGAGCTTCAGAGCCACGGCGTCCCCGTGCACTCGGTCGGCAAGGTGGGCCAGCTGTTCGCGGGAGTGGGCATCGATGTCGAGCATCCGGGGGCGACCAATGCGCGGGCCCTGGACGAGACGACCGAGCTGATCGCCGGGCTTGACCACGGCTTCGTGTTCACCAACCTGATCGAGACCGATCAGGTCTACGGTCACCGCCACGACTTCGACGGCTTCGCGGGGGCGCTGGGCCGCATCGACGAGCGCGTCGCGCGCTGGCTGGAGCTCCTGCGCGACGACGACCTGCTCATCATCACCGCCGATCACGGCTGCGACCTCACCTCGGCGCGCACCGACCACACGCGCGAGCAGGCGCCGCTGCTGGCCAGCTTCACCGGCCACGGCGGCCGCCGTCACGACGGGGTCCTGGCCGATGTCGGGGCCAGCGTGCTGGCGTGGCTGGCCGATGGCGCGAACGCGCCCGAGTTGCCCGGCGAGACCTTCCTTTAATAGGAGAGGTGCCCGAGCTCCCCGAAGTCGAGACGATCCGCCGCCAGCTGGCGCCCCACCTGGAGGGCCGCACGCTGGAGGAGGTGGAGATCCTCGACCCCCGCTGGACGCGCCCTGACGCGCCGGCCCCGGTCCAGGCAGCGCTGCGCGGGCGGGTGGTGGAGGAGGTGGGCCGCTCGGGCAAGTACCTGGTGTGGCGGCTCAGCGGCGAGCGTTTTCTGCTCATGCACCTGCGCATGACCGGCGCCCTCCTGTTCAACCCGCCGGCCGATCCGCCGCACACGCGCGTGCGCTTTGCGCTCGACGGCGGCCACCGCCTCGTCTACAACGACCCGCGCCGCTTCGGCACCGGGCACCTTGTCACCGGCGCCGCCGCGCGCGACGCCTACCTGGGCTGCCGCCTCGGGGTTGAGCCGCTGACCCCGGAGTTCACCGCCGGCTACCTGCGGGCTCAGGCCCGCGGGCGGATGGCGCCGGTCAAGTCGTTCGTGCTCGATCAGCGCCGCATCGCCGGCGTGGGCAACATCTACGCCGACGAGGCACTGTTCCGGGCCCGCATCCACCCGCTGCGCCCCGCGGGCTCGCTGAAGGGAGCTCAGCTGGAGGCCCTGCGCGAGGCGATCGAGTTCGCGCTGACGGCCGGGATCGACGCCAAGGGGGCGACGATCGACGACTTTCGCCACGTCGACGGCGCCCAGGGGTCCTTCCAGGACCTGTTCTGCGTCCACCAGCGCGAGGGCCGGCCTTGCCCGGCGTGCGGGACGGCGATCCGCAAGCTCGTCGTGGGCGGGCGGGGGACCTACGTCTGCGAGCACTGCCAGCGGCGCCCTCGGGGGCGCGGTGCGGCAGGCCGGGTGCAGGCGACGCGAACGGCTGCCGCGTCAGGCGGCGAGCAGCTCTGACAGCTTGCCGCCACGGTCGGCGGCCAGCAGCTCCTGGAACCCGCCGATGGACTCCCCGTCGATGACGATCTGGGGGAAGGTGATCATTCCGGTGAGCTCGGAGAGCTTGTTACGACCGTCCGGGTCGCGTGCCAGATTGACCTCCTCGTACTCGATCGAGCGCTTGGCCAGCAGGGTCTTTGCGCTCGTGCAGTACGGACAGAAATCAGTGGTGTAAACGGTGACCTGCTTCATTGCTTCATTAAGTATAGCGCGAGGTGGGTGATGGCCGGCCCGCTGAGGACCGAGGCGATCGTCCTGCGGTCGATTCGCTACGGCGAAGCTGACCGCATCCTCCATCTCTATACCCCGGATCGGGGTCGCTTGAGCGCGATTGCCAAAGGTGCCCGCCGCGCCCGTAGCCGGTTCGGCGCTCGCCTCGAGCCCTTCTTCCACGTCCGCGCCGTCCTGCACGAGGGACGCAGCGAGCTGCTCACCGTCACCGGCGTGGACACGATCACCGCCCACGGCCGGCTGCGCGAGCAAGCCGCCACGCTGGACGCGGCGGCACGGGCCTGCGACGCCGTGACGCGGCTGTTCGAGACGGCCGATCCGCACCCCGAGGTCTTCCGGCTGCTGGCCAACGAGCTGGGCCTGCTCGAGTCCGACGCGAGACACGCGCGTCCGGGCAACGGCCTGGCCTTCCGCCTCAAGCTGCTGCTGGCGGCGGGCATCGTGCCCCAGCTCGCGGCCTGCGCGATGTGCGGGGAGACCGAGCATCTCAGCGGTTTCTCCGGCGCCGCCGGCGGCGTCGTCTGCAATGCCTGCGAGGCCGCCGCCTTCTCACTCTCCGAGGAGGCCTACGGCTTCCTGGTCAGCGCCCTCGGCTCGCCGCTGGCTCAGGCGCCCGACGGCTCCGAGATCACCCTGCGCCAGGTGGAACGGGCGATCGGGGACACCGCCGAGCATCACGCGCATGTCCGCCTGCGCCCACTGTTGGCCGCCTGACGTTCCGCGTCAAATCCGTTCCGCCCGCCGGCGCCGCTCACGGCGCTGTCAGAATCGGTGTGTGAACGAGCAGACCATGACACCCGGCTACGAGCACCCAACCGGGCCGGTCGCCGACCGTTACGCCGAGCGCATCCGCGCTCGCGAGGACGCCGACCTCTCCCCGCTGGCCACGCGGTCCTATCCGGCCGTACGACGCCACCCGGAGCCCGACTGCGGCCTGCGCACGCCGTTTCAGCGCGACCGCGACCGGATCGTGCACTGCAAGGCGTTTCGCCGGCTCAAGGACAAGACGCAGGTGTTCGTGGCCCCGACCGGCGACCACTACCGGACCCGGCTGACTCATACGCTCGAGGTGACCCAGATCTCACGGACGGTGGCACGCGCGCTGGCGCTCAACGAGGACCTGTGCGAGGCCATCGGCCTCGGGCACGACCTCGGTCACTCGCCGTTCGGCCACGTTGGCGAGGACGCCCTGGACCGCTGCCTGCGCGACCGCTTCGGCACCGGCTTTCGCCACTACGAGCACTCGCTGCGCGTCGTCGACACGCTCGAGCGCGACGGCCGCGGGCTCAACCTCACCGAGCCGGTCCGCGACGGCATCGTCAGCCACTCGGGCCGCTCGGCGCAGCCGGCCACGCTCGAGGGCAAGATCGTGCGCCTCATGGACCGCGTCGCCTACATCAACCACGACATCGACGACGCCGTGCGCGCCGGGGTCCTGTCCACGAGCGAGCTGCCGCCCGGCCCGATCGCAATCCTGGGGGAGAGTGGCGAGCGGCGCATCGACCAGCTGGTCCACGACCTCGTCGAGCACTCTGACGCTGCGGGCGACATCGTCCAGGGCGAGGTCGTCGGTGGGGCGATGTCCGAGCTGCGGGCGTTCATGTTCGAGCGCGTCTACCTGGGACCGGTGGCCACCCGCGAGCACGTGAAGATCAACCGCGTCATCGATGTCCTCTTCGCCCACTACTGCGAGCACCCGGAGGAGATCCCCACCTCGATCCCCGACGGGGAGCTGTCCACGCGCGTCACCGACTACCTGGCCGGGATGACCGATCGCTTCTGCATCCGCGCGTTCGAGCAGCTCAGCGTCCCGGCCTCCTTCGCCCAGTGAGCCGCTACACCGCCGACTCGAAGGACCGCGTGCTCACCGCGGTGGACATGCTGGCGCTGATCTCGACGCGCACCGAGCTGCGCCGTGCCGGGGTCAACAGCTACTTCGGGGTCTGCCCGTTCCACGACGAGCGGACGGGGTCCTTCCACGTCCGGCCCGACGAGAAGCACTACCACTGCTTCGGCTGCCAGGAGTCCGGCGATCCCTTCGACTTCGTCATGCAGACCGAGGGCCTGGATTTCAAGGCGGCGATGGAGTCGCTGGCCGACCGCTTCGGGGTGCAGCTCGAGACCGAGGACGAAGATCCGGGTGCGGCGGCCCGGCGCCAGCGGCGTGAGCGCCTGCACTCGCTGCTGGACCGCGTGACCACGTACTACGCCCGATACCTGTGGGAGGCGGGGGAGGCCCAGAGCGCACGCGACTACCTGCTGGGCCGCGGGCTGACCGAGGAGACGCTCAAGGAGTTCCGGGTCGGGTACGCGCCCAGCGCCTGGGACCGCGTGCTCCTCGCGTCGCGGCGGGCCGGCTACTCCGACGAGGAGCTGGTGGCCACCGGATTGGCCCAGCGCTCCCGTAATCGCCCGGGCAGCGTCTATGACCGTTTCCGCGAGCGGATCATGTTCCCGGCAGTCGACGCGCGCGGGCGCGTGCACGGCTTCGGTGCCCGCCGGATGCGGGAGAACCAGGGCGGCGCGAAGTACCTCAACACCTCCGACGGCGAGCTCTACCACAAGCGCGAGGTCCTGTTCGGGATCGACCTGGCGCGCGCCGCCGCCGCCAAGGCCGGCCGCATGATCCTCGTCGAGGGCTACACGGACGTGCTGGCCCTCCACCAGGCCGGGATCCGCAACGCGGTGGGAATCATGGGCACTTCGCTCACCGAGGAGCAGATCCGCGAGCTCGAGCGCGTGGTCAAGATCCTCGAGCTGTGCCTGGACGCCGACCGGGCCGGCCAGGAGGCGATGCTGCGCGCCTCCCGCCTGGCCTCCGGCCGCGATCTGGAACTGCGTGTGGTCCCGCTGCCCGAGGGCACCGACCCCGCCGATCTCATCGAGCGCGACGGGGCCGAGGCGCTGCGCGCGCTGGTGCAGAGCTCGACACCGTTCGTCGTCTTCAACGTCGAACGCATCCTCGAGCGCGCCGACACCCGCAGCGCCGAGGGCCGCGACCGGGCGCTGTCCGAGCTGCGCCCCGTGCTCAACGACCTCGGCGCCAGCGTCCTGCGCGACGACCTCGTGCGCCGCGTCGCCGGGCGCCTGGAGCTGACCGAAGGACGCCTGGCCACGCTGCTGGCCGGAGGGGGCTCGGCGGGCGGAGTGCTGCGCACCGGCCGTCCCGGCAACGGCTCGGGACCGGGCGGGCCGGCGGGGGCCGAGGCGGCCATCGGACCGGGGCAGGCGGTGCGCGGCGAGCGCCTCTTCCTCGCGCTGTGCCTGGCCGTGCCCGACGTGGGCGCCACGATTCTGGCCAACCTCGACGTCGACGGGATCCTCACCAGCACCCTGCTGCGGCGCGCCGCGCGCCACCTGACCGAGCACCTGCGCACACCGCTGGCCGGGCTGCCCGACGACGATGAGGAGTTCGCCCGGACGATCAGCGGCCTGGTCGAGCTGGCCGGCCGCGTGCCGGACCCGAGCGCCGACCGCCTGGAGCACGCGCGCCTCATCCTCGACCTCGACCGCCTGGAGCGGGCCATCATCCGCGCCCGGGCCGCGGGCGGGGGCACGAGCGAGCTCGCGCGCCAGCGCGAGGTGGTCCGTGACGCCATGCGGGATGCCGTGGCGCGCCTGGAGGAGACCCTTTGATCCGAGGATCGCGGACTTTTACAGCTATTTCCTGCAGAATTCCGCACAACCCTCGTGGCAGGGCGGCGGGCGGGCCATGCAGGCACCTTTGCGGCTAAAGATCGACGCCGCCCTTCCGAGTACAGTTGGCGGGCGACCTGCAGAGGCAGCTCAACACACCCTGATCCGGGGTAGCTCAATGGCAGAGCGTTCGGCTGTTAACCGAAATGTTGTGGGTTCGAGTCCCACCCCCGGAGCTCCCGCACCCACCCGACGCGTCCCGTGAAGCTCTACGTCTGTTACGGCACCTGGACGGCCGGTGGGTCGGTTCACAGGCATCCGTGCGGTGAGGCGCACAGGGCGCTGCTCGACGCCGGGCACGCTCCGCGCGTGGTCCGCTCCTATGGCCTGGGCCCGCTGCCGGGGTTGATCAACGATCTCACCCCGCGGCGCGAGGTCAAGGAGCACACTGGCAACTACTGGGTGCCGCTGCTTGTCACCGACGAGGGCGAGGCGATCCAGGGATCGGGCAAGATCATCGCCTGGGCCCAGGCGCACCCGGCGGCCGCGGCCGCCTGAGGCGCGGGCCCCTGCGGCGCCGGCCCCTGAGGCGCTTACCCCTGAGGCCCGGACGCCTGAGGCACGGACCGGACCGCCCCTCCGGCCACCGCCAGAGTGACGGACGCCGCCCTACAGACAGACGCCGGGGCGACCCTTGGGCCGCCCCGGCGAGATCCTGCCTGTGATGAACCGGCTCGTGCCGCTACGAACCGGGAACGGCCGCGGACGAGGGAACGATCGCGCTGAGGACACCCGCTGCCTGCCCGGGCTGGACGATCTGCTGGCCTGCCAGCTCGTTGATCGTCCCGGACAGCTCGCTGGACAACTCGGTGAGGAGTCCGTTGAGGTCGAGTGTCCCGTTGGGGAGTGCGGCCGCCTCCAGCTTGGCCGTGTCGATGTCGAACAGCTTGATCTCGGGCCCGCCGTTGAGCGAGAAGTACAGGCCCGACGAGCCGTCGGTGCCGGTGCCGATCGAGAGCACCGGGTTGGTCAGGGTGACCGATGCATCGCCGTTGCTCAGGTCCACGCCGCCCGACAGGGGGACCGAGGCGGTCAGCGTGCCGTCGTCGAAGCTCGCGCTGGCCGCCGGCGTGCCGCCGACGCTCGGGACCGTGACGCTGGTGCCGTTGCCGAGGGGCAGCGTGACTCCGCTCAGCCCGCCCAGGACGGTGTTCGCGGCGGGGCCGAGGGGCGTGACGCTCAGCCCGCTGGAGCCCAGGGCGCTCTCGAGCGCCGGCGTGAACGCCACTGCTACTCCGGCTGCCGATGCGCCCGGGGCGCCCGGGGCACCGGGGGCCGGCGGGTGGGTGACGAGCGTCGCGCGGCTGGTCAGCGTCAGGGAGAACGAGCCGATCTTCTGGTTGGCCTTGAACGTCTTGTGCTTGAGGCCCGTGTTCAGCAGCGAGGCGGCCTTCTTGGACAGCTTGGCCGTGAAGCCGGAGACCGTCTCCTTCGCGCCCTTCATCTTCACCTTGACCTTGCCGGTGAGGGTGAGCAGCGTGACCTTCTTCTTGCCGAAGAAGGCAGTGAGGGCGGCGCTGGACTTCTTGCCCTTCACCGTGCGGGTGAAGCTGAGCTTGGTCAGCTTCACCGACTTGTTGCCGCGCACGAAGCGGGTCATGCCGTTGTAGGCGACGTTGCCGCTGGTGTTGGAGAAGTTCCACTTGCCCGACTTCTCGGGGAAGTTGGCGTTGTTGCCCTTGCGCGTGGCGGGCTTATTCGTCTTCAACGCGATGTGGTTCTTCTTGAACGCGTTCTTGGTCTGCTTGTTGAGCGTGATCGTTGCCTGGTCGCCCTTGGTGGATTTCAGGGTCACGGTCTGCGTGGCGGCCATCGCCGACGAGACTGACCAGAGGCCCACTGCCACGAGGGCGAGGGCCAGAGAAAGTCGTGCAGTGAGACGCGTCATAACGTCCTTCCTGGGTTGCCCCTTTAGTTCATGTACACGCTCCTTGCTCTGTATTTCTGTGTCTCAATCCGCGACTCGACGGACGTGCGATAACGATCGCTGTCCAAGGCTCCCGAAAGCCACAAAAACTCCTGAGCGAAAATGAGATTTGGGTCAGCGCGGGGAGCGCGGCGACCGGATCGTGGTTCAGCGCGCGGCAAGCTGCTCCACGAGGTCAGCCGCCCGCGGCGGCCCGGGATGCCGCGTCGCCCAGACCCCGAGCTCAGCCGCGCGCTCGCCCAGCGCGGCGTCTCCCAGTGCCCGCTGCGTGGCCAGGCGCAGGGTGGTGGGGCCAAGCAGCGGCCAGGGAAGCCGCACGCCCGCGCCCGCCCAATCCAGCCGTGCGGCGTTCTCGGCCATGTCACCGACGTGCGGCACCGCCAGCACCCGGCACGAGGACGCCAGCGCCCTGACCATCGTCCCGTGACCGGCATGGCAGATGACCAGCGCGCAGCCGGGCATCGTCTGGGCGTAGGAGAGCCACTCGACGAGCCGGGCGTTGGCCGGAACCTTCACCGGCCCCGGCAACGGCCGCCGGTTCCAGGTCGCCAGTACGCGCACCGCTTCCCCGGCCAGCCCCGCCAGCGCCGCTCGGAGCAGCCGGTGCTCGGGATCCTGCGCGGTCGACGGGGCCACCAGCACCAGCGGTGCGTCGCCGGGCGGCGGCTCCACTTCGTCAGACCGGGGCTCCCACATCAGCGGCCCGACCACGTGCACGTGGTCGGGCCACCGGCGCGGGTACTCGAGCTGGGGCAGTGTGCCCACCATCGTCAGCTGCGTGCTGAGACCGCCGTGCAGACGGTCCACCGGTGGCAAGCCGAGGCGCCGTCGGGTGTCGTTGAGCTCGGCGCGCCCCCGCTCCAGCCCCGAGCGCACCGGCCGGTCAAAGGCGCGCCACAGGGTCTGCCCGGCGCGCGTGCGCGGCAGCCGGGCGCCGAGCGCATAGGGCGGGAACCCCGGCTCCATCACCGGGTACACGTGCGGGATGAGCGTCGCCACCGGGACGGACTCGAGCTCGGCGGCCAGGGCCGGGGCCAGCGTGAGGATGTCGTGGACGACGACGTCGGGGCGGGCCTGGGCCACCGCCGGGCGCGTCTCGGCCGCGGCCCGGACCACCGCCTCGTACGGTCCGAGCGGCTGCTCGCGGGTCGGGAACGTCGGATACTCGGGCGCGGCGCGGAAGCGCATGCCGCGGGCCTCGACGGGCTCGCGCCACCGGCTCCACGTCTCATAGGTGACCTCGTGCCCGCGCGCGACCAGCTCGGCTCCGAGCGCGAGCATCGGGAAGGCGTGTCCCGGCTGCCCGAAGGCGCCGAGGAAGACCCGCAGCGGGGCGCGCGGGCTCACGCCGCCGGCTCGGCCGCGCTCAACCCGCCAGCTCGGCCACCTCGCGCAGCTGCGCGATGCGGTCCTCCCGGGTGAAGGCCATCGGCATCACCATCAGCGTGCCCACGCCGGCGTCGCGGAAGGCGGCGATGCGGTCGCGCACCACGTCGCGCGGGCCGCAGAGCGAGATCATGTCGATGAGCTCGTCGGGCAGGGCGGCGGCGGCCTCCTCCTTCTTGCCGTCGAGGTAGAGGTCCTGAACGGTCTTGGCGGCGTCCGCGAAGCCGTAGCGCTGGACGAGGTTGTTGTAGAAGTTCTGCTTGCGCGAGCCCATGCCCCCGACATAGAGGGCCAGGCCGGGCCGCATCATGTTGCGTCCCAGCTCCTGGTCGTCGGTGACGAAGGCCGACACGGTGGGGGCGATCTGGAAGCCGTCGAGCGAGCGACCGGCGCGATCCGCGCCCTCCTGCAGCAGCTCGCGGAAGTCATCCACGAACTCGGGGGAGAAGAAGGTGGGGATCCAGCCGTCGGCCACCTCTCCGGCCAGGGCGGTGTTCTTGGGGCCGATCGCCGCCAGGTAGATGGGGATCCGCTCCTGCACCGGGTTGATCATCAACTTGAGCGCCTTGCCGGGGCCGTCGGGCAGCGGCAGCTCGAGCGTCTCGCCCTTGAACTCCAGGCGCTCGCGGGCCAGCGCCTTGCGCACCACCGCCACGTACTCGCGGGTGCGCTGCAGCTGGCGGCCGAAGCGCTGGCCGTGCCATCCCTCGGCCACCTGCGGCCCCGAGGAGCCGATCCCCAGGACCATCCGGCCGCCAGAGAGCTCGTCGATGGTCGCCGCCGTCATCGCGGTCATCGCCGGCGAGCGGCCCGGCATCTGGAAGATGGCCGAGCCCAACTTGATCTTCGTGGTCCCCGCGGCCAGCCAGGCCAGCACGGTCGCGGCGTCCGAGCCGTAGGCCTCCGCGGCCCACACGGAGTCATAGCCCAGTCGCTCGGCCTCCTGGACCACGTCGAGCTGTTCCTGCGGGCCCATGCCAAAACCCCAGTAGCCAACGTTCACTCCGAGCTTCATGTGCAAGGTTCCTTTCGTCGCCAGGGGTTCGCTTGAGGGCCTCGACGGTGCCGGTTAGAGTGGCCGAGCCGCCCATCAGTCGGGCGGCACAGGCTATGCGAACCCGGTGCCGAGCGACCATCGAGGACCTTCGACAGGCGATCGACTGCCTGCCCCGCCACACCCGTATCGCCATGCTGGAGGGGATCTCGGCCAACGACATCATCGTCGGCGCCTACGCGACCGGCGATGGCATCTGCCCGATGCTGGCGGCCCATCGCAACGGCGGGCGCACGAGCCTCATCGCCTTCGCCCAGGCGTGGGACCGGGTCGCCTTCCGCGGGCGCAGGAAGGCGCAAGCCCGCCGGGCCACGGAGCGCGAGCTGCTCATCCTCAGCTGCCACCTCGAGGCGAGCCTGCTCGAGGATGACGTCCCGGCCGACGACCTGGCCGCCGCCCGCCGCGAGCACGAGGCGCTCATGGCAGCCCGCCGTGGTGACGATCGCCCACGTCCGGGCGATCCCGACCGCACGCCGGAGCTCGAGGCCCGCCCGGGGTGGGCCTGGACCCGCGTCGTGCGCCGCTACGACGAGTACGAGCGGCTCATGCAGCGGCTCGAGGAGGCTAAGCCGGCAGCCCCGCGGGAACCGAGCCCGGCGCCTGGAAGATGATCTCCGGGATCACGCACCCGGGCGAGAGGCGCAGGAGCATCCGCACCGCCTCGGACACGTCGGTGACCTGGATCATCTCCGCGGCGGCGACGTTCTGCTTGATGAAGTCGGTCATCGGGGTGTCCACGAACGCCGGGCACAGGGCGGTGGACTTGATCCCGTCCGTCCCGAGCCCCTTGTTCATCGCCTCGGTGAAACCGACGACGGCCGCCTTGGTGGCGGAGTAGACAGACAGCCACGGCTCGCCGGACTTGCCCGAGATCGACGACGTGTTGACGACCAGTGCGTTGCGGTGCTCGGCCCCGGCGGCCCGGAGCAGCGCGGCGGCCTCGCGGTAGAAGAGGATGACCGAGCGCAGGTTGACGGCCAGCTGCATGTCGAGCCGCTTGGTCTCGATGTCGGCGACCAGCGCGCCCACGCCCACGCCGGCGTTGTTGACGAGCACGTCCAGGCGCCCGAACCGCTCCTGGTGCTCGGCCACCACCTGGGCCACGACCTCCTCGGAGGCCATGTTGCCGGCAACCTGGCCCACCTCGCCGCCGTCGGCGGTCAGCTGCTGGGCCGCCTCGGCCAGCTTCTCGGGGCGCCGGGAGGCGATGGTCACCCCATAGCCCTCCTGCACCAGCATGCGCGCGATCGCCAGTCCGATCCCGCTTGAACCTCCCGTCACGATCGCCGCGCGCTGCGCCATCGACTCTCCTCCGCCTCAAGTTGCGTGGTCAGGCGCGGTATCCAATCAGGCGAGCGCCACACACGTGGCGATACTTGATTTCAATGAGCGACGCGTCACCAGCGCCGGAGGCGATGCCCGAGCGGCGGACCACGGCGGTCGAGCTCTTCTGGGACCTCGTGTTCGTGTTTGCCGTCACCCAGGTGACGACGCTGCTCGCACATGACACCAGCTGGGCGCGGTTCGGTCAGGGCATGCTCGTCCTGGCGCTGGTGTGGTGGGCGTGGTCGGCGTTCGTGTGGGCGGCCAATGCCCAGGACGAGCAGTCGCGCATGCTGCGGGCGTGCCTGCTGGCCGGCACGCTGTTGGTGTTCGTCGTGGGGCTGTCGGTGCCCAACGCGTTCGGCCGCAACGCCCTGCTGTTCGCTCTCTCCTACGCGGCGGTGCGGTTCCTGCACCTCGGCCTCTACATCGACGCTTCGCGGCGCGGCAACGCGTCCCGCGCCGCGATCCTCGGGTTTGCCGTCACGGTCGTCATCGGCATGCTCCTGCTCATCGTGGGCGCGGTCGCGCACGGCTGGGTGCGCGTCGTCCTCTGGACCGCGGCGGTGGCCATCGACTATGCCGGTCCGGCGTGGCTGACCCGCGAACGCCTGCGCGGCCTGCAGCAGGTGGCGGTGGAGCACTTCGCCGAGCGCTACGGAGCGTTCGTGATCATCTGCCTCGGCGAATCGATCGTCGCCCTGGGAGCGGGAGTGGGCAGGGCGGACAGGCACCTCACCCCCGGGCTGGTCATCGGCTCGGTGCTGGCGCTGCTCATCGTCGTCGGTATGTGGTGGACATACTTCGACCGCATCGCCGATAGCGCCCAGGAGCGGTTGCGCGAACACCGCGATCCCGTCCTGGCGGCCGCCGATGCCTACAGCTACATGCATCTGATCATCGTGGCCGGGATCATCATTCTGGCCGGCGGCGTCAAGCTGGTCGCCCAGGACTCGGTCTCGGCGCCGATGCCCGACGCCGGGCGGTTGGCCATGTGCGCCGGCGCCGCCACCTACCTCACGGGGCTGGCGGCGTTCCGCCTTCGGATGCTCGGTGAGCGCTCGTACGGCCGACTGCTCACGGCCGTCGCTCTGATGGTGCTCTACCTCGTCAGCGGCGGGTTCCCGGCTTGGGTGGTGGGCGCGCTCATCGCCGCACTCCTGGGCGCCCTGTGCGGGGTGGAGGTCGCGCTCGGCGCCGCCGGCGAGCGTGTCGAGTCGGCCCCCGCGCCGGTCAGGCCTGGACCGCCTGGCGCCGAGCGCGCGGGTTGACCAGCGGGGTGAGCGTCCGCTCCAGCTGGGGGCGCAGGTGCTCGTGCATGCGCGGCAACTTGAGCGCCTCGCCGAGGTGGTCGGGGTCCTCGTCGACGGCGAAGCCGGGGGAGAGGGTCGCGATCTCGAACAGGATCCCGCGCGGCTCCCGGAAGTAGATCGACCTGAAGTAGTCACGGTCGCGGACCTCGGTGACCATGGCGCCGGCCTCGCGTGCGCGCTCCTGCCACGCCAGCTGCTCTGCGTCCGGGCAGGCCCACGCGATGTGGTGCACCGTACCGGCGCCCTGGCGCCCGGGCTCCGCCGGGGGCTCGTCGTAGGCCCAGCCGAAGCGGCGGTGCTCGCCGGTGAGCCGGTACGCGCCGTCGCCCTGCGCCTCGAAGCCGAGCGTCCGCGTGAGCAGCGGTGCGGCCCCCGCGGGCTCGCGGCCGTAGGCGCGGGCGCCCTGGGGCCCGATGAGGGCGTGCTCGGCCGGGACCTCCGGGTGGGCGGCGACCAGGGGTGGGTTCCCGGTCAAGGCCACGACCAGCTCGAAGGCCAGCCCGTCGTAGTCGGCGAAGCGCAGCGTGCCGTCGCCCCGCTCGCAGCTCACCCCGGCGCCGGACAGGCGGGCCGCCCAGAAGTCGAGCGCCGCCGGGGCTGCGACGCCCAGCTGGATGGTGTGGATCATCCCGGCGCCGGGACGGCCCCGGGCGGCCCCCGCGAACTCAAACCAGGTGAGGATCGAACCGGGGCTGCCGGTCTCGTCGCCGAAGTAGAGGTGGTAGGCCTCGGGCGCGTCGAAGTTCACGGTCGTCTTGACCAGGCGTAGCCCCAGCAGATCGGCATAGAAGTCGACATTGCGCTGCGCGTCCCCGGTGATCATGGTGATGTGGTGCAGCCCGTCCAGCTTCATGTCGCCTCCACGGAGCGTCCGCGTTGTCCTCAGGGCTCTCAGGGTTGCACGTCGCGGTCGCGCTCGCCAGGCGCCGTCAGCATCTGACCCAGGTAGCCGACCATCCGGTGTGCCACCGCTCCGCCGTAGCGCAGAGCCGGAGCGGGGGCCAGATCCGCGGCGGCGGCCTCGTGCGCCGTGCGCACGCCCGCGGCCAGGCCGGCATCGATCGGGACGAGCAGCTCGGCGGCGACGGCGATCGCGTCGGCCACCACCGAGGGCTCGAAGGACCACAGCACCTCAAAGCGCCGCCGGGCGTCGGGCACCTCGGCCTCGCACGGCCGCTCCCATGCCGCCAGGCATGCCTGGACCCCCTCGGCGCTGATGAGCACGGCCCACTCCCGGGCGAGCGCGTGGCGGGGGCTGATCGGCACCTCCACCGGTCCGTCACCGGGGTCCGCCGGGACGCTGAAGTCGGCCAGCGCCACCGCCAGGTCCGCGGTACGCGCCAGCTCGCGCCAGCGGCGCTGAGCGCGCCGGTAGAAGCGCTCGCGCTGGAAGGACCCGATCAGCACCCCGCCGGCGGCCCGGGCGCAGTACTCGTCCTCGATCGCGCGGCTGAGCGCCAGCACAGCGGGCTTGGGCAGGACCGTGGGTGCGACCTCGGGGCGGCGGCGGCGCAGGCCGGCGAAGACCGAGACCGCGACCGAAGGGCGGCGGCTGCGGACACGTTCGATCGCCGCCGGCAGTGACAGGCCCTGATCGCGCAGCCGCAACACCTCGCGGACCTGCTCGACGTCGGTGTCGGAGTAGCGCCGGTGACCCCCGGGCAGCCGGGAGGGATCCGGGAACCCATGCCGGTTCTCCCACATGCGCAACGTCCCGGCGCTCTGCCCGGTGCGCTCCGCCAGCTGGGCGGTCGTCAGTTCTGAGTTTGCGACGCGGGCGATGGGAAAACGATACAACTTGTGGAGGTTTTCCCAACAGACAATGAACATCTCGAACGGGAGCGACACACGATGCGAGTGCTGATCACGGGCGCCACGGGCACGATCGGGCTGGCCCTGGCCGATGCGCTGACCGCGCGGGGAGACCAGGTCGTCGCGCTCTCGCGAGACCCGGAGCGGGGCCAGCGGGTTCTCGGCGAGAGCGTGGAGGTCCATCCGTGGACCGAGCCGGAGAGCGCGCCGCCGCCTGCCGAGGGGCTGGCCGGCGCTGACGCCGTCGTCAACCTGCTGGGGGAGCCGGTGGCCCAACGGTGGACTGACACGGCCAAGCAGCGCATCCGCGACTCACGGATCCGCGGCACCCGCATGCTGGTGGCGGGGCTCACGGCGCTGCCCGCGGAGGGCCGGCCGCGCGCGCTGATCTCGCAATCGGCTACGGGCTACTACGGGCCGCGCGGCGACGTGGCGCTCGACGAGCAGGCCTCGCCGGGCGATGACTTCCTCGCCGAGCTGACCGTTGCCTGGGAGAACGAGGCGATGTCGGCCGAGGCCTCGATGCGCGTCGCCTGCACCCGCACCGGGGTCGTTCTCTCACCCGGCGGCGGGGCTCTGGCCAAGATGCTGCCGTTCTTCAAGCTGGGGATCGGCGGCCCGGTCGCGGGCGGTCACCAGTACGTCCCGTGGATCCATCTCGACGACGTCGTCGGGGGGTTCCTGCACTGCCTCGATCACGATGGGGCCTCGGGCGCGGTCAACCTCACCGCTCCCAATCCCGTCACCAACGCCGAGCTCTCCAAGGCGCTCGGGCACGCGCTCGGCCGCCCGGCCGTGCTGCCCGTCCCGGGCGCTGCGGTCAAGCTGCTCTACGGCGAGATGGCCGAGATGGTCACCACCGGTCAGCGCGCTATCCCGGCCAAGCTGGGGGAGCTGGGCTACACCTTCCGCCATCCGGAGATCGAGGCGGCGCTCAAGGACGTGCTCAGCGACCAGTGACGCTCCGCGTCCATCGTCTGGAGCGCCGTCAGCGGCTGAGCCGCCCCGCCGACGAGGTCTTCGCGTTCTTCGCGCGGGCTCACAACCTGGAGGAGATCACGCCGTCGTGGCTGCACTTTCAGGTGCACGGGACGCAGCCCGGCGAGATGGGGGAGGGGACACTCATCCACTACCGGCTGCGCCTGCACGGCGTGCCCCTGCGGTGGACCTCTCGCATCGAGGAGTGGGATCCGGGCCGCAGCTTTGTTGATCGCCAGGTGCACGGGCCCTACCGGTTGTGGCATCACCGCCACACGTTCGCCGGCGACGGAGACGGCACCGTCGTGGCCGACGAGGTCCATTACGCGCTGCCGCTGGGGCGTCTCGGTGAGCTCGTCCACCCGCTGTTCGTCAAGCCCGACCTGGAGCGGATCTTCGACTACCGCCACGCGGCCGTGGCCGGGTTGCTCGAGCCATGATCGCCATCCTCTGGTTCCGTCGCGACCTGCGCCTGCACGACCACCCCGCGCTGCGGGCGGCGCTTGACTCCGCGGACACGGTCGTGCCCGTGTTCTGCTTCGACGATGGTCTGCTGCGCGGGCGGCACGCCTCGGGCCCCCGGACCCAGTTCCTGCTCGAGTGCCTGGCCGAGCTCGACGGGGGGTTGCGGGAGCGGGGCAGCCGCCTGTTCCTGCGCCACGGCCCGCCGCGGCGCGAGCTGCCCGCGGTCGCCGCGGAGACCGGGGCGGAGGCGGTGCACCTCAGCGCCGACGTCGGTCCGTTCGCGCGGCGCCGCCAGCGCGAGGTCCGCGCCGCGCTCGGCGAGCGGGTGGCGTTCCACGTGCACCCCGGCCTCTTCGCCGTCGACCGGCTCGACGCCATCCGGACCCAGGGCGGCGACCCCTACACCGTGTTCACGCCGTTTCACCGCAACTGGGACGCCCAGCCTCGGCGCGACGTTCTCGGCGCGCCCCGCCGCATGGCCGCACCGCCCGCGCAGCTCGTCGCGTGCGCCCTCCCGGCGCTCGGCGACCTCGGCCTCGAGCAGGAGTGCGAGGACCCTGCGCCCGGCGGGGAGAGTGCGGGGCGGGAGCAGCTGCGCCGGTTCCTGGCCGGCGCCGTGCGCGGCTATGACGAGGGACGCGACCGGCTCGCCGGGGAGGAGGTGAGCCGCCTCTCGCCCTACCTGCACTTCGGGTGCGTCTCGCCGAGGGAGGTGGAGCAGCGCCTCCCCGACGGCGAGGGCGCGGCGGCCTATCGGCGGCAGCTGTGCTGGCGCGACTTCTACGCCCAGGTGATCGGCCACCATCCGGCCAACGCGCGCTCCGAGTTCCAATCGCGCTACCGGGGGTCGATCCGCTGGAGCCGCGCCGAGAAGCGGTTCGCGGCCTGGTGTGAGGGGCGCACCGGCTATCCCGCGGTGGATGCCGGAATGCGGCAGCTGCGCCGGGAGGGGTGGATGCACAACCGCGCGCGGCTGCTCGTCGGGTCGTTTCTCACCAAGGACCTCGGCATCGACTGGCGCTGGGGCGAGCGGTGGTTCATGCGGCTGCTCCTGGACGGAGACGAGGCCTCCAACAACGGCAACTGGCAGTGGATCGCCTCGGTGGGCGTGGATCCGCAGCCGGCCTTTCGCCGCATCTTCAACCCGGCCCGTCAGCAGGAGCGCTTTGACCCCGACGGCGCCTACGTGCGCCGGTACGTCCCCGAGCTGGCCGATGTGCCCGCCGCCTACCTCGCCGAGCCGTGGACGATGCCCGACGACGTGCAGGAGCAGGCTGGCTGCCGGATCGGCCGTGACTACCCCGCACCGATCGTCGATCACGCCGCGGCACGCCGAGAAGCATTGGACCGATATCGGGTCTAAATAGCGGGGACGGGCTTCTGTACAGGCTTTGTTTCGCGCGGCACGCGGAGAGGTACGTCTAGGTCATGGCTACCGCGAATCCCACCGGCACACGCACGTACCCCGGCGAACGTCACACCGCCGCATCGACCACGACGCGCACCGAGAAGGGGATGAGCTTCGCCAGGGGCCCGGCCCTCATCCTCGGCACCGTCCTGCTCGCCGTCGGCCTGTACCTGCTGTACAAGGCGCGGACGTTCCCGCCGTTCTCCAATTTCCCCAACGGCGACGTCACCAAGGACGGCGATTTCCTGTTCGGGCTCTTCGGCGCCAACGGCTGGACGGCGATGCTCACCGCGGTCGCCGGCGGCCTGCTGTTGTTCGGCGCCGCTCAACACCTCTTGGCCAAGACGATGAGCCTCATCGTCGGGATCGCTCTCGGCGCAGCCGCGGTGATCGCGCTCATCAGCGGCAACGTGCTCGGCATGGCCGCCGCCAACGGCTGGACCAAGCTCGGCTGGGCCGTCTGCGCCGTGATCCTGCTGTTCAACACGCTCGCGCCGCGCCGCCGCCGTACGGTCGTCGTCGCCGACGAGGCCGTCACCGACGACGCGCCGGTCGCCTACGATCGTCGCCCGGTTGTGGCTGAGGATGGAGCCGTCGCCGCCGGTGAGCCCACCGTGGCCGACCGTGGCGCCGAGGAGCCGACCGCGGTTCGTCGTGGCGCTGAGGAGCCGACCGAGGTTCATCGCGGTCCCGGGGAGCCGACCGCCGTCCGTGACGACGCCGGGGAGCCCACCGTCGTCCGTGATGGCGAGGATCCCACCGTCGTCCGCGGAGACGAGCCCGCCGGTTTCCGCCGCAACGAGGCTGCGGCGCACGCCGAGACGCGCCCCGACTGACCGTCTGGCCGGGGGCCATTGCGCCCTCACCCGAAAAGGTGGATTTACTGACGTACCGCTAGTCGGCGCTAAAGACTGCGCGCTTCGCGCCGACACAACTGGTGATGACCCGTTCGGGCAGTCACGCCCAATCCGTCACCGAGGATCAGGAGCCCACGATCCGCCGCCGCTCGCGCCGGGCGGTGCAGGCTGCCGTGGCCGTGTTCATCACCGGCCTGGCTCTCTCGGCGGTCAGCGCGGTGCTGTGGGCGCGCACGGGCCAGGCCAACGACCGGAGGGACTTCCACGCGGTGGCCCGGGACGTCACCTCGACGGCGGGCATCCTGCTGCAGCGCGACGCCAACTTCGTGGCCACGCTGCGCACGGTGCTGACGATGAACCCGGATCTGACGCCGACCCAGTTCGCGCAGTGGTACGGCAGGCTCCAGGGCAACCAGCCCGAGGTCGGCGGTATCGGCAGCGCGGTCGTAAATGTCGTCAACGCCAACGACCTCCTCCGCTTCCAGTCACGCCGCGACGGCGACCCCGCGTTCGTCCGCCTTCTCGGCTCCAACATCGCCTCCATCGTGCCGACCGGGCAGCCGCAGTACTGCCTGCTCGGCGCCAGCGGCACGGAGCAGCCGCTGCCCTCTGTGGCGGCGCAGCTCGTCCAGCAGGACTGGTGTAACCCGCACACGTTCGTCGGCTCCACCGAGGCGGCGGCGCTGTGGGCGGCGGGAGCCACCAACCACGTCCTCGTCACCCCGATCGACGTGGCGTGGCTGCGCACCACGCTCTTCGAGGTCCCCTTCTACCGCCGCGGCGTGCCGCTGAGCAGTCCCGCCGAGCGCACCGCCAACACGCTGGGCTGGGTCGTGAGCTCCTTCGACGTCGGCACCTTGCTGCAGCAGGCGCTCGGTCACAACCACGGGCTCGGCGTCCGCCTGCAGTACACCAATCCCGACGGCCGGCTTGTGCAGGTGTCAAGGGTGGGGCAGGCCGCCGGCTCGCTCACTCAACGGACCGTCATGGACTTTGACGGCCGCTGGACGATCACGGTCACCGGGGCGCCGATCGTCGCCGGCGTCACGCCGGCCCTGCAGGGCGTGATCATTTTTGGCGCCGGCGTGCTCGTCACGCTGCTGCTCTCGCTGCTCATCCTCACTCTCTCGCGGTCGCGCGAGCGGGCGCTGGCGATGGTGGCCGAGAAGACCGGGCAGCTGCGCCACCAGGCGCTCCACGATGCCCTCACCGGTCTGCCCAATCGCGTTCTGGCGATCGATCGCGCCGAGCAGATGCTGGCCCGGGCCCGTCGCGCCGACCAGCCCATCGCCGTGCTCTACATCGACGTCGACGGCTTCAAGCACATCAACGACACCTTCGGCCACGCCGTCGGGGACACCTTCCTCAAGGCGGTTGCGGGCCGGCTGGAGACCGTGGTGCGCGCCGGTGACACGGCCGCCCGCCTCGCCGGCGACGAGTTCGTCGTGCTGCTCGAGGCCAGCACCCTGGACGCCGGGCCCGAGCTCGTCGCCGAGCGCGTGCTCGACGTGTTGCGCGAGCCCTATGACCTGACCGAGGAGATCGGCCGCGACCTGTCAGTGACGGCGAGCATCGGAGTGGCCTACGGCAAGCAGGAGACCGCCGAGGAGCTCCTCGCCGACGCCGACGTCGCCCTCTACGCCGCCAAGGAAGCCGGTCGCAATCAGTACGTCACCTACGAGTCCGGGATGCAGACCGCCGCCCAGGACCGGATCACCCTGGAGATGGACCTGGCCGACGCGATCGCCGCCGAGGAGCTCTTCCTCGTCTACCAGCCGACCTTCGATCTCAAGTCCGAGCGCACGACCGGCGTGGAGGCCCTCCTGCGCTGGCGCCATGCCGAGCGCGGCGTCATCGCCCCCGACGCGTTCATCCCGATCGCCGAGCGCAGCGGCCTCATCCTCCCGATCGGGCGCTGGGTGCTGCACACCGCCACGCTGCAGGCCGCCGAGTGGCGGGCGCGGGGCTACGAGCTGTCCATCAGCGTCAACGTCTCGGGCCGGCAGCTCGACCACGACGAGCTCGTCGACGATGTCCGCAGCGCCCTGCGCGAGTCGGGCCTGGACCCGTCGGCGCTCACCGTCGAGATCACCGAGACCGCGCTGATGAAGGATCCCGAGGCGACGGCCCGGCGGCTGACCGCCATCAAGGACCTCGGGGTGCGCGTCGCCGTCGATGACTTCGGCACCGGCTACAGCTCACTCGCCTACCTGCGCCAGTTCCCTGTCGACACGCTCAAGATCGACCGCGCCTTCGTTCAGGGCATCGCCTCCTCCAAGGAGTCCGCGGCCCTCATCCAGACGCTCATCGACCTCGGCAAGTCGCTCAACCTCGAGACCCTCGGTGAGGGCATCGAGGACCTGGCTCAGCTCGAGCACCTGCAGCGTGCCCGCTGCGACTCCGGTCAGGGATTCCTATTCGCCCGCCCGCTCGAGGCCGAGGCGCTGACGGCGTTCCTCAGCTCGCATCCGGCGGATCAGGCGCCGGCGGCCGCGGACCTCTAGCCACACCCGCCTCCACCGGCGCCGGACGCCGGTCCGTCGCCTCTCGGGTCTCGCCCACCCCCTCGCCGTGCACCACGTGCCTCACGCGCAGGCGGGGCAGTTCGAGCTCGAGCCGGGCGCCAGGGGAATACGGACCCTTCGCGCCCACGGCGCGCGCCTCGCCGCCGTGCGCGCGGGCGATTGCTCGCACGATGGCCAGCCCCAGCCCGGCGCCGCCGGTCTTGCGGCTGCGGTCGTCGTCGGTGCGGTGGAAGCGCTCGAACACCTGCTCGAGCTCGTCGTCATCGATGCCCGGCCCGTCATCGAGGACGACGAAGCGCACGATCCCGCCGGGACGCGCGGTCACCTCGAGCCGGACGAGGCCGTCGGGAGCGCGCGTGTGCTCGATGGCATTGCGGATCAGGTTGCGCAGCGCCTGTGCGAGGCGGTCGGGGTCGGCGGTGAGCACCGCGTTGGGGATCGCGCTCAGCTGGAAGCGGCGGTCCTCGCCGATGCGCGCTCCCAGCCACAACTCGGCGACGAACGGCTCGAGCTCGAACTCCCGGTACTGCAGGAAGTCGCCGCGCTCAGAGCGTGCCAGTAGCAGCATGTCGTCCACCAGCCGCGACGTGCGCGCGATCTCGCCGGCCACCAGGCGCTCGACCCGCCGGACCTCCTCCGGCGCCGGGTGCGCCTGGGCGGCCAGGACCTCCAGCTGGCCCCCGATCACGGTCAGCGGCGTGCGCAGCTCGTGCGAGGCGTCGGCGATGAAGTCGCGTTGCGCCGAGAACGCCTCGGAGAGGCGGTCCAGCATGCGGTTGAACGACTCCGCCAGCACGCGGATCTCGCCCGCCGCCAGCCGGGTCGTGTCCATCCGGGGATGGAGGTCGCCGTCGTCCACCTGCGCCGCCACGCGAGCCATCCGCCGCAGCGGCAGCGAGACTGACGCGCCGGCGAGGTAGGAGGCGATCAGGGCCAGGACGAGACCCAGCGCGCCGGCGATGACGAACGAGCGCACGATGCTGCGCTGCGCCCGCGTCACGATCGCCAGCGGCTCACCGGCACCGACCCGGACCTGGAAGGGACCGGAGCGGATGACCCGCTCATCGACCCGCACCTCCCCGATGTCTGGGGCGCGCTGCGTCGTGACCCTGGTCGGGGCCGCGAGCAGGGCACGCCCGAGCGCGTTCTCCTCATTCTGCTCGGCCGTGGTCTCGCCGTTGTCGGGCGTCGGGCTGCCCAACAGCGCCGGCGGGCTGCTCGTGGAGCCGTGCCCGGGAACGGCGGCGAAGAGCAGCGAGGACGATGCACTGAACGGCTGGCCCCGCAGATAGACCCCGATCTGCGCGAGCAGGTCCTCGGGCGAGCTGGGTGGCCGGGCTCCGGGTGGGTGGGCCGCGGGTGGGTGGGCCCCGATTTCTCTCACGGCCTGGGAGAGCTGCGAAAGATCCCCGGCCACGTCCTGGTCGACCTCCGCGCGCAGCTCGGTGCCGGTCTGCTCGTAGACCACCACGAAGATGACCGCCACAACGGCCAAAAGGACTCCTGTCACCCACGCCACCAGACGCCATCGGACGCTGGTGCGGGCGATCATCCCGTGTCCTCCTCCAGGCGATAGCCGCGGGAGCGGACGGTGACGATCGGGACCGACCGCCCGCCGGTGGCCAGCTTGCGCCGCAGGTAGCCGATGTAGACGTCGACGATGTTGGTGGCCGGATCGTGGCCGTAGCCCCACACGGCGCGCAGGATCTGCTGGCGGTTGAGCACGTGGCCAGGATGATTCATGAAATAGGCGAGCAGGTCGAACTCGGTGTTCGTGAGCCGCACCAGATCCCCGCCTATGTGGACCTCGCGGGTGACCAGGTCGATCTCCAGCTCGCCGTTACGGATGACCGTCGCCGGTGCGTGACGGGCGGCGCGCAGCTGCGCCCGGATGCGGGCCTCGAGCTCGGCGAGCGCGAACGGCTTGACCAGATAGTCGACGGCCCCGGCGTTGAGGCCGCCGACGCGATCCTCCAGCTCGCCGCGGGCGGTGAGCACAATCACGGGCAGCTCGGGGCGCTCGGAGGCGAGGTCGCGCAGCACCTCCATTCCACTGCGGCCGGGGAGCATGAGGTCGAGCACCACGAGGTCAACGTGGTCACCGAGCGCGAGCTCGAAGCCGCTCTCGCCGTCGAGCGCCGATCGGACCTCGAACCCATGGACGCTGAGACCACGGTCGATGAAATCCACGATTCCGGGCTCGTCCTCGATCAGGACGATATTCGCCACGCGCCCCATCATACGAATCCTTTCCCCCTGCAAACCGTGTGAAGAGAGTTCTCATCGAGGGATAAATGCCGCTTAAGCGAATCTGGACAGAGTCGTGGTCATGAGCCGCTCCTTCAGAGCGTCGGCGCACGCCCGCCGCGATCGCGGGCTCCGCCGTCTGCGGATCGTCAACCGGGTGCTGATCGGCGGTGCCGTCGCCGCCACCGGTCTCCTCACGGATGTCACCGCCCACGCCTTCCCCGGCCACAAGCGGCGGGCGGTCGCGACCGCGTCGCCGGCCCGCGCGCCGGCACCGGCGCGACGCTCCGGCGCCGAAGCCAGGCACCGCCGGGCCCACCATGCCCGCCACCACAGGCGCTCGGCGCTGCGCCCACCTGCGCAGGCGCCCACCACGGCCACCGCCCCCGCGCCGCAGGTGACGACCACCTCCGCCGCCCCGGCACCGCAGGTGACGACCACCTCCGCCGCCCCCGCGCCCCAGCCCGCTCCGGCCCCCGCGCCGGCACCGGCGCCGACGGTCTCCGGCGGCTCCTGATGCAGCAGACATCGGCCGGGCCGCCTCCGGCGCTGGACAGCACGGAGACGTGGGACGCCCTCGGCACCACCGCCGTGCTGCGCCTCGACGGCCCCGCGGACCCGGCGGCGCGGGCCGCTGTCGAGCGCGAGCTCATTGCCATCGACGCGGCCGCCAGCCGCTTTCGCGCCGACTCCGAGTTGAGTCGCCTCAACGCGATGACCGGTCCCGGCCCGCGCACGGCCCTCGCCGGCCCACTGTTCGCCGAGGCCGTCCGCCTCGCCATCCATGCCGCCGAGGCCTCCGGCGGCGCCGTGGATCCGACGCTCGCCGCCGAGCTCGCCGGCCTCGGCTACGACCGCGACTGGCACGAGCTGGTCGCGGTGCCGTCCCGCGCGCCGCTGGGCGATGGCGCCAGGATCGCCGTCTACCGGCGCCGCCGCCAGCGCTGGCGGGAGATCGAGGTGACCGGGGACCCGGCGCGGATCACGCTCCCTGCAGGCGTGCAGCTCGACCTCGGCGCGACGGCCAAGGCGCTTGCCGCCGACCGCGCCGCCCGGGCCGCGCACGAGGCCGTCGGGGTGGGCGTGCTGGTCTCGCTCGGGGGCGACATCGCCACCTGCGGCCCGGAGCCCTCGGGCGGCTGGGCGATTCACGTCACCGACGACCATCGCGACGGGCCCGACGCCCCCGGCCAGACGATCTCGATCCGCTCGGGCGGCGTGGCCACCTCGAGCATCGCGACGCGCCGCTGGCGGCACGGCGGGCGGACCATGCATCACATCCTCGATCCCCGCTCGGGCCGCCCGGTCCGCGGGCCGTGGCGGACGGTGAGCGTCGCGGCGGCGACGTGCGCGGAGGCCAACATCGCATCGACCGCGGCGATGGTGCTCGGCGATGACGCGCCGGCGTGGCTCGCGGAGCAGGGACTCCCGGCACGGCTGGTGGCGCTGGACGGGATCGCGATGGCCCAGGGAGGTTGGCCGCGGTGACCGTGGGTCCGAGCGTCTACTGGTATCTGACCCGGGCCAGCGGAACGGTCGCGCTCGTCCTGCTCAGCGCGAGCGTCGTCATCGGCATCGCCGCGATCGCCCGATTGCGCGCTCCCGGCGTCCCGCGCTTCGTTGTGGACGGCATCCATCGCACCGCCTCGCTGCTGGCTGTCGCCTTCCTCGCCGTGCACATCGTCACCGCAGTCCTGGACAGCTTCGCGCCGATCTCGCTGCTCGATGCCGTGATCCCGTTCGCCGGCTCCTACCGGCCGCTGTGGCTCGGCCTCGGGGCCGTCGCCTTCGACCTGTTGCTGGCCGTGGCGATCACCAGCCTCGTCCGCGACCGGATGGGCCATGCCACCTGGCGCGGGGTGCACTGGCTGGCCTATGCAGCGTGGCCGGTGGCCGTCATCCACGGGTTCGGCACCGGCAGTGACGTCCACCAGGGCTGGCTTCAGGCGATCAACGTCGCCTGCATCCTCGCGGTCCTGGCCGCCGTCGTGGGCAGGGCGATGATCGGCTGGCCCGGGAACCGCCGCGTGCGCCTCGGGGCCCTGGCGATGTCCGCCGCCTTCGCCGGCGGCCTGGCCGTGTGGCTCCCAGGCGGGCCGCTGGGCACGGGCTGGGCGCGCCGCGCGGGCACCCCGGCTTCGCTGCTCCCGCATGCGTCGTCGCGGGGGCGGCACGCAAGCCTGACGACCCACGCCGCCGACGTGCGGGCGAGCCCGGATGGCGAGCGGAGTCGATCAGCATGAGCCTGCCGCGGGTGCTCCTCGGCGCAAGCGCCGCCACGATGGACTACGCCACCCACGTCCGGGTCCACGGCGAGCTCCCGGTGGGCGCAGGTCGCTCTCGCGGCGGCAGGTCCGCGCCATTGCTGGCCGAGTTGACTGAGTCAGGGCTGCGCGGCCGCGGCGGCGGCGCGTTTCCGCTCGTGTCCAAGCTCGAGGCGGTCCGGCGCGGGAAGGGCAGGCCCATCGTCGTCATCAACGGCACCGAGGGCGAGCCGATGAGCGTCAAGGACCGGATGCTGCTCGAGGCGCTGCCGCATCTCGTGCTCGACGGCGCCTACTGCCTGGCCGACCTGCTGGGTACCCGGGACATCGTGATCGCCTTGGACGAGTCCATGCGCGACGGCGACGCGACGGTTCGCCACGCGGTCCGCGAGCGCCCGGAGGCGCGCGGCCGCACGGGCCAGCCCCGGATGGTCAGCGTGCCCACGGGCTACGTCACCGGGCATGAGACCGCGGTGGTCAACTTCGTCAACCGCGGGGTTGCGCGCCCGGTGACCCAGCCGCCGCGGATCAGCGAGCGCGGTATCGGCCGGCGCCCCACCCTCCTGTCCAACGCCGAGACGCTCGCGCACACCGCGCTCATCGCGCGTCACGGCGCCGACTGGTTCCGCGGCCTCGGTCCCGCCGACGAGCCCGGCTCGGCGCTGGTCACGCTGAGCGGCGGCGTGCAGGCGCCGGGCGTCTATGAGATCGAGATCGGATCGCGACTGGACGCGCTCGTCCGCGCGGCGGGCGGGGTGCGCGAGCCGGTGCGGGCGTTTCTGGTGGGCGGCTATGCCGGCACCTGGATCGATGCGTCGGGTGCGGCCGCACTGCGCCTGTCGCGCGCGGGTTTGCGGCCGCTGGGCGCCTCGCTGGGCGCGGGCATCATCGTGGCCCTGCCCCGCAGCGCCTGCCCCGTGGCCGAGGTGACGCGCGTCGCAGGGTGGATGGCCGACGAGAGTGCGGAGCAGTGCGGGCCGTGCGTCAACGGTCTGGCCTCAATCGCCGACACGCTGGCCGAGGTGTGCGACGGCCGTGGCGGGCGCGATGCGTTCTCGGACATCCTGCGGTGGTCGGAGCTGGTCATCGGCCGCGGAGCCTGCGCGCACCCCGACGGGACCGCGGCATTCGTAACCAGCGCACTGCGCGTCTTCAGCGCCGAGTTCGACGACCACGCGCGCCACGGCCCGTGTGACGCGTGCGCAGGGCGACCCGTCCTCATCACCCCCCGCCAACGCAGCTTCGTCGCATGAGCCTCCGGATCGAGGTGGATCCCATCAAGTGCGAGGCGCACGGGCTGTGCGCCGAGCTGTTGCCCGAGCGCATCATGCTCGACGAGTGGGGCTATCCGCTGATCGACGGCGCCCCCATCCCGGCGTCGCTCGAGGGACTGGCGCGGCGGACGGTGCGCGCCTGCCCGACGCTGGCCCTGCGCCTACGGGACGTCGTGCCTGAGCCCACTGCGAACGTCGGGCGCAAGCGTCAGTAGCAGCGCGCCGCCGGAGCGGCCGTCAGCACGGCGAACAGCATGCGCACGGGCTCATCTGAGCGGTGCTGTCACGCGTGCTCGGCGAGTGCGCGGAGCTCCGCCACGTCCTCGTCGCTGAGCCGTTGCGCCAGGGCCACAGCGCCCAGGGCGGCATCGATCTGGGCCGGTGAGGTGGCCCCGATGAGCGTGCTCGCCGTCCGGGGGTGCAGCAGCGTGAAGGCGATTGCCAGGGACGCCGGAGCCGTGTCCAGCCGCGCCGCCGGCTCGCGCAGCGCAGCCCCCAGGGCCAACTCGCGGGCCCGGCGCCCGTCGGCGGCCTCGGCGCTCAGGCGTCCGGAGCCGCCGTCGGTGTACTTGCCGGTGAGCGCGCCGCCGGCCAGGGTCGCCGAGGGGACCAGTGACGCGCCGGTGGCCTCCAGCGCCGCCTCCATGGCGGGGTCCTCGACCCAGTCCAGGCGCGCCAGGCTGTAGGGGAGCTGGGCCGCGCACGGCTGTGGAATCCCGTGGCGCTCGGCCTCACCGGCCGCCTCCGCGATCGCCTGGGCGCTCCAGTTGACCACGCTCCATGCCGTCACGCGCCCGGTGGCGAGCACCGCAGCGATCTGCTCGACGGCCACCTCGACCGGGACCGCGTCAGGCAGGGTGGAGGAGTACAGGAGGTCCAGGCGATCAAAGCCCATGCGCTCGAGCGACCCCTCGAGCTCCGATACCGCGTCCTGCTCGGGCCAGAACTCCCACCACAGCTTGTTGGAGACCGTGACGGCGTCGCGATCGGCGCCGACGGCGCGAAACAGCTCGCCGAACAGGACCTCGGAGTAGCCGGTGGCCAGTGGGGCGTGCCCGGTCTCGTCGTTATAGCGGGCGTCGTCGAGGAAATCGATGCCGGACTGCAGCGCGTGGTGGAGCACCCCTTCCGCGTCCCCGCGATCGATGCGCTCGAACGTGCGCCAGGACCCCAGCGCGATCCGCGAGACCTCCAGGGCCGAGCCGCCCAACCGGTGGTGCGCCACGCGCTCACTCATGCCAGCGAGCGAGGGGGAGCCCCGGCAGCGAGGGAGCGGAACGGGGGCAGCCGCGCGCCCATGAGGCGGCCGAGGTAGACGGTCTTCAGATCGGGCCCGCCGAAGGTGACCGAGGCCATCATCGGCGCCAGCGTACCTCGTCTGCCGCCGAGGACCTCCGGCGTCATCGTGCCGGCAGCACCACCCCTCGCGCGGGTCAGCCCGGCAGTCTCACCCACAGCCGCGGCGCCAGCTCGAGCACCTCCGCGGGCTCCAGGTCGGCGACCGTGGCCACGCCGGCCCGGTCCAGGGCCAGCGAGAGCTCGCGCCACGCCTGGGCCACCGGAGCCACCCGGGCCGTGGGCCCCCACCCGATCGCCGCGCGCAGCTCGTCGGCGTGAGCCCGCGCGTCGTTGGCCGTCAGCGACCCGAACGCCCGGTTGGCGCCGCCCGAGAACACCATCTGCCCCAGGATCTCCTGCACGGACGCCGCGTCCGGGGTCATCGTGCCCGCAGGGTCGCAGCGGCCACAGCCGCCTGTCCGTACGCGATCCCGCCGTCGTTGACGGGAAGGCGCTGTGGGACGAGCACGCGCAGCCCGGCGGCGTGCAGCCCGGCGGCGACCGACTCGAGCAGCCGCCGATTCTGGAACACGCCGCCCGACAGCACGACCCGCTCGCAGCGGTGAGCGGCGGCGAGCGCGATGCACACGTCGACGGTCGCCCGCGCGATCCCCCGGTGAAACCGGGCGGCGATCGTGCCCACCGCGGCGCCCGCGGCCACATCGGCGGCCACCGCCGAGATCGCGGGGCGGGGATCGATGACCGCCATCCCGCCGGTCTCCCGCACGGGCATCTCATAGGCGCCCCGCTCACCGGGATCGCACGCGGCCTCGAGCTCGATCGCCGCCTGGCCCTCGTAGCTGACCTGCGCCCGGATCCCGCACAGCGCCCCGACCGCATCGCACAGGCGCCCCATGCTCGTCGTCAGCGGCGAGGCCGTCCGCGTCTGCACGAGCCGCCCGACCTGCGTCCACGCCCGCTCTGAGACGGCGCCGGCCAGCGATGCCGGCAGCGCGGGGGCGTCGCCCACGGCCGCCCACAGCCACGCGCACGCCATCCGCCACGGCTGGCGGATCGCGGCTGCTCCCCCGGGCAGCGGCACCGAAATCAGCGTCCCCACCCGTGCGCACGCCCGCGCGTCGCCGAAGAGGAACTCACCGCCCCAGACCGTCCCGTCGGTGCCGTAGCCGGTCCCGTCGAAGATCGCCCCGACGGCCGGAGCCGTCTCCCCGTGCTCGGCGAGGCACGCCGCCAGATGGGCGTGATGGTGCTGAACGCCGATCAGCTCCACGCCATCGCGCTCGAGCGCGTACTTGGTCGAGAGGTACTCAGGGTGCAGGTCGTGCACGACGATCTCCGGCGCGACCGCGAACAGCTTGAGGAAGTGGCCGATCCCGTCCGTGAACGAGCGCAGCGTCTCGTAGTTCTCCAGGTCACCGATGTGGTGGCTGACCCAGGCGCGCTCGCCCTTGGCCACGCAGAATGTGCTCTTCAGCTCGGCGCCGCAGGCCAGCAGCGGCCGCGGCGTCCCCCCGTCGGGCAGCGCCAGCGCGGCAGGGACATAGCCGCGCGAGCGGCGCAGGAACGCAGGCTGCGCCGAGCCCGCCACCGCAACCACACGGACCACGCTGTCGTCGGTGCGGGTCTCGATCGGCCGGTCGTGGACGAGGAACAGGTCGGCGATCGCCGCCAGCCGCGCGCGGGCGTCGGCATCGCGATAGGCGATCGGCTCGTCGGAGACGTTGCCGCTGGTCATCACGAGGGGACCGCCGGTGTCGGCCAGCAGCAGGTGATGCAGCGGGGAGTAGGGGAGCATCACGCCGAGCTCGGGTGCCCCCGGGGCGACGGCCGCGGCCACGGGCGCATCGGCGCGGCGCGCGGCGAGCACGATCGGCCGCCCGGGCGCCTCCAACAGACCGCGCTCGGCGTCACCGAGCACCACCAGCCGCTGCGCCTGCGCGACGTCGGCGGCCATCAGCGCGAACGGCTTGTCCTCTCGGTGTTTGCGCGCGCGCAGGGCGGCCACCGCCGCCTCGTCATCGGCGCGGCAGGAAAGGTGGTAGCCGCCGATCCCCTTCACGGCCAGGATCGCCCCGTCGCGCAGAGCCGTCGCCGCCGCGGTGACCGGGTCGGTCACGGCGTCGGCGGCCCCGCCACTCTGCGCCACCACCTCGCCGTCGCGGGCCAGCAGCGACACGCGCGGCCCGCACACCGGGCAGGCGTTGGGCTGGGCGTGGAAACGGCGGTCTGCCGGGTCCGCGTACTCGGCGCGGCAGTCCGGGCACATCGGAAAGCCGGCCATCGTCGTCAGCGGCCGGTCGTAGGGGACCCCGCGCACGATCGTGAACCGGGGCCCGCAGTTGGTGCAGTTGACGAAGGGGTAGCGGAAGCGGCGGTCGGCGGGGTCGCCCAACTCGCGCAGGCAGTCGGGGCACACCGCCGTATCGGGCGCGACCGGTGCATCGGCCACCTCGCCGTGCGGGCTCTCCCGGATCGCGAACCCGGTCTCTCCGCACACCCGCCGCGTCCGGCACTCCACGTCCTCGATCACGGCGAGCGGTGGGGCGTCGGGACCGAGCCGGGCCACGAACGCGTCGACTGCGTCGTTACATCCCTCCACCTCGGCCACGACCCCGTGCGCGTCGTTGAACACGAACCCGCCCAGCCCCAACTCGCCCGCCAGCCGGTAGACGTAGGGCCGGAACCCCACGCCCTGGACGGTGCCGCGCACGCGGACGCGGACGCGCGTGCGGCGGCCGTCCCGGACCGCCGCGTGCACGCTCATCCCACCAGCGCCCGCAGCGCGTGGTAGGCGCTCGCCTGGGCCTCCTGGATCCGGGGGATGTGCTCAGACCGCGTGACCACGACGTGGTCGGCAAGGCCCTCGGCGGCGACGCGGCCACCGTCATAGCCGACCATGGCGACCGTGGTCAGCCCGCGGCGGCGCGCCTCGGCCAGCGCAGCGATCACGTTGGTCGAGTTGCCGGACGTCGAGAGGGCGAGCAGTGCGTCACCGCCGGCGCCGTAGGCGATCACCTGGCGGCTGAAGATGGCCTCGGTGCCGATGTCGTTGGCGATCGCGGTGAGGATGGCCGGGTCCTCGGTGAGGTCGATGGCGCGCCGCCCCGCCGAGCGGAAGTCGGCGACGACATCCATCGCGTCGGTGGCCGAGCCGCCGTTGCCCAGGGCAAGGAGGGTACCCCCGCCCTCGAAGCACAGGCGGAGCGCCGCCGCCGCACCGGCGAGCACCTCCGCATTCTCACCCAGCGTCTGCGCGCGCAGGTCTGCGATCTCGGCCGCCTTGGCCAGCACCGACCGCCTCACGTCCTCGACCACGGGCTCGAGCTTGTCCTCGCGCTCGTCGAGGAACGGGTAGAGGAAGCTCGACGCGCCCGCGTCATGAACCCGCCGCTCCGAACGGCCGCTGAGCAGGCCACGGTGCTCGAAGAAGACGTGGACGAGCTCCCACAGGACGTGGTACAGCGTCTCGACAAGCTCCTGGGCGATGTCGCCGTCCGAGGTCGGCGGGGCGAACTCCCACTCGGCGGTGTGGGTGGGGACCGATTCGAAGGCGATGGTCAGACACCCCCGCCCGCGCGCCACCGCGATCGCCGCGGCGGCCTCGCCTCCGTCCTCGCCGGCGCCGAAGGCCATCGCGATGTCGTCGGCACCGGCCAGCAGCGCCACCTGGGCCGCCAGCTGACCGCCTTCGCCGGCCAGCCCGATCGCCGGAAGCGCGCGCTTGCCCACGATCACCGGATGCACGAACTCGACGGCGACGTGGCGGGCGTCTGAGCGTGCCGCCGGGGAGCGGCCGAACGCCACCAGGCGCCCGCCACGGGCAAAGCGCTCGGCCATCAGATGGCACAGCCGCGCCAGGCGCTCGGCCTCGGCGTCGAAGAACCGGGCGTTGGCCTCGGTGCGCGCAGCCAGCAGCGTCCTCAGCCGCGCGGCGGGATCCGCGACGAGCTGCGCGGCGTGGCTCATCCCGCCAGGACCGCCCCCTCGCGGGTGGCGATCCGCGTGAGCCAATCGCGCCAGGCGTCGAGGCCCTCGCCGGTCTTGGCGCTCAGGACGATGCGCTCGACGTCGGGGTGGACCTGGTCGATGTTGTAGAGGAGGTGATCGAGGTCGACGTCGACGTAGGGGAGGAGGTCGATCTTGTTGACGATCACCAGCTCGCAGGCGCGGAACATGAGCGGGTACTTGAGCGGCTTGTCCACGCCCTCGGTGACCGCGCTCACCATGACCCGCGCGTCCTCGCCGATGCGGAACTCCGCCGGGCACACGAGGTTGCCGACGTTCTCGACGATGAGCAGGTCGATGTCGTCCAGCGGCAGCGAGGGGATGGCGGAGCGGACCATGTTGGCGTCGAGATGGCACTCGCCGCCGAAGCCCGCGTCGGTGTTGATCTGGGTCACCGGCACGTGGAGGGTGGCCAGGCGGTCGGCGTCCATCGAGCCCTGTACGTCGCCCTCGAGCACGCCCACGCGAACACCGGGAAGATCGGCCGCGACGCGTTCGAGCAGGGTGGTCTTGCCCGCTCCCGGCGCGCTCATGAAGTTGATCACCGTGACTCCGGCACGGTCGAAGTCGGCCCGGTTGGCGGCGGCGATCGTGTTGTTGGCGTCGAGTGCCTCCTCGACGACTTTCACCTTTGTGCGATGCATTCGGCCTCCTCCACCTCGATTGACTCCACCTCGAACTCGTCGCCCGACGCCACCACCACGTCGCTGCCCGCGCACGCGGGGCAGCGGAACGCGGGGATCTCGATCGCCCACTCGTGGCCGCACCCGTGGCAGCGCAGTCGCGCCGGGATGACCTCCTGCTCCAGGCGCGCCCCCTCGCACACGCTGTCGCGGGCCACGAACTCGAAGTAGAACTCCAGCGTGTCGGGGATCACCTGGCGCAGGCGGCCCACCCGGAGGCTGACCACCGTCACGCGACGGCCGCCGGCGTGCTTGGCCACGGTGTTGACGATCGCGCTGCTCAGCGACAGCTCGTGCACGCCCTCACTCCGCCGGTGCGGCGACCGTGCCGGCTTGCAGCTGCTCCACGGTCTCCAGGACGAGCGCGACGGCCCGCGCGACGGCCTCCTGGACCCGGTCCGACAGTCCCCAGCCCATCTCGGAGACCTCCTCGGGCTCGCAGGCGATGACCACGACCTTGCCAGGCCAGGCCCCGACGGACTTGACGAAGCGCAGCACGGTCTGTGGGTCCATCGCGTGCGGGTTGATGACGTCCCCGTCCTCGATCCCGCCGGGCACCGCCTCCTCGTCGGGCTCCATGACGTAGAGGGTCCCGGGCTCGCCGCCCTGGGGTGAGACATCGAGGATGACCAGCGCGTCGTAGCCGCGCATCACCTCATAGGCGAGGTCCAGTCCGCCGGTGCCGGCGTCCATGACCGACACGCCCTGAGGCAACTCGAGTTCGGACAGGCGGCGGGCCACCTCGCCCCCGAAGCCGTCGTCGCGCAACCAGCTGTTGCCCACGCCGGCGATCAGGATGCTGCGCAGTGCGTCCTCGCTCATGGCTCCACCACCTCCAGCTCCGGGGCGAAGAAGTACAGGTAGCGGCCGGTGTCCCGCATCAGCTCCTGTCCCGGGTCGTCGTCGATTGTCAGGCCGAGATGGGCCTTGCCGTCGTAGTCGGTGAAGATCCGCTCGATCGTCGCCGTGCGTCCGTCGAGCATGCGGGCCTGGATGTCGGCGTCGGCGCCCGGCCGGATCACCACCTTGCCGCCGCGGCGAAACGTCCGTCCGTCCACGTCCAGCACTGCATCTCCGGCCCGCGGATCGACCAGCCCCGGCGGCTCGGTCGGCGGCTCGTTCGTCATCGGGTCGCGCAGCTCCACGCGGCCATGGAGCGCGACGATGTCGTCGGGCGTCGCGCTCGCCGCCCGCGCGATCATCTCCCGCACGGCGGGATCCTGGCGCTCGATCTCCTCGCGCTCTGAGTCGCTGAGTGTGCGGACGTGGAGCAGGAGCGCCTCCTCGATCTCGGTGGAGTCAAAGAGCCCGCCGAGGCTCTCGGGCGCGAGCCGCGGATGCTCGGGAAGGACGATCGCCGCGCCCAGGACGACGTCGTCGGCGTCGTTGGCCAGGACCGGGAAGGTGTTGACCGAGTCGCACGGCCGCTCCAGCGGCGACACGAAGCGCCCCCCGGTCACGCGCAGCACCGGGTGAGTCGAGATGAGCGAGCGCCGCAGAGCCCCGGCCCGATCCAGGCCGGAGGACACGAGCGTCAGGTTGTCCACCCGCAGCGCGACCTCGTACTCGTTCTCATCCAGCTGCGGCCGGGTCTCCAACGCCATGCCCAGCGTCAGGCCCCCGACCGAGACCTCCTTGCGCGCCGGACGCCCCGCCAGCGCGCCTGCCATCGCCCCGGGCAGCTCGACGCGGTGAGCGGCCGCCTGGTGGCGCTCGCCCGAGGCCGCCAGGAACCGGACCTCCGCGCTCAGCACCGCGTCGGCCGGCGCCCGGACCACGCAGCGCAGCTCAAGGTGGTCAAACGTGCTGGCCAGTGCGGCCGCGTAGACCGGGGGGTAGACGATGCCGAACGGGGTGGGGGTGGCGTTCTTGGCCGCCCCGGGGGTGTACGGGTAGAGCGCGTACCCCTCCCACAGCAGGGACTCCAGCAGCTCCTCGAGGTGATCAGCTATCGCCACCGTCGCCCACCAGCGCCGCCACCGTGTCGTCCAGCGTGGCCAGCCCGCGCGCGAGCTTCGCACGTTGCAGTGCCTCGAGCGTCTCGGAGCGCAACCCCACCCAGGCGGTCCCGGGGTAGTAGTGCTCGATCGTCTCGTGCCACACCCGCACCGGCATCCGGAAGCCGATCGAGTTGCTCCACGGCAGCAGCACGATCTGCAGCCCGCCGTCCTCGGCCGGGTAGTAGACCATTCCGTTGAAGTGCAGCGCCAGTGGTGCCTCCCCGTCGGTGAGGGAGTGCAGGTACTTGGCCGCCGCCAGCTCCAGGTCGTAGTGACAGGCGATCGGCACCGTCACCGTCGTGCGCCCGGTGAACGCGGGGACGACGACGTCCAGCGCGGACCAGACGAGGCTGCGCGTGGTCACCGCCCACCGCTCGGGCGCACCGAACAGCTCCACCAGCCGGTCGTGGGCGGCCTCGTCGTAGGCGCGGCGGGCGGGCTCGATCATGAGCTGAATGCTCAGCGCCAGCATGTAGACCTGGCGGCCGTGGGTCTCGGTCACCTCGAGGTCGAGCGCGAGCATCGGCGCGGCGGCGTACTTGACCGGGCGGGCGCCGAGGACGGCGAACTCCACCTCGGGTGGCTGCTCGGACGCCGGGGCGCCGGCGGGCGCGGGGGCCTCGGCGGGCGCGATATCCATCACGCTCCCGCCTTCACGCGGAGGTCACCGAAGAAGCCGTCGACCGCCGCCTGGACGCCTGGGCCGCCGGAGATCCCCTCCCAGGCTGCCTTGATCGTGCCGGTCAGCTCGTAGCAGCGGTCGATCGGCGCGATCACGTAGACCGGCGGATCGCACAGCCGGTTGGCGATGAGCCCTTCGATGTCGGGCTCCAGGGTCTCCAGCACCGGGTTGAGCGCGCGCATGCGGTTCCAGGACTCGAAGTGCAGCTCGCTCTCGGTGGCCCCGCCGGGGCTGGGGTACATGGCCACGATGCACCCGGTGACCGTGGACTCCATGAAGAAGGCCAGCCCGATCGGGACCTGGAACCCCGCCCACAGGTCGTCGGGGACCTCCAGGCCGGCGAGCCACACCGTCCGGTTGCCGGTGGGGCGGTAGTCGCCCTCGCCCGAGCGCATCGCCCAGCACGCCTCGCAGGCGCACACGATCCGCCGCTCGCCCAGGTGGAGGAGGTGGCGGTGCTCCTCGGAGATGCCGACGCCGCACAGGTCGCACGCCTCGGCGTCGGCGGATGCTGACGGAGGTGGCGTCGGCCGCGGCCTGGCCAAACCGCGCAGCCCCGCGACGAGATCGGCCCGGCGCCGAGCGGCCACCGCGTCGGCCACCGGCCGGCGGCCGGTCATTGCGAGAGCGCGACCTTGACGCGCCCCTCGTCGCGCAGCAGCGGCACCGGCTCGAGCTGCATGTGCTCGTCGTCCATGGAGCGACCGGCCCGCGGCAGGAAGAACGAGCTCCGACACTCCGGGCAGGCGAGCGCGCCCGCCGAGAGCAGCCCCTCATGCAGCGGCGCGCCGCAGTTGGCGCAGCGGTCGTGGTAGGCCAGCAGGGTGCCGTCGACGTTGGCCACCACGAGGTCAGATCCGGCCACGCTCACCGCCGCGAGCGTCCCGTCGACCAGCCCGGCGACCGACTCCAGGTCCACCCAGGACGGCTGTGGGAACTCGCCCCCGCCCACCCCGGCCATCACCACCGGTAGCTCCATGCCGGTGGGCGCGGACGGCATGCTGCCACTCACCATCGGCAGTCCGGGCCCACCGGCGGTCTGGGCGGCGACGCCGAGCACCTCCAGAGCCTCGAGATCGGGCGCGGCCTCCTCCAGCGCCTGCTTGATGGCCAGCTCCAGCGTCACCGCCGAGGCCGAGCAGTCCGAGCAGCTGCCGCGCAGGTGGATGGTGGCCACGCCGTCGTGCAGCGACAGCAACTCGACGTTGCCGCCGTGTGACTCCATGTAGGGCCGCACCGATTCGAGCGCCGCCTGCACGCGGTCCTCGAGCGGCACCGGGTGCAGGTCGTGGATGAGCAGCAGCGTGGCCACGAGCGCATCGTCAGAGAGGGACGACGCGATCTCCCTCCCGGCCTCGCCGGCGCCGGCCAGCAGCTCCACGATCCGCTCCAGTCCGGCGCCGTACATCTGGACCACCGCCGAGACGAGCGCGTCGGCCGCCTCCCGAGCGGCCGCGTCGCCCGTCGCCTCCAGGCGCTCCTGAAGGTCCTGGATGCGCTGCACCAACTCCTCCGGGGAAACGGACCCGGCCGCCCTCCCGTCTGCGCTGAGTCCGGCTGTCTCCATGGCCTACGCCATCGCCGTCGGCGTGTGCATCACCTTGCGCACCTTGCCGCCGCCGGTGTACATGTGCACCCCGCACGGCAGGCAGGGGTCGAAGGACCGCACAGCGCGCATGATGTCGACGCCCTTGAAGTTGTCCGGACCGTTCTCCTCGAAGATCGGCGTGTTCTGGACGGCGTCCTCGTAAGGGCCCGGCGTCCCGTAGGCATCGCGCGGGCTGGCGTTCCATGGCGTCGGTGGATACGGCTGGTAGTTGGCGATCTTGCCCTCGCGGATGACCATGTGGTGCGACAGCACGCCACGGGCGGCCTCGTGGAAGCCGCAGCTCACAGCGCTCTCGGGGACCTTGAAGCTGTTCCAGCTCTTGGTCCGGCCGGCCTGGACCTCCTTCATCGCCCGCTCCAGGCAGTGCAGCGCGATGAGTGCGCTGTAGGCCTGGTGGTAGGTCCGGGCGCGGTCGCGCTCGATGGCGTTGGACTTCTCCGGGACCTTCCACTCGAGCTCCATCTCGGGCATGTTGGGCGAGCGGGGCAAGACCATCTGAATCGAATCGCCGGTCGCCTTGGCGTAGCCGAAGTCCACGAGCCCGGCCTTGGCCGTGCACCACTGGCGGGCGAAGGGGCCGCCGCCGGTGTCGCAACAGACGTGCGTGTCGGTGCGCTTGTCATAGATGCGCGGCGAGACCACCCACGTGTACTTGTCGGCGAAGTCGCGCTTCTGCGGCCGCGGGAGGGTCACCTTGTTCCACGGGTGGTTCTTGTCCACCGGATTGCCGAGCGGGTCATGGGTCACGAACGTCGGCTCGTTCTCCCAGCCGTCGAAGTACGACGACCCCAACAGGATGCGGATCATGAGGTTGATCTCCACCAGGTCGGTCGAGATCAGCTCGCCGCCGATGGCCACGCCGGGGGTGATGTAGCGCTTGCGGCCCCACTCGGTCATGTTGCGGTAGTCGTAGTCGACGTAGTCCGGATCGTCGAACGAGCCCCAGTTGACGAGGTTCGTCTCCCGGAAGCCGACCATGTCGTAGCCGGGCAGCTCCTGGAGGAAGAAGTCGTAGAGGTCGTCGTGCATCGGCACGCTGCGCTTGACGTAGTCGAAGTAGCGCATCAGCCGCACGTAGTAATCCGTGCACGTCTGATGCGTGATGTCCGCGCTGCAGCCGCCGGGCATGATCGTCGAGGGGTGGGTGTGGCGGCCACCGAACAGGCAGTACATCTCGCGTGTGTAACGGGCCACGTGCAGCGTCTCGAGGTAGAACTCGCCGGTGAACGGGTTGAGCGCCCGCATGATGTCGGCGATCGTCTTGAAGCCGTGGATGTCAGAGCCGGGCGCGGCCGTGCTCTCGGCCTTGGCCAGCAGGCTCGGGTTGGTCTCCTTGACCATCTGCTCGCAGAAGTCGACATTGGCCATGCAGTCGTTGAAGATCGCGTGGTCGAAGATGTAGTCCGCGGTCTCGGCCAGGTTGAAGGCCAGGTCGCCCAGCTTGGGCGGCTTGACCCCGTAGGCCATGTTCTGGTTCAGGCACGAGCAGGTGCAGTGGTTATCACCGCAGATGCCGCAGATACGGCTGGTGATGAAGTGCGCGTCGCGCGGATCGATCCCCTTCATGAAGATGTCGAACCCACGGAAGATCATCGACGTGCTGTAGCACTTGAGCACCTGCTGGTTGGTGAAGTCGATCTCGGTGTGGATGCCCAGGCTGCCCACGATCCGGGTGATCGGGTCCCACGACATCTCCTTGACGACGACTTTCTGCGCAGTGTCGGTTGCCATCTCGTCTCTCCATTCGCCTGCGTCGGTCAGTGTCAGTCGGCAGCGACTGTCACCACCGCTTCTGGTAGCCGGTGGTCAGTGTGCTGCCGCGCCGCCGCCACTCGGGCTCGACGTCGTACTTGGTCTTGATGTGGCGCTTGCGCATATAGCGCACGATTGGCCCGTAGCTGAACTGGATGATGCGTTGAGCGGCCGCACCCCACTTGTCCTCGTCCATGAACGGCATGTACTTGTCCGGGAATCCCGGCATCGTGCACGCCATGCAGATGCCGCCGACGTTGGGACACCCGCCCACGCCGTTGACCCAGCCACGCACCGGGACGTTGCACTTGACCACCGGGCCCTTGCAGCCCAGCTTGACCAGACAACGGTGGTCGGAGCCGTACTCGGTGGCGAAGTCGCCCTGCTCGGCAAAGCCGGCGCGGTTGCATCCCTCGCGAACGGTCCGCCCGAACAGCCACTTGGGCCTCAGCGCCTCGTCGAGCTCCGGCGCCGGCGCCAGCCCGGCGAGATGGAGCGCCAGGTACAGCAGCGTCTCGGTCATGTTGTCGGGCTGCGCGGGGCAGCCCGGGATGCACACGACTGGAAGCCCTGCCTTGGAACGCCAGCTCCAGCCCAGGTAGTCGGGCACGCCCATCGCGCCCGTCGGGTTGTTCTTCATGGCGGGGATGCCGCCGTACGTCGCGCACGTGCCCACGGCGACGACCGCGGCGGCCTTGGGCGCCAGGCGGTCCATCCACTCGTTCATCGTGATCGGCTGGCCGTTGGCCGGGTTGATGGCAAACCCGGTCCAGTGGCCCTCGCCGTTGATCTCCTCGTTGCCCAGCGAGCCCTCGATCACAAGCACGAAGGGATCCAGCTCGCCGTTCTCGGCGTCAAACCAGGCCTGTGCGTACTCCTGGCCGACGGCGTAGTCGACGACCTGGTTGTGTACGACGACCTTGGGCATGCCCGGGATCGCCTGCAGGATGATGTCCTCCAGGCTGGGGTTGGTGGCCGAGGTCATGGCCACCGAGTCCCCCTCGCAGCTCAGGCCGGTGGTCATCCACAGCACGTGTGCGGTGACCGCCTCGGTCTCCTTCTGCTTCGCATACGGACTCGCCTGTGTCGCCATCTCGTCTCCTCTCGCTCAACAGATCCGTGGCAGCGGGTCGCCGACCAGCTGATCCATCACCCGCCGACCGCCAAAGCTCGTCTCCACCAGCACCATCCCGGGGGGCTCGGTGCGCACCTCGCCGATCTCCGCCGCCGCCTCACAGCCGGGCACGTCGCGCATCGCCGTCAGCGCGGCGTCGGCCAGCCCGGGCTCCACGAACGCCACGAGCTTGCCCTCATTGGCGACGTACATGGGGTCGATCCCCAGAATCTCGGCCGCGCCGGCCACCTCGGGGCGGACCGGCACCGCGCCCTCGCGCACGATCATCGCCACCGACGACGCGCGCGCCAGCTCGTTGAGCACCGAGGCCACGCCGCCGCGCGTGGCGTCACGCAGGCACCGCAGGCCGGGCCCGGCCGACTCGAGCAGCGCGTCGACGACGGGCCACAGCGAGCAGGTGTCGGACTCGATCTCGGCGTCGAGCTCGAACTCGTTGCGCGCCAGCATGATCGCCGTGCCGTGCTCGCCGATGCTCCCCGAGAGCAGGATCCGGTCACCGGGCCGCAGTGCGGCCGGCGACAGCTGTGCCCGAGGGTCGTGGCGTCCGACGCCGCTGGTGCAGATGTACATGCCGTCGGCATGCCCGCGCTCCACCACCTTGGTATCGCCCGTGATGATCCCGACACCGGCCGCATCGGCGGCGCGCGCGATCGCCTCGACCTCGGCGCGCAGCTCGTCGGCCGGGAGCCCCTCCTCGAGGATGAGCGACACGCTCAGCGCCACCGGGCGGGCACCGGAGACGGCGAGGTCGTTGACCGTGCCGTTGACCGCCAGCTCTCCGATCGACCCGCCGGGGAAGCGCAGCGGCTTGACCACGTAGGAGTCGGTGGTGAGTGCCAGTTCGGCGCCGTCGACGTGGACGGTGCCGGCATCGGCCAGCTCGTCGAGCGTGTCGGAATGGAACGCCGGGGTGAGCAGGCCCTCGATCAGTCCCTGCGTCGCCTTGCCGCCGGCCCCGTGGGCCATGGTGATGCGCGCATCTCGGAACTTCGCGCGCTTGCCGCGGGCCGTCTCGATGATCCCGAGGATCGTCTGCTCTCGCTCCGAGACAGCTGCGCGGTCGGGCATCAGACCACTTCCCGCTCCCGCGCGAAGCGCCCGAAGTTGTAGTAGGCCGCACAGGCGCCCTCGGAGGACACCATGCAGGTGCCGATCGGCCGCTCCGGCGTGCACGCGGTGCCGAACACCTTGCACTCGTAGGGCTTGATGACGCCCTTGAGCACCTCGCCACACTGGCACGCCTTGGGGTCGGCGACGCGGATGCCCGGGACGCTGAAGCGGACCTCGGCATCGAGCTCGGCATAGGCCTCGGTGAGCTTCAGGCCACTGTGGGAGATGAAGCCCAGGCCGCGCCACTCGAAGTGCGGGCGCAGCTCGAACACCTCGGCCATCACCTCCAGGGCGCGCAGGTTGCCCTCATAGGGGACCACGCGCTTGTACTGGTTCTCCACCGCGCAGCGCCCGTCGGCGAGCTGGCGCAGGATCATCTCGATCCCCTGGAGGATGTCCAGCGGCTCGAAGCCCGAGATGACCACGGGCCTGCGGTAGTCGACGGGGATGAACTCGAAGGGCCGCGCGCCCACGACGGTGGAGACGTGGCCTGGTCCGATGAAGCCGTCGAGCCGCAGGTCCGGAGACTCCAGCAGCGCGCGCAGCGGGGGCACGATCGTCACGTGGCTGCACATGACGCTGAAGTTGGGCACGCCCTCGGCCCGGGCCCGCTTGAGCGTGAGCGCCGTGGAGGGCGCGGTCGTCTCGAAGCCGATGGCGAAGAAGACGACCTCGCGGTCGGGGTTCTGCTTGGCGATCCGCAGCGCGTCCAGCGGCGAGTAGACCATCCGGATGTCGGCGCCCGCGGCCTTGGCTTCGAGCAGGCTGCCGTCCGATCCCGGGACGCGCATCATGTCGCCGAAGCAGGTGAAGATGACGCCGTCCTCGTGGGCGACGGCGATCCCGTCGTCGACGCGGCCCATGGGGATCACGCACACCGGGCACCCCGGGCCGTGGACGAGCTCGACGTTGGCCGGGAGCAGGTCGTCGATGCCGTACTTGTAGATCGAGTGGGTGTGACCGCCGCAGACCTCCATCAGCTTGTAGTGGCGGCCGGGCTCCACCAGCGAGAGGATCTGGCCCGAGACGGCGCGGCCGAGCTCGGCGTCACGGAACTCGTCGACGAACCTCACGCCACGCCGTCCTGGTGGGCGATCGCGGTGCCGGCGTGAACGAGGAGGCGTTGCGCGGGTCGCACCGGCGCCACCAATGCGATCTCGACGGTCTCGTGCCGTCCGTCCTCCGCCGCGCAGAGCGCGAGCTCCCGAGCCTCGTCGACCCGCAGAACGGTCATCTCGAGCGCGATGTCGCCGCAGGTGATGCAGTGCTGTGAGCCGCAGTCGTCGCTCACTCGATCACGCTCGCCTTCAGCTCCTCGAGCTCCTGCTCGTAGTCGGCTCCCATGCGCACGAGCAGGTCGCGGGTGGCCCGCGCCTCCTCCTCGTCAACCTTGGAGATGGCAAACCCGACGTGGATGAGCACCCAGTCTCCGGGGACCACGCCGCCCCCGTCGTCGTCGAGCAGTCCGACGTTGACGTTGCGCCGCACACCCGCAACGTCGACCTTGGCCAGCCGGTTGGTCTCATCGACGATCTCGACGACTTGACCAGGTATTGCCAAGCACACAAATCCGTTCTACCACCCGTTTCGGGCCGGGCACGAACGGTGGTAACGCGGGTTACCTCCCACCCTGGTAACCGCAATCACCCCTTCCCAAGGTCGGTGGCGGGGCGTAGGGTGGCGGTCCAGGTTCCGACGGTCGGTACTGACCTAGGAGATGGGTGACGTGAGTGTGAGAGACGGAGGGAGCGTCCAGCGCGGGCCATTTCGATGGCCTGCGGCGCCCGGTCTCGTGCCGCGTCGGCCCGAGCCCAGCGCGCTCTACGCGTACCTCCTGGACGCCGACGATGAGCTCGCCGAGGAGTTCGACGTCCGCGGCCGGGTCGCCGTGCGCCAGCTCGCCACCGCGCGGGTACTGCTGGTGGGGGTGGGCGACTGTGACCTGTCCGGGTGGTTTGACATCGCCCGCCACGGGCCGGGGCTGCTCATCCTCGACGGTCTCATCACGTTCGAGACCCGGACCGGTGACCGCGTCGCCACCGAACTGCTCGGTGCGGGCGATCTGCTGCAGGCGCCCACGCTGCCCACCGACGACCTGCTGGAGCGCAGCTGCCACTGGCGCGCCCTTCGCCCCACGCGGTTGGCGCTGCTCGACGAGGACTTCGTGGACCGGGTGCGGCCGTTCCCCCAGGTGGTGCGTGCGCTGCTGAGCCGGGCGTGCCGGCGGACCGCCGAGCTCGACGTGCTGCGGGCGATCACCTCCCAGCCGCGGCTGGAGGTGCGCCTCGTGCTGCTGCTCTGGCACCTCGCCGCGCGCTGGGGCAAGGTGGAGCTTGGGTCGGTGCGGTTGTGCCTGCCGCTCACCCACCGGATGCTCGGCCAGCTCGTCGCCGCCGAGCGCCCGTCGGTCTCCCACGCCCTCAAGCGCCTCGGTCAGGCGGGGCTGGTCAGCGGCACGGCCGATGACCTGCGGTTGCACGGGAGCCTCGAATACCAGCTGGAGTCGCTGCTCGAGCGCCACGCCGCGCTGGCTGGGTCGGCGACACCGAGCGACCAGCGTGCCGGCTGACCCGGCACCCGGAGCGTCTTTGCACCGGCCGCCAAGGCCGGCTCCCAACGCCGGTCACCCCATCCACGTGCTGTGGCTCAGCAGCGGCCTGGGGTGCGACGGCGAGTCGATCGCGCTGACCTCCGCGCGCAACCCGACGTTCGAGGATCTCCAGCGCGGCGCCTTCCCGGGGATGCCGGCCCTGATCATCCACAACTCCGTGTTCGCCTACGAGTCGGGGGAGGAGTTCATGCGGCCGTGGTTCGCCGCCGCTGCGGGGCGGCTCGGTCGGTTCATCCTCGTCGTCGAGGGGGCCGTGGCCAACGAGCAGCTCAGCGGCGGCGGCCACTGGGCGGCCTTCGGCGTCGATGGCGCCGGCGGCCAGCCGATCACCACCTCGCGGTGGATTGACCGTCTCACGCCGCATGCGGCCGCGGTCGTCGCGATGGGGACGTGCGCGGCCTACGGCGGGATCCCGGCGATGCGCAACAACCCGACGGGGGCGATGGGCGTACGCGACTACCTGGGCGCCGGATGGGCCTCGGGGCGTGAGGTCCCGGTCGTCAACGTGCCCGGTTGCCCCGTGCAGCCCGACAACATCACCGAGACGCTGGTCAACGTGGCGCTGCACCTCGCCGGCGCCGGCCCGATGCTCGAGCTCGATGAGCAGGGACGGCCGCGCCGGCTGTTCGGGCGCACCGTGCAGCAGGGCTGCGGCCGGGCGGGCTTTGCCGAGCAGGGCGAGTTCGCCCGCACGCCCGCCGACGCGCGCGGCTGCCTGGTCAAGCTGGGCTGCAAGGGGCCCGTGGCCATGTGCAACGTGCCGATCCGCGGCTGGACCGGCGGCGTCGGGGGCTGCCCTAATGTGGGCGGCATCTGCATCGCCTGCACGATGCCCGGCTTTCCCGACAAGTTCATGCCGTTCATGTCGCCCAACCCGCTCGGCCTGCTCTCGGCCCACGTCGCGCGCTTCACCTACGGGCCGGTGCTGCGCCAGCTCCGCCGCCGCGCCATCAAGCGTCTGTACGACGTCGCGCCCAGCCGGCGCGGGCCCGGGGAGAAGGCGACGTCCCATGTCGGTGAGCGCCGTATCACCCTGTCCTCGGGCTATGAGCCGAGGTGGTGAGCGGTGCCGGTCCTCGTCGTCTTCTCATGCGAGATCTGCGGGGTCCGTCCTGGCCTCGCGACCCAGAGGTCGCTCGAGCAACAGCTGCTCGACCTGCGCCACGGCGAGTACGTCGACGCGGACACGGACCCGCCCACCCCGCCCGCCCCGTGGCTGACCTGGCACGGCCGCGGCATGTACGGGCCGGTGCGCTACGCCTGCGGTGAGCACCGCGGTGAGCTCAAGGCGCTGGTGCGCGAGCACTACGGCACGCTCGGCTGGCATCCGTGGGCCCAGGGACCGCACCCGTGGGCGGGGCGGCGCGGCTCGGACCGCGCCCGCGCGCTGGCCCGGCGACTGCGCTCCAGCTTCGGCGCGCCGGGCATGTAGCCCGTCGGCCGCGGCGGTAATCCAGAGCACCGCGAATTGCGCCGCGGGGTCCGCCGGACTACGGTGCGGTGGATGCGCCGGCGCGGCCCGCGAGCGTTCTGGTCGTCCCTGACTCCGGGGCAGAAGCGGACGCTGCTGTTGATGGCGGGCGTCGTCGGGGCGCTGCACGTAATCGGCTTCGGGCTGCTGTTCGCCCTGGTGGCCCCCGCTCGCCTGGGCACCGGTGGCGCGCTCACCGTCGGCGTGGGGGTGACGGCCTACACGCTCGGCCTGCGCCACGCCTTCGACGCCGACCACATCACCGCCATCGACAACACCACCCGCAAGCTGATGGCCGAGGGCCGCCGGCCGCTGAGCGTCGGCTTCTGGTTCTCCCTGGGCCACTCGACGATCGTCTTCGCGCTGGCCTTCCTCATCTCGGTGGGGGTGAGGGCGCTCGACGGCCCCGTGGCCACCGGCAGCTCGCACCTGCATCAGGTCACGACGGTGGTCGGCACGCTGGTCTCCGGATCCTTCCTCTACCTCATCGCCGCCATCAACGTGGTGATCCTGCTGGGGATCATCCGCGTGTTTCGCCAGATGCGGACGGGTCGCTACGACGAGGTCGAGCTCGAGGAGCAGCTCGCCAAGCGCGGCCTGCTCAACCGGGTCCTGGGGCGGCTGACGCGCACCGTCACCCGGCCGGGCCAGATGTACCCGATCGGCGTGCTCTTCGGTCTCGGCTTCGACACCGCCACCGAGGTCGCCCTGCTCGTCCTCGCCGGCGGCGCCGCCAGCGCCGGGTTGCCGTGGTACGCCGTGCTCTGCCTACCGGTCCTGTTCGCCGCGGGGATGTCGCTCATGGATTCAATCGACGGCTCCTTCATGAACTTCGCCTACGGGTGGGCGCTGTCGCAGCCGGTGCGCAAGGTCTTCTACAACCTCACGATCACGGGCCTCTCGGTGGCGGTGGCCGCGGTCATCGGCACCATCGAGCTCGGTGGCCTGCTGGCCTCCCAGCTCGATCTCTCCGGGGGGTTCTGGGCGTGGTTCGAGGGGATCGACCTCAACACCCTGGGCTTCGTGATCGTCGGGCTGTTCGTGGCGACCTGGGCGCTGGCGCTGTTGGTGTGGCGCTACGGCCACATCGAGGAGCGGTGGGGGGCGGCGCTGCACGAGCCGCGGGGCTGAGCGGCAGCGGCGGAGCGGTCGTCCGGCATGAGCGATCCCTGGCGGCTTGACGGCCGCGTCGCGCTGGTGATCGGCGCCGGCCGCGGCCTGGGGCGCGCCTCGGCGCTCGAGCTGGCCCGGGCCGGCGCGCGGGTGATGTTCGTGTCGCGCACGGCGGCCGAGGTCGAGGAGGCGGTGGCCGAGGCGGAGGAGGCGGCCACGGGGGAGGGGGCCACGGGGAAGGGCGCCGTCTGGCGCGTCGCCGACGCCACCAACGAGCGTCAGGTCTCAGACGTCATCGACGAGGCCGCGGCCCTCGGGGACCTGGGCGTGCTGGTCACCGCCGCCGGGACCAACCACCCGGGACCGGCGCGCGACTATCCGCTGGAGCAGTGGGACCGCCTGTTCGACGTCAACGTCCGCGCCACGTTTCTGGCCTGTCGCGCCTTCGGCGACCGGCTACTGCGCGCGGGGCGGACGGGGAGCATCGTCACGATGTCCTCCCAGATGGGCTCGGTCGGCTACCCCGGCCGGGTCGCCTATTGCGCCACCAAGCACGCCGTGGACGGCATGACCCGGGCGCTCGCGGTTGAGTGGGCGCGGGACGGAATCCGCGTCAACGCGGTGGCCCCGACGTTCGTGCTCACGCCGCTGACCCAGGGCTACTTCGAGGATCCGGCGTTCCGCGAGGAGATCCTCGAGCGCCGGCTGCCGACCGGCCGTCTGGCCGAGCTCGACGACATCGCCCGGGCGGTGCGCTACCTCGCCTGCGACGCGTCGCAGAACGTGACGGGCCACATCCTCCGGGTCGACGGAGGCTGGACGGCATGGTGATCGACGTCTCGATGGCGCTGATGACGACCGTGGCGCCGGGCGGGCGCGCCGGCGACCTTACTTCAGCGCGTTCTGGGCGACGGCCTCCTGCGCCGGGCCGACGAGCATGCTCTGAAGCCGCCGCACGGCGTCGAGGTGGTCACCGGTCCAGATGACCCTCACCGCGGTGGCGGTGGCGTGGCCCTCCGGGTCGCGCAGGTCGCGACCCACCGCGTCGACCAGACGCCCGTCCGAGACGGCATCGGCTCCCAGCGGCTCGGGCACGCTGCCCTGGCCGACGAGGCTCTCGGCAAAGCGGGAATACCAGCCGCGGACGGTGTCCGAGCCCGACAGCAGGGCGCGCCGGGCGGCGCCGCGGTCACCGCCGTTGGGCCCGTCGCCATCCCACAGTTGCAGGACCGCGTCGCCGGCGAGGCGCAGGCCGACGATCCCGGTCACCAGCGCCGTGACCTCCGCCAACGGCACCGGCTTGGCGCCGCGCTCGGCCAGATAGCCGCGGAAGGTGTCGTCCAAACGCCGGGCGGCGGCCGCGGCTTGGGCGGCCTGATCCACCGGTAGGCCCGGCGCGGGGGCGCCGGAGTCACAGCGCCCGAGCCCGTACGCCACCGCGCTCGTGAGATAGCTGACACTGTCGACGTAGGCGGCCGAGAGCGCGCGGCCGAGCGCCACGCCCGCTCCGCGGGGCCACAGCATGAGGCCGACGAGCAGGCTGACGGCGCCACCCAGAGCGATGTCCTCGATGCGCACCAGCCCGATCTGCCACCCGGCGGGCGCCAGCAGGTTGAACAGGATCATCAGGGTCAGCGTGAACGCCGCCTGTCCGGCGGCGAACGACACGGTGGTCGGCGCGAGCCCGGCCAGGAGGACCGCGAAGGGCAGCAGGACCCAGAGCACGGCGGTGTTCGTCCCCACCAGGGCGACGATCCCGCCGCCGATGACCAGTCCGACGGTCGTGCCGAGCACGGCGCGGACGATGTTCTGCCCGGTGTTGAACGCGCTCGAGCGGAGCACCGACAGCGTGGCCAGCGCGACCCAGAACGAGTGCTGCACGGCGAGGAGGTCAGCGATGAGAACGGCGAGGCCCAGGCCCGCCGCGCCCCGCAGGCTGTTGTGCAGCCACACGGAATCGCGTGCGGTGTGCGAGGTCGCGCGCTGCGATGCGGCAGTGAGGAAGCCGACGAAGCCGGTCGGCTGCCGGCCGAGCACCTTCTGCAGCCAGGTGCGCCGCTCGGCACGGGCCGCATAGTCGACATTGGCCGCGATCTGCAGGACGATGAAGCTGAGCTCCTGGGAGCGGAAGCTGGGATCCAGCGAGGTCACGACACGCCGCGCGTGCTCCTGGACGTCGTGCCGGGCGTCGTCGGCGCTCTCGGGGATCCGCTGGGTGCTCACGCGCTCAAGGTGCTCCAGCGCCGAGCGCAGGCGGTGCGTCGCGTCGTCGAGGGCGCCCTCCTTCTCCGGCGTCTCGAGGAGGTCGGCGGCGCTGGAGAGAACCTCGGCCGCGGCGCGCTTGACCTCGCACACCTCCGGGATCGTCGTCATCGGGTTGGGGGCGGTGAGGGCCGAGCGCAGCACGATCGTGTTCAGCCACCGGAGCTCGTCGACGAGGCGCACCAAGGCGCGGGCCGAGGTGCTCAGCCCAGTGGGCCGGTACGGGGTGGCGAAGAACCCGGTCTGGACCGCCTCGACGGCGGCATCGGAGGCGGCCAGGGCCTCCCGGTACTTCGCCTCGCCGTCCGCGGGCCGCCCCGCCAGGACGAAGTCGATCTCCGCGCGCAAGCGGGAGGCCAGGGCGCGGCAGGCGGCGATGGCCGAGCTACGCACCGGGTCGCGTGCCGGGGCGGGCCATAACAGCGAGATGGCCACCAGCGAGAACAGGGAGGCGATGCCCCAGCCTTCGAGCCGGTCGGGGATCGACGACGCCGGCCCGTGCAGCGAGACGGCGATGATCAGCGGCAGCAGCAGCGAGGTCGTCGCGCTCGCCAGGACCGAGCTCACCACGCCGGCGAAGAGCACGCCGAACGACAACACGGCGATGGCCACCGCGGCCAGCCAGGTGGTGCGCGAGGCCAGGGTGCCCAGCGTGATCAGCACCATGCAGGCGACAGCCAGCGCCGCCTGGCACTGGAGCCGGTTGCGGATCGAGCCGCCGAAGTCGACGAGCAGCAGCATCGCGAAGGATCCGAGCGCCGCGAAGGTGGCGAGCACCGGGTTGCCGAGCACCGGCCCGCCGAGCGCGAACGCCGTCGGCATCAGCACGGCGGCGCGCGCCGCCCGGCGCGAGGCGGCGAATCCGCGATCGTGGGCGCGCAGCCACTCCCAGCCGGGGAACTCCCGCGGGATGGCGATCGGCGAGGGCAGGGCGGTCAGGACGGGTCCCAGGGTGGACGCTCGGGTCCCGGGATTATCACCAATACCTGACAGCGGCGAGGACGCCCGCCGCCGCGTCCGGCCGCGCCTGTTTAGACGAGCCGCAGGGATCTTTAGGAGTGTGCAAAGGTCTTTAGATCGTGACCGGCCGTAGGCATAGAATCAGCGTCCCCAGGGGGAGCCTTGCGGACGGCACGGAGCCGTGGGGCAATATCGCGTGACTGCCGAGAATCCTGTCGCCCAGACCGACGAGCCCGAGGCCATGCTCGGAAACCTTCCGATCCAGCTCACCACGCTGCTCGGCCGCGCGGAAGAGGTCACGGAGCTGGAGGCGATGCTGTGGCGTACCCGGCTGCTCACCCTGAGCGGCCCCGGAGGGGTCGGCAAGTCCCGGTTGGCGATGGATCTTGCCGAGGCCGTGCGCGCGGACTTCATCGGCGGTGCGTGGTGGGCGGATCTGGCCGACGGCGCGGAGGACGCACGCGTTGCCCAGACCGTGGCCGCCGCGGTCATGCCCGGCGAGCAGCTCAACGACCCGGCGGACGCGATCGCGCGTCTGCTCAGCTCGTCGTCGTTGCTCGTGCTCGACAACTGCGACCAGGTCGTGGGCGGCGCGGCCCGGTTGGTCGCCGACCTTCTCGCCCGAGCGCCCGCGTTGCGGGTGATCGTCACCAGCCGTCAGCCGCTGGGCATCGGGGGCGAGCAGGTGTGGCGCGTCCCCGGGCTGGCGATCGATGGCGCCGTCGCGCTGTTCGCCCGTCGTGCCCAGGAGAGCGCCGGCGGCCTCGCCATGGAAGCTCCGGGCGTGCGCGAGTCGGTGGCGGAGATCTGCGAGCTGCTCGACGGGCTGCCGCTGGCGGTCGAACTGGCGGCCCTGCGCGTGTCCGTGCTCAGCGTCGAGCAGATCGCTGAGCGCCTCGGGAATGACACCTCGCTCCTGCGCCATCCCGGCCGGGCCGCACAGGGGCGCCACCGGACGTTGGACGACACGCTGGAGTGGAGCCATCAGCTGCTTGCGCCGGCCGCCCAGCGGCTGTTCCGCCGCCTGAGCGTGTTCCGGGGGCCGTTCTCGCTGCGCGCTGCCGAGGCCGTCTGCGCGGATGGGCTCGTCCCGTCCGGCGAGATCCTCGACCTGCTCAGCCAGCTCATCGACCAGTCGCTGGTCCAATCGGTGGAGAGCCCGACGTTGCCCCGGTATCGCATGCTCGCGACGTTGCGGCGCTACGGGCTGGGCAAGCTCGAGGCTGCGGGCGAGTTGCCGAGCACCGTGCAGCGGCACGCCACCCATTACCACGGCATGGGCGAGCGGGCCCGCACTGCGCTCTCCGGAGCCGATCAGGTGGCGTGGGTCGAGGGCATCGAGCTCGACCACGAGAACCTCTCCGAGGCGCTGCGCACCCTGTTTGACGGCCGGCCGGTCGAGGCCGCCGAGCTCGCCGCGGCGCTGTGGCCGTTCTACTACCAGCGCGGGTACTACGCGGAGGCCCGAGAGTGCTACGAGCGGGCGCTGACGGGCGCCGACGCGCTGCCCGCCCCGATCCTCATCGACATCCTGCTCAAGGCCGGCGAGGTCGCGTTCCTGCAATGCGACTACGCGGAGGCCGGGGCCCGCCTGGAGCGGGTGCTGCCGCTGCTGGAGGACAGCCAGGCCGATCGCCGCGCCGAGGCGATTGTCCGCCAGCGCCTTGGTTCCATCGCCCGCGAGCGGGCCCGGTACGACGAGGCGTGCGAGCTGCACGCGCAGAGCCTGGCCATCTGGGAGGCCCTCGGCGAGCCCCTGGGCGTCGCCTCCTCGCAGAACTACCTGGGGTTCGTGGCATGGCTGTCGGGCGATTTCGCCGGCGCCGAGACCCTCGGCCTGCCTGCGCTCGACGCGTTCCGCGCCAACGGGAATCTGCGCGACGTTGCGGCGACGCTCGTCAGCCTCGGCGCCGCCGCGCTGTACGGCGGCGACCCTGATCTGGCGGCCGAGCGGCTGAGTGAGGCGCTGGCGATCAGCCGCCGCCTCGGCTTCCAGGAGGGCGTGGCGTGGGCGCTCAACGAGCTGGCGGTCCTCGGGCGACGCCGCCGGCGCTCCACCGGTGACCCCGAGCTCATGCTGCGCGACGCATTGCTCGTCCACCACCGCCTCGGCGATCGATGGCGCGTGGCCAGCGTGCTGGAGGAGATCGGGGGCTCGGTGCTCGTCCGTCGCGATACGTCGCTCGCCGTCCGTCTGCTCGCCTGCGCGCACGCGCTGCGCGAGCGGATCGGCACGCCGGTGCCGGCGGCCGAGGCTCCTGACCGTGACGCGGCGCTGGCGCGTCTGGGCCGGCAGCTCACTCCGGCCGGGTTTGAGTCGGCGTGGGCGGACGGGCTCGAGCTCGAGCTCGATCGGGCGGTGGCCGAGGCGGTGGCGGCGATCGAGGCGCTCAGCGACTCCGACGGGCTTGGCCAGGAGATCGCGCCGATCCTCACGCCGCGTGAGCTGGCCGTGCTGGATCTCCTCAGCCGCGGTCACACCAACCGCGAGATCGCGGCCGCGCTCTACATCAGTCCCAGCACCGCGGGAGTGCACGTCTCGAACATCCTGCGCAAGCTGAGGGCCAAGCGCCGCGTCGACGCAGCAGGCCGCGCTCACACCCTCGGCCTGCTGCCTACGGCCTGACGACGAGCCCCAGCGAGCGCGCCGGGCCCTCGCCGTGCTCGTCGCCGGCTGAGACGGTGAGGACATAGTCCCCCGCCGCGAGCGGCAACGTACCGGTGCTCAGATGCCAGCGGGCCTGGTACCCGCCGAGCGCGCGGCGCCGGCTGGTGCGCAGCGAGCCCGTGGCCGTCGTCGCGCCGGGCACCGGCGGCCGGCGACACAGCCCCGGGCTCGAGCCGCGCGCCCGCGCCAGCGTCCAGCGAACGGTTGCCGGTTGGGTGATGACGGCCTGGACGACGGCGCCGTTGGGGACGGCGTGGACGGCGTGGACGGCGTGGACGGCGACGGTGCAGCCACCGTGACCGTCCTCCGTGGCCAGCCGGGTAACGGCCGGTAGGGCGAACGCCACCGGGCGCAGCTGCGCGGTGAGCGGCGACCCCGTGCCCGAGAGGGTGAGCTGGCCCTGCGCGGTGCCGGGGCGGGTCGGCGTGAACATCACGGTGAGCCGGCAGCCTCCGTGAGGGCGCAGCGTGGCATGGGCACAGCGGTCCGAGGTGATCCGAAACCGCTCCGCGTCCGCGCCGGACAGGATCGCCGGGCCGATCGACACCCCGGCCGGGAACGGGTTGGTGAGCACGAGCCGCCATCGCTGGGGATAGCCGACCCCGTCGCCCGCGCCGGTCGCGAGGAACTGTGGGTAGGGCAGCTCGGGGGAGAGCAGCCCGGAGAGGGACGGAGAGTCGGCGATGAGGTGGACGGTGAGGATCCCGTCGTCGGTTGCGAGCTGGAGCGCTCCGGCGGCTTCACCGCCCGCCGTCGGCGTGAAGCTCATTGTCACCCTGCAGGTCTCGCGCGGCTCGAGCACCATGCCCGCGCATCCGTTGCTCGCCACCGCCAGGCCGCCGGCGTAGGGCCCGGTGACCGTGGCGGCGCCGAGCGCGATCGGCACGCTGCCGGGATCGGTGATCGTGACCGACGTCGTGCTGACGTGACCCGGTGGGGCCGGCGGCAGGAAGACCGTCGACGGCGAGGCGGTGGCGGGCGCGCCCGGGCAGTCGCGTCCGAGGCGCTGAAAGCAGTCCGCGATGGCCTGCACGACGCCGAACGCCGGCCTGGTGACGATCTGAGGATTGGCCGGCGGAGGGTCGGCGACGTCTCCGCCGAGCACGCCCTCGGAGGCGAACGGGCCGCTGAGGTTGTCGCGCTCGGTGACGAACACCTCGGCCGCGCCCGCGTCGATCAGGGTCGGCACCGACGCCTCCAGGAACGACGCCTGCGCGGTCGTGCCGCCGGTGTAGCCGGGGTCGTATTGGTACTGGGGGTCCGACGGGTAGCCGTGCTCGGTGATCCAGAGCGGCCCGACGAAGCCCTGGGTGGCGAGGAACTGCCGGAAGCCGGCGAGGTCGGGGGCGAGCTGCCACAGATCTCCGCGCTCATGGAGGTTGGCGATGTCAAACGCGTGGATCGCGTCAGCGCCCGGCGTGGCGAACACCTGCGACAGCCAGCTCGTCCCCGCGACGCCGGAGATGCCGCCGAGCAGGACGTCGTCCGCCGGGTCCACGGACTTGATCGCGTCGTGGGCCGTGCGCAGCATGAACGCGTACTGCTGGGGGGTGCCGTCGAAGAACTGCGCCGCGTCGGGCTCGTTCCACACCTCCCAGTCACGGATGACCGGGTCGGCACGAGCGGCGATCTGGCTGATGACCGACGCATAGCCGGACAGGTCATTGGTCGCGCAGCGGCTCGGGGTGCTCGTCGGCGTCGCGCAATCCGCCATCCAGGTGGGGATCGTCAACAGGTCGCCCACGACGGTCAGGTCATAGCGCTGGGCCAGGGCGACCACCTCGTTGAGCCCCGAGAAGTCCGGCGGCTGTCCCTGGCTGGAGAACACGAGTGCGGGCGCGACGTCCAGCCGGATCGCCGACGCGTGCATGGCTGCGGCCTGGGCGAACATCGCCTCCATGAACGACGGCGGGTCGTCGAGCTGGAGCATCGAGTGGGCCCCGATGGGGTTCGCGGCGGCGGCCGCGGAGGCCGTGGAAGCCGTGGAAGCCGTGGAAGCCGAGGAAGCCGAGGAAGCCGAGGCGCCCGCGGGGCGGGCGATTCCGGTGGCGAGGAGCGCCAGGACGGCGACCCCGAGCGCGATCGTCCGGGCCGGCGCGCCCGTCGGCCTAGCCCAGCCGGGCCTCAGTCTGCGGATCCGGCTCGCCCCCGAAGTACTGGTCAAGAACCGCGTCGTACACGGAATCATCCTCCGATGCGCGGGCGAACAGCGTCATCGACGACCGCAGCTTGATCGCGTCGATCCCGCCGAAGATCTCCTTGGCGTCGTGCCCGCCCAGCTCGCCGAGGATGCGTGCGCACTCGGCGATCCGCGGGCCGAGCACCGGGTGGCCGAGGTACGCGCGGGCCTCGGCCAGCGACGCGATGGCGTAGCGCTGCGACATCGCGCTCATGCCCAGGCCCGCGATCTGCGGGAACACGAACCACATCCAGTGCCCTGTCTTGCGCCCGGCGCGCAGCTGGGTGACGGCCGAGGCATAGACGTCGTCTTGGGCGGCGACGAAGCGCTGCAGGTCGTGCGGATCGCTCACGCTAACCGATGCCGCCGCCGCCCCCGCCGCCGCCTGAGGTGGTGCTCTGCAGGGTGGTGTGAGACGCCGTCGTGGGGATGCTCGGCGGGGGTGTGCTCGTCGTCTGGGTGACGGTCGCTGTCGTGACCGCGGTGGTGCTGGCCGCGCTGCTCGCGGTGGACGTCGTCGTGTGCGTGGCCTTGACCTTCGCCTTTGCCTTGAGTGCCGGGACGGGCGCGGTCGCGCCCGGGCGCGTGACCGTGGCCTGCGCCCCCGTGGCGGAGTCGCTGGACGCCAGCGACCCGGATTGAGCGGGGGCCGACGTCGATTTGACCGCGATACCGACCCCGAAGCCGGCCGCGATCGCGATCACCAGCACTGCGCCCAGCAGCCACCAACGCCGCTCCATCTTCCCACCATCCCTTCGCCCAGTTCCATTGCTGATCGTAGTGGGCGCGTCCAACGGCCGGCCCGCCGTCGCCCGCGCCCGCCTGAGCCGATACCGTGCCAGCCGGCCCGGTAGCTCAGTCGGTCAGAGCAGCGGACTCATAATCCGTCGGTCGTGGGTTCGAGTCCCACCCGGGCCATGCTCCGCAGCGGCGGGTATGCTTTCGCCCATGCTGTCGGTGGCAGACATCCTGGGCCTTGGGCACTCCATCAGCTCCTCCGGGGAGGACCTGGCCCTCCTCATTACCTTCATCGGGATCGGCATCGTGGCCAATCTCCTCATCGTCTACGCGGTCGGGCAGGTCCTGGCCGAGCGCCGGCAGAACCAGGAGCGCGCCGAGCGCTTCCGGCAGTCCCAGGTCCGCTAGCCGCTGCGCGGCGGCTGGGCCTCGACGCCGGTCATCTGCAGCAGTCCGCGGTCGTCCACGGCCGCCAGGCGGGATGTGTGTCATCTGAAGCGTCGTAGTCACGCTTAGATTGCGTCACCCCTGATCCGCAGCCGTTTTCCGCGGAGCTCTGAAGGAACGACAGCGGGGGGCGTCGAAACAGACGCCTGCCCATGAAGCAGTCAACCACTCCCACCGCCGCCCCCGAGACCAACCACGGTCACCAGGCGCTGTCGGGCTACATCAAGGCCCGCTTCGACGAGTTCAGCCGGTCCCAGAAGGACGTCGCCCAGTACATCGTCGACCACCTCGACGAAGCCGCCTTCCAGACCGCCGAGGAGCTGGCCCGCCGCGCCAACACCTCGTCGAGCACGGTGGTGCGCTTCTCGCAGGCGCTCGGCTTTGAAGGGTTCCCCGAGCTCCAGCAGGCCGCGCGCGACGAGTACCGCCGCCGGGTCGGCCAGGGCGGCGTCGCCACCGAGACGCTGGCCGCGGCCACGCCGCTGTTCTCACTGGACCACACCGAGTTTGAGGCGGCACTGGCCGCCGACCACGTCAACGTCGAGGACACCGCCCACAAGCTGAGCCGCTCCGACGTGGAGGCGGCCGTGGACGCGATCGTCACCGCGGAGAAGGTTCTGATCGCCGGCACCGACCAGATGGCGTTCTTCGCCAGCTACCTGCGCCACCTGCTCATGCTGCTCGACCTCCGCGCCGAGATCGTGGCCAGCCCCTCCCAGGAGGCGCTGGGCCGGCTGAGCAGGATCGACGCCACCACGCTCGTGGTCGGGTTGTCGGCCGGGCGGCCGCATCCGCTCATCACCCGCACGATGAAGCTGGCGCGCCACCGCAAGGCGCCGACGCTGGCCATCACCGACGCGACGCTGTCCGAGGTGGCCCGCCTGGCCCGCATTCGCCTGTACTACTCGTCCAACACACCGGCCTTCGTGCGCTCGCACACGGCACTGCTGTCGCTCATCCAGGCGCTGGCCTACGGCGTCTACGCCCGCGACGCGCAGCAGTACGACGTGCGGATCAAGGCGTTCCGGCTCAAGTAGCCGGCGGGCGGGGACCGATCACCAGCGACTGGGTCGCGTGGCCGATACGGCCCCGGCGGTCCCACAGGACGCTCTCCGCGACTCCGACGCTGCCCGCCTCGACGCGGGTCTGGGACTCCAGGGCGACCCATTCGTCCACCGGCGGGCGCTCGACGTAGAGCGTGAGGTCCGGGTTGATGAACAGGTAGCGATCCCAGTCGAGGACGGCGGCGATGCCGTTGCCGAAGTCGCCGGCCGCCGCCACGGTCTCCAGCGGGTGAACCGGGTGCCCGCCGACCAGCGGGTGGCGCAGACGAAACCACGCGATCGCCGCGCCGGACTCCAGGAACCGTCCCTTGACGAAGCGGATCTCCATGGCGTCGGTGGCAAAACCGCGGCGTTGCCGGCCCTCCCAGTCGTTGGGGACGCCCTCCTCGGGGCCCGGGAACGGCGGGCCGCTGGTCCGGGCGCCCACCGGATCGCTCACCTCCGAGGGGCGCAGCAGCAGCGCCCGGGCGCGCGTCACCTCGGTGCCCACTCCGTCGCGCAGCACGGCGTCCATCAGCGTCACCCGCCGTCCGGGGCGCACCACCTCCACCGCCACCGCCAGTGCCGCCTGCGGGACGGGCCGGACGAACTCGTAAGTGATCCGCGCCAGGCGCAGGCCATCGGCCGCGGCGCGGCCGTTGACGGCGTGGACGATCAGCGCCGCCGGGGCCCCGCCGTGCAGCGCTCCCGGGTACCACGGGCCCAGCGCCAGGTCGGTGGCCTGGAAGCGATCGCCATCCTGGACAAACACCGCGTCCACAGTCATCGGTTGGAGAACCTAGCGCCCGGCTACACTGGGCCCCCATGGACTCCAACGGCGATACCCCTCGGGACGAGGCAACGTTCACCGTCAAGGCCGGTCTGGCCGAGATGCTCAAGGGCGGCGTGATCATGGACGTGGTCACCCCCGAGCAGGCCAAGATCGCGGAGGACGCCGGCGCCGCCGCGGTGATGGCGCTCGAGCGCGTCCCCGCTGACATCCGTCGCGACGGCGGCGTGGCCCGCATGTCCGACCCGGAGATGATCAAGGGCATCCAGGAGGCGGTCACGATCCCGGTGATGGCCAAGGCGCGGATCGGCCACTTCGCCGAGGCACAGGTGCTGGAGGCGCTCGAGGTCGACTACATCGACGAGTCCGAGGTTCTCACCCCGGCCGACGAGGCCAACCACATCGACAAGTGGAACTTCAAGATCCCGTTCGTGTGCGGCGCCACCAACCTCGGCGAGGCGCTGCGCCGGATCGGCGAGGGGGCGGCGATGATCCGCTCCAAGGGCGAGGCCGGCACCGGCGACATCGTCGAGGCCGTCCGCCACCTTCGCGTGATCCGCCGCGAGATCCGCCGTCTCGGCGTGCTCGACCCCGAGGAGCTCGCCACCGCTGCCAAGGAGCTCGCCGCTCCGCTGCCACTTGTGCGCCAGGTTGCCGCCGACGGGCGCCTGCCCGTCGTGCTCTTCTGTGCCGGAGGCATCGCCACGCCCGCCGATGCGTCGCTGGTGATGCAGCTCGGCGCGGAGGGCGTGTTCGTCGGCTCCGGGATCTTCAAGTCCGAGGACCCCGAGCGCCGGGCCCGGGCGATCGTCGAGGCCACGACCCACTATGAGGATCCCGCCCGCGTGGCGGCCGCGTCCCACGGTCTGGGGCAGCCGATGGTCAGCGTGGAGTCCTCCAAGCTCGAGTCCGAGCAGCTGCTCGCCGGCCGCGGCTGGTAGCCGTGGCCGACCCCTCGGCGCAGCGCGCGCCGCTGGTCGGAGTCCTGGCGCTCCAGGGCGACTTCGAGGCGCACGCCAAGGTCCTGCACCGCCTCGGCGCCGTCGCGCGCGAGGTGCGCACTCCCGCCGACCTGGAGGGGCTGGACGCGCTGATCATCCCCGGCGGCGAATCCACCGTGATGACGCTCGGGATCGAGCGCGAGGGGCTGGGTGAGCCGCTGCGCGCGCTCGCCCGCTCCGGGACCCCGGTGCTCGGCACCTGCGCCGGGATGATCATGCTCGACCGCACCCATCTCGGGGTGCTCGACATCGAGGCCCGGCGCAACGCCTTCGGCCGCCAGCTGCACTCCTTCGAGGCCGACCTCGACGTCGCCGGCGTGAGCGGCGGGACTGTCCACGCGGTGTTCATCCGCGCGCCCTGGGCGGCCGAGACGGGCCCCGAGGTGGAGGTGCTCGCCGACGTGGAGGGCCACCCCGTCGCCGTGCGCCAGGGCAACGTCATCGCGGTCTCATTTCACCCGGAATTGACGGGTGAAACGCGCCTGCACGAGCTGCTGCTCGCCGCCGTCTCGGTCTGAATCGCCCCCGCCCACCCTTCGCCCGCCCGGCCGACGCGCCGTTTGCCGGTGTGCCGCGAAGCACGAAATCCCCGATGAGATAGGGGTTTCAGCGCTTTTCGCAGCGGGTACGCCGGGGTCCACAACGGCTGAGTGAGGGAGAGATCATGGCGCAACGGGTAGGGCGTGTCGTCGGCCAAGGGCCGCGCCGCCGCATCGGGTTCGGGACGGCCGGGGCGGCGCTCATCGCCGTGCTGGTCCTGTTCATCACAGGCGTGTTCGCGGCCGCACCGTCGGCCAAGACCGACCACCAGACGCAGGCGCGCAGCCAGAGCAAGCTCACGCCGCAGCAGCAGGGGGCCAGCAACTTCGTCAACGGGCTGCTGCGCAAGATGACGGTGGCAGAGAAGTTCGGCCAGCTCGAGATGTCAGGTCCCCAGGGGCCCAACGGCACCGCCGGGCAGAGCCTGATCGATGACGCGAAGCACGGGCTGGTCGGCTCGATCTTGGACATGGTGGGCGTCGCCAACATCAACCAGCTCCAGCAGGCCGCGCTCCAGTCGCGGCTGCACATTCCGCTCATCTTCTCGCTGGACGTCATCCACGGCTACAAGACGATGTACCCGATCTCCCTCGGCGAGTCGAGCGGCTGGGACCCGGCGCTCGCGGCCAACGACGCGTCGATGGCGGCCGCCGAGGGCGCCGCCGACGGCATCAAGTGGACGTTCAGCCCGATGGTCGACGTCACCCGCGATCCTCGCTGGGGCCGCGTCCAGGGCACCAGCGGCGAGGATCCGTTCCTCGGCGCCGCGCTGGCGGCCGCCCGCATCCACGGCTATCAGGGCTCCAACTACAGCGCCCCCGGCAAGATGGCCGCCACGATCAAGCACTTCGCGGCGTACGGCGCCCCGGTCGCCGGCCGTGAATACAACACGGTCGACATGTCGACCCAGCAGCTGTACAACGACTACCTGCCGACCTACAAGGCCGGCGTCAATGCGGGCGTGGCGACCGTGATGAGCGCGTTCAACTCGCTCAACGGCGTCCCCGCGACCGCCGATCCGGAGACGCTGCAGACCATCCTCCGCAACGAGTGGGGCTTCGGCGGCACGGTCGTCAGCGACTACCAGGCGGTACAGGAGCTCGAGGAGTTCGGGTACGCCGCCAACGATGCCCAGGCGGCGCAGGAGGCGCTGACCGCTGGTGTCGACATCGAGATGGCGGTCCAGCTGCACAGCCCGAACTCGACCTACGAGAACGCCGGCCCGACCTTGCTGGCCCAGCACAAGATCACGATGGCCCAGGTGAACAACGCCGTGCGTCACGTGCTCACGCTCAAGTACCTGGCCGGGATGTTCCAGCATCCCCTCACCGACCCGAACCGGGTCAACACCGCTGAGCTCACCCCAGCCAACCTGAGCCAGGCTCAGACCGCCGCCGATGAGTCGATGGTCCTGCTCAACAACAACAACCATGCGCTCCCGCTCAGCACCTCGACGCCGTCGATCGCCGTCGTGGGCCCGCTGGCCGATGATGCGCTGGACCAGCTCGGCGCGGACGTGCCGATCGGCTATGACACGTCGGCAGCCGGACTGGCGGCGGGCGGTGCCGACAAGATCGTCACCGTCAAGCAGGGCATTCAGAAGGCGTTGCCGCATGCCACCGTCAACTATGCGCCGGGCTGCACCACCTTTACGGTCACCGACCCGTGCAACGAGACGACTGGGTTTGGCCAGGCGGTGGCGGCGGCGCAGTCCTCCGCTGTGACCGTGGTCGTGGTCGGTGAGCCCGCGGGCGACAGCGGAGAGGCGTCGTCGCGATCGATGATCGATCTGCCGGGCAGCCAGCTACAGCTCATCCAGCAGATCGCCGCCACCGGCAAGCCGTACGTGGTCGTCCTGATGAACGGCCGACCGCTGACCATCCCCTGGCTGGCCGACAACGCGCCGGCGCTCCTCGAGGCCTGGTATCCGGGGACCGAGGGCGGGGACGCGGTCGCCGACCTCCTGTTCGGGAAGGTGGATCCGAGCGGCAAGCTGCCGATGTCGTTCCCGCGCAACGTCGGGCAGATCCCGATCTCCTACAACGAGCTGCCCACCGGGCGGCCCGCCGATCCCAACAACAAGTACACGTCGAAGTACCTCGACGTGGACAACACGCCGCAGTACGCGTTCGGGTACGGCCTGTCCTACACGACGTTCAACGTCGGCACCCCGCAGCTGTCGTCCTCCAGCGTGTCGCCCAACGGGCAGCTGAGGGTGACGGTCCCGATCAGCAACACCGGGTCGGTTGCCGGCGACGACGTCGTCCAGCTCTACCTGCATCAGGACTTCACCAGCATCCTGCAGCCGGTACGCAAGCTGGAGGGCTTCCAGCGGGTGTCGCTCCCCGCGGGCAAGAGCACGACGGTCACGTTCACCCTGAGCCGCCAGAACTTCGGGTTCTACAACGACCAGGGCCAGTTCGTGATCGAGCCCGGGCTGTTCCACCTCTGGGTCGGCGACAGCTCGGTGGGCGGTAACGAGACCACGTTCAACGTGGGCTGATCATGCGCCGGCGCCTCGCGTTCCTGGCCGTCCTCTGCGCCACCATGCTGGGCGCGGGCCTGTCTGGGCAGGCCCTCGCCGACGGGGGCGGCCAGAGCCTGACGGCCCGGCAGCGCGCGGTGCTGCACGGCATCGCCGCCGACACCTGGCGGTTCTACGCCGCCGATGTCGATCCGGGCACGCACCTGCCCCTGGACAACCTGGGTCCGGGGGCGGTGCGCGGTGCCTACACGTCGGCGGCGAACATCGGCGTGTATCTGTGGGCGGTCGTCGCCGCCCGCGACATGCACCTCATCGACACCGCCACCGCGCAGCGACTGGTGACGGCGACACTGCACGAGGTGGCGACGCTCACGCGCTACAAGGGCTTCCTCTATCAGTGGTACGACACGACGAACGGCAACGTGCTGCTCAACCCCGGCCAGGGGGACTGCACCGCCACGACCTCGACGGGGGACAACTGCTCCTTCGTGTCCGCCGTGGACAACGGCTGGTACGCGTCGGGCTTGATCGTGGCCCGCCAGGCGCTGCCCGGCGTGCGCGACCTGGCGAGCGGGCTTCTCTCCGAGATGGACTTCTCCATCTTCTATGACAACCGCGCCCAGACCGACTGCAACACCAACGCGTCAATCGCCGGCAACCAGCCCACCGGTCAGCAGTACGGCGGCTTCTACGTCGGCCAAGGCCCGGCCGGCTACCACAACGGCGCGCTGTACTCCGACCCCCGCATCTCCATGTACATCGGCATGGGCCTGCATCAGATGCCGGGCGACGTGTGGTGGCGCACCTGGCGGACGCTGCCGCCCCAGCGCTGCCCCACCGATCCTGACTTCTCCTGGCAGGGGCAGTGGCCGGTGCCGGGCTATTGGCAGACGATCACCGACCCGCAGAGCCACAAGCAGTTCCAGGTCTGGGAGGGCCACTACGTTTACCCCGGCACCTCGATCACGTTCATCCCGACGTTCGGGGGTGGCATGTTCGAAGGGCTGATGGCGAACCTGGTCGTTCCCGAGACGGAGTGGGGGACCCACAGCTTCGGCCTCGCCGACCTGCGCTGGGCCCAGGTCCAGGAGCGCTACGACACCCAGGTGCTCCACGACCCGGTGTGGGGGATGTCGCCGTCCAGCACGCCCGACGACACCGGCGGCTACAGCGGCTACGGCGTCGAGGGGCTCGCGTTCGGGGCCGGTGAGGGGCTGGCTCAGGACGTGTGCGCGCCGACCCCCACCGCGCCCTGCACCAGCGAGGACGCGGTCACGCCGCACGCCTCCGCGATCGCGTTGTCGGTGATCCCGCGCGACGCCTACGCCAACCTCCAGGCGCTGCGCACCGACTATCCGGGCATCTACACCGCTGACGGCGGGTTCTACGACGCAGTCAACCCGAAGACCGGGTCGATCGGCCATCGGCGGCTGGTGCTGGACCAGTCGATGATCATGGCGGCGCTCGACGATGCCCTCAACGACGGCGCGCTCCAGCGCGACTTCGCCAGCGACCGGGTGTCGTGGGCGGCGCGGACGTACCTATCGGTTGAGCGGATGTCGATCCGTTGAGCCGCCGCGCCGCGCGTAGTCGCGGAACTCGCGCTCAAAGCGCTCCCAGTCCCACCACGGCACGCCGTCGGGCTGAGGCGGGGGCTCCTCGTCGACCGGCTCAGATCCGCCGTCGGGCGGGTCCTCCTGGTCTCGCCCACGCGATAGCCACGCGGCCAGTGCGGCCACGGCGATCCCGGCGGCGTAGACCAGCCCGGCGAGCACCGAGTGGTGGGTGAGCGTGGCCAGGCCGCCGACCGCGTAGAGCGTCAGTGCGCAGGCCACCAGCCGGCGCAGCTCCATGGGGTCAGCCGACCGCCGGGGCGCACGGGCCAGGGCGCTCGTGGCGATCGCAGCCACGAGGACGAGAGCGAACGCCAGTTTCCAGGCGACCGTCGGCGGCATGCTGTGCATGATGGAGCCGACTGACGAGTAGGTCAACCTCGCCCGCCGCGGAGTGCCCGAACGGGGGGTCCTCAGCTCTCGGAGGCTCGCTACACCTCGAGGCCGTGGCGCATGGTGTTCTCGCTCACCGCGCGCTGCTCGACGAACTGCAGCAGGTAGTCGGGGCCCCCGGCCTTCAGCCCCGTGCCCGAGAGCCGGTTGCCGCCGAACGGCTGGCGCGCCACCATCGCCCCGGTGATCCCGCGATTGATGTAGAGGTTGCCGACCGGGGAGCGCCGGCGCACCTGTCGCACCACCCCGGGATCACGGGTGAACAGGCCGCCGGTGAGGGCATAGGAGAGGCCGTCGACGACGTCGCAGGCGTGGTCGACGTCGCGCACGCGCTGGACCGCGAGCAGCGGCCCGAAGATCTCTTCCTCGAGCACGGGCGAGCCGTCGGGGAGATCGGCGGCCAGCGTCGCGGGGCAGAACCAGCCGCCGCCCTCGGGGCGCTCGGCCTGGGCGACGATCCGCCCGCCGCTCTGCGCCGCCTGCTCGTAGCGGGCCACCCGATCCTGGGCCTCGCGCTCGATCACCGGGGGCACGTCGGTGCCCAGCGTCTCCGCCTGTCCCACCACCAGCGTGCGCACCGCCCCGGCCAGCCGTTCGAGGAGCTGGTCGGCGATGGCCTCGTGGGCCAGCACCCGGGACGCGGCCGAGCACTTCTGGCCCGCGTAGTTGAACGCGGAGCCGACGATCGCCGGCACCGCCTCGTCCAGGTCGGCGTCGGAGGCGACGATCACGCAGTTCTTGCCGCCCAGCTCGGCGACCACCTGCTTGAAGTGGTTCTGGCCGTCGCGCAGCTGGGCCGCGCTGGCCACGATCTCGCGCCCCACCGCCAGCGAGCCCGTGAAGGCGATGCCGTGGACGTCGGGGTGGGCCACGAGCGCCGCTCCGGCGTCGCCCTCGCCGGGCAGGAACGAGATCGCCTCGGGCGGAACGCCCCCGGCGCGCAAAGCCTGGACGAGCTGGTGCGACAGCGCCGGGGACTGCTCGGCCGGCTTGAGGACGACGGCGTTGCCGGCGGCCAGCGCGGCGGAGGTCATACCGCAGGGGATGGCCAGCGGGAAGTTCCAGGGCGAGATGACGGCGACGATGCCCCGGGGCACGTAGCGCAGCTCGTTGCGCTCACCGGGCACCTGCAGCAGCGGCCGCCCCTTGTCCAGCTCAAGGGCCAGGCGCGCGTAGTACTCGAGGAAGTCGATGGCCTCGCACACGTCGGCGTCGGCCTCAGGCCACGGCTTGGCGCACTCACGGACCTCGAGCGCGGCGATCCGCAGGCGGCGCTCGCGCAGCCACGCGGCAGCCGCGATGAGCGCGGCGGCGCGGTCGGCGGCCGGGGTGGCGCCCCAGGTGGCGCGCCCGCGCTGTGCCTGCGCCACGGCGGCGTCCACGTCGGCGGCGGTCGCTCGCCCCGCATTGGCCACGACCCGCTCGGGGCTCCCCGGGTCGGTCGAGATGAGCTCGGCGCCGGCGCGGGCGTCGGCCCCGACGAGGACCGGCACGCTGAGCGGCAGCTCGCGGTCGATGCCGGCCAGCGCCTCGGCCAGCCCGCCGCGCACCGCTGAGCGGCGCAGCTCGAGGATCGGTTCGTTGGCAAATGCGGTGGCCATCGGGGGGACAGCGAGGTTAGAACGCCACGTGGCTGGTAGCGTCGCCGCCCCTATGCGCGGCGTCAGCGTGATCATCCGCGTGCGCGACGAGCGGGCCAACCTCGAGCGCTGCCTGAACCTGCTGGCGGCTCAGCGCGATGCGGGGGAGGCCGAGCTCATCGTGGTGGACGCCGGCTCGCGCGACGGCACCCGGGATGTCGCCCGCGCCCACGACGCGCAGGTGCTCGTCACCGACCAGGGCGCGCCGTTCAGCTTCGGCGGCGCGCTCAACCTCGGCGCCGCGCGGGCCAGCCACGACGTGCTCGTGTCCCTGTCGGCCCACGCCTTCCCGCGGGATGAGGGGTGGCTGGCGCGCCTGACGCGGACGATCGCCGGCGATCCCGTTCTGGCCTGCGCCTGCGGCGACCTCCATGGCCCCGACGGCGGCCGGCTGAGCGGGCCGATCGCCCAGGACGCGGCGCTGGCGCGCCGGCGCCCGGAGTGGGGGTACTCCAATGCCGCGGGGGCGTTTCGCGCCGAGCTGTGGCGCCGCCGGCCGTTTCGCGCCGACCTGCCCGCCTGCGAGGACAAGGAATGGGCGCTGCACTGGCTCGGCGAGGGCTACAGCTGCCGGGTGGACCCGGCGCTGGCCGTCGACCACGATCACACCCACGACTCGCTGCGCGCGATCTACGGGCGCGCCCGGCGCGAGGCGCGGGCCTACGCGGCGTTCCTGCCGGGCGGCGCCGGCGGCCCGGGAGCAGCGAGCGCCGGCGCCCTGGCTCGTGACTGGTGGTCAGACACCCGCTGGTATGACTCGGCGCTGCGCGCGCGTCTCAGCCATCGCCGTGCCGCGCGTCTGCTCGGCGCGTATCAGGGCAGGAGCGGATAGCAGGGGATCTGGAGGTCGCGCCGGATCGTCGCCGGCACGTGCACCGCAACGCACGCGTCGCTGTCCCCGCTCTGGTTGATCCGCCAGTGGCCGCGAGTGTGGTGCAGCGCCGTCCAGGCGGCCCTGTGCAACGGCTTGCACCGCGAGCCCCATCCCCTGGCGGGCTTGAAGAAGACCGCCGCCCAGAGCTTGTTCACGCTCGAGATGTAGACCGCCGCGCACTGGCGCGGCGCGGTGGCGCCCAGTGCGGCGTGGACGAGCGGGTCCTTGGCGGCGCCGCTCACCCCGACCCGGGCCACCGCGGCGGTGGGGGCGGCGAGCAGCGAAACGGCGATGATGGCTAACAGGCAGCGCTTCATCGCAAGGACCCTAGCCGCGCCCACGGACAGGCGTACAAAATAAGCCCGCATAGGGTGCATCAGACGACGCACGTCCCGACGCGCCGCGTCGGGGGGCGAAGTTCAGGGCGCGGCGAGCAATTGCTCCACCGGCACGCCCCGCGCCTGCTCCGAGAGGAAGCTCTCGTTGGAGGTGTTCTCCAGGAGTCGGCGGACCAGGTAGGCCATCCCGGCGACGAGGTCGCCGACCGGGCAGTAGGTGCGCACCCGGTAGCCGCCCACGGCCAGCGCGTGCTGGAGCTCGTCGCCCAGGCCGCGCAGCACCTGGAGCTCGAGGTCGCGGTCATCCCCGCCGCCGACGCGGTTGCAGGCGATCGCGTGGGCGACCGACCGCAGGTTGTGCGACGCGACCGCGACCCGCAGCGCCGGGCGCGCGGCCAACAGCTCGCGCGTGAGCGCCTCGAAGTTGCGGTCGCACTCGTGCTTGTCCTGGAACACCGGGACCTCCCAGCCGTGCTGGCTGGCCTGGACCAGCTCGTGGTCCCAGTAGGCGCCCTTGACCAGCCGCACTGTGAGCGGCGGCTCGCGCGGCGTGGCCCGGGCCCACGCGATGACGCGCCGGGCCTGGTCGGGCGAGTCGCGCAGGTAGGCCTGCAGCACAAGCCCGGCCGAGGGCCCCTGGCGGAACTCGTCCTCATCCAGGAGCTCGAGCACGAGGTCCAGCACCGCCTCGCGGGAGTCCAGCGACTCCATGTCGATGTGCAGGTGCGCGCCGGCCGACTGAGCGGCGCGGAGCAGGGGCCGCAGCCGCCGGGCGGCGTCGCGCTGACCGCGCTCGGGGGCATCCGGGCGCAGCAGCGGGGTGAGCGCCGACACCTTCACGCACACGTTCGCGCGCGGCAGCGGCCCGACGCCGTCGGTCTCCAGCGTCTCGCGCGCGGGCCAGCTGCGGGTGGCGGCCGACAGCTGCTCGATCGCCTCCAGGCAGCGGCCGGCGTAGCGATCGGCCTCGCTCTCGGTCACGGTGGCCTCGCCGAGCAGGTCGACCGAGCTGGCCACGCCGCGCTCCCACAGCTTGCGCAGCGTCCCCAGCGCCGCGCTCGGGCTCTCGCCGACGATGAAGCGATGGGCGAGGTGGCGGACCCCGCCGGCCGCGGCGGCGCCCAGCGCGGCACGCCCGGCCCGCGTCCCGGACATCTTCATCGCCACCGAGAGGGGCGGCGGCGTCTCGGGGACCTCCTCCAGGAACCCCACGAGGTGGCGGGCCAGATCATCGAGCGATCGGCACGCCGGGACCACGTCGACGAAGCGAAACAGCGCCGCGCGCAGCTCCCGATCGCTGGAGGCCATCTCCATCGCGCGGGCGTCCAGGGCCTTGAGCGGCTGGCGCGAGGCGGCGGGGAACGAGGCCGCCAGCTTCTCGCCGATCTCGCGCACGGCGCTCTCGACCGCCGCGTCGCCCTCCTTCACCGGCGCGCTCATGCGGTCACCTCGCCGGCGGGGATGGGATCGGGGACCGGCGTAGCCAGCGTGCGGCGCTCGATCTCCTCCCAGCTCACGTCGCGGGCGCGCTCCGCCTCCTCGGCGTTTCCGCCGCCGTTGAGGCCGAACAGGCGCTTGCGCCACAGCAGCCACACGACGACGGCCAGGTTGATGAGGAAGCCGAGCACCTTCAGGAGCGTGCCCTGGTGGATGATCTCGTAGATCTCCAGTGGCAGCAGCAGGGTGGTGGCGATGAAGGTGAGGTACTCGGCCCACCGCTTGGCGAACCACAGCCCGACCGCCTCCACGCCCTCGAGGATCCCGTACCCGAGGAGCGCGGCGCCGACCTCGTGCAGGGTGCCCGAGCGGAGGGAGAAGAGGCGGTCCAGGTCGCGCAGGATCCCGACGTGCCCCGAGGTCTGCACCGGGCCGCCCGCCACCCCGCCCTGCAACGCGGTGAGGATCCGGTAGTAGGCGTCGTGCAGCGTCGCCCGGTGGGAGGCGAACAGCAGAACCCCGAAGCCGATCAGGACCAGCACGACGAAATGGACGATCCGGTCGATCGCGATGAGACGCAGCACGATCCGGTCATGCAGGGCCTTGCCCCGCGCCGGAACGACGATCTCAGACCGGTCCGGCGGATGGGGGCGCGTGGGATGCTCGGGCATCGGCAGCGGGACCCAGGTGTCGCAGCGCAGGCAGCGGTGCCAGCGGACATCGCCGTGGTCCTGGACGACGACGGCGTCCTGCGGCCGGGCCGGGCCCGCGTCGCGCCCGACGAGGACGTGGCCGGACACCCCGCAGGTGATGAGCTCCCAGTCCAGATGGCGCCGGCGGCGCGGGTGCTGGGTTCCGGGTGGATGGCGGAAGGGCATCAGCTGAGAATGTTGACGGCTCGCGCCACCACGATCCCGACCGTGGCAAGTGCGATGACGGACTGCATGGCCATGAGCGCCTTGGCCAGCGGGGTGAGTGGCATCGTGTCGGTCGGGCTGAACGCGGTGGCGTTGGTGAGCGAGGTGTACAGGTAGTCGAGGAGCGTTGGCTCCCAGCCTCGGGGTGCGAACTCGCGTTGGGTCATCTGCACGAACAGGAAATCGGGGTGTGGCTTGCGCTTGAGGGCGCGCGCGTGAGGGCCGCCGCGGTCCAGCTGCCAGTACCAGACGCCGAACAGCAACACGTTGGTGCCCCACAGCACGAGCCCCGAGCCGATCAGAGAGCGCCCGGTGGCGTGGCCGCCGCGCAGCAGGAAGTGACAGAGCATGACCAGCGAGTAGCAGTTGGCGGCGGTGACGACGCCGATGAGGGTGAGGGCGAGCCGGCGTCGCAGCGGGGAATGGCGCATGCGCGGGTGCGGCGAGGCCGCGGTGAGACCGATGAGCGCCACCGCCTCCATGGCGGGCAGGAGGTAGCGGGAGCCGAGGGTGAGCTTCTCCGACAGCGACAGCTGGAGCAGGATCGCGGCGGCCAAGACGAGCTGGCCGCCCCAATAGGGGTCATACCGCGTGAGGGTCGACTGGACACCCTCATCGATTCGGCGCGCATCCTCGTCGACGTGGTGCTGGAGATTGCCTGCCACATGCTGATACTGGCACGCACGGAGGCGCCCACCGGGAGGATCCGACCGTGCGGTGACCGAAAATGGTGATGATGCGCACCTCACTCGCCGGCGCCGCTGTTCTGGTCGCCGTCGCCCTCTCGGCGTGCGGCGGGAGCGGTGGCGGGCAGACCACCCAGGGCTCCCAGCCGGCCGCCGCCACCGGCACCGGCAGCCAGACGACGACCGCCGCGACCAGCACCGCCACGACCACGGGGACCGCTCCAGCTGCGACGACCAGCGCCACCGGCACCGCGACCCAGACCGGCACGCAGACCGGCAACAGCGGCGGTGCGGCCGTGGGTGGCGGGACGTCGAGCCAGTGCAAGGCGGCGGCCCTGTCGGTCTCCTACCTCGGGGGGCAGGGGGCGACCGGCCACGGCGAGCTGGGCTTCGCGCTCAAGAACACCGGCTCGAGCGCCTGCGCCACCGGCGGCTACCCGGGGATCCAGTTCCTGGCCGCGGACGGATCGGCCCTGCCGACCACACCGCAGCACACCACCGACGACTTCTTCGGCCATCTGCCCCTGGCGCCGCTCACGCTGCAGCCGGGGCAGACCGTCTCGTTCCGCCTCGGGGTGTCGCACGGGGGCGGCTCGAGCGCCGCCTGCAGCACCGCCGCCGCCCTCCAGGTGATCGCGCCCAACGACACGGCCACGATGAAGGTCCAGATCCCCAACGGCGCCTCGGAATGCGGGACGACCACGGTGTCGCCGCTGCAGCCGGGCACGTCGGCCTACCAGTGACCGCCCCGGGCCGTCAACGGCTCACGCGCGCAGGCCGTTAGCCGGCGACACGCGCGGGCAGCCACGCGGGCCCCTCGGCGAGCATCCGCGTGATCTCCTCGGCCGGGACCGGCCGGGAGAAGTGAAAGCCCTGCACGAGGTCGCAGCCCAGCCGGGCCAGCTCGGCGACCTGCTGCTCGGTCTCGGCGCCCTCGCCGACCACCCGCAGCTGAAGCGCCCGTGACATGGCGACGATCGCCTCGGTGACGGCGGTGTCGCGCGATTCGGTGCCCAGGCCGTCGACGAACGAGCGGTCGACCTTGAGCGCATCGAGCGGCAGCCGCGTCAGATAGGACAGGGACGAGTACCCGGTCCCGAAGTCGTCGAGCACCAGGCGCACCCCGAGCGCCTTCAGTGCCACCAGCGTCTCGGAGAGCTCCTCATGGTCCCCGACGAGCATGCTCTCGGTCAGCTCCAGGGCCAGGCAGGAGGCGTCCAGGCCCGAGAGGCGCAGCGCGGTGGCGACGGTCTCGGCCAGGGCCCGGTTGGCGACCTGCGCCGCTGAGAGGTTGACGCTCATCGTCAGCGGCGCCACGTCGGGCCGCTCGCGGTACCACTCGGCCGCTTGGCGGCAGGCGTGCTCGAGCACCCATCGGCCGATCGGCTCGATCAGCCCGTTCTCCTCAGCCACCGGGATGAAGTCCACGGGGGAGATGCGCCCGCGCTCGGGATGATCCCAGCGCACGAGCGCCTCCACGGAGACCATCGCGCGGTCGCGCAGCGACACCAGCGGCTGGTAGTGGAGGGTCAGCTCATCGCGCTCGAGCGCCCGCCGCAGGTCGTTCTCCACTCGCAGCCGCGACAGGGCCCGCCCACGCAGGGCCTCGTCGAACAGCTCGTAGCGCGCCCGGCCGCGCTCCTTGGCGCGGTGCATCGCGGCGTCGGCGTCGCGGAGCAGGTCCTCGGCGCGCTCCCCGCCCTCGGCCAGGGCGATCCCGATGCTGGTGGTCACGAAGTGCTCGGTGCCGTCGAGCACGAACGGCCGGGCGAACCCGCCCGCGATCCGCTCGGCCATGTCGATGGCGTCCTGCTCGCCGGTGATGTCCTCGAGCAGGATCCCGAACTCGTCGCCGCTGAAGCGCGCCACCGTGTCCGAGGAGCGCACGGCCTGCTTGAGCCGCGGGGCGGCCGCGGCGAGCAGCTCGTCGCCGGCGCGGTGGCCGAGGCTCTCGTTGACGAGCTTGAAGCGGTCGAGATCGAGGACGAGGACCGCGGTCAGCGTGTCGCGGCGGCGGCGCTGGCGCTCGGTCGCCCGCCCGAGCCGGTCCAGGAACAGCAGCCGGTTGGGCAGCCCGGTGAGCGGGTCGTGCAGGGCGCGGTGGCGGATGTCGTCGTCGGTGAGCTGGCGCTCCACCACGTCGCCCAGGACGTTGGCCAGCGCCTGCACGAAGTCCACGTCCCCCTGCTTGAACAGCCGTGGCGCGTAGGAGTGGAACCCCAGGGCTCCGAAGGGGCCGCGCCGCCCCTCGATGACGACGGTCAGCCCGCTCGTGGTGCCGACGTGGTTGAGCACCTGCGAGCGCTCGAAGCGCCGCTCGGTTGCCCAGTCGGTCACCACCGCCGGCCGGCCGCTGAGCAGGGCATAGCCCGATTGCGATCCCAGCCCGGCGGGAGCTCTGTCGTTGACGCGCACCCCGGGGAGGCCGTGCATGGCGCGGAAGGCGACCGCATCCTCGGAGGGGACGAGCTCCACGACGGCGCCGATCTCCAGGCCCAGCAGCTCGACGCCGGCGCTCACGGCCTCCTGCATGAGGTCGGCGAGGCTGGCGCCCTGCAGCGCGTGCTCGCCCAGCCGGGCGACCGCCGCCTGCTGGGCGGCGCGCAGCTCGAGCTCGGCCTCGGCGTCCTTCTGCTCGGTGATGTTCGACATCACCCCGTGCCAGCGCTTGACCCCGTCGGGGCTCTCGCGCATGACCGCGTCGTCGCGGACCCACACGGGGTGGCCGTCACGATGGAGCAGCCGGTACTCGATCGGGCTGGTCAGCGTGGAGCCGCCGTCGGCGAAGTCCTGCTCCTGGGCGAGGACGCGCTCGGCGTCGTCGGGGTGCAGACGGCTTGCCCACAGCCCCGGGTCCGCGCACCACTCCTCCGGGCTGAAGCCCAGGATCTCCTCGATCTGGGGGCTCACGTAATGCCAGCAGCCGTGACCGCCGGCATCGGCGGTGTAGAGGATCGCGGGGACCCTCTCCAGGAGGAGACCGGAATTGTCGGTGCGTGGCGGCTCGGCCGAGCTGGTCCCATCCAGTGCCCCCGCCCGAGAGTGCCCGCCGTGCGCTCGGCGGTCAGACATGTCTGCGGTCGTTATCGGCAGCCCTGGTGAGGTTCTGAAGTCAGTGGTGACTACGGATCGACCGCCTCAAACACCGTCACCGGGGCGGAGTCGTCCTCCACCGCCCGCCCGTCGGCGATGAGCAGGTCGAGGTGGCCCAGCACCTCGGAGATCGTCAGGAACGCCTGGGTGACCGCGACGTTGCCCCACATCTGGCTGGCGATGTCGTACGCGGTCTGCGGCCCTGACTCCAGCAGCCGCCGCACCTTGCCCGCCCGCCGCTCGGACATGCGAAACCGCTCGTCGATGAGCGCGGCGTGGTCGCGCACCGGGGGGCCGTGGCCGCCCAGGACCAGCTGCACGGGCATCTCCCTGGTCTGGCGCAGCGAGGCCATGTACTGCACCAGCGCGTGGGGCCGGTCCGTGGCGGTGGCGCCCGCCGTCGCGCCGGCGAGCGGCCGGGAGATGAGGGGGTTGGAGGAGATGCGGGCCAGCAGATGGTCGCCGGCGATGAGGATCTGGCGCCGCTCGTCCCAGAAGACGGTGTCTGACGGGCTGTGCCCCGGGCGGTGCAGGGCGGTGAGGGTGCGGTCGCGCAGCGTGATCTCGCTGCCGTCGCGCAGCGGCACCGACACCTGCCCGGAGGAGCCGAAGGCGCGGAAGGCCGCGCCGACCGAGCCCAGGGCGGTGGCCAGCTCGGCGGGGACGCCGTGGCGGCGCATCACTGACATCGAGAACTCGTCGTCGGCGGTGGCGCTGGCGCTGAAGTCCTGCAGGTACGGGCCGAGGACGTCGAGGGCCGCCACCTCGGCGCCCGAGCGCCGGGCGATGATCTCCAGCAGGCCGAGATGGTCCATGTGCTGGTGGGTGATGACGATCAGCCCGAGGTCCTCGATGCGGTGACCGAGCTCCGCCAGCGCCTGCTCGAGCTCGTCCAGAGACTTCCCGCTGTTGGGGCCCGTGTCGATCAGCGTCAGCGGATCGTCCTCGAGCAGGTAGCAGTTGACGCGCCCCACCAGGAATGGGGTCGGCACCGCCATCTGGTGGATGCCCGCCGCGCGAGCCTCGTCCAGGGACTCCTGCGCCTCGGCGGCGAGGTCCGGGCCGCCGGCCTCGGCCGCGCTCACGAGCGGATCAGGCCCAGCACCTCGTCGCGCTTGGCCTCCATGTCCTCCACGGAGACCATCGACTCCAGGCACAGGCGCAGTAGCGGCTCGGTGTTGGACGCGCGCACGTTGAAGTGCCAGTCCTCATAGTCGATGGAGATCCCGTCCAGTCGGCTCTGCTTGGCGTCGGAGTAGCGCTCGGCGATCGCCTCGATCTTGCCGGGGCCGTCGTCCACGGTGCTGTTGATCTCCCCGGAGATGAAGTACTTGCTGCGATAGGGCTCCAGCAGCTCCGACATCTTGGCGTCGCGCTGGGAGAGGAGCTCCAGGATGAGGAGGGCCGGCAGGGTGCCCGAGTCGGCGTTGTAGAACTCCCGGAAGTAGTAATGGCCTGACACCTCGCCGCCGAAGATCGCGTGCTCCTCGCGCATCCGGGTCTTGAAGAAGGCGTGGCCCACCCGGTTGACCAGGGCGCGGCCGCCCTCGCGCTCGGCCACGTCGGCGACGGCACGGCTGGCCCGCACGTCGTAGAGGACGGTGGGGGCGGGTGGCGGCGGATATTTGCGCACCAGCGACTCGGTGAGCAGCGCGGTGAGGAAGTCGCCGTCGACGAAGTGGCCCGTCTCGTCGATGAAGAAGCAGCGGTCGGCGTCGCCGTCCCAGGCGATGCCGAGGTCGGCGCCGCGCTCCACCACTTCGCGCATGATGAACTCCCGGTTCTCAGGCAGCATCGGGTTGGGCTCGTGATCGGGGAAGTTGCCGTCAGGCGTCCAGTAGGCCTCGATGAGATCCAGGCCGAGGCGCTCGAGCAGGGGACCGACCATCGGGCCGGCCATGCCGTTGCCGCCGTCGACGACGACCTTCAGCGGCTTGATCGCCGACTGGTCGACGAGCTTGAGCGCGGCCTGCTGGAAGAGCTCGTAGACGTCGACCTCGTCGACCGACCCGCCGCCGGGGGCCTCGCCCAGCCCTGCGAGGATCCGGTCGCGGACCTCGCCCAGCCCGGCGTCGCCCGACAGCGCCAGCGCCCCGCGGCTCACGAGCTTGGCCCCGGTGTAGGCCTTGGGGTTGTGCGATGCGGTGCACATGAGCCCGCCGTCGAGATCGCGCGCGCCGACGAGGTAGTAGAGCATCTCGGTCCCGACCATCCCGGCGTCGACCACCGAGGCGCCCTCGGCCACCATCCCATCCCGGTAGGACCGCGCCATCTCGGGAGCGGTGAGGCGCATGTCGCGACCCAGGCCCAGGTGCAGCTCCGAGGTCGGCTTGTCCTCCATGGCCCCGATGACACGGGCAAACGAGCGCCCGATGGCGTGCGCCGTCCCCGCGTCCAGTTCGTCGCCGTACAGACCGCGGACGTCGTAGGCCTTGAACACCTCGGGGTGGGCGAGCTCGGACACGCTCTGAGGATGATGCCTGATAATCCGCCGCCATGGACTCCTCGGCCGACGAGCCGGTGGGCGCAGGCACGGAATCGCTCGCCCCACAGCCGGTGCTCGTGACCGGTGCGCACGGTGTGCTGGGCGCCTGGCTCACCGCCGCGCTGCTGGACGCCGGCCACCGCGTCGTCACCATCCGCCGCGACGAGCCGGCGGCCTCGACGTTGGAGCTCCTGGGCCGCGCCGGCGAGGTGGACACCGTGCACGGCGACATCTGCGACGAGGGCCTAGTGGCGCGCACGGTCAATGAGTACGAGGTGACCAGCGTGTTTCACCTGGCCGCTCAGACCCTGGTCCCCACCGCCAACCACGACCCGCGCTCGACCTTTGAGACCAACGTCCGCGGCACCTGGATGGTGCTGGAGGCCTGCCGCGCCCATGGCATGCGCAGCGTGGTGGTGGCCTCCACGGTAGGGGCCTACGGCCGCCAGGCCCAGCTGCCCTACCACGAGGGGCAGTCGCTGGCCCCGGCGTTTCCCTATGACGTCTCCAAGGCGGCCGCGGACCTCATCGCGCGGTCCTACTGGCACAGCTACGCGGTGCCCGTGGCCGTGACCCGCTGCGCCAATGTGTACGGCGGCGGCGACACCAACCGCAGCCGCCTGGTTCCCGAGGCGGTCGGCGCGGCGCTCGAGGGCCGTGCTCCGGTCATCCGCTCAGACGGCTCACCCGAGCGCGATTTCCTCTACGTGGAGGACGCGGTCGCCGCCTACCTGGCGATCTGGCGCGCGCTGCTGGCCGGCCGCGGCGGAGGAGAGGCCTTCAATGCGGGCGGCGGTCAGCCCCACCGCGTGCGCGACGTTGTGGACCTCATCTGCCGCCTGGCGGGCGGGACGCTCACTCCCGAGATCCGCGGGGAGGGCACTCCTCCTAGGGAAACCGACCGCCAGTGGGTCGATCCGACCAAGCTGCGCGAGCTCACCGGCTGGGTCCCGGCGGTCGACCTGGAGGAGGGCCTGCGCCGCACCATCGCCTGGTATCGAGACCATCCGCGAGCGCTCGGCCTGCTCCTCTAGACCCCAGGCCGGCTCCTATAGTTACCAGGCATGTCCGGTCATTCCAAATGGGCCTCCATCAAGCACAAGAAGGCTGTCGTCGACCAGCGCCGCGGCCAGCACTTCACCAAGCTGACCCGCGCGATCACGGTCGCCGCGCGTGAGGGCGGCGGAGACATCGACGGCAACCCGTCCCTGGCGCTCGCCGTCCAGAAGGCGCGCGACGCCTCGATGCCGAAGGACAACATCGAGCGCGCGATCGCCAAGGGCACGGGCGAAGGCGTCGACGCCGACCAGATCGAGACCGTCCTCTACGAGGGGTACGGACCCGGCGGCGTTGCTCTGCTCATCGAGGCGCTCACCGACAACCGCAACCGCACCGGCGCCGATGTGCGCCACGCACTCTCCAAGCACGGTGGCAACCTGGGGGAGCCCGGGTCGGTGTCGTACCTGTTCGACAAGCGCGGCGTGATCGTCGTCGACGCGTCGCGCTACGAGGAGGAGGACCTGCTGGTGGCGATCGACGCCGGTGCCGAGGACATCTCGCGCGACGATGACGTCTACGAGATCGTCACCGAGCCCGGCGACCTGGTCTCCGTTCGCGAGGCGCTGACCAGCGCCGGCATCGACATCGAGTCCGCGGACGTCACCCAGCGCCCCAAATCGCGCGTGCCGCTCGAGGAGTCAGACGCCTCCCGGCTGATGAAGCTGATCGACATGCTCGAGGAGTCAGACGACGTGGGCGCGGTGCACGCGAACTTCGACGTCGACGCCGACGTGCTGGAGCGGATCGCGTCGTAAGCACCCCGTTGGGCTGAGGAGCTGTCCTTCGTCGCTTCTTCGCCGCGCTCGCTACCCTCGCCCCCTCATGAGAAAGACCACAACCATCACCTGTGCCGCACTCGCGCTGGCTGCCGCCGTCGCCGGCTGCGGCAGCAGCAGCACCACAACGGCGGCCGGCGTCCAGACGGCGCCATCCGCGGGCCTCACCACCGCCACCGTCACCGCCTCGGCAAGCACCTCGGCCACCACCAGCGCCTCGGCGAGCGCGACCAGCACCACCACGAGCAGCACGCCGCTGCCGGCGGCGCTGAAGACCAAGCCCAAGGTGATCATCCCCTCGGGCCCCCCGCCCAAGACGCTGGTCGTCAAGGACCTGATCAAGGGCACCGGGGCCGCGGCCACCGCCGGCTCGACGGTCAACGTCCAGTACGTCGGCGAGCTCTACAAGGGCGGCAAGCAGTTCGACGCCTCGTGGAACGACGGCTCAGGCCAACCGGTATCGCTGCCCCTGACGGGCGTGATCAAGGGCTGGCAGCAGGGCATCCCGGGCATGAAGATCGGCGGTCGGCGCGAGCTGATCATCCCGCCGAGCCTGGGCTACGGCGCCACCGCGCAGTCGAAGATCCCGGCCAACTCCACGCTGGTCTTCGTCATCGACCTGCACGCCATCTCCTAGGGCACTACGCGCCCTCGCCGCTGTGCCGGGCGCGGTACAGCGGCGTGGGACCGGTCACGCCCTTGAGCTTGTGGCGCCCGGCCGATGACCAGCTGAACGCGTCGCTCGCGGCGTCGCGGATCTCCCGGGTGCAGAGCACGCTGCCCGGCCGCGCGACGCCGGTGACCCGGCTGGCCAGGTTGACCGAATTGCCGTAGTAGTCCCCGGCGCGCAGGAGCGCCGGCCCGAACGCGATCCCCGCTCGCAGGCTGGGGAGGCCCTCGGCCTCGAAGGCGTCGACCAGGTTCAGCGCGACCTCGACCAGGGGCCCGGGCTCCGGGCTGACGAACATGGCGGCGTCGCCGATCGTCTTGACCAGGCGGACCGGGGCCTGCGTCAACGAGGCCGACAGGCTCGCCAGGCGCCCGGCGACCGTGCTCAGCTCGCCCACCTCGACCTGGCCGCCCAGACGGGTGAAGCCGACGAGGTCCGCGAAGCACACGGCCAGCTGCTGGGCGCCGGCGATGTCGCCGGCTTCCAGCTCGGCCAGTCCCAGCACCCCGCGCTGGACGCTGTCGCGCAGGTGGGCCTTGAACGCCGCCACCAGGACCGGCGCGAACGCGGGCGTCAGCTGTTGTGCCAGCTCCGCGAAGCGCAGCGCCACCTCGTCCTCGCTCTCCCCGGCGTCCAGGAAGGTCTCCACGAACGAGGCGGCGATCGTCGCCGAGAGCCGGCCCATGCCCTCGCCGAGCACGCGGGTGATCTCGTCGACCCGCTCGTCAGCGAAGCCGGCGTCGAGGAACAGCTTCATCGACTTGGCCGCCTCGACGTCCTCGTCGGAGAAGACCCGGTCCTCGAACTCTGGCTCAGGCAGCCCGTGCTGGCGGCGAATGCGCGCCATCGTCCCGGCGGGCAGCCCGGTGCGCTCCTCGACCTCGGCCGCGGTGTAGGTCCCACCGAGGACGCGCTCCACCGGCAGCAGCGCCAACCGGTTCTCCTTGACCGCCTTGACCAGCTCGGCCTCGGAGAACCCGTCGTCCGCCAGCCGCTCGAGCAGCCGCCGGCGCCGCTCCCGCGCCTCGCCCTCCAGCCCTGCGAGCAGGCCGATCGCGTCGAAGTCCATCGCCGCATCCTCTCTGATGACGGCGACGTTCGCTAGCATCGTCGCCTCCTCGGGCACCCGAGCTTTGCGGTGCCCCTAGCTGAACCCCACCGGTACACATACATGCTGTCGATCCTGATGCCCGTCTACAACGAGCTCGAGCGCGTCGAGCAGGCGATCGCGGAGGTCCTCTCCACGGAGCTGCCCACGGACTTCGAGCTCATCATCGTCGACGACGGCTCCACCGACGGCACGCGCGAGATCCTGCGCAACGGGAAGTGGGACGAGCGGGTGCGGTTGATCGAGCACGAGCGCAATCAGGGCAAGGGCGCTGCGATCCAGACCGCGCTGCGCGAGGCGCGGGGCGACTTCGCCTGCATCTTCGACGCCGACCTCGAGTACGACCCCGAGGACCTGGCCCTGCTCATGCCGCCGCTGATGGACGGCCGCGCCAACGCATCCTTCGGGGTGCGTGCCTTCGACGGGTACACGAGCCACTCGTTCCTGTTCGTGCTGGGCAACAAGGGCGTCACGCTGGCGTGCAACCTGTTGTTCAACGTGTACCTGCACGACATCATGACGTGCCACAAGATGATCCGGACCGATGTGTTCCAGAGCTTGCCGCTGAGCTCCGCCGGGTTCTCGATCGAGCCCGAGATCACGGCTCGGCTGGTTCAGAAGGGCGAACGGATCTTCGAGGTCCCGGTCCACTACCGGGCGCGCGCCACCGAGGAGGGCAAGAAGCTCACAGCCCGGGACGGCTTCCGGGTGATCGGGACGCTGCTGCGCTGCCGCTTCGGCGGCGGGCGCTAGCGCTCTTCTTCGGCTTCGCCCTCCGACGCGCCGGGGCCGGCGCGGGCGCGATCTGCACCGTCGAGGTGTAGATCGACTGGATGGTCGAGAACAGCGGCTGCACCGGGTTGCCTTCCAGATCGATCTCGCCCTTTTCCACGAACGGGGGATGGGGGAACGGGTCACCGCCGCTCCAGCCGGGCTTGGCGGCGAAGTCCTGCAGCGCGAACCACATCGCGGCGGCGATGTAGGGCTTGGAGGCGAACACGCCGAGGTGGAAGGCGGCCTGGGCCGTCTGATACTGGTAGGTGCCGCGCTGCTCGGGAGGCCCGTTCTGGCTGCCCTCGAAGCCGAACTCGGTGATCATCAGCGGCTTGGAGGGGTAACAGCCGTGCAGGAAGTCGAGGAACGGGCTGAGCTCATCGGGGTCGTCGGTGCCGCCGCCGCCCGCGTCGAACCAGCCGAAGTAGTCGTTGAAGCCGAGCACGTCCAGCGGGGCGTACGCGGCCTGGCAGTCGACGCCGGGCCAGCTGGAGACCGCCATCCCCACCGGTCGCGTGGGATCGAGCTGGTGGGCGATCTGAGCGGCGCCGGCGATGTAGCGCGCCTCGGCGTCGTTGGGCGGGGTCTGGAGCTCGTTGGCGATGCTCCATACCAGGACCGAAGGGTGGTTCTCGTTGGTGAGGATGTTGGTGCGCAGCATGTTGTGGGCGAAGTTCAGCCACGAGGCCTGGGTGAGATAGCTCGAGTTCACCTGGTAGACGGGGATCTCTGACCACAGCAGGATCCCGTCGCGGTCGGCCGCCTCCTCGATCTGCGGGTTGAGCGGGTAGTGCGCCCGGATGACCTTCCCGCCCAGTTCCCGCACCCAGCCGACCAGCGCCTGAAGCTGGGACGGGGAGAGCGCCGCGCCCGACTGGATGTTGAGCTCGTGCAGGTTAAAGCCGCGTAGATCCAGCCCGCGGCCGTTGAGCAGGAGCTGGCCGGATGGGCCGACGCTGATGCTGCGGATGCCGCTGTAGTCGGTGTAGCCCTCCAGCGTGCGGCCGTGGGCGTCTGAGAGCGTCAGCGCCGCGCGGTACAGATATGGGTCCGTCGGGGACCACAGATGCGGGGCGGGGATCGTCACCGCCGCCCGGGCCACCCACGTGCCTCCGGGCGGAAGCGTGTGCCCTCCGAAGTTCAGCGCCGTGCCTCCATAGGAGCCGTGCAGGTTGAGCGTCTGCGCGGCGCTGGTGACGTTGCGCACGGTCACCTGCTCCTGGATCTGCGCGGCACAGGTCGGGCAGGGGAGAATCGGGCGGATCACCACCGGCGACATGTCCGCGATCTGGACCGAGCGGAGATAGACCTCCTGGTTGATGCCGCCGTAGTTCCACCAGCCGCCGTTGCCCGGCGGGAGATCGCCGCCGTTGCGCCGGTTGTCCACGCGGATGATGAGACGATTGATCCCGGGGTGCACGCCTGTGAGCGGGAACTCGAACGGGAGGTATGCCCCCGCGTGGGAGCCGATCTTGCGGCCGTTGAGCCACACGGTGGCCCGGTAGTTGACCGACTCGAAGCGCACGATCCAGCTGCGGAACCGCGCCGGCACATAGGCGGCAAAGGCCTTGGCCGGGATCGTGAAGTCGCGCCGGTACCAGCCCACTGAGCCGTTCATGGACGCCTGCGAGAGATCGCCGGCGTTGAACGAGTTGGGGACGGTGACCGGGCTCCAGCCGTCGGTGGACGCCACGTTGTGCCACCACCCCGCCGCGAGGCCGGCGTCGGCGGTGTCGGCGCGATACAGCCATGTCCCGCCGAGCAGCCAGCGGTCGCTGGGCCCGTCGCGGTACAGCGCACCGAATGTCGGGGGTGTGGCGGCATAGACCGGTCCGGTCTGGGCGAGGGCGGGCGCCGTGCCGGCGGCGAGCGACGCGACGCTCAGCGCGAGCACGGCCAGCATCACCGCGAGTGGGCGGGCAGCCTTACGATGCCGCCAGGGCTCGCCGCTACAATCGCCCGCCGATGTCAGCCGTCCACTCGCCGCAGCAGCGGCCACCCGCGACGGGCTCTGTCGGCTCCGGGGAGTCTCGCGGAGCCTCACTGGCCGCCTCCCTGCGCGGCGCCGGGCGTTCGCCGCTGATGATCGGCGTGCTCGCCTGCATCGTCCTGGCGGCGCTGTCGGCGGCCATCCTGCCCACCGTGCCGAGCTACGACCCGTGGTCGTGGATCGTGTGGGGGCACGAGGTGTTCGACCCGCACACGAGCTTCATCGTCAACGGCGGCCCCTCCTGGAAGCCGCTGCCGATGGTCTTCACCACGATCTACGGGCTGCTCGGCAGCGCGGCACCGACCCTGTGGGTGATCACCGCGCGCGTCGGCGGCCTGCTCGCGCTGTGGGGCACGTGGAAGCTGACGAGCCGGCTGGCCGGCGGCGGATGGCTCGGCGCCTTCGCCGGAGTGGTGGCGGCGATCGGGGTCGTGCTCACGGGCAGCCACGACCAGGCCTGGTACTACTACTTCCTGCACGGGACTTCTGAGGCGATCCTCGTCGCCGTGGCCGTCTGGGCCGTGGACCGGCTGCTGGACCGACGCCATCTCCAGGCCTACCTGATCATGGCGGCCGGCGGGCTCATCCGTCCCGAGTGGTGGCCGTTCCTGGGCCTCTACGCGATCTGGCTGTGGTTCCGCGAGCCCGCCTTCAACGGCCCGGGGATGCGCCTGGTGCTGCTCGCGGGGCTGGCGATACAGCCGATCGGCTGGTTCGTCCCGCCGTGGATCACCACCGGCCAGCCCTTCCTTGCCGCGACGCACGCGGCCGACTACAACGGTCATCTGGGCTCCAACGTCCTGAGGTCGATCCTGTCCCGAGGAGTCCGCGACCAGCTCCTGCCCGCCCTCATCCTGGCGGTGGTGGCGGTGGTCGTGGGCTGGGTGCGTGACCGCAACCGCGCGATCCTGGCCATCGCCGCCGGCATCGCGGGCTGGTGGGTGGTGGTGGTCGGCGAGACGCTCGACGGCTACCCGGGCCTGGAGCGCTTCTTCCTGCCCGCGGCGGCGCTGATCACCGTGCTCGGCGGCGTCGGCCTCGCCGAGCTGGCCCGGCTGGCGGGCGGACTGGCCGGGTCGCTGCGCCGCCCGGTGACCGCCGGCGTCGCCGTCGTGCTGGCTGCGGTCTGCATCCCGTTCACCACGACCCAGATCAGCGTCGTGCGGGGCGACGAGCGGAACGCCTCGCAGGGCGTCCATCTGCTCGACACCCTCACCCAAGCGGTGGCCGCCGCTGGCGGCAAGGCCCGTGTGCTCCCGTGCCCCTCGAGCTTCACCGCGATCAACCACTCCGCGCAGACCGCGCTGGCGTGGAAGCTGGGTGTCACGCTCCAGCGCGTGGGCACCTCGATGCACGCGCCCGGCGTCGATTTCATCGGGCCCAAGGCGGCACAGATCGGCGGTGCGGCCAAGATCGACCCGCGCCTCACTCGCGCGCAGACCGTCGCCACGGCCGGTCCCTGGCGCGTGGTGCGCCTGACCGATCCGAAGCTGGCGCACGGCATCGCCTGCGTCGGCCGCTGACCGGCGAAGCCGGGCGGAGGTCACCGGCCGCCTCCGGGCGCCGGGACGGTGAGCTGCGCTATCGCGCGCGCCGCGGCCGCCTTGCCGCCCCGCTTGCGCTTCTTGTGCTTCTTGGGCTTGGGCTTGGCTTTGACCTTCAGCTTGTGAACGATCACGGTGTGGTTGCCGGCCCGGTCGGCGAGCGTGATCGTGATCGTGTAGGTGCGGATCCGCGTGTAGACGTGGCTGGCCGTCGTGCGGCGGATGCGCGAGCGGGGGGAGTGGTCACCCCAGTTCACGTACACGGTGGACACCCCGGAGGCGGCGGACTGGGGCAACCCGGCCGGCGCGGGGTCGAGGTAGTCGACGCGCAGCTGCTCGCGGGTGTTGACGATCGACGTCCCGCTCAGCTTCCACGTGGCGCGTGGCGGCACGGTGTCCACGAACACGGTCGCCGCGGGGGAGTTGGTGGTGACGCCCGCCAGGTTGACCGAGCTGAGCTGGTAGGTGTGCCGGCCGTTGGCCAGCGGCGCCGGCGCCACCATCTGGGTGGTGGTGGTCTGGCCCACCTGGGTGCCGTCGATGCGCAGGGCGTAGGTGGGCGCGCCCCACAGCTCAGCCGAGGTCGACCAGGCCAGCAGCGGGGACGCGGTCGTGACGTAGCGGAAGCTGTTGGACGGCACGAAGCCGCCCGGGGCCTGGAAGAGCTGAGCGGCGACGATGGAGGTGCTCGCGCCGCTGCCCTGGACCCAGGCCGCCGCAGCGTCACCGGCGACGTCGCCCGCGGCCGCGAGCCCCAGGTCGGCATCGGTGGCCCCCAGCGCCGGCGTGGAGATGACCTGCTCGGGGAGGAGGTCCGCGCCGTCGGAGGCGTAGCGCAGCCGGATCTCGGCGGGACCGGCGATACCCGGCGACTGCTGCCAGGCGATGAGGGTGGAGATGAGCCCCGCGTTGGCGGGGACGGCATCGGGCGCGCCGCTGTTGGGCAGGGAGTCCACGCGCCCGGTCGGGCCGCGGCTCTCTGAGCCGCCGAGCGCCGTGGCGTAGAGCATGTGGCTCTGGCTGGTCTCCGAGGTGACGAACCCGGTGCCGTACTCGGTGACCGCGGCCTGAGGCTGGTCGGCACCCTCGGGGCCGCCGGTGGTGGCCCCGTCCACCGCCGAAACGCCCTCAAAGGCCGAGCCGTGCAGGCGGTTCATGAGCACCCGGGACTGCGTCGCCGAGCCGTTGGCCAGCGACGCCTGGAAGGCGACCACGGCGTAGGTCGAGTCGCCCCCGGAGGCGATCGAGGGGCGGCTGGCCGAGGTCTCGGACCACCCGCCGTAGGTGGCGGGATCGGCCTGCTCGACGACGGCGCTGGGCGCGGTGCCGATCACCCGGCGCGTGTCGATGTGGCCCGCCTCGCCCCAGGCGACGATCCCGACCCCGTCGCCGGCGGCGGCCACGTCCGGGCGTCCGGTGCCGACGCCCGACGCATCGCCCGCGGCGGCGTCCAGCGGAGTTGACTCGAGCCCCCACTGGCCCTGGAAGTAATAGGCGGCGCGCACATCGCCGCCGCCGGCCCCCGCCGTGGCGGTGAAGGCCAAGTAGGCCTTGCCGAAGTTGGAGACCGAGATCGACGGATTGGCCGCGCCGGTGAACAGTGCCGCCGGCGCGCTCAGCGGACTGGTCGCCGACAGCGCCTGGGCGACATAGAGCGTCCCGCTATTGATGAAGGCCACCAGCACCAGTCCGCTCTGGCTCGCGGCGACCACCGGTTGCGACGAGGGCCCGGTAAGCCCGGCATCGACCTGAACCGGCGCCTGGAAGGCGCCTGCGCTCAGCCGTGACAGGAACACGTGGGCCACGGCTCCGACGGTCTTGGTGTAGACGAGCGCCCCGCCGCCGTCGCGGGCGATCGACATCCCGTCGAGTAAGCGGATGTCAGGGCTCGGGCCGTCGATCACCGAGTCGTCGGGTGCCAGCGCGGGCGCGCGGGAGCGGGCTGCGCCGGCGGGCCCGGCGAGCACGCCCGCGGCCGTGCAGGCGCACGCCGACAGGCACAGCGCGACCAGCGCCCTGCGCCACGCCCCGGTGCAGAGTGGTGAATAAGCCAGGCGAATGACATCCGCTAGAACATCAGACCGGGCGGCGGGTTGCGCTGCCGGTGCTTTTTTGACAGAGATCTAACAGCCCGGGCGCGGCAGGGCCGGGAGGCGTCCGAGCGCGCACGGAGAATGTGTCTCCATGCTTGTCCTCGGCATCGATCCCGGCACCGCGAACACCGGCTACGGGGTCGTGCGAGGGGTCGGCTCACGCCTGCGCGCGGTCGACGAGGGCATGATCACGACCCGCCCCGGCGTGTCGCTGGAGCGGCGCCTGTCGGATATCCATGGGCGTGTGGGGGAGTTGCTCGACGAGCATCAGCCCGACGCGATGGCCATCGAGGAGCTGTACTTCGGGGCCAACGTCCGCACCGCGTTCGCGGTCGGCCAGGCGCGCGGGGTGGTGCTGCTGGCCGCGGGCCAGCGCGGCGTGCCGACCCGGTCCTACACCCCCCAGCAGGTCAAGGGCGCCGTGTGCGCCAACGGGCGCGCCGACAAGGCCCAGGTCGCGCGGATGGTGACGCGGCTGCTGGGCCTGGCCGCGCCCCCGACGCCCGATCACGTCTCCGACGCTCTGGCCGTGGCCGTCTGTCACCTCAACCACTCGCCGCTGGCCCGCGCCGTCGCGGGGGCGTCGGGATGATCGCGCTCATCTCGGGCACAGTGGCGGTGCGCCGGGGTGACCACGTCGTCATCGACTGCGGCGGGGTCGGGTACCGGCTCGCGGTGTCGGCGGAGACGCTCAAGCACGTCCCGGCGGTCGGGCGCGACGCGGTGCTCCACACCCATCTCATCGTCCGCGACGACGCGCTCGCCCTCTACGGCTTCGCCACCGAGGAGGAGCGCGACCTGTTCCTCATGCTCCTCGGCGTGCAGGCGGTGGGGCCCAAGGTGGCCCTCGCCGTCCTCTCGGGCGCCCCGCCGCGCGAGCTGCTCAGGGTCGTGGCCGGCGGGGATGCGGCCCGGCTGCAGGCGGCGCCCGGGGTCGGTAAGCGCACGGCCGAGCGGATCATCGTGGAGCTGCGCGAGAAGGTCGGCGCGACGCTGCCCGAGGACTCCATCACCGTCACCCGGTCCGACGATCCGGCCACGCTGGCCCGCGAGGCCCTCCTCGGTCTGGGGTACAACGCCAACGAGATCGACGGGCTGCTCGAGGGTGCCTCCGGCGAGAGCACCGAGGACCTCATCGCCCACGCCCTGCGGAGTGCCCGGCGGTGAGCGGGGTGAGTGGAGCACGTATCCAGGACCCCGAGGAGCTCCCCGGGGACGAGCTGGAGCTCGAGCGCTCGCTGCGGCCGCGCCGGCTGGAGGACTTCGTCGGCCAGGAGGCGATCCGCGGTCAGCTGGCCGTCTCGATCGAGGCCGCCACGATCCGCGGGGAGGCGCTGGACCACGTGCTGCTCGCCGGCCCGCCAGGGCTCGGCAAGACCTCACTGGCCCAGATCGTCGCCGCCGAGCTCGACGTCCCGTTCGTCCAGACCGCCGGCCCGGCCCTGGAGCGCAAGGGCGACGTGGCGTCGTTCCTCACCGCGCTCGAGCCGCGGGCGGTGTTCTTCGTCGACGAGATCCACCGCCTCCCGCGCGCGCTGGAGGAGACGTTCTATCCGGCGATGGAGGACGGGATCCTGCCCATCACGGTCGGCCAGGGTGCCGGCGCGAGCATCGTCACCCTGCCCCTGCCGCCGTTCACGCTGATCGGCGCCACCACCCGCGCCGGACTGCTCACCACCCCGCTGCGCGACCGTTTTGGGATCCGCCACCGCCTCGAGCACTATGGGCCCGAGGATCTGGCCCGCATCGTGACCCGCTCGGCCCGGCTGCTCGAGGTGGAGATCGACCCTGCCGGGGCGGTCGCGATTGCGCGGCGCAGCCGCGGCACCCCGCGCGTGGCCAATCGGCTGCTGCGCCGCGTGCGCGACTACGCCGAGGTGCGCCACTCGGGGCTCGTCACCGAGTCGGTGGCGGCGGCCGCGCTGGACCAGCTCGAGGTCGACGAGGAGGGGCTTGACCGGTTGGACCGCGAGATCCTGCGCGCCATCTGCGAGAAGTTCAGCGGGGGGCCGGTCGGCCTGTCAACGCTGGCCGTGGCGGTGGGGGAGGAGCAGGACACGATCGAGGACGTCTATGAGCCCTACCTGCTCCAGCGCGGGCTGATCGAGCGCACGCCGCGCGGTCGGGCGGCGACGCGGCGGGCCTACATCCACCTGGGTCTCGAGCCACCGGCGCCCGAGCCGGCCCAGACGCGGCTCATGTGATGGGGGCCGAGGTCTCGTCCGGGCTGTCGTTCTTCGGATACTCCTAAGCGCGTATCTCTATCCTCAGGCGCCGATGGCGCGCGAGCATTACTTCATCTGCCCGCATTGCGGGAACCGGTCGATGGGCACCGATCGCAACGCCGGCTTTCGCCGGGAGGCCCGTGGCTGCGAGAAGTGCGGCTTCGCCTACCTGTTCGAACTGCTCGACGACTACTACCCGGCGCCCAACGCGGCGTTCTTCGCCTGCGACTCCGATGGGCGCATCGTCGACTGCGGCCGGGGCTCGTTCGAGTTGACCGGCCTGAAGACCGAGCAGGCCATCGGCCGCCCGGTCCGCGACGTGCTGGGTCTTCGCTTCGACGACGGCGCCGACCACGTGGGCACGGCGCTGGAATGGGAGGTCCGCGTGCAGGGCAAGCCGGTGGAGGTCCACGCCGAGCACGATCTGCCCGCACGCGCCGTCGCCGACATCTTCCCTGCATACGACGATGATGAGGGCGGCGTGCTGGTCGTGCTGACGCCCACCAATCATCAGTGAGGCGCGGGGATTTGTGCAACAGCACCCGCTGAGGCCCAGACCACTAGCATCCGGCGGTAGCTGATGTCAGATCGCCAGCGTCACGGCTTCGTCCTGCTCCTCGTGGTGGGCCTGATCGTCGCCTCGGTCGTCGTGCTCACCACCCAACGGACGGTTCTGGGCCTCGATCTCAAGGGCGGCATCGAGCTCGTCTACCAGGGGCAGCGCACGCCCCAGAGCCCGGTGACGCAGGCATCGCTGAACCGGGCCGTGGACATCATGCGCTCGCGCGTGGATCAGCTGGGCGTGTCTGAGCCGTCGATCCAGACCACGGGCAACAGCCTGATCACCGTCGGGCTGCCCGACGTGCACGACGTCGCCCGCGCCGAGCAGGAGGTGGGCCAGACGGCCCAGCTGTTCTTCTATGACTGGGAGGCCAACGTCCTCACCCCCGCCGGCAAGCCGGCGGCTCAGGGCTTGTTGACCCAGGACCAGGACTCGGTCACTCTCAGCACCGGTGGGTCGGCGGGTCAGCCGGGCGTGCCCGGCGCCGGTGGGGTGCCGCTCTACCAGGCGGCCACGCTGGCCGCCAAGCAACCGGTCGGTCCAGGCGGGTCGCGGTCCGGGCCGGCCTACTACCTCTTCGGGGCCCCGGGCAGCCCGGCATGCGCGGCCGTCGCCAAGGCCGCTGGGACGACGCCGGTGCAGGGACAGCACTGTCTGCTCAACGGCCCCGACTCGACGCTCACAGACCTCTATTCGGGCCTGCCGGCCGGGGTGACCAAATCGGAGGGCCAGCTGGTGACGGTGCCCCAGGGCACGGTCGTGCTCCAGGCGGCCAATGCATCGGCCGGTCAGAAGGTCTCGGCCAATAGCCCCAACGCGGAGTTCTTCGTCCTCAAGGACAACGTCGCGCTCACCGGCAATGACATCACCAATCCGCAGCCGAGCACGGATCAGTCGGGCTCGCCCGACGTCACCTTCGGCTTCAACGGCAAGGGCCAGTCCGCGTTTCAGCGGGTGACCGGGCAGATCGCCCACCGCGGCGCCAACGTCAGCCTCGGCGGCTCCTCCCTGAACCAGCATTTCGCGGTGGCGCTGGACAACCAGCTCGTCACCGTTCCGCAGATCGACTTCCGCCAGTACCCCGACGGGATCCTCGGGGGTGGCGGCGCTGACATCACGGGTGGCTTCACCAGCCAGACGGCATCGGATCTCGCCACCCAGCTGCGCCTTGGCGCACTGCCGATCAAGCTCAAGCAGATCTCCGAGGAGGAGGTCTCAGCCACCTTGGGCCAGCAGGCCCTGCATCAGGGCCTCGTCGCCGGTGCGGTGGGCCTGTTGATCGTCGCTCTGTTCCTGCTCGTGTACTACCGCCTGCTCGGCCTCATCGCCGTCGCCGGCCTGGCCGTCTACGGGCTGTACTTCTACGCGCTGATCAAGCTCATCCCGATCACGCTGACCCTTGCCGGCATCGCCGGTCTGATCCTCACGATCGGCGTGGCGGCCGACGCCAACATCGTGATCTTCGAGCGCGTCAAGGAGGAGATCCGCGCCGGAAGATCGGTTCGGGCCGGGATCGCCACGGGCTACAAGAAGGGCCTGACCGCGATCATCGACGCCAACGTGGTCACGATCATGACCGCGTTCATCCTGTTCGTGCTCGCCACCTCCGACGTCCAGGGCTTCGCCTTCACGCTGGGCATCGGGGTGATCGTCTCGCTGTTCACCGCGGTCCTGGCCACCCAGGCGATCCTCATGACGATGGGCGACTCGCGCACGATCGCCCGTCCGTCCGCGCTGGGCGCCGGCGGCAAGAAGCACGTATGGACATTCGACTTCATGGGTGCGTCGAAGTACTTCTTCTCCCTGTCGGGCGTGATCCTGCTCATCGGGGCGCTCGCCATCGGCGGGCGGGGCCTGAACCTGGGCATCGACTTCACCTCCGGAGCGCGCATCGACGCCACGCTGGCCAAGCCCGCGACGTCGGCGTCGGTCCAATCGATCGTCCGCGCCGCAGGGGTCCAGGACCCGGTCGTCCAGGCCATCGGGAACAAGGGGACCCAGTTCCAGATCTCGTCCAAGCCGCTCAACGTCGGCAGCAACCGCATCAAGCAGGCGCTGGCGGCCAAGTACGGCGGCGTACCCAGCTTCGGCGCCACCACGGTCGGCCCGACGTTCGGGCGCACCGTGGCCAACAGCGCGGTGATCGCCATCATCGCCTCGCTGCTGGTGATCTCCGCCTACGTGGCGCTGCGCTTCAGCTGGAAGTTCGCGGTGCCCGTGCTGATCGCCCTGATGCACGACCTGCTCATCACCAGCGGTGTGTACGCACTGACCGGGAGGGAGGTGACGGTCGACACGGTCGCGGCCCTCCTCACCATCCTGGGTTACTCGCTCTACGACACGATCATCGTGTTCGACCGAGTGCGGGAGAACATCCCGCGGATGCCGCGGGCTGCCTTCTCGCAGATCGTCAACCGCTCGATGTCCGAGGTGCTGACCCGGTCGTTGGCGACGACGTCGTGCACGCTGCTGCCGATCCTGGCGCTGCTGCTCTTCGGCGGCTCCACGCTCAAGGACTTCGCCTTTGCGCTGCTCATCGGCGTGGCCTCCGGCGCCTACTCGTCGATCTTCATCGCCTCCCCGGTGCTCACCCACTGGAAGGAGCGCGAGAGCGTGTACCGCCACCGCCGCGAGCGCATCGAGGCCGACTACGGCTTCGTCGCCCCCTATGCGACGGCCGGAGCCGACGTCGACCCGGCGCGCGACCGCGTGCGCCGCCGCGCCGGCCGGCTGACCGAGCCCGACCCCGAGGGCGGCGTGTCGGCGGCCGAGTTCGAGCAGATGAAGCGCGAGATCGCCGAGGAGGAGGCCGAGCCCCGGCGCCGCACCTCGACGCTCACCCAGCGGTTGGCCCACACGCGCGGCGGCGAGGGTGACGGGTCCGGATCGGGCCGCTCCAAGCGCTCCGGTGGCAACGGCGGCGCGGGTGGTCGCACCGGTGGCGGTGCGGGTGGTCGTGCCGGCGGCGCGGGTGGTCGTGCCGGTGGCGGTGCGGGTGGTCGTGCCGGCGGCCGCAGCGGGACCCCCGGCAGCCAGCCTCAGGGCGGTGCGGGCGGGGATCCGGTTCCCCCACCGACGCCGACCCCATCCCCCCGGGTCGATCCGGAGACGCTGGACGAGCCGCTCGCAGGCGAGGGCTTTGAGCACGCCCCCGACGAGGCCGAGGACGAGGGCATCTCCCGCGGCCAGAAGCCCGGGGGCTCGGCCAAGCCACGCCGGGGCAACCGCCGCCATGGGAGACGTCGCTGATGGCAATGCTCGCGTGGGTGATGATGGGCCTGGCGATATGGCACTTCACGATCTGGCTGCCCGACCGCTTCTATGGCGGGATCGTGGGCGCGTTCGTGGGCGCCCTCATCGGCTCCGCGCTGTTCGGGTTCATCGTCAACGGCTTCTCCATTCCGGGCCGCCACGACACCCATCTGACGACGTCGCTGGAGGCGATTCCCGGTGCGCTCATCGGGATCGGGCTCGTCTACGCCGAGGGCGTGCGACGGGAGCGTGCCGGCGGCCAGGTCGCCGGCGTCAACCTCTGACCGGTGACATGCGGCCAGGACGCCTCATCACGTTGCTGACGGTGGCCGCGCTCGCCGCGCCGGCAGTCGCGCTGGCAAGCGGCGCGGCCTCCCCGAGCGTCTCGGCCCGGGTGGGCATCGCCGGCACACCGTCCCATCTGGTGCTGGCGATCACGCGTAACGGCTCGGTGGCCTACAGCCGGCCGGTCACCGCCGCCGGGTGCGGCGCGCACTGCATGGATGTCGCGGTGGCGCCGGGGAAATCACCGCTGCACGTGCTCGACCTGGACGGCAGCAGCGAGCCCGACGTGGTCCTGGGGCTGTTCACCGGCGGCGCGAACTGCTGCTTCATCGACCAGGTGTTCTCGTTTGACCCGGCCACGAAGACCTACGTCCGGTCCCAGCACAACTTCCTCAACGCCGGCGCCACGCTGGCCAAGCTCAACGGCCACTGGGTCCTGCGGTCCGGGGACTCGCGGATCACCGAGGCGGGCTTCACGGACACGGCCGACTCCGGCACGCCGATCCAGATCTGGCGCTTTGCCAATCGCACCTTCACCGACGTCACCCGCCGCTATCCCAAGCTCATCCGCGCCGACGCCGCCATGTGGTTGCGCCTGTTCAACCACCACCAGTCAAACGGGGTGGGGCTGATCGCCGCCTGGGCCGCCGACGAGGACCTCCTGGGCCAATCGGCGATGGTGGACACCACGCTTCGGTCCCTCGCCGCGCAGAACAAGCTCCGCACACCGCTGGGCCTGCCGCACGACTCGGCGACGCAGTTCGTGACGCAGCTCGAGAAGCTGCTGCACAAGCTGGGCTACACGACGTAGCCGGCCCCGCCCGGGCCTGGGCCGGAGACCCAGGAGCGGGGGGTGGGCGCCCTGCCGGTCTGTCTGAGGCGACGCCTACATTGGCGCACGATGGCTCAGGCCGCCGCACTCGCCCCGCCTCCGCCCGCCTCCGGGACGGAACCGGACCCCGGCCGCCCGCCGCTGCGCCTGGCCATTGACGCGGCGCCCGCCGGGGGCGAGGTGCCGCGCCTCCAGATCGCGCCGTACGCGGCCGCCGACGCGCTCATCCTCCAGCGCGAGCTGGGGGTGGGCCACGTGCTCGCCCAGATCCTCGTGCGCCGCGACCTAGCCGATCCGGTGGCGGCACGGCGCTTCCTCGAGGCGCGGGAGGCCCATGACGCCGGCGCGTTCGAGGGCATCGAGCGCGCGCTCGATCTCATCCGCGGCCACATCGCCGCCGGTCGGCCGATCGTCGTGCACGGCGACTACGACGTCGACGGTGTCTGCGCCACGGCGATCATGATCCGGGCCCTGCGCAGCCTCGGCGCCGAGGTGAGCTGGTTTCTCCCCAGCCGCATCGACGACGGCTACGGCCTGGCTGCGGCCACCGTACAGCGCCTGGCCCAGCGCGGCACGGCCCTGATCGTCACCGTCGACTGCGGCATCACCGCGGTCGACGAGGTCGCCGCCGCCCGGGCCGCCGGCATGGACGTGGTCGTCTCCGACCACCACGCACCGCGGGCCGACGGTGCGCTGCCGGACTGCCCGATCGTCCATCCCGCCCTCTGTCACTACCCGTGCCCGACGTTGTGCGGGACCGCCGTGGCCTACAAGCTCGCCTCGGCGCTCGGGGCGCGCACCGCCGAGGATGACCTCGACCTGGTGGCGCTGGCCACCGTGGCCGACCTGGTCCCGCTCGCCGATGAGAACCGCCGGCTGGTGCGCGAGGGCCTGGTTGCGCTGGCGGCGACCGACAAGCCCGGGCTGCGGGCCCTGATGGCGGTCTCCCGCGCCGACCCCAGCGCGCTGGACACCGGGACGCTCGGCTTCCGCCTGGCGCCGCGCATCAACGCCGCGGGCCGCCTGCGGCGCGCCGACGCCGGGCTGGAGCTCGTCCTCACCGAGGACCCCGCGCGGGCTCGGGCGATCGCCACCGAGCTGGACGCCGTCAACGCCGAGCGCAGGGCGGTCGAGCAACGGATCCTGTGGGAGGCCGAGTCCCAGGTGGCCGAGCTCGGCAGCCGCCCCGGCTACGTGCTGTGGTCAGAGGACTGGCACCCGGGCGTGGTCGGGATCGTCGCTTCGCGGATCGTCGAACGCCACCACCGCCCCGCGGTGCTGGTGGCGCTCGAGGGCGAGAGCGGCAGCGGGTCGGGGCGCAGCATCCCCGGCTTTGACCTGCTCGGCGCGCTGGATGCGGGGGCGGCGCACCTGCGCCGCTACGGCGGCCACCGCGCCGCCGCGGGCCTGACCATCGACGCCGCCCAGCTCGAGGCCTTCCGCGCCACGTTCGAGGCGCACGCCGAGGCGGTGCTCACCCCTGATCTGCTCGAGCGCATCGAGCGCGTCGACGCCGTGGTCTCCGGGCACGAGCTGGGCCTGGGCCTGGCTGAGGAGCTCGAGGCGCTGGAGCCGTGCGGGATGGGCAACCCCGCGCCGCGTCTGCTGGTCCCGGGAGGCCGCTTTGACGACGTGCGCCCGATGGGAGAGGGCCGCCATGCGCGGTTCTCGGTGATCTCCGGGGGCGTGCGCGCCCGCGCCGTCGCCTTCGGGTGCGACGGCCATGTGAGCGACGACCCCGCCCAGCCACTGGACGCGACCTTCCGCCTCGAGCGCAACGCGTGGAACGGGGCGGTCGAGCCCCGGCTCGTGCTGCGCCACGCCCAGCCGTGCACGCCGCCCGCGATCGAGCGTCTCGGCGCCGCCGGGGCCGATGGCTATCTGCCGGCGGCGCTGGCCGAGGTCGACGCCGTGCTCGACCGCTCATCGTCGTCGGCGCGGTCGGCGCCTCCGGGGAGCGGCGCCCGCACGGTGGTCGACTGCCGCGGGCACAGCCCCCTGGCGGTGCTCGTCGACGCGGTGGCGGGCGGGGGCCCGGTCTTGGCGCTGTGCGCGGACGTGTCGCGGCGGCTGCCCGGCCTGCGCGAGCGCGTCGGCGGCTTCGCGCTGGCCGCCTACGGCGAGCTCGAGGCCGATCCGGCCGTGGCGCTCGCCTTCGCCCACGTCGTCGCGCTCGATCCGCCCACCGGTGCCGCCGGGGACCGGGCGCTGCGCGCCGGAGCGGGTATCGCCTCGCTGGCCTGGGGCGAGCCCGAGGTGCGCTTCGCCGAGCAGATGCTGGACCACGAGTACGGGCTGCGGGCCTCGCTCGTCCCCATGTACCGCGCGCTGCGGGCATGCGGCCGCGCGGCGGGGGCGGAGCTCGAGCGCCTGCTGCGCGGTGACAGTGCCCACGAGCGCTCGGCACAGCTCGCCGGACGGCTCGTGCGCGTGCTGTCAGAGCTCGAGCTGGTCGAGCTGGTGCGCGATCCGCCCGCCCTGGCCCTCCTCGATCATGCGCCGACGGAACTCGACCGCTCGCCCGCGTTCAGGTTCTATTCTGAGGTGTACGAGGAGGGCAAGAGATACCTGAACAGCGCAAATCATCGAGCAGGCGCCTGAGCCGAGCCATCGGCCGCGGTGACGGGCGGTCTGAGGACGGCGCGACCGGCAACGGCACGCCCACCGAGAACGGGGATGGGGTGTCGACCGTCCTGGCCTCGGATCGGCCCCGCGTCGACGGCCTTGCCGCTCCGCGCGGCGACGAGGTGGTGCCCAACGCCGAGCTCTCGCCGTTCGAGCAGCGTCTGCTGGGGGATCTGTTCGCCATCGTCGAGGAGCACGCCAGCCAGGCGGTGCCTGTGGACCGTGAGCGCGTCGAGGCGGCCTTCGCCTACGCCTGTTTGCACCACGCGGATCAGCGCCGGCTCTCCGGCGAGGAGTTCATCATCCACCCGGTCGGCGTGGCCAAGATCTGCGCCGGAATGCGGCTGGACACCGAGACGCTCTGCGCCGCGCTGCTGCACGACACCGTCGAGGACACCAGCGCGTCGCTGGAGGAGGTGGCCGAGACCTTCGGGGAGGAGATCTCCGGACTGGTCGACGGCGTCACCAAGCTCGACGGCCTGACCTTCCAGTCGCGCGACGAGGCCCAGGCCGAGAACTACCGCAAGATGGTGGTGGCGATGGCCACCGACATCCGGGTCATCCTCATCAAGCTCGCCGACCGCCTGCACAACATGCGCACGATCTCGGCGATGTCCAAGCAGAAGCAGCTGGAGAAGTCGCGCGAGACGCTCGACATCTACGCCCCCATCGCCCATCGCCTCGGCATCCACGCCATCAAGTGGGAGCTCGAGGACCTGGCCTTCCAGACGCTGCACCCTCGCAAGTACAACGAGATCAAGGGCCTGGTCGCCCAGCAGCGCGGCGAGCGCGAACGCTATGTCTCAGAGGCCGGCGAGATCGTCGCCAAGGAGCTGGCCGAGCTGGGCATCCACGCCGACATCTCCGGGCGGGCCAAGCACTTCTACTCCATCTACGCGAAGATGACCAAGAAGGGGCGGGAGTTCAACGAGATCTACGACCTCACCGCGATGCGCGTGATCGTGGACTCGGTCAAGGACTGCTACGGCGCGGTGGGCGTCATCCACTCGCTGTGGAAGCCGCTGCCGGGGCGCTTCAAGGACTTCGTCGCCATGCCGAAGTTCAACATGTACTCCTCGCTGCACACGACGGTGATCGGCCCCGAGGGCCGGCCGCTGGAGATCCAGATCCGCACCCGGGAGATGCACGATCTCGCCGAGTTCGGGATCGCGGCGCACTGGATGTACAAGGAGGGCGCGCCCGGGCGCACCGGCACGCGGGCCGTCCGCAGCGACTCCGACAGCAAGCTCAAGTGGCTGCGCTCGCTCATGGACTGGCAGCAGGACATGGCCGACCCGCGGGAGTTCATGGAGAACCTCAAGGTCGACCTCTTCGAGGACGAGGTCTTCCTCTTCACGCCCAAGGGCGAGGTCAAGTCGCTGGCCGCCGGGTCCACGCCGCTGGACTTCGCCTACGAGATCCACACCGACGTCGGTCACCGCTGTGTGGGCGCCAAGGTCAACGGCAAGATCGTGCCGCTGTCCTACCAGCTGCGCTCCGGCGACATCGTGGAGGTGCTCACCTCCAAGCGCGAGCGCGGCCCCTCGCGTGACTGGCTGGCGCTGGTCAAGACAACCCGCGCCCGCAACAAGATCAAGGCGTGGTTCAAGGCCGAGAGCCGGCGCGACACCGAGCACAGCGGCCGCGAGCTGCTCCAGGATGCGCTGCGCAAGCAGGGGCTGCCGGCCCAGAAGCTCGTCGGCTCCCCATTGCTGGCCGACGTCATCCGCGAGATGGGCTTCAGGAAGGGCGACGACTTCTACATCGCGCTCGGCGCCGCCAAGATCTCGGCCAACACGGTCGTCAACAAGGTCATGCAGCGCCTCAAGCAGGGCGAGGCCGCCGAGTCCGAGCCGACCGCCGCCGACGACCTGATCCAGACCAGCCGCCGCCGCACGCGGCCCACCACCTCCTCCTCGCGCTACGGCATCGCCGTGGAGGGGATCGACGAGGTCATGCTGCGCTTGGCCAAGTGCTGCCGGCCGGTGCCGGGCGATCCGATCGTGGGCTACATCTCGCTCGGCCGCGGGATCACCATCCACCGCGAGGACTGCCCCAACGTGGCCGTGCTCAGGAAGGACCCGGAGCGCTTCACCACCGTCTCCTGGGACGGCGACGCCGAGACCTCGTTCCGCGTCGAGATCGAGGTCGACGGCTGGGATCGCCACCGCCTCCTGGAGGACATGTCGCGGACCTTCGCGGAGGCCGGCATCAACATCCTCGACGCCCACTGCACCGTCAACCACCCGATGGTCAAGAACCGGTTCGTGGTCGAGGTGGGGGACACCCGCACGCTCGATCAGGCCATCACCCGCCTGCGCAACATCGACGCGGTCTTCGACGCCTACCGCGTCACGCCGGGCGCCGGGTAACCCGCTTCGGCCGGCCTCGGCCGGTTTCGGTTGGCGGTCGTCCGTGGGATGTCTGCCCTGGGTATCAGCGCACGTCAACGGCGGACTATCGAGAGCGGCGCGGGACGTCCGCGGCGGGATCTTGACGGGGTCTTGGTAGATAAACCCCATGTCGTGGGGGTTATCTACCAGAACCCCCTGTAAAGGAGCCCTTTTACCCTCTGGCCCACCCTTCCCAAGCCCGCCGTTGACTTGCGCTGATACCCCGGGCAGACGCCCCATGGAACCCCACGGCTAGCCCCGCTCCGGACCGTCGCGGTCACTGACCGCGCGCGTCACCCGCACCCGCCGCACCTCCGAGGTTGGCAGCTTGGTCAGCGCCACCGCGTGCCCGACGGGCAGGGTCTTGATCTCGTTGGGATGCACGAGGAAGCGCTCCACCTGGCGCCGGCTGGCCCGCGGGCCGTTGCCCGGGTTCAGCAGGCCCCGGACGTGGCGGGTCTCCTCCCACACCCAGTGGGTCCCGGCCATCTTGGCGATCATCTCGGCCGACTCCGGCACGTCCTGGCGGTGGGCGATCTTGACGCCGACGATGCCCAGCACCTGATCCCGGAAGCCGGGGGCCGCCCGCTGCAGATCGGCCATCTCCTGGGTGGCGGTGAGCACGCTGATGCCCGACTCGCGGGCCCGGGCCAGGAGGGCGAGCACGTGGTCGTCACCGAGGGCCGAGAACTCATCGATGGCGACGGTGGCGGGCACCGGCGCTGCAGCAGCGCCCGCGCTCCCCGCGCTCCCCACGGCGCCCGCGCTCGCCAGGCGGTACCCCGACGCGCTCACCAGGTCCTGGATCGCCAGCGCGCCGAGCTGCGCGGCCAGCTTCCCGTACACGCTGGCGTTGAGGCTGAAGAGGATGACGTCTCCGCCCTCCAGCCCGGCGCGGAGGTCGATCGCGTGCTCCGGTGGGCCGCCCGGGACCAGGTACGGGCCGGCGCAGGACTCGCTGAGCAGGGCCAGCCGGGTTCCCAGCCCGCGCGCCGCGCTCACCTGATCGCCGGTGAGGCCGCTGAGGTAGTCCAGCACCCTCTCGGCCAGGGGCTCGGGCACGCCGCGCAGCGAGGCCGCCAGCCGCCGCGGCTCCATCAGCGCCACGACGTGGTCAAGCCGGGCCGGCGGGGCGGGCGGGGTGGGCGGGCCCGGGTTACGCGCGTGCAGGACCGTGAGCACGGTCTGGACGTAGCGCTCGGCCGCCCGTTGGTAATGGGGCTCTGAGAAGCGCTCGGTGGCGATGAGCTTGTCCTTGAGGGCGGTGGCGTTGCCGTGGGCCAGCGGGTTCCAGTGGCCTGGGCCGTCGGGCGTGAAGATCCGCACCCGTCGCCCGACCGACGCGGCCGCCCGCTCAAGCTCGGCCGCGAACGTAGGCGATCCCTTCAGGTCGATGGCGATGACCGGGCGCCCGCGGCGGATCTGCGCACCGAGAAGGCCGAGCATCGTCGTGGACTTCCCCGCTCCGCTGGCGCCGACGATCAGCGCGTGCGCGGCGAGCTGGCGATCTGACAGCGCCACGGTCCGTCCGCCGGGGTCGCGTCCCAGCGTCACCGACTTCCCGGCGCCCTCGGCGACCCGCTCCCCGGCGCGCCGGGCGGCGACGCGTAGCAGCGCGGGAACGGCCAGCAGCACCGCCCCGCCCGCAAGCAGCCCGGCCGCGACCCACACCGACGGGGAGACGATCACCGCCAGCCACAATGCCAGCCCCCCGTAGCGCCGCGCCGCCGAGCTGCGGTGAGCCGGGCGGGCGCTCACCGGGCCTGCTCCCGTGACGCTGGATCCCGGGCGCCGGCGCCCGGGGCCGCTCGCCCGCGAACCGGACCCGCCCACCCCGCCTGCCCCGCCGCACTCGGCGCCATGCTCACACGCTGCACCCGGACGAGGTGGGAGATCCCCATCCGCGCCGCCGAGCGCTCGATCGCCCGGCCCACCGATCGGTGCTCGACGAGGTAGACGACCGCGTCGATCCGCCGGTCGGCGGCGTACCCGGCCAGGATGCGTTCGCGGCGCGCCACCTCCTTGGTCGACAGCTCCAGCTCGAAGGCCACCCGGTGCCCGGTCCGGGTGACGAGCACCAGGTCGGGGTAGTGCAGGCGGTCGCGGCCGCCCGGCCCGACGCCGCCGAGGCGGACGCCGTAGCGCCGCGCGCGGTCCTCGGTGCGGCCATCATGGGACCGCATCCGCCGCTCGGAGATCACGTTCTCGAGCGGGCCGAACCGCCCCGCCTGTGCCGACAGCATCAGCCATCCCAGCTCGGTGTCATGGCGGTGCGTGGCCAGGTCAAAGCCGCGCGGAGCGGGGAGATCGCTGCCGGCCGCCCGCAGCCCGGCCGCGGTGATCTGGTGCCACGTCGGCCCGCGGTGCAGCTCCTTGCGGCGACGCAGATGCCCGCCGGTGCCCAGACGCCGCAGCCGTGACTCGGCCGCCGCATCGCTCACGCCCAGCAGCGCCGCGACCTGGGCGGCGATCACGAACCGATGCTCGGCGGCGAAGCGCAGCACGGCGCGGTCGGCGTCGGTGATCTGGACGGGTCTCCCCATATATATGGAGAGCCTCCAGCGGGCAGGTTTTCACCCCCCTGGGGAGCAATTGGTCCGCACGTCCGCGTCCTCCACGAGTCCGCAGGCGTCCAGCCGGCCGGAGGGATCGGCGCCCCGGAACGGGGTCAGCGGCCGGGATGCGGCAGCGAGCCCGTGTCCACCACCTGGAAGTCGCGCCCCGTGAGCTGGTCGAGCTCATGCAGGGCGTCGTCGTTCCAGTGCGGGCTCGGCGCCCCTGAGATGTACCACGGGCTGCCGTTGTCGGCCAGGATCATCCCGTAGGTCTTGAGCGCCTGGGCGACGATCCGGGCCTGGCGGGGGAGGTGGGAGATGTTGACGCTCGCCTCCAGGCGCACGCGCAGCCCCATCGGGGGAGCGCCCGAGCCACAGCTGCCCGCCTGGTGGCGGGCGGGGTAGACGTAGTGCGCGCTGGTGCACGGCGCCGTGAAGCGCAGGGCATGGCGGATGGCACCTGAGGCCGCCTCGCCGTAGATGGCCAGACCGGCCAGGATGGGGAGGCCAGCTGCGTCGGCCGAGGTCCAGCCCGCCGGGCGCAGCTTGTCCGAGCCCAGGTGGAAGATCGCGCCCGAGCCGGCCTTCCACCGCGCGCCGCCGCTGAGCGGGTAGGCGGCGAACAGCTCGTAATCGGTGCAGGTGTCCTTGTTGACGACGATCACGTGGCGGTCACCGCTCGAACGGGGACCGCCCTCGATGGGGACGTTGCGCGGCAGCGGGTACAGGTGCCCGTCGGACTCCGAGGCGTACTGGAAGCTGACCGGCACGCGCTTGGTCCTGTTGGTGACGACCGCGTAGGGGATCCCGTTGGGAGCGCCGTTGTAGACCGTGCCGAAGTCGGGGTGGACCGGGTTGTTCAGGCCGATCTGGGCGATGAGCGCAGCGGAGTTCTTCGCGACGGGCAGTGCGTTGACGCGCTGGTTCCACGGGTTGTCGGCGGGGAAGACGGGGCAGCTCGTCCCGGGCAGCGTCTGCACCTGTGCGGCCGTCGGTGCAGCCTGGGCCTGGGCCAGCGCCACAGCCGCGGCCGCGGCGCCGAGGAGCAGAGGAAGAGAGCGGCGGAGCATCAGGCCACGTGGGACATCACGACACGACGAGGATGCCCTTGGGCAGGCACGTGAAAACCGCCTCGCCGACATCCCCGATGTAGTCGCCGTCGACCTGGAGCGGGAGCGGGCGGTCGTCCAGGCTCGAGACCCGCACCTCGCTCACCCCGCTGTAACCGTGGACGTGGCGGTGGCCGACCACGTGTGAGCGCCCCGACAGGGCCCGCCATCCGATCGAGGGGACGTCGAGGGGGTTGGCCCGGCGCAGGACGATGCCGGCCAGGTCGCCGCTGTCCAGCGCGGCGCCCTCGGCCATCCGCACCGCCCGGTCGCCGAAGTACGTGTAGGGGTGGGCGTTCTGCACGATCGCGGTGACGCCGTCGATGCTCTCCTCGCCGATCTGCGCCCGGAGCCGCAGCGGGCGCACGAGGTAGCGGCGGTTGAAGGTCTTGACCGCGGCCCAGGTGTAATACCACTCGCCCATCCGCGCCTTGAGCCGCGGGTGGGCGTCGACGACCTCGACCACACTGGCGTCCAGCCCTGCCCCGGCCGAGAAGGTGAAGTAGCGGTCGTTGACCCGGCCGACGTCGACGCGACGGGGCTTCCAGTCATAGGCCATGCCGAGCAGATGCTCGGTGGCGTCCACGACGTCGGCGGGGATCCCCAGCATGCGGCAGTAGACGTTGGCCCGGCCGCCGGGCAGGCAGCACAGCGGCGTGTCGGAGCCGACCAGGCCGTTGGCGGCCTCGTTGACGGTCCCGTCCCCGCCGAAGGCGACCACCACGTCATAGCCCTCCGACGCCGCCTCGCGGCACAGCTCGGTCGCGTGATCGCGGGCCTCGGTGTCCACGGCGTGGACGTCATAGCGGCCGCGCAGCGCGTAGACGACGAGGTTCTTCAGGCGGTCTGAGACCGTCGTCGCGTACGGGTTGACGATGACCAGCATCCGCCGGCTGGGCACGTCGGCATGCTCCAGGTCCAGCATCGCCTCGAGGCGCGCCAGGGGATCGGACGAGGCGGTGGCCATAGGTCAGTTGTTCAACACACCGAGGTGGGGCTCTCGTTACGCGCGGCCCACGGATATACTGTGAGTCAGACATAGCAGTACGCATCCAGAGGGGTGGAGGGATATGGCCCTATGAAACCCCGGCAACCTCCCGTAAGGGCACGGTGCCAAATCCATCAGGCTCCAACTACAAGGCCTGGGAGATGTGGCAGGGCGGTTTCATCGACCTCCGACCACTGACCCCGGCGGAGGTTTTTTCATATGCCGCCAGAGTCGCTTCGCTGCAAGGAATGCCAAACGGTCTATCCGCTTGACGCGCGGTACGTGTGTGAGCGGTGCTTCGGGCCCCTGGAGGTCGCCTACGCGGCTCCGGACAAAGTCGACCCCGACGAGCTGCGCCGCCGGATCCAGGCCGGGCCCCACTCGCTGTGGCGCTACGGCGACTTCTTGCCCGTCCACTCACTCCCGCAGGGCCACCTGCCCGCCGGCTGGACGCCGCTGCTGCGCGCCGATCAGCTGGCCGAGCGCCTGGGCCTCAAGGAGGTCTGGATCAAGAACGACGCCGCCAACCCGACGCACTCGTTCAAGGACCGCGTCGTGTCGATCGCGCTGGCCCGCGCCCGCGAGCTGGGCTTCGAGACGATCGCCTGCGCGTCGACGGGCAATCTCGCCAATGCCGTCGCCGCCCATTCGGCCGCGGCGGGCCTGGACTCGTACGTGTTCATCCCCTCCAACCTCGAGGAGCAGAAGGTCCTGGCCACCGGGGTCTACGGGACCAACGTCGTGGGCGTGCGCGGCAACTACGACGACGTCAACCGCCTCTGCACCGAGCTCTCCGGCGAGCACGAGTGGGCCTTCGTGAACATCAACATGCGCCCGTACTACGCCGAGGGCTCAAAGACGCTGGCCTACGAGACGGCCGAACAGCTCGGCTGGGAGCTCCCCGACCGCGTCGTGGCGCCGATCGCGTCGGGCTCGCTGTTCACCAAGATCGCACGCGGCTTCCAGGAGTGGATCGACATTGGCCTGCTCGAGGGCACGCTCCCGACCTTCAACGGCGCCCAGGCCGCCGGCTGCTCGCCGGTCGCCAGCGCGTTTGAGGAGGGCAAGGACTTCTGCCGGCCGGTCAAGCCCGACACGATCGCCAAGTCCCTGGCCATCGGCAACCCGGCCGACGGGCCCTACGCGCTCGACCTCGCCCGGAGGACCGGCGGGACGATCGAGTCGGTCACCGACGACGAGATCCGCGAGGGCATCCGCCTCCTGGCCCAGACCACCGGCATCTTCACCGAGACCGCCGGCGGCGTCACCACCGCGGTCCTGGCCAAGCTCGCCGAGCGCGGCGTGATCGACCCCGACGAGCGAGTCGTGGCCTACATCACGGGCGAGGGCCTCAAGACGCTCGACGCCGTGCGCGGGATGTTCGAGGCGTGGGAGATCGACGCCAGCGTGGACGCGTTCGAGGCGGCCAACGAGCGCGTCGCCGCGCTTGCATAAGATGTAGCCGCCATGGCCGTCAGCGTCAAGATCCCCACCCAGCTTCGCTCCGCCACAGAGGGCGAGGCCACCGCCAGCGTCGACGGAGCCACCGTCGGCGAGGTCCTCGACTCGCTCTACGAGCGCTACGGCGAGCTGCGCAGTCGCATCGCCGAGGACGGCGGTCTGCGCCGGTTCGTCAACGTCTATGTCGGCGGCGAGGACATCCGCTTCCTCGAGGGCCTCGACACCGTCGTCAAGGACGGCGACGAGGTGACGATCCTGCCCGCGGTCGCGGGCGGCTGACCCCGCCGTCGCGCGCGGTCACACGGCGGCCGCGGTCATGACCGCGGCCGCGGTCACGCGGCGGCGGCCGGCTCCAGCGCGTCGTCGTCCAGCCACGGCGTCCGGTACCCGTCGCGCCACAGTACGGGGAAGAACGCCTCGTCGATCTCGCGCTCTCCGGGCCGCCGGTAGCGCGAGTAGATCGGGTGGTTGTGCTCCGGGTTCCACCGGGTGTCGGTGGTGATGAGGTGGCTGATGATCGACCGGCGCTGGGCGTCGGCCCGTTCGTTGTGCGGGCTGCCGTGAAACGTCCAGCCGTCGTGGATCGCGGCCCCGCCGGCGGGGACCTCGATGGGCACGAGCTCCAGCTCGGTCCCGGGCGGGGCGGCATCGCGCACGTGACCCAGCCAGTCGTCGGGCGCGTGGAAGGTGCCGCCGAGCGCCGCGTGGGGCCACAGGTGGGAGCCCCGCACGTAGTAGATCGTGCCGGTGTCGGCCGCTGTGTCGTCAAGCGCCATCCAGCAGGTGGTCATGTTCGGCGGGTCGAGGTAGTCGAGGTAGGCGGCGTCCTGATGGCAGAGCAGGGCCTTGCCTGACGGCGGCTTCCAGATCGCGTTGTCCTGGGCCAGGCGCGCGCCGGGCAGGCCGGCCAGGCGCGCGGTGAACTCGCCCGCCCGGCGCGACAGGGTCACGGCGGCCAGGACGCGGTCGGCCTTCCACACGTTGCACATCTGGCGCGTGAGGTCGGCCGGGGTCACGCCCGGGGTGTAGTTGACCTCGTCTGGGGCGAGCCCCGTCTCCCATTCGTGCTCGAACACCGCCATGAAATGGTGGCGAATCTCGTCGAGCCCCTCCGGATCCAGGAACCGCTCGACGATGAGGAACCCGTCGCGGCGGTAGCTCTCGATCTGATCGTCGGTCGGCTCGAGCACGCTAGGTGGCGGGCGCGACCACGTCGGTCTGGGCGGGGACCCCGGTGCCGATGGGGCAGGTGACGCCGGTGCCGCCCAGGCCGCAGTAGCCCATCGGGTTCTTGTCGAGGTACTGCTGGTGGTAGTCCTCGGCGTAGTAGAACGGGCCCGCCTGGGCGATCTCAGTGGTGATCTCCGGGTAGCCCTGCTCGCGCAGGCGCTCGTTGAACATGTCGCGCGAGGCCTCGGCGAGCTCGCGGTGCGCGTCGGTGTCCCAGTAGATGGCCGAGCGGTATTGGGTGCCCACGTCGTTGCCCTGGCGCATGCCCTGGGTGGGGTCGTGGTTCTCCCAGAAGAGCTTGAGCATCTCGGTGTAGGAGGTCTTGGCGGGGTCGAAGACGACCAGCACCACCTCGGCGTGGCCGGTGCTGCCGCTGCACACCTCCTCGTAGGTGGGGTTGGGCGTGTAGCCGCCGGAGTAGCCCACGGCGGTGGTGTAGACGCCCGGCGCCTGCCAGAACACCCGCTCGGCGCCCCAGAAGCAGCCCATGGCGACGACGATCTGCTCAAGAACCTGTCCGCCCGCCCACGGCCCCTTGAGCGGGGTGCCCAGGACGGTGTGGCGCTCGGCGACGGCCACCTCACGATCGCGCCCCTTCAGCGCACGCTCCGGGGCGATCATCTTTCTCTTCTCACGCAGTCCGAACATGGTTCGAAGGTTAATCGCTTCGGATGACGGGCTGATGAACGTCACAGCACGAGCGTCCGGTAGCGGATCGCCCCGCGCACGATCGCCCCGCACTCCACCGCGTCGTGGACGAGGAGGAACGGGATCGCGGCGCTGCCCGCACCCTCGCGCCGAGCCCGCTCGCGCAGCGTCATGAGGTGGCGGGCCAGCACCAGGCGGCGCAGCCAAGACGGTCCCGCCGCGACGAGCAGCGAGCGCCACAGGAGGTAGTGCCAGACGTTCCAGAACCGCCCCCGGTAGAGCATCGTGCGCGAGCCGGGATGTGCGGCCAGCACCCTCACCACCGGCCCCCAGCGCGCCGCGATCGCCAGACGCCCGCGGGCCCCCACCTGCTCGACCGCGTGCAGCACCACGGCGGCCGGGGCAAACGCGGTCGGCGCGCCGGACTCGATGGCTCGCCAGGCCAGGTCGGTGTCCTCGCCGGCCGGGTGCAGCCCGAAGCTCTCGTCAAAGCCATCCAGGCGCTCGAGCAGCGCGCGCGGATAGACGATGTTGCACGTCTCGTACTGCGGGCCGAGGCGCTCGATCCGCACCGTGTGGGCCAGCCACCCCTCGTGATCGCGCTCGGCCGGGTCCGGGCGGGTGGGGCCCTGGAGCACCGCGCCCGGATGCTCGGCGCACGCCGCCACCATCGCCTCCAGCCAGCCCGGCGTGGGGCGGCAGTCGTCGTCGGTGAAGGCCACCAGCGGGGCGTGAGCGAGACGCCAGCCGGCGTTGCGGCCGGCCGCGGGCCCGAGCGTGACCGGATGGCGCACACAGCGCAACGCGAGATGCTCGGCCGCCAGCTCGCCGTCGAGCACGCGTCCCGTCTCGGGCTCTGAGCCGTTGTCGACCACGATCACCTCGAAGCGCTCGGCGTCGAGCGTCTGGGCGCGCAAAGCCCCCAGCAGCCGCGTCAGCCGCGCCGGGCGGTTGAACGTCGACACCACCACCGACACCAGCGGCTCCGCGGGCATCTAGTCCCGGCGTGCGTCGTTGGAGAGCAGCAGGCGACCGACGAGGAAGGCGCCGGCCTCCACCACCTCGATCAGTCCGGCATCGACCGCCTCGCGGTCTCCGCGTCGCGCGGCCCGGATCGCCTCCCGGCCGGCCCGGGCCAGCCGGCCGGCGAACGCGCGCGGGCGGGGGACCGGAAACTCGCCGGGGTAGCGGCGGTTCAGCCAGGCGGCGCCGCTGCCGTGATGGGCCACCTGGCGCGACAGCTCACCCAGGGTGCCCCGCGTCGGGTGCTCCACGAACGCCGCCGGGCGCTCCTCCAGCGCCCAGCCGTCGTGCGCCAGCCGGAAGCAGAGGTCGGCGTCCTCGCCGCTGCGCGCCCCCTCGTCAAAGCCTCCGACGGCCGCGAAGGCGTCGGCGCGCACCGCCATGTTGGCGCTCTGGGCGTAGGGCATCCCGGCGCGATCGAGCGTCACCCGCTGGCTCATCTGGTGGCGCTGCGCGGCGTAGCGCGCCGCCGACGAGCGGCTTCCCGGGACGTCGGCAATGCCACCGGCCAGCACGGCGGTCCGCTCGCCCGGCACCGGCTCGAAGTAGCGCTCCAGCAGGTCGCCCGAGGGGCGGGTGTCGGCGTCGATGAACACCAGCCACTCGCCGTGGGCTGGCGCCGCCGCGCGGTTGCGGGCAAACCCGGCGGCCCGGACCCCGTCGGCGGCGACGATCCGCACCCCGTGGGCGGCGCCTCCGTCGGCCGACCCCGGCCGGTTGTCGGCCACCAGGACCTCGTCGCCCGCGCGCAGCGCAAGCTGGCTCAGGCGGGCCAGGCACGTCCGCAGCTCGTCATCGGAGCCCGCGAAGGGAACGATCACGCTCACGGGCGGCCGCCTCGTCACCGGATCGCCCCCGCCGCCACGGCGCCCTCGAGCTCGGCCACCAGCCCCTCGACGAACGCCCGCTCGCTCAGCCGTCCCGCGGTCGCGGCCCCGCCGCGGACGAGCGCGGCCCGCAGCGCCTCGTCATCGGCCAGGCGGCGCACCGCGCCGGCCAGCCCGGCGGCGTCGCCGGGAGCGAAGGCCAGGCAGTTGCGCTCGGGCTCGAGGTATTCGGCCGCCCCGCCCCCGGAGCTCGCGGCCACCACGGGGCGGCCGGTCGCCATCGCCTCCAGCGGCACAAGGCCCCACGGCTCCTTCCAGGTCACCGGGAACATCAGCGCATCGCAGGCACCGATCGCCCCCGGCACCTCGGCGCGGTCTGAGACGGTGAACCGGACGCGCTCGCCCAGGCCGAGCTCGCCGGCCAGGGCGCGCAGTTCGCCGGCGTGCCCCGTGTCGCCATCGCCGTCGACGACGAGCGTGGCAGCGTCCGGCAGGAACCTCAGCGCGCGCACCGCGGTCTCGATGCCCTTGCGGGGGTCGATGCGCCCGCAGTAGAGCAGCCGCCACTGCCAGGGAGGGGCCGGGGAGGGGACGAAGCGCTCGGGATCCACGCCGGGATGGTGCACGATGGCGCCGGGCAGCCGCCAGCCGCCGGCCCGCGCGGCGCCGAGCGTGTGGGCGGAGATGAACGTCCAGCGGGCGGCACGGTCGAGGTCCAGCCGGGCGGGCACGCCGCTGAGCCGCTCGGCCAGGGGCGCCGCCAGCCGGCCCCGGGAACCGCGCCAGCGCCGGGTCCACCCATCCACGCCGGGACCGTAGCCCAGCCAGTCGTCGCCGACGGTGGCCACCGCCGGCACGCCGGCCCGGCGCACCTGCTCGAGCAGGGACAGCGACATGCCGCCCATGGCAAACCACAGGACGGCGTCGGGACGCCACGCGCGTAGCGTCGCCGCCAGGACCGCGGCGTTCGCACGCTCGAGCGCCACGCACTCGCGCAGCGAGCGCCGGGGGAAGCGATGGGCATGCCAGTACCAGCCCAGCTCGCGGCTCACCTCGGCGGGCGCCGCCCCGTCGGCCGGTCGGTCGGTCGGGTCGGGACGGGTGGTGAGGACGTAGGTGGGATGGCCGGCGGCGCGCAGCGCGGCCACCGTCGACGCCCAGGTGGTCTCATAGCCGCCCAGTGACCACGGCGGGTAGCGGTTGCCGACCGTCAGGATCCGCACGCTTGCCCCGGCTCGCGCCGCGCGAGCCTGATGGCTGATTCCCCCGACATCACGCGGCCGCGGAATCAACCATCGGCGGGCGCTCGACCGCCTGGGCTGCGGCCTCGTGCAGGAGCCCGGACTCCAGCCACAGGGTGGCGGCGGCGGTCACCAGCAGGTAGGCGATGAGCTCGCCCAGCGCCATGGCGAGTGAGCGCGTACGCGACTCGAGCAGCCGTGCGGCCAGCACGACGGCCACGGCCGGCACGGTGGGCAGGAACGCCCGCGCCGCGTGGCGCAGGAAGTCGAACCCCGGGAACAGCCGCTGCAGCCAGTAGGCGCGCATGACCAGCGCGGCGGCCGCCTGCACCGCGATTCCGGCGGCGAACCCCGGCAGCCCGAAGGCCAACAGCAGCGGGATCCCGGCCGCCAGGAACACGGCGGTGGCGGCCACCGTCTCGGTGGCGATCGGGCGCGTCCGGCCCAGGGCGCGGAAGTACGCGGTCCAGTTGAACCCCACGTGGTTGACGGCCGCGGTGACGCCGTAGACCTGGAGCACCACCACCGCCGAACGCCAGCGCTCGCCGAGCACGAAGCGCACGAGATCGGACGAGAACAGCGTCACGCCGACCCCGAAGGGCACCGCCCACATGAGCGCCAGCCGGTTTGACTTGACCAGGGACTCATAGAGGATGTCGGCACGGTCCTTGACCGCGCAGATCGCCGGGTACAGCGCCCCCGTGACGAGCGTGTCGACCCGATCGGTGAAGCTCGAGATGGTCGACGCCAGCGTGATCACGCCGACCGCGGCAACGCCCAGGTCGAGCTTGGCGGCGAGCACCGCGCTCCACGCCATCACGAACCCGGCCGTGCCGGCCACCAGCAGGGGGCCGCTGAAGGACGAGTAGCTGCGCAGCGTCCCGCGCTGGTAGCGCACTCGGAGCGGGAACGGCGAGCGGGCCGCCGCCACCAGCGACGCGGCGCACGCGCCGGCGGCCAAGCCCCCGACGAACGCCCAGTAGCCGGCCCCGGCGATGGCCAGGGCCACCGAGACCACGAAGCCGACCACGGGGTCCACCGCCTGCAGGGCCCGCTGGTGGACGAACTCCATCCGCCGGTAGTAGACCCAGAGGGGCGCCTGGTAGACCGAGACCAGCAGCGCCAGCGCGATCACGCCCGCCGGCGCCCACAGCTGGGGAAGGTCGTAGACGAGAACGAGGAGGGGCGTCGCCACCGCGATGAGCACCACGCACACGCCGGTGATGGCCAGCTCGAGCGTGAACGCCTTCTGGAAGGCGGCCTCCTGGTCGAGCTCGTCCTGCGCGACGTACTTGTCGCCGATGCCGGCCTGCTTGATGAACAGCAGCGTCGACAACGACACCGTGATCACGCCCCACACCCCATAGTCGGCCCGCGTGAGGAAGGCCGCCAGCACAAAGCCCTTGATCAGCGTGAGCGCGCCCAACGCGACGGTGAACGCGGCGTTCACGATCGTCCCGCGCGCGGCCCGGGCCCGCAGCGAGCCCGAGAACGCAAACCGGGCGGGCGGGACCGGAGTCTTGCCCAGCAGGTCAGCCATGGCGCAGAGCCCAGTCATAGGGGACCGCGTCGGTGCCCGGGTCCAAGCGCTCGATCTCCTGCGGGTCATGTGGCAGCGTGGCGCAGTTGGCCACCAGCGCCGGCGCGGAGCCCTCGCCCTTGAAGCCGTTGAGCACCATCGGCGGGATTGTCACCAGGACGTAGTTGAGCTCGCCGATGTGCAGCTCCTGTATGGCGCCCGCGGTCGGCGAATCCGGCCGGTCGTCATAGCAGACGAGCTTCACCATCCCGACGGGGACGGCATAGTTGAGCGTCATCGTGGTGTGGCGGTGCCAGCCCTTGACGACCCCGGGATAGACGAGCGAGAAGTAGATCTCGCCGAACGCCTCGAAATGGGGATCGTCGGCGCGCAGCATGTGCATGATCGCCCCGCGCTCGTCCGGGATCCGGCGCAGGGGCGTGACACGGAGATCGTGGATCTGACTCACAGCGGCGCCCTACGTTCAGGCGGGGACACTACAGGCTGCTCCGGTGATCCAAACAGAAGGCGACGGTCTCCGAGACGGCCCTCGGGAGTGGTGCCGCCGCCGGCGTCACCCCGCCGCCGGCCATCCGCTCCACCGACACGTGGTACGGGGCGGCGCGCTCTGACTCGGGCGGTGGCGACGGCGCATCCAGCGGTGGCCGGCGCCCGGTGTGCTCCTCGAACGCGTCCTGTACGAGATGAGCGAGGTCGAGCACCGTGCGCGCCTCGCCCGACCCCAGGTTGTAGGTCCCGGGGGCCAGCCCCGTCTCGCTGGTGCGCGCGGCGGCGGCGATCGCCGCGCAGACGTCGTCGAGCGCCACGAAGTCGCACCACTGGACCCCGGCGGTGCGGAGCGCCAGCCGGCCGTCGAGCGCGCCCTGACGGGCAAGGTCGTTGGCGACCAGCGACCAGCGGTCGACCGACGGGTGAAGCGGCGCCCCCACGGAGTTGCTCAGCCGCAGGATCACCAGTTCGTAGGCGTCGCCCGCCAGGCCGGCGGTGACGTGCTCGGAGGCCAGCCGCGAGATCGCGTAGGCCGAGCGCGGCTCGGGGCGCATGTCCTCGGTCAGGGTCACCCCGGGAGCCATGCGGTCCCCGTAGACGTGGACGGTGGACAGGTAGACCACGCGCGTGACGCCCGCGAGGCGCGCGGCGTCGGCCAGGCGCATCGAGGCCATGACCGTGGAGCTGAGCGCCGCCGAGGGGTCACGCGCGGCTTCCACCTCGTTCTCGCCGGCGAGGTGAACGATGGCCTCGACCCCGGCGCACTGCGAGGCCAGCTCGGAGCGGTCGACCGTGCTGAGGTCACACACCATCTGCTCGATGTCCAGCCACGGGGCGTACTCGCGACCGATCGCGCGCACGGTGCGTCCCTCGTCCTGCAGCGAACGCACGAGGCGGCCTCCGACGTAGCCGCCCGCTCCGGTGACGAGTACCGTGCCCAGGCGCCGGACCCTATAGCGAACGCGCGTACAACCGCTCACACAGCGGGGCCAGCGCGCCGTCCCAGTCGTAGGCCTGCGCGGTCTCCCGGCAGCGATCGGCGATCCCCGGGGCCCGCGCCAGCGCGAAGCCGCGCAGACATGCGGCGGCGAGCCCGCCCGGGTCGTGGGGCGGGCACAGCTCGCCGGTGACCCCCGGCCGGACCAGCTCCTGGGGCGCCGAGTGGGTCGTGGTGACCACGGGCGTACCACAGGCGAGCGACTCCAGGAGCGACATGCCGAACGAGTCGTGGGTGGAGGGCAGGCACGTGACCCAGGCGCGGCCGTAGCGCTCCTGCTGGCCGTCGGTGGTCCCGAGCCCCAGCACGCGGACGCGGCTCCGCACGGCCTCAGGGACGCCGGCCAACTGTGGGCCGGCGTCTCCTGGCCCGCTCAGCCACAGCGTCGCCTCGGGCTCTGACTCGGTGATGAGAGCAAGCGCCTGGAGCAACACCGAGACGCCCTTGCGTGGTTCGGCGATCGCTCCGGAGAAGAGGATGGTGGGCGCGGGCTCGCGCTCGGGGGCGGGATGAAACGCGGCCATGTCGACACCGCCGGGGACCACGACGCCGTCCCCGCGGCCGTAATTGGCGGCCAGGTGCTCGACCGCGCTGTCCGACATCCCGCTGTAGACGTCGACCCCGGCGACGACCCGCGCGGCGGCGCGGGCCTCCCGGCGCCCCTGCTGGCGCCACCACACGGGATCGGGGAGACCGAGGTCGGTGAACACCGTGCGGCGCCCGTCGCGTCGTATCCGGGACGCCCGGATCGACGCCACCGCGTCATGGCGGCCCAGCGAGTGGACGGCATCGAAGCGCTCGGCGGTCAGCCTCGGAAGCAGGCGCAGCCCGAAATCCGCCTCGTGGCGGTACTGCGCCGCGAACACCCGCCGCAGCCGGACCGTCTCGACGCCGCGCACGCGTTCGCGGCCCGGCTCGCGGGCCGCCGAGTAGTGCACGACCTCGTGGCCGCGGCGCGCCAGGGCGGCCGCCAGCTCGGGGAGGAACCGCTCCGCTCCGCGCCGGACCTCGGGCCAGCAGAAGGCATGGGTGAGCGCGATGCGCACGGCGCCGCAGCGTACATTGGGCCCATGGCGCGGGTGAGCGTGATCGTCCCGGCCCGGGACGCGGGCCAGACCCTGCCCCGGGCGCTCGGCGCGATCCTGGCCCAGGACCTGGGCGAGCCGTTCGAGGTGATCGTGGTCGACGACGGGTCGCGCGATGACACCGCACGCCTGGCGCAGAGCTTCGGGGCGCCCGTGACGGTCGTGCGCCAGGAGGCCCTCGGGCCCGCCGCCGCGCGCGACGCCGGCGTCGCCCATGCCGGCGGGACGCTGCTGGCCTTCTGCGACGCGGACGTGTTCCCGGCGCCGGGGTGGCTCGCCGCCGGGGTCCGCGCGCTCGGCGCCGCCGACCTCGTCCAGGGACGGGTGCTGCCCGATCCGGACGCGCCGCTCGGGCCGTTTGACCGCACGCTGTGGATCGACGGCGCGGTGGGGCTGTGGGAGACGGCCAACCTGTTCGTCAGCCGGAGCACCTTCGAAGCCGCCGGCGGGTTTGAGCAGTGGCTGGCGCCGCGACGTGGCAAGGCGCTGGCCGAGGACGTCTGGTTCGGGTACCGGGCGCTGCGCGCGGGCGCCCGCCCGGGCTTCAGCCCCGATGCGCTCGCCCACCACGCCGTCTTCGCGCGTGGCTGGCGCGCCTACGCCGCCGAGCGCGCCCGTTTGCGCTTCTTCCCGGCGATGGCCGGCCGGATGCCCGAGCTGCGTGCCGCCTTCCTGTACCGCCGCGCGTTCCTCAACGCGCGCACCGCCCGCTTTGATCTCGCCGTGGCCGCCGCGTTCCTCGCCGCGGCGCGACGAAACCCGCTGCCCCTGGCTGCCGCCGTGCCCTACGCCCGCGAGCTGCGCCGTCATGCTCGCCGGGCCAACGGCGCCAACGGCGCCAACGGCGCCAACGGCGCCAACGGCGCCAACGGTGCCGGCGGCGCTGCTGGACCGGCGCCCGCGGCCGTCGCGGCCGCCGATCTCTGCGCGGACATGGTCGGGCTCGCCGCTCTGGCCGCCGGCAGCGTCCGCTACGGCGCGCCCGTGCTCTGACCCGGCCGGGCCAGCAGCGCGACGTGCGGAACGCCCTCGTTGCCGGTGAACGCCCGCTCGGCCAGGCCGCGCAGACGCGAGCGGAGGTCGCGCCCGCGCGGTGGATGGGCGGGCCCGAAGGGGATGCTGAAGAGGCGCGACTGGCGCTCGACGGCAAAGCCGGCCGCTTGGAGCATCTGGCGGTGGCCGGCGGCGTTGGGGATCCACCATTGGGTGATCCCCGAGGTGCCGTCCAGCCGCACGAGCGGGGCCCGACGGGGCCCGATCGAGCGCTCGAGATCGATCTGGTTGGTGCAGAGCACACGCCCGTGGCACACCGCGCGGATCGCGGCGAGGGCGCGCAGCGGATCGCGCAGGTGCAGCAGGAGGCTGCCGCACACCACCACGTCGAAGGTGCCGACCTGCCCGGGCGTGAGGTCATACACGCTGAGCGCAGCGAACTGCACGCGGGAACCGCGCAGCGCCCGGGCGACGCGGAAGCCGTCGCCCATCGACGGCCCGGAGACCGCGCGCAGGTACTGGGGCCCGCGGGCGCCCATGTGCGCCTCCCAGTCCCACTGCTCGTGCGCGACGAGATCGACGGCCAGCACCTCGGCTGCCCCGCGGCGCTCGAGCTCGAAGGCGAGAAAGCCGTCGGAGGTCCCGACGTCCAGGCAGCGCAGCCCCCGCACGTCGGGCCAGGGAAGCCGGTCGGCGATGGCGCGGAGGTCGAACAGCCCGGGGGTGACGAGTCCCGGAGCCACCTCGATGCAGTGATACCAGCGCTTGACGGAGGCGACGGCGGTGCGGGGGTCACCGACGGTCTGGGTCATGAAATAAGTGCCCGCCCGCCCACGCCCACCTCGCGAACGTAGCATGTGGAGATGGCCCACAACCTGCTCTACGCGCTCGTCGCCGACGTCGCATCACGCCTCGATCTCGCCGAGCCGATCGTGGAGTTCGGCTCGCTGCAGGTGGAGGACGATCAGCCTCACGACCTGCGGCCGCTATTCGGAGGCAAGGCGTTCATCGGCACCGACCTGCGCGACGGGCCGGGGGTGGATCGGATCGAGGATCTCCGGGCGCTGCGCTTCGCCGACGGGGAGGTCGGCACCGCCCTGTGCCTCGACACGCTCGAGCACTGCGCCGACCCGATGGCGGCGGCCCGGGAGCTGCGCCGCGTCATCTCGCCCACGCAGGGCACGGTGCTGATCTCGTCGGTGATGCTCATGCCCATCCACGGCTACCCCAACGACTACTGGCGCTTTACCCCGGATGGCCTGCGCCTGCTGCTCGACGGCTATGACCAGGTCGACGCGGCGGGCATGGGGGACCCGACGATCCCGTTCTGGGTGTTCGGGATCGGCGTCCGCGGACGGGCGCTGGGGTTCGCGCTCTCGGAGCTGCCCTCGTTTCGCGCCAGCCAGGACGACTACGACGGCGCCCACGGGCGGCTCCGGCTGGGGCCGTTTCGCTACTCGCCCACGCAGCTGGGCCGCGAGCTGCTGGGCGAGCTGCCTCGGGCGATGTTCCAGCGCGCCGGGGCTCGGCTGGGCGAGGCGGGCGCCAGGCTGGGCAACGGGAAGGACGGCCAGGACTGAGCGGCATCCGCCGGATTGCCCGGCCGCCCTGGCACGCCCGCCTGAGCGAGCGCCGCTTCCTGCGCTGGTCCGCCCGCGAGACGGGGTCGGGCCGCTTCGCCTCGATGGGCGAGGGGAGCGTGGTCTACCCGCCCGCGCTCATCATCGGTCACCACCTCATCCACGTCGGCCGCGACGTCGTCGTGCACCCGGGGGCGTTCCTGTCGGTCGTCGACGAGCATGCCGGGCGCCCCTACGACGCCACGCTGCGGATCGGCGACGGGGTGCGGATCGGCACCGACGTGGTCGTCGCGTGCTGCGGCCGGATCGAGATCGCCGCCCGCGTCCTCATCGCGGACCGCGTCTTCATCGGCGACACCTACCACGAGTATCGCGACGCCGACCGCGCCGTCATGGACCAGGGCCTGCACGACCCGCGGCCGGTGTCGATCGGCCCGGGGGCCTTCCTCGGGGTCAGCAGCGCGGTGCTGCCCGGCGTCACCATCGGCGCCGGCGCCTACGTGGGCGCGCATGCGGTGGTGGTACGCGACGTGCCGCCCCACACCGTCGTCGTCGGCAACCCCGCACGGGAGGTGCGCCGCTGGGACGGCACCACGTGGCTGGAGACCGACTCCACCCACCCGACCGACCCAGCGCACCCCGCCCACCCGTGACGCGGCTGCGGATCGGCGTGCCGGCGCCGCTGCTGGCGATGGGGCCGGCGAGCGGGCATGGCAAGGTCTGGCGGCACACGCTCGCGTGCCTGGCGCAGCGCGCGGAGCTCGTGGAGCTCGGCGGACGCCGGCGCGGGCTGGGACGCCGGCGGCCCGATGCGGTCCTCGCCGACGGCCACGGCGAGCTCCCAGAGACCGGTGCCCCGGTGGTGGCGGTCATCCACGAGGTCGGGTGGCACACCCTGCAGTTGCGCGCGCTGCTGCACCCCGCGTTCCTGACGGGGATCGAGGCGCGCACCGAGCGCGCGGTCCGGGCGGCGGCGCGCGTCCTCACCCCCTCGGAGTCCTCGCGACGCGACGTCGTCGGCCTCTATGACCTCGATGTCGCCCGCGTGGACACCGTCCCGTACGGCGTCGACCCGACGTTCTCCGCGGGCGCGCGGCGGGGAGGAGCGGTCGTGGGTGAGCCGTACGTCCTCTTCGCCGCGATGCTCCATCCCCGCAAGAATCTCGAGGTGCTGCGACAGGCCATGGCGCTGCTCGCCGGCGAGGGGTTCGGCCACCGGCTCGTGGTCGCCGGCCGGCCCGCCGCCGACGGGTCCGATGTCGAGGCGATCGCGCACGCCGCGGCCGCGGACATCCCTGGTGCGGTCGGGCGCGTCATCTTTCTCGGCGAGGTCAGCGACGCCGACCTGGCCGCCCTCATGGCGGGCGCGGCGGCGTACTGCCTGCCCAGCCTGTACGAGGGGTTCGGGCTGACCGCGTTGGAGGCGATGGCCTGCGGCACGCCCGTCGTCGTCTCCGATCGCGGGGCGCTCCCGGAGGTCGTGGGCGACGCCGGGCTCGTGGTGGCGCCCGAGCGTAAGGCCGTCGCCGGTGCTCTGCGTACCGTGCTCTCGGATGCAGAGGTCGCCGCCGACCTCGGGCGGCGCGGGCCCGAGCGCGCGGCAGCGTACACCTGGGAGCGCACCGCGGAGGGCTGGCTGGACGTGCTGCGCGGAGTCGCCGGGGCGCGCTGAGGCCGCTGCCAGGTCATCTCTTACACTCGCGCCCGATGCGGGTACTCGATCTGCCCCGGTGCCCCGCCTGCGGGGCCGAGCGCTTCGACCACTTCCAGCTCGGTCCCGGCACGCCGCTACGACGCTGCACGGGGTGCGCCACCGTCTCGGCGCAGACCTACGCCGATCCCGACGAGGTCTACGGCGACGGCTACATGCTGGGCGGCCGCGGCACGTTCGGGCTCGACGTGCGCCACCCCACCTACCAGGCGTACCTGGCGCGAGTCGCGCGCCGGCGGATCGGGATGATCGAGGGTGCCATCGGATCGCGCACAGGCTCGCTACTGGATGTCGGCTGCGGCACCGGTGAGGTCCTGGCCGCCGCCCGCGACCGCGGCTGGCGCACCCAGGGCGTCGAGCCTGAGCGCACCGGCGCCGAGATGGCCCGCGAGCGCGGCCTTGACGTCACCGTGGCCACCCTGGAGGCATCGGGGCTGCCGCAGCGCAGCTACGACGTCGTCAGCGCCTTCCACGTGCTCGAGCACCTCGCGGACAGCCGGTCCTTCCTGCGCAGCCTGGTCCGCTGGGCGCGGCCCGGTGGCGCGATCGTGCTGGAGGTCCCCAACTGGGATGGCGTCCCACGCCGGCGCCTGGGGGCGGACTGGTATCACCTGCGTCCCGGCGAGCACCTCGTCCACTACACCCCCCGGACGCTGCGCGCGGTGATGCGCGCCTGCGGGATCACGCCGGCCGCGCTGCGGACGCCCGCCTACATCGGCCCGCCGCAGACGCTCGACCACGCGCTCACCGACCTCGTGCGCCACGGGCGCTACCGGCGGCTGGTGCAGCCGCTCAGCCGGGTGCGAGCGGTCAACGGGGCCGAGGACCGGTTCCCCACACGCCTGGGCTGGGCCGTGCTTCACGCGACCGAGGCCGTGTATGACCGCGCTGGCGTCGGCACGGTGGTGTTCTGCGTGGGCACCGTGGCCTGAGGCCGCCCGTGTCCACTGCGGCGCCGGTCACGGTTGCGGTCGTGTCCTACAACACGCGGGAGCTGCTGCGCCGCTGCCTGCGTGCGCTCGGTCCCGAGGTGCACAGCGGCCGCGCCGATGTCTGGGTCGTGGATAACGGCTCTGACGACGGATCGCCGGAGGCCGCCCGCGCCGAGGCCCCGTGGGCGACCGTGCTCGAGCCGGACGTCAACCTCGGCTTCGGCCGGGCGGTGAACCTCGTCGCGGCCCGTACCGGCGCGCCGTGGCTGCTGTGCGCCAATGCCGACGTCGAGCTCGAGCCGGGCGCGCTCGCCACGATGCTGGCGGCGGGCGCCGACGGCTGGGTGGGGTCGGTGGCCCCGCGGCTGATCCTGCCCGACGGCCGCACCCAGCACTCGGTGCACTCGCTGCCGACGCTGGGCTTCACACTGGCCTTCAACCTCGGCCTCCCGGCGCTCAGCCGGACGCTGGCCGACCGGATGCTGCTCGAAGGCCGCTATGACCCCGGGCGCGCCCGGGCGGTCCCATGGGCCATCGGCGCGGTCCTCCTCATGCGCCGCCAGGCGTTCGACGCCGTCGGCGGCTTTGACGATCGCCAGTGGATGTACGCGGAGGACCTCGACCTCGGCTGGCGCCTGGGCGACGCCGGTTGGGCCCTGCGCTACGAGCCCGCGGCCCAGGCCCGGCACGCCTCCGGCGCCGCGACCGGCCCGGCCTTCGGCGACACGCGGCAGCGCCGTTTCATGCGCGAGACCTACGCGGTGATCGAACGCCGCCGGGGGCCACGGACGGCCCGCGTCACGGCGGCGATCAACGTGGCGGGGGCGGCCGGGCGGGTGGCGTGGATGACGCCGCCGGCCCTGCTCAGCTCCCGCTGGCGCACCCGCCGCCGCGAGACGATGGCGTGGATGGCGGCGCACCGGGAGGGCCTGCGCCGCGCGGTCGGCGAGGGAGCCGAGCCGTGAGCGCCGGGCCGAGGTCTGGGACGATCCCGTCCATGCCTTCTGGCGACATGCGCCGCTTCTGGAACGATCGTGCCCGCGAGGACGCGTTCTACTTCGTGGACACCCGCCAGCCCTACAAGGCCACCGAGCCCCGGGGCTTCTGGGATGCCGAGGAGCTCGTCGACTACCTGCTCGGCGGTCTCGGGGTCTCCGTGGGCGCCGACGACGCGGTGGTGGAGATCGGATGCGGCCTGGGCCGCATCACTCGGGTGCTGGCGGCCCGCGCGCGCCGCGTCGTCGCGCTCGACGTGTCCGACGAGATGCTCGCGCAGGCACGGACGCACAACCCGGATCTCCCCAACGTCGAGTGGGTGCTGGGCGACGGCCGCTCGCTGGCGTCGGTGGCCGACGCCAGCGTCGACGCGTGCGTCTCGGTGGTCGTGCTCCAGCACGTGCCCGATCCCGAGATCACGCTCGACTACGTGCGCGACCTGGGACGGGCGCTCCGACCCGGAGGCTGGGCCGCGCTGCAGGTCTCCGACGACCCGGACATCCACCGCCCGCGCCAGCGCACCGGGCAGCGGCTGCTGGCCGCGGTGGGCCGCGCGCCCCGGGGCCAGCGACATCCGGCATGGCTGGGCTCCCGTGCCGATCTCGACGCGATCGCCGCCACCGGGCGGGCGCACGGCGTCGAGGTGGAACGGGTGTGGGGGAGGGGCAGCCAGTACTGCCAGGTGCTGCTGCGCCGGGCTCCAGGAGTCTGACCGCTCCTCGGGCCGCGCCCCAGGAGTCTGACCGCTCCTCGCGCCGGGCCCCAGGAGGCTGACCGCTCCCCGCGCCGGGCCGCGCTAAGCACCGACCGGGGTGGGGCCGATACTCGATGGGCAACAATTGTCGAGAATGAGCGAGCCTGTGCCCACCACACCCAAACGGTCGTTGCGCCCGCTCCTCACGGCCCTGGCGATCCTCGTGCCGCTCGTTCCCATCCTCGTCGCCCTGCTGATGGGCGGAAGCGGCGGCTCGGCGGCGGTGCTCACCAACGCGGTCACGGTCCCGGCACCGAAGTTCGCGCCCGCTCCGGCCACGGCGGCCACCCAGGCTCCCTCGTCCGCCCCGAAGGACGCCGGTCTGAAGCTTCCACCCGGCCGCGGGGCCGTGGTGGCGCTTCTGCGCCACGCGACCGCTCTGCACGCCAAGCCCGGTGGCCGCGTCCTGGCCAGGCTGGGTCTGAAGACCGCGTTCGGCTCGCCGCAGGCGATGTGGGTCGTGCGCGACTCGGGCCGGTGGCTGGGGGTCGTGAGCCCCAAGGCCGGCAACAACCAGGTGGGCTGGATCCCGGCGTCGGCGGTCTCGCTGAGCCGGGTCGACTGGGAGCTGAAGGTGTCGCTCTCGGCCCGCAAGCTCACCGTCCTTGACAACGGACGGGTCAGGCAGCGCTACACGGTCGCGATCGGCGCCCCCGACGCGCCCACGCCGACGGGCCGCTTCGCCGTCACCGACCGTCTGCTCACCGGGGACTCCGCGGGCCCCTACGGCTGCTGCATCCTCGCCCTGTCGGCCAAGGCGCCCCACGCGATCCAGGACTGGAGCGGCGGCGACCGGATCGCCATCCACTCCACGCCGGAGACCGGGACGATCGGCGAGGCGGTCAGCCACGGGTGCGTCCGCCTGACGCTGGCCGAAGGGCAGTGGCTCATCAACCACATCCCACTGGGGACCCCGACGGTCATCAGCAGCTGAGCTCGCGAACCCGGTCGCCCGGTCGCGGCGTGCCCTCGTTCAGCCCGGCGTGCCCTCCCTCAGCCCGGCGTCGCCCCGCTGACCTTGCGGATCTTCTCGATCGCCGCCCTCAGGAGCCGGGACACCTGCATCTGCGACGTCCCGATCCGCGTCGCGATCTCTGACTGGGTCATGTCGCGGCCGAAGCGCAGGTAGAGGATCAGGCGGTCTGAGTCAGAGAGCGTCTCGACGCCCTTGGCGATCATCGTCAGGTACTCGGCCTGCTCCAGGCGCACGTCCTCGGCGCCGAGCACCGCCGCCAGCGACGGCACCCCGGCCTCGTCGTCGTCGGATCCCGCCTCCAGCGGGGTGGCGTGGCGACCGTGGTAGGCCTCGATCGCCTCCAGGGTCTGCTCCTCGGTGGCCTGCATGGCCTCGGCCAGCTCCGTGAGCGAGGGGGAGCGACCCAGCTTTAAGGAGAGCCGTTCGGTGACGCTGGACAGCTCCAGGGCGCGCTCCTTGACCCCACGCGGGACGTGCACCGCCCAGCCGCTGTCGCGGAAGTAGCGCTTGAGCTCGCCGAGCATCGTCGGCGTCGCGTAGCTGGTGAAGGCAAAGCCGCGATCGGGCTCGAAGCGCGCGATCGCCTTGAGCAGGCCGACCATCGCCACCTGCGTGAGATCCTCCAAGGGCTCGCCGCGGGCGTGGTAGCGCCGGGCGACACTCCTGGCCAGCGGCTCGAAGCGCTTGACGATCTCCTCCAGCAGCGCGGGATCCTCGGCGGCGCGGTAGCGACGCATGAGGTCGTCGGTCGAGAGCCCTCCTGGCGGCTCTCGGTCAGCCGTCACGCGCCACGTCGCAAACGCCCACCGACCATTCGCACCACCTCGGGCACACGCATCCTCCGTATACGAAGTCTGTGCGACGGTCTGCGCCGGCAGGATCCCGCCGGCAGCCTCCCATCGTGTTGTTGCGTCCCCGGCACCGCCGAGCCGACGTGCCCCGGGAGTCGGCCATCATATCGGCGGTGGCCGGCGCCTCAGCCCCCTAACCCGCTCGCGTTCTCGTCCTGGTCGGGCGTGAGGACGAAAACCTCCACCTGCAGGTTCTGCTCGAGATCGTTGGCGCTCATGAACGAGAACACCCGCCGGCCGGTCGTCTGCTCCACGACGGCGATCATGGCCTGACGCATCGCGTCCTGGAGGCCGAGCCGCCCGGCGTGGACGACATCGCTCTTGTCGTTGGCGGTGAGCGTCTGCTCGGCCCGGGTGTAGCCACCCTCGAGCAGACACACGACTAGGTTGCCGTCGATCGTCGTCCGCGAGTTGGTCGGACCGCGTCCGACGAACTCCTTGTGCAGGCGGCTGATCGCGTTGGAGATCTCCAGCGGGCGCGAGGCGGTGGACCCAGCGCCGTCGCCGACGATCTCGGGATCGGATTCTTCAAGCATGAGCGTACGTCTGCTTTGCGTAAGGAAGGACGGGTCGGGGGCAGTGTACCCGCGCCTCGGAGGGGTGGTAAACGGCGATTGAGTGCGCCGCCGCCGGGTAGCTGCTGCGGTGGACGTGTCACCGGCTCGAAGTTCTCTCTGCCAGCCGGCCAGCCGCGCATGAGGCCCGCGCGCGTCGGCTGCTCGGGCTGGAACTACGCCGACTGGCGCGGCCCCTTCTACCCCGAGCGCGAGCCGCAGCGGCGCTGGTTGGAGCTCTACGCGGAGCGATTCGACACCGTTGAGGTGAACACCACCTTCTACCGGCTGCCGCGTCGTGACGCTGTCGCCGCCTGGGTGGAGCAGACGCCGGACGGGTTCACCTTCGCGGTCAAGGCGAGCCGCTACCTCACCCACATCAAGCGCCTCACCGACCTGGGTCAGGGGGTGGCCCGGTTCTACGAGCGCATCGAGCCCCTCGTCGAGGCAGGCCGTCTCGGGCCGGTGCTGTGGCAGCTGCCCGGCAACTTCTCCCGTGACGATCGGCGGCTGCGCGACTGGCTGGAGGCGCTGCCCGACGGCCTGCACACGATCGAGTTCCGCCACCCGAGCTGGTTTGCCCCGCCGGTGATGGGCATGCTGCGCGAGCACGGGGTCGCGCTCACCATCGGCGACCACCCGGAGCGGCCGTTCCAGACCCACGACGCGACCGCTTCGTGGCGGTTTGTCCGCTTTCACTACGGGCGGCGCGGCCGTCGCGGCAACTACTCCGCCGCCGAGCTCGAGCAATGGGCGAGGCGGATCGCCCAGTGGCGCCGGCGCCAGAGCGTGTGGGCCTACTTCAACAACGACTGGCGCGCGCTGGCGCCCGCCAACGCTGCGTTCCTGGCCCGCCGGCTGGGAGTCGCGGCGTACGGGGGTGAGTGAGCGGCCTTCAGACCCGAGGCCGCGTCACGAACACGAAGGGTGGGCGCTCACAGGCCGGGTATGCGAACGCCCATGACCCATCTCAGCGCAGCACCCACCGCCGAGGTTCCGTCCCCGACGCCCGTGCCGCCGGCGCCCACTCCGGCACCGCCGGCGCCCGCGCCACCGCAACCGGGCCCGGACCCGACTCCGCCGACCCCGGGGCCGACGCCTGGCCCCCCGGATCCGCCGGATCCCGTCCCCGACCCGATCTAGCGTCAGGCGAGGAGGGGCAGGGCGGGGGTAACGTCACCGCAGCAGGCACGGGCGCTCCGCAGCAGGCACGGGCCTACCGCGCGTACATCGTTTCGAACAGCTCGGCGAAGCGCTCGTTGATCACCGAGCGCTTGACCTTCAGCGTCGGGGTCAGCTCGCCGTCCTCGATCGTCAGATCCCGGTCGAGGATCGCGAACTTCTTGATCTGCTCCACCTGGGCGTAGTGCGCGTTGGCGCGATCGAGCTCCTCCTGGACGAGCGCGCGGACCTCGTCGGCCTCGGCGAGAGCGCCGAGGTCCTCGGGGAGCCCGTGCTCGCCGGCCCAGGGGAGGATCTCCTCGGCGTCGAGCGTGATCAGCGCCACCGGGAAGGGGCGGCGGTCGCCGTGCATGACCGCCTGTGAGATGTAGCGGCTCTGTTTGAGGTCGTTCTCGATGTTGGACGGCGTGAGGTTCTTGCCGCCGGCGGTGATGATGATGTCCTTCTTGCGCCCGGTGATCGAGAGGTAGCCCTCGTCGTCGATCGAGCCGACGTCGCCGGTGTGCAGCCAGCCGTCGACCAGGGTCTCCGCCGTCGCCTCGGGGTTGCGCCAGTACTCGCGGAAGACGTTGGGCCCGCGGGTGTGGATCTCCCCGTCCTCCTCGGCGATCCGGATCTCCACGCCCGGCAACGGGCGCCCGACGGTCCCGAACTTGACGTGGTCCAGCGTGCACACCGTGGCGACGGCGGTCGTCTCCGTCATGCCCCAGCCCTCCAGCACGGGGATGCCGCAGGCGTAGAAGAATTCGAGGATCTCGGGTGCGATGGGCGCCGCGCCCGTCACGGCCTGGTGGATGTTGCCGCCAAACAGCCCGCGCACACGGGCGTACAGCGCCTCCTCGGCGCGGTCAAAGGCCTGCTGCATGTCCTCGGGGATCTCCTCGCCGCGGTCACGCCGGCGCCGCACCTCGACGCCGATCTTCACGGCCTGCCCAAAGCGCGCCCGCTCCTCCTCTGATCCCGCCTCGGTCATCTTCAGCGCGGCGGTGTAGAGCTTCTCGAAGATCCGCGGCACCGACGGCAGGTAGGTCGGCTTGGTGTCGATCAGCTCGGGCAGGATCTGCCTGGTATCGCCGCCGTAGTAGACGATCGCTGTGCCCTGGTCATACGAGGCCAGCTGCGCCGTGAGCGCGAAGGCGTGGGCCAAGGGCAGGAAGAGGTAGGTCGTCTCGTCAGGCGCGATGAAGGCGATCTCCTCGACCATCTCGCACACGCTCATGGCGTTGGCGTGGGTGAGGACGACTCCCTTGGGCGGGCCGGTGGTGCCCGACGTGTAGATGATCGTGTACACGTCCTCGGGCGCCACGCTCGACTGCCGCTCCTCCAGCTCGGCGCGGTCGCGCGACCGCCCGCGCGAGCGCAGCTCCTCCAGCGAGAGGTCCCCACCACCGCCCTCGATGGACACGACGGACCCAAGCTCGGAGAGGTTGGCGCGGACCTGCTGCACCTTGGCCAACTGTGCATCGTCCTCACAGACGACGGCCTTCGTGCCGGAGTTGCCGAGCACCCACTCGCACTCGCGCGGTGAGTTGGTGGGATAGACGGGCACCACGACGCCTCCGGCCGCTGAGATGCCGTAGCTGGCCAGCGTCCATTCCAATCGAGTGTCGGCGAGAACCCCGACGCGGTCGCCCGGTTCGATCCCCAGATCGGCGAGTCCCAGCGCGATCTCGCCGATGGCCTCCACGACCTCGGTGTAGGTGACCTCGCGCCACTCACCGTCGATGCGATGGCGCGCCGCCAGGTGGTCGCCGAACCGCTGCGCCGCCGAGCTGGGCAGGGCGGCGACGGTGGCGGCAATCGCACGGGTGCTCTCAGTCATGGGTTCTCCTCTCCGGCGCGGGCACGGGCGTCCTACGCCTCTAACTGTCGCAAAATCCGCGCTCTGCGGAGTGCCCGGCTCCGGCGGCGGGTCACCCGCCGTCGCCGCCCGAGCGCAGTCCGGCCGCCACCGAGCTCCACAACGTCACGTGCGGGCGGGGACGGGCCCGCGATGAGGCGGTGCCCGCGCGGCCGGTCGAGATCGCCTGGGTCGCCTCGGGGCTGGTGGCAAAGCGCTGGAGCGCCAGCGCGGCGGGCAGCGCCCGGCCGAAGCCGAGCGTCGAGGCATGCCACATCTCGAGCATCGGGGTGCCGCGGAGGTCGATTCGCGTGAGCGCCCGCCGGCGCAGCTCCTCGATCACCGTGTGGGCCAGGGTGAGCACCACTCCGTCGCCCGCGGCCGCCGCGGCGACCGCTGCCGCGTGCGAGGTGTAGCCCACCACCTCGGCCGGCTCGAGCCCGGCATGGGCGAATAGCAGCCCCGCGCCCGTCGTGGGATCGAGCTCGGGCGGGCCCAGCAGCCACCGCTCGCCGGCGAGCTCGGCCGGTGCGAGGTCCGGGCGCCCCGCCAGTGGATGGCCGGGGGCGGCGACCACGATCAGCCGGCAGCGCAGGAACGGCACCGAGGCGATGGTGGCCGCGCGCTCGGGCGCCGGCGGCGGCCCGAGCGCGATGTCGGCACGGCGATGCTCGAGCAACTCGGCCATCGAGGCGCCGGTGACGATCTCGATCGCGATCTCCAGACCCGGATCGCGGGCGGTGAAGGCGTCGATGAGAGGGCCCACGTGCTCGGCGACCACGTTGGTCACCGCCACCTGCATGAGCCGCGTCTGTCCCGGCGAGTCCTGGACCGAGCGGCGCGCCTGCTCGGCCAGGCCGAGGATCTCCGAGGCCAGTGCCGCCAGCCGTCGGCCCCCCGCCGTGAGGGCGATGCCGCGGCCGCTGCGGACGAACAGGTCGTCGCCGAGCTCCTTGCGCAGCGCCGCCACCGCCACCGAGACGGCCGGCTCGGTCACGCCCAGCTCCGCCGCGGCGGCCTTCACCGAGCCCAGGCGCGCGACCAGCACAAACGACTGCAGCTGGGCGAGGGTCATCTGACGGTTGGCCTAAGCGATCACTTAACTCACAGTTGCGCGGAGCCCCGCGCCCCCGGAGAATGCTAACCATGGAGAGAAGGCTTTCGCGCCGCCTGCCGCGGCGGCGCAGCCGCAAGGACCGCAGGCGACAGGACTAAGTGCAGGTCCCGGCACCGTTTGAATATGAGCGCGCAATCAGCGTCGAGCACGCGCTGGAGTTGCTGCGCCAATTCGGACCCGAGGCCCGCATCCTGGCCGGCGGTCACTCGCTGCTACCGATGATGAAGCTGCGGCTGGCCACCCCCGGGTACCTCATCGACATCGACGGGCTGGCCGAGGAGCTCGGCTACATCCGCGAGGAGGACGACGAGATCCGCATCGGCGCCATGACCCGCCACCGCGAGCTTCTCGAATCCCCGCTGCTGGCCGAGCGGGCGGCGATCTTCACCGACGCCGAGCGGGTCATCGCCGATCCGATCGTCCGCAACCGCGGCACGATCGGCGGGGCGCTCTGCCAGGCCGACCCGTCCGAGGACCTCGGCGCGGTCTGCTCGGCGATCGGCGCCCAGACCGTTGTTCGTGGCCTCGAGGGCGACCGCGTGCTGGACATCGACGACTTCCATCGCGGTCCCTACCAGACGGCCGTCGAGGATGACGAGATGCTCCTGGAGATCCGGGTGCCCCTCCGGGCGAGGTGCGGCAGCGCTTATGAGAAGGTCGACCGGCGGGTCGGCGACTGGGCCGTGGCGGCCGCCGGGGCCTCACTCACGCTTGACCCGGAGGGCCAGATCGACGAGGCCGGTGTCGCCCTGGCCGCCGTCGGAGCCGACATCGCCTGCGCCCAGGCCCGCGACGAGCTCATCGGCCAGAGCCCCACTCAGGACGTCCTGGAGCGCGCCGGCGCGGCCGCGGCCGCCGCGTGCTCCCCCGTCGCTGACCAGCGCGGCTCCGTTCAGTACAAGCGCCACGTCGCCGGGGTCCTGACCATCCGCGCCCTGCAGCGCGCGACATCTCGCGCGCAGACGGGGCCGGCGGGGTGATGCAGGTGACCGTGGCCGTCAACGGACAGGAGCAGACCCGGCAGGTGGAGCCCCGTTTGCTGCTCGTCCATTTCCTGAGGGACGAGCTGGGATTGACCGGGACCCATTGGGGGTGCGACACGTCCAATTGTGGAACATGTGTCGTTCTCATGGACGGGCAGCCGGTGAAGTCGTGTACGGTGCTGGCGGCCACGGCCGCCGGCCACCAGATCCGTACCGTCGAGGGACTCGAGGTCGACGGGCAGCTGGATCCGGTGCAGGAGGGCTTCCGCGAGGAGCATGGGCTGCAATGCGGCTTCTGCACGCCGGGCATGATGCTCACCGCCCGCGCCCTGCTGGACCGGCGCGCAGGGGCCGACACGCTGGACGCGTTGACCGACGAGGAGATCCGCGAGGCGATCTCCGGCCAGATCTGCCGCTGCACGGGCTACACGACGATCGTGAGATCGATCCGCTGGGCGGCTGAACGAGAGAGAGTGCGTACCAAGGAGGAGGTGTGAGGTGCCCATTGTCATAGGGGCTTCAAGCGGTTGGACCATCGGGTTGATCCTCGGGGTGGTGGTGGTGATCGTCGCCGCGGCGATCGTCATCGCGATCGTGGTCCTGGCCATGCGGATCGCCAAGCAGGCCTCGGGCGCCGTGGAGGGCGTCGAGGTCGTGCGTTCCCAGACCGACGCCCTGAGCGGCGTCGGCCAGATCAACGACTCGGGGGTGCGGATCCTGCACTCGGCCCGGGCGCTGCGCAAGGTGGCGGTGGGCAAATGACCCTGTTCGCACTCACCAACCACGGCGCTTGGGGCATCGGCCTCATCATCGCGCTGGTGGCCGCCCTGGCGGTCGCGGCGCTGCTGGCGGTGCTCATCCGCACCGTCCAGAACATCGACAAGTCGGCCACGGCGCTGCTCGAGGTGGCCGGCAAGGTCGCGGGCAACACCGCCAACATCCCGCAGCTTCAGGCGACGGCTCCGGTGCTGGCGCAGATCGTCGACGAGGCGATCATCCAGGACGGGTACATGAACGCCCTCACCGACGGCTACGGGGGGGCGGCGGCAAGCCGGACGACTCATGCCGCCGACTTACAGGCGAGGCCGGATGCCGAGCGGAGGCGATCAGCATGAGCACGACGACCCTCACCATCCTCAGCGTGCTGCTCGCGCTCGTGATCGTCGCCGTGCTAGCCGGCGCGCTTATCCTCATCCGGGCCGGTCTCACCTCGACCTCGAGGACGCTGGCCACGCTCGCCGACGCGCTGGAGGGCGTCGAGGCCCAGCACCTCGCGCCGCTCAAGCCCGCGGTCGAGGCGATCAACGCCCAGTTCGAAATCATCACCGGCGCGCTGCCCGGGATCGCCGCCAAGGCAGCGATCGTGGCCGAGAGGAGGCCGTCATGACCCTGGAGTGGATCGGGGACGTGATCCTGCTGGTCGTGATCCTCCCCGTGGTCGTCTACCTGCTGCACGGGGTGCTCGGGGCCGCCACCGGGATCGTGCCCAGCGTGGAGCGGATCGCCCGCGCCGCCCGGGCCGGCTCGGCCGATCTCGACGCCGTGCCGCTGCTGCTCACCACCCAGGACCAGGTGGTCAAGACGATCCAGGCCGCCGCCAACTACGGCGGATCCCTGGACGTCATCCTCGACGACGCAGAAGGAGCGTGACGCGATGGTTGCTGCCGGAGTCGTGATGTCCATCGTGGTCGCCCTGCTCGTGGCGGTGATCGTCGTCTATCTGCTGTCCACCATCGTGGCCCTGCGGAAGATCACTGCGGGCCTCGACGATGCCATCGGCGGAGTGGTGGAGATCATCGAGAAGAGCGCGCCCGTCGCAGAGGTGGTGGCGGACATCAACGCCAACCTCGACGCGGGCGTTGACCTGCTGGAGGGGTTGCTGGTCAAGAAGGCGGGGTTGAACGACGCGGTCGGCCTGATCGACGGCCTGTACCCCGGCGCCGCCGCCGCGGGTCTGCGCAACTTCCCCGAGTCCAAGACGATCAAGCCGCCGCGGATCTCAGAGGTCTACACCAGGGGCACGCTGACGCTGGCGCGGCTTGGCCGCGAGGCGCCGATCGCCGCCGCCTCACCCAACGGCCCCGCGCTGCGCAACCCGGCCTACGGCTCGAGTGCCGCTCGGACGCTGTACCCCGACGGGCGCGAGTTGCACGCCAAGGCGCTCCCGCGCTCGCCGGTGATCGGGGCCGACTCGCCGGTCCAATATGACCCCAACGAAGAGGTGGGGCAGCCGCGCAAGCGGATGCCGGTTTCCTCGGACCGGAGCTGACCGATGCAGACCCCTGCTCCGTTCACCTACGAGCGCGCCACCAGCGTGGAGGGCGCGCTCGCGTCGCTGGCCAAGTACGACGGCGAGGCGCGGATCATCGCCGGCGGCCACTCGCTGCTGCCGATGATGAAGCTCCGTCTGGCCCAGCCCGAGCACCTGATCGATATCAACGACCTGGACGAGCTGTCCTACATACGGGAGTTCGCCGACGAGATCCGGATCGGCGCGCTGACCCGCCACGTCGAGCTGCTGCACTCAGACGTGCTGGCCAGGCACTTCCCGGTGTTCGCCGACGCCGAGACGGTCATCGCCGACCCGGTGGTGCGCAATCGCGGCACCCTCGGGGGGTCGCTGTGCCAGGCCGATGCCGCCGAGGACCTCAGCTCGGTCTGCTCGGCCATCAACGCCTCGGTGGTGATCCGCGGCGCCGACGGCGAGCGCGTCGTCGGGATGGACGAGTTCCACATCGGGCCCTACGTCACCGCCGTCGGCGACGGTGAGATGCTCACCGAGGTCCGCGTCCCGCTCAAAGCGGGCGGCGGCTCGGCCCACGAGAAGGTCGAGCGCCGAGCCGGTGACTGGGCGATCGCCGCCGCCTCGGCCGCGGTGTGGATCGACGGCGGCACGATCACGGACGCCGGCATCGCACTGAGCGCCGTCGGTCCGACGACGGTCCACCTCACCCGCGCGGCCGAGGCCCTGCGCGGGAACACCCCGGGCGACGAGCTGTTTCAGGAGGCCGGCCGGATCGCGGCCGAGGACTGCTCGCCGTCCGCCGACGGCCGCGGACCTGTCGACTACAAGCGCCATCTCGCCGGGGTGCTCACCACCCGGGCGTTGCGCACAGCCACTGCCCGCGCGCTGCAACAGGAGGCATGACACGGATGCAAGTGACCCTCAACATCAACGGACAGGACGTCTCCCGGGATGTCGAGCCGCGCACGCTGCTCGTGCACTTCATCCGGGACACGCCCGGTCTCACCGGGACCCACTGGGGCTGTGACACCTCCAACTGCGGCGCCTGCGTGGTGCAGATGGACGGTCAGCCGATCAAGTCGTGCACGACGCTGGCGGTGATGTGCGAAGGACATGACATCCGCACCGTCGAGTCGCTGGAGGTGGACGGCAAGCTCGACCCCGTCCAGATGGGCTTCCATGAGACGCACGCGCTGCACTGCGGCTTCTGCACGCCGGGGATGCTGATGACCACCCGCGCACTGCTCGATCAGAGGGTGGCCGGGACCGAGCTGTCCGACCACGAGATCCGCACCGCCATCTCCGGTGCCATCTGCCGCTGCACGGGTTACAAGAACATCGTGGCGGCCGTCAAGTGGGCCGCTGAGTATGAGGATGCGAACCGACAGGGACAGGAGGTATAGGCATGGCCGTCACCGAGCAGAACCTTCCGAGTCCCGGTCAGGAGCGGCCGATCGGATTCGGGCGCCTCAAGCGCAAGGAGGACGCGCGCTTCATCCGCGGCAAGGGCACATACCTGGATGACATCCGCCTGCCGGGGATGCTCCACGGTGCGATCCTGCGCAGCCCCTACGCGCACGCGCGGATCAACTCGATCGACACCTCGGCCGCGCTGGAGCTGCCGGGCGTGGCCGCGGTGGTCACCGCCAAGGACCTGGAGACACTCGGCCTGGCCTGGATGCCGACCATCTCCTATGACACGCAGGCGGTGCTGGCGGGCGACAAGGTCCGCTTCCAGGGCCAGGAGGTGGCGTTCGTGATCGCCACCGACGAGTACATCGCGCGTGATGCGCTCCCGCTGATCGAGGTCGACTACGAGCCGCTGCCGGCGGTCGTCGACGCGCGCAAGGCGATGGATCCCGACGCGCCGCTCATCCGCGACGACAAGGAGGGCCAGACCGACAACCTGGCCTCGGCGACGTGGGAGGCCGGCGACGAGGACGCGACCGACCGGGCGTTCGCGGAGGCCGACGTGATCGCCACACGGGACATCATCTACCCGCGCTGTCACCCGGCCCCGCTGGAGACCTGCGGGATCATCGCGGACTTCAACCCCCAGACCGGACAGCTGGACATCTACAACGGCAACCAGGCCCCCAACGTGCACCGCACCGTCTACGCGCACGTCGCGGGCCTGGCCGAGCACATGATCCGCATCCGCTGCAACGACATCGGCGGCGGCTTCGGCAACAAGGTGCCGGTCTATCCCGGCTACGTGTGCGCCATCGCCGGCTCGATCGTCGCCGGCGTGCCGATCAAGTGGATCGAGGACCGCTCCGAGAACCTCATGTCCACCGGCTTTGCCCGTGACTACATCATGCGCTCGCAGATCTGCGCCAAGGACGGCAAGATCACCGGCCTGCGCGTCGACGTGATCGCCGACCACGGCGCGTTTGACTCGACGGCCCAGCCGACGAAGTTCCCTGCCGGCTTCTTCCACATCTGCTGCGGCTCCTACGACCTCCAGGCCAGCCACGTCAAGGTCAAGGCGGTCTACACGAACAAGGCGCCGGGCGGAGTGGCCTACCGGTGCTCGTTCCGCATCACCGAGGCCGTGTACCTGGTCGAGCGGATGGTCAACGCGCTGGCGCTCGAGATGGGCGTGGACCAGGTCGACCTGCGGATGCGCTCCTTCATCAAGTCCGATCAGTTCCCGTATGAGACGACCACCGGGTGGACGTATGACTCGGGCGACTACGCGGAGACGATGAAGGTGGCGATGGACATCGCCGGCTATGACGACCTGCTCAAAGAGCAGGCCGAGAAGCGGGCCCGCGGCGAGCTGATGGGCATCGGCGTCTCCTTCTTCACCGAGGGGGTCGGCGCCGGCCCGCGCAAGCACATGGACATCCTGGGCATGTCGATGAACGACGGGGCCGACCTGCGCGTGCATCCGTCGGGCAAGGCGATGGTGTCGCTGAGCGCTCAGACCCAGGGCCAGGGCCACGAGACCACGTTCGCCCAGATCGTGGCCGAGGAGCTCGGGATCCCGCCCGAGGACATCCAGGTGCGCCACGGCGACACCGACAAGACGCCCTACGGCCTGGGCACCTACGGGTCACGTTCAACCCCGGTGAGCGGAGCTGCCGTCGCGGTCGTGTCGCGCAAGGTGCGTGACAAGGCGCGCCTGATCGCGGCCCACATGCTCGAGACCCGGCCTGAGGACCTCGCCTGGGAGAAGGGCCGCTGGTATGTGAAGGGCGACCCGGAGAAGGGCGCGATGATCGAGGACATCGCCGCGCGCGCCTACAGCGGCGAGTCGCTGCCCGAGGGCATGGAGGGCGGCCTCGACGCCCAGGTCATCTACGACCCGCCCAACCTCACCTACCCCTACGGTGCCTACATCGCGGTCGTCGACATCGATCCCGACACCGCGCAGGTGACCGTGCGGCGGTTCATCGCCGTTGACGACTGCGGGGTGCGGATCAACCCGATGATCGTCGACGGCCAGATCCACGGCGGCCTGGCCGAGGGGATCGGGATCGCCCTGATGGAGGTGATCACGTTCGACGACGAGGGCAACTGCATGAACTCATCGTTCATGGACTACCTGATCCCCACGGCGCTGGAGTGTCCCGACTTCGAGCTCGGGCAGACGGTCACGCCGTGCCCGCATCACCCCCTCGGGGCCAAGGGCGTCGGCGAGTCCCCCAACGTGGGGTCGCCGCCGGCGATCGTCAACGCGATCATCGACGCGCTGCACGAGACCCACGGGGTCGATCACGTCGACATGCCCTGCACCCCCGCGCGGGTATGGGCGGCGATGCAGGGCCGCCCCGAACCGCCGCAGTGATGCCTGACGGGTTCCACAGGGACACCGGCGACGTGTCGGATGAGATCCGCCACCTCGTTCCCGACGTCGAGACGCTGGCTGAGCGGTTGGCCTCCGTCGACTACCTCGTCGACGAGGGGCTGGCCACGGCCATGTTCCTCAGCCTCAGCCTGCCCCAGCCGCTCCTGCTCGAGGGCGAGGCCGGGGTGGGCAAGACCGAGGCGGCCAAGTCGTTGGCGGCGGTGCTCGACACCCCGCTCGTGCGCCTGCAGTGCTACGAGGGCATCGACGCCGCCGAAGCGCTCTATGAGTGGAACTATCCGCGCCAGCTGCTGTCGATCCGCCTCGCGGAATCGGACCCCGCCCGCCCTGAGCTGTCGGAGGCCGACCTGTTCGGCCCCGACTACCTGATCGCGCGCCCGTTGCTCCAGGCGTTGCGACACCCCGGCCCGCGGCCGGCGGTCCTGCTCATCGACGAGATCGACCGGGCCGACGACGACTTCGAGGCGTTCCTGCTGGAGCTGCTCGCCGAGGCCACGGTGACCATCCCGGAGATCGGGACGATCACCGCCACCCACCCGCCGGCGATCGTGCTCACCTCCAACCGCACGCGCGACCTCCACGACGCCGTCAAGCGCCGCTGCCTGTATCAGTGGATCGAGTACCCCGCGGCCGAGCGCGAGGTGGAGATCATCCGGCGACGCGTGCCGGGGGCGGCGCGGACACTGGCGGTGCAGGTGGCTGACGCGGTGAGCCGCATGCGCGACTCCGACGTGCAGAAGCCGCCCGGGATCGCCGAGGCGATCGACTGGCTGGCCGCGCTCAGCGTGCTCGGGATCGGCGAGCTCGACGAGAGCGCGGCCGAGCGCACGCTGGGCTCGGTGCTCAAGTACCGCGAGGACCAGGAGCTGGTGCGCACGGCCGGGCTGGCCAATCTCGTCAGCGGGGCGCGGTGACCGCGATGTCGCGCGCGTTCGGCGTCGAGACGGTGGAGCTGGAGTTGGCGCCGTTGGTCGGCGGCTTCGGGCGCCGGCTGCACGACGCCGGGGTCCCGGTGAGCGCCGAGCGCGCGACGCGGTTCGCCGCCGCACTGCGCCTGGTCGGGCGGGCGGGGACATTTTCCCGGCGGCGGCTGTACTGGACGGCGCGCGCGGTGTTCGTGTCAGATCCCTCGCAGGTCCGCATCTTCGACCGCGTGTTCGCCGAGGTCTTCGGGACCGCCGCCGCCGCCGACGCGTCCGTCCTCGAGCACGCCTTTCACGCCCCCGCGCGCGACCACGCCGACGAGCTGCCGGTCACCGAGCCGCCCCGCGGCGCGAACGCCCGCGACGAGGACGGCTGGGCCCCGGGAGCGGCGCTCGCGCCCTCGGGCGCCACGACCGAGGCCGCCGAGGAGGAGGTGCCCGTCGGGGTGCTCGCCTCCGACGAGGAGGTCATCCGCGCCAAGCGCTTCGAGGCCCTCGACGCCGACGAGCTGGCGGCGCTGTACCGCCTCATGTCCCGCCTGACGCTGGCCACGCCGCTGCGGCGCACGCGCCGCGCCGAGCACCGGCGCCGCGGCGAGACCGTGGACATGCGCCGCACGCTGCGGGCCAGCCTGCGCACCGGCGGTGACCCCATCCGCCTGCACCACCGACGGCGCCGGGTGGTGCGCCGGCGCCTCGTGCTGCTGTGCGACATCTCGGGCTCGATGGAGCCCTACGCCCGCGCCTATCTGCAGTTCCTCACCTGCGCCGCCGGCGGCGGGGACCGCCGCACCCGCTCCGAGGCGTTCGTGTTCGCCACCCGGCTGACCCGCCTGACTCGCGCCCTGCACTCGCGCAACCCCGAGCGCGCGATCCAGCGGGCGGCGGCGACGGCACCCGACTGGTCCAGCGGCACCCGGATCGGCGATGCGCTCAAGACCTTCAACGACCGCCACGCACGGCGCGGGATGGCGCGCGGCGCGGTCGTGGTCATCCTCTCCGACGGCTGGGAGCGCGGGGACCCGGCGCTCGTCGGCCGCGAGATGGAGCGCCTGTCGCGGCTGGCCTACCGGATCGTCTGGGTCAACCCGCGGGCCGCCGCTACGGGCTTCGCGCCCCGGGCGGGCGGCATGGCGGCCGCGCTGCCCTACTGCGACGCCCTGGTCAGCGGCCACAGCCTCGAGGCGCTGGACGAGGTGGTCGACGCCATCGGAGCCCGGCGCGCCGAGGCCGGGGAGCGCCCCGACGCGGCCGGGGGTTCTGAGCCCGACGAGGAGTCGTGGCCGAGTGCGACGCCGGTCCCGGGCAGCTCGGTGGCGATGCCCTCGGGCTACGGGCCGTCGCGGGGGCGCACCACGCCAGGATGGAGCCTCGGGCGATGATCCCGGCCGGCCCACTCGGACCACTGCACGACGACCCTGAGCCGCGGCCCAAGGATGGCGGCTCCGGCGGACGCCCGCCGAAGATCTGCATCTACCCGGGCTGCGAGCGCCCCGCGGTCCCCGCGCATCTGCTGGGCGGGCCGCAGCCCAGCTTCTGTGACCTGGAGGAGCACAACGTGCTCACCGCCCACCAGGAGCGCCAGCGACTGGCGGCCCAGCAACGTTCAAAGGAGGGAGTAGACGATGGCGAATGAGGCATATCGCGCGGTGTTCCTGCGCGTGCACCCGACCGGCAAGATGGTGCTGAGCCTGACGACCGAGGCCGATGGCCACGAGGCTGAGTACGCCCGCCAGGTCGCCGGCGAGTTCGACATCCCGGCGCTCGACGTCAAGGTGGTGCCCGCGGACCTCGACCGCTTCGGCGAGGGTCACGGCTTCAACACCTCACCGTCGGACGGCACCTCGGCGGCGGTCGCTTCCGCCACCGAGAAGATCCTGGCCAAGGCCCGGCTGCTCGCCGGAATGGCGCTCGACGCGCCGCCTGAGGCGCTGCGCTGGGGCGACGGAGTGTTCAGCGCCGGCGAGGATGCCGACCGTGGGCGCTCGATCGCCGACGTCGCCATGTACGCGCATGGCACCGGCGCGCTCCCGCCCGGTGTCGAGGGCGGCCTCGACGCCCAGGCGGTCTACCGCGACTGATGCCGCTGCTGACCGACCCCGATCAGCCCGTGGGCTGCAGCTTGGCGTCGATCTCGACGCCGACCTCGTCGGTGACCTTCAGCGTCCCGAACAGGGCCGAGTACGGCTTCATGCCCCACGCGGTCTGCTTGACCGTGGCGCTGCCGGTCACGCGCCCGTCGTCGGAGACGCTGATGTCGAAGGCGATCAGGTTCACGCCGTTGACCAGCTCGAGATCGCCGGTGACGTGGAGCTGGGCGTCGCCGTCGGGCCGGACCGCGGTCGACTTGAAGGAGATCGGGGTGCCCTTGAGCACCTCCTGGTTGATCGTCTGGGCGATGCTCTCCTTGTCGTCGGCGCCGAGCGACTTCACGCCGCCCGTGCCCTCCATGACCTTGAACGAGGTGGAGTCGGCGTTGAGCTCGAGCACGCTCTGGGCGGGGTCGTCGGCGAACTGCACCGTCGCGCCCCAGCGCTCCACCTCGATGACGAGGTTGTGGCCCGCCTTCGAGGCCGCGCCGCCCTTGCGCGTGCGCACGAGCAGCTTTCCGTCCTGCGGCCCCAGCTCAAACGTTCCCGGCTGTATCGCCATGCTTGGATCTCTTTCTGTCTCGCCACGTGGTTGCAACCCAGAACATACCTGCGAAAGGACGCCTGAACATGGTTGAGCTCGACCATCCGATCACCTCAGACAAATCGATCGACGACAACTGGAAGCTCGTGCTGGACCTCGAGCGCCTCGTGCCCTGCGTGCAGGGCGGCACGGTCAAGGAGAAGGTCTCCGACGAGGAGGTCAAGGCCGAGATCCGGATCAAGATGGGCGCGATGTCGATGCGCTTTGGCGGCACGGTGAGCGTGGTCGAGCACGACGACGACGCCCACACCGCGCTGCTGCGCGTCAAGGCCCGCGAGGTCGGCGGCTCCGGCCACGCCAACGCTGATGTCACCTTCACCCTGGCCGACGGCGGCGGCAACCTGCACACGGCGGCGCAGATCACCGGCAAGGCGGCGTCGATGGGGGAGGGCACCGTGGCGACCGTCCTCGATGCCCTCATCAAGGACTTCATCAGCAACTTCGCGGCGGCGGCTTAACCGCCGGGGCAGACGCGATGCCGGTGCGCACCATGCGGGCGGTCCAGCCGGGCGAGGTCCCCGTCGACGGCGGCACCGCCGTCCAGGACAACCCTGAGCGCCCCGTGTTCCGCGGCAACGGCGACTATGACTACGTCTGCGTGAGCTGCGGCAACGTCCTGGCGTCCGGGATGGATCCGGCGATCATGACCCGCCGCGTGCGCGTCAAGTGCGGTCGCTGTCGCGCCGTCAACATCGCGGCCGAGGTCTCCGTCCAGGCGGCCCGCCGCCCGAAGGCGGGCGGGTGAGCTGATGGCCGTGGTCCAGGACACGACGGGCTCCGCCGCCCAGGAGCAGCCGATCGGCTTCGGGCGGATGACGCGCAAGGAGGACGAGCGTCTCATCCGCGGCCGCGGCGTGTTCGTGGATGACGTGCAGCGACCCACGATGGTGCACGGGGCGATCCTGCGCAGCCCGTACGCCCACGCCCGGATCGTGTCCGTCGACACCTCCGCCGCGCTCGCGCACCCCAAGGTTCTCGGCGTCATCACCGGGCGCGACCTCGAGGGGCGCCAGACGGCCTGGATGCCCACGCTATCGGGTGACACCCAGGCGGTCCTGGCCACCGACAAGGTCCGCTTCCAGGGCCAGGAGGTGGCATTCGTGATCGCCGAGGACCGCTACTCGGCGCGCGACGCGATGGAGCTGGTGGAGGTGGAGTACGAGCCGCTGGACGTGGTGGTCGATCCGCGGCGCGCGCTCGACGCCGACGCTCCGGTCATCCGTGACGACCACCCCGGCCGCACCACCAACCACCTGTTCGACTGGGAGGCCGGCGACGAGGCACGGACCGCCGAGGTGTTCGCCGACGCCGACGTCGTGGTCGAGCAGGAGATGGTCTTCCCGCGCTCGCATCCCGCGCCGATGGAGACGTGCGGAGCGGTGGCCGAGTTCGATCGCATCAGCGGGAAGCTGACCCTGTGGGCGACGACCCAGGCGCCGCACGCCCACCGCACGCTCTACGCCGGGATCCTCGGCATGGACGAGCACAAGATCCGCGTCGTCTCACCCGACGTCGGGGGCGGCTTTGGCAACAAGGTCCCGGTGTATCCGGGCTACGTGTGCGCCGCGGTGGCCGCGATCAACACCGGACGGCCCGTCAAGTGGATGGAGGACCGCTCCGAGAACCTCATGTCCACGGGGTTCTCGCGCGATTACAGGATGCGCGGCGCGATCGCCGCCGACAGCGATGGGCGCATCCGCGCGGTTCGCGTCGACGTCCTGGCCGACCATGGCGCCTTCAACGCCACGGCGCAGCCCACGCGCTTCCCCGCCGGGTTCTTTCACGTCTTCACCGGCTCCTATGACCTCGAGGCCGCCCACTGCCACGTCCGCGGCGTCTACACCAACAAGGCGCCCGGCGGGGTTGCTTACGCGTGCTCGTTCCGCGTCGCCGAGGCGGTGTACCTGGTCGAGCGCCTCGTCCACATGCTCGCCCGGCGCCTGGGCGTCGATCCCGCGGACCTGCGGCTACAGAACCTCCTGGCGCCCGAGCAGTTCCCCTATACGTGCAAGACCGGGTGGGTCTATGACTCGGGCGACTACCCGCGGGCCCTGCGCACCGCCCTGGAGTTGGCCGGTTACGACGAGCTGGTGGCCGAGCGGGCCGCGCGGCGCGAGCGCGGGGAGCTGATGGGCATCGGCATCTCGTTCTTCACGGAGGCGGTGGGCGCGGGCCCGCGCAAGCACATGGACATCGCCGGGCTGGGCATGAACGACGGCGCCTCCCTGCGCATCTCCCCGACGGGCAAGGCGCAGCTGGCCATCAGCGTCCAGACCCAGGGGCAGGGCCACGAGACCACCTTCGCCCAGATCGTGTCCCACGAGCTGGGCATCCCGCCCGAGGACGTCGACGTCATCCACGGCGATACCGATTCCACCCCCTACGGGCTGGGCACCTACGGCTCGCGGTCCACGCCGGTGAGCGGCGCCGCCGCGGCGCTGGTGGCGCGCAAGGTGCGCGACCGCGCGCGCATCGTGGCCGCGGCCATGCTCGAGGTCTCAGCCGACGACCTGGAGTGGGTCAACGACGGCGATCGTGCCCGCCCGGCGCGCTGGTTCGTCAGGGGCGACCCCGAGAAGGGAGCAACGATCCCGGAGATCGCGATGGCGGCGCGCGGCTCGGTGGAGCTGCCCCCCGGTGTGGAGACGGGCTTGGACGCGGAGACCGTGTATGACCCGCCCAACCTCACGTTCCCGTTCGGCGCCTACATCTGCGTGGTCGGGATCGATCCCGGGACCGGCAAGGTTCGCGTTGAGCGGTTCGTCGCCGTGGATGACTGCGGCACGCGGATCAACCCGATGATCATCGAGGGGCAGGTGCACGGGGGACTGACCGACGGCGTCGGCCTGGCCCTGATGGAGATGATCGCCTTCGACGAGCAGGGCAACTGCCTGGGTGGCTCGCTCATGGACTACCTCATCCCGACCGCGCTGGAGGTCCCCGAGTGGGAGACCGGCCACACGGTCACGCCGTCGCCCCACCATCCCTTCGGGGCCAAGGGGATCGGAGAATCGGCCACCGTCGGCTCGCCGCCGGCGATCGTCAACGCCGTGTGCGACGCCCTGGAGCCGTTCGGGGTGGTGCACATCGACATGCCCTGCACGCCAGGGCGTGTGTGGGACGCTATGCAAGGGAAGGATTGAGCAAATGATTCAGGGCGACCTCGCCATCCATGTGCAGAGCCTGTTGTCAGAGCGGACGCCGTTCGTCTTGGCGACCGTCGTCCGCGCCCGGCGCCCCACGAGCGTCCGCCCGGGCAACGCCGCAGTGGTGCTCCCCGACGGGACGATGGAGGGATTCGTGGGCGGCGTGTGCGCCGAGTCCTCGGTCCGTCTGCACGCGCTGCGCGCGATGGAGACCGGGGACCCGCTGCTGCTGCGACTCGTGCCCGACGACGGCCCCGCGGAGGGCGTCGACGCCATCGAGGGCGCGGTGGTCGAGCGCAACCCGTGCCTGAGCGGGGGGGCGCTCGAGATCTTCATCGAGCCCCACCTGCCAGCGGCGCGGCTGGTGATCGTCGGGGGCTCCCCGATCGCAGAGGCGATCGTGTTGGTGGCCAAAGCTTCGGGCTACGACATCCTGCGCGCGACGGCGGGGACCGGTGCCGGGGCGGGTGGGGTCGAGCTCGCCGGGGCGGCGGCCGTGATCGTCGCCTCGCACGGCAACGGCGAGGAGAGCATGATCTCCGAAGCGCTGCGGGCGGGCGTGAGCTACGTGGCGCTGGTGGCCAGCCCCAAGCGCGGCGCCGCCGTCCGGGCCGAGCTCGACGTGCCCGAGGAGCTCGCCGCGCAGCTGCACACCCCCGCGGGGCTCAACATCGGCGCCCGCACGCCCGCCGAGATCGCGATTTCGATCCTGGCCCAGATGGTCGAGTGCCACCACGCGGATCCGGCACCGGGACGCCCGGAGGCATCGGTGCCGGCGCCCGTGGTGGTGGCCGTGGCCACCGACCCGGTGTGCGGAATGCAGGTGGCCATCACCGACGCGGCGCCGCGCCTACAGGTGGCCGGCGACCTCGTGTACTTCTGCTGCGACGGCTGCCGGGATCGTTATGCGGCCGACCATGCCGAGGACCTGGCGGCCCATTAGAGATGAGAGCGCCGGGCAGCGCGGATCAGTGGATCACCGGCCTGGTGCTCGCCGCGGGTGGGTCCAAGCGCCTGGGGCAGGCCAAGCAGTTGCTGCCCTACGGCGGCGCGCCGCTCCTGGGCCACGTGCTCCAGACGGCCCGCGGCTGCCCCTTTGACCAGCTGCTCTGCGTCGTCGGGGGCGCCTCGGCCGAGGTCCGCCGGTGGGTCGACCTGCGCGAGGTCGAGGTCGTGGAGAACGAGGCCTATGGGGACGGCTGCTCGTCCTCGATCGCGGCTGCGCTCGAGCACGTGGACGCGCGCTGTGACGTGCTGGTGCTCATGCTCGGCGACCAGCCCGGCGTCGGCGCAGCCAACGTCGAGGCGCTGCTGGCCGGGCGCGGCGAGGCACCGCTGGCCGCCTGTGCCTACAGCAACGGCCGCGGCCACCCGCTGGCGTTCGCGCGCTCGATGTTCGGCGAGCTGGCCGGCCTGCACGGCGACAAGGGCGTGTGGAAGCTGATGGACCACCACGCGGCGGAGCTGGTCGATGTGGAGATGGAGGGTCGGATCCCACTCGACGTCGACACCTGGGACGACTACCGCCGGGTGCTGCTCGCCGCC
>CAWKLB010000003.1:0-230868 GCA_963850325.1 uncultured Actinomycetota bacterium
GCCCTGCTCCGCCGGTTCAGCGGCGAGGTGCCGCGTCGAGTTCACCACCGTGTGGGGTACGTGCGACCCGCTGTTTACCCCTCGGCCGCTCGGACCGCTCCTGGAGCCGGCGGCCGAGCTCGGCGGTGATCTCAAGACGCTTGTCTCCGGTGAGGCCAGACCCTTCGACGTGGCGCTCGCGTTTGCCGAGGAGCTTGGCGCGATCACCCCTGCCGCCCTGATCGTGGAGGACATCCACTGGGCCGACGAGGCGACGCTCGACGTCGTGCGGCTCCTCGCGCGCCGGGCGGAGGGGTCCGGTTTCTTGCTCCTGCTCAGCTGCCGCAGCGATCAGCTCCATCGCGACCATCCAGTGCGGACCGTGCTCGGAGAGCTGACCGACGGTGTCGTCACTCGGCTCGAACTGCGAGGGTTGTCGCGCGACGCCGTCGGAGTGCTCGCGGGTCAGTCCGGGCTGAACGCCGGCGAGTTGTTCGAGCGGACCGCCGGGAACCCATTCTTCGTCACAGAGACACTCGCAACGGGCACCGCGCGAGTGCCCGAGACTGTCCGTGACGCTGTGCACGCTCGCGTCGCCCGGCTGTCGCCCGAAGCCCGTGGGCTGCTCGACGCGGTCGCGATCGTGCCCCAACGCGCCGAGGTGTGGCTGCTCGAGACGCTCAAGGACGGCGCGCTCGGTGCGTTGGACGAGTGCTTGTGCTCGGGCGTGCTGCGAGCGGAGGCAGATGGGGTTGTCTTCCGGCATGAGCTCGCGCGGATCGCCATCGAGGAATCGCTCTCGCCCGACCGCGCGGTCGCCCTGCATCGCTGCGCGCTCGCCGCGCTTGCTGACCCCACACTCGGCGGTCGTGACCTAGCACGCCTTGCCCACCACGCCGAAGCCGCGGGCGACGCCGAGGCGATGCTCCGCTACGCGCCCGCCGCCGGTGAGCAGGCGGCCGCGCTCGGTTCGCCGCGCGAGGCTCAGCATCACTACTGGCGCGCGCTGAGCTTTGCCGGTGGCCTCGCGCCCGCCGCGCAGGCTGAGCTGCTCGAGCGGTTCGCGCACCATGCGTACCTGTCAGACATGCGCAGCGAAGCCGTCGACGCGATCGATCAGGCGATCGCGATCCACCGGCGCCAGGGCGACGTTGTGAACGAAGGCGACGACATCCGTCTTCGTGCGCGGCTCCTCGCTTGCATCGGTCGGGCGCCAGAAGGGCTCGAGACCGCACGTGAGGCAGTCCGAGTGCTCGAGCAGGTGACGCCCGGCCGCGAGCTCGCCCGCGCCTACAGCGCCCTCGCCGGCCTCTCGACACTGACGGGCGACCCGGCGCCCACGCTTGAGTGGGGCGCCAAGGCGATCGCGTTGGCCGACGAAGTCGGCGACACCGAGGCCCTCGTTCATGCCCTCAACAACGTCGGCACTGTCGAGATGGGGATGGGCGAACCTGAGGGACAGGCGAAGCTCGAGCGCAGTCTCGAGCTCGCTCGCCAGGCGCATCTCGGTGTCGACGCCGGACGAGCGTACATCAACCTCGGCTGGGCTTTCTGGTTCCAGAGGAGATTCGCCGAGGCGCTTGAGGTGCTCGCGCGAGGGATCGAATACACACAGCAGCTCGGCCTCGAGGCGTGGCACAAATGCCTGCTGGGCAACCGCGCGGTCGTCGAATTGGCGCTCGGTCGATGGGACGAGGCCGCGACGCTCTCCCAGACGCTGCTCGACGGACCGCGCGACCAGGTGATCGGCCCTCGCTCAGACGCCCTCCGGGCGCTCGCGCTCGTCCGCGCCCGACGTGGAGATCCTGGCGCGTGGCCGCTGCTCGACGAGGCACGGCAGACCGCTATTGCTGCTGACGACCTAGACCTTCTCTGGCCAGCAGCCGCGGCGCGCGCCGAGACGCTCTGGCTCGAAGGCCGAACCGAGGCCATTGATGCGGAGACCGAGCTGGCCTACAACCGCGCGTTACGTCTGGGCGAGCCGCGCATCGCCGGCGAGCTTGCGTGCTGGCGCGCGCGGGCCGGGCTTCCGGTCGAGCCGACTGACGGTGCTCCAGACTGCTACCGCCTGCAACTGGCCGGTGAGCCGGAACGCGCCGCCGACATGTTCCGCGCCCAAGGGGCCGTCTACGACGCGGCGCTCGCGCTCGTCCCGTCGACTGACGGCGTCGCGCTACGCGCAGCGCTCGACGAGCTGCGCGCGCTCGGCGCCAAGCCAGCGGCAGCGATCATCGCCGGCCGGTTGCGCGAGCTCGGCGAGCGCCAGGTCCCACGCGGCCCGCGCGCGAGCACGATCGAGAACCCGGCCGGGCTGACGAACCGCGAGCTCGAAGTTCTGCCCCTACTCACCGAGGGCCTGCGCAACGCGGACATCGCGCGGCGCCTCGTCCTGTCACAAAAAACTGTTGACCACCACGTCTCGTCGATCCTGCGCAAGCTCGGCGTCAACCGGCGCGCCCAGGCCAGCGCCGCGGCCCAACGCCTCGGGATCAAAACCACGGCGTGGCCATCCAGTCCCCCGCCGCGTCACTGAGTCCGCGCAGCGATCGCGGACACACACGCCGGGTCGGGGTGGGCAAACTTCGGGCGCTGGCGGGAGGGCCGCGTCGCTAACCACGCCTGGCCGCGCTGGCCTGCGAGGTGCGCTCAGTGCGGATCCAGCCGACACTGCTGCGCGGGTCCAGCCAGTGGTGAGTCTGCCGGCGCGCCACGGCCATACTGAACCAATGGATGGTCTTGCGGCAGATCGGCTTGCTGAGCTCGTGGGTCGCGGTGGCGTATGTGTGCTGTCGGGCGCCGGGCTGTCGACCGAGTCCGGTATCCCGGACTATCGCGGTCCGAGTGGCGCGCTACGCGCCCGGCTGCCGATGACGATCGCCGAGTTCCGCGGCTCGCCGGCAGCCCGTCAGCGCTACTGGGCTCGCGCTCATATCGGGTGGCGGCGGATCGGTGCGGCGCAGCCCAACGCCGGGCACCGAGCGGTCGCTGCGCTGCAGCAAGCCGCAGTGGTGGGTGGCATCATTACCCAGAACGTCGACGGGTTACATCAGGCCGCCGGTGCCCGAGACATCATCGAGTTACACGGCACACTCGCTCGTGTTGTGTGCCTGGAATGCGGGGCGCGCAGCACTCGGGACGCGCTCGATGAGCGGTTGCGCGCCGCCAACCCGGATCTAGATTGGGCGGCGGTCGCGACCAGCAACCCCGACGGGGACGTCGAACTGGCCGATGAGCAGGTCGCGCGATTCCGGCTAGTCGGCTGCGAATGCTGCGGGGCCGATCTGCTCAAACCTGACGTCGTGTTCTTCGGCGAGAACGTGCCGCGGCCCCGGGTGCAGCGTTGCTTCGAGCTCGTCGACGGCTCGGCCTGTCTGCTCGTCCTCGGGTCCTCGCTGACCGTGATGTCAGGGTTGCGGTTCGTGCACCGGGCCCGGGACAAGCGGATACCGGTAGCGATCATCAACCGGGGCGCGACCCGTGGCGACCCGCTCGCCGAGCTCAGAATCGACGCCGCACTTGGCGAAGCGCTGCCCGCATTGCTTGGGACACCCCGATGACCCAGGCGGGCTGGCGAGATCTCGCTGGCCGCCGGTCCGAGCGCACGGGACCGCGTGCAAACCAGAGATCCGCGAGAACCCTCGTCACCCGACGTTCCGGTGACCACCGCGCCCAGCATCTCGAGCACAAGCCGCGGACGCCGCCGCCGCTGCTCGTCCAAAGCAGGAGTCGACCAGGCCGGAGCGGGCACCTGCCGCTCCTGCGTTGCTCTTTCGCATATCGCGCCTAGCATGCGTCCCCCACTTACGATGAAGGGCGCAGGCCGATGATCACCCTGAACGTGCTTTATCCGAACACAGACGGCGCGACGTTCGACATGAACTACTACCTCACGTCGCACATCCCGATGTTGAAGCGCGAGCTCGGGAGCGCGCTGAAAGGTTGCATCGTGGAGCAGGGGCTCAGCGGCCGTGCTCCCGACACGAAGGCGGAGTTCGCAGTGCTGTGCCATCTGCGCTTCGATTCCGTCGAGTCGTACCAGCAGGCGATCGGCCCGGTCGCCGAGCAGATCCGGAACGACGTGGCGAACTATGCGAGCGAAGCGCCGATCATCCAGCTCAGCGACGTGAAAGTCGTGTCCTGATCAGCTTTTGAGGGTTCGGGTGGCACCTGCCCGCGCTCTTCGAGGCGAGCGTCGAGGGACGTCAGCTCGGCCTCCACGGCGCACCAGTCGTCCCTCCACGCACGTGGAGCCGGCCGAGGTACCCGCTGCCGCTTTCCACATGCAAGGCGGTAGCGCCGCCGGCGCGGTCGTGGTGAGTCACCGGGCGTAGCCGCCCGGACGCGCGAGCATGTGTCCTTGCTCATCAACGAGCTCGGCCTCGTCGAGGTCACGTCTCTAGTGGATACGTTCGGCCCGCGGCAGAGCCCGATCGTGCTCGAAGCGCGGGATGCTGCGTGGCCCCGCGAAGTCAGCCCCGCCCCGCAGGCCCAGATCTCCTGCGTCCGTGCATGTTTGTTGCCTACACAGTTAAATCAAGAGGTCTGTGGTCGGCGTCAGACCACAGCGCGTACCCCAGCCAGGCGAGAGCTAACCCCATCGGTATTGCAATTTTCGGCTGAGATGCGTTGGGGAGCGAGGCAGCGATTGGGGCCAACACAGTCGAGAGGGCCAGGAGTGCGCCCGCCCAGCGTGGCAGTATGCCGGCACGGAACGTGGCGATACCGAACAGCAGGCCACCAAGAATGTATACCGGGCCTGTCAGGGTCCATATGGTTGGGAGGGCTCCGAGGTCGAATGTTCCGGCCGGGCCGTTGAACATCCCCATCCAAGCCTGCACAAACGCAGGCGACGCAGTCGCCACATGCGGCAAGACAAAGGCTTCTACGAAGCTAAAGCCCATAATCACCACCAGCCAGAGGCTGAGCAGGATGTAGCCGACCAGCCCAAGCCAGCCGGTCTTTACTGCCTGTCTGGCATAGATCCCCGTTATGCCGAGTAGTCCAAAGAAGGACATGGCGCAGGCAAGAACATGAACGATTTCCCAGCGGGTGGTGGTGACTGACAGAGGAACGTTTGGTGGATGGAAGATTCCGACCAGCACGTAGCATGTCCCTGCCACCAGAGCTGATAGACCCGCCCAACGCATGAGCGTGGATGCGGTGATTGTCGTTTTGATCTCGTCACTGCGATCTCTGCTCGACGGCGGGTCCGCGGGTTGATCAAGCGGTGCGCGGAGCGCCTGCTGCGGCGGTGAGCGAAGAGTCATTACCGGCTCCTTCGTGTGGAGGCCGCGGACCGCTGAGGGTCGACGTGCCAAAGGCCGGCCAGAAGTGGGAGCCGCAAGGACTACCCCGCCACTTTGAGGCGAGGCTCCAAACGACCGTACACCATGAGAGCAGGGCTCACACGGAGTACCACAGCATGCCGCCGTCCGGAACCTGCGACTGCATTGCCGCTATTCGGGCGCGTGGTGCGTCGTTAGTAGCAGCCCGCTTGGCACGCCCGGTGCAGCCACGGGTTGCAGAGCGCATTGAGTTTTGAACTCTCTGACCTCGATTGCGGTCGAGTGCTGAGCAACGAAGAACATGAGGAGAGCTGACGAGCGCTCATAGGACAAGCTGTCGTGGCCTCGACCGCCGCCGGGAGAGGGCCACGATCGCTTGCCCTTTCGTGGAGGGCCTGCCAAAGACCAGCCCGTCCCGACGGTGGTGAGGTGCCGCAAGCGGCAACAGGACGTAGCCCCGAACTGTGAGGGCCTTGTCTATGAGCACCCGCAACGGTACCTCCAGGTCGGGGCGCTGTGAAGGTGACCCGATCGGTGGAGGGTGGAGATGGCGGACCGGTATGCCGGGATCGACTGGGCGTCGGACAAGCATGACGTGCTCGTGGCCGACGAGACGGGCACGGAGGTGCTCGCCGCGACCTACGCGCACGACGAGAAGGGGCTGAGCGCGTTGTGCCGTGCGCTGGTGCGGCTGGAGGTGGATTTGGTCGCGATCGAGCGGCCGGACGGTCTGCTGGTGGAGCGGCTCTTGGATGCGGGGTTGCAGGTGCTGCCGCTGCACCCGAACAAGGTCGCGGCGGCGCGTGACCGGTTCCGGGTCTCGCGCGGGAAGTCCGATCGGTTCGACGCATTCGTGCTCTGCGAGCTCGCGCGCACCGATCATCACCGCTTCCGGGTGCTCGAGCCCGACTCCGATCAGACGAAGGCGATCCGGGCGCTGACCCGTGCTCGGGAGGATCTCGTCGCGGTGCGCACCGCGATCGTCAACCAGCTCCGCGCTGAGCTGGAGCGGTTCTGGCCCGGGCCGCTGCGGCTGTTCTCCCACATGGACGCGGAGATCTTGCTCGCGTTCTTGGAGCGCTACCCCAGCCCGGCGGACGCCCACGGTCTGGGAGTGGCTCGGATGCAGGCGTTTCTGGTGCGCGAGCGATACTCCGGCGGGCAGCACCCGACCGCGTTGATGGCCAAGCTCCGCAGCGCGCCGCGCGCCCGGATCGGCGAGCTGGAGCTCGCTGCGCGCCGCCGGCTGGTGCTCAGCTTCGTGGCCATGATCCGGCGTTGAACGCGAAGATCAAAGACCTCGAGCGGGAGATCCGCGCCCAAGTCCGAGCGCACCCTGACGGGCCGATCTTCCTCTCCCTGTTCAAATCGCCCAACAGCGTGATCACCGCCGCGGAGCTCCTGGCCGAGATCGGCGACTGCCGTGAGCGCTACCCCACCCGCGACGCGCTTGCCGCCGACGCCGGTCAAGCCGCGGTCGCCGTGGAGTCCGGGAAATGGAAGACCGCCGGCTTCCGACGAGCCTGCAACAAGCGTCTGCGCGTCGCGTTCTGCCGCCTCGCGGACTCAAGCCGCCACTGGCACCCCTGGGCCCAGACTCTCTACGCCCAACCCCGCCAGCGCGGCCACGAACACCCGCGTGCCATCCGGACCGTCGGCCGCGCCTGGTGCCGGGTCGTATGGCAATGCTGGCGCAACCACACCCCATACGACCCCACCAAACACCGCGCTCTGCAGCGCCACATCACCGTCACCATCCCCAGTTCGACGGGCCCCGTCCCCGACCTCGCCGCCACCCAGCGGATGGCCGGCGCCGCTGTCACCCCACGGGCGGCCGCAGGCCGAGCGCGCAGCGCTTGACACCAAGCGGCCATCCGCTACCCATCGCCGGGAGGTTGACACAGGACGTCTTCGGCGACGATCCGCTCGTCCGCTGGGGGGTGGATCGGTCGAGGTGGCGGGCGCCCGACAAGGCGGAACTCTCGGACGCCTCTACGGTCGCCCACGATCGCGCGCTTGGCGCGCCCCGCGACATGTGCTTTCGCGCGTTGCTTGGCCACGGCTCGTATGTGCGAAGCTAGTCGCGTGGGAACCATCACCGGAAGCTCGACGGCCGAGATCGATGCCCCCATCGACCAGGTGTGGGCACTGGTCGAGGACGTGGAGAAGGCGCCTGAGTGGCAGGGTGGGCTCAAGGCACTTCATGCGCTCGAGCGCGACGACGACGGTCGCGCGACTCTCTGTGAAAGCAAGTCAGATGCCAAGGTCCGAACCGTCACATCGACCGTCCGCTTCAGCTACGACGGCCCGACCACCCTCGCATGGCGTCAAGTGAAGGGCGAGCTCAAGTCGGTCGACGGAAGCTGGAAGCTCGCGGACCTCGGCGGGAATCGGACACGCGCCACATACGACCTCGACGTCGACCTCGGCCGCGTGCTTGGACTGGTGATCCGGGGGCCGCTCATCGACCTGCTCCGCGGGATGTTGGTGGGCGCCCGCGCTGGAGAGCTGAAGCAGGCGATCGAGGGCCACTAATCTGCTGCGACCTCAGCCCGCTTGCGCGATCGCTTCGTCTTAGCAGTTCGCTGGCCGCCGCACTAACGGTTTGGCGACCCTGCGATCGTGTCGACCCGGCCTTGCAGCGTGCCACCTGACTTGCAGGATCAACCATCAGCAGGCGTGCCACCCCTCGTGTCAACCGGCGACTCGTGCGTGATCTGCCCAGATGGCAAGACCGCCAGGATCCGCGCTCCGCGAACGCAGGCAGCCGGCCAGCCGTCCCCCGACCGACGCGGTCAGCGTCTTTCGTGATCTGCGCTTTTGACTCCACGCAGCCTCGTCGTGACTGATCTAGAGTCCGTTGTGGCGAATGAGGACCGACCGGTTTCGCGGGTCGGACGAGGGCAACGGCCACGACCCGACGATCGTCGGGGGCCGAGCACGGGCACGGGCAGTAGTGCTCGGTGGTGGTGGCGGTGATCCGCCAGGTGGCGTGGCTGGGGTCTGCGAGACCTGGTGGGAGACCGAGGACGGGTGAGGTGGTCGGGCCGGCGGTTCATTCTCACGCGGCGACCACCCGGCTGGTGGTCGCTGGCGCCGAGGCCTCGTCTGAGCGTGCAGATCGTTGAAGCGCCAGCGAGTCAAGTCGGTTGATGTGGTGTAACGCTCCGAGCTCGTCGTTGTTGTTGGCGTTGGCGGCTCAGGCCGCGTTGAGAGCGACAGCCTCCTCGTCTGCTTGTTGTTGAGTGGGTGAGTCATCCTCGAACCGTCGAGCGGCGAGGATCAGGGCCATGGACTCGACCGAGAGGTAGCGGCGCTGAACGAGCCACTCGTCGTTCTGTTCAGACAGCAGGGCGCCGGCGAGGCGGATCACGGCGGCGTCGTTGGGGAAGATGCCGACGACGTCAGAGCGCCGGCCGATCTCTTTGTTGACACGCTCTAAGGGGTTGGTGGACCGCAGCTTGGTCCAGTGCTCTTGGGGCAGCAGGTAGAAGGCGATGAGGTCCTCCTCGGCCTCCTCGAGGAACCCGCACACCTTCGGCGCCACGCCGTGGAGGCGCTCGAGCACGTGCCCGACGCGCTCGCGGGCGTGGTCGCGGTCCTCGGCGTTGAACACCTCCCTGAGCGCGGCGGAGACCAGGCCGCGCTGATCGCGGCGGCAGTGGGCGAGCATGTCTCTGACGAAGTGCACGGTGCACCGCTGCCACGGGCAGGCCAGCACCCGGGCGATCGCGTGCTTGAGCCCCTCGTGCTGGTCGCTGATGGCCAGCCGCACCCCGGTCAGGCCGCGCTTCTTGAGCGACCGGAGGAACTCGACCCAGAAGCTGCCGGACTCGACCTCGCCGAGGTCGAGGCCGATCACCTCCCGCAGCCCGGTTTCGTGCACGGCATAGGCCACCAGCAATGCCTTGGACACCACCCGGCCGTGGTCGCGGACCTTGACGTGCTTGGCATCCAGCCACAGATACGGATACGCCCCTTCCAGTGGCTGCTGGCGAAACAGCTCGACCTGTTCGTCCAGCGCGCGGCACATCGCGCTGACACGGTCCTTGGTCATCCCCTCGATCCCCAGCTGCTCCACCAGGCGATCGACCTTCCGGGTCGAGACCCCGTTGACATACGCCTCCAAGACCACCGCCACGATCGCCTGCTCAGACCGCCGCCGCGGCTCTAAGAAGCTGGGGAAGTAGCTGCCCTGACGGGCCCGGGGGATCAGCAGCTCGATCTCCCCAACCCGCGTCTCCCACGGCCGAGCGCGATACCCGTTGCGGTGGGTCATCCGCGCGTCGGGCGCAACCTCGCCGAGTTCGGCGCCGACCTGCTCTGAGATCTCGGCCTCCATCAACTCGGCGCGACGAGCACGACCGCCTCCCTGACGAAATCCTCCAGGCGCCCATCACGCGTCTGGGCGACGACGTCAGCAACCGTCATCCTCTGACCTTCGGCCATCGTGGTGCTCCTTCTCATCGATCTGCGGGAACAGACCGACGAGCTTGGACGCCACGGTGGTCAGAACCACTACGCGGCGCTCGTTACACCACTTCTACCGACATGACCAAGCCCTCTGTCGGACTCGAACCGACGACCCCTTCCTTACCATGGAAGTGCTCTACCAGCTGAGCTAAGAGGGCGCTCGGGGTGAGGGTATCGGGTCTGGGGCGCTGGCGAGGGCAGAGACCGCGCGGTCGTGGCGAAGCGGCGGACGCGTTGCGCCCGCCGCTCCTCGGCTGCGAGATCCGGCCTGAAACCGCGCCTGACCTAATGGGCAGCCTGGCGCGCGTGCTTGGGAAGCCAGAAGACCGCGGCGCAGGCCGCGACCAGGAACGCCACCGCGATCAGCAGCGCGTGGTTGGCGGCGCCGACGAACGCCGCAGCGCCGTGGCCGGTCCCAACCGCGTCGAACAGGACCGTGCCGACGACCGCGATCCCCAGCGACATCGAGAGCTGTTGGACTGACTCGAGCAGCCCCGAGGCCGAGCCGACCTGGTGCGGGGCGACGCCGGCGAGGATGACGTCGAACATCGGGACGAACACCATCCCCATCCCGAAGCCGGTGATCGCCAGCGGGCCGGCCAGCTCCCAGGCGCTGAGCCTGCCGCCCGACGAACGCATGACCAGGTCGACGACCACGAGGCCGACCGCCATGGTCACGATCCCGATCTGCATCGTGCCCCGGCCGATCCGGGCCAGCAGCGCCGACGAGGTGATCGAGCCGCCGATCGCGGCCACCGGGATCGCCACGGTGGCCACGCCGCAGGCGAGCGGCGAGAAGCCCAGCCCGACCTGGAACATCACGTTGAGCGCGATCATCATCCCGCCCATCGCCCCGATGAACCCGATCACGACGCCCAGGCCCGCGACGTAGGGGCGGCGGCGCAGAAGCGACGGCTCCACCAGCGGCGTCCGGCCCTGGCGCGAGCGGTGGTGCTGGAGCACGCCGAACGCGCCGAGCGTCACCGCGCCCGCCGCCAGCAGCGCGAACGACCAGGCGGGCCAGCCCAGCGACCGTCCCTCGATCAGCGGGTACACGAGCGCGACGCTGCCGACGATCGCCAACAACACGCTGCCCGCGTCCAGCCGCAGGCCGGGCGTTGCCGGCGCGACGCGTGGGAGGTAGCGGCGGCCGGCGACGATCGCCACCAGTCCGACGGGCACGTTGACGAGGAAGATCGCCCGCCAGCCGGTGCCCAGGACGTCGAGGTTCACGAGGCCGCCGCCCAGCAGCGGGCCGGCAACTGCGGCCAGGCCCATGACGGGACCGAAGACGCCGAACGCCTTCTGCTGGCCCTCGTCGCCGAACAGCTCGCGGATGAGCCCGAAGCCCTGCGGCACCATGATCGCGGCCAGCGCTCCCTGCACCGCTCGGCCGACGATCAGCGCGGTCGAGGTGGGCGCGAGCGCGCACAGCATCGACGCCGCGATGAAGCCGCCCATCCCGACGAGCAGCACCCGGCGGCGGCCGAGCGCGTCACCGAGGCGGCTGCCGACGAGCAGCATCGCGGACATGGCGAGGGTGTAGGCGGCGGTGATCCATTCCAGCGAGGCGTAGGAGCCGCCGAGATCGCGCTGGATCGCCGGAGCGGCGGTCTGCGCGATGGTTGAGTCCAGCAGGTCCATCACCGCCGAGGCCAGCACGACGAGGAAGCCCAGCCACACCGGGCTGAGCCGGGGCCGCGTCTGAGCCGCGACCGGGGAATGAGTGGAGATGGTGGTGGTTGACATGGCCGGAATGCTCTCGATAATTGAGGTCTATTCCGGTCCTCGATTGGGCGTGGAAAATGCCCTTGCGGACACTTTTAGTCCGCAATTGGTGGGAGGCTTCGCCTCATCATGGTTCAGACATCCGCACGCCTTCTCGCGCTGCTCTCACTCCTCCAGGTCCGGCGCGAATGGACCGGCCAGGAACTGGCCAATCGCCTCGAGGTGACCCCCCGCACGATCCGCCGCGACGTCGACAAGCTGCGCTCCCTCGGCTATCCCGTGGAGGCCGCGCCGGGCGTGGCCGGCGGTTACCGCCTCAGCGCCGGGGGCGAGCTGCCGCCCCTGCTGCTCGACGACGCCGAGGCAGTCGCCGTGGCGGTGGGGCTACGGACCGCCGCGTCGGGCACGATCGCCGGGATTGAGGAGACCTCGGTCCGCGCCCTGGCCAAGCTCGAGCAGGTCCTCCCCTCTCGCCTGCGTCGCCGGGTGAGCGCGCTCAGCAGCGCAACGTCCGCGTTCTCGTTCCAGGGGCCCCGCATCGACGCCGACGTCCTCGCCGCCATCGCGTCCGCCTGCAGGGACGCGACGCGGCTCGAGTTCGCCTACGTCGCGCGCGACGACAAGGCCACCCGCCGCCACATCGAGCCGGCTGCCGTCGTGTACAGCGGCTACCGGTGGTATCTGGTCGCCTTCGATCTCAACCGCGACGACTGGCGCACCTTTCGCCTTGACCGGGTCAAGGGGCGCGTGCGCGAGGCCGGGCGCGGGCGCCGGCGCACGGTGCCCGGCGGCGACCCCGCCGCCTACGTCCAGCAGCAGTTGGGCCGGCGCGCCTGGGAGGAGGATGCCGTCCGCGGTCGCGTGCGGCTCGCCCTCAGCGCTGACGCCGCCGCCCGGCGGATACCAGCGCGCTACGCGACGGTCGAGCCCGACGGCGACGAGGCATGCATCGTGAGCACCCGCGGGTCATGGTCACAGGAGTTCCTCGTATGGATGGCGATGATGGACACGCCGATGCAGGTGCTGGATCCGCCCGAGCTCGTCGATGCCGCGAGGTCCCTGGTGACCCGCCTCGCGGCCGCCGCCTGAGCAACGGCGAGCGTCAGGCCCCGTAGGCGGAGCGCAGCAGCGACATCATCGCCGGCGCGCTCGAGGGCCCGATCGGGGAGCCGCTGGAGTCCGCGAACCCGATCTCCAGGTGCGGCCCCGACGAGATGCCCACGATCCCGTAGCCGACCTGGGAGATGACCTGGCCCTGGCCGACGTGGGTGCCGATCGGCGTCCAGTTGCCGGGGCCGGCGTGGCCGTAGTAGACGTAGTCGTATCCGGCGAGCGGGCTGTCGCAATGCAGCACCGGCGCCGAGGGGCCGAAGCCGCCGATGCCGTGCAGCACGACGGTGCCGCTGCACACGGCCAGCTCCGGCGTCCCGCCGGGCGCGGCGATGTCGACGCCGTTATCCAGTGACCACGCGGCGGGCGGCGAGACGTCGGCCTTGGGCATGGGGAACTCAAAGCCGTGGGACACCGGGCCCTGGGAGACCGGGCTGTGGGAGCCCGGGCCGTGGGCCGCGCCCCCGGATCCCGCAGAGGGCGGCGGCGCCGCGCGCTGAGCGGCCTGAAGCGAGGCCAGCTGCCTGGTGAGCGAGGCCACCTGTTCCTTGGCGCCGGCCAGCTGTCCGGCCTTCGCCGACTCGGCCTGCGCGGCGGCGAGACGCTCGGAGACCAGGCGCACCCTGAGCCCGGCCACCTGGTTGCGGTCCGACAGCGCCTGCTCGGCCAGCTGGTTCTGGCGTGCCGACAGCACCCCGAGCCGGATCGCCTCCGCCGACACCGCCCGCCGTGCCGCCGTGACGTTGCCGACGATCCGCGCGTTCTGCTGGCCGATGCGCTGGGCGAAGGCGAGGCGCTCGAGCAGGTCGTTGAAGCCGGTGGCCTCGAGCACCACGTCGACGAGGTCGGGCCGGGCCCCCTCGTAGCTGCCGACGAGCTGCTGAGCCAGGACGCGCTGGTCGGCAGCGACGATCGCCTCCAGCTGCCCGAGCCTGGCCTGCGCGGACGTCAGCTGGCTGCGCACGCGCAACAGCTCGTTGCGTTTGGCGTCGAGGTCGCTCTGTATCCCCGCGAGCCGGCTCGACACCGAGGCGATGCCGGCGTCGAGCTGGTTGACCCGCCCTTTGGCCGCGGCGACGTCGCCGGCGAGAGTGTGGACACGGGCCCGGCCGTTCGACAGCTGCTGCGTGAGCTGCCCGCTGCCCGCCGCGTGCGCGAACGGAGCACCCGAGACGATCAGCCACACCGCCACCAGAGCAAGCGCACCGGCCGCGCACGCCACCACGCGCAGGAAGGAGGGATCCCCGTGTCGTCGTGGTCTGTGTGAGTGCCGCATCGGTGCGGAGTGAGCGCCGCTTCTGCCGGCTCGTCAGCCGGCGGGCGATGAACGTAACACCCATCACGCGCTCGATATGACGGCGGCCTGGCATGCACGAAAAGCTGCATCCCGCTCGGGGCCAGATGCTCGCTCGGGGCCAGACGCTCGCGCCGGACCGCAGGCGGCTGTCTCAGTCGCGGCTGACGCGCACGACGTGTAGGTCACGCGGGGTGCCGTCGGCCCGCAGGCGCTTGGGCCGGCTGGTGCGCAGGCCCGCGGCGTCGATCCGCGCTAGCAGTGCGTCGGAGACGAGCACCTGGTCGGGCTTGGCGGCGTCGCCCACGCGCGCGGCGATGTTGACGTCGACGCCCAGGTAGTCCCCGCCGAGCTTGCGCGGGGAGCCCCAGTGGACGCCGACGCGCATGCTCGGCCGGTAACCGTCGATCTCGATGTCCCCCACCTCGTCCTGGGCGTCGAGCGCGGCCTCGATGGCCGCCTGGGCCGACAGGAACGTGGCCATCACCCCGTCTCCCAGCCGCTTGACGATCCGGCCCTCGTGGCGCACGACCGTCGTCTCCACGCACGTCCCCACCTCGCGCAGCAGGGCGAGCGCCGGCTCGTCGCCCGCCTTGAGCGCCCACGAGGAGAACCCGGCCAGGTCGGTGAACATCACCGCCATCTCCTGGGTGCCGCGGCCGCGGCCCGCGGCCTCTGACAGCGACTGCCACACCTGCAGCCCGGCGAACCCGAGCTCCTGCAGCACGCTCTTGCGCTCAGGCTGGAGCGCGGACACCGTGCGCCCGATGACCTCGACGGGCTGCGCGCCCGCCGTCGACAGCGGGTCTCCGAACTGCTCGTCGCCGGGCAGCTGGCGGCGCAGCCGGCGGGTGGCGTTCAGCAGCGACGAGTGCGAGTCGACCTGGACAGCGAGCCGGCGGACTCGCCGGGTGCGTTCCGACGTGCCCGATGACGCGTTGAGACCGGTGTCCGAACCGTTCTCGTGGGACGCCTCAGAAGTCTCGAGTTCGTCGGATTCCATGAGCAGAGTTGGGGCGCAAACGACCGGAATGGCGGGAGCAGGATTCGAACCTGCGAAGGCTGAGCCGCGAGATTTACAGTCTCGTCCCCTTTGACCGCTCGGGTATCCCGCCGAAGGGCGCTCAGTCTAGCGAGGGGAGCGGCGGACGAAGCGGCAAACCGCGGCTCGATCTCGAAGCGCTCAGTACTTAGGACCACCGAGGCGAAGTCCGCACGTACCTTCGACTTCGGAGGCGGGATGAACCAGCGCCGCCCGTCACCCACCAGACAAACAGGCGGTCGTATCGGGACGGATCGAGATACTTGACCATCCCGTTCCAACTTTGGTTGCCGCCGCGGGTGCAGACGGTCACGTCCCAGCGATTCTTGCGGAACACGGTCGAGGTCTTGACCTGAACCCGCACGACCTGGCAGCCGATGAGGGTGATGAGGTCGATGTCCGGACTGTGGCCGATCGGCATGAACACGGGCAGGCCACGCTCGAGCAACCACGAGATCGCCGATGCCTCACCCTGGTCGCCCTGACCTCTGGGGTCTCGTCTAAGTGCTGTTTCCATGCACGGAGACTACGCCCCGCACCGGACAGAAAAGCCCTGCAAACTGTAACTTTTTCGTCACATTCCAGAGCGCGCCCGCACACCCGCGCGGCCCAAACGATCTACGACGCGTCGCGCAGCCGCTGCGCCTCAGGCAGCGCCTCGAGCTTCTTGAGCGTGTGGTTCTCGATCTGCCGGATCCGCTCGCGCGTCACGTTGAACGCCCGCCCCACCTCTTCCAGGGTGTAGGGGCGCTCTCCGGTGAGCCCGAAGCGCATCTCGATCACCTCGCGCTCGCGCTCGGGCAGCGCGGCCAGCGCGCGGCGCAGATTCTCGCGGCGCAGGCGCTCAGCGGCGAGCTCGAACGGCGACTCGGCGGTCTGGTCTTCGACGAAGTCGCCCAGCGCGGAGTCGTCCTCCTCCCCCACCGGCTTCTCGAGCGAGATCGGCTGCTGAGCCATACGCAGGACGTCACGGACCTCGCGCACGGTGGTCTCGAGCTCGATGGCGATCTCCTCGGGCGTGGGCTCGCGGCCGAGCTGCTGGATGAGCTGGCGCTCGACGTGGACCACCTTGTTGAGCTTCTCCACCATGTGGACGGGGATGCGGATCGTGCGGCCCTTGTCGGCGATCGCGCGCGTGACCGCCTGGCGGATCCACCACGTCGCGTAGGTGGAGAACTTGTAACCGCGGCGGTAGTCGAACTTCTCCACCGCGCGGATGAGGCCCATCGACCCCTCCTGAATGAGGTCCAAGAACGTCAACCCGCGGCCCAGGTAGGACTTGGCGATCGAGACGACCAGGCGGAGGTTCGCTTCGATCATCTGCTGCTTGGCCTGCATGTCGCCGCGCTCGATGCGCCGCGCCAGCATGACCTCCTGCTCGGCGGTGAGCAGGCTCACGCGCCCGATGGCCCGAAGGTAGAGCCGCAGCGAATCGAGCGACGGCTCGACGGTCAGATCGACCTCGACCTTCTTGCGTGGCTCGGCCTCGCCGTCGGATCCGCGCTGGGCCCCGGCCTCCACCGTGTCGCCCTCGGACTTGGCCGGGCGCCCATCGGCGCCGACGACCACGATGCCCTGCTCGTCGAGGTAGGCGTGCAGCTCCTGGACCTGCTCCTTGGTGACCTCGACCTCCTCGAGGCAGGCCTCGATCTCCGCGAAGGTCAGACAGCCGCGTTCCTGACCGGAGGCGATCAGCGGCCGCAGTTCGTCGAGCTCCACGATCGGAGTCTCGTCGCTCAAAAGAACGATCTCATCAACGCTCACAGCCCCTGAGCTCCTCTTCTATTGCCTCGAGCCGCCCCCCGATTGCGAGGCGATCTCCCTCTCCAACGACTCCCTGTACGACCGGCCGATTGATACCACACAAATGCCGATTTCCGAAACCGGCGTTCAGGGGTCCACTGGCCGACCGCTCTACCCTTTAGTGGGCGATGACCATAGAACGCACCACAGCCACAGAAACCATCGACGTTCAGTCGCAATCCCCGACGCTGGCGCTGAGCCTGTCCCGAGTCGGCGTCAACAGCGTCGAGAAGGTGATCCGGCTGGGCCAGAACGGCACCGAGCAGCTCTTCTCCGCGCGCTTTGAATGCGTGATCGAGCTGGGCTCCAATCAGAAGGGCGCGCACATGTCGCGCTTCGAGGAAGTCGTCAACGAGGCCATCGGCGAGGTGGTCCTGGGCGAGCACACCTTCCGGGCCGAGACCCTCGCCGAGCACATCGCCCAACGCGTGCGTGAGCGCCAGGACGCTCGCCGCGCCGAGGTGACCGTCGAAGCGCGCTTCCCCGAGCACAAGCCCGCACCGGTGTCGCACATCCTCACCCAGGAGCTCTACACGCTGCACGGGGTCGCGGTGGCCACCGAGCGGGGCACCCGCCGGCTGACCGGCGTCACCGCCCAGGGCATGACCGCCTGCCCGTGCGCCCAGGAGCTGGTCGCCGCCGGCGCGCGCGAGCGCCTGGAGGCCGAGGGCTTTGCCTCCGACGAGATCGACCGGATCCTCGAGGCGGTCCCCGTCGCCACCCACAACCAGCGCGGGCTGGGCACGCTCTACATCGGCTGCCCGGAGAACTGCGAGGAGGAGATCGACGCCGCCACGCTGGTGCAGATCGTGGAGCAGTCGATGTCGTCTGAGATCTATGAGCTCATGAAGCGCTCGGACGAGGGCCACGTCGTGGAGAAGGCTCACCGCCGGCCACGGTTCGTCGAGGACTGCGTGCGCGAGATGGTCGCCGGGCTCCTCGAGCAGTTCCCGTCCCTTGACGACGACGCGTTCGTGCTCGCGCGTCAGGTCAACCTGGAGACCATCCACCAGCACAACGTCGTCGCCGAGCGCACCGGGACGATGCGCGAGATCCGCGAGGAGCTGCGCACCGGGGACACCTCCTCCATCCACACCAGCCTCCAGGGCTGGCTGGCCGCCGCGCCCTAGGCCGACCCACCCATGCAGGCGATCGTCCTCGAGCGTCCCGGTGAGCGACTGCGCCCGGCGACGCTCCCGGACCCCACCCCCGGCCCCGGGCAGCTCCTGCTCGAGATCGCCGCCTGCGCGGTCTGCCGCACCGATCTGCACCTGCGCGACGGTGAGATCGACGCCCCCAAGCTCCCCGTCGTGCTCGGCCACCAGATCGTGGGACGCGCCGAGGACGGCACGCGCTACGGGGTCCCGTGGCTGGGCTTCACCGACGGCACCTGCCGCTACTGCCAATCCGGCCGCGAGAACCTCTGCGTCAGCGCCCGCTTCACCGGCCGCGACATCGACGGCGGCTACGCGGAGCTCACCGTCGCCGACGAGCGCTTCTGCCTGCCGCTCCCCGACGAGCTGCCCGACGAGCAGTTGGCCCCGCTGCTGTGCGGCGGGCTGATCGGGTACCGCGCCCTGCGCATGGCCGGCGACGCGGCGCGCCTCGGCCTCTATGGCTTCGGCTCAGCGGCGCACCAGATCTGCCAGGTGGCCGTGCACCAAGGCCGGACCGTGTACGCCTTCACCCGCTCGGGCGACACGCGCACCCAGGCGTTCGCGCGGTCACTGGGCGCCGTGTGGGCGGGCGGCAGCGACGAGCGCCCGCCCGAGGAGCTCGACGCCGCGATCATCTTCGCCTCGGCCGGCCCGTTGGTCCCCGCCGCCCTCAAGGCGCTGGCCCCCGGCGGAACCGTCGTGTGCGCGGGCATCCACATGTCCGACATTCCGTCCTTCCCCTACGAGGACCTGTGGCACGAGCGCTCGATCCGCTCGGTGGCCAACCTCACGCGCGAGGACGGCCACGAGTTCCTCAAGCTCGCCCCCGAGGTCCCGGTGGTGACGACGATCACCACCTACCCCCTGGCTCAGGCCGAGCAGGCCCTCGCCGACCTGCGCGCGGGCGCGTTCGAGGGCACCGCCGTGCTGTTGCCCTGAGCGCCGCACACGGGGTTCGCGCGCGCATGTTCTAGGCTCCGAGACATGCCCCTAGTCCCGATGGTCATTGAAAGAACGGCGCGCGGCGAGCGTGAGTTCGACATCTACAGCCGGCTGCTCAACGAGCGCATCGTCTTCATCGGGAGCCCGATCGACGACACCATCGCCAACCTCGTGGTCGCGCAGCTCCTGCACCTGGAGTCCCAGGACCCCGACAAGGACATCTCCATCTACATCAACTCGCCCGGCGGCTCGATCTACTCGGGCCTGGCGATCTACGACACGATGCAGTTCATCAAGCCCGACATCGCGACGATCTGCGTCGGGATCGCGATGTCGATGGGGTCGCTGCTGCTGACCGGCGGCGCCAAGGGCAAGCGCTTCTCGCTGCCCAACAGCCGCATCCTCATCCACCAGCCGTCGGCGGGCTTCGAGGGCCAGTCCACGGACATCGAGATCCACGCGCGAGAGATCCTCAACATCCGCAGGCGGACCGACGAGATCTACGCCCACCACACCGGGCAGACCGTGGAGCAGGTCCACCTCGACATGGAGCGCGACCGCTTCTTCAAGCCCGATGAGGCCGTCGAGTACGGGCTCATCGACCGCGTGATCGACAAGCACTAGAAGAGCGTGGGAGACCCGGTCGCATGCGACCGGGTCGGCTTGGCCGCATGCGGCCAAGCCCGGCGCGCGCATGCGCGCGCCGACATCTCCACCCTCTAGGTCGCCGGCGCCCCGCGGACGGGCCCCGCGCCTTCGCCGGGCGTCTCGGATGGCTCGGGCTCCGTCGGCCGGTACAGCGCCCAGAACACCATGAGCGCGCCGAACACGAGCATCCCCAGCCCGGTCCAGAGGTCGATGTTGATCCCGGCCGCCTTGTTCTTGACGTGGTGGGAGCCGAACAGCCCCAGCGCGATGAGGATGAGGCTGTAGACGATGAACAGGCCGCCGATGATGCGGCGGATGTCAAAGCGATTCGCGGCGCGTCGGGCTGTGGCCTCGTCCGCGGCGCTGGGCGTCTGCTCGGGTGCGTCGGGCATCTCAGAACTCTCCTAGGCGAAGATGATGTTGAGGGCGACGAGCATCGCGAGGGCCACGCCCGCCAGCAGCCAGGGCGAGCGCCACCACAGCTTGTCACGCGGATCGGGATGCTCCTCTTCCTCCTCCTTGCGCGTCAGGCCCCACACGAGGCCGCGGAGGTCCTCGTCGGGCTTGGGCTTGGTGACGAGCGAGACGACGATGAGCACGACGCCGCCGACGATGAAGGCGATGATCGCCTGCCAGAAGCTGGCGCTCAGGGCCGAGCCGAAGTGGAAGATCTTGTGGTAGGCCGCCAGCCGGTTGGTGGCGTAGGCCGCCGCGGTCCCCGCGACGAGGCTGAAGAAGCCACCCCATGCGGTGGCGCGCTTCCAGAACATGGCGATGATGAACGTGGCGAACAGCGGGGCGTTGAAGATCGAGAACAACGTCTGGATGTAGTTCATGATGTTCGAGTAGCCCTTGGCGATCAGCGCGGTGAGGATCGACACGAGGATCCCGACGATCGTCACCAGCCGGCCGGCGCGCAGGTAGTAGGCGCTGTCGCGGTCCTTGGCGAAGTACGGCTGGATCAGGTCGTAGGTGACCACGGTGTTGAACGCGGTGACGTTGGCCGCCACACCCGCCATGAACGCCGCCACCAGTCCGGTGATCGCGATGCCGAGCATCCCCGCCGGCAGGTAGTTGCCGATCAGGTGGGGGATCGCGGTGTTGTACTGCAGCGCGAGGCTCTTGCCGACGCCGAGCCCGTGGACGGTGAGCACCGCGATCAGGCCGGGGAGGATGATGATGGCCGGCAGGAAGATCTTGGGGAAGGCGCCGATGAGGGGGGTGCGGCGGGACGCCGACATGTTGCGCGCCGACAGCGCGCGCTGGACCTCGGCGAAGTTCGTCGTCCAGTAGCCGAAGCTGAGCACGAAGCCCAGGCCGAAGATGACGCCGACCCAGTCTGAGGCCAGCGGGTTGGTCACGTGGTGGATGGCCAGCCCGTGCCATGCGTGCAGGCCGGGCTCGCCCAGTGCCTTGAACGCCTTGACCCGGTGCTCCAGGCCCGAGATGCCGCCGACGCTGTGCAGGGCCACCAGCGTGAGCGGCAGCAGCGCGGCGACGATCACGAAGAACTGGAGCACCTCGTTGTAGATCGCCGAGGTCAGGCCGCCCAAGGTGATGTAGACGAGCACCAGCAACGCCGCCGCGAGGATCGCGGTGATGATCGAGACCCCCAGCATCAGGTTGATGATCAGCGCCAGCGCGAACAGGTTGACCCCGGAGATGAGGACGGTGGCCAACGCGAAGGTCACCGCGTTGAAGGCGTGCGTGGCCTCGTTGAAGCGCAATCGCAGGTACTCCGGGACCGACCGCACCTTGGCCCCGTAGTAGAACGGCATCATGAACAGACCCAGGAAGATCATCGCCGGGACCGCCCCGACCCAGTAGTAGTGGACCGCAGGGACGCCGTACTGGGCGCCGTTGGCGCCCTGCCCCAGGATCTCCAGCGCGCCCAGGTTGGCCGCGATGAACGCCAGGCCGGTGATCCAGGCCGGCAGCGAGCGCCCGGAGAGGAAGAAGTCCAGGTCGGTCTTGATCGCCAGTCGGGCGACGAACCCGATCCCCAATACGACAACGAAGTAGATCCCGAGGATGACGTAATCGATCGCGCTCGGGTGGAGCCTCAGCATTTCCCCGCCTCCCCTATTGGACGGCAGAGCCCGCCCCAGGGAACGGACTCCTGATTATTCGACGGGGTGCTCTATTTCGCCGAGCCCGTCTATCGCAATCCGTACCCTGTCCCCGGATTGCAGAAACGTCGGGGGATCCTGAGCCTGGCCGACCCCACCGGGCGTGCCGGTGAGGATGAGATCGCCGGGGCGCAGCGTGCACGTCTGAGAGATGAACTCCACGAGGGCGGCGCAGTCGAACACGAGGTTGGAGGTGTTGCTCTCCTGGCGCAGCTCGCCGTTGACCCACGTGCGCAGCGCCAGATTCCCGGGATCCGGGACCTCGTCGGCGGTGGTGAGCCACGGGCCGAACGGGCAGAAGGTGTCCGCGCCCTTGGCCCGCGTCCACTGCGGCTCGCGCTTCTGCAGGTCACGCGCTGAGACGTCGTCGGCGATGCAGAAGCCGCCGATCTCCCCGCGGGCGCCCATGACGATGACCATCTCGCCCTCGTAGTCCAGGCGGCGGACCACCTCGGGGCAGACGATGGGACCGCCGGGCGGCGCCACGCACCCGCTCACCTTGACGAACACCACCGGCTGCTCAGGCGGCGTGTTGCCCATCTCGGCGATGTGGTCGGCGTAGTTGAGGCCGATGGCGTAGATCGTGCCCGGCTCGGGGATCGGTGCCACCAGCTTGACGTCGTCCAGCGGCCAGGTCCCGCCCGACGGACCGGGTACGCGACCCGCGGCCAGGGCCTCCTTGACCCCGTCGGGGCCGCCGAAGGCGGTCACTCGGTCATCCTGCACCGTCCCCGATAGCGGACGGGAGTGCCCGGGGGCCTCGAAGGTCGCGAGCTTCATGTCCGCCCCAGCCTAGCCGAGACCCAGGGCGCCGCGACCCCACACGGGCGCGATCAGTCCAGCTGGTACTCGCCGCGGGCGACCACCACGGCTGCTCCGCCCACCAGCACCCGGTCGATCTGATCGGGCGACCCCTGAGCCTCGGCGTAGAGGGTCGACGGACGGCCGATCTCGGCGCCCTGGCGGATCTCCACGCGCTCCCCGAAGCCGACCACGCCATGGCGGGCGAGATGGACGGCCAGCGGGCCGGCCGCCGATCCGGTGGCGGGATCCTCTGCGACTCCGAGGCCGGGACCGAACATCCGGGTCTTGACGTACTCGGGGGTCACGGCAAAGCAGCTCACTCCGACGGCACCGAACCGCCCGAGGGCGCCGATGTCGGGCGCCAGCGCCACCACGGACGCCTCGTCGGGGAGCTGCACGTAGGTGTGCCGCGGCCCGTTGTCATAGAGCTCGACCGGCAGGCCGGAGAGCTCCACGCCGACTGCCGCCAGAAGCTCGTCGGCGCGCTCGAAGGCGGTCCAGGTCGGCACCGGCTGTGCCATCAGGCCGAACACGATCGCGCCCTCGCGGCGCTCGAGCGCCACCGGAACGACCCCGTTGGCGGTGCGCAGGCGAATGTTGTCCAGCCCGAGGCGCTCGCCTAGGATGAACGCGGTGCCCAGCACCGGGTGCCCGGCGAAGGGCAGCTCGATCGCGGGGGTGAAGATCCGGATGTGCGCGTCGCACTGCGCGTCATCGCCGGGCGGCAGCACGAACACGGTCTCTGAGAGATTGAGCTCGCGGGCGGTGCGCTGCATGAGTTCGGCGCTCAGCCCCTGCGCGTCCCCGAACACTGCCACCTGGTTGCCCTGCAGGGGAACGTCGGTGAAGACGTCGGCGACGACATAGCTGTGCATCTAGTCCCCCAGCGCCTTGGCCAGCAGACGGTGCAGCGTGGCCCGCTCCTGCGGGCTCAGCGCGCCCAGGACCTCGTCCTCGACGCCTTCCCGGGCGCGCTGGGCGCGGTGGAAGAGCTCCTCGCCGTGCTCGGTGACCTCGACGAGGTGGCGGCGGCGATCGGCGGGATCGCGCACACGCCGGATGAGCCCCTGGTCCTCCATCTCGTTGAGGAGCAGCACGGTGTTGTTGGCGTCGATGCAGAGGATCTCCGAGAGCTGCTGCTGGGAGATGCCGCCGGGGTCGGCGACGTAGGAGAGCGCGAGGTAGTGGCGCAGGCTCATGCCCAGAAGCGCCTCCGGACTCTTGCGGTAGACCGACTTCGACAGGCGAGAGAGGAGGGTGATGGTGCCGCGTGCGCTGGTGACCGTCACGGGGCGAGCGTATCAGCGCCAATGAGCATCAGCCAACAGATGATGATCACTTTTGCAATGATGTTCTTGTGTCCGACGATTCTCGTCTGCGCTCGCCCCGGGCCCGGTGGATCGCGCTGGTGGTCGTGTGCCTCGGCCAGCTCATGAGCATCGTCGACGGCACGATCGTCAACGTCGCGTTGCCCCAGATCCAGCGCGAGCTGCACTTCACCCAGGCCAACCTCACCTGGGTGCTCAACGGCTACCTGATCACCTTCGGCAGCTTCCTGCTCCTGGCCGGGCGCCTCGGCGACCTCATCGGCCGGCGGCGGATCTTCCTCGTCGGCGTCACCGGCTTCACGCTGGCCTCGGCGGCGTGCGGCCTGGCCGACTCCCAGGGCGTGCTCATCGTCGCCCGCTTCATCCAGGGGCTCTTCGGCGCGGGCGCGGTCGCGGCGATCGTGGCCATCATCACCTCCGAGTTCCCCTCCCCGCGTGAGCGGGCCACGGCGATGAGCGTGTACACGCTGGTCATCTCCGGCGGCGCCTCGCTGGGCCTGATCGCCGGCGGCGTGATCACCGAGGCGTTCAACTGGCACTGGATCTTCTTCGTCAACGTCCCCGTGGGGATCGTCACGGTGCTGCTCGGCCGGGTGTGGATCCTGGAGAACAAGGGGCCGGGGATCGGCCGCGACATCGACGTGCTCGGCTCCGTGCTGATCACCGCCTCGCTCATCGTCGGCGCCTACGCGATCGTCACCGCCAGCTCCCACGGCTGGGGCTCGGCGCACACGCTCGGCTTGGCCGCGGTGTCACTCGCGCTGCTGACGGGCTTCGTCGTGCTCGAGGCCCGGCTGCGCAACCCGATCATGCCGCTGCGCGTGTTCGCCATCCGCGGGCTGCCCAGCTCGAGCATCATCCGCGGCCTGCTCATCACGGGCATGTTCGCCACCTTCTTCATCGGTGTGCTCTACCTGGAGCGGATCCGCGGCTACAGCTCGCTGGTCACCGGGCTGGCCTTCCTGCCCCAGACGCTGCTGCTGGCCGCGCTCTCGATGGGGCCGATCGCCTGGATGGTGACCCGCTTCGGGCCCCGCCGGCCGCTCATCGCCGGGCTGGCCTTCGCCGCCGCCGGGCTGGCGCTGTTCTCCACCATCGGGCTCCACACGACGTACGTGCCCACGCTGGTGGGCGCGGTCCTGCTCATCGGCCTCGGCGCCGGGATGTCGTTCATGCCGCTGCTGACGATCGCCATGGCCAACGTCCCGCCCCCGGACGCGGGACTGGCCAGCGGGATCGTCAACACCTCGCTCCAGGTCTCGGCGGCGATCGGCGTGGCGGTGCTCGGCACGGTGTCCACCGACCGGACACGGACGCTGCTGGCCCACGGAGCGGGCCTTGACCATGCGCTGCTGAGCGGCTACCAGCTCGCCTTCCGGATCGGGGCCGGCTGCGTGGTGGTGGCGCTGGTGGCCGCGGTGCTGTGGGTGCGCGCGCCGCGCCGGGCCGATGAGGTGGCCGAGCCGGTCATGGAGGCCGAGACCGTCTCGTCTTAGTGGTCCCTGGGGCGTCTGGCCTGGGTACGGCGCACGTCAACAGCGGCTTTGGAAGAGCGGGCTGGACGGCTGCGGCGACCCGACGCGCGCGCTTTTTATGGATATGTTGGAAAAATCGCGCACGTCGCGAGTCAGCCCCCAGCGCGAACCGCTGCGCCCACCCGAACCCGCTCTCCCAAGCCTGTCTTTGACGTTCGCCGATACCAAGCGAAACGTTCCGCGGAACCGCCCTAGCCCCCGGCCATCTCCAGCAACGTCGTCACGGTGGTCCAGTTGCGCGCGGTGGCGGTGACCCCCAGCCCCTTGCCCGCCAGGGCGTTCCACAGCTTGGAGCGCGCCACCCCCTCCGGGTGCCAGGCGTAGATCTCGCGGCCGTGGAAGGCCACGCGCTCAGGCTCCACCGCCGCGCCCTGCAGAGCCTTCACCACGTCCGCCCCGGGTTTGTCGGTCAGGAAGCTCACCTGATAGCGCTTGGGGTTGTCCGCGACGTCGCCCAACGGGTTGAGCTTGACCACCGCCGCGAGCTGCCGGGCCGTGCGCACGACGACCGGGACGTCGAAGCCGAAGCGCTGTGAGATGAGCTTGGCCACCTCGCGCTCGAGCTCGGCGGGCTTGGCCGTGCTCTCGAGCACGACGTTGCCGCTCTGGACGTAGGTGCGCACGTCCCCGTAGCCCGCCTCGCCGAACACGGCACGGAGGTCGGCCATCGGCACCCGGCGCGCGGGACCGAGGTTGATGCCCCGCAACATGATCACCTGTTGCACCCGGGGCAGTCTAAGGAGCTGTGTGACCAGGGCAGTGTCCGGCGGGAGACAACGGATGCGCGTCTTGCACCAACTCGAGACGGCGATCGGTATGGTGCTGGCAATGCAGCAGGCGCAGCTGCGAAACGACCGTGCGGGACCGGTCGTAACAGCGTCCGCCGTCAGCCGGCGGTACGGCGAGGGTGACACCGCGGTCACCGCGCTCCGTGACGTCTCGGTGGAGATCGAACGGGGCAAGCTCACGGCGGTCATGGGCCCGTCGGGGTCGGGTAAATCGACGCTGATGCACATCCTGGCCGGGCTGGACACGCCGACCGAGGGCGAGGTGACCATGGAGGGCACCGAGATCACGCACCTCAACGACGACGCGCTGACCAAGCTGCGCCGCGACCACATCGGCTTCGTCTTCCAGTTCTTCAACCTGCTGCCGATGCTCACCGCCAAGGAGAACATGCTCCTGCCGATGGCGATCGCCGGTCGCGAGCCCGAGCCCGACTGGCTGAACACGGTCATCGACGAGACCGGCATGCGCGACCGCCTCTCGCACCGTCCCGCCGAGCTTTCGGGGGGCCAGCAGCAGCGGGTCGCGATCGCGCGCGCCCTGCTCAGCCGCCCCACCGTGCTCTTCGCCGACGAGCCCACGGGCAACCTGGACTCCAACTCATCTCATGAGATCCTCGCCCTGCTGCGCCGCTCGGTGGACACCGTGGGGCAGACGGTGGTGATGGTGACACACGACCCCAGAGCGGCATCGATCGCCGACCGGCTCCTGTTCCTGTCTGACGGGCAGATCGTCAAGGACCTTGCCGGCGCCGACGAGGAGCAGATCGTCGACGCCATGAAGGACCTGTAGCCGTGACCCGCGTGGCGCTCAGGGGGCTCGCCACGCGCCGGCTGCGCGCCGCCCTCACCGCGGTGGCGATCGTGCTCGGCGTCGCTCTGGTGGCCGGGACCTTCGTCCTCACCGACTCGATCACGGGCGCCTTCAACTCGATCTTCTCCACCATCTACCAGGGGACCGACGCGACCGTTACCGGACGCAACGTGATCGACTCCAAGGCCACGGGCGGCGCGGGCGCCAACGGCGACGTGCCCCCCTTCTCGCAGGCGCTGCTGCCCCGCGTCCAGTCCCTGCCCGGCGTCAAGGACGCCATCGGAGACGTGTCGGGCAGCCTCCAGATCGTCGTCCGCGGCAAATCGGTCACCTCCGGTGGCGCGCCCAACCTCGGGTTCAGCGTCGATCCGGCCAAGCCCCAATTCAGCTCGCTCAAGCTCGTGAGCGGGACCTGGCCCGGACCCAACGGGGTGGTGATCGACACCACCACCGCCAGCAAGAAGAACCTCCGCGCCGGCGACACCGTCGGCGTGCAGGGGGCCGGCCCGGTCGAGCAGTTGAGGATCTCCGGGCTGGTGAAGTTCGGCTCGGCGTCGTCGCTGGGCGGGGCGACCCTGGCCGGACTCCAGCTGCCCACCGCCCAGAAGCTGCTCGGCCGCGTGGGCAAGCTCGACGAGATCCGCGCCAGCGCCAAGCCGGGGGTCAGCCCCAAGCAGCTGGTGGCTGAGATCCGCCCCGTCCTCTCCAAGGACACCCAGGTGCGCACCGGTGCCCAGCAGGCTCAGCAGGATTCCTCCTCGATCACGAGCTTCCTGTCCTTCCTCAAGACGTTCCTGCTCGTGTTCGCCGGCGTGGCCCTGTTCGTCGGGAGCTTCGTCATCGCCAACTCGCTGTCAATCACCATCGCCCAACGCACGCGGGAGTTCGCGACGCTGCGGACGCTGGGCGCCTCGCGCAAGCAGGTCCGGCGCTCGATCCTGGTGGAGTCGTTGGTGATCGGCGCAATCGCCTCGGTGGTGGGTCTCGTCGTCGGCCTCGCGCTCGCCCAGGGCCTGTTCGCGCTGTTCAACGCGGTTGGGGTGACGCTGCCCAACACCGGCACGGTGGTCAAGCCGCGGACGATCATCGTGGCGATCCTCGTCGGCGTCATCGTCACGGTGCTCGCCAGCCTGCGCCCGGCGATCCGCGCCACCCGCGTCGAGCCGATCGCCGCGGTCCGCGAGGGCGCAACGATCCCCGAGGGGCGGCTGGCCAAGTACCGCACGGTGATGAGCGGCGCCACCGCCGTCCTGGGGCTCGTCGCCCTGCTGCTCGGCCTGTTCGTGGCCAGCGGCACCGGCCCCGTGCTGATCCTCATGGGCCTCGGCGCCGTTCTCATCTTCATCGGCGTCGCGATGCTGTCGGCGCGGATCGTCCCGCGGCTGGCGATGTGGCTCGGCTGGCCAGCCACCCGGATCGCGGGCACCGTGGGCGAACTGGCGCGCGACAACACCATCCGCAACCCCCAGCGCACCGCATCGACCGCCTCGGCACTGATGATCGGTCTGGCACTGGTCACGTTCGTGACCGTGCTCTCGGCTGGGATCGTCGCCAACTTCAAGGGTGCGGTGAACGACGTCTTCGCCGGTGACTACGCCATCACCGCCCAGAACAACTTCTCCCCCATCCCGATCTCGGCCGGCGAGACGGCGGCCCGTGCCCCGGGCGTAGTCGCAGTCGGAGACGTGCGCGCCGGAGAGGGACGGGTCTTCGGCTCCAACGAGCAGCTGACGGCGGTCAACCCCACCGCCGGCCGGGTCATCCACCTCAACTGGACGCACGGCTCCCAAGCTGTGCTGGCGTCGCTGGGCGCCGACGGCGCGTTCATCGACAACGGCTACGCGTCCAAGCACCACCTCTCGGTCGGCTCGCCCCTGGTCGTGACGACGCCGACCGGGGACCGGGTGCCACTGGTGGTCAAGGGCATCTTCAAGCCCCCGAACGGCGGCTCGCCCTTCGGCCCGGTGACGATGTCGGCGGCAACCTGGGACCGGGCATACACGCAGCCCGAGAACCTGTACACGCTGGTCAAGACGACCGGTGGCGAGACTGCCGCCAATCAGCGGGCGCTCAACCGCGCCATGGCCCCGTACCCCAACGCGAAGGTGCAGACCCGCGAGCAGTTCATCAACAACCAGATCGCGGGCCTCTCCAGCGTGCTCAACATCCTCTACGTGCTGCTGGCCCTGTCGATCATCGTCAGCCTGTTCGGGATCGTCAACACGCTCGTGCTGTCCGTGTTCGAGCGTACGCGTGAGATCGGCATGCTGCGCGCGGTCGGCACCACCCGCCGCCAGGTCCGGCGGATGATCCGCCACGAGAGCGTGATCACGGCGCTCATCGGCTCGGTCCTGGGGATCGTCCTCGGCATCGCCTTCGGCGCGCTGTTGGCCGCCCGCGACAGCTCCTCGATCGCGTTCGTGATCCCGGTGGGACGGCTGATCGTGTTCCTGATCGCGTCCTGGCTCGTCGGACTGGTGGCGGCGATCTTCCCCGCGCGCCGGGCGGCCAAGCTCAACCCGCTCCAGGCCCTCGCCTACGAGTAGCTACGTGTAATAGAAGAGCGGGTCCTGGCCGGGGATCTCGCCGCTGCCCGAGCCATGGCGCCCCCGCGGCGTCTCCTGGCCCAGGGCGACCGCGAGGTCAAGGGCGATCGCGGCCTCCGAGCGCGAGGCCACCAGCGGCTCGGCGATCCCGTCGACGTGCACGAGCGTCCGCTTGCCGTCGCCGCGCTCGGGCGGCTCGATCGGGACCAGCGCGTAGATGCGGTCCGCGCGCACGAACTTGCCGTAGCCGAGTGCCACCATCGGAGCGAGACGGGCCATGACCCGCGTGATCCTACGCTTCCAGGCGGGCGGGTCCGAAACGTCTAGCGGGCGAGGATGAGCTCGAGCCGGCGATCGAGCGCCTCGGCCAGCGTCTCGCGCACCGGGCCCTCCGGGAAGCGCTCGACGAGCGCGGCCAGGAAGCCCTCGATGACCAGCCGCTTGGCCGTCTCCTCGGGTAGGCCATGTGACCGCAGGTAGAAGAGCTGCTCGGGATCGACCTGGGCGACCGCCGCGGCGTGGGTGCAGCGCACGTCGTTGGCCTGGATCTCGAGACCGGGGATGGCGTCGGCGTGGGCGCGCTTGGAGAGGAGCAGGTTGCGCGACTCCTGGAAGGCGTCGGTCTTCTGCGCCCCGGGGTCGACGATGATGTTGCCCTTCCACACCGCGCTGGAGCGTCCCTGCAGCACCCCGCGGAACGCGAGGTCAGAGGTGGTGTTGGGGGCGGCGTGCTCCTGGGTGGTGTCGAAGTCGATGTGCTGGCGGCCGTGGGTGGCGTACGCGCCGGTGACGCGGGCATCGGCGCCCTCGCCGGCCAGGCGGGTCTCCATCAGTACGTGCCCGGAGCGCGAGCCGAAGCCGAGCGCGACCCAATCCAGGCTCCCGTCGCGGCCGACGGTGCCGCGCTGCGCGCCGAACACCCAGCTGCGCTCAGACAACCCCTGACCGCAGACGTAGCGCAGGTGGGCGGCGTCGCCAACGACGAGCTCGGTGGAGATGTTGAAGATGCCGTCGAGGTCGTCGGTCGCCGACAGGAACTGCTCCCAGACCTCGGCCTGCGCGCCCTCCTCGAGAACGATGTGCGTCCTCTGGTTGACGAGCGTTCCGCTCTCGGACTGCACGGCCCTCAGCGAGATCGGCTGTGCGACCACGACGTTGCGACCGACGGTGACGGTCGTGACGTCACCGTCAACCTGAACCGATACGCCGGCCGGCAGCTCGGCGCCCTCGAGGGACCACAGCTCGCCGGCACCACCGTCGCGTTCGACAGCGGCCGGCGTGTAGGCCTCGAGGTCCAGGTCGGAGAGGTCGGTGAACTCCCAACCGGGCCGCCCCTTGAACGACGGGAGCGCCTGCTGGGCAACCTGAGCGCCGCTAGCCAATGGAGCCCTCCATCTGCAGCTCGATGAGCCGGTTCATCTCCACCGCGTACTCCATGGGGAGCTCCTTGGTGATCGGCTCGATGAACCCGTTGACGATGAGCTTGGACGCCTCCTCCTCGGAGATGCCGTGCGACATCAGGTAGAAGAGCTGGTCGTCGCCGACCTTTGACACGGTGGCTTCGTGGCCGACGTTGACGTCGTCCTCGGAGATGCGGATCGTCGGGTAGGTGTCCGATCGCGACTCCTCATCGAGCAGGAGCGCGTCGCAGACCACCTTAGAGCGGGAGCCATGAGCGCCCTTGGCGATCTCCAGCAGCCCGCGGTAGGAGCCGCGGCCGCCGTCCTTGGAGATCGACTTGGCGAAGATATTCGACGTGGTGTTGGGCGCCGCGTGGATGATCTTGCCGCCCGCGTCCTGGTGCTGGCCCTTGCCCGCGAAGGCGATCGAGAGGATCTCCCCGTGGGCGCGCTCGCCCATCAGGTAGACGCTGGGGTACTTCATCGTCAGCTTGGAGCCGAGGTTGCAGTCGACCCACTCGACGGTGGCGTCGGTCTCGGCCACCGCGCGCTTGGTCACGAGGTTGAAGACGTTGTTGGACCAGTTCTGCACCGTGGTGTAGCGGATGCGAGCGCCGGGCTTGGCGATCAGCTCGACCACCGCGGAGTGCAGGCTCGAGCTCGAGTAGGTCGGCGCCGTGCAGCCCTCGACGTAGTGCACGTAGGAGCCCTCGTCGGCGATGATCAGGGTGCGCTCGAACTGACCCATCGACTCGGTGTTGATGCGGAAGTAGGCCTGCAGCGGCATCTCGACGTGCACGCCCGGCGGGACGTAGACGAACGAGCCCCCCGACCACACGGCGCTGTTGAGCGCGGCGAGCTTGTTGTCGTTGGGCGGGATGATCGTGGCGAAGTACTCGCGCACCAGCTCCTCGTGATCGCGCAGCGCGGAATCCATGTCGAGGAAGATCACGCCCTGCTTCTCGAGCTCGGCGTTGACCTGGTGGTAGACGACCTCGGACTCGTACTGGGCCCCGACGCCGGAGAGGAACTTGCGCTCGGCCTCGGGAATGCCCAGGCGGTCAAACGTCTTCTTGACGTCGTCGGGCACGTCGTCCCAGGAGCGCTCGGCGCGCTCGGAGGCGCGCACGAAGTAGTGGATGTCGTCGAAGTCGACCTCGGCCAGCATCGGCGAGCCCCATGTGGGCATCGGGCGGGCGAGGAAGTGGGCGAGCGCCTTGATGCGGAAGTCACGCATCCACTGGGGCTCTGACTTGAACTCCGAGATCTTGGCCACCAGCTCCGCGGTGAGCCCCTTGGGCGCCTTGTACAGGTAGTTCTCGGCGTCGTGGAAGCCGTAGCGCTCGGTGTAGTCGGCGTTGATCCCCCGCAGCTGCTCGTTCTCGGTGAGCACCGGCGGGGTGGTTGCGATCGTCTCAGGAGTAGCCATTACTCCACCTCCAGCTTGATCGTGTCGTCCTCGATGATCACCGGGAAGGTGTCGACCGGAACGTAGGCGGGCAAAGTCTTGGGCTTGCCGTTCGTGACGTCGAACAGCGAGCCGTGCCGGGGGCATTCGATCGTGCACGCCTCCGGGTCGAACACGCCCTCCACGAGCGGTCCGTCGTCATGGGTGCACCGATCCTCGATCGCATACACGGTGCCGGCGCAGTTGAACACGCCGATCTCCAGATCGTCCCATTCGACCAGGCGCTTCTCGCCGGGACCAAGCTCGGAAAGGGCGCAGACATCGATGATCTGGGGCATGTGAGTAAAACCTAGCGCTGTGATCGGATTTCCACTGCGGAGTCTAGCTCCTGGGGGGCGGGGCCAGCGGGCGTGACGCCGACGCGTCCTCGACACTGCTCGCCGGGGTCTCCGGCTCCCAGCCCACGTCCTCGCCCAGCGAGGCACCCTTGACCACCTTCAGCGACAGCAGGGCGCACTTCATCCGCTGAGCCGAGATGTCGATGCCCAGCAGGTCGAGCACGAACGAGCGGTCCAGGGCCAGGACCTCGGAGACCGTCATGCCCTTGATCTCGTCGGAGGTCATCGAGGCGGCGGCCTGGGAGATCGCGCAACCGTGGCCCTCGAATCGAATCCCCTCGATCCGCTGGTCGGCGTCGACGGCGAGCTTGACCGTCAGCTCGTCGCCGCACAGCGGATTGAGGTCGTGAAACTGGAGGTCGACGCGCTCGAGCTCGGGCTCCGGCGGGCTCCAGTTGTGGGGCCGCTTGTAGTGCTCCAGGATGTTCTCGCGGTACAGGTCGTCCATGTCTGGTTCTCAGGCTAGCCGCGGGCGGGACGGGCTCAGAGCTGCAGTACGCGTGCGACCGTACCCAGCCCGTCGATCAGCCGGTCGGTGTCCGCGACGGTGTTGTGGACCGCATAGGAGGCGCGCGTCGTGGCCGTGGCCCCCAGACAGCGCATGAGCGGCTGGGCGCAGTGGTGGCCGGTGCGCACGCACACGCCCTCGCGGCCGAGGATCTCGCCGACGTCGTGGGGGTGGGCGCCCTCGATCACGAACGACACCAGCGCACCGCGGTCAGCGGCGTCGAGCGGCCCGTGCATCGTCACGCCGGGCACCTCGGCCAGGCGCGCGATGGCATCGGCGACGAGCGCGCGCTCGTGGGCGCGGATGCGCTCGATGCCGATCGACTGGATCCAGTCCACGGCGACGCCCAGGCCGATGGCCTCGGCGATCTGCGAGGTGCCGGCCTCGAACTTCCACGGCAGGTCGGCCCACGTGGACTCCGTGTCGCCGACCATCTTGATCATGTGGCCCCCGGCGATGAACGGCGGGATGCGCTCCAGCAGCTCGCGGCGCCCGTGCAGCACGCCGATGCCGGTGGGCCCGTAGGCCTTGTGCCCGGTCCAGGCGTAGAAGTCGGCGTCCAGCGCGCGCAGGTCGACCGGGATCTGCTGCACGGCCTGGGAGCCGTCGACGACGACGACCGCGCCGGCGGCGTGGGCCCGGCGCACGATCTCCTCGATCGGGTTGATCGTGCCCACCACGTTGGACACGTGCGCGACCGCGATCAGCTTGGGTGAGCGGGCCAGCAGCGCGTCGAGGGCCTCGAGGTCGAGTTGGCCGTCCTCGAGCACGGGCACGTAGGCCAACTCGGCGCCCTTCTCCGAGCACAGCACCTGCCACGGAACGATGTTCGAGTGGTGCTCCATCTGCGTGAGCACCACCAGGTCGCCCTCGGCCACGTTCTGGCGGCCCCACGTGTAGGCGACGAGATTGAGCGCGGCGGTGGCGTTGGCAGTGAAGATCGTCTCCTCGACGGTGGAGCCCAGCCAGGAGGCGATCGTCTGGCGCGCGCCCTCGAACTGGTCGGTGGCCTCCACCGCCAGCGGATAGACGCCCCGGTGCACCGACGCGCGCGTCTGCGTGTAGTAGCGCGTCATCGCGTCGATGACGACCTGCGGCGTCTGGGACGTCGCGGCGGAGTCCAGGTACACCACCGGGCGACCGTCGAACTCGCGTCGGAGGGTGGGGAACTCGCCGGTCAGGTCCCGGATGGCCTCGATCGTCGACATCAGCTCAGACGGGGAGCGGACGCCGTCAGGCGACCGCTTCCTCCAGCTCATCGGTGATCCAGCCGTAGCCCTTGGCCTCGAGCTCGGTGACGAGGTCGGGACCGCCCTCTTTGACGATGCGCCCGCGGTACATGACGTGCACGTGGCTGGGCTGCACGAGGTGCAGGATGCGCTGGTAGTGGGTGATGATGAGCACGCCCATGTCCGGGCCGGCCACCGAGTTGACGCCGTCGGCAACCACGCGCAGGGCGTCGATGTCCAGGCCCGAGTCGGTCTCGTCGAGAATGGCCAGCGCAGGACGCTGGAGCGCCAGCTGGAGAATCTCCATGCGCTTCTTCTCACCGCCGGAGAACCCCTCGTTGAGGTAGCGGCGGCTGAACTCCGACGGCACCTTGGTCAGCTCCATGGCCGCCTCCACGCTCTGACGGAACTCCTTGAGCGGGATCGCCGCCTCGCCGCGGGCGTCGCGGTGGGCGTTCATGACCGTGCGCAGGTACTTCGTGACGGTCACGCCGGGCACCGACACCGGGTACTGGAAGGCCATGAACAGCCCCATGCGGGAGCGCTCATCGGTGTCGGCCTCGGTGATGTCCTCGCCGTCCCACAGGATCTGACCCTCGGTCACCTCGAGGCTGGGGTGACCCATGATCACGTTGGCGAGGGTGGACTTGCCGGAGCCGTTGGGTCCCATGAGGGCGTGAATCTGGCCCTCGCCCACGGTCAGCTCCAGGCCGCGCAGGATCTCCTTCTCCCCGGCGCGGACGTGAAGGTTGCGGATCTCTAGTTCGGGCATGTCTCGTTTCTGATGTGTCGTTGTCAGGCGGCGGGCGTCCCGCCGGCGATCGTGGCCGTGGCGACGGGCTCCACCTCGTGGCGGCCCGAGAACTCGACCAACTCGGCCAACGTCGTGTTCTGGAGCGAGCGGATGATCCCGCCCTGAACTCGGGTCCACAGGAGCTTGGTGGCGCACCCCCGCCCGGCGTCGGGCTGGTGGGAGCAGAGCACGCGCTCGGTGTGGTCGTGCACGAAGCACTCCATCGGGGCGATCGACCCCTCCAGCGCCTGGACCACGTCGTCCATGTTGATCTCCTCGGCGGGCCGGCTGAGCCAGTAACCGCCATGGGCGCCGCGGGCGCTCATGACCAGGCCGGCGCGGCGCAGGCGAGCCACCACCTGCTCCAGGTAGGCCAAGGGCAGGCCCTCGGCATCGGCAATCGCCTTGAGGCTGGTGGGATGCTCGGGCGCCTGGTGCCCCAGCTCGATCATGAGCCGCACGCCGTACTCGGCTTTGGAGGAGAAGATCATCGTGTGGGCTAAATCCTACCAGGGGGGTCGGTTTAGGACCGACCGGCGAGGTTCTAGATAGCCCGATCTGCCCCGCTCGGTGTAGGGTCCGGACATGGAAACCGTCCCGTCGAGCCAGCTTTCGAGCGCCGGCGATATCGCCGAGGCGGCCGCCGAGGCCCGCCGGGCGGGACGGCTCGGGATCGACACGGAGTTCATGTCGGAGGGGCGCTACCGCGCCCTGCTGTGCCTGGTGCAGGTGGCGGTCGACAACCCCGACGGCGAGGGCGATCCCCTCATCTTTCTCATCGACGCTCTCGCCAACCTCGACGTCGAGCCGCTGGCGGTGCTGCTGGGCGACCCCGAGATCGAGGTCGTCCTCCACGCCGGTCGCCAGGACGTCGCCATCCTGCGCCGCGCCTGGGGCACCGAGCTCAACAACATCTTCGACACCCAGATCGCCGCCGGCTTCACCGGTGCCAGCGCCCAGGCGGGCTACGGCAATCTGCTCGGCTCGGTGCTCGGCCAGCGGGTGGGAAAGACCGCCAGCTACACCCGCTGGGACGCCCGGCCGCTCACCGCCGAGCAGCTCGGCTACGCCGCCGAGGACGTCGCCCACCTGCTCCAGCTCGCCGACGAGATCCAGCGGCGGCTGACCAACAGCGGCCGCGCGGAGTGGGCGCGCGAGGAGTGCCGGCGGCTGGAGTCGGCCACCGACGAGCGCGACCCCGAGACCGCGTGGGAGCGCCTGCCGCGCATCGGCCAGCTCGATCCCCGCTCGCGCGCCGTGGCCCAGACGCTGGCTGCCTGGCGCGAGCGCACCGCGTCGGACCTGGACCGGCCCGTCGGCTCGATCGTCGCCGACCCCGCGCTGGTGGAGCTGGCCAAGCGCCGCCCGTCGACCACATCCGGGCTCGAGCAGATCCGGGGGCTGCATCCGCCGACGATCAAGCGCCGCGGCGAGGCGATCCTCGAGGCCATCGAGCGCGGGCGCCAGGCCGCACCGATCCCCCGCGACGAGGCCCGCGCCCGCTCCGAGCCCGGCGATGCGCCGCTGATCGCGCTGGCCGAGGCGCTGCTGCGCGCCCGGGCGCTGGAGGCCGGCCTGGCCTACGAGCTGGTGGCGTCGCGGGCCGAGCTCGAGATCATCGTCGGCGCCGCCCGCCGTGGCGAGCCCGAGCCCGATGTGCGCACCTTGGGCGGCTGGCGGCGTGCGCTGGTCGGCGACGATCTGTCTGACCTGCTGGCCGGGCGCGGCGCGGTCTCGGTCGGCCCCGAGCGGCGCCTTGAGCTGACGCAGCGTCCGGAACCCAGCTGACGACGCGGCCTCAGGGCTACGACGAACCCCTGAGCAGCATGATCGACAGCGTCGGCGCGCGGTCGAACATCGCCGATGAGAGCGAGTGCGAGATCGCGGAGGTTCGCTGGATCCAGTTGGAGTCGACCCCCAGCAGGTCCTCGTAGGCGGTGGCGAAGGTGAGGCGCAGCTCATGCCCCGGGGAGTCGGCGGCCGTCTCGTTGCCGTCGGGGCCCTTGGTGGTCGTCCACCCCAGCTGGAGCAGCTTCGCCCCGTAGGTCTCGCGCAGCGCCTGGGAGGTCCGGTAGCGGTCGCCGACGATCACCACCTGCACCGAGCAGTACTGGTTGACCCCGCGGTCGCAGCTGTGCACCGTGGTGAGCACGCGGGTGCCCGGGATCATCGGGATGTCCCTCAGGCCGATGGCCCGCGGGGTCCCGCCGCGGCCGATGGCGACGATCACGAGCGCGACCACGACCATGGCGGCGACGATCACGCCGGCGCCGGCCAGCGCCCAGAACAGCGGCTTGCGCGATGACGTGGTCGCCGGCATGTCGTGACGAGAGATGTAATCAGGCGTCCCACGGCGCGAGCGCCGCTGCGACCCCGTCGCGTCCCAGCCCCGCTCCCAGGCAGCACAGCAGCGCGATCCGGGCCGCCCGCGCCGACAGGAACGGGGCGCACACCGCACCGCTGGCGCGCACGTCGCGCTCTGAGCCCTCAAACCCGTAGGTGGCGTGCATCATCGACCCGCGCTCGGGGGCCACGGTGATGACGGCCGGCACCCGAGCCACCACGTCGCGCAGCGCGTGCAGCATGCCCGGGGTCAGGTGTCCGGCTCCGAAGGCCTCGACCACGACGCCGTCGGCGGTCTGCCCCGCCGACCGCAGCAGCGACCCGTCCTCCCCCAGCGCCGCGCTCAGGATGGGGACGGCGTACGTAATCGAGCCGGGATCGAGGGCGGGCTGGCGCAGCGGCCGCGCATGGAGCCAGATCCGCCCCTCGACGACACGCCCCAGCGGGCCGGCGACGGGCGAGGCAAACGCGCTGGGGCCGGTGCTCTCCACCTTGCGGGCGCTTGTCGCCGCGAGGATCTCGCCGCCGAACACCACCACCGCGCCCAGCCCGGCGGCGTCGGGCGAGGCGGCGAGGGCCACGGCGTCGAGCAGGTTGGCGGGCCCGTCGGCGCCCGGTGCGCTGGCCGGGCGGTTGGCGCCGGTGAGCACGATCGGCGCCTCGCCGTCGTAGGTCATCGCGCACAGCATCGCCAGCTCCTCGAGCGTGTCGGTGCCGGTGGTGATGACGACGCCGTCGCCGCGCGAGGCCGCCGTGAGCGCCTGGCGGACCAGCCCGAGCCCCTGGTCAAGGGAGATCTGCGGGCCGGGCAGCCCCAGGACGTTCTCGGCCTGCAGCGCGGGGAAGCGCTCGAGCTCCGGGATGGCGGCCACCAGCCCGGCGGCATCGAGCGTGGGCACGGCGTGCTCGCCCTTCATGGAGATGGTCCCGCCGGCGGCCAGCAGGCGCACCGGCCGGGCCTGCGGGGTGTCGACGGGCGTGGACGCGGACATCCGCGCAGAACATAGTGCCCCGGAGCTAAGCTGCCTTCCACCAAAATGTCGACCACCGCAGAAAACCTCGCCGACCCGGAGCTGCTCGAAGCCGCCTGGGACCTGAGCGCGCTCGTCAACGGAGACGAGGACAACGGCGTCACCCGGCAGCTCGACCAAGCGCTGGAGCGGGCCACGACGTTCGCGGGCGCCTACGCGGGCAAGCTCTCAGAGCTCGACGCGTCCGGGCTGGCCGGCGCCATGCAGGATCTGGCCGAGATCAACGAGCTCGTCGGCAAGGCGGGCTCGTTCGCGTCGCTGCGCTTTGCCACCGACACCGCCGACTCCGCCCGCGGGGCACTGCTGCAGCTCGTGCAGGAGCGCGCCACGGAGATCGAGACCAAGCTGCTGTTCTTCGAGCTGGAGTGGGCAGCGGTCGACGATGCCCGGGCGGAGCAGCTGCTCGCGGACGAGGCGCTGAGCTTCTGCGCGCACTACCTGCGCAGCGTGCGCCGCTACCGCCCGCACCTGCTCACAGAGCCCGAGGAGACGATCCTGGCCGAGAAGACGATCTCGGCCGAGAGCGCCTGGGCGCGGCTGTTCGGGGAGCTGGTGGCCGCGCTGCGGGTCCCGGTCGACGAGCAGGAGGTACCCCTCGACGTCGCCCTCAGCCGCCTGCAGGACTCCAATCGTGACGCCCGGCGCACGGTGGCCGAGGCCGTGTCGGCGGCGCTGGAGCCCGGGCTCCGCACGCGCGCGTTCATCTACAACACGCTCGTCCACGACAAGTCCGTCGACGACCGGCTGCGCTCCTACCCGCACTGGCTCGCCTCGCGCAACCTTGCCAACGAGGCCTCCGACGAGTCGGTGATGGCACTCATCGAGGCGGTGCGCGGGCGCTTTGACATTCCCCAGCGCTGGTACACGCTCAAGGCCAAGCTCCTCGGGCTCGACCGGCTGGCCGACTATGACCGCAGCGCCCCGGTGCTGCCCGAGGACGTCACCTTCTCCTACGCCGAGTCGCGTGAGCTGGTGCTCGACACCTACCAGGCCTTCTCCCCCGAAGCCGGTCGGGTGGTGCGGCGGTTCTTCGACGAGCAGTGGGTCGACGCGCCAGTGCGCCCCCACAAGCGTGGCGGCGCCTTCTGCGCCTACACCGTGCCCAGCGTGCACCCCTACGTGCTGCTCAACTTCACGGCGCGGCGGCGCGACGTCCTCACCATGGCCCATGAGCTCGGCCACGGACTGCACGCCGCGCTGGCCCAGCCTCAGGGCGTGTTTCACCAGTCCACCCCGCTGACGCTCGCGGAGACCGCCTCGGTCTTCGGCGAGGCACTGGTGTTCGGGCGCATGCTCGAGTCTGCTCCCGACGACGACGCTCGCCTCAGCCTGCTGGCCGAGCGGATCGACGGCGCCATCGCCACGGTGTTTCGCCAGATGGCGATGAACCGCTTCGAGCACCTCATCCACACCCGGCGGCGCACCGAGGGCGAGCTGTCGGTGCAGCGGATCTGCGAGTCGTGGGTCGAGTCCCAGTCCGAGCTGTTCGGCGAGTCGGTGGAGATCACCGACGGCTACCGCATGTGGTGGTCCTACGTGCCGCACTTCATCAACACGCCGGGGTACGTGTACGCGTACGCCTACGGGCAGCTGCTGGCGCTGTCGGTCTACGGGCGCTACCTCCAGGAGGGGCCGTCCTTCGCCCCGGATTACCTGAAGCTGCTGGCGGCGGGAGGCTCGCGCACGCCGGAGGAGCTGGGCGCAATGGTGGGCATCGACCTCGCCGACCCGGGGTTCTGGGACGCGGGCCTGGCTCTGGTCGAGCAGCAGCTGCGTGACGCCGAGGAGCTGGCGCTCAAGCGCTGACCGAGGGCCGGCGCTCGCTGCGCCGCGCGCTCAGTGTGACTTGGCGTGGCGCGTGCGCGCCCGCTCCTCCTGGCGCTCGACCACGTTGGTGATCAGCTTGATGATCTGATCGATGCCGGTGACCTTCGCGTCGCCGTGCTCGAAGGCGGCGCGCCACTCCTTGATATGGCCCTTGGTGGCCAGCTCGTTGAACGTGGCGCGGGGAATCTCGAGCCGGACCTTGGCGTCGGTGGCGATGTCCTTGGTGACCTTCGGCCCCGGAAGCTCGACCCGGTACATCTGGAGGTCGCGCCCGCCGCGCAGCTCCAGGCCGGCAACGAGCTTGAGCGGCGCCAGCGCCGGCACGTCCTCTAGGAACCGCTTGACCGCGGTCTCGATAACGCCCTTGGTGTCAGACGGCGAGGACAGAGCGCAACAGTCTATCCCTGCCGCAGCGCGCTACGGCTTGGCCGGCGCGACCGCGACGCCGCCGTCATAGCCGGAGACGACGGTGGACCCATCCTTGGCCAGGAACGCGTGCACCATCGTCTGGCGCGACGACGCTCCGGGGGCGAGCCCGAGCGCCACGCCGAGCGCCACGACGGCCAGTAGAGCGACCAGACGGCGGCGAAAGATGATCGCTGGGGATGCGGTGAGTGCGGGCATCGTGTCCTCTCCCTGCCTAGCTTTCGTTCGTCAACCGTAGCGCGCCACGGGGCCGCCGTGGAGGTTTAGGCAGCGTTGCCCGGGAAGGATCAGATCTTGTGGCGCTGGAGCAGTTTGCGGCCGATGACCATGCGCTGGATCTCGCTGGTGCCCTCGCCGATCAGCAGCAGCGGCGCATCGCGGTAGATCCGTTCGATCTCATACTCCTTGGAGTAGCCGTAGCCGCCGTGGATGCGCAGGCACTCCTCGGCGCACATCCGTCCGGTCTCTGAGGCGAACAGCTTGGCCATGCCCGCCTCGATGTCGGAGCGCTGCCCGGCGTCCTTCATCCGTGCCGCCTGGCGGGTGAGCAGCCGCGCCGCCTCCACCTGGGTGGCCATGTCGGCGAGCTTGAACTGGATCGCCTGGTGCTCGGCGATCGGCTTGCCGAAGGCCCGGCGCTCCTGGCTGTACTTGAGCGCAAGCTCGAGCGCGCGCTGGGCGAGGCCCACGCCGCGGGCGGCGACGTTGACGCGCCCCAGCTCCAGCGCGTCCATCATCTGCCCAAAGCCCTTGTTCAGGCCGGCCTCCTCGCCGCCGAGGATGTCGTCCCCCGTCCGCTTGTAGCCGTCGAAGACCAGCTCCGTGGACTCGACGCCCTTGTAGCCCATCTTCTTGATCTGGGGCGGGACGTTGAGGCCCTTGTAGTCGCCGGTGTTCTCGGCGGCGCCGGGCTCCTTGTCGGCGATGAAGCAGGTCAGCCCGCGGTGCTTGGGCTCGGCGGCGGGATCGGTCCGGGCCAGCACGAACACCACGCCCGAGCGCAGGCCGTTGGTGACCCACATCTTGGTGCCGTTGATCTCATAGGTGCCGTCGTCTGAGCGCTTCGCCGCGGTCTTGATCGCGGCCACGTCTGAGCCCAGCTCCGGCTCAGACAGGCTGAAGGCGGCGCGGATCTCCCCGGTGGCCATCTTGGGCAGGTACTCCTGCTTCTGCTCATCGGTCCCGAACTTCATGAGCAGATAGGAGCCGATGAAGTGCGTGTTGACGATCCCCGAGATGCTGATCCACCCGCGCGAGAGCTCCTCCACGATCATCGCGTAGGTCGTCAGATCCAGCCCCATTCCCCCGTATTCCTCGGGGATCGTGACCCCGAAGAGCCCCAGCTCCTTCATCTGCTCCACGATCGGGTCAGGAAACGCGTCCTCGTGGTCGTAGTGCTCGGCGTTGGGCAGGATCTGCTCGTCGGCGAACTGATGGACCATCTCGCAGATGGCCTTCTGTTCGTCGGTCAGATCACTTGCTGGGCTGGTCGCTGCCATGGGGTGTCGGGGCTCCTCAGGTGTCGAGTCGGTCCGCCGAGAATACCCGCGGTTTACGGCCTTGCTACCTTCGCCGAATCCTGTGAGCGGATTGTGAACGGGTCGGAGAGCCCCCGCGGCCGGGTGGGCTCGGGTAGACATCTTCAAGGAGGAACACATGATGTGTCGTCGCATTCGTCGCCTGGCGGGAGCCGGAGCGATCGCCGTTGCCGGCTGCCTGGTTCTGGCCATCGGCGCCCAGGCCAAGGTCAAGCCCACGACCCTCACGGTCTGCAAGCACGGCTGCCGCTACTCGACCATCCAGGGAGCAGTCAACGCCTCGGGCAAGAACGCGACGATCAACGTCAAGCCCGGCAAGTACGTCGAGGGCGTGATCGTCTCGGGCCACAAGCACGACGGCCTGCATATCATCGGCACGGCCAAAAACCCGGCCAAGGTCCTGATCGAGGGCAAGAACGCCAAGGGCCCGGGCGGCGCCGCTCAGAACGGGATCGAGGGCGACGACGTCAACAACATGGTGCTGGAGAACATGAAGGCCGAGCACTTCGCGGCCAACGGGTTCTACATCAACCACTGCACGGGCTATCTGATGAAGAACCTCGTGGCCGGCTTCGAGCACTCCTACGGGCTGTTCGCCTTCCGCTGCGTCGGCGGGCGCATGACCCAGTCGGTCGGCTACGGCAACGGCGACTCCGCGTTCTACATCGGCGGGACGCCGTTCCAGAAGCACCCGGTGTGGTCCACCGTTGATCACGACACGGGCTACGAGAACGTCCTCGGGTACTCGGGCACGAACTCCAAGTACGTGACGATCCGCAACTCGTCGTTCTACAACAACGGCGCGGGTGTGGTCCCGAACACCCTTGTCTCCGAGCCCGATCAGCCGGCCGACACCGGGATCATCGAGAACAACCTGATCTTCTGGAACAACTTCGACTACTACCGCCCGAGCTCGCCGGTCAAGACGGTGTCCAGCGGCGTCGGCGCCCAGGCGGCCAACTACCCGATCGGCGCCGGAGTGATCCTGTTCGGCACCACCAACTGGACGGTCAAAGACAACTCCGTCTTCGGCAACTTCCTGTGGGGCGTCGCGGCCTTCTCGGACCCGACCAACTCCACCGGCAAGGCCCTGAATACCGGCAACCACGTCATGAACAACACGATGGGCGCCGCGTTCAAGGACGCCAACGGGTTCGACTTCTTCAACGACGGGTCCGGCAGAGGGACCTGCTTCCAGAACAACGGGGCCAACGTGACCGAGGACGTCGAGGGGAGCGCCGTGGCGTCGGAGCTGTACGCGACGTGCCCGAACTCCAACGGCACCGGCACCACGACGGGCAACTCGGATCAGTTCGGCAAGCTGGCGGCGGTGGTCCTGGCCAACCCGCCGGCCAAGCAGGAGTCCTTCTGGCATGTCCACAAGCACCCGGCACGCCCGGGGGTCAAGCCCTTCGAGGGTTAGGGGGTCGTTGCACATGAAGCACAAGTGGCTGACAACGCTCATCGCATGTGTCGCCGTCGGCGCGGTCGGGGTCCCGACCGCGCTCGGCACGACCAAGAAGAAGCCGGCGGTCAAGAACGTCCAGATCAGGGACGACTTCTACGCGCCGACGAAGGTGACGGTCAAGCCGGGCCAGCAGGTCAACTGGATCTGGAACAAGGAGAACTTCGACACGCACACGGTGACCCTGATCAAGGGCCCCAAGGGCGTGAACAAGAAGAAGTTCAGCTCCTTCCAGGCCAGCGCGGGAGTCCACTTCAAGCTGACCTTCACCAAGGCGGGGACGTATCACTTCCAGTGCCAGCTGCACCCATTGACGATGAACATGACGGTGACCGTGAAGAACTAGGAAGCGAAGGGGGCCCATCGTGAGTGCACCTATCGGACGGCGGCAGTTCGTCGCCAGCGCGGGCGGGACGCTGTTCTGCACGCTGGCGGGGCACAAGCTGACCAGCAACTCGCACGTCAACATCGACCAGCTCGCGGGCGGCATTCCGGTGCCGCCCCGGGTGGCCGCCTACTACGAGGCACAGGCGCGAGCTGAGACGCAGGCTCAGATCGAGCCGCAGTTCGTCTCGGAGACCACGCCCAAGGCAGCGGCCGGCGCCGCGGTCCGCACCTATTGGATCAAGGCGGTCAAGACGAAGTGGAACATCGTCCCGACCCACCACGACGGGATGATGGACAAGAAGGTGCCGGGCAAGACGACGTTCACCGCGCTGGCCTACCAGCCGTGGGCTCCGGGCTTCGCCAAGCCGCTGGGCCCGCCGCAGATCCCGGGCCCGCTGCTGGAGGCCCAGACCGGCGACACGATCGTCGTCAACTTCAGAAACCAGACCGGCGTGCCGGTGACCATGCACCCGCACGGGATCTTCTACACCCACGACATGGATGGGGCCTACAAGGGCAAGTACACCGAGCCGGGTGGGTTCGTTGAGAACGGACGCACCTTCCAGTACGTGTGGGAGGCGCGCGCCGGCACCGAGGGCGCGTGGCTCTACCACGACCACGGGCCGATGGACCCGCTGCCGGTGTTCAAGGGCATGTTCGGCGGCCTGATCATCCGCAAGCCCACCGACCCGGTGCCCAACGAGGAGTTCTTCCTCTTCCTGCACTCGTTCACGCCCCTGGCCACGAACCTGGAGCAGCAGTTCGGGTGCATCAACGGGCGGGCCTACGCGGGGAATACGCCCACGTTGCACGCGAAGGTGGGAGACACCGTCAACTGGCATGTGTTCGCCATCGACAACGACTTCCACGCCTTCCATCTGCACGGCCACCGCTGGACCGACGAGGCCGGCGTGGTCATCGACAACCACACGCTGGGACCGGCCGACGTCACGTCGTTTTCCATCGTGGAGGACAACCCCGGTCGCTGGTTCTACCACTGCCACGTGTTCTCCCACCTGCACATGGGGATGAACGGGTGGTACGTCGTCAGCCCCTGATCACCCTGCACGGGGCGGCCGCCGCCGTGGCGCGGATGGCCGCCCTGCTGGGAGCGGCCACCATGCTGGTGGCGGCGGGCGCGCTTGGTACCGCGACGGCGCGCGCGGCTGACGCCAAGGTGGCCATCGGCCACTACAGGTGGTCGCAGGCCGTCGTCCACGTCGACCTCGGCCAGCACGTCACGTGGTACTGGGTGGGGCCCGACACGATGCACTCGGTCACCGGGATCTCGGCCAACGACGCCAGCGAGGACTCAGATCCCGACAACGCCCAGCCCGACCACAAGCTGGGCTTCACGTTCCGCGTGAGCTTCAACCAGCCGGGCGTCTACGAGTTCCGGTGCAAGCTGCACCCGGTGGTCCACGGCGAGGTGGTCGTCTCGGACACCCCGGGCAACCCGCTCGACGACCCCGAGCCCGTCCCCAAGCTCAACGTGCTGCTCATCCACCCGACGCTCAGCCAGGTGTTCCTGTCCAGGCTACGGTTCCCGACCGCCGGCACCACGCTCAATCTGGCGCTCGACGACCCGTCGATGATCGACGCCGAGATCTGGCACGTGAGCCATGGGCATCGCTCCACCTATGCCGGATGGCGGCGGTGGCGCGCGCACATCGGCTACAACTACCTGCCCTTCGGGGCCCGGGCCGGGCATTTCCGGCCCGCGCCGGGCCACTATGTGGCCTTCCTGCAGGCCACCGACCTCTACAACAACGTGAGCCGCATCCAGCGGGTGCCGTTCACGGTCCTCGCCCCGCGGCGGCGTTAGTCGGCCGCGACCTTTGCGGGCGCCTCGGAGCGCACGCGGCGGCTCCACGGCGACTCGGGGCGCTTTTGCAGCTCCCCGTCGAGCTCGATGTCGACCTTCTCGTTGAAGAAGCAGAGCAGCTCGGCGATCCGTCCCACCTCGGCCAGTGGCTCCGTGTAGTACCAGATGAGGTCGGTGCCGTCGCCGCCGTCGGCGCGCTTGACCGAGTAGTAGCTCGCGGTCCCCTTGTACGGACAGCGCGTGACGGTGTCAGAGGGCACGAGCTGGGCGCGCACATCCTCGCGCGGGATGTACCAGCGCGGCGGCAGGTTTGACTCGAACAGCGCCAGCGCGCGGTCGGTCTCGGCCAGCACCTCGCCCTCGAGCAGGACGCGGATGTGGCGGTCGGTGCTGACCACGTCGACGCGGTGATACGGGTCCCGGGGGTGCACCACGATCTCCTCGCCCTCCTCCAGCCACCGGCCCATCCGGTCGAAGTAGAAGGCCACCAGGTCCTTGATGAACGGGGCGTCGGGGAGCGGGTCGGGGTAGTACCAGGCGCCGTTCTCGACGGTCTCGCCCCCGGCGGTGATCGTGTAGTACGAGGCGTCGCCCTTCTTGGGGCAATGCGTGTGGCGATCCGTCGGCGTCATGACATCGGTCCGGACGTCCTCGGGCGGGAAGTAGTACATCGGCTGCAGCCCGGACTCGTGCAGGATGAACGCGTTGCGGCTGTCGGCGATGACCTCGCCGCCCACCTCGACGCGGATGCGCTTGGGCGTGTGCTCGAGGTAGATCGTGCGGCCCGCGGGCGGAGGCTCGAAGTTGAACTGCCCGGCGGGCGCCTTGCTGAGGGGGCCGTTCCCAGTCGTCCATCCCATGCTCACCACGGTACCAGGGCGAGGGTGCGGGCCCGCCGGGGCGGGTGCGGGCCCGCCGGGGCGCTGGTCCGGGCCCGCCAGGATGCTCGCCGGGGCGCGCCTGGCAGACTGCCGCCGATGAACTTCGCCCGCGACGTGGTCGACGCCGCCCCTGCCGGTGACCGGGCGCTCGTGGAGATCACCCGTGAGGGCGACCGGCGGGAGTGGACCTTCGGGGAGGTCGCCGACGCCTCCGCGCGCCTGGCGGGGACGCTCGTCGCCCGCGGCGTCACGCGTGGCGACGTGGTCATGACCCTGATCGGCAACCGTCCCGAGTGGGTGCTGACGATGGTCGCCTGCTTTCGCATCGGGGCGGTGGCGCTGCCCTGCAACGAGCAGTTGCGCGCCAAGGATCTGCGCCAGCGCCTGGATGCGGCCCAGCCGAAGCTGATCGTCGCCGACGCGCGCAACGCCGTCGAACTGGAGGCCGCGGGGATCGAAGCGGGCCCTGGGCTCATCCTCATCCCGGACGAGGCGCTGTTTGGCGCCGACCCGGTGCCCGCGGTGGAGCTTGACTCCACCGATCCGTGCCTGATCACCTTCACCAGCGGGACCACCGGCGAGGCCAAGGGCATCGTCCACGGGCAGCGCTACCTGCCCGGCCAGCGGCTGCAGGCCACTCACTGGCTCGGCGGCCGCCCCGGCGACCTGGTCTGGTGCACGGCGGCCAGCGGGTGGTCCAAGTCCGCCCGCAACGTCTTCATCGCGCCCTGGCTCACCGGCGCCGCCGCGCTGCTGCACGACGCCCGCTTCGACCCGGCGCAGCGGCTGGAGGTCCTGGCCGCCGAGCAGGTGAACGTGCTGTGCATGGCCCCCACCGAGTACCGGGTCATCGCCAAGCGCGTGGAGCTCGTGCCGGTGCCGTCGCTGCACGGGCTGGTGGCGGCCGGCGAGGCGCTCAACCCCGAGGTGCTGCGCGCCTTCAAGGAGGCGACGGGCCTCGAGATCCGCGACGGCTACGGCCAGACGGAGACCGGCCAGCTCACCGGCGTGCCCGCCGGCGGCGCGGTCCGCCCGGGCTCGATGGGCCGGCCACTGCCGGGGGTGGCGCTCGAGGTCCACGACGGCGAGCTGCTGCTGGCCGACCCGCGCACCGATCCCACGTTCTTCGTGGCCACCCTGGGCGGTCCGCCCTCGCCCGAGGATCGGCCCTGGCGGACCGGTGATCGCGTCACCGCCGACGAGGACGGCTACCTGTACTTCGAGGGCCGCACCGACGACGTGATCATCTCGGCCGGGTACCGCATCGGCCCCTTCGAGGTCGAGTCGGCGCTCGTCTCCCACGGGGCCGTCGCCGAGGCCGCCGTGGTCGCGGCCGCCGATGACGAGCGGGGCGCGGTCGTGCGTGCTGTCGTCGTGCTCCGCGACGGCTTCAGCCCCTCCGACGAGCTCGTCACCGAGCTCCAGGACCACGTCAAGCACGAGACGGCCCCGTACAAGTACCCGCGGATCGTCGACTTCGCGGCCGAGCTGCCCAAGACCGCCAGCGGCAAGGTGCAGCGCGCGCTCCTGCGCGGGACCTGACGCTGCCGCGCACGGAGTTGCGCCGGGGCCTGAGCTAGCCTGATCGCCGTGGAATACCGCCCGGCCATCGCCATCACCGCCTCGTTGCTGGACGCCACCTATGGCGTGTGGAACCAGCCGTCTGCGATCCTCCCCGCCGACTACGTGAACGAGGTGCGCCGCGCCGGCGGCCTCCCGCTCCTGGTGGCCCCCGAGCCCGAGCTGGTGGCCGATCCCGATGAGCTCCTGCACCGCGTCGACGGCCTCATCCTCTCCGGCGGCGCCGACATGGACCCCGCCTCCTACGGTGCCGAGCCCCACCCCGAGACCAAGGGGTGGAGCTCTGAGCGCGACGCGTTCGAGCTCGCGCTCATCCGCCGCGCCACTGAGATCGACCTGCCCGTGCTCGGTATCTGTCGCGGCATGCAGGTGCTCAACGTCGCCCTCGGCGGCACGCTCTTGCAGCACCTGCCCGAGACCGTCGGCCACGAGGACCATCGCCGCGTGCCGGGCAACTTCGACGAGGCCGACCACGACGTCTCCCTCGTTGAGGGCTCGCTGGCGGCGACCGCCGCGGGCGAGCTCCTGCACACCACCAAGTCCCACCATCATCAGGGCGTCGACGTGTTGGGCGAGGGGCTCATCGTCACTGGCACGTCGGCGGTCGACGACCTCGTCGAGGCGATCGAGCTGCCCGATCGCCGCTTCGTCCTGGGCGTCCAGTGGCACCCGGAGGCCGACGGGCGCAGTCACGTGATCGCCGCGCTGGTCCAGTCCGCCGCGCAGTACCGCGACGCGCGCGCCGCAGTCGCCTAACGGACCGCGATCGGCTCGTCGTAGCCGGCGTCGCGGACCGCGCGCTGCACCTGCGCGGCGTGCACGGGCCCTCGCGTCTCGAGCACGAGCTGGACCGCCGACTCGCGCACATGCAGATCGAAGCCCTCGCGGATGTGCTCCACATCGAGCAGGTTGGCCCCGAGCTGGCCCACCAGCGAGAGCAGCAGCGCCAGCGATCCCGGGCGATCGGGCAGCCGAGCCAGCAGCACGTAGCGCCGTCCCGCCTGGCTCTCGTGGCGGCGCACGATCTGCCCCAGCAGTCCCGGATCGACGTTGCCCCCGGACAGGATGACCGCGGTGGTCCCGTCGGCGACGACCTCGCCGGCGCGCCCGGCGAGCAGCGCCGCGACCCCGACGGCGCCGGCACCCTCGACCACGAGCTTGGCCCGTTCGAGCAGGAAGACCATCGCTTCGGCCACCTCCTCCTCGGATACGACCACCAGACCGTCAACCCACTCGCGCATGAGCCCGAGCGTGAGCGTGCCGGGGCGCTTGACCGCGATCCCGTCGGCGATCGTCAGCGCGGAGGTGACGGCGACGGGCTCGCCGGCCGCCAGCGAGGTGGGAAACGGCGCGCACGCCTCGACCTGCACCCCGATCACCTCCACGTCGGGCCGCTGCGACTTGACCGCGATGGCCACCCCGCTGATCAGGCCGCCCCCACCGACGGGCACCACGACGCGTTGCAGATCCGGCGCCTGCGCCAGCAGCTCGAGACCGACGCTGCCCTGTCCGGCGACGACCACCGGATCGTCGAACGGGTGCACGAACGCGTGACCGCCCGCCGCCGCCCATTCCTGGGCCGCGGTCAGCGACTCGTCGACGGTCTCGCCCACGAGCCGCACCTGCGCCCCCAGCGCGGCCGTGGCCTCGGCCTTGGCGATCGGGGCCGCCTCGGGCATGAACACGTGACACGGCACCCCTCGCTCACGCGCCGCATAGGCGACCGCCTGGGCGTGGTTGCCGGCGCTGGCGCAGACGACGCCGTCCTCGCAGGCGCTGCCCAGGGAGGCGAGCTTGGCCAGCGCGCCGCGGATCTTGAACGAGCCCGTGCGCTGGAGGTTCTCGGCCTTCAGCGCCACCGTGATCCCCGCCCGCTCGGTCAGCGTCCGCGAGCTCAGCAGCGGGGTCTGTTTGATGACCCCGGCACCGGCCTCCGCGGCGCGGCGGATGTCGTCGGCCGACGGCTGGGTCGGCCGGTCGATCGAAGCCGGCTCAGCCAGGAAGCGCCACCACCGCGTCCATCTCGACCTGGGCTCCGCGCGGGAGGGCCGCCACGCCGACGGCGACGCGAGCGGGCGGGCTTGACTCGAAGAACGACCCGTAGACCTCGTTGACCGACGCAAATGCAGACATGTCGGTCAGGTAGATCGTCACCTTGACGGCGTCGCCTAGGGTGGTCCCGGCCGCCTGGCAGACCGCCGCCAGGTTCTCGAGGCACCGTCCGGCCTGATCGGCGGGGGTGGCCCCCACGAGGTCCCCGGTTCTGGGGTCCAGCGGGATCTGCCCGGAGCAGAACAGCAGACCGCTTGCGGCCACAGCGTGTACGTATGGGCCAATCGCCTCCGGTGCGCCTGTGGCGGTCACCGGTTCCCTGTTGCCAGCCAAATCTTCTCCTTGGGTCTCGAACGAGTCCTGAGCCACTGGTGGCCCGTCCCACTAGCGTATTGCGCCTCTGGCGCCCAGGTAGCCTCCCCAGGATGCCCAATCGCCTCGCCGGAGAGACCTCGCCGTATCTGCTCCAGCACGCCCACAACCCGGTCGACTGGTATCCGTGGGGCGAGGAGGCGCTGCAGCGCGCCCGCGACCTGGACCGGCCCCTGCTCGTCTCGATCGGCTATTCGGCATGCCACTGGTGCCACGTGATGGAGCGCGAGTCCTTCGAGGATCCCGCGGTGGCGGCGCTGATGAACGAGAAGCTCGTCTGCATCAAGGTCGACCGCGAGGAGCGCCCCGACATCGACGCCGTGTGCATGGAGGCCTGCCAGACGATGACCGGCCAGGGCGGGTGGCCGCTCAACGCCTTCCTCACCCCCGACCAGGCGCCGTTCTATGTCGGGACCTACTTCCCGCCCGAGCCGCGCCACGGGATGCCGCCGTGGCCCGCGGTGATCGAGGCGGTCTCCGAGGCGTGGGAGCAGCGCGCGGACCGGGTCCGCGAGCAGGGCGCCCAAGTCCTGCGCTCGCTGGGCGGCGCCTCGCGCCTGCCCGCCTCTGACGAGCCGATCACCGACGCAGTGCCCACCCTGGCGGTGGACACGCTACGGAGGCTGTATGACCCGATCAACGGGGGCTTCGGGCGCGCGCCCAAGTTCCCGCAGGCCTCGCTCATCGAGTTCCTGCTGGCCCGCGGCGAACGCGATATCTCGCTCGCCACCCTGCGCGCCATGGCCACCGGCGGGATCTATGACCAGATCGGGGGAGGCTTTGCCCGCTACGCCGTCGACGCCACCTGGACCGTCCCCCACTTCGAGAAGATGCTCTACGACAACGCGCTGCTGGCTCGTACCTACCTGCATGGCTGGCAGGTGTCCGGCGAGCCGCTGCTGCGTCGGGTCTGCGAGGAGACGCTGGACTGGGCGCTGCGCGAGATGCGCGGCCCCGAGGGCGGCTTCTGCTCGGCGCTGGACGCCGACTCCGAGGGCGTGGAGGGCAAGTTCTATGTCTGGACCCTGGACGAGCTGCGCGCGGCGATCGGCGACGAGGCGCTCTTTGCAGAGGCGGTGGCGTTCTTCGGGGCGACGGAGACCGGCAACTTCGAGGGCTCCAACGTGCTCGAGGGCCGCGGGCCGGTCCCGGAGCGGCTGAGCGACATCCAGGCGGCCCTGCTGGCCAAGCGCTCAGAGCGCGTGCGCCCCGGACTGGACGACAAGCGCCTGACGTCGTGGAACGCGCTGATGGTCTCCGCCCTGGCCCAGGCGGGCGCGGCCCTGGAGCGCCCCGACTACGTGGCCGCCGCGGTGGCGTGCGCCGAGTTCCTCCTGCGCGACATGCGCGACCCGGACGGCCGCCTGCTGCGCACGTGGAAGGACGGCCGCGCCCACATCGACGGATACCTGGAGGACCACGCCTACCTGCTCGAGGCGCTGCTGACCCTGTACGAGGCGACGTTCGATCACCGCTGGTACGCCGCGGCGCGCACGTTGGCCGACACGATGATCGAGCGCTTCGCCGACGAGGAGCGCGGCGGCTTCTTCACCACCGCCGCCGACCATCGCCAGGGGTTTGCCCGCCAGAAGGACCTCGACGACTCCCCCACGCCGTCAGGGGGCGCCTCGGCGGCCTTCGGCCTGCTGCGGCTGGCGCGGCTCACCGGCGAGTTCGCGTACGAGCGCCACGCGCTGGACGTGCTGCGGGTGCGGGCGCCGATCGTGGGCGAGCACCCCCACGGCTTCGGGCACGTCCTGCAGGCGCTGGACTTCTACCTGGCGCCTGTGCGCGAGGTGGCGATCGCCGGGGCCGGCGACGACCCGGGCACGACGGCGCTGGCGCAGGTCGTCCGCGGTCGCTACTCGCCGCATGTCGTGCTGGCCGGTGGCGAGGGCGAGGGCGAGGGCGGCGGCGGCGTGCCGCTGCTGGAGGGCCGCTCGCCCGTGGACGGGCGCGCCGCCGCGTACGTGTGCGAGCACTTCGCCTGCCAGGCGCCGGTGACCGAGCCCGACGCGCTCGCGGCGGCCCTCTGAGCCGGCGGGGCGCGCGGGCTACGAGGCCTACAGGACCGGCAGGTAGCGCTCGAGCTCCCAGGGAGTGACCTGGACGCGGTAGTCGTCCCACTCCTGGCGCTTGATCTCGATGTAGCGGTTGAACATGTGCTCACCGAGGGTGCGCAGCACGAGCTCTGACTGGGAGGTGAGCTCGATGGCCTCGCCCAGCGTCTCGGGCAGCTGGTCGATGCCCAGCCGGCGGCGCTCGTCAGGCGAGAGGTGGTAGAGGTTCTTCTCCATCGGGTCGGGCAGCTCGTAGCCGTGCTCGATGCCCTCCAGGCCCGCCTGGAGCAGCACGGCGAAGGTGAGGTAGGGGTTGCAGGCGGGGTCCGGGCAGCGCAGCTCCATCCGGGTCGCCTTCTCCTTGCCCGGGTGATAGAGCGGGACCCGGACGAGCGCTGAGCGGTTGCGGCGCGACCAGGCGACGTACACCGGCGCCTCGTAGCCGGGGACCAAGCGCTTGTAGGAGTTCACCCACTGGGCGAAGATCGAGCAGATCTCCCGCGCGTGGCGCAACTGCCCGGCGATGAAGGCCTTGCCCACGTCGGAGAGGAAGTACTGATCGTCGCCGTCATAGAAGGCGTTGCGCCCGCCCTGGAACAGCGACTGGTGCGTGTGCATGCCCGAGCCGTTCTTGCCGAACAGGGGCTTGGGCATGAACGTGGCATGCAGCCCGTACTTCATTGCGTATTCCTTGACCGTGATCCGGTAGGTCATGCAGTCGTCGGCCATCTTCAGCGCATCGGCGTAGCGCATGTCGATCTCGTGCTGGCTGGGGCCCACCTCGTGGTGGGTGTACTCCGTGTGGATGCCCAGCTGCTCCAGTGCCAGCACGGTCTCGCGCCGCAGATCGGACCCGGCGTCGAGCGTGGTCAGATCGAAGTAGCCGCCCTCGTCGAGCACCTCGGTGGACTTGGCGTCACGGAAGTAGAAGTACTCGAGCTCGGGGCCGACATAGAAGTGGTCAAAGCCCATGCTCTCCGCGCGGGCAAGCGCGCGCTTGAGCACGTGGCGCGGATCCCCCTCATACGGCGTCCGCTCCGGGGTGAGGATGTCGCAGAACATCCGTGCCACCCCGGCTTCGTCGGGCCGCCAAGGGAGCGCGATGAACGTGCTGGGATCGGGCTGGGCGATCATGTCGGACTCCTCGATGGCGTTGAAGCCGGTGATCGAGGAGCCGTCGAAGCCCATGCCGCCCTCGAACGCGTCCTCCAGCTCGGTGACGTTGATCGAGAACGCCTTGAGCTGTCCGAGGATGTCGGTGAACCACAACCGGATGAAGCGGATGCCGTCCTTGCGCACCATGGCAAGGACGTCGTCTCGCGTCGGGCCAGTGGTCTCGGGGGTCGGGGCCATCGCGCCGGAACCTTAGAGGTTGTCTCGCGCGGGGGGCTTTGAGACGGCCTCAGACCTGGCGCCGCCGCCCCGCGTGGGCGCCGGGGCGCTCAGGAGCCCGTTGTTGCCGACGTCCGCGCGGCGGGCGCGCGGTCGCCCAGCCACCGCCGGGCCCAGCTCTGGAGCTCCGTGAGCGCGGGCTCGAGCTCTGAGCCCATCACGCTGAGCTCGTACTGCACGCGCAGCGGAGGCCCGGGGATGACGGTGCGCTGCACCATTCCCCGCGCCTCCAGCTCCTTCATCCGCTCCGAGAGCAGGCGATCCGAGAGCTCGGGGATCGCCTGCGCGATCTCCGAGAAGCGGAGCGGCCCATCCATCAGCACGCTGAGGATCGCGCCGGTCCAGCGTCGGCCAACGAGCTCCACCGCCTCGTGATAGAGGGGGCAGCAATTGCCGCGGGCCGCGTCCTCGGTCGTGAGGCCGGCCCGATCCTCGGTCGAGGAATGGTGGTTCGCGGCCATCAGGGACGCTTAGCTTAACGGCCTAGGCGGCCTCGAGCTGCCGGGATGCCTCCGTGGACCCATCGACGGGGACGTCTCCGGCGACGTTGACCATCGCCGTGAAGCCCTCCATCGCCACCGCCGCGATCGCCTCCAGAATCTGCTCGTCGTCCCAGCCGGCCTCGCGCGCCTCCTCGTGCAGGTGCATCGCGGGCCGGCCATCCTCCAGGAGCGCGTGGAGGTAACGCAGCAGCGCCGCCTCGCGTGGGTCCTTGGAGCCGAACTGGCGAGCCGCAGCGACCTCGTCGAGCGCCAACCCCGCCGCGCGCGCGGCCCTCGAGTGCATCTCGATGCCCGGCCCGGAGTGGTAGTGCTCAGCGACCGCCAGCGCGATCCGCTCCAGCGTGGGGAGCGTCAGCTTCCCGTGTCGCAGCTCGGAGCGAAAGCGTGCGTAGGCACGCAGGGCCGCCGGGGAGCCGGCCAGCACCCCCAGGAAGTTCGGCAGCTGCCCACCCGAGGACAGCGCGCCGCGCAGGACCGCCATCGAGCCCTCCGGGGCCGTCAGGTCGTCGTGGATCTGGAATCTGCTCATTGTCGTCTTCATCGCTGACCACCGAGGTCGTAAAGGGTGGGGAGGCAAGAGTTCGAGCGAACGCTGCCCTTTACTTTCAACATCTGCTTACGGAACATAAGTGTACCGACGGGTGCCCCGCCTGGCAAGGGAAAGAAGGGCAGGAGGGCGGGTCCATCTTCTTTTACGCACGGCCATAAACACGGGATCACCGCCTGGGTAATGGTTGTGTAAGGGGCGGTCCGGCCGCGGGGGTTCAGCGCCCGCGACCGGTCGCTCTCACCCCTAAGACGCCGCGGGCCCCTCAACCGTGACGACGACCTTCCCCCCGGCCTCGCCCGAGTCCATGACGCGGTGGGCTTCGACGATCTCATCGAACGCGAAGATCTGCGACGGGCGGGCGGAGAACACGCCCCGCTCGGCCTTCTCCACGATCGCCTGGAGGGGCACGTCGGTGATCGGGAACCCGTCGCCGCCCAGCACGAATGCACTGGCGAAGGTGCTCAGCGCGACGCACTGGAGCGAGTCGCGCAGCACCGAGTTGCCGACGAGATCGAGCACGGCATCGATCCCGCGTGGATGGATGGCGCGGATCTGCGGGGCCAGCCGGCCGTCGCGCTGAGGACCTCCGCGGCGCCCAGTTCGCGCAGGAGCTGCACGCGGCCGGGTGTGCGCGTGGTGGCGATAACCGTCGCGCCGGCGTCCACGGCGGGCGCTCAAAAACCATTACGGGTCGGTGAACCCTCCACATCAGGCAGGCGTATCCCGGATTTTCGCCTGAACGGCTGTGCCCCTCAGAGGTCCTTCTCGCCCCAGATCGTGGCGTGCGGGTTGCCGTTGTAGTCGGCCACCTCGCGATACCCCGCGGTCAGGTACATCGGCCAGGTCGGTTTCGTCGCGTCCAGGCGCAACGTCCGATGGCCCAGCCGGCGCGCCTCGTCCTCGAGCGCCTGGAGCAGTTCCCGCGCGAGGCCCCGGCCCCGGAAGGGCGGGGCGACGTAGAAGCGCTTGATCTCCGCGATGCCGTCGCCCAGCGCCTTGACGCCTCCGCCGCACGCGGCCTCTCCACCCGCGGTGAAGCCCACGAGATAGGCGCCGCCGGGCGGTGAGAAGTCAACGTCCGTGGCGGACGGCCCACCAGTCAGATGCCGACCGGCGATGACGTCATATTCAGCCAGGATGGCGGCGATCAGGTCGCTGGCCGGTGGCACCGCGGGATCGCAGCGGCGAAAGTCGACGGGCATGGGCCCATGGTGCCAGCGCGCCGTGGCACGCAGGGCGCGCGCTACGTGCAGCGCCCCGTAGGGCGCGGACGGCCCCGGATATCCGCTAGTGCAGGTGCGCCAGCGCGTGCAGCGTGGCGGCGTGTGCGCTGGTGACCGCCGCCAGGATGAGCATCACGCCCAGCAGCACCGCCCACAGCGCGGCACGGTCGGGGCGGAAGCCGCTGCGCTCGTAGCGGCGCTCGGGACGCCGGCGCGAGCCGGGCCGAGGCGTGGCGTATCGATCGGCCACCTGACCGCGGATGGTGACGGTCCGGCGGCCCGGGACCCCGCCCGACGGGGACCACTCGGCCGGCACAGCGGGGTCGTGGTCGGACGTGGGCCGGTCCACGGGCGCGGGCGCGTCCTGCGCGGACCAGTCGATCGCCTCGTGCTCGGAGGTGGACCAGTCGTCGAGCGCGCGCACCGAGGAGGAGAGCCGCTCGCGATCGCGGGCCTCCAGTTCTCGCTCGCGGGCATCCCATTCCATGAGAGCGGCCCGTGCGGCATTGCGCGCAGCGACACGCTCGTCGCGCGGGCTGCGGTCCTCGCGGAACTCAGCTACGCCTGATTGCGGCATTCATCGACCTCTTTCTCTGCTTGCGGGGTTAGCTGACGGGCTCGCGCCGAAAGAGCGGCGCTACGCGCAGGGCGCGATTAGCCCCAACAACTTGGGTCCCCCGCTTCCATTCCCTACCGGCGGCGTGGAGCGGATTGGAATTCAGCTGTACGGAGCGGCGATCCTACCAACGCTTCCGGCGGATCGAAATCCGCAGGTTTGCGCAAAGTGCGGGGTTATATCCGCAGCCGGAAGAGCGCTACTCGTTGCCGGCTACTTTGGCCACGAAAGCGGCCACATCCTGGGCGTTCTGGCCCTGAACGACGGCCGCCGGCATGACCCCCTGGCCCAGGCACCCCTGATTGGAGCCCTTGGGCGGGTTGGGCAGGCAACCGTTGTTGATCGTGTTGAGCACGACCGACTGCGCGGGCTTGAGGATGTCCAGGTTGGGCCCGACCTTGCCCACCGCGTTGGCGGCGGCCAGGGTGTGACAGACGCCGCAGTGCTGGCCGAACAGCTCGCGACCGTTTTTCTCGGCCGCCGTGAGCCCCACCCCGCCCACCTGGGCGTTGGCGTTGTGGTGGTTGCCGGTGAGCATCAGCAGCGGCAGCCCCACGCCGAAGACCACGGCCGTGACGATGAACCCGGTGATCCCGATGCTGCTGCCCCGCCGACCGGGGTCCCGCCGAGCGTGAGCCACCGTGCCGGTGCCGCGCGTGGCCAGGACGACCAACCCGAGGGCCACGACCACCCAGAGTGCGACGAATGCGACGACCGCAAGCACGCGCGAGACCTTATCGCGCGGGCCGCTCGGATGAGCCGTGGCTCGGCTCCTGCGCCGCGATCTCGGGCCCGCGCGACGCCGGGCGTGAGCTCCCTGTGAGCCGATGTGAGGCGGATGTGAGCGGCGCTGTCGAGAGTGGCTGCAACACCGCTCGACAGTCGCACACCCAGGAGGTTGCGCTATGCGGATCCACCGTCACATCGCCGAGCTTGCCGCCACCCTCGCCGTGATCGGCGCCGGGACCCCGGTCGCGGGGGCCGTGGCTGCTCCCAACCAGGCCTGGGGCGCACTCGCCGCGTCGGTGGTCCGTCACCCCGTGTCCGCGCCCGCGCGGACGCACTCCGCCAGCGCGCGCGTCGTGCCCGAGGTCGTCTGGCGGGAGATCAACGACGCGCTCCAGGTGAAGCTCCTGAATCGTCCGTAACCCCGGGGATCTCCGTCGAGGCGCCGTCACGGGGGTGTTGCACCGACGGCGCCTGGCGGTGGGAGGCTCTAACGCGGCGCGGATCGCGGCGTCGTAGGAGAGGGCCGCCCCGGCCCCTGCGCCGGCTGCCACCGCGCCACCCCCCATGCGGTGCGCGCCGGGGCGCTTGGTCAAAGATGTTCACCTTCTTCGTCCCGAGGCGAAGCTCATGATCGGCGGCGCGACGGCGCGGAAATCCTCCGCCTCGCCGCTGCCGCCGCCGTCGCGTCCGGCGGGTCCGGCGGGTCCGCTCGCGGCCACCGCCGCCTTCTGCTCGGCCAGGCCACGGCGCACCTGCTCGTCCAGCATGGAGAAGTCCTTGATCTCGGCGACGATCTGGTCGGGCGCGTCGATCGAGCCCACCCAGTCGACTAGCACGTTGATCGCCCCGCCGGCCGCGGCCAGCCTCTCCAGCTTTCCTGACACCAACATGAGCGGCTCGGTCCTCACCACCAGCCGGTGACGCTCGTAGATCTGGGGCGGGACGACGAGGTTGATCGTGCCGTACTCGTCCTCCAGCAGCAGGAAGACGATGCCGCTGGCCGTCCCCGGCCGCTGACGGGCGACGACCAGCCCCCCGATGCGCACGTGCCGGCCGTGCTCGAGCTCCTCCAGGTCCCGGCTGGTGGCGGTGTCGGGCGCCATCCGCTCGCGCAGCAGGGCCAGCGGATGCGCGCCGGTGGTGAGGCCGGTGGTGCCGTAGTCGGCGAGCATCGCCTCCCACTCGGTGAGGTCGCGCAGCGAGGGTGGCGCCGGCAGGTCGAGTGGGAGCGCCAGCTGGGTGCCGCCGGGGACGGTGCGGCCGGGCGCCATCACGCCCAGCTGCCACAGCGCCACCCGGCGGGCGAAGCCGGGGCGCAGCGGCCGGGATACAGCCCCACCCGACCCACCCACCACGCCCGCCCCACCCACCACGCCCGCCGCGGCGAGCGTGTCGCACGCGCCCGACCAGGCCAGCAGCTCGAGCGCGGCGGCGCCGCAGCCCGCCCGCGAGGCCAGGTCAGACAGACCGCGGAAGCGCCCTCCCCTCGTGCGCGCGGCGACCAGGTCCGCGGCGTCCTGCGCGCGCACCCCGCGGACATAGCCCAGGCCGATCCGCACCCCGAGGTCGGGCAGCGAGCTGCCGGGCTCGATCTCGCACTCCACGTCGCTCTCGTTGACGTCGGGCGGGTGGACCTCGATCCCCCGCCGCTGAGCCTCGTGCACGAGCGCGTCGGGTGGGTAGAAGCCCATTGGCTGCTCGTTGAGCAGCGCGCACAGGAACTCCTGGGTGTAGTGCACGCGCAGCCAGGTCGACTGGTAGGCGAGCAGGCCGAACGCGGCGCCGTGGGCCTTGGGGAAGCCGAACCCGGAGAACCCCTTGACCATCTCCCACACGCGCTCGGCGGTCTCGTCCTCGACGCCGTGCTTGCGCTTGGCCCCCTCGACGAACCGCGCGTGATAGGCCTCGATCGCCGCATCCGAGCGCTTGCGGCTCATCGCCCGGCGCAGCCCCTCGGCCTCCCCCACCCCGAAGCCGGCGAACGCGATCGACACCTCCAGCACCTGGTCCTGGAAGATGATCGTGCCCAGTGTCTCCTCCAGCACCGGCTCCAGCGAGGGATGGTCGTAGGGGACCTTGAAGTCCGGGTCGACCCGGAGGCGCTGGCGGCGCGCGATGTAGGGGTTGACGGCGCCGCCCTGGATGGGGCCCGGGCGGACGATCGCCACCTGGATCGTGATGTCCCGGAGGTTCTCCGGGCGGGTGCGCCGCAGCGAGGCCATCTGCGCCCGGCTCTCGATCTGGAAGACCCCGGTCGTGTCGGCCTCCTGGATGCACGCGTAGGTGGCGGGGTCGTCGTAGGGGATCCGGGAGAGGTCGATGCGCTCGCCTCGCGTCTGGGCGATGAGCTCCACCGCCCGCTCCACCGCTGACAGCATTCCCAGGCCCAGCACGTCGATCTTGAGAAAGCCGGCGTCGGCGCACGAGTCCTTGTCCCACTGGACGATCTGGCGTCCCTCCATCGCCGCCGGGACGATCGGGCAGCAGTCGATCAGGGGCCGGGTGGCGATGATCATCCCCCCCGAATGCTGGGAGAGATGGCGCGGCAGGCCGTGGGCCTCGGACGCCAGCCGGGCCAGCCACGCCCAGCGGCCGGTCAGTCCCTGGCGACCGGTGTTGGTGATGTCCTGGCCCACCTCGCGCGCGTCCCAGCCCTCGCTGCCGCGGGCCACCCGCTCGATCTCCCCTGGCGGCAGCCCCAGCGCCTTGCCCAGCTCGCGGATCGCGCCCCGGGCCCGGTAGGTGGGGAAGGCGGCGACCAGCGCGGAGCGCTCGTGGCCGTAGCGCTCGTGCACGCGCGGGATCAGCTTCTCGCGGATGTCGCGCGGGAAGTCGAGGTCGATGTCGGGCAGCGAGGTCAGCTCCTCATTGAGAAAGCGCCCGATCAGCAGCTCGTTGGCGATCGGGTCCACGTGCGAGAGCCCGGTGAGAAAGCAGACGATCGACGAGACGCTCGAGCCGCGGCCCCGCCCGGGCGGCAGCAACGCGCGGGCGCTCTCGGTGCCGCGCACCTCCACGGCCACCTCGCGCGCCAGCTCCAGCATGTCGTGGTGCAGGAGGAAGAAGCCGGGCAGGCCCAGCGTGTCGATGATCCGCATCTCCTCCCCCAGGCGGACGATGGCCCGCTCCCGGATGTCCGCCGGCGAGGTGTCGTAGCGCTCGTGCAGGCGGGTATCGCACAGCTCGGCCAGCGTGCGCATGGCGTCGTCATCCTCGGCCCCGGGATACCGGTAGCCGAGATCGCTGCCCAGGTCGAAGCGCAGCTCGTCGGCCAGCCGGACCGTCTCGGCCACCGCCTCCGGATATTCGGCAAAGCGCGCCGCCATCGCCTCGGGGGCGGCGAGCACGTGGCTGAAATTCCCCCGTCGCTGCGGCTCGGAGGCGTCCAGCGTGGTGTGGAGGCGCACCGCCACGAACGCGTCCTGCAACGGACCCCGACGGCGGGCATGCGCGTGCACGTTGCCGGTGGCCACGCACGCCACCTCCAGCCGGCGGGCCAGCTCTGACAGGCGGCGATTGCGCGCCCGGTCGTCACTGAGGAAGGGACGCTGCAGCTCGATGCGCAGCCGCCCGGGCCCGAACGCATCGCGCAGCCGCCGCAGGGTCGGCTCGTCATGGACGCCGCGCAGGGCGCAGCCGCTCAGGCAGACCAGGCCCTCGGCGTGGCCGAGCACCGTCTCGAGCGGGATCGACGGGTCGCCGGCCGGCGCCCCCGGTCGGCCGTCGCGTGTGTGTGCGTGCGCGCGAGTGAGGATGCGACAGAGATTGGACCACCCCTGCGCATCCTTGACCAGCAGGGTGAGGTGGCGGCCGTCGTCGAGATCGACCTCGGCGCCGTGGATCGGCCGCAGGCCCAGCGCCCGGGCCGAGACCGCGAACTCCATCGAGCCCGAGACCGTGTTGTGATCGGTCAGCGCGAGCGTCTCATAGCCCAGTGCGATCGCCGCGGGCACGAGCTCGTCAGGCAGCGAAGCCCCATCAAGGAACGAGAACGCCGAATGGCAGTGCAGCTCCGCGTACACCGAACATATGTTCGCATCCGGCGGGAGCGGATACAAGCGCTGCGAGGACACCTGCAGTCCTCGGGGATACTGGCCGCATGAGCGGCGGCGTCGTCATGTGGGACTTCGAGGGGACCCTGGCCATGCGCCCGGGCCTGTGGAGCACGTGCATTCTGGAGGTGCTCGACGAGCACGTCCCCGGCCACGCGGTCTCACGCGACGAGGTGCGCGCCGCCATCAGGAACGGCTTCCCCTGGCATCGCGCCGAAGAGCCCCATCCGGAGCTGTGCGAGCCCGACGCGTGGTGGGCGGCGCTTGACCCCTTGCTGGGCCGGGCGTTCGGCCTCGCCGACATCGATAGGGCCGAGAACGCCCGCCTGGCGCAGGCGTTCCGGGCCCGCTTCATCGACGGCAGCGTCGGCTGGGAGGTGTTCGCCGACACCCGCCCGGCGCTGGCCGCGACCGCCGACGCCGGCTGGCACAACGTGATCCTGTCCAACCATGTCCCCGAGCTGGCGGCACTGGTGGACGCCCTCGGGCTCTCAGATCTCGTCGAGGAGGTGTTCAGCTCCGCGCTCATTGGCTACGACAAGCCCCATCCGGAGGCGTTTCGCCACGCGCTGCGCGCGTGCGGGGACCCGGCCCGGCGCTGGATGGTGGGCGACAACCCGGTCGCCGACGTCGCGGGTGCCGAGGCGCTTGGCATCCCGGCGGTGCTCATCCGCACCGACGGGGGCGAGCCCGACGCCCTGGCGGCCGCTCAGCTCGTGATCGGACGCTAAGCGCCGAGCGCGCCGAGGTCGGCGCGGCTCACGCCGGTCTTGGCGTAGACGGCCTTGACGTGGTCCTGGACCGTCCAGGGCGAGAGCCCAAGCATCGCCGCGATCGACTTAGTGGGGCGGCCCTGGGCCAGCAGCGCGGCCACCTCGCGCTCGCGCGCGCTCAGCCCCATCGCGCGCAGCACGCTGTCGAGCACGAGCTCCGAGGGCGCGGGCTGCATCACCGCGGCCACATTGCCCGAGCCGGCGTCGTCGAGCACCGAGACGTCGATCATGAACCAGCGGCCGTCCAGCGCGCGCATGCGCGCCGTGGCCGGGCCCCCGGTGCGGTCCCAGCGCGCCCGCGCCGCCAGGAACGACATAACGCCCGGAGCCTGGTCCCCGCCGGGCCCGGGCAGCAGGGCCAGCCGCTTGCGCGCGACGGCGTCGGCGGAGACGATGCGATCCGATCCGTCCAGCAGCAGGACCGACGGCGCAGAACCGTCGCCGGGATCGGCGGCCGGCGCCGAGCCGTCCAGCGACCGCGCCGTCACCGACCGCAAGGCGTTGGTGGCGGCGGGCACCACGTCGGATACGAACCGCAGATCGGCTTGGGTCATCTCCCGCTGCGTGAAGACCACCAGCGACATCCAGATGCCGTAGGGATCGCTGAAGGCCACGCGCAGCTCGTCAGCGGTCCCCGTGGGCTCGATCATCTCCCGGAAGCGCGCACTCGAGGACGGCTGGTTGCCCGTGGAGGTCGAGATCGCCGCCACCTTCTCGCGCCGGCCCATCAGATCGGCGAACCGGTTGACGTCGGGGCGGCGGTACTCGTAGACGAGCGACTCCTCGAGGCTCCCGGGCGCGCCACCCATCTCGGCGCCGTCGACGAGCGCGCCGGTCGCCGGATCGGTCTTGTGCCAGCACGCGCTCGATATGCCGAGCACGTCGGCGGACTCCCCCAGGAAGGTCTGAACGATGCCGTCGGCGGTCATGTCAGGACGGTCGATCGCCGTCTCGATCCGCAGCCTGGCGCGAGCGTAGTCCTGGTCACGAGGAAGCACGAGGGTCAGTCTGACAGACGCCCTGGGCCCCGGCCAACCCCTCATTTCCAGGGATTGAGCGCGGGCGGGCAGCAGCGCAGGATGCCGCCCATGAACACATCCACATACACCACCGCACGCGCTCACATCCAGTCGCTCGACACCGCCCCCGGGGATTCCCTCGTCGGGGGGTCGATCCACATCCGCGTCCGCAGCGAGGACACCGACGGCAGCTTCGGGCTCATCGAGCAGGTCGTCCCCCCTGGATTCCCCGGCCCCTCGCTCCACGTCCACCCCGACTTCGCTGAGACGTTCTACGTCCTCGAGGGCGAGCTCGCGGTGCGCGTCGGCGACGAGGCGCACGACGCCGGCCCCGGAACCGTGGCCGTCGTGCCGCGCGGCACTCCCCATACGTTCGCCAACCCGTCAGACCGGCCGGCCCGGATGCTCATCCTCGTGACCCCGGGGGGCTTCGAGCGCTACTTCGAGGCGCTCATCGAGGCCGTCCGCAACACAGGGGGCTTTCCCCCCGCTACCGAGCTCGCAGCGCTCGGGATCGCCCATGGCAGCGTCCCGGTCTGAGCGAGCCGATATTTCCCTTGACAAGTTATTAGTGGCTGCTAAGTTATCCATAGTTAGTGCTCACTAAGAAGATTCTGGAAGGAGGGATGGCCGTGAGTGCCACCCGTCGCAGGGGCTGGACCCTGGCAATCGTTTCCGTAGGTCTGTTCATGGTGGTGCTCGACAACCTCGTCGTGAGCGTCGCCCTGCCGAGCATCCACCGCGACCTGGGCGCATCGATCCAGGCGCTCGAGTGGACCGTCAACGCCTACACCCTCTCGTACGCCGTGCTGCTGCTCACCGGCGCCGCGCTCGGCGACCGCTTCGGGCGCAAGCGGATGTTCATGAGCGGCATCGCCCTCTTCACCGTCTCCTCGGCGGCGGCGGCGCTCGCCCCGAGCATCGGGCTGCTCATCGTCGCCCGGGCCATCCAGGGCGCCGGCGCCGCGATCGCCACGCCCCTGACGCTGACCCTGCTGGCCGACGCCTACCCGCCGGACCGCCGTGGCTTTGCCATCGGCGTGTGGTCGGGGATCAGCGGCATCGCCGTGGCCCTCGGGCCGCTCGTCGGCGGCGCCATGGTCCAGGCCGCGTCGTGGCACTGGATCTTCTGGCTCAACGTCCCGATCGGGGCGGTGTTGGTCCCGCTGGCGTTCACCCGGCTGACCGAGAGCTTCGGGCCATCCGGTGATCTGGACCTGCCGGGGCTCGCGCTGGGGTCGGCCGGGCTGTTCGGGCTGGTCTTCGGTCTCATCCGCAGCCAGTCGCTGGGCTGGACCAGCACCGAGGTGCTGGTGTCCCTGGCCGCGGGCGCGGCCCTCATCGTGGGCTTCGTCATCCAGGAGCGGCGGACCAAGACGCCGATGCTGCCGATGGAGTTCTTCGCCCGCCGCGGCTTCTCGGTGACCAACGTGGTCTCGCTGTCGATGTACTTCGGGATGTTCGGCTCGATCTTCTTCCTGAGCCAGTTCCTCCAGAACGTGCTCGGCAACAGCCCGCTGGAGGCCGGCGTCAAGCTGCTGGTGTGGACCGGGTCGACGATGATCGTCGCGCCGCTCTCGGGGTACTTCTCCGAGCGCTACGGCGCGCGGCTGTTCATGGCCGCCGGTCTGGGCCTGCAGGCGGTAGCGCTGGGGTGGTTGGCCGTGGAGACGAGCGTGGACATGAGCTACGCCAGCATGATCGCCCCGTTCGTGCTCGGCGGCGCCGGCATGGCGCTGGTGTTCGCTCCGTCGGCCAACGCGGTGCTGGCCTCGGTCCGCTCCGATCAGGCCGGCAAGGCCTCCGGCGCCACCAACGCCATCCGCGAGCTGGGCGGCGTCCTGGGCATCGCGGTCCTGGCCACGGTGTTCACCAGCCACGGCGGCTACGAGTCCGCGGCGGCGTTCGTCAGCGGCTTGAAGCCGGCGATGTGGGTCGGTACCGCGGTCCTGGCCGTCGGCGCCCTGATCCCGCTGATCGTCCCGTTCAACACGCGGGCCAGCGCCGAGGCGCAGGCCAGCCTGGAGGCCGCCGAGCGCGCCGAGGTCGCCCACGCGGGGGCCCCGGCGCTGGCCGCCGAGGCGGCCTGAGGGTGGCGTAGGATCGCCAGAGCACTGACATGGCCGCCTCCACCACCGAATCCAAGACCGCCCGTCAGCGCGTCCCGGCCGCCGAGCGCCGGGACGCGCTGATCAACGCGGCGGTCCACGAGTTCGCCCACGGCGGGCTGCACGGCACCCCGGTCGACAAGATCGCGCGGTCCGTCGGTGTCGCCCAGCCGTACGTGTTCAGCCTGTTCGCCAACAAGAAGGAGCTGTTCCTGGCTGCCGTCGAGCGCAGCTTCGAGCACATCGCCGAGCTGTTCACGCGGGCGGCCGACGCGTTCGATCCGGCGATCGCGTTGCCCGACGCCACCGTCCTGACGGCGATGGGCAACGCCTACGTGGAGATGCTCGACACCAACCGCGACTACCTGATGATCCAGCACCAGGCCTACGCCGCCTGCGATGACGAGACGATCCGCGACCACGTCCGCCACTGCTACGCCGAGCTGGTGGCTCATGTGGAGCGCCTGTCGGGCGCCGGCCAGGAGGAGCTCGACGACTTCTTCCGCTACGGCATGTGGCTCAACGTGGCCGCGGCCATGGGCGTCGAGGACCTCTCGGTCGGCTGCGAGTGGATGCGCGCCGAGCTGGCCGCAGACGAAGAGGCGGCGTAGCGCCTCAGGACGCGGGTCGCGCCTCGGGACGCGGGTCGCGCCTCAGGACGCGGGTCGCGCCTCAGGGCGCGGGTCGCGCCTCAGGATGGCGCGGCAGGCCGTCGTCGGGGATCGGCTCCCAGGCGGCGGCGTAGGCGACGTACTGGCGGTAGGAGGGCCGGATGCCGGGATCGCCGTCGATGGCGCCCAGGCGAACCCCGATCGACGCCTCGCTGCGGCTGAACAGCGCCGAGCCACAGTCGCCGCAGAAGTGCTTGGCCGCGCCCGCACCGGGCGGATCCCAGGCGCGGATCCGGTCCTCCCCCTTGACGATGCGAAACGCGCCGGGCGCGCTGCGCGCATTGACCGACGCGGCCGTGCCGGTGCGGCGCTGGCAGCGCGTGCAGTGGCAGTACATCGAGGCCTCGAAGGGCTCGGTGACCTCGAAGCGCACCGCCCCGCAGTTACAACCGCCGGTGATGGGCAGACCGACCTCGCCCGCGCTCATGGCGCACCGGCCGTCACGAGGTCGCGCTCAGGGTCGATCCGCCAGCGCTCCGCGACGGTGATCAGGCGATCGTCGAGCGTCCAGCGATCCGGTTGCTCCTCGCCGGTGTGTTGCGGGGAGGCGCCCTTCAGCGCCATGCAGCCGGTGTTGTCGCCCAGAGTGCGGATCGTGTCCACGTCCCCGTGCGTCAACCGCTGCTCCGCGGGCAGCGCGGCGAGCTCGGCACGCTTGTCCTCGATGCTCTTGGCCTCCGGTCCGACCTCCTGGATGAGCGTGGGAGCGACGGTTTGAACCGGCCGGTGGGCGAGGTTCCATTGGCAGGCGAGCTGGATCATGGTCAGGCCCGCGCGCTCGGCGATCGGGCGCATGCCCTCCGCGCGCTCCAGGCCCGCCTCCAGCCACCCCGCCGGCCTGAACCCGCGGTGGTCCCCGCGCGCCAGCTCCTGGCCGGGGCGCAGGTCATCGAAGAACAGGCCGCCGTAGTCGACGACCCGGGTGATGACCTTGACCTCGGCCGCGGCGGCGGCATCGAGGCAGAGCTCGCCGGGCCACGGCTCGAGCGGGTTGAGGATGATCATGGCCCAGTCGATGAGGGCGCCGAAGCGCTCCAGGCAGTCGATCAGGTCAAGCGTGAAGCCGTTGGCGGGCCCGGGCGCGACCCCGATGAGCCGCGTGAGCCCGGCGTCGCGCAGCGCCGACATCCCCTCCCAGACGCGCTCGCTCGTGTAGCCGATCCGGTCGGGGTTGTGCAGCAGCAGCAGGTCGAAGCGGTCCACCCCGCAGCGCTCCAGACTGCGCTCGGTGGCCATCTTCAGATAGTCCTCGTACTGGCCAGGCCCGCGCAGCGCCGGGTCGGTGAAGCGCGGGAAGCCCTTGGGGCCGTTGCGCTCACCCTCGTAGAAGTCATGCCCGACGGCCCCGACGACGCACATCGACTCCCGCGGCCGTCCCGCGATGGCCCGGCCGAGCATCCGGTCGGCATCGCCGGTCCCGTAGACGTCGGCGGTGATCACGGTGTCGATCCGCTCGTCGGGGGTCACCATCGCGATGAAGCGCTCATCGTCCACGGCCTCCCCGAAGTGCATGAACCGGCCACCGCTCCACGTGCCGATCGCCACGCATCCGGGATCGACATGGGAGGGGTTGGGGGCCATGCCCGCAGTCTAGGACCGGGCACGATCGGGCGCCGCCGTGGGCACGCCCGCCCACGCGCCGGCGGTGCCGCCGCGGGCACTCCCGTCCATGCGCCGGCGGACGCCGCCGGGGCAGCTCCGGCTGCGTTGTCGCGATCGTCAGCGCTGGCGCCACCACCTCCCGCTGATCAGGTCGTGGAACACGACCTCGTCTCGACCGCAGGTGGTGACCACCTCCCAGTAGCGCCGCCGCAGCGGCTTCTCCGTCCACCAGCGGTCCTCGATCAGCCACGACTCCCGCACCGCGTCCACCTCCCGCTGGTCGACCAGCAGCGGTCGGCCGTCCGGGCCGGCGTTCACCGCCACCCGCCGCGGCACGCCGAGACGGCGCGGACCGGCCATCAGCGCTTACACACATTCTGTGTATTTCTTACACAGAATCCGTGTAAAACCCGTGATACGCTGTCCGAATGAGGCAAGCAAGCGGTGACCTGTTCCCCACCGACGTCCCGATCCCGGCGAGTCAGATGATCGGGCGCGGCGATGACGTGCAGGAGATCTCCGGCGCGCTCGTCGGCGGCACCCACCTGATCGTGGCCGGCCCACGACGGACGGGGAAGACGAGCGTCTGCGAGGCGGCCCTCGGCCGCGCGCAGCGACGCGGCTGCTACACCGCCCGCCTGGACCTCTTCCGGATCGCCGATGCCGCGGAGCTCGCCGAGGCTCTGACGCTGGCGGTGATCGGCAACCGCTCTCCCGCCCGGCGAGTCATCCGCCGCGCACGGGAGCTCGGCCGCAATGCCTTGTCGGCCGCCCAGGCCGCCGCCGTCCTCAAGCTCCAGAGCCAGCTGGGCGAGGCGGTCGAGCTGGCCGTCACCCCCGGCTGGGCCGCGGCGAATCCCACACGAGCCCTCGACCTGGCCCTCGAGCTCCCCGAACGGGTGGCCGTCGCCGACGGTCGGCGTCTGATCCTCTTCTTCGACGAATTCCAGGAGCTCGCCAGCGAGCGACGGCCCTACGGAGATCCGGATCAGGTCACCAAGCGCATGCGCGCGATCTTCCAGCGCAGCACCAGCGTGAGCTACCTGTTCGCAGGCAGTCTCGAGTACGTGATGCGAGATCTGTTCGCCCCCCAGCAGAGAGCCTTCAGTGGGTTTGGCAGCTTCCACGCCCTCCGCCCCATCCCCGCAGACGAATGGCGCGAGGGGCTGGCCGATCGCTTCGCCGCCGATGACTGCACGGTGACCGGAGATGCCCTGAACCGGATCGTGGAGCTCGGAGGCGGTCATCCCCGGGCGACGATGCGCATCGCCCAGCAAACCCACCTGGTATCCGTGCAGCTCGACCGCCGTGACATCGATCTCGACCTCGTGGAGCTCGGCTATCGAGCGGCTCTCAGCGGGGACCTGCCGACGATGGAGCAATCGGTGGAGCAGATCCGCCGGCTGCACAAGAACGCGCTCCAGGTGGCCCGCGCGATCGCCGCCGACGGCCCTGTACCCAAGCGCCTGGCACCCGCCATCCGCGACCGCGTGCTCAAGCTCCTGCTGCAGGCGGGAATCGTCGAGCATGTGGCCCGGGGTGACTGGCGGATCGTCAATCCGCTGCTGAAGGACTACCTGCGCGACCTCGATCCGCTGGGGTGACATTACACAATATCTGTGTAATTTGTACACATCATCTGTGTAATCAGCTCTCGAAGGGCGCCAGCACCGCCCGCCGCTCGGGGAATCGCGAGTCCGGATCGACCTCCAGGACTCGCAGCGCGGCCTCGGGCCCGGCCGCCGCCCGGGCCTGACGGATCGCCTCACGCAGACGCGCCGCACGCGCGGAGGCGGGGTCCTCCAGTAGCGGCCGCTGGTCTGAGGCCAGCGGACCGAAGCGCTCGACCGCCAGCCTCAGCTCCTCCGCCGGCGCCGGCATCTGCGCCAGATGCGACACCAGCGCCAGCCGCATGCGCACCGGATCGGCCAATGCCTCGCGGAACACCACCTGCTCACGCCAGGTCCCACCCCGCTCCACAAGCTTGGCGGAGATGACGACCGACCGCAGCGTCCGCCCGCGCCGCTCCCGGCGGGCCAGCAGACGATCGATCAGCAGGCCGAGCCCCCGCTCCAGCTGGATCCCGGATGCGGCCTCGGGCAGTTCGAGCGCCTCGCGCAGGAACTCGCCCGCCGGGCGAGGACTGAGCGCGCTGTCACCGCCCCGCGCAAGCTCATAGGCGAGCAGCCCCCGTTTGCCGAAGCGATCGGCCAGTGCGGCGGCGGGCAGGTCCGCCAGCTCACCCAGTGTTCTAATCCCCAGGCGCTCGAGCGCCTCGGGGAGGTCGGCGAGCGCCGGGCGGGCGCGCAGCAGCGTGACGGGCAACGGCGCGAGGTAGGCCCGTGCCAGCTCCCGAGCCTCCGACCCTCCCAGGCCACCCGACCCGTCACGCCCTCCGGCGGCGCCGCTCCCGCCGCTCCCGCCGCCCCCGCCGCTTCTGCCGACCCCCCCACGCCCCCCGACGATCTCCGGGCGACGGGTCCGCGCCCGGGTCGCCGCCGCCACCGCGGCGAACCGCGACGGGGCGACCCCGAAGCGCGCCGGCATGCGCAACGCGGTGCGCGCCGCCCGCAGCACCCCCTCCGTCCCTCCGTGCAACCGCAGCAGTCCCCGCGCGTCGAAGCACACCAACCCCGGGCGCTCGGGCTCGACGGCGGCGCCCACGGATTCCAGGCGCACGAGCAGCCGCTCCCAGAGATCGGCGACGCCTGCGGGATCCGGGGGGACGAGCGTCAGACGCGGGCAGCGGGCCAGCGCCTCCCCCAATCGCATCCCGGGGTGGACGCCGAACGCCTCCGCGGCCAGCGAGACCTCTCCCACCTGCTGCGTCCCGCCCGGCTCCGGCGCCAGCGCGACCGGGCTCTGCATCAGCTCGGTACGGTCACCGAGGGCGGTGGTGAGGGCAAAGCGGGGGATCAGCACGCTGACAATCATCGAACGTATGTTCGCACGTGTGCCGGACGGCGTGACGGGGTGAGGTGGACGGGTTTCGTCCGGAGCGTCCTTCACGATGCGCGACCCGTGCCCTCCCCGCGCCCCAAGTCCAACCGCACCTCGCTCCGCGTCTGGCAGACCCGCGCGCTCACGCGGATGGCGGATTGGGAGGACGGGCCCTTTCTGGTCTCGGCGGCGCCCGGTGCGGGCAAGACGCGCCCGGCGCTGGAGTTCGCCCGCGCGCAGTTGAACGCCGGTGCCATCGGCGCGGTCGTCGTCGCCTGCCCCACCGCGCCGCTCACCCGGCAGTGGGCCAGAGCCGCCCATGACCTGGGCATCGACCTCGCTCCCGACGCCGATTCGCCCAAGCCGCCATCCGGCTTTCACGGAGTCTCGGTCACCTACGCGCGCGTAGCCAAGGCGCCCACGCGCTGGGCCCGCGCTCTCCCGCGCCGGACGCTGGTCATCGCCGACGAGGCGCATCATCTGGGGGAGGATCTGACCTGGGGCGTGGCCTTCGCCAAGGCCTTCCAGGAGAGCCCGCGGTGGCTGCTTCTGTCCGGCACCCCCTTTCGCTCGGACGCCACGCCGATCCCCGGAGTCAGCTATGACGCCGACGGGATGGCCGAGCCCGACGTCTCCTACAGCTACGCCGAGGCGGTCGCCGACGCGGTGTGCCGCCCGGTCTGCTTCGTCGCCTACGACGGCTCGCTGTCGTGGCGCAGCGGGGACGACGTCATCGAGTCCAGCTTCGAGACGGTGCTGTCCACCCGGGAGGCGAGCCGGCGCTACCGCACGGCGATCTCCACCGACCTGCCCGATGGGCTGCCGCGGATCCTCAAGGAGGCCGACGCCAAGCTCAAGGGCATCCGCCAGGACGGCCACCGCGACGCGGCAGGCTTGGTCGTCGCCGCCGACTCCGAGCACGCACGGCGCATCGCGAAGCTGCTGCGGGAGGCGACGGGACGAGTTCCAGTCGTGGTGCTGCACGCCGAGACGCGCGCGGCCACCAAGCTCGCCGCCTTCACCAGCTCCACGGATCCCTGGATCGTGGCCGTCAACATGGTCTCCGAGGGAGTCGACATCCCGCGCCTGCGCGTGGGCGTGTACGCGACGGCGGCCAAGACGCCGCTCATCTTCCGTCAGATCGTGGGCCGATTCGTGCGCACCCTCCCCCGCCGCCCGGTCGAACCCAGCTGGCTGTATGTCCCCGCCGACCCGGTCCTGCGCAACCACGCGGCCACCATTGAGCAGGAGCTGCGCGGGTCGCTGCGCCGGCCCGGTGAGGAGGACCCGTTCGCCCTCGACGAGCGCGACGAGCGCCGCCAGACCGAGCGCTCCGACACGCCTGAGTTCGTCCCGCTGAGTGCGGACGTGGCGCCGCAGATGACGCTGTTCGGCGCGCCCGCGCCGCCCCCACAGTCCGCGGCGGCACGGTGGGCCGGCGCGATGGCGGACGCCGAGCCGGCCGGCGACGACTCGAACGTGCCCCGCGAGATTCCGGCGTTCGAGCGGCGGGCCCAGCTGCGCGACGAGCGCCACCGCCTGGTGTCAGAGGTCCGCCGCCGTGATGGGACCAGCCACCGCGAGATCAACGCCTGGCTGAACCGCAAGATCGGGATCACGCGCGTCGAGGACGCGACGCTGGCCGAGCTTGAGCGGTCGGTGGAGCTCCTGATGGGCAAGCTCACGCGGCGCCGCTGAGCCGCCCGCCCGCCCGGCCCGGTCTCCCCGTCCCAGGTCCCGCGCCGACCGCAGGCGTGCAACCGCCGCCCCGCGGGTACAAGCGGATTGGAATTGAGGCGTCAGGCGAGGCCCTATAAGCTCGCCGCGGGGTCCCGCCGCTCAAGAGGAGAGAACCAGTGCCACAGTCCTTCCGTTTCGTCGTCCACCGCGGCGCCCTCACGGCCGCCGCAGCTCTTGTCATCGCCGCGCTCGGCGCCGGGGCGGCCCAGGCCGCGATCGGGCCCTACGTGTCGCTGGGTGACTCCTACACCGCGGCGCCGCTCGTGCCCAACGCCACCGGCAGCCCGATCCTGTGCGGGCGCTCGACCAACAACTACCCGTCCGACGTGACCCGCGCGCTGTCGCCCTCGAGCTTCACCGACGCCAGCTGCTCGAGCGCCACCACCGTCGACATGACCCAGTCCCAGAGCCTGGAGGGTGGACTGCAGACCGCCCCGCCCCAGTTCAACGCGCTCAAGTCAACCGACGCACTCGTGACCGTCGGCATCGGCGGCAACGACGCCGGTCTGATCGGGGTCGCCGAGGAGTGCGCCGAGCTCGACGTTGTCCGGCCGTTCGGGACCGCGTGCAAGAACCACTACGCCTCGGGAGGGAGCGATCCCAATGTGGCGGCGATCAACGCCACCGGCCCCAAGGTGGCGGCGGTCATCCAGGGCATCCACGCGCGTGCGCCGCAGGCCGAGGTGATGGTCGTCGGCTATCCCGATGGCCTCCCCACCAACGGCTCCAGTTGCTGGCCGCTCGTACCGATCTCCGCCGGCGACATCACGTACATCAACTCGCTGGAGACGTCGCTCAACACGGTGCTGCGCAACGCCGCCGGCGCCAACGGCGCCAAGTACGTTGACACCTTCACCTCCAGCATCGGCCACGACGCCTGCAAGTCCTCGGGCACCGCCTGGGTCAACGGGATCATCCCCACCTCGGCGGCCTTCCCGCTGCATCCCAACCAGAAGGGCGAGCAGAACATGGCCAACCAGGTGCTGGCGGACCGGTAGTCGTGACTCCCGACCTCACAGATCTGGCCGTCGGCAGCATCCGCACGCTACGGGAGCTGACGCAGCGCATCCCGTTCGGCGGAGGCATCCTCGCCGACTCGCTGCACGACGCCGTCAAGGGCAAGACGATCATGATCACCGGCGCCTCGTCGGGGATCGGCGAAGCGGCATCGCTGCAGATCGGCAAGGCGGGCGGGAAGCTGCTGCTCGTCGCCCGCACCAAGGAGAAGCTCGACGCGGTGGCCGAGGCGGTGCAGGACGTCGGCGGCACCGGGTTCGTCCACACGTGCGACCTGTCGGACACCGATGATGTGGAGCGCATGGCCCGGGAGGTCCTGGCCCAGCATGGCCATGTCGACATCCTGGTCAACAACGCCGGCAAGTCGATCCGGCGCTCGGTGGACCGCTCCTATGACCGCTTCCACGACTATCAGCGGACGATGGCGCTTAACTACTTCGCGCCGGTCAAGCTGATGCTCGACCTGCTCCCGGTCATGCGCGAGCGCGGCAGCGGCCACATCATCAACATCTCCACGATCGGCCTTCAGATCAACACGCCGCGGTTCGCCGCCTACCTGGCCTCCAAGGCGGCGCTCGACGCCTTCAGCCGCTCCATCGGCCCCGAGGTGATCGGCGACGGCGTGCACATCACCACCGTTTACATGCCGCTGGTCCGCACGCCGATGATCGCGCCCACCAAGATGTATGACCGGCTCCCCACGCTCAGCCCCGAGCAGGCCGCCGGGATGATCTCCGAGGCGATCCGCAAGCGCCCCAAGAAGATCGCCACCACGCTGGGCAACCTGGGGCAGCTCACCTACGCGATCGCCCCCGGAGCGCAGGACATGGTGGTCAACCGCGCGTATCAACTGTTCCCCGAGGACGCCAAGCCGATCGACCGGCGCACCGATGCCGAGCAGCGCGCGTTTGCTCAGGCCACCCGCGGCGTGCACTGGTAGGCGCACCCGCACGGCAGCCAGCGCGGCCCGGGCACGGTCCGCACACACAGAGCGGCGACGGGCCGACGGAGATCGCCTTCGCCGCCTAGCCGACGAGCATCGCGCCAAACGCGTCGGCGCCGATGTTGCCTCCGGACAGCACCACGCCGACGCGTTGGTCCTGCACGTCGAGCCGGCCGGCCAGCAGCGCCGCGAAGGCAGAGGCGCCGCTGGGCTCGACCACCAGCTTCATGCGCTCGAAGAGGAACCGCATCGCCGCGACGATCTGAGCGTCGGTCACCGTCACAACCTCCGCGGCGAGGGCCTTGATGATGGGCCAGGTGAGCTCGCCGGGGGTGGCGGCCTGCTGGCCGTCGGCAATCGTCCGGCCGACGTGGATGCGCACGCGCTCGCCGGTGGCCAGCGAGCGGGCCACGTCGTCGCCGGCTTCGGGCTCGACGCCGATCACGCGGGTCCGGGGTGATAGTGCGGCGCACACGGTGGCGGTGCCCGAGATGAGCCCGCCGCCGCCCACCGGCACCAGCAGGACGTCGAGCGCGTCGACGTCTGTGAGCAGCTCGAGCGCGACTGTGCCCTGGCCCGCCATCACCTGTGGGTTGTCGAACGGGTGGACGAGCACCATGCCGCGCTCGGCGGCGAGCTGGTGGACGAGCTCCTCGCGGTCCTCGCCGTAGCGCTCGTACTCCACCACCTCGGCGCCATAGCCCTCGGTGGCAGCGCGCTTGAGCGCCGGGGCGTCGTCGGGCATGAGGATCACGGCACGGGTGCCGCACAGCCGAGCGGCCAGCGTCACCGCCTGCGCGTGGTTGCCCGAGGACACGGCGCACACGCCCCGCTCGAGCTCATCCGCCGACAGCGAGGAGACGGCGTTGTAGGCGCCGCGGAACTTGAACGCGCCCATGCGCTGGAAGGTCTCGCTCTTGAGGAATACCTGCGCGCCCAGACGCCCATCCAACGTGGAGGAGGTGAGCACCGGAGTCCGGTGGGCGACCCCCGCCAGGCGCTCCGCCGCACGCTGGACGTCGTCGACGGCGATGGCGAGATCAGTCGGGATCAGGCGGCCTTGTCGGTCTTGCCGGCATCCTGCATCAGCCGGCCGACCGGAACCGCCGTCAAGTGCTCCTCGCGCAGCCCGTCGATCAGCTTGGCCAGCAGAGGCTGGAGTGCCTGGGCGCTGGCCACGTTGAACTCGACGACCTCTCCGGGCCGCAACGAACCCAGCGAGTCGTCGGCGTCCTGAAGGCGAACCGCGCCCTCAACCAGCTTCCCGCCGGCGCCGTGGGCGACCAGCCACTGGCCGATGCTCGGCCCGCTCGAGGCATAGAGGAAATGGCGCTGGTAGCCCATCAGCTGAAGCAGCTTGTGCAGCTCTCCGCGGGCGCCCAGCCATCGCACCAGGCCGCCGGTGGGCAGACGAGGCAGGGCCTGGTCGTGGTTGCTCGACACGCTGGTCACCACCGGCCACGACGGCTTGCCCACGGCGAACGAGGCGTGCAGGCCGTAGGTCGAGAGGGCGCGGGCCACCGCTGGGACCTGGGAGGAGGGCGCGTCGATGAGCACCCCGACCTCGGGCTGGTCGGTGGTCACCGCGGTGACCGGCCGCATGTGGGTGATGTGCGAGACGACCGTGTAGGAGACGCCCGTGGTCAGGGCAAAGCCGGCGAAGGCCAGCATGGCGGTGAGGCCCGTCGCCGCGCGGACCGTCCGCACGCGCCAGCGCGGCAGTGGGATCGTGCGCCGCTCATCGGACAGGACCAGCGATGCGGTCGACGGACGGCGGGCAAAGCGGGGGTCGGGCTCGGGCCGGTGCTCGAGCGCGCGTGTGATCGCCGGCACCAGCTCGGACTCGCGGTTGGCCACCTGGGCCAGCTTGAAGCGCTGGAGTGCGGCGTTGGACGCGCGCACGTGGCCATAGCCGAAGCCATAGGAGACCACGGGGCAGCCGCGGATGATCGCCTCGAGCACGGTGAGCCCGGCGCTGGAGTGCACGAGCACGTCGGCGGCGGCGAGCACGTCGCCCATCCGATCGGTGAAGCCCATGACGCGCAGGCGCGGCTCGTCGCCGAAACGCCCCACCACCTTGGCGCGCAGGGCGTCGTTGCGACCGCACAGGCAGAGTACGGTGGCGTCCTCGAACTCGAGCGCCGCGCGCGTGGCTCCGACGAGGTCGCCGACGCCCCAGCCACCTCCGGAGACGGCGATCACCCTGCCGTTGGCCGGGAGGGCCAACGCCTTGCGCGCCTCCTCGCGGGAGCGCGCCGCCAGGAACGCGGGCGACGTGGGCGGCTTGGCCCAGCGCACGCTGCCCGGACCGGCGATCTTCTCGACCTCCTCGCTGGACTCCGGGTGGGTGATGAAGTGCAGGTCGATCCCGGGGTGGGCCCAGAACTGAAGGCCGGCGAGGTCGGTGATCGACGAGTAGCAGGGAACGTCGAGCCGCCGTTTTCGGCGCAGCTCGCCGAGCACCGCGGTCACCCCCGGGTAGGTGGAGACGATCACGTCGGGGTCGTGGGCACGGATGAGCCGCATGAGGCCGCGGCGGCCAAAGAAGGTCAGCAGCTTGCGCGACAGCCATCGCGTCGGCCCGAAGTTCATGAAGAGCCGGTACTGCAAGTCGAACAGCCACGGCACGAAGGTGAACATGAAGGCTGAGTTCTCGCGCAGGACCTTGGTGAGGATCGGGCCCATGGCGGGCAGGCCGTTGACGATCGAGATCTGAGCGTCGGGGTCCTCGTCCCTGAATTCGCGCGCGACCGCGCGCGCGGGGAGATCGTGACCCTCGCCGATGTCGGCGGAGATGATCAGCACCTGGCGCGGCTTGGCCTCGGCATCGGGCTCGCCGGCGGGGATGATGGCCGTCTCCTTCTCCTTGGCGGCCCCTACCTGGGCCAGGCGCCAGTCGATGTACCTGCGCACGCCCTCGCCGAACGGCGTCGCCGCCGTCCAGCCCAACTCCCGGCGAGCGCGCTCGGAGGAGACGATCTTGCCGCCGAAGTCCCCGGGCCGGGCGGGCGTATAGGTGATCTCCACGTCGCCCATCAGGTCGCGCACCGTCTCGGCGATCTGCTTGATCGTCACCGTCTCGTCGCTGGCCAGGTTGTAGACCCGGTTGACGGCGACGTCGTCCAGGCCGCGCGCCACCCCGTCAGCGAGATCCTCGACGTACACGAACTTGCGGCTCTGCATGCCGTCGCCCGCGAGCGTCAGCGGGTCGCCGGCCAGCGCCTTGTTGACGAACGCCGGGATGACCGCCGCCTCGCGGGCGCGGGGCCCGTAGGGGATCCCGAAGCGCAGGATCGTGTAGTCGATCCCGTACAGCTCCTGGTAGGCCTTGCAGTAGAGCTCGCCGGCCAGCTTGGTGGAGGTGTAGAGGTGGCTCGGCGGCGGTAGGAGCGTGTCCTCGTCCACCTCGTCGGGCTCGCAGTCGGAGTAGACCCAGATCGTCGAGGCGTAGACGATCCGCTTGACCCCGGCACGCCGCGCTGCCTCCAGGACGGTCACGGTGCCGCGCGCGTTGACCCGCTCGGCGTCCTCGGGCGAGGCGTGGACGTCGTTGACGTCTGCCACCGCCGCCAGGTGCGCCACCGCGTCACACGAGTGCAGCGCCCGTTCGAGCGCCTCGCGGTCGGTGATCGACCCGAGCACGGTGTCGACGGGGTGGTCGGGATCCAGGTGCCAGGGCGAGGGCCGCAGGTCATAGATCACGGGCGTGTGCCCGCGCGCGCGCAGCTGGTCCACCACGTGCGAGCCGATGAAACCGGACCCGCCCGTGACCAGGACTCTCATGAAAACTCACTCATTCGCATCGAAGCTCACTCAACCGGTCTGTAATACAGCGGGACGCACGAGTGGTTTCGCGCCACCCAGTCGGAATTGGGCAGATCGACGTCGTGGCCCATGATCCGGTGGCAGGGCTCGTCGTAGACGCGGCCGGTCGATCGGTCGAGCCAGTCGAAGACGATGTACTTGTAAAAGCCGGACACCATGCCCTCGGGAAGCTCCAGGCGGGCGGCGTACTGCGGGTCGAGCCATTCCCGCGCAGTCGCGTTCTTCCACGCGACGATCTCGGGCAGGCGCTCGATCTGCACCAGACCCAGCGCCGCCGTGAACTCGCTCATGCGGAAGTTGAGCCCGGGAACCTCGTAGGAGGGCTTGCCGTAGTTGCGGAAGTCGCGCGCGTGGGCGACCACCTCGGGCCGCCGCGAGACGAGCACGCCCCCTTCGCCGGTGGAGATCGTCTTGGTCGCATACAAGGAGTAGACGCCGGCGTCCCCCCACGTTCCGGCGCGGCGGTCGTTCCAGCCGGCGCCGTGTGCATGAGCGCAGTCCTCGATGAGGAAGATGCCGTTCTCGGCGCAGTAGCGGGCGATCTCCTCGACCTCGAAGGCGATGTGGCCGCCGATGTGGACCAGGAACGCGGCCTTGGGCTTGTACTGCTCGGCCGCACGCTGGAAGTCGGCGAGGGACATGCACAGGTCGTCGCGGTTGCAATCGACGAACTGCACCTCGGCGCCGGCGCGGATCGCCGCCAGTGGGGTGGCCATGAAGGTGTTGGACGGGCAGAGGACCGTCTCACCCTGGACGCCGGCGAAGTGAAGGGCCGCCAGGGCGCCCCCGGCCCAGCTCGACAGGGCCACCGCGGGCGCCCCGTGGTAGGCCTCCCAGGCGGACTCGAAGCGGGCGTTGAGATCGGCCTCGGACCAGCGGTTGGAGTCCAGGACCTCGTCGATCAGCGCGTGCAGGCGCGCGCGGTCGCGGTGGTCGAAACCGATCGCGAAACGCGTGAAGTCAGGGGCATCCTGATGGGAAGCGGAAGCTGGAGCAGTAGTCATGGTGTGAGCGCGCCGTGTGCGCCGGGTCGAGCAGGGGCGCCGCTGGGGCGCGTCGACCTGCGCATTCCTAACCGACCTGTCGACGGGCCACAAGCCTGTCAGACAGGTAGGACGGTATCGAGTTTTCGCCGATTCAGTTCAGACAGGAGGGGCCCGAGGGCCGCCACGGTCCTGCGGTAGGAGTGCCGGGCGCTGTAGAAATCCGCATCGTGCAGGAGGATCACGTCGCCGCCGATGACCGCGCGGGTGGTTCGCCGGACAATTCGCTTGGGGGTCGTGAACTTGCGCCAGTCCTTCCCCCAGCGTGACCACAGGAGGGGCGATAGCCCCGCCTCACGCACGGCACGCAGGCCCGCCGGGCTGTAGATCCCGAACGGGGGCCGGTGCCAGGCGGGGGCCAGTCCGCCGGCGTCCTGGAGCACGGCGGCGCCCCGGCGGATGTCGTCGGACACCGCGGCTGGGGTGAGGCGCAGCTGGAGGCGGTGCCGATAGCCGTGCAGCGCGACGGCGTGGCCCTCGGCGAGGATGCGCCTGACCAGCTCGGGCCGCCGCTGCACCTGCTCGCCGATCACGAAGAAGGTGGCGCGGGCCCCCGTGGCGGCGAGCGCCTCCAGCACCGCCGGAGTCCCCTCAGGATGGGGCCCGTCGTCGAACGTGAGCGCCACTCCGGCGGCGCCGGCGAGCGTTCGCGGAAGGGAAAGGGCCCGCGCGGCGTCTGCATTGACCGGTGCCAGTACGTAGCGAAACACCCACTGATCATCGCTCAAGGAGCGGTTGCGATAGAAACGGATCGGCGGTGAGCGCTGCCCCCGACCTGGACAAGTGGCTGCCCGACCCGGCGCTGCGCGTGACCCACCGCCGCGAGAGCTCGGTGTCCGCGGAGGAGCTCTGGCAGGCGGCGCGCGAGGTGCGCGTGTCTGACACGGCAAGGCTGGGGCGGCTCGTAGGCTGGCGGATCCCGGGACTGACCCGCGACCTGGGCTATGACGACCTCTTCCGCCAACCGCCGTTCATCGCCCTCGAGGAGGGCGAGCACGCGCTCGTCTCCGGGCTGGTCGGGCGGATCTGGACGCTGCGCCGCGACTATCCGGAGCTCGGCTCGGCGCAGGAGTTCGTGGACTGGTCCAAGGGCGGGACCGCTCGAGTGGTGATCGCCAACTGGGTTGAGGAGCGCGACGGCGGCTCGGTGCTCACGGCCGAGGCGCGGGTGGAGCCGATCGGCGCGCAGGGTCGGCTGGGAGTCGCCGCGGTGCGTCCCGTGGTCCGCGCCTTCCAGAGCCTCGTCGGGTCCGACGGGATCAACGCCGCGATCCGGCGGGCTGAGCGCCGGTGAGCCGCGCCCGCCGGGCACCGGCGCCGCCGAGCCGCGTGCGGCGACTCGCCACACTCTGAGTCAACCTTTTCCCCCGGGCAGGTGGTTGAGGCAGATGTGAGGATCAGAACGGCATCCAACCGGCCCCGCCCGTCCCGGCGCGCGCGAGCCGACTTCGAGCAGTTCGTCACCGCTTCCAGCGACGCGTTGCTGCGAACCGCCTACCTGGTGGTCTGGGACCCGGTCGAGGCCGAGGATCTGGTCCAGGAGTGCCTGCTGGCGGTGGCGCGCCGGTGGCCCCGCGTGCGCGGGATGGACCACCCGCACGCCTACGCCCGCCGCGTGCTCATCAACCTGGCGCTCGACGGCGCCAAGCGCCGGACCCGTCGTCGCCGGGAGCTCGTCGGTGACGACGCGGGGACGCTGACGGCGGTGCCCGACGAGTCATCGGCTCGCCGGCTGAACGCCGTCGGCGTGCGCGCCGAGCTGATCGCGGCCCTGGCCACGCTCCCGCCCCGCCAACGCGCGGTGCTGGTCCTGCGCTACTTCGAGGACCTGAGCGAGGCCCAGGTCGCGGAGCTTCTGGGGTGTTCCGTGGGAACGGTCAAGAGCACCGCCTCACGCGGACTGACCCGACTGCAGGCGGCCCTCGCTCCCGAGATTTCACTGAGCACAAAGGAGCAATCGCAATGATCGAGCAACTGGAATCAGAGCTGCGCTCGGCGCTGAGGGCCCGAGCCGACGAACTGCCTGCGGCCGCGGGCGCGCGCGTGCGAGCTCACGACTACCGGCCGCGCACGCGTGACCTGCGCCCACCGGTGGCGGCCGGTGTACTGACCACCGCGGCCGCGGCGGCGGCCGTGCTGCTGCTGGACCTGGGCCCGCAGGCCTCCTCCGCCTTCGCCGGGTGGACCCCCACCCCCACTCACGCGTCAACCACCCAGGTCGCCGGGGCCAAGAATGCCTGCCAGTCGCGGCTGGGCGCCTTCTCCACCGGCGCGGCCAAGGCGATGAAGACGGCCAGGATGAGGGACCTTCCCACGATCAGCGAGATGACCCCGGTGCTGACCGACACGCGCGGTCCGTTCACCTTCGTCATCTACAGCGGGCCGAACGGCGCCAACGGGACGTGCATCTCGGGACCGAGCTTCACCTCGCTGTCGACGCGCTCGGGCACCATGGGGGGACCCCCGGCCGGCAAGGTCGTCGCCTCCTTCGAGGCCCATACCGCACACGGGAGCAGCGCCTACTCCTTCGTCGAGGGCCACGCCGGCGCCGGCGTGACCGCGGCGACGCTTGACCTCAGCGACGGTTCGCACGTCCAGACCACGATCCAGAACGGATGGATGGTGGCCTGGTGGCCAGGCTCGGCACAGGTCACCTCGGCACAGGTGACGACGGCGTCGGGTACGACCACCCAGCCCTTCGACACGCAGCCCGTGGGCCGCTGCCCGCAGCCGCCGGCCGGCGATATCACGGCCAAGGACGTGGCCTGCGCGTCCGCCGGGTTCGGGGGCGAGGGCAAGGGTCGGATGACGGGTTCGATGTCGGTGATCAACACCGCGGGCGGAAAGCCGCCCGCGGGCGGCGGACCGGCGACCAGCACCAGCGGCGGCACCCAGGCCCCGGCCGGCGGCATGGTGACCGGCGCCAACGGCGGCTGACGGATCTCGCGGTGCGGGTGTGCCAAGACGGGCACACCCGCTCCTGACGCCCGCCGACGCGTCTAACGTGGAGGCGTGAGCTTCGACGACGAGGTCACGGTCCGCTACGTCCGTTATGCCAACGAGCAGACGGGCTGGGCCGTGCTCGACGCCGCCGGCCCCGATGGAGCTCCGGTGGCTCTCGTCGGCCCCCTCGTCCACCTGGAGGAGGGCGAACGGGTCCGGGTTGTCGGCGACTGGGTCAACGACAGCCGCTACGGGCGTCAGGTCAAGGTGTCGCAGGCGCGGCCGCTGGCGCCCCAGGACCCCGCCGCGCTCACCGGGTACCTGCGCCGGATCAAGCACGTCGGCGCCCGTCGCGCCGAGGAGCTCGTCGCCCGCTTCGGTCCCGAACAGGTGCTCGACATCATCGACTCCGACCCCGAGCACGCCTTCGCCCAGATCGGGCTGCGCGCTGGCCGGGCCCAGGAGGCCGCCGAGTCCTGGCAGAAGCTGCGGGTGACGCGGCGGCTGCACCTCCTGCTGGCACCCCACGGCCTGGCCTACCTCGCGCCCCGGATCCACGAGCACTACGGCACGGCCGCCCACCAGGTCCTCACCGACGACCCCTACCAGCTCACCAGCCTCTTCGGGGTCGGCTTCGCCATCGCCGACCGGATCGCACGCGCGTCGGGCACCCCTCCGGACCCGGCCAAGCGCGAACGCGCCGCCATCATGCACGTCCTGGCCGAGGCCGAGCGCAGCGGCTCCACGTGTCTCCCGGCACCTGCGCTGCTGTCCGACGCCCGCGAGCTGCTCAGCGCCGAGGTCCCGGAGGCGCGGATCGATGCGCTCGTCGCCGCGGGCCACGTGGTCCGCGAGGAGCAGTGGATCTACCGGCGGGCCACCGCCGAGCTCGAGGCCGAGCTCGCCGCGCGCGTCGACGAGCTTCTGCGCGGGACACCCAGCGCGCGCCTGGGTGACGGACGTCGCCCCCCTGCCCCCGGCGAGTCCGACGCGCCCGACCAGCTCACCGCTGAGCAGCTGGCAGCCCTGGAGGCGGCGTTCGAGCACCGGCTGTCGGTCATCACCGGCGGCCCCGGCACCGGGAAGACCGCCTCGATCAAGACGATCGCCGCCCGGGCCACCGAGCGCGGTGCGCGCGTGATGCTGGTGGCCCCCACCGGCCGAGCCGCGGTCCGCATGACCGAGGCCAGCGGCCTACGGGCCCGCACCGTGCACTCCGCGCTGGGCTGGATCCCCGGGGAGGGCCCCACCCACGACGAGCAGGACCCGCTGACCTGCGACCTGCTCATCGTCGACGAGACGTCGATGGCCAATCTCGAGCTGCTGGTGACCCTTCTGCGCGCCGTCGGGGATCGCACCAACGTCGTGCTCGTGGGCGACGCCGATCAGCTCGCACCCGTGGGCGCCGGCAAGCCGTTCGCCGAGCTCGTGGGCTCAGAGGGAGTACCGGTGGCTCGGCTGACCCACATCTTCCGTCAGGCCGCCGACAGCATGATCGTCCAGGGTGCTCACGCCATCCGCGGCGGGCACTCGCCCTCATTCAGCGCCGGCGAGGGCATGCGCCGCGACCTCTTCCTCATCGAGCGCGCGTCCCCGCAGGCGGCGCTGGAGGAGATCGTGTCATTGGTGTCCGAGCGCCTCCCCGGCCACTACGAGGTGGATCCCGTCCGCGACATCCAGGTGTTCGCGCCGGTCTACCGCGGCGACCTGGGCATCGACGCGCTGAACCGAGCGCTGCGCGCCGCGCTCAACCCCGACGGCCAGCCCGTACGCGGCGGGCGCCTTCGCATCGGCGACAAGCTCATGATGACCGGCCGCAACCTCCACGAGCTCGGCCTCATGAACGGCACCGTGCTCCGCCTGCTCGACGAGGTCAATGCGAGCCGCGCCACGGACGAGGACGAAGGCGATGAAGCTGCGCTCATCCTCGGCGCCGAGGATGCGGTCTTCCGCATGGCTCCCGAGGACGCCGACCGGCTACAGCTGGCCTACGCGTGCTCCGTGCACCGCGGCCAGGGCATCGAGCTCCCGGTCTCGGTCATCGTCGCCCACCCCGCCGCCGGCGCCTTCTTCCTGCGCCGCGAGATGCTCTACACCGCGATCACCCGAGCCCGGCTGGCCACCGTGATCGTGGGCAGCCGCGAGGTCGTGGCACGGGCCGCCCGCACGCCGGACACAGCGCGGCGCTACGGGCGGCTGGGCGAGCGCCTCACCGGCCGGGATGCCCCGGCGCCGACTCAGGTGCCCTGATAGCTACAGCTCTGGGAGTTGCTGGCCGCAAGCACCGGCGAGCACGACGTCTCGCGGACGATCTGCCAGGAGGTGTCCTGGAGGTCAAACAGGTACGGCGGAAGGAGGATCCGCAGCCGGTCGTCGTAGTTGTAGTTCTTGGCGTAACCGGTAGCCGTCACTCCCCCGCTGCCGCTCGTCGCGACGGCACCCCGATACTTCTGCGCCATCGCCCCGTGGATGGTGAGCGTGGCGGTCGCGCCGCAGTCGAAGTTGTCGACGAAGAACGAATGAGCGAGCGTGAGGATGGCGGCGTCGATGGTCAGGTTCGGCGTCGACCCCGTGCATGATGTGCTGGAGCCGGGATTGGTCACCGGATGGTAGACACGCACGTACTGGTTGGCGACTAGGCCCATCGTCGCCGTGCCGGTCGGCGTCGTCTGCCCGTTGGAGTCGGTGCTGTTCAACAGGCTTCCGGTGATGACGATGTTGTCCGCGGCGGCGATGGTCAGCCCGGTCAGGTAGGTACCGCTGACATAGATGTCGCCACACGCGCCGTAGAACTTCCCGGAGGACGTCGTCTGATAGGTCACATTGGTCGGGGTGTAGCTGGGCGCGCAACCTGTCGTCGAGTTGGGCGCGTAGATGATCGGGTTAGCGGTGAGGTCATAACTCGTCGAGCTCGTGCAGCTCGTCGCGGATGTGCAGGTGACCGCGGTCCCGGTGGTCTTCCCTCCCGAGACCGACAGTGTGAGATTCGTCGTCCCGGCGGGGAGGACGATCCCGTGGTTCTGCGCGTCCGGGTAGAGATTCGCGTTGTCGGCCGGCAGCGGGACGAGCGGCGCGTTGGCGATCGCCTTGCCCTGGACCACTCCGGTGGGACACGCGGCGGTCGCCGGCTGCTGTGAGTTATTGCTGTTGACAACGCAGACGCTCGTGGTGGAGGCGTGACTCTCGATCAGATCTTGGCTCCCCCGTCCGAACGTTGGGCTGGTCCCTGTCTGTACCAGGAACTGATCCTGTGTGTACATCGGGCCGCTGACGCTGTCGTTGCTGCCCCAATAGATCCAGCACTGCGAAGCTGGCTGATGGGTGTCATTCGAATAGAAGTACCCCCCGCAGTTCGTGGGATTGAGCTGCGGATCCTCAGTCTCGTGCACCGTGTACCACATGAAGGAGAGCGGGCTCAGAGGCCGGAAGTCGGCAACGATCGTGCGGTGTTCTCCGTAGTTGCCCGCCTGTCCCGTGAATTCCATGCGCAGGAGGCCGAGCGTCGGGTTGACCACCGTCCCCACCGCGCCACCGGTCACACATGCGGTCACGGGTTGATACGAGTAGGTCTCGCCCGTCGTTCCGGCCACCGACACATTGCTCGCCGAGTCGTTGGAGCAGTTCTGCCACCACGCCGAGGAGGCGGCATTCTCGTTGAGCTGACCCAGGTAGTCCTGCACGCCGGCCTGCGCCGCCGAGTAGGCGCGCTTGCCGTCGAGATCGCTGCGACTGAGGCTCGCGTCGCTCTGCACCGCGGCGAAGACGCCGGCCAACAGCAGCGAGGTCACGAGGAGGATCCCGAGGGCGAGGATCATCGTGAAGCCGTCCTCGCCGCGGCGGCGATGGACGCGCCGGAACGTCTGGCGGGCGCGCCCGTCGTGGTGGCTTAGAGACATGGTCCGAAGTCCCCCGTGCTCGATGAGGAGGTGGTGAAGTCCGGCGGCGTGGTGAGCCGGAGCGAGATCGTGTCCGTGATGGGCACGGACACCGCGCTCAGGGCCGATCCCGTCAGCCCGTTGGTCGAGGCGGGCCCGACACTCAGCCTGATCATGACTTCGACCGTGTTCGCGGCGTCGCTGGCGATGAGCCCCGAGCCCGAGGCGTTCAGGGCGCCAGTGGTCGTCGGCACCACTCCCGTCACGGGGTTGGGGTTGGTCCCATCCGAGATATACCAGTAGTAGTTGCCGTCCGTGCCCAGTGCATACGTGTAGGGGAAGTACGTGAACACGGCGTTGGTCCCTTGGGCGGTGACGTTGGTGAGAAGCTGCGTCGCCGTCCCCGTGCCGGTGCGCGTCCAGCCACTCCCGGTGGTCGAGGCGGTGACGCCGTAGGTCGTGTCGGTCAGGGTGGTGCCGGTCAGGCTGAGCTCGTGCCACACGGGAACCGGACTCGCCGCATCGCCCGTGTAGCTCAGGAAGATGAGCTTCGATGTCGTGCTGCCGGCCTGGACGGGAACCGCGGCGCCCCCGACGCACGCCGAATGCAGCTCGTTCTCGATCTGCGTCATCGCCACCCTGGCCTGACGCGTAGCATCGACGCGGGTGAGGGTCCCTCGGGTCTGGCGCAACGAGACGATCATGATCCCGCTGAGCGCGATGACGACGATGATCGCCATCGCCATCGCCACCACCAGTTCGATGAGCGTGAACCCATCCTCGCGTTGCGCCGGCTGGCTCGTCATGAGGTTGCCACCGTGCACGCACCAGTCGTGCTCATCGTGATGGCCGGCAGCGTGTTGGCCGAGGTCATGCTGGTATTCGCCACCGTGGCGGTCCCCGACTTGTAGGCCCCGGCCCTGAGGTAGTCGGCACAAACGGTGAGGTCACCGCTGGGCGCGTAGGGCTGACCCGGATTGGCGAGCCATCCCGTGGTCGGCGCCGTCCCGCCGTAGCCGCTCGTACCGTTCGCTGAAGCCGCCACGGTCGCCTTGTAGCTGTCAAAGCACGTCCCGGAGCGGTACGTGAGCACGATGTCGCTCGGCTGCGTCGTTTTGGTCGTGCCCGAGACGGTGTACTGGAGCGTCGGTATCGAGAGGAAGGGCTCCTGGACGGTGGTGCTTGCGACGAGGCCGGGGTTGACCGTAGCGAGCTGGTACGTCGCCCCCGGTGTTGGGGTACTGCTGGAAGGAGCATTTGCCCGCCCACACCGTGTAGTTGTTGGTGTAGCTCGGCGTCGACCCGGGGGCGCTGGTGGTCCAGGGGAAGAGCGAGGTGCTGGTGGTCAGGGCGGTGGCCGCCACCTGGCTGTTGCCCAGCGTGGTCGGTTGGCTGACGTTGCCGGTCGTGCCGCTGCCGCTGTACGAAGAGAGCGCGTCGGCTTCGCCGGCGTAGCTCGGCGCGGCGGTCGAGTGTGACGAACGTCGCGGCGATGGCCCCGGAAACCTGGCCCAGAACGGAAAAGTGGTCCCGGCCGGGGTTCCGTGTGGCCACGACGCTCGAGGCTTTGACGGCGCCGAAACAGCGGTCTGGTCGACGTAGCCGGACTTGGAGACTGTCACGGTGTACGAGCCCGCCGTCATAGCGGTGAAGACGGCACAGCCCGCGGTGTCGGTTTGCCCGACTGTCTGCGGGCGTCGTCCCGGTCGCGGCGCGCCGTAACCCCGGCACCTGCGCGCCCGGTCTGGTCGGTGACCGCGTTCTGCAGGATGCCGACGACGGGCCGGCTGAGCATCGAGTCCACGGACACGCTCTGCGTCCCCTTGTGTCTCGGTCCAGCTGATGGTGGGGACGTCTTGTAGAAGTCCTGCGCGGTCGAGGTGCAGCTGGAGTTGCCCGACGCGTCCTGGAAGGCCGCGCTCGAGGCCACGGTGAACGTTGTTCCGCTCAGCGGTATGGCTCGCCGCCGCTCCAGGTCGGTGAGCTGCTCGTCTGAGAGCCCACGCAGGCGCGCCTGGTCCTGAGCGGCCAGTGCGTTGGCCTGCGCGCGAATGCGCTGGTCCCCGCTCGTGTGAGTCGTGGAGATGAGGGCGCTCGCCGTGGCGCCGGCGAGGAGAACCACGATGAGAGCGGTGACGAGCACCTCGATGAGCGTGAAACCGCCCTCGCTGGTCAGGTGGCGTGCTCGACTGGGGGCATGCTCGGGTGAAGTCTGAGAGGTGCGCACGAGAATCACTTCAACTAGTCGGCGCCGTGAGCTGGGTCTTGAGTCCAGGGGCCCGTCTCTGGACTTCTGTTTCCCCCGCGCCCCCGCCCCCGCGACGCGCGCGTGGACGTCGGTCAAGCGCGTCGAGGGTGGTGCCGATAAGGGACTGTGAGGCGGGCCCGTCCCCAGGCGTTTCCCGCCACATTCCGATCCTCATGACCGAGTCTGCTGACACGCGCCTACTGCTCGTCCACGCTCCCGGCGAGGGATGCGGGCTGGCCGAGGTGGCGCTTGCGCGAGCCGGCTACGCCGCCGTCGTGACGACGGACGCTTCGCGCACCCTCGAGCTCTGCGTCCGTGACGCCCAGAAGTCGTGCTGCTCGATCTCGATGCGCCCGGCGCCCAGGAGGCGCTCCACGCGATCCGCCACCTGACCGAGGGCGTGGACTGTCTGCCGGTCCTCGCTCTCACGGCAGGCGCGACTCCGGAAATCCGGCGCTGGGCCCTCTCGATGGGCGTCCGCGACTTCGTGGCCAAGCCGGTCGACGACACCGAACTGCAAGTGCGTGTTCGCAACGCGCTCGAGGCCCGTACCCTCCAGCGTCGCCTTCGCGATCGCAACACCGTCCTACGCGAGGCCGTTCGCGAGCGGACCGGCGAGTTCGACACAGCGCGCGAAAGCCTCTCGATCCTCGCCGCGATCGCTGACTTCCACGACGACGACACCGACCAGCACGCCAAGCGGGTGGGGATCGGCGCAGCGCTGATCGCCCAGGCTCTCGGCCTCGACGAGCACTTTGTCGCCACGATCCGTGACGCTGCGCCGCTGCACGACATCGGCAAGGTCGGCATCTCGCGGCGGATTCTGCTCAAGCCCGACAAGCTGACCCCGGCCGAGTGGATGCACATGATGCGCCACGTCGAGATCGGGGCACGCATTCTCGCCCCGGCCCGCTCGCCCGTGCTGCGGATGGCCTCTGAGATCGCGGGCACGCACCACGAACGCTGGGACGGCAACGGCTACGTCGCCGGCCTGGTGGGGGCCGAGATCCCCCTCGCTGGTCGTATCACCGCACTGGCTGACGTGTGGGACACGCTCACCCATGAGCGCCCCTACAAGCGGGCCTGGGACGAGGAGCGGGCGCTCGGCGAGATCGACGCACAGGCCGGGGCGCACTTCGATCCCCGCGTCGTCGAGGCCTTCCGCACGATCGACCGGCGTCTCCTCAACGAGCCGTTGGCCGACGATCTCGCCCTCCACGTCGCCTGACGAGGGGCTGAGCGCCGTCGAGCATCGCGCGCGATGCCCGCGCCGCTGGGCACCGGACTGGAGAACGACGAGAAACGCGAGGACGCGAGCGGGACCGAGCGGTGGACCGCGGTCCGGCTGAGCGTGGAGCGCCGCACAAGGGGGCGACGACGCGATAGTCGCCCGCGACGGGCTGAGGTGACGCCGGCTGTCCCTGCGCGAACACGTCGTCCATCGACGTGCCAACGCGTCCCTCGGCGGCGAGCAGCAGCTTGAAGTCCTGGGGACTCGTCGCGGCGGCGAGCGCGTTCTCGCGCGAGATCCGACCCCCCTGGACGTGTGCGAACAAGGCCTGGTCGAACGTCTGCATCCCGTAGAAGGCACCCTCGGCGAGGATCATCGGCAACTGGGCCGTCTCCTCGGGGTTCATGATCGCGTCGCGGACGCGACCGGTGGTGCGCAGGATCTCCAGCGCCGCGACCCGGCTGCCATCCAGCGACGGCACGAGGCGCTGGGAGATGACCCCGCGCAACGAGGCGGAGAGCATGGCACGCACCTGGCGGTGCTGGTGGGGCGGGAAGAAGTCGATGACGCGGTTGATCGTCTCGGGAGCGTCGGCGGTGTGCAGCGTGGAGAGCACCAGATGTCCGGTCTCGGCGGCGGAAAGGGCAGTGCGCACCGTCTCCTCGTCGCGCATCTCGCCGATGAGGATGATGTCCGGGTCCTGGCGCAGGACCCGGCGGAGCGCCCGGCCGAACGACTCGGTGTCGGACCCGACCTCGCGCTGGTTGATGACCGAGCGCTTGTCGGCGTGCAGGAACTCGATCGGGTCCTCGATGGTGACGATGTGGCGCGCCACGGTGGTGTTGACGTGATCGACCATCGCGGCGAGCGTCGTCGACTTACCGGATCCGGTGGTTCCGGTGACGAGCACGATCCCGCGCGGCTCCCCGGCCATGTCGCGGACGGCGTCGGGCAGGCCGAGCTCCGCGATCGTGGTGACCCCGTACGGGATCCGGCGGCAGACAATTGAGATCGAGCCGCGCTGGCGGAAGGCGTTGACTCGGAAGCGGGCCAGACCGGGCACGGCGTAGGCGAAGTCGGCCTCGCCCTCGGCCTCCATCTCCTGGGCCCGGGCGGGGTCGCGCAACATCTCGCGCAGGGCCTGCGCCGTGTCGTCGGGGGTCAGAGGATCCGCCATCGGCAGCGGCGTCAGCTCGCCGGAGATGCGGACCATCGGCGGCGAGCCCGCCTTGACGTGGAGGTCGGATCCCTCCTGGTCACACAGGTACTGCAGCGCCTGCTGAAGCGAGAAGCTCACGGCGCCGTGACGAGGTAGGCGAAGGGAACGGCATCGGGGTGCTTCTGGCACGCGTTCTTGACCACGCTGGAGATCGTGCCCGTCACCGAGTCATAGGAGACCGGGTTGGCCAGGTCCAGCTCGCACTGTCCCGCGTCGTTCACGCGGTGGTAGGCATCGAGTGCCACGTTGCGCGAGTGTGTGATCGAGCTGGAGATCTTGACGACGCGCAGGACCAGAGCCTGGTGGCCACTGTTGGCGGTCGGAACGCTGAGATGCTCGGTCTGGCCTTCCTTCAGCACGATCGCGGAGCAGCGCGCATGGTCAGGGCGGCAGAGCCCGGGACCGGTGTGTCCGACCCCGGCGTGCAGGGCGAACACCGCCGAGCGGCCGTCGGACATGACACCCATGAACATCACCTGGGGCGCCATCACGTTGGGCAGGGGCGTGAGTCGCGCGACATCGGTCTTGAGGGGCACGCTGAGGTCCTTGCCGAAGCGCACTGAGATCGAGTACATCGTCCAGGACTGCACCTTGGCGGGCTGAGACTCCTGGGTGCTGGCGACGTGGATGCGATCGTCGACGTCGGAGCCGTGCTCGTGGTGGTGGCGCTGCCCGAACTCGCCGAACCAGCGGACGTGCTCGAGGACGACGAGCCAGTGGCAGCCGGGGACGGCGAGACCATGGACACCGGCGCGGTCGAGCTCGACGACGGTGTGGTCGTCGACCCCGCCGAGGACGCGCTGGCGGCGGTCGATGATGACGACGCGGCCGACGATTTGTTCGAGGCGGGTTTGGGGCTCAGCTTCGCCACCCCGCTGGCGAACGGGTCGCGGGCGATCCGGGCGAGCACGACCTTGACCGGCTCGGGCGTCGGCGTCGTCGCGGTCGTGGTCGTCGCGGCGTTCGTCGGCGTGGCCGCCGGGGGCGCCGGCACCGTCGGGGTGGTGCTGGCGGTCGCGCCCTTGAGCAGGAACACGGGGACAGCGGCGACGGCGACGACCAGGATCGCGACGACCATCCACAGCTTGCGCTCCACGAGATCTCGACGCAGCGAGCTCATCCCGTTCCTCCGGTGGTCGTGCCGGCCGGGCTGGCCAGCTGGTAGATGGTGGCGGTGATGTTGCCGGTCAGCTTCGACGAGCCCGACAGGTTCACGCTGCCGATACTGAGCAGCGGTCCGGTGGCGTGCACCTTGCCGCCCGAGATCGCGACCAGTCCGGTCAGCTTGCTCACGAGCTTGTTGAGCGCAATGTAGCCGCCGCTGAAGGTGAGCTGGATCGGGACGGGCGTCGCCGCGGAGGTGGTGGTGCCGGAAGTGGCGGGCGCCGTCGTGGCGGACGACGTGGCCGACGCGCCAGCGAGGGTGAGCGACTGCATCGCGACGTGCTCGGCGTCGGCGCTCTTCTGCAGCGTCCGCAGCAGCGCGGGAATGTCCGATTGCGCCGGCACGGCGAGCTTGAGCGCAGCCCACTGCTGCCCATCGGACTTCAGCGCGGCCTGGGCGGCACGGCCGACGGTGTAGCTCTGCTGGGCTGTGACGAGGGCCTGGCGCTGGGTGGCGATCTGTGACCCAAGCGACGCGGCCTGCTGGCGCTCGGGCTTGAGCGCGAGCATGTAGAACGCGCCGAGGACCGCGGCAGCCGCCACAACGGCAAGGACGATGCGATCACGTTTGCTGAGGGTCATTGGGCGCTCCCGGTTGACGGGGCACCGGCCGTCGATGCGGTCGGCGTTGCCGCGGCCGCCGTGGACGCCGAGGTGGGGGTGGTCGCGGCCGAGGTCGTACTGGTGCTCGCTGACGAGGAGAGCACCAGGGACAGTGAGAACGTCACCGGGAAGGGGCACCCGCCGCCTGACGGCGATGAGGTCGAGCCCGAGGCGGCAGCGCCACTGTTCGCCGTCGAAGCCAGCGAGACCGAGCCGACACCATGCACCCGGCCCAGCGCGACCATCGTGGCGGCAACCGCAGACTCGCTCGCGGCACAGCCGGAGATCTGTATGGCCTGCGTCGCCGGGGTCGATGAGCTCGTCGTCCCCGCGGCCGCGGCAGAGGCCGCGGTGGAGGCCGCCGCCGAGGGCGACGTCGCCTGTAGCGAGCTCAAGGCCGCGTTGGCCGGCATCACCCCGCCGATCTGGCTGAGGAGCAGCGACCACGGGAAGCGGCCCGTGACGAGCTGGCCGATGTCGGCCAGCTGCTGCTTCTGCTGCGTTGCGGCCGTGACATAGGACGCGTAGCTGTTGGCGGCAGCCTGCCAGCTGGCGGCGTTGGCGGTCACGCGGGCCAGCTCGCTCTTGCGCGCCCGAACGTCGTTGACGGCGAACACGTAGAGCACCGCCGCGACGAGGACGACGACCAGGCCGCCGATCACGCCGAGCGTCAACGGGCTGACGGAGACGCTGACGTTCCGCTTGCGGCGATCGCCGGGGATGAGGTTGACGGCGTTCATGACGCGAGCGCTCCCACTGCCAGGCCGGTGGCCACGGGGGCGAGCCGTGGGTCGACGTCGCCGAGGGCGTCGGAGTCGCGGCGATGACTTCGCCGCACGTGAGCTCCAGGCCCGACGCTGCGGACAGCGCCTGGACGAATCCGGGCAGCGGGGCCAGCGGGCCCGCGACCACGCCGGTGGTGACGAGCTCTGACCCGAACTGGGCCGAGTAGAACTCGGCGGCGGCGCGCAGCTCGGAGCCGAGCTCGAGCGCCGCCCGCTTGAGCAGGTCGGCCACCTTGATGTCGCCGTCGGCGACCGGACTCGTCCCCATCGCCGTCCTGCAGCAGCCGGTAGGCCTCGTCGAGCGGGATGCCGCGGTTCTCGGCGAGCCGCCCCAGCAGCATCGCCAGACCCTGCGGCGCCTGACGCGTGAACCGGCACACGCCGGCCTCGGCGATGGCGATGTTGACGAGATCGCCGAGCTGCGCGTACAGGACCGGGCCCTCGGTTTGGTCCACGTGGTGGTTGAGGCTGCGGATGACGGAGAACACGGACAGGTCGATGCCCTCGGGCTTGAGGCCGGCGCGGCGCAGCGCGTCGAGCAGGACGTCGACGCCCTCACGCTCGGTGACGACCACGATGACCCGCAGACGCTGGCCTTCGGGGGTGTCGACCAGCCCGACCTTGTGGAAGTCCATGACGGCGCGCTCCAGCGGCATCGGGATGCGCTCCTGAGCCTGCATGATCAGCGCGGTACGGATGTCCTTGTCATCGAGCGGCGGCAGATCGATCACACGCAGGACCGTCCGCGGCGTGGCCAGGCCGACACGGACGCGCTTGGAGAACTTGTGCTCTGAGAAGAGGCTCTTGAGCTCGCCGGCGAGACGCTCGGGGTCGGTGACCAGGCCGTCGCGCATCAGGCCCGTCGGCAGCCGCCGGGCGGCGACGCGCTCGGCGACGATCTGGCCGCCCTGGAGACGCGCCTGCGCGGCGATCGCCCTGGTCGCTCCGATCTCGAGGCCCGTGACGGACCGCGGGCGGCGCGCGCCTCGCGCCGGCTTGCGCAGGCGCAGGGCCGGCAGGCTGGGCAGCGACAACTGCTTGTTCAAGACGCTCACAGTCCCACCCCGTGCAGGTAGAGGTTGACGAGGGCCTCACCGGCAAAGATGGCGACGATGCTTCCGAGCGCCAGGAACGGGCCGAAGGGGATCCTTGTCTTGCGGCCCTCGCGCACGCCCTTGCGGGCCATCACGACGGCGCCGACCACAGTGCCGGTGATGAGGGCGATGAACATCGCCGGCGCGACAGCGCGGCCCAGAACCAGGCCCATGACCGCGGCCAGCTTGACGTCACCCATGCCCATGCCGGCGGGGTAGGCCAGGACGGCGATGAGGAGGAACCCGCCGGCCGCGGCGCCGGCGATGAGGTGCTCCGCCAGATGGTGAGGCGCGAAGATGGCGGTGAGTGCGATGGCGGCCATCGCGAGTGGCGCCACGATGCGGTTGGGGATGATCTGGTGATCGAGGTCGATCACCGTGATCGCCACCAGCGCCGCGACGAAGATGAGATCGAGCCAGACCTTCGAGCTCGAGCCCTGAGCGATGACCACGGCGGCGAAGAGCGCGCCGGTCAGGCCCTCGATCAGGGGGTAGCGCGGTGAGATGGAGTGTCACACGCGCGGCAATGTCCACCGAGGAGCAGCCACGAGACAACGGGCACGTTGTCGTAGGGCCGGATCGCAGCGCTGCAGCCGGGGCACGCTGACCCTGGGGTGACCAGGGACAGGCCCGCAGGGAGCCGATAGGCCACGACGTTGAGAAACGAGCCGAGGCACAGTCCGCTGATGGCGGCGAGAGCGATGTCAAAGGTGAGCGGGGACATGAAGAACGAAGATGAGAGGGTGGTGAGGCGACGAGCGGACCGCCGGCTGACGCGATCGTCGCGCCCAGCGGCGTGTGCCGCAAGCGTCAGGACTGCTGGTGGACTTTCCCCCAGGTCCCGTGCCGGAGTGCTGCCCGAGTTGAGGCACCCGGACGCATTCGTGCCGCTCGGCACGTAGCAGGTACGGCTGCACGCCGTCGGCGTACTTCGTCAGGTAGTAGACCACGCCGGAGGCGGCTGGCCGCGTACATCGTACGACGCCGCTGGCCGCCGCGCCGTACGCGTGGGTGGGCCCGCCGGGCCTCGCGCTCAGGCCTCAGCGCCGGTGATGGCGCGCTTGAGGGTCGGCTCGATCGCGGTGAGCGGTGGAGCGCTGGAGGTCGGCGTGTAGCAGCCCGCCCCGTTGTTGGTCGAGTAGGTCTCCTCGGCGGTCTGAGCCGTGGTGACGTCCGTCTTGACGTTGGCGTCCTGGGCCTTGCCCTTCTGGTTGAGGAACGCCGGAATGGCGACCGCGGCCAGGATGCCGATGATGAGAATCACGACGAACAGCTCGATGAGGGTGAAGCCCTCCTGACCGTCGGCGCGATTACGAAGACGCGTAAGCATCTATGGTCACTCCTTGTGTAGATGGGTATTGCGTTTCGGAACTCACACTCCGGTCAGTAATTCCAAAAGCGTCGTCGTGCGCTGTTCCGAGTCGGTCATCGGCATTTGCGCCAATGGCTTGAGCGCCGGCGTCCGCCATGGACGTGCCTGGACAGATCCGAGCGCTCAGCGCCCGTCGGTTAGCGATTCATAAGGACTGGCTGGCCGAGGACTTGATCCCAGCGCCAAACAGCCGATAAGAGAACCATGCGCGAAGAGTTCGCCGCGGCGTCGCCCGTTGTCGCCCCTGCCATCACGCCCGCCCCCGCGGGCTCCAGGGCCGCTGCCGTCACGCCCGCCACCGGCAACGGCGGCGGTGGCGGCTCCATGCGCTTTTTGACCCAGGTCATCGTGGATCTGGGCTTTGCCCCGCGCGAGCGCGTCGAGGCGGCGATGCTGGCCGCACGCGACGCCGGCACCACGCCCGACCAGCTGCTCGTCGATCAGGGCGTGATCACCGCCGAGCAGCGTGCGCGCGCCATCGCCGAGCGGCTCGGCCTGGACTTCCTGGACCTCACGCAGTATCGACTGGACATGGCCGCCGTGAACCTCCTGCCCGCGGACGTGGCCAGACGATGCGAGCTCGTCCCGGTCGCCCGCGAGGGCGAGGACACGCTCGTGATCGCCATGGCGGACCCGGCCAACGTCGTCGCGATCGACGACGTCGAGATCCAGACCGGCATGAACATCCAGGTGGCGGTGGCCACCCGCGAGGACATCCTCGCCGTCATCGCCAACATGACCCGGCTCGACACCGCGGTCACGGAGGTCGTCGACGAGGACTCTCACCTCGGAAGTCGAGATGTTCGACGTCCACGACGCCGCCACCGAGACACCGATCGTCAAACTCGTCAACGCCCTGCTCTCCCAGGCGGTGACGCACGGCGCCTCCGATGTCCACTTCGAGGCCGAGCCCCGCGAGATGCGCGTTCGCATCCGGGTGGACGGCGTCCTGGAGGAGATCGCCAGGATCCCGGGGCGGATGGTCCCCGGCGTGGTCTCGCGCATCAAGATCATGTGCGAGCTCGACATCTCCGAGCGCCGTCTGCCCCAGGACGGTCGCGTCGGCCTCAACGTCGACGGCAAGCAGATCGACATCCGCGTCGTGACGTTGCCGACAGTCCACGGTGAGTCGGTGGTGATGCGCATTCTCGACCGTTCCAACGTGCTCATCGAGATCCCCAAGCTCGGGCTCGATGACTTCTCGCTGGGGCGCCTGGCGACGGCCACCGGCCACGCCCACGGCTCCGTCCTCGTCACCGGGCCCACCGGATCCGGAAAGTCCACGACGCTCTACGCGGTGCTCAACTCCCTCAACACACCGGACAAGAACATCGTCACCATCGAGGATCCCGTCGAGTACCAGTTGCCCGGTGTCACCCAGGTCGCCGTCAACGCGCGCTCGGGTCTCACCTTCGCCGCGGGCCTGCGGGCGATGATGCGCGCTGACCCCGACATCATCATGGTCGGCGAGATCCGTGACCGCGAGACCGCTCAGATCAGCATCGAGGCGGCGCTCACCGGCCACCTCCTGCTGTCCACGCTGCACACCAACGACGCGCCCAGCTCCATCACGAGGCTCGTCGAGATGGGCATCGAGCCGTTCCTGGTCGCCTCCTCGGTGCGCTGCGTCATCGCGCAGCGCTTGGCTCGCGTGCTGTGCACCGGATGCAAGCGGCCTGTCACGCTCGAGGCAAGCGTGCTGGCGCGGTCGGGCTTTCACGTCGAGCACGACTTCGCCGGTTACGAGGCCGCCGGCTGCCCGCGGTGCAGCGGCAGCGGCTACAAGGGCCGCGTCGGCATCTACGAGATCATGCCCGTCTCCGACGAGATCCGCGACCTCGCCCTCCACAGCGCCTCGGCGGACCGGATCATGGATACCGCTCGGACAGAGGGGATGCGCACGCTGCGTGAGGACGCCTTCGAGAAGGTCAAGGCGGGCGTCACGGCCATCGACGAAGTCCTCCGAGTACTAGGCGCATAGGCCGCCGGACTCAAGTCACAACCGATCCCTGCCGAGGAAGGTTCATATGTCAGTCGTCGACTTCGCGGACATCGTCCTGGCGGCGCTCGAGCGCCGCGCTTCGGATATTCACATCACCGCCGGTGCGGCGCCCAGCATCCGCGTCCGCGGCCGCCTCTTCCCGCTGGAGGGCTTCCCCGTTCTGGGTGTCTCTGACACCCGGGAGATCGTCTACTCGATCATGAGTGACACGCAGCGCCAGCAGTTCGAGAACGCGCGCCAGGTCGACTTCAGCTACTCGGTCCCGCGGACCGCCCGGATGCGCGTCAACGCCTACCTGCAGCGCGGCGCCGTCAGCGCCGCGCTCCGCGTGATCCCCAGCGTGATCCAGTCGCTGGAGACGCTCGGCATGCCGCCGGCCGTTCGTGAGATGGCCGCCCTGCCCCGCGGGATGGTGCTTGTGACCGGACCTACGGGGTCCGGGAAGTCCACCACGCTGGCCGCCGTGATCGACGAGATCAACACCGCGCGCGAGGAGCACATCCTCACCATCGAGGATCCGATCGAGTTCCTGCACCAGCACAAGCGGTGCCTGGTCAATCAGCGCGAACTGGGCAGCGATGCGACGAGCTTCTCCGAGGGCCTGCGCGCCGCGCTGCGCGAGGACCCTGATGTCATCCTCGTGGGCGAGATGCGCGACCTGGAGACCATCTCCACCGCGCTGACCGCCGCGGAGACCGGCCACCTGGTGCTGGCCACCCTGCACACCCAGGACGCCCCGCAGACGATCGACCGCATCATCGACGTGTTCCCGCCTCACCAGCAGCAGCACGTGCGCGTCATGCTCTCGGTCGCCATCCAGGGTGTCGTGGCCCAACAGCTGCTTCCGACCGCCGACGGCTCCGGCCGCGTTCCCGCCGTCGAGATCCTCATCCCGACGCCGGCGGTACGCAACCTCATCCGCGAAGGCAAGACCCACCAGATCTATTCCGCGATCCAGACCGGGGCCGAGCACGGCATGCAGACGATGGACGCCGCTCTGGCTGACCTCGTCCGTGCCGGGCGCATCACGCGCGACGTCGCACAGCGCCGCGCCTCGGTCCCGGCCGAACTCGCCCGGCTTCTGGGCGGTGGGGCCGTCCTCCAGGCCGCCGGCGCCAACGGTTACCTGCAATGAGCAGCATCAGCTACGTCTTTCGCGCCGTCGACGGTCTCGGTGTCAAGCACAAGGGGGAGGTCGACGCTGAATCAGCGGCGGGCGTCACCGAGCTTCTCAAGGGCCGGGGTCTGATCGCGCTCGAGGTCAAGGCCAAGACCAAGTCGATGGAACTGTCCTTCGACCAGTTCACGCGGGTGACGCTCGAGGACCTGGCGCTCATGACGCGGCAACTCTCGACGATGATCTCGTCGGGACTGTCACTGATGCGCGCGCTCACCGTGCTCGAGGCGCAGACCCAGAACAAGCGGCTGTGCGCCACCGTCGTGACACTCCGCCAGGACATCGAGAGCGGTGCCTCCCTGTCCGGGGCCCTGGCCAAGCACCCCAAGATCTTCTCCGAGCTGTTCGTCGCGATGATTCGCGCCGGGGAGACCGGCGGTTTCCTGGAGAGCGCGCTCATCCGCGTCGCCGACCAGCTCGAGGCCCAGCACAAACTTCACCGTCAGGTCAAGTCCGCCATGGTCTATCCCGCCGTCGTAACGTCCATCGCGATCTGCGTGTGCGTGGCGATGCTCCTCTTCATCATTCCGGTGTTCTCCGGTGTGTTCAAGCAGTTCCACGGGACGATGCCGACGCTGACCGTGAAAACGATTGCGGTGTCCAACGCGCTGCGTCACCAGTGGTACCTCTTCCTCTTCGGGTCGCTCGGGACAGTGTTCGGCTTTCGCAAGTGGAAGTCGTCCAAGGCCGGCCGCCCGATGTGGGATCGCTTCCGCCTCAAGGCTCCCGCCAAGATCGGGATGATCGTCCAGAAGATCGCGCTGGCGCGGTGGGCTCGCACGCTGTCGTCCCTGACCTCGGCGGGTGTCCCGATGCTCGAGGCCATCGACGTCACGGGCCGCACCGCCGGCAACACCGTGGTCGAGAACGCGATGACCGCCGTGCACGACTCGGTGCAGGGAGGCGGGACGATCGCATCGGCGCTGGCCGACGAGTCGATCTTCCCCTCCCTCGTGACCAACATGGTTCGCGTGGGCGAGGAGACCGGCGCCCTGGACTCGACACTCTCCAAGGTTGCCGACTTCTACGAGGACCAGGTCGAGGCCGCGGTCAAGTCGCTGACGTCGATCCTCGAGCCCCTCATGATCTGTGTCATCGGGACCATCGTCGGCTTCATGATCCTGGCGATGTACCTCCCGATGTTCCACGTCTACGACGCCATCCGGTGAGCGTCGACGACGCTGCGGGCTCGCTCCCGGTCACCTGAGAGCCGATTCACCCATCGCATGCGTTCCGTGATCCGGCAGAACGCGCTCGCCGCAGGCGGCGCCGCCGCGAGCCTGTTGGTCATCGCGTGGCTCGGAGTGCACGGGTGGTCGTGGCCCGACTGGCAGACCGAAGCGCGCCCGGCCGTCGATTCATTGCTCGCGGGCCACGTCTCGCGGTTCCTGGAGATCGCCCCGGTCTACGGTGGCTCGCTCATCCTCCGCGCGCCGTTCGTCCAGTTGACGACGCTCTGGGGCGGCGGCGAGCTCTCCATCTACGTCGCGAGCGCCGCCCCGTGCCTATTGGCGGTCGGCGCTCTCGGCGTGTGGCTCGCCGCACGGATGCGGGCACTGCGTCGTTCCCGCGGCGCGTGTGCGATCGCGCTCGTCCTCTGCGTGGCCAACCCGCTGATGATCCCCGCCCTGCGGTTGGGTCATCCGGAGGACCTGCTCGGCGCCGTGCTGTGCATCGCGGCGGTCCTCTGCGCGATGAAGCAGCGCCCGACCTGGGCAGCCGTCCTGCTCGGTCTGGCGATTCCCAACAAGGAGTGGGCCGTTCTCGCGGTCGGACCCGTGCTGCTGGCTCTCGACCGAGCCCACCTGCGTGCGCTCGTCATCACCGGTCTCACCGCGGGGTTGCTCATCGCGCCGTTCGCGCTCGCCGCGTCGCGCGGCGCGGCAGCACAGACCGCTGCCACCGGGATCAGTACCGGGGCCATCTTCCAGCCATGGCAGATCTGGTGGTTCCTCGGTACGCACGGTCACATCACCAGCGGGCTCAATGCGGGATATCGCACACCGCCCGAATGGATTGAGAGCATCAGTCATCCCCTGATCGCCGCGATCATGGTCCCGCTCACCGGCCTCTACGCCGGGGTGCGCCGCCGGTTTGCCTGCCGGGAGCTCAACGGCCCGCTCCTGCTCCTGGCGCTGCTCCTGGCCTTGCGCTGCATCCTCGACCCCTGGGACATCTCCTACTACGCCCTGCCATTTCTGCTGGCGCTCGTGACTTGGGAGTCGCTCAGCTTCGACCGCATCCCGGTGCTGTCCCTTCTGGCCGCATTCGCTGCTTGGTTTGTTTTTGAGGAGACGAATGCTCTCGGCCTGTCCCACGACGTGCAGGCACTCGTGTTTTGCATCACCAGCGTCCCGACAGTGGCCGCGCTGAGCGTGGCCCTGTATGCGCCGGGCGCAGTAAAGGGCCTGGTCACGCGTCCACGACGAGACGCGGTCGCGACGCCCATCGACTGGCCGCCCGCGCGTACCCAGAACGCCGGCGCACGGACCTAGACCTTCGTCGAGTCTTGGGTCACGGCCGACCGGACGACTACATCAGTATGGGTCCCTCTGCAGAGTCCTTTCACTACTCGCGCGTGAGCGCCGAGTGGGGCGTGCTGCGCCTGCTGGCCAGCCTGGGCGATGCCGGGACCCGGTTTGCCCCCGCCGGCGCGCACCTGATGGTGGAGCCCTGCCCCGGCAGCATCGACGTCTACTACGCGCCCGCGCGCATGTCCTCGCTGGAGCGCCGGCTGCTGACCCACACGCGCACGCACGCCAACCAGCTGCTGTGGCGCGCCGTGTTCGCGCTTCCGATCGAGGTCATCGAATTTCCTGAGGCGCTGTTCCAGGTCGTCGCCATGGAGGGCTTCTCCCTGGAGCTCCCCGCCCCGGGCCTGCAGCTCACCCTCGACCAGCTCGCCGCGCGCACCCAGCTTGCCCTGCGCACGCCGCAGGTCCGCCCCACGACGAGCGCCCGCGCCCGCCAGAAGGCAGTGGCCCTGGCCACGGCGGTCGCGGTCACCGCCGGCTCTGCGACCCCCGCCGTCGCGCTTGCCTCCGGCGGGGCCGGAGGCTCGCTCAGCACCACCACGCCGTCCAGCGCCCCCGCCCGTCCCGGCGCGCCCGCCCATTCCGGTGCAGCCGCCGCTCCCGCCACGACCACCGGCTCGGTGACCGTCGCAGCGACCTCCCGCGCCGTGCCCCATCCGCTCAAGCCCACCCACCTCTTCTCCACTCCTTCCCAGAGCGTCCACGACAAGGCCACGCCGGCTCACGCCACGGCGCCCTGCGCCACGCCGACCACCCACGGCGCCCTCGCCTACGCCGCCGACAAGCCCGCGCTGCGGCTGCACTGCCCAGTGCCGGCCGGCCACCGGCCCACCACCACGCACTCGGGCACCGCTGACAAGGGAACGAGCCCGAAGGGCGCGACCATGTCGGTGGGGGTCCCGCCCAAGACGAAGAGCGGCAAGCCCTCGACCGGCACGGCCAAGACGGGCACGTCGAAGACGACAAGCACGAAGACCGGCACGGCCACGACCGGCACCGCCAAGACCGGCACCACGAAGACCGGCACCGACAAGACCGGCACCACGAAGACCGGCACCGACAAGAACGGCACGCCCGCGTCCGGCACGCTCACGATCGGCAACGCGCCGGCGAAGGGCACCTCGACCAAGTCCCACGCCCACAAGAAGCACACCAAGGCCGCCCATCACCGCCCGACGCGCTCCCACGTCAGCGGCGGCGCCCCGGTCGTCCAGCCGACCCCGGCGCCCGAGCCGAACCCGACCACCACTCACCCTGTGACGACGCTCTCCCCCACCGCCCCGGGCATCTCGGTGCCCAAGGGCTGGACCGGCACCGTCAACGCCGATCCGACCCTCACTGGCGCCGTCAACAATCTCTCCGGCCTGCTCTCCAACGGCAACCGGCCGCCGTCGTTCCTCATCCCCATCTACATGGAGGCCGGTCACAAGTACGGCGTGCCGTGGGAGGTGCTGGCCGCGATCAACGCCATCGAGAGCAATTACGGCCAGAACCTCAACACGTCGAGCGCCGGCGCGGTCGGCTGGATGCAGTTCGAGCCCTCCACCTGGGCCAGGTACGGGCTCGCGGTCGACGGCCACAGCGTCCCCAACCCCTATGACCCGCGCGACGCCATCTTCTCCGCCGCCAAGTACCTCGCGGCCGCCGGCGCCCAGCAGGACGTCGCCAAGGCCGTCTACGCCTACAACCACGCGAGCTGGTACGTGGACGAGGTGATGGCACGCGCCCACGCGATCGCCACTCATGCCCAGTACCAGCGCCTGACCGTCAAGCACGGGACGTTCTCGGTGAACTTCGCCACCGGCCTCAAGACGATCCCCGTCGTCCGTTACTCCAGCGGGACGCTCTCTCATTTCGACCGCCTCATCGCGGCCGCCAACATGGTCAGCGCCGCCAACTTCCCCTACGTGTACGGCGGCGGCCACGAGCAGCCCTCGGTGTTCGCCCCGTTCGACTGCTCAGGCTCGGTCTCCTACGTCATGCAGCAGGCCGGCTACAAGGTGCCCACCACGGTGTCCGGTGACATCCCGATGTGGAAGTTCCCCGCGGGCCCGGGCAAGGTCACGATCTTCTACAACTCGTGGCACACGTTCATGCGGATCGGCAACCGCTACTTCGGGACCAGTGGCTTCGCCCGCCCCGGTGGCGGCGCCGGCTGGTTCGACGTCGACAAGCTTCCGTCGGACTACCTCGCCAAGTTCAACGTCGTCCACGTCCCCAAGCTGGGCGTCAACTCGTTCGCGCCGGGCGAGAACTACGTGCCGATCAACATCCCGAAGCACAAGCGCGTGTCCACGACGCTCAACATCCCGGTGTCGATGGAGCTCTCGACATTGGGCTCCTTCCCGAGCGCGTAGCCGCCCTCCGAGCCGCGTAGCAGAATGAGTGGGTGCCGAGCGCACCCGAAGACAGTCAACGGCTCGCCCGCGCGCTTGCGCCGGTGGCCGCAGTCCTCGACGAGCTGGCCATCGCCGTCCCCGGTGAGGCCCGCGAGGTCGCTGCCGAGAACGCCCGGGCTCTGCTGGACGCCTCCGGCGCCGGCCCGGACGCCGTCGTGCTGGCGCTCGTCGCCTATGCCGCGGAGCTCGTCGGCGTCGTCGCCGGCCAGCCGGCCGCAGACGCCGCCCAGATCCGCCGGCTGGCGGACGCGCTGCAAGCGCGCGCCGGCGTGCCCCGCGTGGCCCTGGGGCGGGAGCTGCTGCGTGCACGACGGCCGGCCGAGCTCCCTGTCGCAGACGCCCTGCAGGCCCAGCTCGTGCTGCTGCGCGCCCTGACCGGCGCCCGCGCCGTGGCGCTGTGGGCCGAGCAGACCGATGCTGACCCCCGCTGTGTCGCACACGCCGGCGAGCTCGACGCCGGCGCAGACGCGGACGACGAGACGGTGCGCATACGCATCGATGACCGGCCCGTGACCGGTGCGCTGGTCGTCCGCGGCGTGGACCCTCAGGCGCCGGAGCTGGGCCCCCTGCTCGCCGCCGCGGCGCCCGGGATCGCGAGTCTGCTCGAGCGCGAGACACTGCTTGACCGCGAGCACTGGCGCGAGCTGGTGGCCGGCGCCGTGGAACGGCGGCTGGCGCGTGTGCGCTTCGATCTTCACGACGGTCCCCAGCAGGACGTCATCCTGCTGGCGCACGACGTGCGGCTGTTTCGCGAGCAGCTGGGTCCGCTGCTGGAGGGGGATCCTGATCAGGCGCGCGCCCTGGGCCGGCTGGACGACCTCGAAGCCCAGCTGCTCGCGCTGGACGGGGACCTGCGCCGCCTGTCGACCTCGGTGCAGTCGCCGTTCCTGTCGCCGGGGTCCCTGCTCGAATCGCTGCAGCGCGTCGCCGACGCCTTCGCCAAGCGCACGGGGATCCTCCCGGACACCGAGTTCAGCGCCGACCTGACGGAGCTCTCGGAGTCGCAGGAGATCGCATTGCTGGCGTTGGTCCAGGAGGCGCTCTCGAACGTCCGCAAGCACGGTGACGCCTCGGCGGTCCGGATCTCGATCACACCGGACCCTGACGGGATCAGGGCCCAGGTGTCAGACGACGGCCGCGGCTTCGATCCCGAGACGACCGTGGCACGCGCCGCGCGCGCCGGCCGCCTGGGCCTGGTGGGGATGCACGAGCGTGTGCGGATGCTCGGGGGGCAGACCCAGATCAGCTCCAGGCCCGGAGGCCCGACGGTGGTCTCGGCCGTCCTGCCGCGGTGGCGCGGCGAGGACGAGGATTAGACCAGCCCGTGCTCCAGCGCATAGCGCACAGCGCCGGCCCGGTTGGGCACGCCGAGCTTGCGATAGATGTTGGTGAGGTGGAACTTGATCGTGTGCTCTGAGACCCAGAGCTCCCGGCTGATCGCCGCGGTGGTCATGCCGGCGGCCACCCGGGACAGGATGTCGCGCTCGCGCTCGGTCAACGTCGGCGCGCCGGGCTCAGTCGGCGCCGCGGGGCGCGCCGGGATGGTGACCGGCGCGGGCAGCACCTCACCGTTGGCGGCCTGGCGCAGGATCGAGGTGATGTCCAGCGAGCCGGCGGTCTTCAGCACGTAGGCGCTGGCGCCCGCCTGGAGTGCCGCCTCGATCACGGGAGCGTCGTCGCAGGCCGACAGGACCACCGTCTTGGTCTCGGGCCAGCGCTTGCGGATGAGCTCGATCATCTCGGTCCCGGTCACGCCGGGCATGCGCAGGTCCATGAGCACGATGTCGGGACGCCGGCGCTCGACGAGCTGGACGAGCTCGGCGCCGGACTGAGCCTCGCCGACGACATGCATGTCCTCCACGTGGTCGATCGTGCGGCGGATGCCGGCGATGATCAGGGGGTGGTCGTCGGCGATGAGGACCTTGAGCTCGCCTGGCATCAGTTCATGTGTAGTCGGCGCGTACGCGACGCGACTTGAGCCGTGGGCGACGCCGCGGCGCTCGGTGAGGTATAGCTCCGGGCATGGCCGAACCTCAGCTTGCGGGCGTGAGTCCCGAGGAGCGCGAACTCGCGGTCCAAGCGCCCGCGCCACGCCACGCCGAGCTGATGAAGGCCGTCCTGGAGCGGCAGAGCTTTAGCGACCCCGGGTGGATCTTCGAGCGCAAGCTCGATGGGATCCGCTGTCTGGCCGTGCGCGAGCATGACGAGGTACGCATGCTGTCACGCAACGACCTCGATCTGGGCGGCCGCTATCCCGAGGTGCGCGACGCGATCGCGGGCCAGACACACCGGCGCTTTGCCATCGACGGCGAGATCGTGGCCTTCGACGGTCAGCAGACGAGCTTTGCCCGGCTGGCCCAGCGCGGTCGTACGCACGTCCCGGTGTTCTTCTACATCTTCGACCTGCTGTGGGTGGATGGCAACGACGTCCGCGGGCTGGGTCTGCGCACGCGCAAACGCCTGCTGCGCGCTGCGCTGGAGTTCCACGATCCGCTGCGCTGGACCTCGCACCGCAACCGCGAGGGGGAGGCGATGTTCAGCGAGGCGTGCCGCAAGGGCTGGGAGGGCGTGGTGGCCAAGCGCGCCGACAGCCCGTACCAGGCCAAGCGCTCCCGGGACTGGCTCAAGCTCAAGTGCGAGGCCGGCCAGGAGCTGGTGATCGGGGGCTTCACCGCGCCCCAGGGCTCGCGCACGGACTTCGGCGCGCTGCTGCTGGGCTACTTCCGCGACGGCGAGCTGGAGTACGCCGGCAAGGTCGGCACCGGCTTTGACCAGGAGACGCTCGGCTCGCTGGGACGGAAGCTGCGCGCGCTGAGCCGCGCCGGCTCCGCGTTCGCCAACCCGTCGTCGATCCGCGAGCGGGGCGTCACATGGGTCACCCCGAAGCTGGTGGCGGAGGTCGGCTTCACCGAGTGGACCTCCGCGGGGCGCCTGCGTCATCCGCGCTTCCTCGGGCTGCGCGATGACAAGGACGCGACCGAGGTGGTGCGCGAGCGATGACCGACACCATCACCGTCGGCCGCCGCCGGGTGCCGTTCAGCCATCCTGACAAGGCGCTTTTCACAGACCCGGAGATCACCAAGCGGGCGCTGGCCGTGCACTACGAGAACGTCGCGGAGGCGATGCTTCCCCTCGTCCGCGACCGGCCCCTCGCGCTCCAGGCGTTCCCCAACGGCATCGATCAGGCCGGGTTCTTCCTGAAGTCGGTCCCCCGGCACTTCCCGGACTGGATCGCCACCGTCACGGTCCCCAAGAAGGGCGGAACGCTCACCCAGGTCGTGGCCCGCGACGCGGCGACGCTGGTGTACCTGGTGGGGCAGAACGTCGTCACCCCCCACATCTGGCTCTCGCGCGACGACGAGCCACGCCAACCCGACCGGCTCATCATCGACTTCGACCCCTCCCCCGGGGTCACGTTCGCCGAGGTGCGCGCCGCCGCCCGGGACGCGGGCGCGCGGCTGCGCGATACCGGGCTGGCCACGTTCGCGATGGTCACGGGCTCGCGCGGGATCCACGTCGTGTCCCCGCTGCGTCGCGGCCCGTCGTTCGGCGATGTCCACACCTTCGCCCGCGCGCTGGCCGAGGCGATGGTCGCCGACAACCCGGACCACCTGACGCTCGAGTGGCACCGCGAGGAGCGCGGGGCGCGGATCTACATCGACGTCAATCGCATCAACTACGCCCAGCACGCCGTGGCCCCCTACGGGGTCAGGCCGCGTCCAAGCGGCCCGGTGGCCATGCCGATCGCCTGGGACGAGCTGTCCGACGACGCCCTGGCTCCGGACAAATGGACCGTCGCCACCGCTGCGGACCGGCTGCGCAGCGAGGGCGACCAGTGGAAGGGGATCGCCCGGCGGGCCCGGGCGCTGCCCTCGAAGCTGCCCGGCTGACGCAGGCGTCGGCACTTCCCAAGTCCGTCGTTGACGTTCGCCACGTACCCCGCCGTAACGCCGCGCGGAGCCTCGGCAAGCCCGGCGCGCGACCGGCGGCAACCCGCCCGGTACCGTTGAGACCGATGGAGGAGCGCAACCCACAGCCACCGGCGATCCTGGCGGGGGACGCGGAGCGCGAGCACAGCACGGAGCTGCTCAGCCGCGCCGTGGTGGAGGGGCGGCTCACGCTCGAGGAGTTCTCGGACCGGGTGGAGCGCGCCCAGGCGGCCCGCACGCGCATTGAGCTGGCCACGCTCACTCAGGATCTGCCCGCCGCGCCTCCGCCGGCCGCCTCGACCGAGCTGGCCGCCCCCCAGCAGAGACATGTGGCCTTCTGCAGCCGGCTCGTGCGCTCGGGGCCGTGGGAACTGGCTGCGCGGTCGGAGTTCCGCTCCATCTTCGGCACGATCACCCTCGACCTCTCCCAGGCGCGGCTGCCGGGGTCAGTGGTGGACCTGGAGATCTTCAACCTGTTCGGCACCGTGACGGTCATCGTCCCCGAGAGCGTGGATGTGAGCCTGACCGGCGGGGGCATGTTCGCCAGCCAGGTGATCCAGCCCCATACGGCGCCTCCGGTGCCCGGCGCGCCCAAGCTGCGGATCAAAGCTCGTGGGCCGGGCGGGACGCTGTACGTACGCACCAAGTCAAAGACCGCCTCGTAGCGGGGCAGTCCGAGAGGCCCAGCGCGATGCTCATCGCCGTGACCGACCACGCCGCCGAGCGCTTTCGCCAGCGCGTGCGGGGCTCGCTGGACGAGAAGACCGAGATCGCGGGCCGCGTGGCCCGCGCCCACGCCGCCGGCCGCACAGAACCCGGGCAGCGCGGGGCGCTGCTGGTGCGCGACCTCGACCGGCGCGATCTCGTCTACGTCTGCCGCCCCGAGGGCGACGAGCTGGTGGTGACGACGCTGTGGGAGGAGGGCGAGGGCCCGGCCGTGCCACGGCGCTTCACCGACGCGCTGCGGCGCGACGACCACCGCCTCCGCTGACGCAGGAAGGCCCCGAGCGAGGCAGCTAGGCTGACCCCCATGCCCTCCCTCACCACCCGCCCCCTCGGCGCCTCCGGCCTCAAGACGTCCGTCGTCGGCCTGGGGTGCAACAACTTCGGCCGCCGCGCCGATCTCGCCGCGACTCGCGCGGTCGTCGACGCGTCCCTCGAAGAGGGAGTCACCTTCTTCGACACCGCCGACATCTACGGGCGAGGTCAGAGCGAGGAGTACCTGGGCGAGGTGCTCCAGGGACGGCGAGACCAGGTCGTCCTGGCCACCAAGTTCGGGATGGACATGGGTGACGGGCGCGGCCCCCGCGGCTCGCGGGACTACATCCTGCATTGCATCGACGCGTCTCTGACTCGGCTGTGCACGGACACGATCGATTACTACTGGTACCACCGGCCCGACGGCGTCACCCCGATCCTTGAGACCCTCGAGACGCTGCACGAGCTCGTCAAGGCCGGCAAGGTCGGTGCGATCGGCGCGTCCAACTTCGACGCCGATCAGCTCCGCGAGGCGGCCGCCGTCGCCGAGGAGCACGGGCTCACCCCGTTCACGGCCGTCCAGAACGAGTACAACCTGCTCGTCCGCGACGCCGAGCGTGACGTGCTCCCGGCCTGCGAGGAGCTCGGGATCGGCTTCGTTCCCTTCTTCCCGCTCGCCTCGGGCCTGCTCACCGGCAAGTACCGCCGTGGCGAGGCCGCGCCGTCTGGCACCCGGCTCTCAGGCCGCGACGAGATCGCCACTCCCGAGCAGTTCGATCTGCTCGAGGCGGTCCAGAGGTTCGCCGACGAGCGCGGCGTGCCGATGATCGACGTCGCCATCGGCGCCCTGCTGGTCCACGACGTCGTGTCCTCGGTGATCGCCGGCGCCACCAAGCCCGAGCAGGTTCGCGCGAACGCCGCCGCCGGCCGTTGGGCCCCCACGGAGGATGACGTGGCGGCGTTGCGCGAGGTGCTCGCGGCTCACGCCGTCTGAGCGCCACCGGCCGCCGTGCCTCAGCCCGCGACCCCATCCCTCCGCCAGCGGTTCCCGATGTGGGCGAAGTTCGCCGTGTCGCTCGCCGTCGGCGCGATCCTGCTGGTGGCGCTGATCATCTTCGTCAACAACAACAACACGGACTCGAACCGAACCCTGACCCCGTCCGAGCAGGCCAAGGTCAACAAGGAGGCCGAGGTCGTCGTCGCGGCGGACCAGGCACCGCGCGTCATCACGCTGAAGCCCGGGGAGAGCCCCCAGGCCGGGTTCGTCCGCACGGTGCACACCGCGATGTCGGGCCTCGTCAACAGGGGCGTCGTCGACGGGCCTCTGCAGCGCGTCCGCTGCACGCGTCACGGCGGCCACGCGCGTGAGCTCGCCTTCAGCTGCGTGGCCACCGCCAACGACGTCAACTACGACTTCGTCGGCGTCGTCGACGAGTCCGCGCACCAGCTCACCTACTGCAAGCGCGACGAGCCCCCGGTGCCGTCACAGAACATCCCGGTCAGCCCGCGCTGCACGGCCTGACTCGGGCCGTCCCGGAGCGGGCCTCAGCGCCAGGCCACGGTCCCCGGCGCCCGCGAGTGGGGCGAGAAGCGCACGGACAGGATCCGTGCATGTTTGGGCACGCTGAAGGCCACGCAGCCGTCGCGTGACTCCCCCACCCCGATCAGGCTCTCGAAGTCGGCCAGCGGCGTCTCGCACACGCCCTGCTTGACGAACAGCGGCGACGCCAGGCCCGCGGTGGTGAGGATCGACCAGTCTCCCGATGCCGTGCTGTCATAGGTCGCGCCGGCCACGGCGCGAATCGCGGCCTGGACCCCGGTGGCGCGGTGGCCGGGCAGCAGCGTCGAGCCGGTGCCGCTCAGCGGGTCGAGCACCTTGGAGACGGTGACGAGCAAGGTCGAGGTGCCGGCGTGGACGCGTTGCGCAGTGCCGACCGGCGCGCCACGCCGCAAGGGGCGCCGGTGACGAACGGGCCGCGTGCTGCTCGTCGTCGCCGTGGTCGTCGAGCTCGACAGCGAGGTCGAGGGCGCGGTGCTGCCTGCGGCCGTCGAGCTATGGGCGGAGCCGCCGCACCCGGCCACCGCGAGCGTCACGGCGGCACCCAGCGCGGGCGAGACGCGCCGCCGCAGGCCGCGAGGAGGACGTAGGCGCCTGGCCACCGTCGCGCAACATACCCAGCCGGGAGAAAGTTCAGCCGCCGGCCGACTGGCGGTCGGGCTCGCGCGGGCCCGCTGCGGCGTCCTTGAGGTCGGGCTCGGCCCCGGCCGGCGGCGGCGCCGAGCCGCCGTCGGTCACCGCGTCGGCGTGCTCGCCCCCCGACCGGTCGATCCCCGTGTCGGTGGCGCGCTCGTCCGAGGCGGTGGCCGCCCATTCCCCCTTCTCACGGGCCTCGTCAGCGCCCGGGGTCGTGCCCCCGCGCTGCTCGCTGGGCTTGACGTCTCGCTCGTCGTGGCTCATCGGTGCCTCCACCTCTCGGATCCGTTGCCCACCCGTTACCCGCCGTCAGGCCGCGCAAAAGGCCACGAGCGCGAAAATGGCGTCGTCCCGATGGGCGTTCCTGCCCCACCGGGACGCGCAGCTGTTGGCCCCCACTCTTTGACTCTTGCGGCGCGAAGCCGAATTCCGCCGCCGGCTGCCTGGGGGGCAGCAAATCGTTGAGTACCGCTTATCTGAAGAAGAACGACGCAAGAACGAGAAATCTCACGTGTGACGGTGCGCGCTGGGCCCGTGGCGGCGGATAATGCGCAGAGATGGCGTACGACGAGGATCTGGCCAATCGCATCCGTGAGCTGATCGCCGGCGAGCCCGGCGTGGTGGAGAAGAAGATGTTCGGCGGCCTGGCCTTCCTCATCGGCGGGCACATGTCGGTGAGCGCCAGCGGACGCGGCGGGCTCCTGCTCCACGTGCCGCCCGAAGAGACGGAGTCGCTGCTGGCCAAGCCATACGCCGGGCCCTTCGAGATGCGCGGCAAGACGATGGACGGCTGGCTCCGGGTCGAGTCCGAGGGGCTCAGGACCAAGCGCCAGCTGGAGCGCTGGGTCGGCCGCGGCGTGGCCTACGCCCGGTCGTTGCCTCCCAAGGAGAAGTAGCCCCCTACCGGTCGCGGCGGCGGATCTCGCCGACCACGCGATCGACGGGCAGGCCGCCGCCGACCTCTCCCTCCCCGGTCTCGCGCATGACGCGGACCGCCCAGACGACGTGCGAGTCGGGCTCGTCCGTCGGCTTGGCGTGCTCGGTCATGAAACGAGCGACCTCGGCCGGGTCAAGCTCCGGGGCGCGCTGGGCCACGACGTCGATGACCTCTTGGCTGGGGGCGTTGTCATCGTGGGTCATGGGATCGATGCTAGTGGCCCTCCCCCACGGGAGCGACCACCGGGGGCGATGTCGATTCGGACCATCCCGTTCGTATAGGGGGTGACAATCACCACGACGGCGCCCTACAGACCCCGCGCCGGAAGGAGCCATCATGAAGACCTATCTGCTCAGCGTCGTTCAGCCCGACGGTCCCGTGCCCCCCGCGGCGGAGCTGGACAAGATCATGAGCGACGTCAACGCGCTCAACGACGAGATGCGCGCCGCCGGCGCCTGGGTGTTCGCCGGAGGCTTGCACGCCGCCAGCACGGCGACGGTCCTGCGCCCCGACCGCGATGACGTCGTCATGACCGACGGACCGTTCGCGGAGGGCAAGGAGCACATCGGCGGCCTGTCGATCGTCCGTGCCGATGACCTGGATGCCGCACTGGAGTGGGGCCGGCGGCTGGCCTTGGCGACGACCCTCACGATCGAGGTCCGGCCGTTCCAGGACGAGGACGCGCGCTGATCGAGCCGATGCCGGCCCTGGGATCTGAGGACATCGAGCGTGTGTTCCGCCAGGAGCACGGCCGTGCGGTGGCGGTCCTGGTCCGCAGCTTCGGCGACATCGACCTCGCCGAGGAGGCGGTCCAGGACGCCTTCGCCGAGGCGGTGCGTCGCTGGCCGGAGCGAGGCCTGCCGCCCAGTCCCGCCGGTTGGATCATCACCACCGCCCGCAACCGCGCCATCGACCGCCTGCGCCGCGAGTCCGGGCGCGCCGACCGCCACGCACAGGCCGCGCGCCTGCTGCACCGCGACGCCGAACCTCCCCTCGGCGAGAGCGAGAGCGAGAGCGAGAGCGGGAGCGAGAGCGAGGGGGGCGCCGTGCCCGACGATCGCCTGCGCCTGATCTTCACCTGCTGTCACCCGGCGCTGTCCGCCGCCGCACAGGTGGCGCTCACCCTGCGCCTGCTCGGCGGCCTCACCACGCCCGAGATCGCCCATGCGTTCCTGGTCTCGGAGCCCACGATGGCGCAGCGGCTCGTCCGTGCCAAGGGCAAGATCCGCGATGCCGGCATCCCCTACCGGGTGCCCCGCGATGAGGACCTGCCCGACCGCCTGGTCGGCGTGCTGCGTGTCGTCTACCTGATCTTCAACGAGGGCTACACCGCCAGCGCCGGCCCTGAGCTCGTGCGCGACGACCTCTGCGCCGAGGCCGTCCGTCTCGGTCGCCTTCTGGTCGAGCTGATGCCCGACGAGCCCGAGGCCGCCGGCCTGCTCGCACTGATGCTGCTCACCGAGTCGCGGCGGGCGGCGCGCACCGACAGCGCCGGAGAGCTCGTGCGGCTGGCCGACCAGGACCGCGCTCTCTGGGAGCGCAGGCTCATCGACGAGGGGCAGGCGATCGTGCGGCGGTGCCTGGTGCGCCGCCAGCCGGGCTCCTACCAGATCCAGGCGGCCATCAACGCGGTCCACGCCGATGCCGCGACGGCGGCGCAGACCGATTGGGGTCAGATCCTGGCGCTCTATGACCAGCTCATGGCGATGGCACCGACGCCGGTGGTCGCGCTCAACCGCGCCGTCGCGGTCGCAGAGGTCCAGGGTCCCGCGGCGGGGCTGGTCCTCGTTGAGCAGCTCGACCTCGGCGGCTACCACCTGTACCACGCCATCCGCGCCGACCTGATGGCGCGGACCGGCGACAAGGCCGGCGCGGAAGCGGCCTACGACGCCGCGATCTCCCTCACCGAGAACGAGGCTGAGCGGGCCAGCCTCAGGCGACGGAGGCCAAGTGCGTCCGGTCGCGCCCCGCGGCCTTAGCCTCGTAGAGCGCGACGTCGGCGCGGGCGATGATCTCCTCGGCTAACTCGCCGGGCCGGCCGACGGCGATCCCCGCCGAGCACGTCCAGTTCTCCGAGACGCTGTGGCGCAGGCGATCGGTCACCTCCGTGGCGATCTCGGGGTCGCAGTCGCGCAGCAGCAGCCCGAACTCCTCGCCGCCCAGCCGGGCCAGCAGGTCGCCCGTACGCAGCTGGTCGCGCCAGGCGGCGGCCGTCTCCTTGAGCAGCCGGTCGCCCGCCGGGTGACCGTAGCTGTCGTTGAACTGCTTGAAATGGTCGAAGTCGATCATGGCGATGACGAGCTGGCCGCCCTCGCTGTGCACACGCTTGACCTGGGCGTCCCAGGCGCGGCGGTTGGGCAGGCCGGTGAGCGGGTCGGTCTGGGCCTCGTCGGCGAGGTTGTCCAGCACGTCGGCGCGCGCGATCACCGCCGCGGCCTCGTGGGCCAGCAGGGTCGCGATCGTGGTGTGCGTCCCACCCGCCTCGATCTCCTCGGCCCAGCCCACCACCAGGACGCCCTGGGCGACGCCGTGACGGGTCAGGGGCTGGTAGAGCACCGAGCGCGGGCGCCCGGTGGCGATCCATGAGGCGCGGTTACCCACTCGCGCCTCGACCTCGGTGGTAACGAGCACAGGGCGGCGGGTGTCATATGCCTCCTGGACGGCGCTGCCCTCGTCGGCGCGGTTGCGCAGGGCCGCCCCCTCGCGCTGGGTCACCGCCGTGCAGACGAGCCCCTCGCTGTCGGCGGGCTCGTAGAGGAGCGCGATCGAGGCGTTCGAGATCGACTTGGCGGCCTGGCAGATGTCGATGCGCGGGTGGGGGCTGTCAAAGAGGCGATGGACCACGTCAACGAGCTGCTCGAGCATCCCTTCGCGCGTCCGGGCCTCGCTGGCCTGCCGGCGCACGCTGGCGACGAGCTGCTGGGTGGCGAAGCCGATGATGGCCGAGACCGCCACCGTCAGCACCGCGGAGCGGTACTGGCTGTGGGGGTAGGACGGCGGCCCGACAATCAGGATCGGAAGCAGGTAGAAGAGACCCACGCCGGCGACCACGGCGCCGAGGTCACGGCGGGAGCGGCTGTAGAGCGCCGTGTGGAACACGGGGATCATCGCCAGCGCGCTGGTGCCCGAGCTCGAGCCCCCCATGGAGTTGCGCAGGAACGCGACGCCGGCGAGGAAGAGCAGCGCAGCGGGGACGAGACCGAGCCGTGACCCGTTGCGCCCGCGCGTCGCTCCGATGGCCAGCATCCCGGCAGCCAGGGCGAGCACCGCGGAGAGCGCGTACTGGCCCCAGTCCACGTGTGAGCCCACCGGGCCGATTGTCCAAGCCAGGATGGCCGCCGCGCTGAAGGGCGCGAAGGCGCGCGCTGCCGACCGCAGATCACGTACGGGGTTCACGCGGTCCCATCGGTCGCTCTGGACGAAGGGTTGACGGGCATGGACGAATGGTTGAGCGGGCCATCGCACCGGTTGACAGAGCCTCACCGATCAGAGGATGATCCGCATCGAGATGAGGGGGTTACGGGGAGCGGCGCTCATCGCCGCCTGCGTCGTGCTCGCAGTGGCATCGCTCGGTGTGCCGGGGGCGGCCTGGTCTGCCTCGCACCGGCCGCAACGACAACGCTCCTTCAGCACCGAGGTAACCGGCCCGCTCCTCATCGCCTGGAGAGGCGAGCCGGCCGATGGCTGCGCGGCTGCGGGCCTGTGCGGAGTCAGCGGCACGCTGCAGATGCAGTTCGGCGGCGACGAACTCTCGGGTAGCGGCGGCCCACCGGAGCTGATGGCAAACGATGAGGGCGCGGTCGCCCGCGTGCAGACCACCGCGCCCGATGGGTCGGTGACGACGTGCGCCGACCTGGTTCCCGTTCAGTTCGACTTCGAGGTGCAAGGAGCCAGTGCCCGGGTGGCCGGGGGGCTGCTCGGCCCCGGCAGCGAGGCGCCGAGCGCCGGGCGATGCGCCGGGCCGACCTCCGCCCAGCTGGCCGCGCTGACGCTCCCCGCCCGCAGGCTCGCCCACGGCTATGACCTCTCCGGCCGCACCGCCTTCACCACCGGGCCCTTCGCCGTGACCGTGATCTCGGGGGTGCGGGCCCGCATCACGTTGGGCGGCAGCGGCAGCGGCAGCGGCGGCGGCGAGATCCTCGGCGTCGGTGGCACGAGCGTGCCGGTCAAGCCGCGATCCGTGCTCGTGGAGCGCACCAGCGTCACCTACCGCATCACCGGCTTCTCCGGCGCGCTCACCACCAACTTCGTCGGATTGGCGCCGCCGGAGTGTGATGCCCTGGGTGCCTGCGGCGCCACCGGGCGCCTCGTGCAGTCGTTCATCGCCAGCGGAGACCTACGGTTCCTCGGCGCGCGCATCACCAACCGACACGTCGGACGCGACCGCGCGCTTGCGGACCTGCGTCGCGGCACCATGGCGCTGTCGGATACGTTTGCCCAGCAAGTCGTTCACGAGACCGTCGCTGAGTCCAGCGCCCCGACCGACGGGCCGCCCTGCACGGCCACGAGCTCGATCCTGCTCGCCCCTGGGCTCTCCAACAAGCCGCATCGCGGTAACGACGAGCTGCTGCTGTCCGACACGTTCGACGGCTTCGGCGACGGCCAACCCGATGCATTCCGGACGCCGTGTCCGGGGCCCTCGGCGCAGGACATCCTCGGTCCCAGCGGCGGGGTGCTGGCCACGGCGACGGTGAGCGAGGGACAGCTGGGCGACAGTCACCTCTCGATCACCTTCCAACGCCTCAGCACCTTCACAGGCTCCGCGTACGCCGGGCGCCGCAGCGGCAGGGTGGTCATGACACTTGCGCTGGTGCGCAGCACCGGTGGCACTCGGCGCGTGAAACTGTTTCCGGGGGAGCCGCTGACCCTATGAGATGGTGCCGCGGCATCCTTGCGGCGTGCGCCGCGACCTTCATCGCCCCGACGGCGGCGATGGCTCAGCCCCTCTTGGCCATCACCGGCGGGTCCCCCGCGACGGAGACCTCGATTCCCGTCCGCATCACCGGACTGCTCTCCGTGCAGTTTCACGGCGATGCTTCTGCCGGTTGCGCGCGCCGGGGCCTGTGCGGATACAGCGGCACGGTGTCGTGGCAACCGGCACCGGTCGCTTCACTCCGGATCGTGCGCACGCTGGGACGGCACCCACACCTGGCGATCCTCCTGTTCCCGGCGCTGGCGAATGGGCCACAGTTCGCGGACGGCGTCACGAGCGCAAGCGTCACGCTGGCGGGCGTCCCCTCCTCCGCGCCGGCCAGCCGCTGCCTCGATGCGACCGGTGCCGGCCAGGGCGCGTCGTTCGGGGTGCGACGCGGCCGCGTGACCTTCTCACTGGCACGCGAAGCGCCGGCCCTGCTCGTGACGCGCTGCGCCGGCCCCCGCGACGCCGACGTCCTTTCGCACCTCCCCACTCCCACGGTCCCCGCAGCGACACTGGAGCGCGGGCGCACGACCATCTCCCTGGCCGCCTCACAGACGGTCAAGGCCCACGGCTTCGCCGGCTCGATCACCTCGACGATCGTCCTGCACCTCGGACGACCGGGACGGACGCGAACCGAGAACGACAGCCCCCCACGGGGCGCGACTACCCAACCCGGGCGCCAGATCGACGTGACCTACCGGGCGTCGCTGAACGGGAGCGTCGTCGAGGAGATCCGCGGCGTAGCCGACCCCCTCGAGTGCGGCCCGGTGGGCTCGTGCGGGCTGACGGGCACGATCACGCTGACTCCCCACGTGACGGCCTCTGCCTCGCTCCTCGTCAACGCCAAGGCCACGACGCCCCAACGGGAGCTGCTCGCCGCCGCCGGACTTGGCCCCGGCAGCCCGGGCGGCGTCACGGGGTCTGGCTTCATGAACTGGAGCGGGGGCGGAAGCGTCATGTCCGACCTCAGTCAGGGACCTGAGCACTGTCGGGACACCGCGCGGCTCGGGCCCGGAGGGCTGCTGATCGGCACGAGCCGGGGACGGTGGGCGGTCTCCACGTTCCCGGGCGGCGTGATCGGCTCTCCGGCGACCAGCACCCGGTGCCCGGGCCCGAGGCTCACATCGGGGACCATCGCCGCCAACACGGCACCACTCTCATCGCTTGACCGGCGGACGACCCGGATCGCGTTGACGAGAGGCTCGACCGCAACTGACGACGGCTATCGGGTTCGCATCGTGCCGTACCTCACGCTCACCCTCACTCGGGTGGCGGTCCGGACGAAGGCCATCCGGGTCCTGACCGGGTTGTTCGGCGGGTCCTGAACCCTCAGACGCCGTAGCGATCGGAGGGGTCCTGAACCCTCAGACGCGGTAGCGATCGGTGAGCGCGGCGAGCTTGTCTGACAGCTCGCTCAGGTCCCCGGCGACCCTCTGGGACTGGTGGGCGCCCTCCAGGAACTGACCCGTCCCATTGTCGATGTTGGTCATCGCCTCGGCGATCTGGTCCATCCCCACGCTCTGCTGGTGAGCGGAGGCCGCGATCTGCTCGGCCGCGGCCGAGGCCTCGCGGATGGTGTCGGCCAGGCTCCGGATCCCCTCGCCGGTGCGCCCGGTGAGGCTCAACCCGTGGTCGACCACCCGGGTGCCCTGCTCGCTGGCGGCGACGGCGGCCGTCGTCGCGTCGCGGACGTCGGTGAGGATGGTCTCGACCTGGGCGGTGGCGGCCTTGGACTGCTCAGACAGCCGGCGCACCTGCTCGGCGACGACCGCAAAGCCCCTGCCGTGCTCGCCGGCGCGCGCCGCCTCGATGCTCGCGTTGAGCGCCAGTAGGTTGGACTGATCCGCCAGCTCGTTGACCGTCGCGGTGATCGCGCCGATCTGCTGCGTGCGCTCGGACAGGGTGAGGATCTCCGCGGCGATCCCGTCGACTCGAGCGCGAATCTCCTCCATCGCCTCGCCAAGCGCCGTCACGGCCTTGGTGCCCTCATTTGACACGGCGACGGAGTCGCTGGCCTGCTGGGCCACCTGACGGGCTCGCTGGGCGGTGTCGTCGGCAGCGGCCCGCAGCTCGTTGACCGTCGCCGACGTCTGGCTGATCGCGGCCGACTGCTCGCCCGCGCTGTCGGTATGGCGGCTGACCGCCGAGAGGATCTCGGTGGTGGAGTCCCCGATCTCATGGACGCCGGCCTGGATCTCCCGCGAGATCTCGGCCAGCCCGGAGACCATCGTGTTGAGGCTGTCGGCGAGCTCGGCGAGCTCCGGGCTGGCGTCGGCGCTCACGGTCGCAGTGAGGTCGCCATCGGCGACGCGGGCGGCGAATGCCGTGTAGTCGCGCACCGCTGACTGCAGCGTCTCCTTGGACGCGCGCTCGGTCTCTGCCGAGTGCTCGAGCTCACGATGGCGCTCCTCGGTCAGTGCCGTCATCCGGCGCAGGGCCAGGCCGAAGCGCACACCCGCGGCCACCAAGGTGGCTGTGGCCAAGCCGATCGCGATCTGGCTCGCGTGGTTGAGCGACCCGACGAACAGGATGAGCAGTGCGAGCGCCGAGGCGGCCGTCGGCACCGCGAACCCCGAGGACCGGTTCTCCTGCGCGGGCACGGCGGAGCCCGGCGCCAGCCACACCGCCGCCGAGATGAGCAGCAACGAGACCGGCCACGCCATCGAGTCCAGGAACCAACCGATGTTCCCGGGGTCGCCGAACAGAGCGGAGATGTCGCCCGCGGCGTTGGCGAGACCGGCGAGCGCGATGAGACACCACCGCGCACGCTGACCGACGGGCAACAGCCGTATGCCGAACAGCGTGAGCCCGAACAGGAGCAGGTCCCCGACGGGGTAGACGAGGTTGATCGCCACCGACTCGTTGCCGCCGCCGGCCGCGGTGGCGATCGAGTGGAAGGCGAAGGCGACGAGGGCCGCCGAGGTGACGAGGGCGGCGATGACGCCGTCGAGGTAGTTGGCGGCGCTGAGCTTGCGCACATCGCGCTCCATCAGCACCATGACCCCGACGTAGGCCAAGGGGAAGAAGCCGATCCAGAGCCAGTTGGCCAGCGAGATCGTCGCCGGGGTCGCCCCGCCCAGTGACTCATACGTCATGGCGAAGTCGCCTAGAGCCCAGGACACGGAGCCCAGCCCAAGCCACAGGGCGTACTTGCGGTCACGCGGGCTGACCCAGGCGCGCACGAGGACCAGGAGGGCGGCCACCATCTCGAACCCCGCGACGCCCCAGCCGTCCAGCCACGTCGGCGAGACGCCGTTGGGCCCGCGGACGACGAGCGATCCCGCGTAGGCGAGGATGACCAGGGTCAGGATCGTGAACAGCGTCTTGATCCCGGCGTCGGAATGGTCGGCGCCCGCGGCGCCCGCGCGCGGAGAGGGAACGCCCACGCGTCGCTCCGCACGGGAGTGATGCGCGATCGCGGCGGGGCGCGTGTCGGTGACTGCCATGTCTGATCTCCTTGTCGCGCCGGCTGTCGCCACCCGTGGCGGTGTCGACGGGGCTACCCGCGCGACAAGCCGACTGTGGGCGGGTTATCGGCGGCAACCCACGGCGGGACCACCGTCTCTAACACGCCGCTAACAGACGGAGCAGGTGTGCGCGACAGAAGGTCTGCGTCCTTTGACCCACTCAGTCTGTGTCCTTCGACACATTGCGGCGCTCAAACAGTCAAACTGGCGGGGTGGAGGCGAGCACGAACAACCATGAGGGCTTGAGCGCCAGCCTACGGCGCGAAGGCCATGTGCAGCGCTTTCGCCGCGGGCAGGCGCTGTTCACCGAGGGCGACCGCGCCGAGCGCGTCTTCCTCATCGACAGCGGCTGGGTGATGATCAGCTGCATGTCGGCCGAGGGCCGCGAGATCGTCCTGGGCCTGCGCGGCAGCGGCGACATCATCGGCGAGCTCTCGACACTGGACGGCGAGGCCCGATCGGCCACGGCGCTCGCCGTCGCCGAGGTGGACGCGATCGTCGCCTCCGGTGCTGTCCTCACGCAGGCCCTGGAGCGTCCCGACGCGGCCCGGGAGTTGATCGGCGTGCTCGCCACCCGCCTGCGCGACGCCGATCGCAAGCGGCTGCAGTTCGCCACCCTGGACACGCTGGGCCGGGTGGCGGAGCGGCTCCTGGAGCTCTCCGAGCGCTTCGGGCAGCCCACCGACGACGGGGTCGCGGTGGAGATGCCGTTCTCACAGGAGCAGTTGGCCAGTTGGTGCGGGGCCTCGCGGGAGGCGACGGTCAAGGCGCTGGCGGCGCTGCGGTCGCTGCACTGCATCAGCACCGGGCGCCAGAGCCTGGTCATCCACGACATGGTCGCGCTGCGCGGACACGCACAGCGGCGGGTCTAATGCAGGTGGCTTTGCGTTCACGTCGGCGTAGGATGCGCACGTGGCACCGGGGCGCAGACGTTCATCGAGACTGACGCCGGTCAAGCCCCATCGCGCATTTGACCCACGGCTGGTCGGGTCACTGGAGACCACGGCGTGGGTGACCTACTACCGCCACGAGTGGGTGCCATTCCTGCGCGCCGCGGTCACCCTCACCCGCCAGACGTTCGGGCTGCCGTGGCCTCAGACGCTTGAGGGCGCATGGCTGGTGCTGCGCGCCAACCAGCTGTGGGCACCCTTCCCCGACAACGATCCCGACGGCGCTCGCGCGGCCATGCAGCGCTTCTACGCACTGGTCAACCGCGAGCACGGCGAGACGATCGACCCGGCCACCGCGGCGCGCCTGGAGGTGGAGTGGTGGCGCGTGCACCGCGAGCACCAGTACGCCGGCGACGGCGACGGCGATGAGGGGCCGCTGATCGATGCGCTGACCGTGCTGTATGCCTACGTCTACGACGCCGATGCGGACGCGGTGCGCCCCGCGGGGGCGTTCCGGGCCGAGGCGATGGGCTACTCGGACCGGTGGGTCCGGGAGGGCTGCAGCCTGGCCAGCCCGCTGATCGAGCGCGAGCGCGCGGCGCTCATCCGCTCCTACGCGGCCCTGCTCGCGGCGGTGCACCACGTGCCCGCGGCATAGCTCGCGGCCGTCAGGCGGCGAGGCGGTTCAGGCGGCGAGGCGGTTCAGGCGGCGAGACGGTTCAGGCCGTGAGGTGGAGCACCGATGTCGCCGAGGCGGGTGCGGGCGCGCCTCTCACCGCGCGCGGCGAGCTGGTGGCGGCCACGGTGACGTTCAGCGGCGGCGGGTAGGTCACGGTCTCGCGACACGCCAGCCGGGCGCCGGCGTCGTGGCGCGTGGGCGTGAACTGCTGTCTGCGGTGCCCGCCCAGCAGGGTGCCGTTGCGCAGCCAGCGGAAGCCGTCGAAGGGGAGCGCGGCGGCCGAGGGCTGCAGGCCCATCCAGGTGGCAAAGCGCCCGGCCGAGCAGGCGGCCGGGACGCCGGGCCGGGGCGCCACAGCGAGCTGGGGCGCCACCCGCTGCGCCTCCGGGACCCCCACCGTGACAACGCCGAAGCCCGACGCGCTGCCCTCGTCGGTGAACCAGAGCCTGCCGTCGGCGGCCGGCACGATCGCCGCGGGCTCGCTCCCCGTCGAGACGCCGGCGGAGAACTCGCGGATGGCGCCACCGGCCGTGACCCGCCCGACCGCGGGCGTCTGGCCCTCGTCGGTGAACCACATGTCCCCGTCGGGGCCGGCGGCGACCGCCACCGGGGAGCTACCGGTCCGAAGACCGCGGGTGTGCTCGGTGATCTGGCCGCCGGGGCTGACCTGGCCGATGGCGCCGGCGGAGTCGGCGAACCAGATCTCGCCGCCCGCGCCGGCGGCGATGCCGAGTGGCTGGCCGCCCGGGCGCAGGCCGCGCCGGAGCTCGGCGATCTGCCCCGACGGAGTGATCCGCCCCACCGCGCAGCGCCCGCTGCCGCTGCAGCCCCGATCCGTGAACCACACCTGGGCGTCCGTGCCGGTGGCGATCCCGAACGGCACGCTGCCCCGGGCCAAGCCGTGGCTGAACTCGGTGATCCGCCCCTGCGGTGTGATCCGGCCGATCGCGGGGTGCTTGCCCTGGTCGGTGAACCAGATGTCGCCGGCGGGCGTGGTGGTCAGCTCGAAGGGCTGGCTGCCGCGGCGCAGCCCCCGGGTGAATTCGGTGATGTGGCCCTGGGGGGTGATCCGCCCGATGGCGGGCCGGCGACCGTTGTCGGTGAACCACAGGTTGCCGTCGGCGCCGGTGACGATCGTGAAGGGCAGGCTGCCGCGGTTCAGGCCTCGCTCGAACGTCGTGATCAGACCCTCGGGGCTGAGACGGCCGATGGCGCAGTGCCCCAGCCCCATGCACCCCTGGTCGGCGAACCAGAGGTCGCCGTCGGGCCCCGACGTGAGGCCGAAGAGATAGATCTGGGCGCTCGAGCCGAGCGGGAGCTCGGTCACCGTCCCGGGGCGAACCGCCCGGGCGCTCGCCGCCAGCGCCGCCGCCGTGGCGCTCGCCGCAGATGACGCCTCGCCGATCGAATGCGTGCTCAAAGCCAGCGCGCCCGGTCCGGGAAGGACCGCCAGCGCGCCCACGCCGGCAGCGGCGGCGATGAGCTTGCGCACGAGCCGATTCTACGGTCGAGCGGACGCCGCTCGGGCCACCGGCGACGGCCGCGCAGCCCGACGCTACGCTGCCAGGCTGAATGACCGCGCCCATCCGCCACGCGGCCTGGGGTCTGCTCGTCGGCGCGGCCGTGCTGCTGTCCGCGGTCGGTCCAGCACGCGCCGCCGGCGTCGCCGACGCGCGGATCAGCACGACCTACCTCATGAACGGGCGCATCGTCACCGCGGTCCGCGTCCGCGGCGAGCACCGAGGCCAGTCGGTCACGCGCCGGTGGACGTTCACCGGCGTGGGCTGCTCTCGCAGCGCGTGCCGGCGACTGCGCCTGCGTCGCCAGCGCGGCGCCAACCGCTTTGACCGCCTGACACTCTCGCGCGTCGGCGTCGGCAGTTATGCAGGCAGGGGCCGGTTCTCGTCGGCGCTGCAATGCCGGGGCCGGCGATATCCGCACGGCCTCGTGGTCCCCTACACGATCCGGGTGCATGTGACCCAGGTGGTCCCGATCGAGGGCATCGCGTTCGCCGGCCGGCTCAGAGCCGTCTACACGAACCGGCGGCGCATCGATCACACGCGGTGCCCCATCGGCCCCAGCCACGACGCCGCGCAGTACGTCGGGGTGGCCGCACCTCTGCCCTCTCCGCCTGCGGCCACGTTCCTCGTGTCCGCGCACCCGGCCGATGACAGCGCCACCTTCACCGACACCTCGGCCCCCGGCGCCGGTGGCGCACCAATCGTGTCGCGGGTGTGGCAGTTCGGGGACGCGGCCTTGGGCGCGGCCGACACCACCACCGCGAACCCTGCCAGTCACACGTTCTCCGCACCCGGCGTCTACCAAGTGACGCTGACCGTGACCGACGCCAACGGCCTGAGCGCCACCGCGACCCAGCCGGTCACAGCGCCCGGGCCGCCGACGGCCGCCTTCACCGGCGCGCGCGTGGGCACGACGCGGACGTTCGCTTTCCAGGACACGTCGCAGCCGGGGATCGGCGGCGCCGTGGTGACCGGCTGGATCTGGAGCTTCGGCGACCCGGCCTCCTCGGCCGACACGTCGGGGCTCCAGAGCCCCCAGCACACCTTCAGCGCGCCCGGCACCTACCAGGTCTGCATGATCGTCACCGACGCCAACGGCCGCAAGGCCGGCCATTGCGCGCCGGTGGTGGTTCCCGCCGGCGCTCAGGCCTCGAAACGGACCGTGGCCAGCACGGCGCTGAGCTCGCCGACGAGTTGAGCCGGACGCCGGCGCACCGGTGAGACCACCGCGTAGAGGCAGAAGGGACGGCCGCCGGCGGTGAAGAAGCGCTGGGCGCCGAGATGACCGGGCCGCGCCACCTGGAGCCGGTCGTGGCCGAACTCGCCCAGGCGCAGACGTGGATGCCATCGCCGGGAGGCGAACAGGCCGCTGTCGGGCTGAACGTGGCGGTCCACCACGTACTCGACGAGCGCCGCGAACGCGCCGTCGGGGCCCATTGCCGCGGTCACTCCGGCTCCGAACTGCCCGGAGTCGGCGGTGAGCGCGAAGCTGGCCACATGCAGATACGGAGCGCTCTGGGGCGGGCGCACGATCCGTGCCTCCCATCCCACCGGCACGTCCACCGACAGGCCGTGGGCGGCGGTCCTCACAACAGCCCCGCGACGATCAGCGCGATCGCCGCCGCCTCGGCCGCCAGCGCCGCCTGCCGGGCCGGCGCCTCGGCGCGCCCGAGCCGATCGTGGAGGCGGACGAGGCCCGCGGGATCGGTCGCCCCGCGCGCCGGCAGCAGCGACAGCGCCCGCGTGGCGCCGAACGCCGCTCCCACCGCCGCGCCCGCGGGCACCGTCCCGCACAGCAGCGCGCCGAGCGCCGCGGCGTACACGGCGGCGCTGGTCACGATGGTGACCACGCCCGTGCCGAGCTGAGCCCCGAAGGCGACGCCGTAGACCCAGCCGCGGTAGCGGGTCAGCCAGTCCTCGTTGACCTGGCGGCGGGTGGTGGGCAGGCGGCGGCGCAGAGGTGAGATGTCGACGGCCAGCGCCAGCGCCACCAAACCGAGCCCGGCGATGTCGCGCCAGCTCCCCTTCGGCGCCAGCGACCCGATCGCACCCCCTGCCGCTCCGGCCAGGGCACCGGCGCCCACGGCGCCCACGGCGAACGCCGACGCGGTGAGACCCCATGAGAATCCGCGGCTCCGCTCACCGAGCGGAGTGATGCTCGCCAGCATCGATTGTCCTCAGGGAGACCAGGCGCTGCGGATGGCGCCGGCGATGGCGACGAGCACGAACGCGACGAGGAGCATCGAGGTCAGCGGTCCTGCTCGCTGAGCGGGCCTGACGCGCTCGGATACAGGCTGGCGTGCCCGGGCCCGATTCCCGCCGAGGCCAGCGCGCCCTCCGAGCGCTGCGCCCGCTCGGCGGTGCTGCGCGCCGGGTCGGCCGCCCGGCGTGCGTCGGCACGTGCGTCGGCCACCATCGTCTCGAGCTGCGACCAGCTGAGCGCCGAGCCGCGGCCGAGGATCCCACCAGCTCCGTCGGTGAGGACGAAGTGGGGCGAGCCGGGCACCGCGTAGTCGGCCCACGCCGCGCTGGACATGATCACGTCGGTCTCGGTGGGGGCGAGGCGCTCCAGGCGAGTGGGGCTCTCCCGAGTGGCGTCGTGGGTGACCACCGCCACCCGCTGTGCCAGCGAGGCGAGATCGCGGGCCTCGTGCAGGCCGGCCCACAGGGGCGCGCAGCTCGTGCAGCCGCTGGTGAGAAACGCGATCAGGGTCACCGGGGAGCCGGGCCCGAACGCCAGCGTCACCGAGTCGCCGTCCAGCGTGGTCCCGCTGATCGGCCCCGCGGTCGTCACCTCACCGCCGCCCACCGGCGGGGCGGTGGCCTCCGTCGTGGGCGCAGCGGCGCCAGCGCCGGCACGCTCCTCCAGCGCGGCCAGACGCCGCAGGATGTCGGCGTGACTGCGCAGGAGGGCCACGATGTAGACGAGCGCGACCACCAGCAGCGCCGCGATGACGATCGTCACCACCACCATCGCGCCTACGCCCCTCCGCTCCCGGGCAGCTGGACGGCCATCGGCTCCAGGCACCCCGCCTCATGCCCGCAGACGGCGTCGTCGATCATGAGCGTCGCGTTGCAGTTCAGCGACTCGATCCGGCTGGGGTTCTCGCAGGTGACCACGCGGCACACGACGGTGGTCGTCCCCTTGATCTGCGTGTTGCACTGCCCGTAGCGAAAGACGTTGCAGGCCTGGCGGCGGTGCGAGCAGTCGTCGTCGGCGCAGCGGCACCCTCCAGGGAAGGGCTTGCCCGGGAGGTTGTTGCAGTCGACGTAGTAGCGAACGCCGGAGCCCTCACACAGCTGGTGGCCACGGTAGTCGGTGCACATCCACCAGCCGCCCACGAAGGTGCCCGCCGGGCACGTGTTTAGCCCCTGGTGTATCTCACAGCAGAACGCGGTGTAGCCGTCGGTGCACAGGCCGCCGCCGCAGCTTCCGGGCACGACGACACCGAGCGCGCTGCCGGGGTAGAGCAGATAGCGCACGGGCGCGACCGCGAGCGCCGAGCCGGCCACGGCGATCCGCGTCAGCGCCGTCCGGCGCGACAGGCGCGCCTCGAGCGCGCGCGCCGAGCCGTCCACCAGCCTCAGGGCCGAGGCGTGCCACCCGTCGGTGGCGCTGCCGCGCAGCCAGTGGCGCAGGACGACGGCCAGGACCCCGGCGAGGAGCAGGTCGACGAGCGCGAGGCCGGGGCGCTGCGACGGCAGCCGCGTCAGACTGCTCGGGCCGAGGATCGCCGCACCGGCAGCGGCGAGTGCGGCCGCGAGGTTGGTCGCGATGTGGCGAGGCCCCAGGGGCGCGCCCTCGTCGCCGAAGCACCCACAGGCCCGATCCCCGGCCCGCCGCGCGCCGACCGCAGCGCCCACGGTCAGACAGGCGAACACCACGGCGACGATGCTCCCGGCGAGGCGGCCCGGCAGCAGCAGGGCTCCGAGTAGCACCGCGATCTCGGCGATGGCGGTTGCGCGAGCCACCAGCGGCGCTGCCGGAACACCCGCGGCCCGGAGCATGACGCTCGACGGACCGGGACGGCGCAGCTTCGCCAACCCGGCCAGGCCCAGCAGCACCGCCAGCCCATCAATGACGACGCGGCTGAGGCCTAGTACGGCGAGCCTCCTGCTCTTGTGCCGCGGTCAGCGCTCATCGAGCGGGCAATCTACCAGCGCCCGCGGCTCTGGCCCGGCGGTTGCGCGTTGACGATCGCCGCGGCACCCGCGACGATGGCGGCATGGGCAGGGTGGTCACGCTCCGCATGCGCTCCGTGGCGATCGCAACGGTGCTCGCGGCCGCCCTCGTCGGCGTCACGGTGGCCGCGAGCGCCGCCCGAGGGCGACCGGCCGGCCAGGCGCGGCCCGGCGCGCCAGCGCGGCCCACCGCCCCAGCGCGAGCGGCCGCCCGGTGCGTGGTCCCCGGCACCCGCAGGACCATCGACCAGCTCTGGCGCCCGGACATGTCCGCCGCGATCGCCTACGCGCACTCCCGGGTGGGCGACATCGCCTTCGCGGTGCGCACCCAGGACCGCTTCTACGGCTACCGGCCCGACCATGACGAGTGGTCGGCCAGCGTGGTGAAGGCGATGCTGCTCGTCACCTACCTGGACAGCGCGCCCGTGCGCAACCGGGCACTCACGGCGCGGGACACGTCGGTGCTCGGACCGATGATCCGCATCTCAGACAACGACGACGCTCAGATCATCTTCGACACGGTCGGCCAGGCGGGGCTGAGCGCCTTGGCGCGGCAGGTGGGCATGACCCACTTAGCCACCAATCCGGTGTGGGGCGAGACGCAGGTCACCCCGCGCGACCAGACCCGCTTCCTCCTGCACGTCGACGGCTACGTCGTGGCGCGCCACCGGTCCTATGCCATGCGCCTGCTGCGCAGCATCTCCCCGGCGGACCGCTGGGGGATCGGGGAGCTGCCGCTCCCGGGCTGGAAGCTGTACTTCAAGGGCGGCTGGGGCTACGGCACCGGCCTCGAGGACCACCAGGTCGTACTTCTGGTCCGCGGGTGCGCGCGCGTCTCGCTCGCGGTGCTCACGATGTACGACGGATCGCACCCCTACGGGAAGGCCACGCTCAAGGGCATCTTCGCGCGACTGCTCCGGGGGTTTCCGCTGGCGACCCGGTCTCACGCCGTGACCCACGCATCGTCGGTGGCGTCGGTGGCGCAGGTGAGGTCGGTGGCGCGGGTGGCGCCGTCGCGGCGGGTGGTCATCGGCCGCTCGGTGCGCGAGCGCCCGATCGTCGCGCACGTGCTGGGCCCCGACTCCGCGCCACGCAAGCTCCTGCTCGTCGGCTGCATCCACGGCAACGAGTGCGCCGGGATCCGGATCCTCTCGGCAGTGGCCAGGGCGCGGGCGCCGGCCGGTGTCCAGCTGTGGCTGGTGCCCGAGATGAACCCGGACGGAACCGCTGCCGACACACGCCAGAACGCCCACGGAGTCGATCTGAACCGCAACTTCCGCTACCAATGGCAGCCGGTCACCGACCCCACGTACGACTCCGGGCCCCGCCCGGCCTCTGAGCCCGAGACACGCGCGGCGATGGCGCTCATCCGCCGCATCAAGCCGGCGGTGACCATCTGGTACCACCAGCACATGGATCTCGTGGACATGGCCGGCGGGGACCACGGGGTGGCGCGCCGCTACGCACAGCTCTCCGGCCTCCAGGCCGCGTGCCTGGCCTTTCTGCCGGGCACCGCCCCCGCATGGTCAAACCACCTGCTGCCGGGGACGACCGCGTTCGTGGTCGAGCTCCCGGCGGGACCGGTGGGACAGGCCGCTCTCGGTCGCCACCTGCGCGCCGTCCGGGCAATGGAGTCGGGACAGCGGTCGGGCTCACGGACGAGCTGCAGCGCCTGAGCCCGACTGGGCCGCGTGGCGCGAAGGCGCGCTCAGCCGGCGGGCCGGGTGGTCCGCTCGGCCTCGTCAGCGAGGCGGCGGATCCGGATGTCACGCACGGCGCCCTCCCCGGTACCTCCGGCCCCAGCGACCTCAGTGGCCTCAGTGGCCTCAGCCGCGGCGATGAGCGCCTTGAGCTCCCTCACGTTGATCTCGACCGTGTGCGCCTCGCCCTCGATCACGTCATCGGGCGGGCGTGCCAGCTCGGCCGGGCGGCCAGGTGTGGGCCCCGCGGAGGACACCGCGCCTAATGCCGGCATGTCGGAGGTCGACTGCGCCGCCTTGATCGTGGCCTTGAAGGCCAGCTGCGTGCCGGTCTCCCCCCACTCGACCGCGAACCGGCCTTCGAGCCGGTGCCCGATCCAGGCCACCGCCACCATGAGCGCGCCGACGATGACAAGCGGGAGCGTCCAGACCGTGTTCGTCGCGATCAGGCCGCCGACGAGCAGGAGCAGAACGCCGGTCAGGGTGAGGCGGACGCGGGGACGCATGAGCCAGCCGTGGAAGGAGGCTGCCGCGGCGGTCAGGTGGTCCGCCCACATTGGACTGGACGGCTTCACCGCGGCCGGCGTGGCTGCCGCGGCCGGCGTCGCTGCCGCGGCCGGCGTCGCTGCCGGCGTCGCTGCCGCGGCCGGCGTCGCTGCCGCGGCCGGCGTGGCCGCCGCGGCTGAGGGCTGAGCAGTGCTCTCAGACGGAGTGTTATGTGGGACCGTCACCTTGGTTTCTGTTTCGACCTCGACGGCCCCTCCCCTCCCGCGCGACGCCGGCCGTCGATAATGGGGCCGGACATGACCGATTACGACGAGCCCCTGCGCGAGGAGGACGTCAATCCCGACCCCGTCGCGCAGTACCACGTCTGGTTCGCCGCCGCGGCGGAGGCCGGGGTGCGTATGCCCGAGGCGGCGGCCGTGGCCACCGCCGCCAACGACGGCGCGCCGTCGGTGCGCATGGTGCTGGTCAAGCAGGCCGACGAGGACGGATTTGTCTTCTACACCAACTACGAGAGCCGCAAGGCGCACGAGCTGGCGGTCAACCCGGCCGCGGCATTGCTCTTCTACTGGGACCCCCTCGGCCGCCAGGTGCGCATCGAGGGCGCGGTCGAGCGCACCACCGCGCAGGAGTCGGAGGCCTACATCCGCAGCCGAGCGCGGGGCAGCCAGCTGAGCGCGCTCTCCTCCCCGCAGAGCCGTCCGATCGAGAGCCGCGCGGTGCTCGAGGCACGGGTGGCCGAGCTGGCCGATCGCTACGCCGATGCCGAGCTGCCGCTCCCCGAGGCGTGGGGCGGATTTCGCCTCACCCCCCACACGTTCGAGTTCTGGCAGAACCGCAACGACCGGCTCCATGACCGGCTGCTCTACCGCCGCCGCCCCGAGGGCGGCTGGGCGATCGAGCGGCTAGCTCCCTAGGATGGCCCCGGTGCGCCGCCTGAGCTCAATCGCTGCCGCCCTCGCCGTCACCAGCGGGGTCATGCTCGTGGCCGTCGCGGCCGGCTCGGCCCTCGCGACCGCCGCGCCCGCCGCGACCCAGCCCACCCTCCCCTCGCTGTTCGCGCACCAGATCGCCGCGATCAACCGCGCACCCCACGCACCGCCCGTGTTGCTGCCGCGCTCGATGCCCCTGGACGCCAAGCGCATGTTCGCCACCGGCGGGGTGGGCCGGGGCCGAGTCCCGGGTTACGACCTCGAGATCGGCGCCGTCAAGCACTGCGGTGGCGCAGACGCGTGCCTCGTGGCCGACTTTCAGGCCACCACGGGCGGCAAGGTGTTCGGTAAGCGCGTCACGGTGAGGGGCGCCTCGCGCGCGGGCTTTCTGCCGCTGTCCTGCGGCGCGTCCTGCTCACCGCCCCAGATCGACTTCGTCTGGCACGGCGTTCTCTACACGATCCAAGCCAACCTCAACACCAGGCAGACTGATCGCGCCGCCCTCATCGCCGCGGCCCAGTCGGCGATCAGCGCCGGTCCCCGCTAGTTGAGTGACCCCGAATTGGGCCCGTCGGCCCCGGGGTTCTGGTCACCTCAAGGGCGGCGGCCCTCGCTGACGCCCGGTTGGCACGGGGGCGGGATAGGCCGGTCCCGGCCGACCGCGACGGGAGGCAGCCCCGCGGCATCCAGGGCCTGCCCCGCCGGCGCCTCCAGATCGTCGAGCACGCCGTCGAGGCGGTCGCCGGCGAGGTCTGACAGCTTGGCCGCCAGGGACGCCCGGGACGCCGGTCGTTCCGGCGCGCCCTGGGGGCATCGGATGCGGGCCAGCTCGCGATCACCCGTACTGATCACCGCGCCGAATTCGGGCAACGACCCGTCGACGACCACGCTCACCCGCGCCGCCCGCTCCCGCGTGTCAGCGTCGATCGCCGCGAAGTCCTCAACGCGCGGCGGGCCGTGGACAAGCGCGTGGGAGACGCAGTACGGGATGGAGAACTTGGCGGCCAGGCCGTCCTGCACGTCATCCAGGTGCGCCGCCTGGCGGGCCACCGGGTGCACGGCGACCACGATCGGCGCTCCGTCGGGCCGGTAGCCCCGGTCGCGCGCCTGGACGGCGGCATCGATGGGCGCGTGCGTGCCCAGGCAGCTGGGGTGCAGCTTGATCCAGTTGTGCTCGATCGCGCGCGTCCCGTTCGCGCCGCCCGTGCCCACCTGTGGCGGCACCACCGCGCCCAGCACGCCCTCGAAGCCGACCGCCCCGTGGACCGCCCGCTCGTCGACGACCGCCCCGGCCCGCGCCAGCAGGGCTGCCTGCACCCCGGCGGCGGCGGCGAGACCGACCTGGATCGCCTTGCCGTCGGAGCCGAAGGCGCCGCGCGTGCCACCGGCGCGCAGCACCGCGAGGGACACCGCGTGCTCCCGCTGCTGCGCTGTGAGGTCCAGGAGCGAAGCCGCCGTCACCGCGGCCCCGATCGGCCCGCACACTGCGGTCGGGTGCCAGCCGCCGTCATACAGCGCGGGGTGGCTGGCCGAGGCGACCGCCGCCATCGCCTCCCAGCCCTCGGCGAACGCCTCGAGCATGGCGCCGAGCGACAGGCCGAGCTCGTCGGCGAGCACGAGCGCCGCGGGTGCGCACGCCGCGCTCACGTGCGCCACGCCGTCAGGCAGGGTGTCGTCGTAGTCGAGCACGTGCCCGGCGGCGCCGGCGAACGCGACGCGGGCGGGCGGCTCATCGCCAAGAGCGCGCATCGCCACAACGGCCCGCTGCACCCGGCCGGCGCACGCGCAGCCCAACCAGTCCAGGAACGCCACGCCGTAGCCCGACTGCGGATCGATGGTGGCCGCCATCACCACCGTAGGCTAGACCGGCAGACCACGGCTCGGTCCTGGCCGCCCGTCCAAAGCCGCCCGTATGGGGTGCTGACGCCATTGCGCAGCGGTGCGCGTCGGTCGTAGGATCGCCTGAGCGCATGCACACACTTGCCGGGACCGGGCCGGCCGCACTGCTCGAGCGCGAGGGCGAGCTGGAGTTCGCCCGTGCCACCCTGCGCGCCGTCGGCGAGCGCGCCGGCTGTGTCCTGGTCATCGAGGGCGCCGCCGGGATCGGGAAGTCGCGACGCCGAGCGTGAAGCCGGCGACGGCCGTCGTCGAGATGAGGCCGCCGGTGGTGGCCAGGCCGTGCGCCTGGGTCTCATGGTCGACGTCGGCCCACACCGCGCCGCCGCCGACCGTCGCGCGGCGGGCGATCCGCGGCGGGCGATCGGGTCCACGTGAACGTCGTTCATCGGGCCGAGATCGATGACGATCCCGCAGTCGATGGTCGAGAAGCCGGCAACGCTGTGGCCGCCGCCGCGCACGGCGACGGGCAGCTGGTTGCTGCGGGCAAACGCGACCGCGGCGAGCACGTCGGCGACACCGGTGCAGCGGACGATCAACGACGGCCGGTAGCCCCCCACATCAGGCGCACCCCCTGACATCGCGCCCCGAACATCGCGTCGCGCGGCGTCGTCCGGGATCCAAGCAATGCTTTGAACTGGTCAAGCAGATCAAGATCTGGCAAAGAACTCGCCCCGGGGATAGCGTCGCCCAATGGACACCACCACTCAGCAGCCCAGCCCCAGCACTCAGCCCAGCGGGGGCCTCCACCAAGAACTCAGCCTGGTCGACGCTTCGGCGTTCTCGGTCGGGCTCATCGGCCCCGTCGGGGCGATCGGGCTGCTCGGCACCGGCGCCGCGCTCATCATCGGGCGGGCGGTGACGCTGTCGTTCGTGTTCGCCGTCATCGGCGTCGCGCTCGTCGCTTACTGCTTCGTCAAGCTCTCCCAGCACATCTCGCACACCGGGTCCGTCTATGCCCTGTGCGGGGTGACCCTCGGACCCCAAGCCGGCTTCTTCGCCGGCTGGGCACTGATGGGGGCCTATATCGCCATCGGCTGCGGTTCGACGATCGAGATCGGGCTGTTCGCCCGCAGCTTCATCAACGACGCGTTCGGCACCCACATCACCCAGTGGTGGTGGCTGGCGATGATCGGGCTGGCGGGCGTCGCGGCGGTGGCGTTCATGGAGATCCGGGTCATCACCCGCGCGCTGCTCACCTCCGAGGTCATCGGCGCGATCCTGGTGACGATCCTCAGCCTCGTGATCTTCGTCAAGGTGATCTTCAGCCATGGCCCGCAGGGCCAGACGTTCACCATCAACTTCCTGGTCCCGCCCCACGGCAGCGGGATCAGCACGATCGCCAAGGCCGCCGTCTACGGGTTCCTGGCCTTCGCCGGGTTCGAGGGCGCCGCGGCGCTCGGGGAGGAGACGTCGAGCCCCAAGACCCAGATCCCGCGTGCCATCAAGACCGCGGTGGTGGTCGTCGGCGCGTTCTACCTGATCACCGCCGCGGCGCAGTCACTCGGCTATGGCGCCACCGCGAAGGGCGCCGAGGCCTACGGCGCGGGCCTTCCCTTCTCGGATCTCGGCGCCGGCTACATCGGCAAGTGGTACGCCGACATCCTCAACCTGATGGCCACCGTCAGCCTGTTCGCCATCTCGCTCGGCGTGGCCAGCGGCGGCGCCCGGATCATGTACGCCCAGGCGCGGGACGCCACCGGCAAGAAGACCGGTCTGGCCGGCCTGTCCAAGCACGGCCAGCCCGGGACGGCTCTCGTCGTGGTGCTGCTCATCATCGGTGGCAATCTGGTCATCGAGCAGCTCGTCGGCGAGACCGTCCTCAACGCCACCTTCTCGGCGCTGCAGGTCGGCACCGTGCTCATCCTGACCGCCTACGTCGTGGCCACCGTCGGCGCCATTCGCTTCCTCTTCTTCAGCGGTGAGCCGAAGGTGCCGATGTGGCAGCTGGCCATCCCGTTGCTCGGCGGAGCGTTCGTCTGTTACACGATCTACCGCAACGTGTTCATCGGACAGACCGGCGCGCTGGCCAACACGCCCTACATCGAGATCGTCTACCTCATCGTCGGGTTGGTCGTGGTGCTCGTCGTGCCCGGGCTGGCCGGTCGCGTGCGGCGTGGGCTCGCGGCCGGGGCGGTGCCGTAGGGGCGGCTCCGTACGGGTCCGCCGCCCGCCGCCCGTCGCCGGTCGCCGGTCATAGCCTGGCGGCGACCGTCGCGGCCCACTCGTCGACGAGGTCCAGCAACGCCTTCGTAGCTGGGCTGACGCGGACTCCGCGCCGGGTGACCACGGCGAAGAAGTCATAGAACGGCTCGGCGAAGCCGACCGCCGTCACGCTGTCTGGCACCGCCGAGCGTGCCAGCACGGCGCGCGCGGCGATCGTGCTCCCCAGGCCGCGCCCGACAAGCTGGAGTGCGGTCTCCACGTGCTCGACCTCGATCCGCGGCTCCAGCAGCACCCCGGCCTCCTGGGCGCGCGCGGCGAGCTGGCGGCGCGTGGGGTCGTTGAAGCCATGGGTGATGTCATAGAGGATGAGCGGCGACGTGGCCAGCGCGGCGACGCCGGCCGGCTCGCGCGTGAGCGTGGAGTCCGCGCTCACGAACATGACCTCGTCGCGAAACAGCGACCGGACCTCGAGCAGCGAGTCGTCGACCGGCAGCACGACGAGGCCCGCCTCGAGCTCTCCGTCCTGGACGGCACGCGCAACGTCATAGGAGTTCTGGCCGCGCATGCGCAGCCGGGCGTCGGGGTTGCAATCGCAGTAGCGGGTGGCCAGCTCGGCGATCTCGTAGTACGGGGCGTTGCGGAACGTCCCCATCGTGACCACCCGCTCGCGGGCGGCGTGGCGGCGGCCCACGGATGCCAGCGCGTCGTCGGCGGCCTCGGTGACCCGTTCGGCGTGGCTGAGGAACACCCGGCCGGCGCTGGTCAAGGTCAGGCCGCGTCCGGCGCGGGCAAACAGCGACACGCCGAGCTCTGACTCCAGCCGGCGGACCTGGTCAGACACCGCCGGTTGGGTGCAGTGCAGCGTGCGCGCCGCCGCGTTGAACGAGCCGAAGTGGGCGGCGGTGCGGAAGTAGAGGAGCTGCTGGAGGGTCAAGGCGCTGCTTTGACGAGGTGAAAGATGTCTAAGCGTAGTTTTTCCATCGTGGTCGCCTTAGGCTGGCGCCATGGACGAGCCGCTCTACCTCAAGTCCGCGACAACCGCGCCGGCGGCGGGCTCCGATTCCGCCGTGCGCGAGCGCGTCTCTGAGATGCTGAGCACGATCGAGCGGGGCGGCATCGACGCCGTCCGGCGCTACTCCCGCGAGCTCGACGACTGGGACCCGCCGAGCTTCGAGGTCACCTCCCGCCAGGTTGCGGCCGCCAGCGCCTCGCTGCCCGAGACGCTGAAGGAGAGCATCGCCTTCGCCCAGACCCAGATCCGCAACTTCGCCCAGCTCCAGCGCGCGACGCTCACCGACTTCGAGGCCGAGACGCTGCCCGGCGTGTTCCTCGGCCAGCGCCAGGTCCCGGTCGGCTCGGTGGGCGCCTACTGCCCGAGCGGCCGGGTCCCCATGCTGGCCTGCGCGTTCATGACCGTGCTCGTTCCCAAGGTCGCGGGCGTGCAGACGGTCATCGCCTGCTCCCCACCGCGCGGCGGGGAGCTGCACGCGCCGACGTTGCACTCGATCGCCACCTCCGGCGCGGACCGGATCTTCGCCCTGGGCGGCGTGCAGGCGCTGGCCGCGATGGCGTTCGGCCTGCTCGAGGACACAAACCCCCCGATATCCGCGGTCGACATGATCGTCGGGCCCGGCAACGCGTTCGTCGCTGAGGCCAAGCGCCAGCTGTTCGGCCGGGTCGGGATCGACCTGCTGGCCGGCCCCTCCGAGGTGGCGGTGGTCGCCGACGAGACCGCCGACCCAGAGCTGGTGGCGGCCGACCTCCTCGCTCAGGCCGAGCACGGCCCCACCTCCCCCGCTGTGCTCATCACCACCTCGGAGTCACTCGGGCGGGCCGTCATCGACGAGGTGTCGCGGCAGCTCGAGGAGCTCGACCGCCGCGGCGACGGCTCCGCCGACACGCCGCGACAGGCCTGGACCGATCACGGGGTCGTGATGGTCGCGGCCGATCGCGAGCACGCCGCGGCGCTGTCTGACGAGGTGGCCACCGAGCACCTCGAGGTCCAGACCTCCGACGACGCCTGGTACCTACAGCGTCTGCGCAACTACGGTTCGATCTTCCTGGGCAGCCGCGCCACCGTGGCCTTCTCGGACAAGGCGATCGGCACCAATCACACGCTGCCCACCGGCCGCGCCGCCCGCTACACCGGCGGCCTCTCGGTGGCCAAGTTCCTCAAGACGCTGACCTATCAGCGCATCGACGCCGACGAAGGGGTGCGCGCGATCGCTCCCCACGTGGTCGAGATCTCGCGGGCGGATCTCATGCCCGCGCACGAGGCGACGGCTGCGAAACGGCTCGAGCGCGTGCAGGTGCAGCCCGGCGCGTAGGCGCATGTGCGCGCCGCCGGCGCGGCGTCACGTCGATCCGGGTGACCTCGGTGCGCGCCTGCGCCTGGGTGCGGCGCCGCTCGCGTTCCGCCCACCGGCCGAGCGCGAGCGCGGGCAGGAGGACCGCGGCAAGGATCAGCCAGCCGATCACGGGGCGGTCACCTCACGCGTCACGATGAGAGAGCGCTTGTCCATATCTCGGATCATCGATCCGCCACCGTGCAGGCGACGTACAGAAACCGGGGCGGGATGTAAAGATTTCGTGCAGATGAGGCGGGCGCGCCGATAGAGTCGCGCCGCACCGCGACCACGAGGGAGAGACCGCCTGCCATGCCATTCGCCGACGTCAACGGCCAGCGGATCCGCTTCGAGGACAGCGGCGGCGACGGGCCGCCGGTCATCCTCTCTCACGGCTTTCTCATGGACCGCGAGATGTTCGCCCCGCAGGTGGAGGCGCTGGCGCCGGAGTTCCGCGTCATCACGTGGGACGAGCGCGGGTTCGGGGAGACCGAGTTCGACGGCGAGCCGTTCACCTACTGGGACTCGGCGCGGGACTGCCTGGCGCTGCTCGACCACCTTGGCATCGACCAGGCGGTACTCGGCGGGATGTCCCAGGGCGGCTTTCTCTCGATGCGCGCCGCGCTGCTGGCCCCGCGCCGCGTCCGCGCGCTGGTCCTCATCGACACCCAGTCAGGGACGGAGGATTCCGAGCGGCTCCCCGTCTACCGTCAGATGCAGGAGACCTGGCTTGCGGCCGGTCCCGCCGATGAGCTGGCGCAGGCGATCGCGGGGCTCATCATCGGCGACCCGGAGATCAGCGAGACCTGGATCGCCAAGTGGCACAAGCTCCCCCGCGAGGCGATGAAGGCGCCGGGCGACTGCCTGTTCGAGCGCGAGGATCTCACCGACCGCGTCGCCGAGATCACCTGTCCCGCGATCATCTTCCACGGCACCGCCGACATGTCGATCGAGGTGGGCAAAGCCCAGGAGCTGTCCGAACGCCTGCCCGGATCCACCGGGGTGGTCCTGATCGAGGGCGGCCCCCACGCGTCGAACCTGACCCACCCCGATCAGGTCAACGGCCCGCTGCTGGCTTTCCTGCGCTCGCTGTAGCCCGCGCGCCGCTGGCCTTCCTGCGCTCGCTGTAGCCCGCGCGCTACTGGTCCCAGAGCCCGAAGCGGTCTCGCCAGTAGCGGGTGAGGAAGGTGTCGTGTGGGTCGCGTTGGGCCCGCAGCGCCAGGAAGTCGTCCCAGCGCGGATACTGAGCCTTGAAGAAATCGACCCACTCGCGATCCGGCGCGTCGATGATCGGCTGGAACTTGCCCCAGTGCAGCCGGAACGGGATCTGATGGTCACGCATCAGCTGCCAGATCTGGGGATAGAACACCTGCGCCGGATCCCCGGGGTTGGAAAGGAGCCGCGAACCAGTAGGGGTCGATGCGCAGCGCCCCGTCACGCCACGCGTCCTCGCCGTTGGTGTGCGACGCCGCCATCCACATCGAGGTGGGCTTGGCGGCATACAGCTCCCAGGCGTAAAGGCCGGTACGCCGGTAGGCCTCGTGGTCGTCCTCGGGCTCGGTGAAGTAGGTGTGCAGGATCTCCATCACCTCCTGCGTGCGTCCCAGCGGCACCCAGATCTCGGAGAACTCCGTTGGAACCAGCTGGTCGTCGGCGCCGTTGTCCATGGGCAGCCCCGCCCACCCGTAGTCCTGGAAGCGCTGGGGCTGGTTGCGCTGGTTGCCATCCTTCTCGGAGTCCAGGGTCACGAACGACCCGAGCAGCTTGGGGAAGATCGTCGGGATCTCGCGCCCGATCAGCTCTGCGAACGGCTCCAGCACCGTGATCCCCGCTTCCACGCCGAACTGGGCGGCGTGATCCAGGAACCGGACCAGGCCCTCCCCGATCCGCCCCAGCTTGCGCACCCATGGCTCGAGGTCCCCCAGGGTCTCGACGCGATCGAACGTCCGCTCGAGCTGCGGTCGCGCGTGACGGAGATCTGAGATGGAGAGTTGCCGACGATCGTGTAGAGCAGCGAGATGAACAACTCGGCGAGCTCGGGGTGGTTGGTGAACTCCTCGTAGGGGTGCGGCTCAAAGCCGGCCTCCGGCGCGACCCGCGAGGCCTGCCACAACAGCACGCGCTCGGCGCCCCGCTGCGGCCACCACTCCACGCGGCAGTACTCGGTGTCGCGCAGGAACTGCTCGAGCGACGGCCGCTCCGCGTCGCCGGGCCCGAACAGGTCGACGGCGCACCCCTCGATGGAGGTGATGGCCTCCTGGCCGACGATGTTGAAGGTGTCGACGCACTCCAGCGTGATGGTCGAGACGACCCCGAGCAGGCCCATGTTGGGCGCCATCGCCGCGAAGAGGCCCGGGTCCGGGTCATCACAGGTGAACTCCCGAACCTCGCCGTCGCCGTCGATGACGCGGAATCCCCACAGGTTGTCGTTGACCGAGTGGACCACCGAGCCCCCCGAGGATCCGGTGGCGGTGAAGCCGCTCACGGTCTGGTGGCTGATCCCGCCGAGACTGGACAACGTCCAGCCCTTGTCGTGAAAGAGGCCGTGGAGCAGGCTCGTCTCGAGCGTCGCGGTCCCGGTCGGATCCGAGGGATCGGCGCCCAGGTGGATCCCGGCGTCAGCCTCCACCAGCTTGCGCCCCTCGTCGCGGACGCGCCAGCCGCGGTAGCGGTCGAGCATCACGTTGACGTTGTCGCCCGGAGGCGGGGTCTGCTGCTCCACCCGGTTGGGCTCGTCCCCGGCCGGGTCGGTGTAGACGGCATGCGAGGGCGAGTGGGCGGAGCCGCGCACGCGCAGCTGGCGACCCTCCCGGGCCGCCGCCTTGACCAGCGCGACGAGCTCAGCCTCGCTCGAGGGGTGTCGGAAGCCGTCGGCCTCCGCGAGTATCACGTTCCCACCCACCACTGCCATCACCGGTCACCTCACGCCGGCGCGAGCCTAACCCCCGCTTCACCGGGCCGTCAACCCCGTCACCGTCGCCCAGCGCCAGGTGCCCGGCGCAGGCTGGCGTTCCGCTCAGGGATCAGCTCGATTCCGTGAGCCAGGACAGGAGCTCGCCCAGCCGGTCATACACGGCGAAATGGCCACCGTCGAGGGTGACGACATTCGCCCCCGGAAGCGTCCGCGTCAGCCATTCGCCGTGGGGCGAGGGCACGAGCGTGTCGTTGAGGCCATACCAGACGGCGACCGGGACGATGATCGCCGACACATCGAAGCCCCACGACTCCACCAACGACAGGTCGTCGTCGATGAAGCCGTCGATCGACTCTCCGCACCCGACGCGCATGCTCTCGTCGAGCATCTCGCGGATGTCGCTACGCGCCATCATCTCCATGTCGCTCGGCGAGAGGTCGTATCCCTCGCCCAGCGGATGGTCCGGGTCCTTGCCGAACGCGGAAAGCATCTCACTGGTCTCGCGCGCGAGCTCAGGGCGCAGGGTGTCCTCTCCCGCCAGCGACAGCTCGAACTCCCGCACGTTGCCGTCCGCCATGCCGCGCAGCCAGTCGTCGCGCCCGAGGCCGGTCGGGCCGTAGGGCGCCGGCCCGACGACGCTGGCGCAGCGGGTGACCCGGTCTGGCAGGAGCGCGCCGCAGGCCAACGAGTGGGGCGCGCCACCCGACCCGCCGGTCACCGCGAAACGGTCGATGCCAAGGGCGTCGGCGATCGTGGCCACGTCGGTTGCGGCGTGCGCGACCGACCGGCCGGGCAGGCGGGTCGAGAGGCCATAACCGGCGCGGTCATAGGTGATGACCCGCACCCCAGCGCGGCGGTAGACATCGGAGTCCGGGTGGCGCGTGAGTCGCGATCCCGGGGTGCCATGCAGGGAGAACACCGGGGACCCCTTGGGATCTCCCCATTCGCAGAAGGCGAGCGTGCGGCCGTCGGACGTGCTCGTGGTGGCGGTGGTGGCGGTGGTCATGCGCCGATCGTACGTCTGGCGGCCACCGGGTCCAGACGCTGCGCCAGGAGTTGCCCCAGCAGGGGCGCGAACTTGAACAGCGCCGGGCCGGTGAGGCCGATGACGCCCTCGTGCTCGACGAGGTCCCAGCCGTCGTGGGCCAGCGCCGGGTCCGGTGCGTTGAGGCGCAGCGGAAACTCGCAGGCGACGACGCGCTCAGCGACAGGATGCAGGCCCGGGAACACCCGCTGCGCGATGCGCACGATGCGCGGATAGGCCCGGCGCACGTACTCAGCCTCGGCCAGCCCGGCCGGCTCGCCGCCACTGAGGCCGATCGAGTAGTGGTCGGGACCGTCCATGACCGCATAGAACGGCTCGCCGAGCCCTTCGTCACGATTGATCCAACACGGCGCGGGCGCCGCCGGCGGCTCGCGCAGGGCAAACGAAAGCCGGACCGTCCGCATGCGCTCGGCCTCGGGGACGCCGAGCAGCCGGTAGGTGTCCGGGCCGGCGCACACGATCACCCGCTCGGCCTCCAGCCGCCCGCCTTCGGCCAGCGTCACCCCGCGCGCATCCACGCCCACCACCTCGGCCAGTGCCGCTTGGAGTCCCTCCTGGAGGAAGCGGACGGTGTCCTCGGCGCGGATGGCGGCGCCCGTGGACTCAAACGACCACCGCTCCAGACTGATCGCCAGCGGATGGCGCGGCCCGCTGCCCCGCTGCACGCCGCCGTGGCGGGTCAGGTGAGCTTCGCGGTCGGCCACGTCACCGGTGAGGAGCAGCCCCACCCGATCCAGCAGTGGCCGCCCGGCGCGGGCCTCCCACTCCTCCCACCGGCGCAGCGATACGGCCGCCGCGTCAGTGAGCTCTCCGTCGGCGTGCGCCAGACGGAAGATCCGCGTGAGCCCGCACGACTGCCGGCTGCCCGGCACGTCGGCGCTCACCACGTTCACCCGATGGCCGGCGCGCGTGAGCTCATGGGCCACGGCCAGGCCCACCACTCCGGCGCCGACGACGATGACCTCGCTCATCTGCGCGAGACCCTACGCCATCGCCATGGCAAGGCGGCACGGTCATTTATGCTCAGCGGCAGTGGCTTCCGGGGCTCTGAGCATGACCGCATCCGTCCCGGCGCTTGGCCGTGAAGCCGAGCTGGCAGCGCTGAAGGCCCTCCTGGACGAGGCCCGCCGCGGCACCGGCGGCGCCCTGGTCGTGCGAGGCGAGCCGGGCGTCGGCAAGTCGCTGCTGCTGGCGACGGTGATGGACGGCGCCGGCGATGTCACGCTGCTGTCGGCGAGCGGTGTGCAGTCGGAGTCAGACCTGGCCTTCGGGGCGCTGTCGGCGTTGCTGCGCCCGCTGCTCGACGGCATCGACCAGCTGCCCGCGGTCCAGGCCGACTCGCTCCGGGCCGCGGTGGGGCTGGCCTCTACGACGCAGGTGGAGCAGCTGCCGTGTCATGCCGGCGTGGTCAGTCTGCTCGCCGCTTCGGCGAACGCGCGGCCGGTGCTCGTCGTCGCCGACGACCTGCAGTGGTTCGACGCGGCCTCACGCGACGCGCTCCTGTTCGCGGCCCGCCGCCTTGACTCCGACGCCGTGGCCTTCGTGATGGCGATTCGCGATGGCGACACCGAGGAGCCGCTCCACACGGGGCTGCCCGAGCTGCACCTCTCGGGGCTGGCCGAGGACCCGGGCCTCCAGCTCGTGGCCCGCGCCGCCGGCGGGGTCTCCCCCGCGGTCGCCCGACGCCTCTGGGCGCAGACCGCCGGCAACCCGCTGGCGCTCGTGGAGATCCCCCGCAACCTCTCGGCCGAGCAGCGCTCCGGGCGCGTCGCGCTCGACGAGCCGCTCCCGGTCGGCCAGCGTCTGGAGGACTCCTTCGCGGCGCGCGCCGCCGCGCTCCCCGACGCCTCACGCCAGGCGCTGCTGGTGGCCGCCACCAGCTACACCGGCGCCACCGACACGCTCCTCGCCGCCCTGGGCGAGCTGGGGCTGCCGGCCACCGCGCTGGACGCCGCCGAGGAGGAGGACCTCGTCTCCATCGCCGACGGCGCGCTCACCTGGCGCCACCCGCTCGTGCGCTCCGCCGTCTACCACGCCGCCGGCGCTCCGGCCCGCCGGACCGCCCACGCCGCCCTCGCGCGCGCCGGAGGCGAGGCTCGCCTCCCCGATCACCGCGCCTGGCATCTCGCCGCGGCGGCGGCCGCGCCCGACGAGGCGGTGGCCGCCGAGCTTGACCAGGTCGCGGTGGAGGCGGCCCGGCGGGGGGCACCCAGCACCGCGCTGCGCGCCTTCGCCCAGGCGGCGATGCTCAGCCCGGGCGAGAGCGACCGGGCCCGCCGCGAGATCGGCGCGGCGGAGCTCGCGCTGGCCGTGGGCCGGCTCGACGAGGCGCTGGAGCTCCTCGACGGCGCCCGCGGCCGCAGCGACGACCCGCGCCTGCGCGCGCACGGGGAGCGCATCCGCGCGCGCGTAGAAATGCTGCGCGGCAGCCCTCAGGCGGCCCATGACCGGCTGGTGGCCATCGCGGACGCCATCGCCGAGATCGACCGTCCCCTGGCCGCCGCCGCGATGACCGAGGCCGTCCTGGCCCGCACCGTGACCGGCCCCGTGCCCGCCTACCGCGAGACCGCGGAGCGGGCGTTCGCCCTGGCCGAGGGCCTCGGCGGCGAGGTCGAGGCGATGGCCGGAGTCGCCCTTGGCTGCGGTCTGCTGCTCTCGGCGGAGACCGATGCGGGGCTCGAGCTGTTCGCGCGGTACGGCGCCGTGGTCGAGAAGCCCGAGGTGTGGCAGTCGGCCCCGGAGCTGCCGGGGATGTACGCCTGCCTGCACGCCTCGATCGAGCGCTTTGACACCGCTGACCGCCTGTTCACCGCGATGACGACGAGCGCCCGCGAACAGGGCACGGTCCGGGCCCTGCCCTACCCGTTGAGCGGCCGCGCGCTGGTGGACCTCGAGCTCGGGCGCTGGCCGGCCGCTCTGGCCGGCGCCGAGGAGGCGGTCGAGCTCTCGCGCGAGATGGCCGGCCCGGCCTTGCTGGCGTCGAGCCTGGCGGCGCTGGCCCAGGTCGAGGCGTCGATGGGACGGCCCGCGGCCACCCGCGCCCACGCCGAAGAGAGCCTGGCCATCTGCAAGCAGCTCAACGCCTGGGCGGTCGAACCCGAGCCGGTGCTGGCGCTGGCGTCGCTCGCCCTCAGCCTCGGCGAGCACGAGGCCGCGGTCAGCGTGTGGGCCCAGACCACCGTCGACATCCGCGAGTGGGTGCTCGAGCCCGGCTGGGAGCACCTCGACGACGTCATGATCGAAGCGAGCGTGCGCGCGGGCCGGACCGCTCAGGCGGAGCGGGAGCTCGCGGACCTCGAGGCCAAGGCGCAGCGCACCGGCCGCACCTGGGCCCATGCCGTCGCCGCCCGCTGCCGGGGGCTGCTGGCGAGCACCGCCGAGCTCGACGAGCCCTTCCGGCGCGCGCTTGAGTGGCATGACCGCGCGCCGCTGCCGTTTGCCCGCGCCCGCACCGAGCTGTGTTACGGCGAGCGGCTGCGCCGGGCACGGCGACGCGTGGACGCGCGCGAGCAGCTCGCTCGCGCCTCGGCGACCTTCCATGCCCTCGGCGCCAAGATCTGGGCCGAGCGTGCCGAGCGGGAGCTCGCCGCCGCCGGCTACAGCCGCCAGTCGCCCGCCGAGCAGTCGCCCTGGGCCGAGCTGACCGCGGCCGAGACCCGCGTGGCCCGCGTGATCCTGGAAGGGGCCACCTACGACGAGGCGGCCTCCGCGCTGTTTGTCAGCCCCCGCACGATCGAGACGCACCTGCGCCAGATCTACCGCAAGGTGGGCGTCCGCTCCCGCAGCGAGATGACGCGGCGGCTGGCCATGCGCGACGCCGCCTAGGGCCGCTCTCAAACTTCAGGGTTTTCCCTGATGCGCCCCGGAGAGCCAGGCGCCACTATGCACTTGTTCGACGGGGGCGACGGACAGTCGAACGGGGGCCACTCGAACGAAATGAATCGGGGGCGACAAAGCGGGACCTGGCGCGGAGGGGCAGTCACCCTCCGCGCCGGGGGGGCCGCGGCGGCGGGCGCCTCCGCGCCGGGGGGGCCGCGGCGGCGGGCGCCTCCGCGCCGGGGGAGCAGCGGCGGCGGGCGCCGCCGCTGTGCGTATCGTGCGCGGGATGGACGATGAGCCTGACGATGCCGGTTCGCCGTTCCCCCGCCCTCTGACCGGCCGCGAAGCCGAGACCCTCGAGTTCATGCTGTCCGCCGGCTTTCCCGGCAACGAGGTCCTGCGCGAGCAGGCGTCACGGGCGCGGGTGATCGAGCAGTGCACGTGCGGGTGCGCCACGATCGACTTCGGGCTGGAGAGCGACGCCCCGGTGGCTCCCGAGATCCAGGGCGCCCCGCTCGTCCAGACGCGCGCGCGTGACATGGACCAGCACCCGGTCGGCCTGATGCTGTTCGTGCGCGATGGTCGCCTGTCCAGCCTGGAGATCGTCTGGTACGACGAGACCCAGATGACCGGCGAGTTTCCCGCGCCCGAATTCTGGGAGCCGCCCACCGCATCCTCGGGGTATGACGAGGGCGCCCGCGAGCCAGACGCGCAACCTTAGAGTTGCGCTAGGCTCGGTGCATGACAGACAGCCTGCTCGTTCTCGGGGGCTCGGGATTCGTCGGCCCCGCCGTGGTGAGCGAGGGCCTGAGGCGCGGCTTCAGCGTCACGACGTTTCACCGCGGCACCGGTGGCTGGACGCATCCCGACGTGCGCTCGATCCGCGGCGACCGGCTGGATCCCGCGAGCCTTGCGCCGCTGCGCGAGCGCAGCTGGGACCTGGTGGTCGACACGTGGTCGGGCGCGCCGCGCGCCGTCCGTGATAGCGCCCGCGCGCTGAGCGATCGCGCCGGACGCTACGTCTACGTCTCCAGCGAGTCGGTCTACCGCCCGCCCCCCACCCGTGGCGCGGACGAGTCGGCCGCCACCGTCGCAGGCGACCCCGACGCCGGCGCGACCGCCTACCCCGAGGACAAGCGCGGGGGCGAGGTCGCCGTCGAGCAGGCGTTCGGCGAGCGGGCCCTGCTGGCTCGCTGCGGGCTCATCCTGGGGCCCTACGAGGATGTCGGCCGGCTCACCTGGTGGCTGGCCCGCATGGCCCGCGGAGGCGAGATCCTGTGTCCCGGTCCGCCCGAACTGCCCCTCCAGTTCATCGACGCCCGGGATCTCGCCGGCTTCGCCATCGCCGCCGCCACCGCCGGGCACTCGGGCTCGTTCAACGTGGTCTCACGCCGCGGCCACGCCACCATGGGCTCGCTGCTGGAGGCCTGCCGATCGGCCGCCGGCGCCGGCGACGCGACGCTCACCTGGGTCGCGCCCGAGGCGATCGCGGCGGCCGGGATCGAGCCGTGGACGGAGCTTCCCATCTGGTTGCCCGCCGACCACGAGTACGCCGCCATGCACGACTCCGACTCCGAGCGCGCCCACGCCGCCGGCCTGCACTGCCGGCCCGTGCGCGACACCGCACGCGACACATGGAGCTGGCTGTCGACGCTGCCCGCCCCGCCGCCCCTGCGTGAAGGCGCCATGCCCGCCGGCCTCGCGCCCGAGCGCGAGCGCGAGGTCCTCGCCCGCGTCAGCTAAGCGAAGCTGCTGCCGTCAGCACCAGCGAGTAGCTGAGCGCGTCCTCCGCGACGGCCGCCGCCAGCTGCCACCCCGGGCCGCTGACCTTCGTGCGCAACCGCGACCCCGCGAAGGCGCTGCCCAGGGCGGCGGCCGCCGCGATCGCGGCGCCGGGACCGCCGCCCAGCACGCGACCGCCGGTACCGGAGAAGACCAACCGTGGTGTCAGCCCCCCGGGCGACCAGCGGCTCGGCATGGCGGGGAGCTTGTCGGCGATGAGCTCGCCGGCGGCGGCGCCGAAGACGATCAACCGGGCGCGTCCGGCCAGCGGCCCGCGGCCGTGGACCGCCAGCGCCACCGGCGGCGCGAAGGAGCGCAGGCCACCTCCGAGCCCCATCAGCAGCGCGGCGCCAAGATCGGGTCGATCGCTCATGACGCCATGATCCTACGAGTCCCACTACCCTGGCGGCAATGCGGATCGTGATCGCGGGCGCCCACGGACAGATCGGACTGCGGCTTGTTCGGCTCCTGGCCGAGCGCGGAGATGAGGTCATCGGCCTCATCCGCAACCCCGACCACGCCGAGGATGTCGGCGCCGCGGGCGGGACCCCGGCGGTCTGTGATCTGGAGACCGCCTCGGCCGACGAGGTGGCTCAGGCGATCGGCGCGGTCGACGTCGCCGTGTTCGCGGCCGGCGCCGGCCCGGGCAGCGGCGCCGAGCGCAAGGTCACGATGGATCGCGACGGCGCGATCAAGCTTCTGAGCGCCACCGATGGCGCCGCGGCGCGCTATCTGGTGGTCAGCTCGGTGGGCGCAGAGGCGCCGCCCAGCGGCGACGGCGTCTTCGAGGTCTACCTGCGCGCCAAGGCCGAGGCGGACGCCGCCGTCACGGCATCCGATCGCTCCTGGGTGATCGTCCGGCCGGGACCCCTCACCAATGATCCCGGCACCGGCCTCGTTCGGATCGGGACCGACCCGTTCCGCGACGAGGTGACGCGCGATGACGTGGCCGCGGTGCTCGCCGCGCTCAGCGCCGACTCGCGCCTGGACGGCAGCGTCCTCTACCTCAGCGGCGGCGATCTCCCGATCGCCCAGGCGCTCAGCGCCGTCCGCGCGTAGGGGCCACGACCGGCCGGCCCAGGAACTCGTCGAGACCCGCGGCGGCCTTGCGGCGCACCATGTTGCGCAGCAGCGGAGTCCACCCCAGCGTGGCGCCCAGGCGGCCCATCGCCTGACGCGACCAGGCGTAGAACGAGAAGGTGTCGATGTGCTCGACGATGAGCCCGTCCTCGAAGCGGAACCGGGACAGCACGTCGTTGTGCACCTTGTTGCCGGTGGAGAACGTGTAGTCGGCCAGCCAGCGCGCGCGGCCCGTGGCGTCGTCGGCCTCGTGCTCCTCCAGGGTCACCACCAGGTCCTTGGAGCGGCGCGTGAGCATGCGCCACATCGCCCCCGGCTCGTCGCCGTGCAGATCGACGAACACCGGATCGGAAAAGTGGGCCGACGGGGCATAGCACTCGGCCATCGCATCGCCGTCGCGGCGGGCGAACGCCTCATAGAACCGCTCGATGAGCTCGTCGTTGGGGTGGGCCATGGCCGGAGGGTAGCCCGCCGATGGGCCAGCGTGACCTGGGAAGCGTCAAGTCGGCGAACCGGAGCGTCGAGTAGACCCAGACAGGCTCGCCCAGCGGCCCTGCGCTCCCATGGCATCGCTTGCACCGACCCATCTCGAACTCACATTCAGCGCCGACGCGGACGCGGTCCGACGGGCGCTGTCCCGTGCCCGACAGGCGTATTACGAAGAGCCCGCGGACGCGCTCGCCGTCGCCGTCCGCTCCTATGAGATCGCGCGCTCGCTCTCGGACCCGGCCCTGTGCGCCCGCGCCCGCGCACTCCAGGGCGCCGTCTCACTGCACCGCGGGGATCTGCGCAGCGCCCTGGACCTCGTGGTCGACGCCGAGCGCCATGCCGAGCGCTGCGACGACCTCGTCGCGCGGGTCGAGGTGGCCGCGCTCAAGGGCCAGGTGAGCTTCTTCACCGGTTCCTACGGGGAGGCGCTCAGCCACGCGGAGCGCAGCGTCCAGCTCTCCGATCAGAGCGGCGACGACGAGCTGCGCATCTACGCCCGCCGTGCCACCTGTCTGGTGTTCGGCAACGTCGGCGTCCGTGACCTCGAGGCACGGGTCCGCGGCCTGCTCCAGCTCACGATCGATATGGGCAACCGCTGGGAGGAGACGATCTCGCGCAACGACCTCGCGTGCTACCACCAGGAGACGGGCGACCTGGCGGCGGCCGAGCGCGAGATCGAGCGTGCGCTGGACGTCGGCGCGACTGTCGCGTCGCCCTGCAGCTTCGCGATGGGTCTCGTGCACTCCACGCGCGCTGACATCCGGCTGCTGGGCGGCCGGCCGGCGGAGGCGCTGGCCGACGCCGAGCGCGCGATCACGCTGCTCACCGCGAACACCGAGGCCAACCCCTACGTGCTCGGCGTGACCGTCCGCGCCGAGGTCCAGGCGCGCATGGCGCTGGGCCAGTTCGATGACGCCCAGCAGTCCGGCGAGGGAGCGCTGGCCTGGCTGGGCGACCGCGTCCCGCAGATCCGCAGCCTCATCCTCTCCACGCTCGCCACCGAGCTGCGCGCCGCCGGCCGGGTCGAGGCTGCCTACGACGCGCTCGCACGCTCGGCGGAGCTCGAACGCGAGGCCTTCCGGGAGCTGTCCGAGCTCCAGCTCAGCCTTGAGCGCGCCACGCTGGAGACCTCCGCCGCCCGGCTGGAGAGCGACGAGCTGGCCGCCAAGAACCGCGAGCTGGCCCAGGCCCATGCCGAGCTGGTGCTGCGCACCGACCAGCTCGAGGCGCTGCAGGAGCAGCTGCGCGACCAGGCCGAGCGCGACTGGCTCACCGGCCTGCACAACCGCCGGTACCTGGCCCGTGAGCTGGAGCGTCCGGCCCAGGACCGGCTCGCCGCCCCCCTCACCCTCGCCGTGCTCGATCTCGACCACTTCAAGTCGATCAACGACGGCTTCGGCCACGCCGCCGGCGATCAGGTGCTCGTGCGCGTCGCCGGGCTCCTGCTCGACGTCCTGCGCGAGACCGACATCGTCGTGCGCAGCGGCGGCGAGGAGTTCCTGGTGCTCATGCCCGCCGCCGACGCCCGCGCCGGCCGCGCGGCCTGCGAACGCATCCGCCAGGCGGTCGAGGGCGAGGCGTGGGAGCGCATCGCCCCCGGGTTGAGCGTCACCGCCAGCATCGGCGTCGCCTCCACCCACGCCCCCAGCGATCTCGGGGCCCTGGTCAACCTCGCCGACCAGCGCCTCTACGACGCTAAGCGCGCCGGGCGCAACTGCGTCTTCTCTACCATCCGCCCATGACCACCTTCGAGGGCTTCGGGCCCAAGGTGCGACGCTGGTTCCAGGGGCTGGAGGCCGACAACAGCCGCGAATACTTCGCCGCCCACCGCGACGTCTTCGAGGAGTCGGTCCGCGATCAGATGGAGGCCCTGCTCGACGAGCTCAGCGAGACGTTCGGCGGCGAGGTCAAGCTGTTTCGCCAGAACCGCGACGTCCGCTTCTCGCCCGACAAGTCGCCCTACAAGACCAACACCTACGGCATCGTCCATGGGTCAAAGCTCGCCGCCCGGGGCCTGTACGCGTCGATCTCGGCACGTGGCCTGGTGGCCGGCAGCGGCTACCACATCATGGCCCGCGACCAGCTCGAGCGCTACCGGGACGCCGTCGCCGATGATGCGCGCGGCCCCGAGCTGGGCAAGCTCGTGGCCAAGGCCGAGAAGGCCGGGCTGGAGCTCTGGAGCGAGAGCCTGGCCACGGCCCCGCGCGGCTACCCCAAGGACCACAAGCGGATCGAGCTCCTGCGGCTCAAGAGCCTCGCGCTGGGCAACACGCTGACGTTCGGCCGCGGCATCAACCGCACCGACGGGCTCGAGTTCGTGACCAAGACGTGGCGCGCCGCGGCTCCGGTCACCGGCTGGCTGGATCGGGAGGTCGGCGCGACGACGCTGGAGATCGCCCGGCCGGGGCGCCGCACTAGCGAAAGGTCTCGGCCAGGGCGCCCTCGGTCCCGCTCAGCGGGTTGACATCGCCGACGGCGACGCAGCGCAACGCCATCGGACATGACACACCGCTCAGCTCGGCGTCGGCCGGCGCCGCGAGGGTCCCGATCGCCGGCGTGGGCTCGACGGCCCACCCGTGGGGAGTCCAATGCTCGGCCAGCGGCGCATTGAGCCCGTACAGGTCGTTGACGAACCCGACGGCGGTGCACGATCTGAGTGACGGGCACGACACCTCGGCGAAGCGGACCGTCCGCGCGCCGTGCGGATAGCGCGGCCGCCCGATGATCCAGCGCGCGCCGTCCCAGCGCTCAGCCAGCATCACGTCGATGCCCGCGGTGTCGAAGTATCCGACGGCCGTGCAGAACGCGCGCACCGGACACGAGACGCCGGTGAGCTGGACCGATGCCGCGCCCAGCGGCGTCGGGATCCGCTCGCTGCGCCAGCGATCCCGCGTCCAGCGCTCGGCCAGGGCGGCGCCCGTCCCGGAGTGGGTGGTGAGAAAGCCCACCGCGGTGCAATCGGCAGCCGACGGGCATGACACGCCCGACAGGAACGCCGCGCTCGCGCCGGCCGGCGGCGCGGTCGGCTGGGTCACCCATCCCCCGGCCGCCGTCCACCGGGCGGCGAGGATCGCGCCCGCGGTGCCCGCGAGGTTGCCCGCGTAGCCCACGGCGGTGCACGCCGTCACCGACGGGCACGCCACCGCGGCCAGGTAGGTGACCTGGGGTGGTGATCGGCGCGCCGCCGCGGGCGCCCGCTCCACGCGCCAGCGCGCACCGCTCCAGTGCTCGATGAGCGCATCGGTGGCACGGCCGCGCGTCTCGCTCCCCACTGCGGTGCACGACCGCGGCGTGGCACATGACACTCCGAAGAGAAAGCCCCTGGCCGCGCCGGGGAGCGCGGGGGTGGGCTCGATCGCCCAGCGCGTCCCGTTCCACCGTTCCACGAGCGCGACCGGCGTGTTCGCCGCGTCGACCTCGTAGCCCACGGCGACGCACGCCCGCGCCGATGGGCACGACACGCTCGAGAGGACCGCGGCGCCGGCCAGGTGCGGGGACGGGGTCGGGGAGACCGACCACACCGGGGCCGCAGACGCGGACGCGGGGGCCGCCGCGCCGATCGCCCCCGTCCCGCCCGCCACGAGCGCGGCGGCCAGCAGCGCCAGACGCGGGATGCTCACCGGCGTATCTTCGCGCGCAGCTCGTGCACGACGTACGGGCTGTGCACGAGAAACGCGCCGGGGTCCTCGTTGGCCTCACGCAGCACGTCGATCATCGCCCCGCGCGCCTCGGCGTCCGCTCCGGCCCGCTCGAGCACGCGTCGCACCCCGAGCGCCATCGGGTGCTGCTGACCGCCGGTGACGTACGCCTCCGGCGAGGCGTCTCGGATGGCCAGCTCCGCCCGGGTGGTGGCCCGCGGGACCAGGCCGGCGTCGCGCGCCAACGCCTCCACGGCCGCTGCGTCTGACCAGGCAAACCGCGGGGGCGCCGGTGCCTCGGTCACTCGCGCGATCACCCGGCCCATCGCGGCGAGCATGTCGTTGATGGGCCCGGCCGGGATCCACGCGCTGAGAAACACGCGGGCACCGGGGACCGCTGCGCGTGCCACCTCGGTCAGAGCGCGGGCCGCGTCGGGTGCGAAGATGAGTCCGAACACGGAGAGGACGACGTCCGCGCTGCCGTCCGCGACTGGGAGATTGAGCAGATCACCGTGGAGGAACTCCGCGCCCAGGTCCAGCGAGCGCGCGCGCTCACGCGCCACCTCGAGCAGTCGCGGCGCCGCGTCGACGCCGACGACGTGGCCCGCGCGCGAGGCCGCGAGCAGAGCTGCGTTGCCGGTCCCGCAGGCGAGGTCGAGCACCCGCTCGCCCGGTTGCGGCTGCGCGGCGTCGACGACCGCCCGGGCCACCGGCTCGAGCTCGGCGGCGGTCCGCTCGTAGCACCCGGCATCCCAGTCCACCATGGCCCCAAGATACGGCCCCCGGCCTCCCACCGCGCGCCGGCCGCACGTCAGGGGCCGAGGGAACGCCCGGCCCCCGGCGGGGAGCTACATCGGCGAGTCGTCGTGGACGAGGAAGCCCGCGGCCTCGAGCACGCCGCGCTCCTCGAGACGGCCGAGGTGATCGCCGACGCGCTTGCTGTCGGTGACTTCCCAGGCGCCGGCCGCCGCGCTGCCTTCGATCATCCGCAGACCGAACATCTCGGGCTCGTCGACGGCGTTGCGCAGCCACGCGAGATCGTCGGAGATGCGCCGCGGCCGCTCGGTTGACGGTGACCAAGGATCCTGGCCCTGTCGCCGCTCACGCATGCCGGCCGGCAGGAGGAGAGCGGTGGCCAGTGCGTCGCCCCAGCTGGGCTTGTCTTGTACGAGTTCAAGGAGCATTTGGATGATCTACCCGAATCCGGCACGACCCCAACCAGATCACGGCCCGGCGCATGCGCGCACAGCAACGGTAGCGGCCCACGCTCGGCCGTGGCGGCCGCACCCACGAGTGAGTGCGACCACCACGGACGAATGCGTCCCTGAGGAGGGCTTGGACCCTACGAGCCCGCGATCTTGTGGTAGGCCGCGATCTGCGGATCTGCCGACGAGATCGGCGTGCATCCCTGGGCCACGACCATGGTGCCGCCGCTCGAGCTCGGGGTCACCGCGTGAGGTCACGACGACTTGACGTGGAGCGCCCAAAGGCGATCGTTCGCACGTCGCACGCCTGTGCGGGCCGCATGGCCCGTGGTAGGTTGGCGCGCCAGTGAACGAGATGGTCGACAACGTGGGGGTCGCTCCACTCCGTGCCGAGGATCGCCTGCGCGAGGCGATCGTCAGCGGCCGGCTCCAGCCCAACGAACGCCTGGTCGAGAGCGATCTGGCCCACCGCCTGGGCGTCAGCCGCACCCTCATCCGGGCGGCGCTGGTCCGGCTCGAGCACGAGGGGCTGGTCGAGCACGAGCGCCATCGCGGCGCCCGCGTCCGGCTCGTCTCGAAGGGCGAGGCGGTGGAGATCCTCGAGACGCGGTCGGTGCTGGAGGGCTTGGCGGCGCGGCTGGCGGCCGAGCGTGCCACCCTCGACGACGTCGAGGATCTCAAGGGGATCCTCGCCGACATGCAGAGCCTGCGCGAGGCCGACGATCTTTTCGCCGTCTCAGACCTCAATGCCCAACTGCACCGCCGGCTGCTCGAGATCTCAGGTCACGAGACCGCGACCCGCCTGATCGGCACGCTCAACTCGCAGATGGTCCGCTTCCAATTCCGGACGATCCTGCTGCCCGGGCGCAGCGAGCGCTCGTTCGCCGAGCACGCCGAGATCATCGCCGCGGTGGCGACGCAGGACGGCGACCGCGCGGAGGCGGCCATGCGCACCCACCTCTCCAGCGTCGCCGACGCGCTCAGGCTCCAGGCGCCCGAGTAGCCCTGGGCGCCGTGCTCAGTGCGCGCCGGCCATCGGCGGCATCGTGCTGAGGTCCAGGCGGCCGAGGATCCCGGCGGGCTGGGTCTGCAGCCACGCCGCCGCGACCGTGTTGCGCAGGACCCAGATGTCGGTGATCGGGCCGACGCCGCCGGGCACCGGCGAGACCGCCTCGGCGATCGGCTCCACCGCCTCGGTGTCGACGTCGCCGACCAGCCGCACCGAGCCGTCAGGCTGCTCGACGGCGTTGATCCCGATGTCGATGACGATCGCACCCTCGCGGACGAGGTCGGCGCCGATCAGCCCGGGCACGCCGACGGCGACGATGAGGATGTCGGCCCCAAGCGTGTGCTCGGCCAGCCGCCCGGCGTCGAACGTGTGCCGGTGGGCGGAGATGACGGTGGCGTTGCGTTGCAGGCCGAGGATCGCCGCCGGCTTCCCGACGTTGTTTGACCGCCCGACCAGCACGAGGTTGAGCCCGTCGTAGGCGGTGTTGGGGTCGCGACCCGCCGCGGCGGTGTAGCGATCGAGCATGTGGAAGGCGGCGGCCGGCGTCGAGGGCACGAACCGCGGCATGCCCAGCGACAGCAGTCCGGCGTTGAGCGGATGGAGGGCCTCGACGTCCTTGAGTGGCGGCAGCGCGGCGAACACGCGTGACTCGGGCAGGTGCGAGGGCAGCGGGCGCAGCACGAGGATGCCGCTGATCTCCGGATCAGCGTCGATCTCTGCGATCTTGCCGATCACCTGGCCCAGGGTCGCGTCGGCGGGCAACCGCTCGGGCCGCGACACGATGCCGGCCTCGCGCGCATGCCGGTCGATGCGGCGCTGGTAGACCTGCGCGGCCAGGTCCTCGCCCACCAACAGCGTTCCGATGCCGGGGGCGGCGGGCAGGCGCGAGAGCTCCTCGCGCAGGGTCGCGCTGAGCTCCTGCGCGTAGGACTTGCCGTCGATCAGCACCGAGCAGAGGCTACGCGAGCCCGCTGTGCCCCGCCGCCGAGCGCGCGGTCAGGCCCGCCGCCTCGGTCACGCGCGGGACGGCCTCGACCTCCCACCCCGGGGCCATGATGTGCACCCCGGCCACCCCATCGATCTCGCGCAGGCGGGAGATCACGTCTGAGGCGATGCGCACGCCCTCGTCCTTGGCGGCCTCGCCCTCGAGGCCGCGCATCCGCGCGAAGGTCGCGTCGTCGACCTCGACCCCGGGGATCCGCTCGTGCAGGTACTCCAGCATCCTCATGCTCCGCGGCGGCGTCACACCGACGAGCACGGGAGCGCGCTGGGACAGCCCGGCCTCGACGACCGGCGCAAACCACTCGGCGAACCGGTCGGCGTCGTAGACGATGTTGGTCTGGAACAGGCCGACGCCGGCGTCGGCCTTGGCCGAGAGGCGCTCCACGGAGTCGACCAGCGGGTTGGCCGCGCCGGCCACCAGAAAGCCGGTGGGAGTGGTGAGGCGCTCGCCGGCCAGCAGCTCGCCCGCGTTGAGCGAGGCGATCATCCGCGCCAGCCCGACTGAGTCGACGTCGCCCACGGGGGTGGCGCGGCCCTCGTAGGGACCGACCTTGAGCGGGTCGCCGCCGAGGGCCAGGACGGTGCGCACACCGAGCGCCCAGGCGCCGAGCAGGTCGGCTTGGAGTGCCAGCACGTTGCGGTCGCGGCCGGTCATCTGCATGATTGGTTCGAGGCCGCACTCCAGCATCACGACCGCGGCGGCCAGCGGCGACATCTTCACGCTCGCCGCCTGGTTGTCGGTGACGTTGGCGGCGTGCACCACGGGGGCGAGCGCCGACGCCGACCGGCGGACGAGGTCCGCGTCGGGGTCGGCCGGGGGGCCCAGCTCGGCGGTCACCACGAACGTCTGCGAGGCCAGGAGATCGGCGAGCGGCATGGGCCACACCCTAATGCGAACCGGCCGTGTGCCCGGCGCGGCGCCGCGCGCGTGGGCGCATTCGTGCGCTGCCGGTCAAGCCCCGCCGCGCTCTATGTCGCCCCGCAGGCGCGTCGATCTATGAGGGGAGGTCAGGAGCGTCGCGTCGGGGCTTGGGCCGGATGCGGCGATACAGCCACAGGAACAGCGGGAACTCGATCCACTGCAGGGCCGCCCAGGTGAGCGCCTTGCGCCACGGCAGCCCCCTGGCCCGGGCGTCGCGCAGGACCCAGCCGGTCGAGAACGCCGCCGCCGCGACGACAACGACCACAATCAGGTCGCCGGCGGCTGAGCTGCTCATCGTTCCGGCCGGCGGCCGAAGCCGTAGTAGGCGGCCGGCCCGATCATGTTCTGCGTCGCCACCGCGCGCCAGAGCAGCTTCGGGCCGCGGATGCGCTCGGCGGGGCGCCGCTGGATGTCGCGCTCCGCCACGCCGATCAGCACCACCTCGAAGGCGAGCAGCACCCACACGGCGCGCCGGGCGGTCGGCGAGAGGCGGTTGTACTGCTTGGCGAGTTCGCGGAGCGGCCGCTCGATTCTCTGTGGCATCACGACCTTAGGTGTGTTGGGGTTGGCGCCGGGGTCGCCCGCGGCTCTGCGCCGGGGCCGTGCGGGTGGCGCGGCCGATCCGCGCCATGTCGGCGACCTCGGTGGCGATGTCCTCGAGCACCGAGGTCTGCAGCGAGTAGACGATGTTCCCGCCGCGCCGCACCGAGGTGACCAGGCCGGCCCCCTCGAGCACCTTGAGGTGGCGCGAGACCGACGGCCACGAGATCTCGAAGTGGCCGGCCAGCGTCCCGGCGGGCAGGTCACCGTCGCGCAGCAGCCGCAGGATCTCGCGGCGGGTCGGGTCACCGAGGGCCCGGTATGCGCTGGGGACCGACATTCTGGTTAGCAATTTAGCATATGTGCTAATAGGCACGACAGCTAACGGCGGCCTCGTTGTCACGTTTCCGGTCCGGGGCGGGTCACCCAGTCAGAGCAGCGCTCTTCCAGTTCGCCAACCCAACCAAACGACTCCCGTGGAGGACGATATGCAACCCCGTATCGACAACCCCGTAATGACGGTGCCCGGCGCGATGGCCGGGCTCCAGAAGTTCTCGGCCGCCGCCAGACACGGTGACGTGTCCGAGACCACGCTGCTGTTCGTCGCGCTGCGCGCCAGCCAGATCAACGGGTGCAGCGTGTGCTGTGACATGCACTCGCGCGAGCTCAAGATCCTGGGCGAGCCGGACGAGCGCATCTACACGCTCGCCGCGTGGCGGGAGGCCTCGTACTTCAGCGACGCCGAGCGCGCAGCGCTCGCGCTGACCGAGGCGGCCACCCGCCTCGCCGATCGCCCGGACCCCGTCTCGGATGAGGTGTGGGACGAGGCTGCGCGCCACTACGATGAAGCGCAGCTCGCGGCACTCGTGCTCGCGATCGCTTCGATCAACGCGTGGAACCGCATCAACGCCACCACCCGGCAGATCACCGGCGAATGGGTCGCCCAGTTCATCGCTGGAGCCGAGCCGGCCACCTCAGCGGCCTGACCGGCAGGCACCCTCGGCGCAGGCCTCGATCTCGTGGTCTGCGCCGTTCCGGCCCGCGCGTCCAGACGCCGCGAGGCTGCCGCGAATTTGTGAATCAGGACACTCTAGAGCGGCGGGACCTGGTTGTTCACCTGCGTGCCGTGGTACAGGTGATCGTGGTCCGAGCACGACGACTTCGGGAAGAAGAACTGGACGCTGTCGCTACGTACGTTGTTGTAACTCGCATACAACGTGGCGCGTCCGATCGTCCCGACCTTGCACCGAGGATCGGTGCTGCTCTTCACGCGCATGGTGATCTTCATGATGTTCCCAGGGAACCCCCACATGTGCGCGTAATGGGAGTGGTAGACCAGGTGATGCTGCACGGTCATGATGATCAGCCGGTCGGGCTGGTTGCGCACACGGTCGACCTGGCACATGATCCCCGAGACGGTGTTGGCGTTCAGGTTGATGTCGCCGTGGCCGCGGGCGTAGCTGCCCGTCGCCCCCGTGATCGGCGCGCCGGTGTGAAAGCCCCACGGTGGGATTCCCTGCACGATCGGCACCCCGGCGCAGTACTGCGTCGTGAAGGCGCCGGCCGATCCGGTCGCGCCCAGTGCCAGCAGCGGCGTGACCAGCAGAACTGCGATTCCAAAGCGTCGTATGGCGGTGTGTGTGCGCATGGCGGCCGACTATAACCGCGGGGTACGGGGCGTGCACAGCATTCGCAAGGGACCGCGAGCGAGGGCACTGAGTGGTCAGTTTTCAGGAGCATTGCTGAGCGCGGCCGACGACTATCCGCTTCGCTTCCGGTAGGATCGCGGCCCTCGGCAGCGGCCGGGGCTTGGGATCGGAGAGGGGGCCGGAGATGGGTGGGTTGCACGGATCGCAGGAGGCAGTTGCCGCACACCGGCGGCGCAGCGTTGGCGCCTGGTTCCTCGCCGGTCTCCTGGCGGTGTCATTCGCCCTTCCCGCAAGCGCAGCGGCGGCCGGCATCACCTTCACGGCTCCCCCCGGCGCCCGGTCATATCCGGACCAGTCCGAGGGACCCGTCGGCTACACCGAGGCCCCGCAGGCCGTTCGCACGACCGACACCCGTCCGACGATCGCCATCCAGGCGGACGGCGACGGCGGAGTGCAGTTGCAGTGTCATTTCGACAGCGTCTTCGTGACCCAGAACTGCGGCGCTCCGGGACCGGGCTGCCCCGCGATCTGCGGCAGCTTCCAGCCCTCGGCCCCGCTGGGCCCGGACTCTGACCAGTTCACCCGAGGTCATTTCCTGGCGGTCGACCTCGTCGACGCCAACGGCGACCCCGTCGCCTCGGCCTGGGTGAACATCGATGTCGACACCACGCCACCGGTGACTCAGCTGGCGGCCAGCGGCGGCGTGCTCACCACTCCGGACAACGGCCTCGTCCCGCTGCGGCCCACGTTCAACTTCCAGGTGAGCGACAGCAACTCGGTGGGGACCAATGTGGACACCGTGACCTGTGCGTGGGGCCCCGCAGCCACGAGCCCGACGTTTGACCCATGCCCCGGTGCGGGCTCTGGCAAGTTCATTCCCGCGCGGCTTCCTGCCCGCCATCGGCTCTATCGCCTCCAGGTGCGGGCCACCGACGATTTCGGCCGGTCCTCGACGGCGTCCGGCGTCTATGACCCGGTCCCGTGTGCCCTTGCGATACGGCGCCCGGCGAGGATCGCGAACCTGCTCTCGTCGGGCATCGTGACCCGGTTGCGCTGCGACGCGACCAGGAACGTGTCCGTCGCGGTCTACGCCTTCATGGTGAATGGAGATCGGTCCACCTCCCCGCGGGGCGCGGTGGCTGAGAACCCGGTCCTGGGCGAATACCGGGCGGCGAGCCGGACGAGCACGTTCAGTGTGTCCCGCCGCCTGCGCCTGTCCGGCGCGGCGCGGCAGGCTCTGCGGCACGTACGCTCGCTCAGCCTCGTTCTCGCCGCGGGTGCTCCGGACAAGATCAGCTCCGGGCTCGCCGACGACAGCCTGAGCTACCAGGTTCTCACCCTGCGCCACTGACGCGCTGCCCGCGCGCCGGGGGGCGGGGCGGGGACCGAGACCGCGCGCCGGCCGGCAGGGTTACATCGATCTATCCCTGGGACTACTTGGCCCGGAGCGTCGCCGGCGACATGATGCTCGTGTCACACCCAACGACTCACCCAGAGGGACGGACCGGGGGCATGGGCCACAGATTCGACCACTACGTCGTTTCAGTCAGCTGGTCGAGCTGAGGTCAGAAGCCCAGGGGGCAGCTTTCCACTGCTTGCTTGGAAAGCGGGCGAAGCGGGGGCCGGGATCTCGGAGGTTGCGAGGTCCCGGCCTTCCGTGACCTCTCGCTCAGGCCGTGACCAGTCGCTCAGGCCGTGACGAGTCGCTCAGGCCGTGACACTCGCTCAGGCCGTGACGACTCGCTCAGGCCGTGGGCCCGTGGTCTGAGACCAGTCCGCTGGCGCGGGCCCGGCCGACGAGCGCGAGCCGCTTCTCGTTCTGGGGGAGCTCCTCCACCCCGAACTTGTCAAAGAGGGCGCGCAGGTGGAGCTTGACCGCGGGGATCGACAGGAACAGCTCCTCGGCGATCTGCCGATTGGACGCGGGCGCGGCGAACGGGTTGCTCCCCATGAGCGGACGGCACAGCGCCGTGAGCACCTCGCGCTGGCGGACCGAGAGCTCCGTGGGGGCAGACACGGCGTGGATCGCGACCGCCGTGACCCGGTGCTCGCCGTCGGTGGGCCTGCGCACGAGCACGACGGTCCGCCCGAACTGGAGCCGGTCCCCATCCCGGAGCCTGCGCCGACCATGGACGCGCTCCCCGTTGACGTAGGAGCCGTTGCGCGACAGCCCGTCGTCGACCAGGGTCAGCTCACCGCCGAGCTGCTTGAGCTCCGCGTGCAGTCCGGAGACCTGGTCGTCCCAGTAGATGCTCAGCGCCGCCTCCGCGTTGCGGCCGACGGTGAACTCCCCGGAGAGCGCCACGGTCTGCAGCCCGCCCTCCGCGTCGCGATACATCAGGAACGGCTCATCCCGGCGCTCGGCGTGGATGACCGCCTGTAGCTCCACCGGCGTGATCGGGCGAGGCTGCCCGTCGATGCTGTCCGGCCCCATGGGCCAGGAATATCCCACACCGGCCGTGTCGGGCATATGGGATGCTGCGCGCTCGGGTCGATCTGCAACCGAGGGACAGGAGGCTTGATGGCAACCATCACCGAGCACGAAGAGCGGCAGGTCAAGCGGGCCAACGCATCGGGGCGTCCGCCGGTCGTGTTCATCCACGGCCTGTGGCTGCTGCCGAGCAGCTGGGACCGGTGGGCGGCCCTGTTCAAGAAGGCCGGCTACACCACGCTCACGCCGGGGTGGCCGGATGACCCGGAGACGGTGGACGAGGCGAAGGCCCACCCCGAGGTGTTCGCGCACAAGAGCATCAAGGATGTGGCTGACCACTTCGGCGACCTGATCGCACAGCTCACCACCAAGCCGGTGGTCATCGGACACTCGTTCGGAGGATTGATCACCCAGATCATCGCGGGGCGCGGGCTCGCCGCGGCGTCGGTCGCGATCGATCCCGCGCCCTTCCGCGGGGTCCTGCCGCTGCCGATCTCCTCGCTCAAGTCGGCCTCGCCGGTGCTCGGCAAGCCGGCCAACCGCAACCGCGCGGTGCCCCTCACCTACGAGCAGTTCCGCTTCGCGTTCGCCAACGCGGTCAGCGAGGACGAGGCACAGCAGCTGTATGACACCTTCGCCGTGCCGGCCTCCGGCAAGCCGCTGTTCCAGGCGGCGAGCGCGAACCTCAACCCGTGGACGGAGGCGAAGGTCGACACCAAGAACCCCGAGCGCGGGCCGCTGTTGATCATCGACGGCGAGAAGGACAACACGGTGCCGTGGGCGGTCGCCAACGCCTCGTTCAAGCGCCAGGAGCGCAACGAAGGCGTGACCGAGATCGTCAAGATCCCGGACCGCGGCCATTCGCTCACGATCGACGCCGGCTGGCGGGAAGTCGCCGACACCGCCCTGAACTTCGTGCAGCGCTTCGTGAAACCCTGACGGCGAGCGACGGCGGTGGTCACGGCGTGGCCTGACAGGGCGAGGCTTGTGCGGTGTCATGCTGACCGGGTGAACGAAACACTGGCGTCGTGACCGATCCTGCTGCCGTCGCACCGGCGCCTCGCTCTCGGGCGACCCCGGACGAGCTGAGCCCAAGGCACCTCCTCATCCGGGTGGTGGAGCTCGCAGTGGTGATCGGGGTCGTCGTGATCGCGATCAACGCCCTGCCGGGTCTCGACGAAGTAAAGGCGCGCCTCACGGGCGCCGCCCCAGGTTGGGTCGTGGGCGTCGTGCTGGCCGAGGTTGGCTCATGCGCTGGATACCTGCTCGCCTTCCGCTACACGTTCTGCTCGGGAATGTCGTGGCGGCTGAGCTACGACATCGCGATGTCTGAACTCGCGGCGAACTCGCTGCTGCCGGCCGGCGGCGCCGGCGGGCTGGCGCTCGGTGTCTGGGCGCTGCGGCTGGCGGGCATGCCCACCGCGCACATCGCCCGCCGCTCGGTCGCGTTCTTCGTCGTGACGAGCGCCGCGAATTTCTTCGCGCTCGTGATCGTCGGGATCGGCGTCTTCGCAGGGCTCATCGCCGGCCGCGGCTCCGTGTTGCTCACGCTGGTCCCTGCGGTCATCACGGCTGTCGGCGTGCTACTCGTGGCCTTGAGCCCCCAGCTTCTCCGGAAGTGGGGGAAGCGGGGCCCCGACGGCGAGGCCGATCACTGGCGGGCCCGAGTGTCGGTCACCCTGCGCGGATGGCTGAAGACGGCCGCGGACGGCGTGGATCAGGCAATCGCGCTCCTACGTTCGGGCAACGTGGGAGTGGCCGTGGGCTCGTTTGCCTATATGGCGTTCGACATCGCGGCACTCGGGTTCGCCTTCGCCGCGGTCGGCCATGTGCCGCTCTTCGGTGTCCTCGTACTGGGGTATCTGATCGGCCAACTCGGCAACCTGATCCCGATACCGGGTGGCATCGGCGGCACCGAGGGCGCTCTGATCGGAGTCTTCCTGCTCTACGGCGTCAACGCCACCCAGGCCACCGCGGCGGTGCTCATCTATCGCCTCTTCGCGCTGCTCGTACCGGCGACTCTCGGCGCACCAGCGTTCGCCCTGCTGCGACGCAAGCTGACGCGAGCCGATCAGCCGGCGCTGGTCTGCGCGCCGCTGGGCATCGATGTGGTGCGGCTGCCGGCTAGAAGCTGACGCGAGCCCGCGCACGACGTGCAACTGTGAGGCGGGCCAGGCCTGACACGAGAGCCGACGCGGGGACTCGAACCCCGGACCCCTTCATTAGGAGTTGCCCATTTGCAGGGCAATTGCCGAATCTACGGCGCTTTTGATTCCAGTTCGCGCAGGTTGGCGCAGGTCAGAATTGCCGAGTTCGGGACATGGTTGGGGACACGCTTTCACCCGGCGGTCGTCAGGCGCTGGCGAACGGCCACGGCGACCTCGCGCGGCGACGCCCCGGCGCTGAAGCTGATGATCCAGTCGGCGAGCTCGCGATCGGTCGCCTCGACGCGCCCACCGTTGATCTCCAGGAAGGCGAGCATCACGACGAGCGCAGCGCGCTTGTTGCCGTCGATGAACGGCTGGGTCTCGGCGATCCCGTGCGCCACGATCGCCGCCTGGAGCGCCAGATCGGCGCCCTCGTACTGCGCATAGTTGATAGGGCGCGCAAGCGCACCCGCCAGTGCCGCGCGGTCACGCAGCTGATCAGCCGCCTGCGTTGCGGTGCCGCCGATGATGGCGCCAAAGACCTCCAGCGCATCGTCGACGCTGAGGTAGACGACGTCTCCAGGTAGGTCATCCGGCGAATCGGTCACACGCTACGCGCGCGCGTCGTCCGCATCCGGATCGTGACTGGCCAAGATGTCCATGGCCTCCGGATGCTCACCCACAATCCGATCCGCGATCCCCCGCACTCGCTCCCTCAACCGCACGGTCGGGAGGATGCGCAGCTCGCCATCGCCCACATCCTCGACCAGTACCGACGAGCCGGGCGTGTACCCGCTCGCCTCAAACTCCCGTGGGATCGACACCACGTTGCTGTTACCAACACGACGAACCTTGACGATCTTCATGTAGCTACCAGTATATACGGATGTAGCCGCGCTCCACTGGTTCCACCGGCGGCGCGGGAGCCTGGAGGCTCGTGCCGGTCAGGCCCGGTGCGACGCGTGCTGTCCGGTAGCGGGTCAACGTCGGCAACGAAGGGCGGGTAGGGGACCGGCCGCGGTCAGGTGCGCGCGTCGGTAACCGCTTCGCTCCCGCTGTCGATCTCGCTAACGCTCGATCAGGTTGACGCGACGTACCTGGTGCGCCCGCGTGGGATCGGCGACGGCCGATCGGCGCCAGCACACCCGCTGGCAATGTCGGGGTCAAAGCGATCGTCATCGAGGAGCCGGCCCCGACCGAACCGCACGAGTGCCTGGTCGACAAGGCGACTGCGCGAGAACGAACGAGGTGGCGATGAACGCGATCGTGAGACGCCCAGCGGACGGACACGTGGCGGACAGGCAAGATCCGGGCGTCGGTCCGCCGGACGGAACGAGACACCGGCTCGGAACCAGGCCGCCGCTCCGCAGTGGGGATCACGCTGGTGCGAGGTGACAGCGTCCGCTCTGCGGTTGCTGGCCGGGCTCGATCACGGGTGCGCCGTGAAGACGTGGGCGACCGCTCCGCCGCTGAAGGCGGTGGTGCTCACGGGCTCGATGATGAGGGGTGCGGTGAACAGCCGCTGGCCGGCACCGAGGACGACCGGGTGCACGACGAGGCGGTACTCGTCGATCAGCCCGGTCTCGACGAGCGATCGAGCGAACCGGACGCCGCCCTGCGCGAGCAGGTATCCGCCTAGGCGCTCCTGCTTCAGACGCGCGACGGCGTCGACCAGGTCTCCGGTCTCGATCGTCGTTTCACCCCAGTCGACGTGCGTGAGCGAACGGGAGAACATCACTTTGGGGATCTCGTTCATCGGCGCCGCGAACGGCCCGGAGGCACCAGGCCAAAGGCCGGCCCAGCGCGCGTAGGTCACGGCGCCCACGAGGTGCGCGCCGGCGTTGCTCACGGTGTCAAGGACCCACTCGGCCCCGTCGGGAGAGCGTCCCGCGGCCTCCCAGTCAGAGCTCCCGTCAGCCGGTGCGACATACCCGTCCAGCGAGACGGACATCTTCAGGATCAGTGAGGTCATGCGCTGCATCCTTTCCGGTCATTGGAAAGACATACCGCTAGGGACTCCGCTGAGTTCGGAAAGTCATCGGTGACGAGCGCGACGCACGGGGCACGCGGCAAGCGAAGACCCCGCGACGTTCCGATCATCGCTCCGCTCAGACGTAAGACGGCAGAACCCCGAGGCGCCGCGCGATCGACCGGGGGAGTGCTCTTCACCGTCGAGGCGCGCCGCGGGACGAGTCCATGGGCGATACACCGCGCATCATCCGGTTTAGGGCCACGACTAGACAGCCCGCTCTGAGATGCAGGCAAGGTGAGATTATGTCGGCCGTGAGCGACGTGCCACGTTGGTTTGGGGAGCGGAGCATGAGAGGCGTGCTCACCAGGATGGTGGGCGCGTGGCTGCTCATTGGGCTGCCGGTTATCGCAGCCAGGATTTGGTGGTCCGTGCCAGCGGCGATCGTCGTGTTCGTTGTCACTCTGACCGGGTACGTCACCGCCGCGAGCCGCTACGTGCGCCATCACGGCCGATAAGCGTGACGCGCCGAACCACGAGGTTCGTGTGCCGGTGCAGACGCTCGGTCAGCGATCCACGCTCCATGCGCCGGGAGCCGCTGCATCTCGCGAGCGAGCGCTTTCGTCTGCCCGGAACGCTTGAGCGACACGAGCGCATCGGCGATTTACCGTCGACGGCGTCTGGCGCGCTACGCCGGCTGAGCTTCAATCACGCCTTCGCCGAGGCGCGTCGCTCGCCACCCGGCGTCGCCGAGCAGCACCCGCCACTGCTCCGCCGTCCGTTCTCGGCCGCCGGCGATCACGAGCATCAGCAGATCGAGCCACTTCGCGCCGTCGGGCGCGTTGCCCGGCTCGATCACGCCGTCCAGCACGACCAGCCGCTCGCCCGCGGCGGCACGAACCGTCTCCAGGATCCGCCGTGCCGATTCGTCATCCCAGTCGTGCAGGATCGTCGAGAGAAGATGGACGTCGCCACGCGGCACCGACTCAAAGAAGCTGCCCTCCACAAACACACAGCGGTCACCGAGCGCCGGCTCGTCGCGCACCGTCTCCGGGAGGTCGAAGACGATGCCGCGCATCCGCGGATGGCGCTCCAGCAGCGCACAGAGCAGCGACCCGTTGCCACCGCCGACATCGACGACAACCTCGTCAGCACGCCAGTCGACGGTCTCCAATCGGTTGAGGCGGCCCTGCCAGCCTTGCGCCATCGCACGATCAAAGGCGGCGCGCTCGCCCGGGTGCGCCACCAACCACGCCCAGAACTCATCGCCGTGGACGCGCCGGAACGACGCCTCCCCGCTCGCGTCAAGCGCCGCGACTGCCTGCAGCCAGGTGCCGCCGAAGAGGTGGGCAAAGTCGTCCCAGCCGTCGCGCGCCAGCACCTCCGAGGCGGCCGTGTTGCGAAACACGCCCGGCTCGATCTCCTCAAAGATGCCGTCGCTCGCCAGCGCGCGCAACACGCGGTGCAGCACGTCAGCGTCGACGCCCCGCTCGCGCGCAAGCTCGGCGCTGCTCCGCGGGCCGGCCGAGAGAGCATGCGCCACGTGGAGATCGGCGGCGAGGCCCACCGCCCGCGTCACCAGCGCGCCCCGCAGCGCGTCCCAGATCATCTCCTCAGCGTTCATCCGCGAGCAGCATGGACGGCGGCGTCCCTTCGTCGAACTCCATCGCCCGAAACGATACGACGCGACTCCCGCGCGAAGCCACAGCTCAACTGAACGTCCGGGAGCACGCTGCGGGGGAGCGAACCCGTCGCACGGGAACTCACATCTTGGCGGCGATTGCGTTCGCCTGGACGCCGGATGCTCGACGCACGCCTGCTTCGGCGACCAGGCGCTCGTGCGGTTCGGTCGGGGCCGGCTCCTCGATGACGATCGCTTTGACCCCGACATTGCCAGCGGGTGTGCTGGCACCGATCGGCCGTCGCCGATCGCCACGCGGGCGCAGCAGGTACGTCGCGTCAACCTGATCGAGCGTTAGCGAGATCGACAGCGGGAGCGAAGCGGTTACCGACGCGCGCACCCGACCGCGGCCGGTCCCCTACCCGCCCTTCGTTGCCGACGTTGACCCGCTACCGGAATGACCAACACGAGCCTCCCAACGCCAAGCAGGCCGTGCTCCCGGCGCGTTACGGACCCGGCATCTGGATCCCGGTGGCCACAGCGACCGTCACACGTCGCGCTTCAGACGCCTGCAAGCCCCTCGTTCCTGCGCCGCTCGACAGACATACGCTCCACGCACTTCCGGTGCTGAAGATGTCCGAAGACGGCCCCGCAAGCCGGAAGCCTCCGTCGTTACTAACGATCCGGGCCCAGGGGTGCGTGCCCGAGACGCCGCCTCTGCGGCAGCCCGGGACATCCAGGGACGTCTGCGGACGTCTTGGGACTTCTGCCTGCAAACGGGCGATTTTCATCGCGCGCGTCGGGCGGGCTCGTCGACGGGCGGAACGGTCGCGAACGCTTCGGCGACGAGTGCGGCATCCTCGTCGCGTGGGGCGAAGTGCAGGTAGCGCATCGTCGTCTGGATGTCGGCGTGGCCCATCCACTCCTGCACCCGGCGGATATCGGCCTTGGCGATCATCCGCGTGCCGAACGTGTGGCGCAGATCGTGGAAGCGCAACGGCCGAAGACCAGCAGCATCCAGTGCGGCCTTGTAACGGCGGCGCAGCGCCGACCCGTCCAGGTAGGAGCCCGCCTCCCCGGCGAACACCAGGTCGTCGTCGCCGACCCAGTTCTCGCGACGGCCGAGCTGCGCCAGCGCGCTCGCCACGTCCGGCGCCAGCGGCACGGCGCGTACCTTGCCCGACTTCGGCGTCGTCAGGTGGCCAGCGTAGTAGCTCGCGCGCACCCGCACCGAGCTACCGGCGAAGTCGACATCTCGCCAGCGCAGCGCCAGCAGCTCCGCCATCCGCAATCCGGTGAACGCCGCAGTGAGAAACAGTGCGGCATCCTGCTCGGACGCGGCAGCGCGAGTGAGCGCCCACATCTCCTCGGGCGAGAACACCTCAAGGTCCCCGCTGCGGCTCAGCGGCGGCTTCTCGACGTCAGCCACCGGATTCGCTGGTAGCGACCAGACCTTGCGCGCTCGCTGGAAGATGCCGTGCATCAACACGAGCGCCTTCGTCCGCGTGCTCGCCGCCTGGGTCATCGACGCCTGCCAGGCCTCGATCACCGAGGGCGTCACGGACTCGAGCGCCATGTCGCCGAACCTCGGCAGCAGCTCGGAGCGCACGATCGATCGATATCCCGCAACCGTTGACGGTTTCCGGCCGCGATCGTGCTCAACGTATCGCAGCCACTCCGCCGCCGCATCGGCGAACGTCGCGCCCGTCCGGACCATCCCCGGCAGCGTGCCCCGGCGAGCCTCGTCGAGCATCTCGCGCAGCCACGCCTCCGCCTGACGCTTCGTGAAGTAGCCGGCCGGCGGACGGCCGCGATCGGTCCAGGCGGGCCCTAGCTTCTTCTGGACCTGCCGGCCGTCAGGGAGCCGGTACTTCGCGTACCAGACCGGGCCGCGTCCCCGCTCGACCCTGAACACGTGGCCTGTGGGAGCCCTGGTCGATCCCATGCCCACATCGTACGCGCAGCTGGGGACATATTGGGGACATGGCCCCTGCGGCCGGTTGACCCTCGAACTTAGAAAGTGCCGATTACCAGGTCCTTCTCAGAGCCGACGCGGGGACTCGAACCCCGGACCCCTTCATTACGAGTGAAGTGCTCTACCAGCTGAGCTACGTCGGCGTTCGCAGAGACTTCCCGGATTCTCCGCGTTCCCGACGCGCGCCGGAACTTCGAGAGTCGTGGTCGGCCGCTGCTCGGGGCAAGGGTAGCCGACCCTCGCCCGCACGGATGTGCAGCGAGACCATCACCCGAGCACGGCCTCCGGTATGCGTTCTAGGGCGATGTGGCGCGCCCGGCGCGATCCGATGGGTGTGGCGCCGAGTCTTTGGTCTCGTGACGGGTCAGATGGAGACCGAAGTGGCGCAGGACGACGTGCTCGACCGCGTTACTGGCCGCTACGAGCGGGTGGTGTCGGCGGGTGTGCAAGGAGCGCATGGTGGCCTCCTGATGGTGGCAATTGGTGATGTGCTGAGCGCGATGAGCGGGACTGCAGTAGTGGACAAGGGGGTCCGCTTATCATATTGTTGAGGACGCAATTAGTCAAGCGCTGAACAACACCCCCGACGGAATCGAGCGATTCGATGAGCGAGATGCAAGGTAAGCAGCGGAGTGCGGTTGTGTTCGGAGCGCGTAATTTGGGTCGCGCGGTCATCGAGCTGCTGGTGAGCGACGGTTGGGCGGTGACGGGGGCGGCGCAGTCGCCGAGCACCCTGGACGGCGTCACCGCGGCTGGCGGGCTCGCGCTGAAGGCCGACGTGACGGACCCCGGGAGCGTGTACCGCGTGCTGGAGGAGGCGGCCGCTGCCCATGGTGCAGTCGAGCTTGTGGTCAACGCGGCCGCCGCGTACGGCGGTGAGCGTGCCGGGCCCTTCGGCGGCGGCCCGATTGCCGAGGCCGGTCTGGACGCCTTTGAGTCGTGGGCGGCAGCGCCGGCGCGCGCGGCCTTCTCGTTTCTGTCGGCCGGCGGACGCTTCGCGATCGCGCAGGGTCAGGCAGCGACTCTGGTGCAGGTCACGGGCGGCTCGGCGCGGCGCGCGATGGCGGGGCGCGGTCTGTGGGCGGCAGGATCGTTCGGCGTGCGAGCGATCACCAACGCGGCCGCGCTGGAGCTGCGTCCCCACGGCGTCCAGGTCACGTTGCTCATCGTCGACGCGGGCATCCAGCCGCTCGACGGGTCCACACGCGCGGGTGTCTCGCCCGAAGCGCTCGCTGACCCGCGCCGGATCGCCGATGCCGTCCTCTTCCTCGCCAACCAGGACGCGCGCGCGGCGACACACGAGCTCCAGCTCACCCCACTCGCCGAGAACTGGACGCCCTGACCCCCTCGCCGCCGCAGAACGCGTCACCGCAGATCCTCTGTGATGCGGAGGTTCAGGCTCCCGCAGAGCCCGTGCAGCTATGAGAGCGACAGCCCGCGGGCATGTCCCCGCCGGGTGTCCCGCCGGTGGCGGGTCGGCGGGATACCGGTGGAGGCGGACACGGCGCGGCAACCTAACCGCGCGCCCCGGGGGTGTCAACCCTGGGTCTAGAACGGCCCGTCGGGCTGGTCGGGCTCGCCCATGCGCGAGCGCCACTCCTCGACCAGGATCGCCCACCGCTCATGGTCGCGCCACCGACCCCCGATCTTGAGGTATCGCGGAGAGAAGCCCTCGCGGCGGAACCCGGCGCCCCGTGCCAGCGCGAGCGAGTTGGCGTTGCCCGGCTGGATATTCGCTTCGATGCGGTGCAGCTGGAGCGTGCTGAAGGCGTGGCGGAGAACGAGCGTGATCCCCTCACGCATGTAGCCCTGCCCGGCGAACGGGTGCCCGACCGCGTATCCGAGATAGGCGCTCTGCAGCCGCCGGCGGACGATCTGCGACAGGTTGAAGAAGCCCATGATCGCGTCGTCCTCGGCGCGGCATAGGAGCATCGCCTCGAAGTCGGCGCGGCGGGCATCGGCGAGGTAGGCGGCAAAGCGTTCGTCGTCGGTCGGCGCCGTCGCCCACGGGCTGTGGAACGCACGGCTCGTGCGCATCAGCTCCGTGAACTCCTCCCGGTCTGAGCGAGCCGGCGCGCGTAGATACACCCGCGCGCCGGTGGTCATTTTCGCAGCGTCTGCTGCAGGCGGTACGCCAAGGCCTCGCATGCCAGATCCTCCGACACATTAAGCAAGAAGCGCTCTCGAGTGTCCTCCACCAGCTCGATCGCGTGTCGCAGTCGCACCGGGTCGAGCCCGGCGTCGGCCTCCAGCTCGGCGGCGCGGTCGCAATTGCGCACGAGATCGTCGGCGCCGTAGGCCACATAGGCCAGGTCGGAGAACCACAGCGAGACGAGCTGGAGACCCAGGTCCAGCGCGCCGGTCTGCACCCGCCGGCGGTTGCGCCGGATGCGCTCTGACCACTCGGTCTCCACGCGCTTGCGGTCCTTGCGGGCGGTGAGCTCCAACTCCGCAGCGGCCATGGCCTCGAGCCCGGATGCAGCCGCCTCGCCCCGCGCGCGGACCGCCGCCAGCAGCTCGATCCAGGGTCGGGTCTCCGGCGCCTCGCCGCTGATGACACAGCGCGCGTAGCCCTCCGCCGCGGCGCGCAGCGCGCGACCCTCCGCGCCGGCCAGCTCCTGCGCACTGTCGGCGTCCTGCAGTGCCAGACGTACGCAGGCCAGCGCGGTGTCGGCCGCCACGCCGAGCTCCTGGATCCCGGCGGCCACCTCCTGCTCGCTGGGCGCCTCGAAGCGCACCGTCTGGCAGCGCGAGCGGATCGTCGGGAGGATCTCCCCCAGGCGGTCCGTGAGCAGGATGAGGTGGACGAACGCGGCGGGCTCCTCCAGGGTCTTGAGCATGCGATTGGCCGCCTCGTCGCCGAGCTCGTCGGCGCGCTCGATCACGAACACGCGCCGGCTGGACTCAAACGGCGTCTTGCTCGCCGCCGAGATCACCGGCTCGTCGATGTCGGAGACCAGGATCTCGTGGGCGCCGCTGGGGACGACCCAGGTGAGATCGGGATGCGCCCCGCTCATCACCCGCGCCCGGGCGCTGTCAGGGTCCGCCTCCCCCTCGGCGAGCAGCTCAGCGGCCAGAGCGCGGGCGGCGGCGCGCTTGCCGGCACCGCCGGGCCCATGGAACAGGTAGGCGTGTGAGGGCTGCGAGGGCGTCCCGAAGGCAGGCGCGAGGACCGCGCGCGCGTGAGGATGTCGTTCGAGCTCGGCGAGCACCAGATCCGATCCTAGTGGGGTGGGTGGGGGTCGATATCGTCGCGGTCTCACGTCATGGCACGCGGCAGGCTGATCACCATCGAGGGCATCGACGGAGCGGGCAAATCGACGCTGGCCGCGGGGCTGGTCGACGCGCTCGCCCAGCGCGGCGTGCGGGCCACGCTCCTGCGCGAGCCGGGAGGCGTCCGTACCGCCGAGCGGATCCGTGAGCTCGTGCACGACCCGGCCGCGACGATCGGCGCCAGGGCGGAGGCGCTGCTGTACGCGGCGGCGCGGGCGCAGCTCGTCGAGGAGGCGCTGGAGCCGCTGTTGGCGGCCGGGCACCTGGTCCTGCTCGACCGGTTCGTGGACTCGTCGCTGGCCTACCAGGGCGCGGGACGTGATCTCGGCATCGAGGCGGTCGCCGCCATCAACGCCTTCGGCACGGGGGGACTGGTCCCGGACCGCACGTTGCTGCTGCGCATCGACCCCGCCGCCGGCCGGCAGCGCTCGGCCGAGCGCGGCGCCCCGCCCGATCGCCTCGAGCAGCAGCCCGACGCGTTCTTTCAGCGCATCGCCGCCGCCTACGACGCGCTGGCTGCGTCCGACGGCGACCGGATGCGCGTCATCGACGCCGACCAGCCACCCACCGCGGTACTCGCCGAGGCTCTGGCGGCGATCGGGGATCTAGTCGGCTGAGGCCGGGTAGCCCTCGGGCCGGGCCTGCGCAAACGCCCAGGCGTCGGCGATGATCCGCTCGAGCTCGGGCTTGCGGGCCTGCCAACCGAGCTCGGCCCGGATCCGCTCCGAGGAGGCGACGAGGCTGGGCGGGTCGCCTGGCCGGCGCGGCGCTTCCCGCACCTCGATCTCGCAGCCGGTCACGGCGCGCGTCGCCTCGATCACCTGGCGGACCGAGAAGCCGGTACCGGTGCCGAGATTGAAGATGCGGTGCGCGCCTGGGGTCGTCGCCTCGAGCGCGAGCAGGTGCGCGTCGGACAGATCCTCGATGTGGATGTAGTCACGGATCGCGGTTCCGTCCGGCGTCGGATAGTCGGTGCCGAACACCTCGACGTAGGGGTTGCGGCCCTGCGCGGTGCGCAGGATGTTCGGGATGAGGTGGGTCTCGGGATAGTGGTCCTCGCCCGACTCCCCGCTGGCGCCGGCGACGTTGAAGTAGCGCAGGCTCACCGCCCCCAGGTCGTGGGCGCGGCAGTAGTCCCCGATCATCATGTCGACGGCCAGCTTGGACGCGCCGTAGGCATTGGTCGGACGGGGCGGGGCGGTCTCCGGAATCGGCACCCCGTCGGGCTGGCCGTACACCGCGCAGGTGGAGGAGAAGACCAGCCGCGGGACCTCGGCCGCGCGCATCGCGTCCAGCAGGTTCATGGTGCCCACGACGTTGGCGTGGTAGTAGAGCCCGGGGTGGCTGACCGACTCTCCGACGAGGGCCAGGGCGGCGAAGTGCAGGACGCCGTCAAATCCCTCGGAGACCGTGTCCTTGATCGCCCCGGCCTCGCGCAGATCGCCCTGCACGAAACGGGCCTCGGGGGCGACGGCGGCGCGGTGGCCGCGCTCGAGGCTGTCGAAGACCACCACCTCGTGACCCGCCGCCAGCAGTTGGCGTGAGACGACCGAGCCGATGTAGCCGGCGCCTCCGGTGACGAGCAGCTTCATCGGGGGCACCTGGCGTGAGCGGGATCTCCGGGCATTCGCGCCGGGGATTTAACAGACCTAGAATCGAACGCGCCATGACGGACGCATGGGATTCGCTGGCGATCGGAGAGTTCGAGCATGTGGCGGTCGGTCCGTCCGTGGTGCTGCTGCGCGTCAAGGGCAGATCCTCCCGCCCCCTGCCGAACCCGGAATGGCGGCCGACGCTGATCGCCGACCACGGTAGCGGCCCCGAGCGCTTCGAGGCGCTCCCGTCCCCGCCCGACGCCGAGGGTGTCCTGCGCGCCGCCTATTCGGTGCCGTCCGCCCTCCTCGCCGCCGGTGCGCGCTTCGCGCTCGAGTTGCAGGACGGCGAGACGATCGATCTCCCGGCCCCCGCTCCCGGCATACCGCGCCGGGCCGCCGGGGGCGGCGCGCCCCCGGCCCAGGACCCCGAGCGCCCAGTCGAGGGCTCCGATCAGATCGCGGCGCTCTCCACCGAGCTCGCCGAGGCGCGCGACCGCGCGACCAGGCTCGCGGGCGAGAATGAGACGATGACGGCGACGCTCGAGGAGCTCGAGATCTGGCGCGGGGAGCTTGAGCGGCGCCTCGCGGGCACGACCACGGAGCTGGCCGAGACGCGCGCCCGGCTGGCCGAGGCGCATGCCGCGGCTGAGATGGAGGCGCTCGTCGCTCGCGCCGAGGCCGACGCCCTGGAGCAGGCAGCGCGCGAGCTCATGGACGCTGCCGAGCAGGCCCGGTCACCGAGCTGACGCCGCGCGGGTTGATCGTGGCGACCCGCCGCTCCGCCACCGTCGCCTCCGCCCGATCACCCCGAGCGAGGTCGGTCAGCGCGAGCTCCTCCCAGGCCTGCCCGTCGCTGGGTTGGCGGCGCACCGCCGCCAGCAGGGCGATGCGGGCGGCGGTGAGGTCTCCGCGGTGGACGGCGATCGTCGCCGCGGCACGCAGGCCGGCGTCTGACAGGGGATCCAGGTGGGTGGCACGGCGCGCGTCGGCGAGCGCCCGGTCAAGCGCGGCGGGCGTGCCCGTCGAGGCGTCCACGAGTGCGTCGGCGGCATCGGCGGCGGCGACGCGGGGCACGACCACCGAGGCGGCGAACGCCACCACGCACACCGCCGTCAGGGCGACCCCAGCGAGACGCCCGCGCGAGGAGGGCGCACGTGTCGCCCGGGGCCGTGGCGATGTGACGGAACCACGTCGCGCCGATGAGGGCGCGCCGGCCCCCACCACCCCGAGCGCGATGAGCGCCGGCAGCGTCACCGCCGGGATGTCCCAATCCCAGTCATAGAGCGCGTGCACGCAGAAGGCGGCGCCGACCGCCACCAGCGCTGCCGCGGCCCCGGCCGAACGCGGGCCGGGACGCCGCGCTGCGGCGACCCCGGCGGCAAGCAGTAGCGCCAGCGCCCCGAGTCCCAGCCCGGCGCCGACGAGCCCCGTCTCGGACAGCAGTTGCAGCGGCAGGCTGTGGGGCTGCTGGACGGTGAGCGTGTCACGCCGATAGAGGAGGTGGACGACGGCAAACGATCCGGCTCCCCACCCCTGGATCGGCCGATCGCCGAACGCCCGCGCGGCCTCCTTCCACCAGACCCACCGGTTCTCGGAGTCCGCCGAGAGCAGCCGGCTGGGGTTGGTGACGCTGGTCGTGCGGGTGGCGGTGAAGCCCGACCACGCGTGCGAGACGGTGCCAGTCAGGCCGCGGGGTGAGACCGCGACGGCGAGGATGGCCGCGACGACGGCAACCGCGACGGCGCTGAGCAGTCCGCGCCCGATCCGGCGGGCCTGAGCCGCGGAGACGCGCCCGCGTCGCTCGAGCGCGATCAGCCGATGCGCGCCGGCAAGCATCACGCACAGGCACGCGGCGATCAGGACGAGTAGCTCCGCGCCGGCCGTCTCCCGGGCCGAGAGCGCGACGCCCGTGGCGGTGAGCGAATGGCTGTTGAGCCCGACGAGGAGGACGGTCAGGGCCGGGGCGACGACGACGGCGAGCCACCCCAGGCAGCGCAGGTGGGCGCCGCTCAGCGCGACGAGGATCGCGAGCGCGGCCACCAGCGCCAGGATTCCCCCGCGCGAGTAGGTGAAGCCGATCGTGACGATCATCGTCGTCGCAGCGGCCGCCGCGGCGAGGCGGAGCCCTTCGGTGCGACGCTGGTCGATGACGATCGCCAACGCGCAGGGGACCCCGAACGCCACCAGCACCGCGAGCGCGTTCCAGTAGCCGAGCGGCTCCTGGAGTCGCGGCAGCGCCCCGGTCTGATCGAGGTTGAAGAGCCCACTCACGTGGACCCCCGGGACGAGCTTCTGGGCCAGCGCCCCGAGGGCCACCGTCAGGCTGACGAGCCCGAGCCCATTGACGATCCGTGCCGGGGCGTTCTTGAGCGACCCGCCGACAGCGATCGCCAGCACCAGCACCAGCACGTAGGTCATCACGCGGTTGCATTCGGTCCACGTGCGGTCCGGGGCGACGCTCCACAGGACGGTGACCCCGCTCCAGAACGCGAACGCGGCGAGCAGCCCGACGGCCAGCCACAGGCGCCCGGGCGCGCGCAGGCTCAGCCGCCGGCGACTCCATGCCACCGCGCCGGCGAGCGCGACGACGGCCAGTCCGAGCTGCAGGCGCTCCTCGTCGGCGGAGGCCACCGCGCCGTGTGCGAAGGCGGCGTAGAGGCAGGCGACCAGGAGCGCGACGGCGAGCGCCGCGGGGGCGATTCCGTCGGCCGCATCCGAGGCCGCAAAATCCGCGTTCGCGGCGCCGGCGGGGGCATCCGTCACCGCCCGCTGCAGGCGCGCGCTTGGCATCGCGGGCGACGCTACCACGGCCGGCGCGCGGCCCGATTTCGCCGGTTTTGCCTAGTAAAATGAACGGTGCAACCGCTCCAGCATCGCCGCCTCGCGCGGAGGGTGGGCGGGGATCGGTTCCGTCCGATCCGTTCGCAAGCATTCCCTCCCCCCGCTCGGCCGCCCCGGAGCCGAGATTGGAGCGCCGAGGCAGGCGGAACGAGAGGAGCCGTACTTGATGTCGCACGCACCGCAAACGCACATGAGCTCAGGTCCCCAGGCGGTGGACGGCCTTTCGGTGCGCCGTTATTTCACCACGCCTGGAACGCATCCCTTCGACGCGATCGAGTGGGAGCGTCGCGATGCGAGGATCGGGCACGGCGACAAGGTGTCGTTCGAGCAGAGCGGTGTCGAGTTCCCCAAGGCGTGGTCACAGAACGCCACCAACATCGTCGCCCAGAAGTACTTCCGAGGCCAGCTCGGATCGCCGGCACGCGAGAACTCGGTCAAGCAGATGATCGGCCGCGTCGCGGGAACGATCTCCGCCTGGGGCCGCGAGCGCGGCTATTTCGCCACCGACGAGGACGCCGACTCGTTCGAGGCCGAGCTCACGCACATCCTTCTTCACCAGCTCGCCGCGTTCAACTCGCCCGTGTGGTTCAACGTCGGGTTCGAGGAGAGCCCGCAGTGCTCCGCCTGCTTCATCCTCTCGGTCGAGGATGAGATGGACTCGATCCTCGGCTGGAACACCAAGGAGGGCAAGATCTTCCGCGGCGGTTCGGGCTCGGGCATCAACCTGTCGAAGATCCGCGGTTCGATGGAGCCGCTGTCCAAGGGCGGTACCGCATCCGGGCCGGTGAGCTTCATGCGCGGAGCCGACGCGTGGGCGGGCACGATCAAGTCCGGCGGCAAGACCCGTCGCGCGGCGAAGATGATCGTGCTCGACGTCGACCACCCCGACATCCGGGACTTCATCTGGTGCAAGGCCAAGGAGGAGGAGAAGGCCGCCGCCCTGCGTGACGCCGGGTTTGACATGTCGATCGACGGCGACGGCTTCTACTCGATCCAGTACCAGAACGCGAACAACTCGGTGCGTGTCTCCGATGCGTTCATGCGCGCCGTCGAGAACGACGAGGACTGGCGTCTCATCGCGCGTGTGACCGGAGAGCCGGTCGGTGAGCCGATCCCCGCGCGCCAGCTGATGAAGGAGATCGCCGAGGCCGCGTGGCGCTGCGCCGATCCCGGCGTCCAGTACGACACGGTGATCAACCGCTGGCACACCAGCCCGGTGTCGGGCCGTATCAACGCGTCCAATCCGTGCAGCGAGTACATGCACGTCGACGACTCAGCCTGCAACCTGGCGTCGCTGAACCTCATGAAGTTCCGGCGCAGCGACGGCACGTTCGATGTCGAGTCCTTCGAGCACGCCGTGGACATCATCTTCCTGGCGCAGGAGATCATCGTCTCGCCGTCCAGCTATCCGACCGAGGAGATCGGCGCCAACGCGCGCGCGTTCCGCCAGCTCGGCCTCGGCTACGCCAACCTGGGCGCCTACCTGATGGCCGACGGCGTCCCCTATGACTCGGACGCCGGCCGCGGAACGGCCGCCGCGATCACCGCTCTCATGACCGGCCGCGCCTACCTCGGCTCGGCTCGGATCGCCGGCGCCATGGGGCCGTACGACCGGTACCCCGAGAACCGCGACGCCCACAACGCCGTGATGCGGATGCACCGCGACGCGTCCTACCAGATCCCGGTGGAGGACTGCCTGGACAGCGGGCTGCTCACCGCGGCGCGCGGTGCGTGGGATCAGGCGGTGCAGACCGGCGATCAGCACGGTTACCGCAATGCGCAGGCGACGGTCCTGGCCCCGACGGGCACGATCAGCTTCCTCATGGACTGCGACACCACGGGCGTGGAGCCCGATTTCTCGCTGGTGAAATTCAAGGAGCTCGTCGGCGGCGGTCAGATGACGATCGTCAACAAGACCGTTCCCCTCGCACTCCAGACGCTCGGGTACTCAGACGAGCACATCGAGCAGATCGTCGCCTACGTCAACGAGCACGGCACGATCGTGGGCGCCCCCGGCCTCGAGGACGAGGACCTGGCCGTGTTCGACGTGGCCGTCGGAGAGCGGGCGATCTCGCACATGGGCCACATCAAGATGATGGGCGCGGTGCAGCCGTTCATCAGCGGCGCGATCTCCAAGACCGTGAACATGCCCCAGACGGCGTCGGTCGAGGACATCGCCGACGCATACATCCAGGCGTGGCGGCTCGGGATCAAGGCACTGGCGATCTACCGCGACGGCTCCAAGACCGCGCAGGCGCTGCGGACGGACGCCCAGAAGGCCAAGCCGGCCGCGATCGACATGCAGGCCGAGATCGACAAGGCCGTCACCGAGGCGATCGCCAAGGTCGGCCCCAAGCGCCGCAAGATGCCGCGCGAGCGCCAGTCGATCACCCATAAGTTCTCGATCGGCGGCCACGAGGGCTACATCACCGCCGGGATGTACGAGGACGGCACGATCGGGGAGATCTTCCTCACCGACATCGGCAAGGAGGGCTCGACGCTGCGCGGAATGATGAACTCGTTCGCGACGGCGATCTCGCTCTCACTCCAGTACGGCGTGCCGCTGGAGACGCTGGTGCGCAAGTTCAGCTACATGCGCTTCGAGCCGGAGGGCATGACCTCCAACCCGGAGATCCCGTTCTCCAAGTCGATGCCCGACTACATCATGCGCTGGCTCGCGTCGCGCTTCCTGGACACCGACCTCCAGGAGGAGCTCGGGATCCTCACCAAGGAGGTTCGTGCGCGCCAGGCGGCCCAGGACGCCGCCAGCTCGCATCTCAGCGACACCGCGGGACCGGCCGCGTCAGCCGGCCCGGCCCGCCCCGCCACCTCGGCGCTCACCGATGACCCACCCGTGCTGCCGGCGGTCCGCCGCGGCCTGGACCTCGGGCCGGCGTGCCAGCAGTGCGGCGGGATGATGCAGCGGACCGGTAGTTGCTACACGTGCGGGAGCTGCGGGTTCAACACCGGCTGCGGTTGATGTTGATGATGATGTGAGACAGCAGCGATGAGATGAGCACGAGGGGACCTGGCTGGGTCCCCTCGGTCGTTCCGGGCGGTCCCGGACCCTCGCCGGGTCTGACGCGCCTGGTTGGTCCGGCCTGGCCCGGGTCAGCGGTCGGTGATGACCGCCACGCTCGCGTCGCCGTCGAAGCGGGACGCGTGGGTGGGCCGCTGCACAAACCAGATCAGCAGCTGCAGCTGGTCGTCCTCGTCATAGCGACGGTGCACCGACTGGACCGTCCCGTAGCCCGATACCTCATGGCCGGCGCGCAGGTCGCGTGCCTTGATGAAGTGCAGATGCCGGCCTGCTGCGCACATTCGCCTCGAAATCGTATCGGCGGCAGGACACGTAAGTGCGTTCAGAACGGCCTCCGCCGATCGCCGGAGGGCGGGGTCCATCGCCCGCGGGAGGGCGGGGTCCATCGCCCGCGGGAGGGCGGGGTCCATCGGCCGTGCGCGGCACGCGGTGGCATGATGCGCCGGTGGCTGTGACGCGCCTGATCACCGCCGACGACGCACCCGTCCTGGCCGAGCTGCAGCAGGCCAACCGGGAGTTCCTGGCGCCGTGGACTCCCTGGCGCGACCCGAGGCAATTCACGATCGAGGGCCAGCGCCGGGCCATCGCCGCGGCGCTGGCCCAGCATCAGAAGGGCACGGCTCTCCCCCACGTGATCCTGTCCGACGGCGCGGTCGCCGGACGTGTGACGCTCAGCGACATCACCACTGGGACCTTTGCCTCCTGCCACCTCGGCTACTGGCTGAGCCAGAGCCACAACGGGAGAGGCCTGGCCACAGCGGCCGTCGGTGAGATCCTGGGAATCGCCTTCGGGGAGCTGGGCCTGCATCGCGTCGAGGCCGGGACGGTCCCGCACAACGCGCGCTCGCGGGCGGTGCTCGAGCGCAACGGGTTCGCCCGCTTCGGCTACGCGCCCGCCTACCTGAAGATCGCGGGCGAGTGGCAGGACCACGTGCTCTACCAGGTGCTCAACGCGGCAGACGGCGCCCCCGCGGCCACTGAGAGCGCCGCCCGGATCGTCGACGCCTTCTACGCCGTCCAGCGGCGCTTCTATGCCGGGGAGCCGGTCGAGGAGGAGCTGGCAGAGCTGCTGGCACCGGACGTCGCCTGGCACGTCCCCGGGCGCAACGTCATCGCCGGGGACTACCGGGGCCGCGACGAGGTGGTGGCGTACTTCTCACGGCGGCGCGACCTCGCCGATCGCAGCTTCGTCGTCACGCCGCGCGGCACGTTGGCCGACGCGACGCGCGTGGTGCACTTCGCCGACGGGGAGGCGGTGCTGGGCGGCGGCACGCGGCGGTGGCGCACCGTCGGGATCTTCGAGGTCGCGCAGCAACGCATCAGCGAGTGCTGGCTGGTCCCGTTTGACCAGTACGCGTTCGATGAGATCTGGGGGCCCGGCTGAGGCGCGGCGCAGCTGAGGAGCGCCCTCGCTGAGGCGCGGGCTCGGGGCCCGAGGCGTCGATCGCGGTACTAGATCCAGCCCATGTCGGAAGCGCGCAGCACGGCCTGGGCGCGATCGGTGACCTCGAGCTTGGCGTAGACGCTGTGCAGGTGCGTGCGCACGGTGCTCGTGGCAACACCGAGGTCTTCCGCGATGTCCTTGTAGACCTTGCCGGCGGCCAGTTGGCGCAGCGCGGCGGTCTCGCGATCAGACAGCGGCGAGGGCATGGTGCGCCTGCGCTGGCCTCCGCCCTGGGGCAGGTCGAACAGGGCGTCGCGCAGGGCCGGGCCGCGAACGCCCAGGATCGCCGCCAGGCGCAGCATGATCCGGCGGTCCACGGCGTCGCCCATCGAGTAGTGGGCGACGATGTCGGCAAGCCGCAGAAGGCTGGTCAGGCTCGCCTCGGTATCAGAACGATGGTGGCCGCCAATCGCCTCGGACAGCCGCTCGGGCAGGCCCCAGCGCTCGGCCAGCACGGCGCCGAGGCAGGCGTGATCGAGGGTGGCAAGCCGCCGCTCCTCACGGATCCGCTGCTCGGGCGTCGCGCGACGGGTGTCGACGCACCAGTTGACGTCCCCGATCGCCAGAGCGAACACGAGCTTGCCCACATCGTGGAGCAGTGCGGCGCAGAACAGGTCGTCGCGGTCCTCGAATCCGACCTCGTCGGCGAGGCGGTCAGCGGCCAGCGCCACGGCCTGGCCGTGGACGCGCAGGTCCTGGATCAACGCCTCCTGGGTCGTGCGCCACGGGAACGCAGCCCGCGGGACCTCGTCGATCACGCTGCGGATCTGCTCCGCGCCCAGCTTGGTGACCGCGTCGGGAATGTTGGCGATGGGGCGGCGGGTGCCGAGGTCCTGAGCCCGGCGCAGCACGGCCACGGTGAGCCCGGTGTCCGACTCGATCGCGGCGATCAAATCGGTGAACCCGGCTTTCTCGGCCTCCAGCGCGGAGAGCGCGTGGTCGCACGCGGGCATGAACGCTGGCAGGATCTGGACTTGCGCCATCACCCGGCCGATTCCGCGAGTGGTCACCTGAGGGGGAGTGGCATCCACGGGGTCGACGGTGAGAAGCGAGGACGTGCCGGTGTCCGTGTTCAACATGAGCTCATCGCCGCGCGCGCCGCGATGTGCGCGTAGGAGTCCGGGATCAACTGGGGTCTCGTGGGACGGTTGAGGAAGTAGCCCTGCCCGTAGGGGACGCCGAGCTCGCGCACGGTGTCGAGCTCGGCCGCCGTCTCGATCCCTTCCGCGACGACCTCCGCCTCGATGTCACGCGCAAACGTCACGAGCGCGTGGGCCAGGGACCGTCGGGCCGGATCGGTGTCGATGCCGCGCGTGAACTGGCAGTCCAGCTTGATCAGCTCGGGGCGCAGATGAAGGATGTGGCCGAGGCTGGAGAAGCCGGCGCCGGTGTCATCGACGGCCAGCCGGGCCCCGCGCTCCCGCACGCGGCTCAGGCTGTCGAGCAGGCGGTCGTAGTCGTCGATCCGGACATGCTCGGTGAGCTCGATGATGACGCGCTCGGGGTCCACCAGGTCCAAGCGGTCGAGCAGTTCCGGGCCGGCCAGCACATCCGGGCCGACGTTGAAGGTGAGAAACGCACCGGCGGGCAGCAGGCCCACGAGCGCCACGGCCCGCTCGACCACCGCGAGCTGGAGCTCCGGGCCGAGCCCGACGCGCTGTGCGTCATCGAACCAGGCATCAGCCGGGCGGTGGGTGCTGGGGAACCGCGTCAGCGCCTCGGCGCCGACCACGGCGCCGGTGTCGAGGCGGACGATCGGCTGGCAGCGCAGCGCGAACCGCGCTTGGGCGAGAATCGCCTCGACACTCTGCCTGACCGCCACGTCAGGGGACATGCCGGTCAGGGCGACATGACCGGCCACGTCGGGGGAGATGCCGGTCGGGGCGACATGAGCGGCGTCGGCGGTGGGCGCGTCGGAGCCGCGGCCCGGGAGGGTCACCTCAGCCGACGCCTGCGCGACCCGGAAGATGTTGGCGATGAACTGGTTGACCCGCTCGCTCATGCTCGTCTGAGCCCGCGAGCCCTCGCCGGCCGCTCTCATGACGCTGGTCCCCAGCGCCTCGCCGGCGGTGCCCGAGAGATCCCACATCGCCCCGGCCACCGTGCTGACGAAGCCGGTGAGCCGCGCCAGGGCTGCCTCATCCTGGCTGGTCAGGGCACCGGCGCACGGCACCAGGTCCATGGCCTGGTCGATGATGTGCCGCATCGCGACCATGGGGTCGTCGACGGATCCCTTGGCCCCCGGGGGCTGGGGTGCCTCGAGCATTCTGTGTCGTCCCTTCCGTCCGCGCGTCGCTCGCCCCGGACATGGATTTGATCAACTGTGCTCTGGAGCTACCCAATTCACCGATACATTGGTTATCGGTGCAACGAAACCAGCCACTAATGCACACATTGAGAGCAAAGTCGGAGCGAATTCGACATTTGAGAGCGCTCTCATGAAAAGCTGCGCCGGATCGACCGGGGTGCCGAACCTATGTAAAGCTCGTTCGCGCTGACGCGCGCCGCCAGGCAGCCGACCCGAGGATGCGCGACCATCCCGGCGTGAGCCAGGACCTGTTTGACCTCGGCGGCCGCACCGCGCTCGTGACCGGCTCCTCCCGCGGGATCGGGCTCACGCTGGCCCGGGGCCTGGGCCGTGCCGGGGCCCGGGTCGTGCTCAACGGCCGCGACGGGGACCGGCTGGCGGCAGCCGCGGCGCAGCTGCGCGCAGACGGGCTGAGCGTGGAGGTCGCGCCCTTCGACGTCACCGATGAGGCGGCCGTCGACGCCGCGGTGGCCCGGATCGAGGGCAATGTCGCGGCCATCGACATCCTCGTCAACAACGCCGGCATGCAGTTGCGCCGCCCGTTGCAGGAGTTCCCCACCGCCGACTGGCATCGCCTGATGGAGGCCAACGTGACCAGCGCGTTCCTGGTCGGCCGCGCGGTCGGCGCGCGGATGCTCGAGCGCGGTGCCGGGAAGATCATCAACGTGTGCTCGGTCCAGAGCGAACTGGCGAGGGCCACGATCGCGCCCTATACGGCCACCAAGGGCGCCCTCAAGAGCCTCACGCGCGGGATGTGCGCGGACTGGGCGCCCCACGGAATCTGCGTCAACGCGATCGGTCCCGGCTACTTCAACACCGAGCTCAACGCCGCGCTGCGAGCGGACCCCGAGTTCGACGGCTGGCTGAGGCGCCGTACCCCGGCGGGGCGCTGGGGCGAGCTCGAGGAGCTCGTCGGCGTCGCGGTGTTCCTGGCGGCGCCGGCGTCGGACTTCGTCCACGGGCAGATCATCTACGTGGACGGCGGGCTGACCGCGGTGATCTGAGGGGACGTGACCTCGTTGGCGTCAGAGCTAGCCTGGGGCCGCGTCAGCGCTTGGCGGCGCTGCGGGGGCGCGAGCGGCCGTCGCGCTGCACGGGCAGCTGGGCCGCGCCGCTCTCGAACAGCATCATCACCAGGCCGGCGTCCAGCTCCGCATCGGCGTGATCGGAGGTCGCCTCCAGGCGCTCGGCGCTCTCCTTCTCAATCTCCTTGATGCGCTCGAGCAGGCCGTTGAGCTCAGCCGCGAGCTCGCCGAAACCCTGTTCGTCGAGGAGCATCTCGCGCCGGGCGACGACGGCGTCGCTGCGGTCAAAACCCCCGCTTGAGGCGGCCGCGCCGATGACGCGACCGGCCTGATCCAGCGTGGCGCTGATCATGCCGCTCTTGACGACCTCCGGCACCTGGGCCCACGCCTGGTCGGTGACGCTGATGCGGCCGACGGCGCGGTAGTAATGCTCGACCGCCCCGCGGCGCGGCTTAGTGCTGGTGAGCTCAATGAGGCCGACCCGCGCCAGGAAGCGCACGTGGTAGCTGACGTTGCCGAGCGGAGCCCCGATCTCCTCGGCGATTTCTGACGGGCTGGCGACACGTGTCTCCAGCACTCGGAGGATGTGGATCCGCAACGGGTGGGCGAGGCCCTTCACCAGCCGCGGATCATCGATCTCGGTTATCTGCATCATGCGTGTGAGCACCGCAAAGCCCTTGCGGATCCCTTCCGCCTTACGGCCCAGGCAGGGTTTTCACGTCGTCCGTCGGCGGTGCCGGTGACGAATCGGCCCGGCGAAGTCAGTGCGAGCGCCTATCTTAGTCAGCAAGCGGACATTACGTGTGAAACCGTTTCCGCTGGCCTAAGTTTGCGCCCCGAACGCTCACATTTTGGGCGCGAGCTGATTGAAAAAACGTGATCCTCTTTCTGCACCATCGCTATCGAACCGCCGGCGGCGAGGAGCAAGCGGTCGACGATCTCATGTGGCTCGTGCGGACCCAGCTGGGCGAGGATGCCGAGTTGCTGGAGCGCGATTCGGCCCGGATCGGTAAGGCGCGGGCCGCCGTCGGCCTGGTGCGTGGGGGCCTCGAGCCTGAAGAGGTGGCGCGGGCGGTCCGCCGCACCGGAGCGCGCATCGTGCACGCGCACAACCTCCACCCCACGCTCGGCTGGCGGGCCCTCGCCGCGGCGCGCGAGGCCGGGGCGCGGGTGGTGCTGCACCTGCACCAGTACCGGATGGTGTGCGCGATCGGGGTGTGCTTTCGCGACGGGCACGAGTGCCTGCGCTGCCACGGCCGCAACACGCTGCCGGGGATCGCGCTCAACTGCCGCGGCTCCCGGGCCGAGGCGGCCGCCTACGGCGTGGCCCTCATGACCTGGCAGCGACGGCTGGCCGCGCAGGCCGACGCCTGCGTCGTGCCCAGCCGCTTCGCCGAGGGGCGGCTACGGGCGATGGGCGCGCCTCTGGGCCCGACCTTCGTGCTGCCCCACGTCATCCGCGAGTTCGCCCCTTCCCCGCCCTCAGCGCGCGGCGACCATGCCCTCGTCGTGTCGCGCTTGGCCCCCGAGAAGGGCGTCGCGGTGGCGATCGAGGCCTGCCGGCTGGCGGGCGTCCCCCTCGTCGTGGCCGGCGACGGGCCCGAGCGTCACCGGCTCGCCGCCGGGGCCGATGGGGCCGTGCGCTTCACCGGCCGGGTCTCGACGCAGGAGCTGGCGCAACTGAGGAGCGAGGCGCGCGTGGCCCTCGTCCCGTCGCTGTCCGCCGAGACGTTCGGGTTGGCGGCGGCCGAAGCGATGGCGGTCGGGCTGCCCGTCGCTGCCTCCCGGGTCGGGGCGCTGCCCGAGCTGGTCCCCGAGGCGTGGCTGGCGCCCCCGGGTGACGCTCAGGCCCTGGCAGACGTCATGCAGCGCTTGGGCCGCGACGACGGTGAAGACGGTGCCACGGCCCTCGAACGGGCGCGCGAGCTCACGGCTCCTGAGCGCGTCGGACCCGCGCTGGCCACCGTGTACGAGCGGGCGATGGCCCAGCGCTGATGGCGGCGGTGCTCCTGCGCGACCGTGAGGTGCTCGCCACCAGCAGGCCCACCAGCACGAGCAGCACGCCGGCGAGCTGAAGCCCACTCGGGTCCTCGCTGAAGATGAGCGCGGCCAGTGCCATCGTGCCGATCGGCTGCACGGTGAGCAGCAGCGACGTCATCGCGGCGGGCAGCCGCGGGAGCGTCGCGCCGATGATCATCCAGCCCATGACCTGGGAGCTGAGCGCGAGCGTGATCAGCCACCACGCCCCCGGCCAGCTCGGGACCAGCCGCGCGTCGCCGATGACCAGGCCGGCGGCCACGCAGAGCACCGCGGCCACCGCGGTGGCGTCGCACAATGGCCCGGCGGGCCGTCGCAGGTCGGCGCCGCCCTGGCGCAGCATCAGCAGAAAGCCGACGTAGGCGACCCCGGCGCCGATGCCGAACAGCGCCCCGCGGGTCGGGTTGCGCCCGAACGCGCCGTGCTCGAGAACCCCCGAGATGAGCAGCACGCCGACCAGCGAGACCGGCAGCGCGAGCAGCACCCGCGGCCCCGGCCGCTCGGACAGCAGAGCCCATGCCACCAGCGGCAGGAGCACCACCTGGATGTTGGCGAGCACGGTGGCCAGCCCGGCGCCGACGTCGCCGATCGAGTGATGCCAGAGCAGCAGGTCGGCCGAGAAGAAGATCCCGGCGAGCAATCCCGCACGGCGCTCACGCCATGTGCGCGCGCCAAAGCGCCGGTCCTCGATCCAGGCCAGCAGACCCAGGATGGGCAGCGCGTACACGCAGCGGAAGATGGCGGCGGTCGACGGTGAGGCGTGGCTGAGGCGCACGAGGATGCTGGAGAACGCAATCGTGACCGCCCCCACCAGGGCGTACATGCGCTCGTGCCCGGTGATGGCGAGGCGCGCCGGGACGCGGGATCGTGTCGCTGGCGCGGTGCTCACAGGGTCGGTCTAGCAGTTCAGGCACACCGCGACGTCCTGCCAATCGGTCAACGCTCGCGGGCGCACTTCGACAACTTGGAGCGTGCGGCCCCAACTCGCCCGTGTGTGCTCGGGTCCCTGGAAGGCGAGCCCGTACTCGCGCCCCACACCGGGCAGGTCGCCGTCGGTCCAGAACGACCGGCGATACGGCGCGAAGACGAACTCGCCCGCGTCCAGCGGGCCGCGCCGGAACACCTCGGGTCCGCACCACGACGTGCTCACCGCGCCGCTGCGGAACTGCTCGAAGGCGTGGGGGCCGTGCACGGACAACAGCGCCAGCCCGTCCGGGGCCAGCACGCGGCGCAGCTCCGCCAGCCACATCCCCGCCACCCCGCGGTCCAGGTGGCTGAACACCGAGATCGCATACACCAGCTCAAAGCGACCGTCCTCATAGGGCAGCGGAGGGTGAAACGAGGTCAGCGACCACCCCAGGGCCCGGTGCGCCCGGGCCGCCCAGTCGATCGCGGCCGCGTCGACATCGCAGCCCACGCATGCCGCGTTCGGCGCCAGCGCGGCGAAATGCGGCAGCACTCGGCCCGGCCCGCAGCCGAAGTCCAGCACCGAGCGCAGCTGGGCCGCGTCGCGACCCGCAGCGCGGACGAGCCCGGCCAGTTCCGCGGCGGCCTGACGCCCGCCCTCCGCGAACGCATACGCGCCCGCGGCGCCGGCGCGTGCCCGCAGCCGGCGCGGCGGCAGCGCTGATCCGGACGGCGGGTCGGCCAGCTCGCGTGTGCGTCGCAGCGCCCACCCCACCGCCGGCGGCGCCCGCCAGGTTCGCTTGGTGATCTGCAACCCTCCGTGTGCCCGGGACGTTTGCGTCGAGCCAATCAGTGGCAGGAGGCCCACCGGATGTTGGCAGAGTCAGAGCGAGAGATGATCCGCCGGCGCTGCGAGTCCGTGCTGCGCCAGAACTGGCGTGCGGGGACGCGAGCAGCGGACGGCCACCCGTTCGCCTTCACCTGCCCCAGCCCGGGCCGCTACCCGTGGCAGTGGTACTGGGACTCCTGCTTTCACGCGATCACCTGGCGGCGCTTTGACCCGGCGCGCTCGCGGCGCGAGCTCGAGTCGCTGCTGGCCACCCAGCGCGACGACGGGTTCATCGGCCACACGATCTTCTGGCAGGAGCCGCTGCGGGGAAGCCGCCGCTACACCTACAACGTCGCCTCGCATAAGGACCTGACGACCTCGAGCATCCAGCCGCCGCTGCTGGCATGGGCGTGGCGGATCGCCGTGGGCGACCCGGCGGACGAGCCGCGAATCGCGCGCCAGCACGAATGGCTCCAGGAGCACCGCACGCTCGACGACGACGGCCTGCTGTGGATCGTCGCGCCCGACGAGTCCGGGCTCGACGCCTCCAACCAGTTCGACGCCATCTGGGGCCGCCGTGCTCACGGCCTGCCCGGTTATCTCGGGCTCGTGCGCCGCAACCGCCGGCTGGGCTTTGACCTGCGGCGGATCGCCGCCGCCGGCGGACCGGTGTGCTGCGAGGTCGTCACCAACGTCCTCTACAACCTCGCCAGGCGGGCGCTCGGGCTCCCGTCGCTGACCCCGGCCCTCATCGAGCGCAGCTACGACGAGGCGATGGGGCTGTTCGTGCCCCGTTCGCGACCGGCCCCGGCGCGTACGCCCGCCCTCACCATCGCCGCGCTGGCCCCGCTGGCGCTGCCCGACCTCCCCGAGGACATCGGGCGGCGGCTGGTGGAGGAGCACCTGCTGGACCCGGGGCGGTTCTGGACCCCGGTCCCGCCGCCGTCGGTCTCGCTTGCGGAGCCGAGCTTCAGCGTCAGTGATCGCGGGAGGTTTCGCCAGCGGCGCTATTGGCGGGGGCCGACGTGGGTCAACACCGCGTGGCTGTGCTGGCTGGGGCTCGTGCGCCTGGGCTACGACCAGGCCGCCACCGACCTCGCCGACCGGCTCGGCGCTGCGGTGGCGCAGGCCGGTCTGCGCGAGTATTACGACCCGTACACCGGGGCAGGGATGGGCGCACAGGACTTCGGGTGGTCGAGCCTCGTGCTCGAACTGCTCGAGCCCGACCTCGACGCCGCTCGGACCAGCCACCTGCCCGGAGGTCTAGCATCCAATCCATGGACACAGACAGAGAGATGGACCTGACCGAGGAGCAGTGGCGCGAGCGCCTGAGCCCCGACCAATTCGAGGTCCTGCGCCACGCGGCCACGGAGCGTCCCTTCACCGGCGCGTACGTCAACGTCAAGGAGGACGGCACCTACCGCTGCGCCGGCTGCGGCGCGGAGCTGTTCAACTCGGACACGAAGTTCGAGTCCGGGACGGGCTGGCCGAGCTTCTACGAGCCGGCGGTCGCCGAGAACGTCGAGCTCCTCGAGGACCGCGCCCACGGGATGGTGCGCACCGAGGTCAAGTGCCGGCGCTGCGGCGGCCATCTGGGGCACGTGTTCCCCGACGGCCCGCGCCCGACCGGGCAGCGCTACTGCATGAACTCCTGCGCGCTCGCGTTCGACCCAGCCGGGTCCTGAGCGCTTACACGGAGCCGGGAGAGTCGCCGCCGGGGCGGGGCTCTCCCTCGTGCGCCCGCTCCGCACGGCGCGCCTGACGCGCCTCGCGCTCGCGGCGCCGCTTGCGCATGTGGAAGTAGAACCAGGCGAAAAAGAGCAGGAGCAGCACACCGAGCGCGTAGAGGCCGAAGGTCGAGATCGCGTCGGCGGCGGCGCTGCCCAGGAAGTAGCCGACCAGCCCGTAGGTCACGCCCCACGTGATCCCGCCCAGCGCGTTCCAGAAGAAGAAGTCGCGGAAGCGCATGTGGTTGATCCCCGCCAGCCAGGCGGCGGCGAAACGGACCAGCGCGATCCAGCGCGCGAAGAAGACGGCCTTGGGCCCGTGCTTGGCGAAGAAGTTGTCGCCCGTGTGGATGAGCTCGAGGCGGTACTCGTAGAAGGGTCCCTTGGACTCCAGGACGTCGCGGCCGAGACGGCGCCCCAGCAGGTACCCGATGTTGTCGCCGACGATGGCCGAGGTGACGCCGATCAGGATGACCAGCCAGATGTTGAGCTTCCCCTGGCTGGCCAGAACCGCGGCGAGCACGAGCGCGGTCTCGCCCGGGGACGGCACGCCCATCGACTCCAGGCCGATGATCGCCGGCAGGCCGTAGCCGAGGCCGCTGGTGACGCTGATGAGCGCGGCGAAGGCGAGCATCTCACCCACCCCGTCCCGTCGGCCTCGTGCCCATCACCGGCCGGTCAACCCCCGGCGCCCCACCGGTCTCACCCCGCCGGCGGCCGCCGCAGGACCGCCAACAGGGACAAGCCAACCGGCAGCGTGCGCCCGCGCGCCAGCCAGCTCGCCTCGAGGGCCAGCGGACGCTCGAGGACGTCGTTGAGCCACGCAGGGCCGACGTCGAGATCGTTGCTGTCACCGTCGCGCCCAGGCATGTGCCGCTGCGCCAGGCGCACCGCAGCGGCCGGGGCCAGCAGCAGGCTGTTGAACGAGCTCAGGCGCTCGACCTGCCACCCGGCCGACCGCGCCGCCGCCCGTAGCGAGGAGCGCGAGTAGCGGCGGTAGTGGTGATTGGCCTCGTCGTGGCGCGACCACAGCGCCTGGTAGGCGGGCACGGTCACAAGCAGCCAGCCGCCGGGCCGTGCCACCCGCCGCAGCTCAACGAGGGCGGTGACGTCGTCGGGGACGTGCTCGATCACGTCGAGGCAGGTGATGAGGTCAAACGTGGCGTCGTCCCAGGGAAGTTCCTCGAGCCGCCCGACCCGCACCTCGCCCAGGCCGCGTCCGCGGGCCAGCTCGGCCGCGTCGGTGTTGAGCTCGATGCCACTCACCTCGCCGCCGTAGTCCACGAGCTCCACCAGGGTGCGCCCCGAGCCGCACCCGGCGTCGAGCACGTGCGCCCCCACCGGCAGGGGCAGGCGATCCAGCTCGGCGCGGATGACGCGCCGGCGGCCCCGGTACCACCAGTGGTGCTCGTCGACGGCGAGCGTCGCTTTCATCATTGTTTCGTCCATGCGCGCAGGATGGTGGCAGACTCAGGCGACCGCCACCGGATCGTTCTCGGGAGCGTGCGCGCCGGGGAGTCGCAGGGTGAACGTCGCTCCGCGGCCGTCGCCGTCCTCGAGGTAGAGCGCACCTCCCATGCGCTCGGCCAGCTCCCGGCCAATCGCGAGCCCCAGGCCGAACCCGGCCTGGCCGGCGGTGTCTCGGCCGCGATGGAAGCGCTCGAAGATGGCGTCGCGCTCGTCCGGGTGCACGCCGGGACCCTCGTCACACACGCTGATGGACACGATCGGATCGCTTGCGAGGACGACGCGCACCTCGGACCCGGACGGGCTGGCGCGCACGGCGTTGTCGAGGAGGATGCGCAGGATCTGGGCGATGCTGCCGGGATCGCCCAGCGCCCACACCGCGGAGCCCAGATCGTCGAGGGTGGAGCGGATGTCACCCCGCTCGGTCCCGACCTCGAACTCGGCCAGCACGGCGCGGCTGAGCTCGCCGAGCTCCACCGGCTCGGAGCGCAGCTGGACCTGGGCGTCGATGCGCGACAGGTCGAGCAGGTCGGCGGCCAGCCGTCCCAGCCGGCGCGCCTGGGCGTGGGCGCGCTCCACCAGGGCGCGCGCATCTTCAAGGTCCGGATGCTCGTCGGTGAGGTCGTCGCGGAGGAGCTCGAGCATGCCGTCAAGCGAAGTCAGCGGCGTGCGCAGCTCATGTGAGGCGGTGGCCACGAACGCGCGCCGGGCCTCCTCCTGCTGGCGCAGCCGCTGCTGCATGGTGGCCAGCGTGCGCGACAGGTCGCCGACCTCGTCGTGGGCGCGGTCCACCGGGACCTCGACCATCGGCCCCCCGTCCGCGAGCTCCAGAGCGGCCTCGCGCAGGCGGCTCAGGCGGCGGACGAGCCGTGCCGAGAGGGGGATGCCCAGGATGAGGGTGAGCGCCAAGCCGGCCAGCGCGGCGTCGAAGAACGCGCGCCGCACGACGCCGACCACGTCGGGGATCTCGCCGATGGACTTGCGCACCGCGAGGACGTACCGGCGGCCGTCCTTGTTGATGAAGGGGATCGCGGCGCGGGCGTACTCCTGTCCATCGATGAACCCGAACGTGTATTGCGGGTGGTGGGTGCGAAACGCCGTCCTGACGTCGTTGAAGGGATCGTCGGCGTCGGAGGGGTCGTGCGTGGGTGCGACGATGTCCTCGGAGCGCCCCGGCGGCATGAGGACGTCGACGAAGCGCGCGTCGAGCCGCCGCACGAAGCCGTTCTGGTCGCGGAGCAGGAGGGTCCGGTTCGCCCGGGCGCCCAGGTGGTCGAGATCCGCGTGCACGAACGTCTGGAGCGCGCCCTTCCGGCTCAGGTCGGTCTTCAGCGTCGTCTTCTCGGCGTTGCGCAGGCTCTGCTCGAGCGGGCCCAGCAGCGCCAGCGCCGCCACGGCCAGCGTGGCCACGGCGGTGATGAGAACCACGCCCACGATCCGACCGCGCAGACCGAAGGCGCCGTGCCCCGGTAGGCGCGCCATTAGGTGGTTCCCGGCGGGGGTGGGGCGGTACCGAGAGGGGTGACAGGGGCCGCCTGGCCAGGACGCAGGAGGCGACGTGCAGCCCAGCTGCACGAGCCTTCGAGGACGCCGCCAGGTGGTTCCTGGTGCCCCTCGAATGCCGTCCCACTCCCGGCGGGGGCCACCAACTTAGGGCCCTCGCAACCGGTAACCGGCGCCGCGCACCGTGAGGATGTAGCGCGGCTTCTCCGGCTCGGGTTCCAGCTTCTCCCGCAGGTGACGGATGTGGACGTCGATCGCTCGCGGATCGCGGTAGGCGCTGTCGCCCCAGATGGCGCGCAGCAGCTCCTGGCGATTGAGCAGGCGGCCAGGATCGGCCATGAGCGCGTCGAGCAGCTCGAACTCGGAGAACGTGAGCTTCACCGGCTGGCGATCGATCGTGACCTCGCGCTGCGCGCGGTCAAGCGCGATCGGCCCGACCACGAGGACCTCGTCGCCCATGGCCCGTGTCCCGGCCCGGCGCAGCACCGCGCGGATGCGGCTGCGCAGCTCGGCCAGGCCGAACGGCTTGGTGACGTAGTCGTCGGCGCCGGCCTCGAGTCCGAGCACGGCGTCGGCCTCGGAGTCAAGCGCGGTGAGCATGATGATGGGGACGACGTTGCGGCGGCTGCGCAGCGTGCGGCAGACCTCGTAGCCGTCGGGTCCGGGGCCCAGCGCGACATCGAGCAGGACGATGTCGAAGCTGTCGGTGCTGGCGCGGTCGATGGCCGCGCGCCCGTCGGCCACCGCGAGCACACGGTGGCCCTCGCGGCTGAACGAGCGCGTGAGCATCTCGCGCAGATCGGACTCGTCGTCGACGACGAGGATGCTCAGCGAGGCGTCTGCGCCGCGCGCCTGCCCTGCGGCGCGCGCCGGCGGGGAAGTGGGTTGATCCAGCGACATATTTGTCAGGCCGGATCGTACCGACCGCGGGGGTCGCGGTTGCGCAATCGGTCGTGCGTCCGTCGCGGTGAGACATCTCTCACCCCCCGAGTCGGGCGCCGGGACGCTGGGTACGCGCCAGAGGATGAACACACTCGAAAGACAACTGAACCCCCCATATGTGCACGCCCACGCCTACGACGCCGCGCGCTCCCCGGCGCGCCGGCCTCCCGCGCCGTCAGCGGGATGGACCGGGACGGCGGTGCGCATTCTCTTCGGTGTCATCTGGGCGATCGACGCCTTCCTGAAGTGGCTCCCCGGCTACCGGCACACCTACATCGACGGCCTGCGATCGGCGGCCCAGGGCCAGCCGTCGTGGCTGCACGGCTGGTTTCACTTCTGGATCAACCTGCAGTCCGGCGCGCCGACCCTGTTCGCGACCGTCACCGGCCTGACCGAGACGACGCTGGCGCTGGTCCTCCTGCTCGGCGTCGCCCGCCGAGTCGGCTACTCGCTCGGCGTGGTCTACATGCTGATGGTGTGGGCCGTCGGAGAGGGCTTCGGGGGGCCGTACGTCGCGGGCTCCACCGATGTCGGCACCGGAATCGTGTACTCGATGCTGTTCCTGACCCTGCTCGCCTTCGCGCCGCCCGCCCGCCGGGAGCGCTTCAGCCTCGACCGGCTGCTGGAGCGACGCTGGGGATGGTGGCGTCACGTCGCCGAGCCGCATGCCGTCGATCGTGTTCACGGCGCGCCACTGGTGGAGCCAGTGGTGATCGGTGAGGTCGCGCCGCCCCTCGAGCGGGCGGCCTGAACGGCCTCGAACTCCAGCCGCCCCGGCTACACGGCCTCGAGCTCACGGGAGGCGGGCGAGCGTGACTCGCCCGCCCCCACCGCCATCCGGCGCGGCGCCAGGCTGCCCTCGGCGGCCCATGCCCACAGGATCACGAGCCATGTCACGGTGGCCAGCGAGACGTGCACCCACACCATGTCGGTGGGCAGGTGCAGCTCGTACTGGACGCTGCCGACAAGTCCCTGGGCGGCCAGCAGGACCCCGAGCACGGTCAGCGGCTCCAGCGCGTCGGCGCCCCTGCCGCGATGGCGGTGCAGGAACCACACCCCGATCACGGCCACCCCGAAGAGCGCGGCGATGGCCGCGTGCTGATGGACTGCCCAGGTCAGGGTGTCCGCGCCCTTGAAGTGCAGGCGATGGACGACCTGGCCAGTGAAGCCGCCCGAATGCGGCCCAGACGCGGTGGCCAGTGTCCCGGCGAAGATGGTCAGGGCGCCGAGGGGGGCAAGCCCGCGCACCGACCACACGCCGACCCGGTCCGTGGAGCGCGGGCGCTCGCCGGGCTCGAACCGGGCACGCCACGCCAGCGCGAAGGCGACCACCAGGATGAGCAGTGACAGGCTGAAGTGGGCCATGACGAAGCCCGGGGCCAGGTGGTTGAGCACCGTGAAGCCGCCGAGCACGGCCTGGGCCACGACACCGAGCGGCAGCAGGACCGCCAGCCACGCCAGGTCACGGCGGAACGGCCGCCGCGTAAAGGCCAGGATGGCGGCGATCACCGTGATCACGCCGACGACGCCCGAGATGGCACGGTTGCCGAACTCGATGAGCGCGTGGGTGCTGAGCGGAGGCAAGGGCGTCCCGCCGCACTTGGGCCAGTTCTCGCACCCAAGCCCCGAGTCGGTGAGCCGCACCGCCGCGCCCGTCATGACGATCAGCGTCAGCGACGCGAGGGCCACGTAGGCCACGATGCGGTACTGCCGGGGATCGACCCTGAGACGTTCAGACATGCTCGTACAGGTATGGCAGAGAATCCGCGATCTCGGCGAGCGCCGGCGCCTGGCGGTCGCGCTCGGAGACGATGAGCGTCCCAGTGTCGGGCCACTCGATTCCCACCGCGGGGTCGTTGTAGGCAAAGCCGCGCTCGGCGCCGGGGTCGTAGTAGGTCGAGACCTTGTAGGTCACGTCGGCGACCTCGCTGAGCACGCAGAACCCATGGGCAAAGCCGTCGGGGACGAACAGCTGATGATGCTCGGTGTCATCGAGCTTGACGCCCTCCCACCGCCCGAAATCAGGCGAGCCCCGGCGAATGTCGACCACAACGTCCAGGATCGACCCCCTCGCGCAGCGCACCAGCTTGGCCTGGCCGGGCTGGAAGTGCATCCCGCGCACGATGCCCTGGCGCGAGCGCGAGTGGTTGTCCTGGACGAACTGGACCGGAATGTCGAGCTCGGGCAGGGCGCTCAGGCGGTAGGTCTCGACGAAGAACCCGCGTTCATCGCCGTGGACCGCAGGGGCCAGGAGGACGGGGCCGGACAGGCTGGTCGGTAGGGGCTTCATTACGTTCGGCGGGTTTGGACGATACAGATCCCACATCTGCCAACCTGCCGAACCTGGTGCGCATCTGCCTGGTCTATGACTGCCTGTTCCCGCATACGGTCGGCGGCGCCGAGCGCTGGTACCGCAACCTCGGCGAACGCCTCGCCGCCGACGGGCACGACGTCACCTATCTGACCCTCAGGCAGTGGGACCGAGGCGAGGACCCGGGCGTCCTCGGGGTCCGGGTCATCGCCGTCGGTCCGCGGATGGCGCTCTACGCCGGCGGGCGGCGGCGCATCCTGCCGCCGGTGGTCTTCGGGCTCGGCGTGCTGTGGCACCTGCTGTGGCGGGGCCGTCGCTACGACGTCGTGCACACCGCCTCATTTCCCTACTTCTCCCTCCTCACGGCCGGAGCCCTGCGCCGCGCGTGCGGCTACCGGTTGGTCGTGGACTGGCACGAGGTGTGGTCTCGTGACTACTGGATCGAGTACCTCGGCGCCCGGGCCGGGCTTGTCGGCGCCGCGATCCAGCAGCTGTGCGTGCACATCGCCCAGCACGCGTTCTGCTTCTCGCGCCTGCATGCCAAGCGCCTCGAGTCCGCCGGGCTGCGCGGCGAGGTCACGGTGCTCGAGGGGGAGTACACCGCCACTGTCCCCTCCCCGGCCAGCCCGCGCCCCGCCGAGCCGGTGGTGGTGTTCGCCGGGCGTCACATCCCGGAGAAGCGCGCGCCGGCTGTGGTCGGAGCCGTCATGGACGCCGCCCCGCGCATCCCGGGGTTGCGCGGGGTCATCTTCGGCGACGGACCGGAGCGCGGCGAGGTCATGCGGGCGATTCGCGACGCGGGGGCGCAGGACGCGGTGTCGGCCCCGGGCTTCGTGCCCGCCGAAGAGGTCGACACCACGCTGCGCGGCGCGCTGTGCATGCTCCTGCCCTCGCGCCGCGAGGGCTACGGCCTGATCGTCGTCGAGGCGGCCTCACTGGGCGTGCCCAGCATCGTCGTCGCCGGCTCTGACAACGCCGCCACGGAGCTCATCGCCGAAGGGGAGAACGGGACGGTGGCGTCCTCGGCGAGCGCGGCCGAGCTGGGTGAGGCGATCGTGCGCGTCCATCGCGCCGGATCGGCGATGCGCGAGTCCACGCTGGCCTGGTATCGCCGCAACGAGGGGCGGCTGTCCCTGGAGAGCTCCCTGACGCGCGTGCTTGACAGCTACCGTGCGGGCGCCGCCACCGGCACCGGCACCCGCACCGGCACCCGATGACGGACCGTCAGCCTCGGCCGATCCGGCGGACGACAACGCCGGACTGCGCCCACAGCGACGGGTCGAGGATCCCGCGGCCGTCGACCACCGCCAGCGCGCCGGGCACATCCGCCGGGCGCAGCTGGGCGTAGACGTGGTGATCGGTCTGGACGATGGCCGCGTCGACCTCGGCGCCGTCCCACGCGTCAAAACCGAGCGAGGCCAGCTCCTCCGACGTGTAGCGCGGATCTGAGGCAACCGGCATGGCGCCGCGGCGCTCGAGCTCGCGATGCAGGGCGAACGCGCCGGAGAACGCCGACTGCTTGACGTCACCGCGGTAGGCAACTCCCAGGATGAGCACCCGGCGGCCGGCCAGCGCCTCGCCAAGCTCGCCGGTCAACAGATCGATCGCGTACGCGGGCATGTCCTCGTTGATCTCCCGCGCCACGGCCGGCAGCCGCGCCTCCGGATTGCCCGCGAGGTAGAAGCGCGGATAGATCGGGATGCAGTGTCCTCCAACCGCCACGCCGGGGCGGTGGATGTGCGAGAACGGCTGCGAGTTGGCGGCGTCGATCACCCGGTCGATGTCGATGCCGAGGGTATCGGCAAACCGGGCGAACTCGTTGGCCAGGCCGATGTTCACATCGCGGTAGGTCGTCTCGGCGAGCTTGGTCAGCTCGGCGGCCTCGGCGGTCCCCATGCCGCGGACCTCGGCGTCGAGGAACGACCGGTACAACGCGATGGCGCGCGCCTCGCCCGCTTCGCTCAGACCCCCGACGACCTTGGGATAGGTCGCCAGGTCTCGGAAGATCCGCCCGGAGTACACGCGCTCAGGGCTGTGGACCGTGAAGAAATCAACCTCACAGCGCAGCCCGGACACCTGGGCGAGGGCCGGGGCGACCCGGTCCCGCGTGGTCCGGACGGGCAGGGTCGTCTCGATCGACACCACCGTGCCCGGGCGCAGTCCGGCGCCGATGTCGGCGACCACGGAGTCGAGGATCTGAAAGTCGGGCCGGGCCGCGTCATCGACCGCCAGAGGCGGGACCGCGATGACCAGATCCGGACGCTCGGCAACAGCGGCGGTCGTGTCGCCGGTCGCCCGCAGCCGGCCCGATGGAATCAGCTCCGCCAGCGCGTCGGCCAACCCGGCCTCCCCCGAAACGGGCTCACGGGCCTGGTTGACGAGCTCGATCACACGCGGGTCGACGTCGGTCCCGACGACCTCGTGTCCCTGGAGAGCGATCTGGGCCGCGATCGGCAACCCGATCCTGCCCAGCCCGACGACCACGGCCTTCATCCGCCGACGAAGGCCGTGGCCAGCGCCTGACCGCTCCGGGCGCTCTCGATGACCGTCTCGGCCACGTTGACGATCTCGACGCCGCGCTCCAGGGTCACCACCTCGGCGTCCGGGTGGCCGGAAAGGAGATCTAGGAACGTCTCGAGCTCGACGCGCAGCGGCTCATCGCGGCGCAGCGCATAGCGAGTGACATTTCCCTCACTCACCCCCCGGAACTGCTGCGCGGTCTGCCAGGCGATGTCCACCTCGGCGTTCTCGTAGAAGTACAGGTCGCCGTTGAGTGTGTCGGCCTCGAGCATGCCCCCTCGCCGAGCACGCGCGTGCGACGCACCTTGACCGGCGACACCCGGTCCACCGTCAGGTTGAACGCCGCCCCCGACTCGAGCGCACCGGTGACCAGCACGAGGTCCTCGTGCTCGCAACCGCTGAGATGCTGGGTCTGGGCCGAGAGCGTCGCGATCCGGGACTCCGAGAGCCAGCTGACGGTATCGATGTCATGCGTCGCCAGATCCATGGCGACGCCGACATCGCGGACGCGCCCCGCGAACGGCCCACTGCGGATGGTGGCCAGCGAGAAGAGCCGGCCGAGCTGACCTTCCACGAGCCGGCGGCGCATCTCCTGAAGGGCGACGTTGTAGCGCTCGACGTGCCCGACGGCTCCGTGGACCCCGTTGGCGTCACACAGCTCCACGATCTTCTCGGCGGTGTCGACGTTGCCCGCCAGCGGCTTCTCCACCAGCACAGACACCCCGGCATTCAACAGCTCGCGCGCCACCGGCAGGTGCGCGTCGGTGGGAACGGCAACGATCGCGAAGTCCAAGGAGCCGCGGCGCAGCAGCGTGGTCACGGAGTCGAAGACCAGCCTGCGGTCGTGGACGCTGGCGTAACGATCGCCGTCGATGTCCACCGCACCGGCGAACTCCACCCGGCCGGACGCCTGGAGCAGCCGCGCGTGGTGGCGCCCGATCATCCCCAGGCCGATGACGGCGCCGCGCAGCGGCTGCGATGATGGTTCGGAGGGCATGGTGGAGTGCAAGGGTGTCGGGCGGTGCCCGGGCGAACTGAGCCGCAGGCTAGCTCACCGCCAGGACCTCATCGGCGTGGCCTCCCGTCTGCCAACCTGCCGGAGGCCGATGACCCCCACGCGCGTTCTCCACGTCCTCCCCCACGCCGGCGCCGGGGCGCAGACCTACATTGACACCTTGAGCGCGCTCGATGGCTATGCCTTCGGGATCTTTGAGCTGAGCGCGAGCCGTTCGGCGGCGACGGCAGGGTTGAGCATCGCCACCCGCCGGCCCGCCCTCATCCGCGCGGCGCGACGCGCGGATCTCATCCACCTCCACGGCGAGATCGCGAGCCTGAGCACGCTCACGCTGCTGGCGCGCCACCGCTCCGTCGTCACCCTGCACGGCCTGCACCTGCTCCGCCGCCTGCCGGACGGCATGCCGGCGCGGCTGGGACGCCTCGGACTGCGCGCCATCGCCGGCGCCGCCAACGCCGTGATCTGCGTGTCTCAGGCGGAGCGCGACGACCTCACGTGGCTGCCCCCGGGCCCGGCGGCCAAGCTCACCGTCATCCACAACGGCCTTGCGCTACCGCCCTCGGCGTCCCCGCAGACGCGCACCGCCGTGCGCGCCGAGCTGGGGTTGGCGGAGGCCACCGTGGCGGTGCTCTACCTCGGCCAGCTCGAGCCGCGCAAGGATCCCTTCAGCGCGCTGCACGCCGTGCAGGAAGTGCATCGCGAGGATCCGCGGATCGTTCTGCTGATCGCCGGAAGCGGCCCCAGCATGGGCGAGCTCGAAGCCCTGGCCGGCGCCGAGACCCGGCTGTTGGGCCAGCGCCCCGACGTTCCGGAGCTCCTCGCCGCCGCCGACGTGTTCGTGATGCCCTCCCACCGGGAGGGGCTGTCCTATGCCGTACTCGAGGCCATGTCCCACGGAGTGGCGACGGTCGTGTCGGACGGTTCGGGTAATCCCGAGGCGGTGGGCGAGGCCGGGCTCGTCTTCCCCGCCGGCGATGCCGGCCGCCTCGCCGTGCTCCTGCGCGAGCTCGCCGCCGACCCGGCGCGACGCGCCGAACTCGGGGCCGCCGGACGCGCGCGCGTCGCCACCGCCTTCACCGCCGCGGAGATGGTGCGGCGGACCGGGGCGATCTATGAGGCCGCGCTCACGGCGCCTGGCCCACGCGCCGCCGCACGGCGCGCTTGAGCGCCAGGGGCGTTGCCAGGGACACCAGCGGCAGAGCGAGGCCGTTGGCACCACGTACAGTGCGGCGACGGCGCAGCGCCATCCACCGGATCTGGATCGCCTCCAGCGTCTGCGCGCGTTCCTTGCGGGCGGCGACGTTCTGGCCGCTCATGACACGCACGGCCAGAGGCTCGTCGATCGTCACGACGCTTCCACGCTCCGCCAGCCGGAGCCACAGGTCATAGTCCATCGCATACAGGTAGCGCGGATCGAAGCCTCCGGCGTCGAGCACCGCCGCGCGACGGACCATGGCGCATGAGTTGGGGATCGGGTTGAAGCGCATGAGCGCATCGTTGACGTCGCCTGCCGCAAACGAGGTGCGCGGTGCCAGTTTTCCCCCCGCGCCGTCGACCTCACGCATCCGGCAGCCCACCACCACCACCTCAGGGCGCCGGTCGAGCACGGCCAGCTGTCGCTCGAGGCGCGCCGGCTCGGACCAGTCGTCGGCGTCCTGGAAGGCGACGACATCCGCACGGGCGGCACGCAGGCCCTCGTTGAGGCTGCGCGAGATGCCCATGTGCGCGAGCGGCAGATAACGCACGCGCGAATCCGCCGCGGCGAGGTCCGCGGCGATCTGCGCCGTGCCGTCCGTGGAGCCGTCATCGACGATGACCAGCTCCAGGTCGCTCAGCGTCTGCGTCAGGATCGACTGCGCAGCGGCACGGAGCGTGGAGGCGTTGTTCCAGCAGCCGATCAGGACGCTCACCCGCGGCGGCCGATACTCTCGCTCTCGCACGAAGCGCACTGTAGCCGCGACACCTGGGGGACAAAAGCCGGCGGGTCCGATGACATTGCCCGAGAGCGACATCCCCCCACTCCATTGCCTCGCGTGCGGCGTGCCGGTGACCGGCGGACGTGCGTTTGCCGCCGTCGATCGGCTCCACGGCACGGCCGGAGAGTTCACCGTCGTGGTGTGCCCGGCGTGCGGGTCCGGGACGACGACGCCGATCGCCGGGGCCGGCGATCTCGGCGCGTACTACCCGTCGAGCTACGGTCCCTACGAGGATCCGACGCACCCCGTGATCCGCCTGGTCTCGCGCGTGATCCGTCACTGGCAATCGCAGCGGGGGCTGTCGAGCTTTCCGGTGGGCGCCCTGCACTCAGGCGGCGGCGGCCGCGGCGTCGACGTCGGCTGCGGACGCGGCGATCTCGCGGCCGCCCTGATCGGCGCCGGCTGGCAGATGAGCGGGATCGAGCCCTCGCCTGACGCCGCCGCCAACGCGCGATCCCGAGGAGTGGACGTGCGGGTAGGCACCCTCGCCGACTGTGAGCTGCAGCCCTCCGCGTACGACGCCGCCATCTTCCAGCATTCCCTGGAGCACACCGTGGAGCCGCTGGCCGATCTGCAACGCGTCCGTGGCGCCCTACGGCCGGGCGGCCTGGTGACGATCACCGTGCCAAACTTCGGCAGCTGGCAGGCGCGGCGGCTGCGCTCGCACTGGTACCACCTCGACGTCCCCCGTCACCGCACCCACTTCACGCGGTCCGGACTCACCGCCGTGCTGGAACGCGCCGGCCTGGAGGTGGTGGAGCTGCGCACGAGCACGAGCACCGTGGGGCTCCCGGCCAGCATCCAGTACCGGGTGGCAGGGCGCTGCCTGTTCCCGGACGGGCTGCAGCTGCGCGTGGCCAGCGGCCTGTGCATCCTCACGGTGCCGGGCGCCGCCGTCGCCAATCGGATCGGCGGCGGAGGCGATCAACTGCACATCGTGGCCCGCAGGTGACCTGCCTATGATCGGAGCCAGATGTGCGGAATAGCGGGGATCGTGGGCGCCGGCGCACCATCGCCCGCGGCGCTCACCGGCATGACCGAGGCGATGGCACACCGCGGGCCCGACGCGCAGGGAACGTGGTGCGGAGAGACGGCGGGACTCGGCTTCCGCCGCCTCGCGATCATCGACCTGGACCCGCGCTCCAGCCAGCCGCTTCACCTGGGGGCGCTGCATCTGGTCTTCAACGGCGAGATCTACAACTATCGCGAGCTGCGTGAGGAGCTGCGCGGACTCGGTCACACGTTCACGACCGAGGGCGACGGCGAGGTCCTGCTGCATGCGTGGAACCAATGGGGCGAGAGCACGCTGGCGCGCCTCAACGGGATGTTCGCCTTCGCGATCTGGGATGAGAGCCGGCACTCCCTCACCGCCGCGTGCGACCCGTTCGGCGAAAAGCCGCTGTTCTGGTCGACGCCGGATCACCGGCTCGTCTTCGCCTCCGACGTGCGCGCACTGCTCACCGTTGCGCCCCATCTCCGTGTTCCGCGCGCCGATGCCCTGGCGCCCTACCTGGCCCGCGGGCTCATGCCGGCGATCGAGGACAGCTTCTTCGCCGAGGTGCACCGCCTGCCCGGGGGCCACCTGCTGCGCCATGTCGACGGCCGCACCTCGGTGCAGCGCTGGTGGCGGCCCGAGCCGACCGACGTCCCGCGCCGCTATGAGGACGCCGTGGCGCAGCTGCGGGAGCTGCTCGTCGACTCGGTGGCGCTGAGGCTGCGCAGCGACGTGCCGGTCGGTACGTCGCTCAGCGGCGGAGTCGACTCGTCGACGGTCGTGTCGCTGATGGCGCAGATCTCGGCGGAGAGCACGCGCCACGCGTTCACGGCGCGCTTTCCCGGCTTCGAGCGCGACGAGTGGGGCTACGCCAGACTCGTGGCCCGACATGCCGGGGTGACCGAGCACCACGCCGTGGAGCCGAAGGCCGACGAACTGCTGGACGACCTCGAGCGGCTCGTTGTCAGCCAGGAGGAGCCTGTCGGCAGCTCCAGCATCTACGCCCAATATCGCGTCATGCGGGCGGCCCATGAGGCGGGGGTCACGGTGCTGCTCGACGGCCAAGGGGCCGACGAGCTGTTCGGCGGCTACCGCGGAGTCGCCGGCTGGGCGGCCCGGTCCGGGGGTCCGGCCGAGGTCGCCCGGGCGCTCTCGCGCGGCGGGACCGAACGCCGCGACGTGCTCCTTTCGCTCGGGTCAGAGCGCCTCCCTCGTAGCGTCGCCATCCGCCACCGGCTGCGGATGTGCTCGCTCTACGCCGCCCCGGACGCCGCCGCCGCCGCGGCACGCGTCGACGTCCCCGACGTCGATTGGGCGCGTGAGCGCGGGCCGCTCACCCGCGAGCTCGCGCGCCAGGCCACGTACACGAGCCTGCCCGCACTGCTGCGTTACGCCGACCGCAACTCGATGGCGCACAGCCGTGAGCTTCGCCTGCCCTTCCTCGACCGCCGCGTCGCCGACTTCGCCTTCTCGCTGCCGGCCGCGTTCCTCTACCAGGACGGCATCAGCAAGCGGATCCTGCGCGACGCGGTGCGCGACCGCGTGCCCGCTGAGATCCTCGCCCCCCGCGACAAGATCGGCTTCGAGACGCCGGAGGCACGGTGGCTGGCCACGCCCCGCGCGCTGGCCACCGCCGGCGAGGTGCTGCTCGATCACGGGGCGCTCTGCGCGCCGCTACTCAACCGCGACACGCTGGCCGCCGACGCGCAAGCGGGCCGGTGGCGCGACCCGAACGGCGTCTGGCGGGCACTCAACCTCGAGCTGTGGCTGCGCGCCTTTGCCGCCAGGGCCGGCGGCCCCGGGCCCGCGGCAGAGCTGACCGCGGTGTAGCGGCGCCGCGCTGCCTGGCCCCGGCACCCACCGGTAATCTCATCGGCTCGCGGTGCCCAACGGAACCCAAAAACGCCGGATCCTTCTCGCCGCGTACTTCTACCCCCCGATGAACATCATCGGCGCCCGGCGGCCACATGCCCTGGCGAAGTGGCTGTGCCGCCGAGGGCACGAGGTCACCGTCGTCACCTCGCGGGCTTCGGGCGAGGCCGACGGGGAATCGCCCATCTCCGTGATCCGGACCATGGACCTGCTCGCGACCCGGATCAACTGGCGGCGCCAGAGCCGCGAGGTGGTCAGCGGCCAGCGTGCCGGCACCTGGGAGCCGGAGGCCGGAATCTGGGGGTCGATCGTGGTGCCCGACATCCAGGCGGTGAGCTGGGCGCCGTTCGCGATCGCGGCCGCGCTGCGAGAGCACCGGCGCCATCGCTTCGACGCGGTCATCACGACCTCGCCGGTCGAGTCGGGGCACGCCGTCGGGCTGGCGCTCAGCCGCCGCCACGTACCCTGGATCGCCGACCTCCGGGACGGCTGGCGCTTCGAGCCTGCTCGATCTCCGTTTCCCCTGCGCGCCCAGCGTGGCGTCGATGACTACCTCGAGCGCGTCGTGGTGCGGCGCGCGGACACCATCGTCACCGTCAGTGAGCCGATCACCCAGGACCTTCGCCGGCGCTACGGCGTGCCCGCGGTCACGATCACCAACGGCTTTGACCCCGACGACGTCCGGAATGCCGTGCCGCCGCCCGCGGCCTCCACCCCAGGCAAGCTCACGTTCGTGCACACCGGCCGGCTCGGGGCCACCCAATCGTTGCAACCGCTGCTGGAGGCGCTCGCGCGCCTGGCGGAGGCAGATGCCACGGTGCCCGAGCGCGTCGAGGTGATGCTCGCCGGCGCCCAGACCGCCCGGGAGCGGGAGCTGTACGCCAACCCCCGGTTCGCCCCGTTCATCCGGCATCTGGGCTTCATCTCCCACGAGCAGGCGATGGGCCTGCAGCGCGAGGCTGACGTCCTGCTACTGGTGACCTCGGGCCGCCGCATCAGCGAGGTGACCGGCAAGTTGTTCGAGTATCTGGCTGCCGCGCGGCCGATCCTGTTGTTCGGCGCCGGCACCGCCGCCGCTGACATCGTCGCCGCGGCGGGCGCCGGCATCGCCGTCCCCGTCACCGACCCGGGCGCGGCCGAGGCGGCGGTGCGCGCGCTGCTCGCGTCGGGGCCGCCCCCTGCACGCGAAGCCGCCGAGCCCTACGCCTACTCCGCGCTCGCCGCTCGCTACGAGGACACTATCGAGGAGACGATCAGGCGCGCTGGACGGTGACCGGCGACCGCCTTGGAGTATCGTCGCCGCGATGTCAGCTCGCGGTCTTCCGCTGCCCCGGATCGTCCGGGACACGCTGCTGCCCCCGGCCGTCGAGTTCGTCTCCGGCCGCCCGGCGGCTCGCGCCGCGTTGCGCGACGCCCGGGCCGGCAGCCGCGCCCAGGCGCCGCGGACGGCGCTGCGGCCGCTGCTGCGGATGCTCGCCCAGGGCTGCCACAGCGTGCTCGACGTCGGCACCGGGATGATGCAGTCGCTCGTAGACGTCCCGTGCCCGGTGAAGATCGGCCTCGACGCGCACCAGCCATACTTGGAGCAGCGCCGGGTCCGCGAGGCGGTGCCGATCCACGCCTCGGCGATGGACATCGAGCAGCTGTTCGTCCCGGGCGCGGTCGATCTCATCCAGCTCATCGACGTCATCGAGCACTTCGAGCTCGCCGACGCCGACACCCTGCTCGGACAGGTGACGCGGACAGCGGCCAGGCGCGTGGTCCTGTTCACGCCCCGCGGCGACTTCCCCCAGGAGGAGTTCGACGCCACCGGTCTCGGCGGCGAGGAATTCCAGCGCCACCGCTCCACCTGGGAGCCGGAGGACTTCGAGTCGCGCGGGTTCAGGGTGATCGTGATGCGAGAGTTCCACGGCCCGTGGAACTCCTCGTTCGTGGCATCGTTCGGCCCCGATGCGCCGCTCGTCGACGCGCTGCTGGCCTTCCGCGACCTGCCTTGACGGGCGCCGGTCAGCCCGCGGCGACCGACCCGGCGATGAACTTGAGCACCCGGTCGGCGACGCCATGGTGGTCGGGGCCCTCATAGGGAGAGATCCAATCGGTGCCAGAGCCGACCATCACCTCGACGCACTGCACCAGGCGGCCGGGATCCGTGGTCCCCGAGAGGACGTTGGAGCCGCACTCGACCGTCTCCGGGCGCTCGGTCGTTTCACGACAGGTGACCGTGGGGACGTGGAGCAGCGAGCATTCCTCCTGGACGGTCCCGGAGTCGCTGATGACACAGCGAGCTGCCGACTCGAGCTTGATGAACTCGGAGAAGGAGAACGGCTCGTGCAGCTGTATGCGCTCGTCCAGCGGGACGCCGGCCTCGGCGAGCCTGCCCCGCGTCCGCGGATGGACGCTGAACACGAGCGGCAGCTCGAGCAGATCGGCGACCCGGTTGAGTCCCTCGATGATCGCGCGCAACCGCTCGGGCACGTCGACGGTCTCCTGGCGGTGGGCGGTGACGAGCACGTAGCCGTCGGGCTCCAGGCCGATGCGGTCGAGGATGTCTGAGGCCTCCCACAGCGGGCGGAAGTGGTCCATGATGTCCCGGATCGGGTTGCCCGAGACGAGGACGCGCTGCGGCGGGATGCCCTCTGCCAAGAGGTACTCCCGCGAGCGCGGGGTGTAGGGCAGCAGCCAGTCGGAGATGTGGTCGATGAGCGTCCGGTTGCGCTCCTCGGGCACGCGGCGGTCATAGCAGCGATTGCCCGCCTCCATGTGGAAGACCGGGATGCCGTTGCGCACCGCGGCGATCGAGCTCAGCGCCGAGTTGGTGTCGCCGAGAATGAGCAGCGCGTCCGGCCCGAAGCGGAGCATCTCGTCCTCGGAGCGGGCGATGATCTCGCCGATCTGGCGCCCGACCTGCTCCGAACGGATCCCCAGGTAGGCGTCCGGCGTGGGCAGGCCGAGCTCCTCGAAGAAGATGTCCGACAGCCGGGGATCGTAGTTCTGGCCGGTGTGCACGAGCCGATGCTCGACGCCGGCGGCAGAGAAGCGTTCGAAGGTGAGGGATAACCGGATGAGCTCCGGTCGCGTCCCCACGATCGTCATGACCTTCACAGGCGTGGAGCGGTCGCCGTCACGGCCGGGGCGGGCTCGCCGCCGGCGTCAGCGCCAGTCCGCCCATCGCCGGGTCCACGAAGTCGGCCTGGGCGATGAGCGCCTCGAGCGCCTCGCCGGTGACGACGGCGTCGGCGGAGCAGTACTCGCCGGTCAGCGAGGATGGCTCCTCGTCAGTACGCAGTTCCGGCAGCGCCGGCTGGATGACGTAGTGGCCGGCGCGCTCGGTCGTGCGGTGGGCCTCCTCCTCGGAGACGAGCACCTCGTGGACCTTCTCCCCGGGGCGGATGCCGACGACCACGGTTTCGATCGGGCGGTCGCCGATCATCGCCGCCGCCACGTCGGGAATGCATGCGGCGCTCACCTTGGGGACGAAGATCTCGCCGCGTCGGCCGGCACGGTAGGCCGCGAAGATGGTGTCGACGGCGGAATCGAGCGACAGCAGGAAGCGGGTCATCTCCCGCAGCGTGATCGTGACCGGCCCGCCGTGGGCGATCTGCTCCTTGAACAGCGGGATGACCGACCCCCGCGAGGAGAGCACGTTGCCATAGCGGACCGCGAGCATCCGGCAGCGATCCTGCTGGAGGTTGCCCTCGACCATGATCCGCTCCTGGAGCGCCTTGGTCATGCCCATCACGTTGATCGGCTTGCAGGCCTTGTCGGTCGAGACCGCCAACACCGTGTGAGGTCGCTCGCTGCGGCGCGCGGCGCGGACGACATTCTCGGCGCCGAGCACGTTGGTGGCCACCGCCTGGCCCGGGAAGTACTCACAGGTCGGCACCTGCTTCATCGCCGCCGCGTGGAAGACCACGTCGGATGCCGACACCGCATCGTAGACGCTGTCGAAATGGCGGACGTCGCCGATGCGGAACTCCAGCAGCTCGTCGAAGTTGTGATAGATGATGTCGTCGGTCGGCTTGTCGGCGTGCCGCCACAGCGTCTTCATGGCGTACTGCTTGGCCTCGTCGCGGGAGAAGACGATGATCTGCCGCGGAACGCCGAGCTCGCCCGTCAGCAGCCGCCGGACGAGCGTCTGGCCGAGTGAGCCGGTGCCGCCGGTGACGAGCACCGTGGCGCCATCGAGATCGGGAATGCTCATGCCACCGGGGGGTCGCGCGCGATCTCGCCGACCATCTCGTCCCAGGACGGGATCCGCATGTCGGTGGCGGCCGTGAAGCGGCTCCCGTCAAGGGCGCGATTGACCACCGGCTCCTCCACCGGCATGATCTCATGGCCGGTGCCGAGCGCTTCGTTGAGCCGCACGAGGAGATCGAACTTGGAGATCGGCTCCGCTGCGACCTGGTAGAGCCCCTCCAGCTCTGAGTGTGACTCGATGAGCTCGGCGATCACGCGAGCCAGCGCGGCGGTGGTGAGACCGGACCACATGGCCTGGGTGAACCCGTTGACCGAGGGACCGGCCTGGGCCCGGAACCACTCGAACAGGCCGGTGACGGCGCCGAGCTCGGGGCCGATGATCGAGGTGCGCAGCGTGACGTGACCCGAACGGTCGACCTCGCCGAGCAGCTTGCTGCGGCCATAGAGGTCCTCGGCGTCGGCGGGGTCCGACTCGCGGTAGCGCTCGGGGATGGGCAGCCGCCCGGAGAAGACGCAGTCGGTGCTGACGTGGATGAGGCGAGCGCCGGCAAGGTCGGCGGCGCGCGCGATCCGGTGCGGCAGCAGGGCGTTAATGCTGATCGCCTCGATCGGGTCGGAGGCGATCGGAAGCTGCTTGACAAGGCCGATGCAGTTGACGATCGCGGCCGGGCGGACCTCCTCGACAAGCTCGTCAAGGCCGTCGTCGCCGGCCCGCGCGGCGAAGCTGTGCAGGGCCGCCGACGTCGCCGGAACCGCGGCGCTCCGCGAGTCCCGTACGGTCGCGTGGACCTCAAAGCGCGAGCCCTTGAGTTCGGCCACGACCGCATGGCCGAGCATGCCGGTCGCCCCGAGCACCAGCACGCGCGTCATCGCATTCCTCCAGGTGAGCCTGAGCCGAGCATCCGCCGCATTATGGCGAATCGTCCTTCATCGGCCGCGACGGTCGTGATCGGTGTCGAGCCCAAGCAGGATCTGGGCAAACGCCGCCCCGACCTTCGCCGCGTCATGCCTATGCACCGCGACCGCACGCGCGCCCGCGGCCCGCCGGGCGCTCAGTTCGCGGTCCTCCAGGACCCGGCGCAGCCCGGCGAGCAGAGCCTCGGGATCGGCGACGTCGACGACCTCGGCGAAGTCGTCTCGCCGGGCGTACTCGGCAACATGGGAGCCCGCCGGCGCGTGGACGAGCAGCGGACGCCCGGACGCCATGTACTCCACCAGGCGAGCCGGGGTGGCGGTCCGCACGATCGCGGGGTGGTCGCTGTGGAGGCTCAGGCCGAGGAACAGCACGTCGGCGCGCTCGAGCCGCCGGCGCAGTTCGGGCCCCGGCACCGCCGGCTCGGAGCGATCGGGGCGCAGTCCGCTGTGTCGCAGGGTCTCCTCGCCGCCGATGGTGACCATCCGTAGTCCCGGGATGCGCCCGCGCAGCGACAGCAGGCGAGCGACGGCGTCACGCTGGGCCCAATACACGGCCCCGGCGAGGAGCACCTCGCGCGATCCATCATCGACGCCCGGTTCGCCCAGGACGGGGTCACCTCCGGGCTCCACGGGGGTCGGAATGTCCACCGCCTCGATCCCGTACTTGGCGCGGTAGTGCTCGACGATCTGCGGGCAGTAGCCGACGACTGCAGCCGCGCTGCGGAAGATGCGGGGCTCGAGGCGACTCGCCACCGCCCGTTGCACCTCGGTATAGGCGTTCTCCTCCCATAGATCGAAGACCATGACGACGTGCGGCACGCCGGCCAGTCTCGCCGCCACCGTCCCGGCGATGACGGAGAAACCCTCGTCGGTGACCGACAGCACCCATCGGACCCGATCTCGCCGCGCCCAGCGTGCGGCTCTGATCCCGGCGACCAGCGCCAGGAGAAAGTCGATCACCGCGATCACGACGCGCCCGAACCGCCAGCGGCCGCCCCATCCCGGCCACTTGAGCACGTACCGGTAGCGGGAATCCAGGACGCCCGGTCCGCCGGCGCGGACGCGCGCCCGAAGGCTGCGGTCAGTCACGACATCGACGGCGATCCGGGGCAGGTGGGTGAGCAGGCGCTCGAGCACGACCGGCGTGCCGCCGGGCGTGGGCGGCGCCAGCGCGTGGAGCACCAGCAAACGCGGCGCCGCCATAGCCCTCAGCCGGTCCCCGCGCCATGGGCACGGAGCCTGGCCACGCCCTGCCCGGCCAGCGCGACCAAGCGTCCCAGGTCGGCACGACCTGGGATGAGCTGGCGCGGGGTCACGTAGGGCGAGCGGACCAGGGACCAGGCGCCGGCGAGGAACACGGAGGTGTAGACGAGCGTCGATACCGCGGCGGCGCCGTTGAAGCCCCATTGGTGGATGGCCAGCCAGTACAGGGGGATCGCGACGATCAGGGCCAGCCCCTGGATCACCGTTGTCGTGCCTGGACGGTGCAGCGAGGACATGATGTAAAGGCCGATGACGTACCAGAGCGTCAGGCAGACGATGCCCGGCAGCAGAATGGCGAATGGCTCCCCGGCAGAGGCGAAGCGCGTCCCGAAGAGGAGGATCATCAGCGGCCGCGCCAGCACCGCCAGGACGACCGCCACCGGCACCATCACCAGCAACAGGAGACGCACCAGCGCCGCCGCGAGCTCGGTCGCCTCCTTGATCGGATCGGCGCCCAGGCGCTGGGCGCTGGACTGGTACACGGCCTGGCCGAACGTTGTCATCCGCTCGGCCATCCCAGACGCCTGCGAATAGATCCCGACGGCGCGCGGGCCCATGTAGGCGGAGACGAAGAAGAAGTCGATGCGCAGGAAGCCCTGCGCCGCAAGCGTGCCGACGTAGCCGCGCAGCGAGAAGGACGCCACCCGTCGCAGCGCGTCCCGCGTGGGCCAGGCCGGCGGAGCGGCTCGAACGCAGGAGTACCACCCCAGCGCGACGGCGAAGAACGTCGTGACGATCAGCCAGGCGGCGACCGCCGCCACCGCGCGCCCGCTCCAGATGGTCACGGCGGGCACGGTCACCAAGGGCGTCGCGACCGCGACGGCGATGCGTATCACCGAGACCGCCGGCACGTGACCCATCCCGGTCAGCATCGCTCCCACCACCGTCGCATACATGAGGGGCGCGATGCTGGCGGCCACCAGCAGCACCGTCGGCCAGGTCATGCCCTTGAGGACCGTGGTCACCAAGACGTGCTCGAACCCGACCAGTAGCACGGTGCCGATGAGCCCGATCCCGATGCTGAACGCCAAGGCCAGACCGTGCAGCTGACGCGGGGGGACCTGCTGCTTGGCGCCGTAAACGATCGCCGCCGAGTCCATGCCGAGGTTGCCGAACAGCACGATCGTGCCCGCGGCCAGCGTGGCCAGGAAGTAGATCCCCCGATTGGTCGGCCCAAGGCTGCGAGCGACGATGATCGCGACCACGAACGTCGATGCCGCCGTCGCGACGTCGGCCTCCAGCGCGAGCAGCGTGGGCCGAGCGAGACCGCCAACCGGTGCCGGCGGATCGTCGGTCGCCGGCAGGTCGGGGGGCGTCGCCCCGCTTGTACTGTCGGTCACGAGTGGCCGGTCCGCCGGCAGACCAGCAGCTTGGTCGAGGGGCCCCGCCTGACCAGCCGAACCGCGATCAGCTCAACCGGCATCAGCGCGGCGCCGAGGCTCCAGCCAAGCGCCTCGTGGAAACTCACCACCCTCGTCAGCAGGTTCCACCAGCGATGCAGCCAGCGGTTGGTGGAGTCGACCGGACCGTTGAGAAGCACGAACGCGGGCGCGCACGTCACAGGCTCAAGGCCGGCGTCGCGCAGCAGTCCGAGGATCTCGTCCTCGCTGCGGCTCGTCTGAGCGGGCGCCTTCTCCACCCGGCCATCGAGCAGGTTCTCGGTGAGGACGACGTGACCCCCCGGCCGCACCAGCGCGCCGAGGTTGGCGATCGCCTGGCGGTACGCGTCGTCATCGACGATGTGAAAGAGCATGTCCATGGCCGAGACGGCGTCATAGCCGCCGGTGGACGGCGGTAAGGTCTCGCCGCCGATGTCGAGCACGTGGATCGGGACCGCGGGGTGCGCAGCGCCAAGCGCGCTTACGGCGCGCTCGGACAGGTCCGAGCCCTCGATCCGCCGCGCGCCGAGCTCGCGCCAGAGGCGGAGGTAGAAACCGGTGCCCGATCCGATGTCGAGAATGCGCGTTTCGGCGGTGATCGGCACCATCCGCGGCACGACACGCTTGAAGACGTGACGGCGCACGGCGTACATCCAGCCGTTGAACGCACGGCCCAGCCCCGTCCAGCCGACGGTGTCAAGCGATACGCCGCGGGCATGGTGGCCCTCCCAGTAGGCCCGTGCATCGAATGGCATCGGCCGTAAGGTACGGAGTTCTGCGCATCCTCGTTCTCACCGACTGGTTTCCCGAGCGACCGGGAGATGCGGCAGGGAGCTTCGTGAGAGCCCAGGCGATGGCGGTGGCGCGCCGCCACGAGGTGACCGTGCTGCACACGCGGCGGCCGACGCCCGACAGCCCGGTTCCCAGGCTGGAGGAACTGGTCGACGGGCCGATACGGATCATGCGGCTCCGATGCGGGCGGTTCCCGTCGCTGACGGCCGCCAACCTGTGGGCGACAGCAGCCGCGTTGCGCCGGATGCACGGCGCCGGCGGACTGCCGACTCTGCTGCATGCTCACGAGACGGGAGCCGGTCTGGCCGCGGTGGTCGCCGGGCGGCTGCTCAGGCTGCCGGTCGTCGTCTCCGAGCACTCCTCGGACTTCGCCACCGGGGACATCGCCGGCGTCACCGCCCGCGTGGCCCGGCTCGTGTTCGCTGGCGCCGACCTCGTCTGCCCTGTGAGCGAGAGCCTGCGCGACAGTCTCGCGGAGGGTGGGTGGGGCGGCCGCTACCGGGTGGTGCCCAACATCGTCGACACCAACCGGTTCCTCCCGCCGTCTTCGCCACCGCCCGACGATCCGCCGCGGATCCTCAGCGTGGCGGCGCTCGAACCGGTTAAGGGCGTGGAGGAGTTCGTCGAGGCCGTCGCGCAGCTGCGCGATCGCGGAGCGCAGTTCCGGGCCATCCTCGTCGGCGACGGGACGCTCGCCCCGGCAATCACCGCCCGCGTGGGCGAGCTGGCGCTCGGTGACCGGTTGACGCTTGCCGGCGCGGTCCCCCACGACGACATCCCGGCGTATCTGCACTCCGCTTCGTTCCTGGTGGTCCCGAGCCGGTGGGAGACGTTCTCGGTGATCCTCAGCGAGGCGATGGCCTGCGGGGTGCCGGTGGTGGCCACTTCGGTCGGCGCGCTGCCAGAGCGCGTCGGTCCGGGCACGGGCCTGCTGTGCCGGCCGCGGGACCCGGGCGCGCTCGCGGCGGCCATGGCGACGATGCTCGAGCGCTATCGCAGCTATGACCGCGAGGCGATCGCGGCCGAGGTGCGCGGGCGTTACTCTCCTGTCGCGGTCGCCGATCGGTGGGAGGCGGTGTATGCCGAGGCGCTGGCGAGCCACTGTCGGCCCGTGTGGTTCGGCGTCCGTTGAGGTAGACACAGTTATGCACGAGACATGCCCGCACTACCGCCCGGGGATTTTCCTATCCTCCGGCGGACGGGTGACACGCCAACAGCGCGACCTTTGGGCGTGATCTGCGTTCCTACCTATGCCGACTGAGCAATGAGCACGATCGAGCACCACTCATCCCAGCCCGCGTCGTTCGCCGATGGCGAGGGTCTCGTGGTATCGGTGGTGATCCCGTGCCTCAACGAGGCGGCCAACATCGAGGAGTGCGTGCGCCGGGCCCGAGCCGCGCTGAGCGAGCACGACATCGCCGGGGAGATCGTCGTCGCCGATAACGACTCGGACGACGGCAGTGCCCGCCTTGCTGACGCGGCGGGCGCGATCGTCGTCCACGAGCCCGAGCGCGGCTACGGCAGCGCCTATATGGCGGGGTTTGCCGTGGCACGCGGTCGCTACATCGTGATGGCGGACGCCGATCTCACCTACGACTTCGGCGAGATCCCGCACTTCCTCGCCGAACTGCAAGACGGTGCCGACATGGTGATCGGAAACCGGATGCAGAACATCCAGCCCGGGGCGATGCCCTGGCATCACCGCTATATCGGCAACCCGCTTCTGTCGGGCTTTCTCAACCTGCTGTTCCGGACCGGGATCGATGACGCCCACTGCGGGATGCGCGCCCTCCGACGGGACGTGCTGCCGCAGCTCGATCTGCGCACCACCGGGATGGAGTTCGCCTCCGAGATGGTGATCCGAGCCGCGAAGGAACATCTCACCCTCAGGCAGTTCGACATCGAATATCACCCGCGCGGCGGCGAATCGAAGCTTTCGAGCCTCCGGGACGGCTGGCGCCATCTCCGGTTCCTCCTCCTGCACTCCCCCAACCACCTCTTCATCTTCCCCGGCGCACTGATGGCGGCGATCGGAGCGTTGGTGGAGCTCGTCGTTATCGCCCACCTCGGCGTGTTCGGCCGCTCCTGGGACATCCACGCCCTCATCGGCGGCGCACTGCTGGCGATCGTGGGGACACAGGTGATGGCGCTCGGGATTTGCGCCCATGCGTACGCGACGTACTTCATGGCGGAGCGAGACCGCTGGTTTGACCGGATGCGCGCGCGCTACACCCTCGAGCACGGCCTGGCGCTCGGCGGCACCTTCATCGTGGCCGGTGGGGCGATCGGCGCCTTCATCGTCATCAAGTGGATCAACCACGGCTTCGGACAGCTCGCCGACGAGAACTGGGCGGTGCTCGCGGCGACGCTGATCATCGTCGGGATCCAGATCTTCTTCTCGTCGTTCCTGCTCTCCATCCTTGGGCTGCGCCGACGAGATCAAAGCCGGCTTCCCTGACGCGCCGGAACAGGTCTGCGCAGCGTCAGCTTGCGTGGAGGCGCTCCAGCCGGCAGGTCTCGGCTCCGAAGCGCATCGCGAATTGACCCGGATCGGGGTTGACCGGAGTCGTCGTCTCGAAGCAGATCGTGTCGACTCGCGTGAGCTGATCGGCACGGATGGCATGTAGCGTGTCGACCTCGGCCCCCTCGGTGTCGATCTTGAGCAGGTCGATCCGACTCTCGCGATCGAGGACGTCGTCGAGCACGTCCGCGACCGCACGGCAGGTCACGTCGATGTGCTCGGTGCCCGCTACCCCAATCCCGCCGTAGCGACCGAACGGCTCGACGGTGAACGCCACCGTCCCGGCGGTGGCGGCGACGGCAACCTCCTCTAGCTCGTAGCGGTCCTCATAGCCCGCCAGGTTGGCGCGCAGCCGCTCCACGTTCCGCGGCACCGGCTCGTAGAGATAAGAGCGCGCGACTCGGTTGCGCGTGAGGAAATAGAGGGCGCTGATCCCGATGTTGGACCCAATGTCCACCGCAACCTGGAGGTTGGCGCCTGCTCGGTAGTCCTCACGCCCGAACACTTCCTGCACGGTGAAGATGTCATGGTGGGAATAGGTCATGGGAGCCACCACGCCGCTCGGGGTGCGCACCTGACAGGCATACGGATAGTCGCCACCGCCCACCAGATAGCGCTTCAGGACGTCGGGAAACGCGGGGTAGCGACGCGCCATGCGCGCCAGAGCGGCGTACTGGGCAGGCTCGAGGATCGCCTGCGCGATCAACCTCGTGGGCCGGCCTCCGAGCATCAGGACGTGGCCTGGTACCAGTCGACGTACCGGCCGCATGCCTGGCGCAGCGCGACCCGCCGATCGGGCTCCGGTGGCGCTGCCACCAGCGCCTGCGGCGTGAAGAACTGCGTGACGGGATCGTGTGACGAGAGCACGCCAGGGTGTGTCATCTGGAACGTGAGCGTAATGGGTGCTCCAGTGCTGGTCACGGTCCCGACTGGCCACACCGTCCCCGGCCGGTCAAGGTTCGGAGGCAGGGTGACATGGAGTCCGCCGCCGGTGACGATGACCGCCTCCTGGCTCAGGTACGGCAGCGACAGCTGCCACCGGCCTGCGGGGAGCTTGAGCGTGACCGGCTCTGACTGGTTGGGCACCAGCGGCTCCACAGCGGTATAAACCGGCGGTGTCCGAACCTCCGCGAACCCTCGCTGGCCCCTGATCCGGCGGCCTGTCGCGGGGTTGCAATCGAGCACGGCCCCCGGTTGGGGCGCCGTGGCGGGCAGGACCTGGAACGGCGGGGTCGGCCCGGTCCGCTCGTACACCACGAAGGACGGCGTGCTCCCGACGACCCGGAAGTTCGGCGGCGGCTGGCTGAGTGCGTTGGTGCGCGTTGCGATCACGTAGTTGAACAGATCGAGGGTCTGCGGAGCGAGCGAGTTGAACTGATAGGGCTGGCCGTACGCCCAGGGCCGCGCGGCGCGAGTGACCAGGGTCGCGCCCTGCTGGGGCATTCTCACGTTCTGACCGAGCAGCTCCCACTGGGCGTAGTCGTCGTAGAAGAGCGCCAGGGTTGGCTTACCGTGCAATAGCGGTCTTAGGGAGCGCAGCTCATTCTGGTGGTTGACGGGGTTCACTTGGCCGTCGGCGAGCACCAGGTAGTCCGAGGTGAAGGACAGGTAGAAGAAGGCGACCGACACGACGGCGACCGACAGCGTCATCCACGAGCGCCACCGGGCCAGGTTCAGCTGGCGCATCAGCGCCAGCCCGGACCCGAGGGCGACGATGGGCGCCGTCACCACGAGCGCCTTGGCCGCCACGTACGGTGACTGGGAGTGACGGGCGTAAGCGTAGACCAGCGCAACGCCGACGACTGCGGCCGGCCACACGATTTCGCGGCGCTCGAGTGCGGCGGCAACGGCGAACACCAGCACCAGCAGCACGATGCCGGAGAGCATCCCGGCCAGCAGGGCATTGGTGGGGGCAAACCGGAAGTCGCCCGTAAGCCAGACCCCGAGTCCCTCGAGCGCGGGCAGCGGGCCCGGGAGGTTCCCCAACGAAAGCGGTCCGGTGAGTTGGACCCCTCCCGTGGTACCGATCGCTGCGCCGCCACTCGCCGAGTAGAAACGGTGGAGACGCTCGAGGTCCGGCGCCAAGATCACCAGCAGGACCAACGCACCGACCGCCACGGCCGGGACCGCGGGCGATAAGCGGCGGACGGGCGACCCCACGCGTCGCCACATCCCGCTCGCCACGACCTCTGCCACGATCCAGCACGCGATCACCGCGGCAGGCCAGACCAAACCCGGATACGAGTAGTCATAGATCGTGCCGCCGAGAAGAACGGCGATGGGAACGATCACCGCCGCCGGGCGCGCAAACCGTTCGCGCCGGCCCTCCTGGAGCACGACGACGACACCAACGATCATCAGCGACATGATCGGTTCCTTGAACGCCGCCTGGACGTACCAGGCGGCGGCGAGATACGGGAGGCCGGTCAGCCAGGCCACGAGCCAGCGACGGGTGCGCGACAGGCCGGGGAGCGCGCCGAGCGCCCCCAGCGCGGTGAGAATCGGAGTCGCGATGATCATCCCGGTGAACGTGCGGTCCACCGAGCTTCCGAGGCCTTGCGCGAACACCGCGGCCACCGCGTGGGGACCCAGCGGGTATCCGTACCCGTACCCATCGGCGGGCTGGACAGACGGATCGAGCAGGCCCTGGGCGAGGATGAGGTGCCAGTGCGTGTCGTTGAGGATGGACACACCGAGCAGCCCCACCCGTCCGTTGGCCAGGAAGGGAACTGCGGTCAGCACGAGCATTCCCAGCGTCACGGGCACGCCATCGGCGGCAGAGGGCCACCCGGCGCCGTGGCGCCAGGCGAGGACGGTGGCGGCAACACACAACGCCACCACCACGATCACCGCCGTCCAACCGTGCCCGGGCAGGCTCACCGCGACCTCGCAGACGATCATGAGTGCGGCGAAGCCGACCGGACCAGCGGCCCAGCTCGAGCCGTCGAGGCCACTGAGCACGCAGACGCCGCGGCCCAGCAGAAGCGAGGCCACCGTTATGAGGATGGCCGACGCGTAGGTGCCCATCGGCCGGTAACCGTAGCGAGGATGGTCCTGGCGGACACACGCTAGCCTCGCGCCGGTGAGCCTCTTCTCCCGACTTCGCCGCGGCGGCTCTCCCGACGACGCCGAGCCGGCCATCACCTCCGGGGAGCCCCCGTTTCCCCCGGAGGACATGCGGGCCCTCATCGGCTCCACCGACAAGACGCTGTTCGACAACCCGAGCGGCGGACCGGTGTTCCCGGGCATGGCGCCCGAGGACTTCCCGACGATCCTCGACTTCGGCTGTGGCTGCGGCCGGCTGGCGCGCCAGTTTCTCCAGCAGCAGCCGCGGCCCGAGCGGTATGTCGGCCTCGACCTTCACGCGGGGATGATCAACTGGTGCAGCGAGAACCTGGCCCCGCTGGCCCAGGGGTTCGAGTTCCACCATCACGACGTGCTCTATGGCGCGTTCAACCCGGGTGCCGACAAACCGCTCCACCGGCCACTGGCACTCGGCGGCGAGACGTTCTCGCTGGTCGTCGCGATCTCGGTCTTCACTCACCTCACCCAGGACCAGACCGGGGTCTACCTGTCCGAGCTGGCGGGCGCGGTCGGGCCGACGGGGACCCTGCTGACGTCGTGGTTCCTGTTTGACAAGCGCGACTTCCCGATGATGCAGGAGAACCAGAACACGCTCTTCATCAACGAGATGGACGTCCGCAATGCCGTCATCTACGACTGGACATGGCTGCGCAACGCCATCGCGGAGCGTGGAATGGTGCTGACCGGCGCCGTGCCTCCCGAGGTCCGCGGGCACCAGTGGGTACTGAGCATGCGCCATGCCGGGCCGGGCGTGTCCGAGGTGGAGCTTCCGGACGACATCGCCGAGCGCGGCCGGCGGCCGCCGCCGGCGATGCCCGCAGACGCGGCGCGCCTCGGGCACGCGGCCGCCGCGAAGTAGCCAGGCCCCGGCGGCCGGAGCGAAGGCCTCCGACGCTACCCTCGGCGCGATGCACGTCTGCACCATCGTGGCCCGCAACTACCTGGGCGCGGCACGGGTCCTGGCTCGCTCGTTCGCCGCGCACAATCCGGGTGGAACGTGCTGGACCCTGGTCATCGACGACGCCGATCACGAGATCGACGGCGCCAATGAGCCGTTTGAGGTGGTGCGGCCCGACGAGTTGGCCATCGCGCAGTGGAATCAGATGGTCGCCGGCTACAGCGTGCTCGAGCTCTCGACGGCGGTCAAGCCGTGGCTGCTCAGACACCTGCTCCACGACCGGGGAGCGCCGGGGATCACTTACCTGGACCCCGACATACAGGTGTTCGGTTCGCTCAACGACGTGTCAGAGCTGCTCACCGGCCACGCCGTGGTCGTCAACCCGCATCTCACCGCCGCAATGCCCCGGGACGGGCATCGCCCGACGGAGACCGATATCCTCATCTCCGGCTCCTTCAATCTCGGCTTCGCCGCGTTCGCCCCGGGAGCGGAGGTCGACCAGCTCCTTGACTGGTGGTCAGAGCGCCTGGCCACGGACTGTCTGGTCGCTCCCGAACGCGGTTACTTCGTCGACCAGCGCTGGATGGACCTGGCGCCCGGCCTGATTCCAAGCCTCGCCATCCTCCGCGACGACGGCTACAACGTCGCCTACTGGAACCTCTCCAGCCGCGAGGTGAAACGCGACGGCGACACCTACACCGTCAACGGCCGCCCCCTGCGCTTCTTTCACTTCTCCGGCTATGACCCCGACCATCCGGATCGCCTGTCCAAGCACCAGGACCGCCTCGATCTGGCCGCCCTCCCGGTCGTGCGGGAGCTCTGCGATGGGTACGGCGACGCCCTGGCCCGCGAGGGGCATGCCGAGTGGCGGACGCGGCCCTACGCGTGGGGACGCCTTCCCGACGGAACGCCGCTGGACGCCGCGGCCCGCGCCGCCTACCGGGAGGGCATCCAAGGGGGGGTGCTCGACGACCGGGCCATCTTCACCGAGCCGGGCGCCAGCGCCTTTGTGCGCTACCTTCGCGGCCCGGCCGAGCGGGGCGGGGGCCGGGGCGTGAGCCGGTACCTGGCGGCGCTGTATGCCTCCCGGCGCGACCTCCAGGAGGTCTTCGTGGATCTCGACGGCGCGGACGGAGGCCGCCTCGCGGGATGGGCCCAGTTGTCGACCGACGAGGTGCCCTCCCACCTCCAGCTCCCCGCGGCGGGACCCGCCGACCGTCCGGGCGTTCGGGCGGCCGGCTACTTCAAGGGCGTGATGGGGACCGGCGAACACGGCCGCCAGCTGGTGGCGGCCCTGGAGTCACAGGGCATGCCGGTGACCCTGACCACCTTGCATCCGGAGGCGTCGCCCGAGGACGCGGCGCTCGCGGCCGCCGACGCCGACGCCTACGCCGACGCCGAGCCTCCGGGCTACGTCAATCTCCTCTGTGTCAACGCCGAAGGCGTGCCCGCGGTGGCCAAGGCGCTTGGCAAGGAGTTCTTCGGCGACCGTTACACGGTGGGCTTCTGGGCGTGGGAGGTGAGCGCGTTTCCGGAGCGCTATATGGGCGCGTTCGCCCACGTCGACGAGGTGTGGGTGGGAAGCCGCCATGTCCGCGACGCGATCGCCGACCTCGCCCCGGTGCCGGTCCTGGCCATCCCGCAACCCGTGTCGCTGCCCGACACGTTCGCCGATGCCACGCCACCACCGGGGCTGCCCGGCGGATTCCGCTTCCTGTTTGCGTTCGACTACCTCAGTGTGTTCCAACGCAAGAACCCCATGGCGGTCGTGAGCGCCTTCACGCAGGCGTTCACGGCCGGCTCGGGCGCCTCACTGGTGATCAAGGCGCTCAACCCCGAGCGCGACCCGGCCTCGCACCAGCGTCTGGCCAGCGCGATCGCAAGCCACCCCGACATCACTCTCATCGACCGCCGCCTCTCGGCCTCCGAGCGCGACGGTCTCACCAACGCGGCCGATTGCTACGTCTCGCTTCACCGCGCCGAGGGGTTCGGGTACACGATGGCCGAGTCGATGTGGGCGGGCAAGCCGGTCATCGCCACCCGGTACTCGGGCAACCTCGACTTCATGAACGACGAGAACAGCTACCTCGTCGATTACCGCCTCGTGCCCATTGGCCCTGGCAACGAGCCCTACCCGGCCGCCGGGACCTGGGCCGAGCCGGACATCGAGCACGCCGCGCGGCTCATGCGCGAGGTCTTCGAGGACCCGGGGGCCGCGCGCCGGCGCGGCGAGCGGGCGGCCGCCGACATCCGGGCCAGCCACAGCCCGGAGGCGGCCGGCCGGTTCATCGTCGAGCGCCTGCGGCGGATCCTCACCTCCCCGCAGTGGCACAGCTCCCAGCGCACTGGCCCGCTGTACACCGAGTGGGTCGGTGATCTCATCCGCTCCGGCCCGATTCCGCAGCCGGCGGGGCTGCGATTCGGATCCGGCCGGCGCGCTGCCCGCAGGAGCCTGCTGCGATTGCTCAAGCCGTTGGCGGTCCACGAGCGCATGATCGACTCCGAACTGCTGGGAGCAATCGAGAAGCTCGACGGCAACCTCCAATCGCTGGCAGTGGCGCATAGCGCGGCGCTGCGCCAGATCGACGAGATGGACCGGCAGCTGCAGGAGCTCCGGGCCGCTCAGCCCGGCGCCGGCGAGGATCACTCAGCCGAGCAGCGCAACGGCCGCTCGTAGGAGAGCTCCTCGTACTCCGCCGCGCCGGCGGTCGGGCTGAGGCGCAGCATGGCCCGCTCGGGGCCGCGCTCCGGCCACGCGCCGAGCCGTTCGGTGATGAACCCCGCAGAGCCACACCAGTCCTCGAGCGTGGCCACCGTGGGCGAGAACCAGTTCGATGGGTCGTTGGCGAGCTCGTCGCGCCGGTAGAACCGGGCCACCCGCTCGCCGCGCAGGCGTCGCGGGAGCGTCGCGTCTGACACCGCCGTCTCCAGCGAGGCCTCGCGCCCGGTGACCGCCCGGACGTTGTCGAGAGCCAGGAGCGGGTGACGGAGGTGGTAGAGCACGCCCCAGAAGATGACCACGTCAAAGGGCTCGGGGAACCGGTCGGCAAGCTCATAGACCGTGGACTGGACGAACTGGACCTTGGACTCCAGGAACTCGATGAGTGCGCCGACTCCGAACTGCTCGGGCCCGAAGATGTCGACCGCGACCACCTCGTCGGCGCCTCGCCGCTCGAGCTCGAACGCGGTGCCTGCGTTGGTCGTCCCGATGTCCAGGACCCGGCATCCCGACAGGTCCGAGGGGAGGCCCGCGACGCTACACAGCCACGGCACGGGGCTGACCCCCGGCGTCCACACGCCGGGGACGAGCTCGAAGCGCTGATGCCAGACGAAGTCGCTGCGCTCGACGAAGTCGGTCGCAGCTTGCGCGGACGGTGTCATCGCGCGCTCAGACTAGCGACGTCACGGAGCAGGGTCGTCGTACCGTCCGTCTGAGACCAGCCGGCCCGAGTCGAGGTCCAGGTAGCGCCGGGCGCCTCGTGTGTCGGGATGGCGGATCCCGCGCTGGTAGTAGTTGGGCGTTCCGCGGACGGCGACGTCCCCGGGCTCCGGGAACCCATGTTCGGCGAGATCGGCCCGGACGAAGAACGCGTTGACCGCCGACAGGTCGGTGTGGACAAGGCGGTAGCCCTTGCGCTCGGCCAACGCCTCGAGCGCGGCGAGCGACGCGCCATATCGATCCGTGCCGTCCCAGGAGCGGTCTGGCTCATCGGGCTGCACGAGCTTGCGACGCGGGTCGATCGCGCTGTTGTACTCCACGATCATCACGCGCGGGCGGTAGCCCTCGATCGCCTCCCAGATCCAGTAGTCCTGGCCGTCCACGTCGATGGAGACGACGTCGGGCTCCTCGGGCACGCCGGCCTGGGCGAACAGCGCCTCGACGTTGCGCGCGGTCACCCGTGCGCGGATCGTCTGGACGCCGTCCTGGGCGGCGTACTTGTCCCGAAGCAACCGGAACATCTCCTCGCCGGCCTCCATGAACAGCCCGCGCCACCCCGCGACGTCGGCGAGATAGACACAGTTGCCCTCGCGCCCGGACTCGACGCCGAATTCGACGAAATAACGTGCCGGGGCGCCGACGCGCCGCAGGATCTCCGCCAGGACACCGTCCTCGCCGTTCTGGGAGAACACCCGGAGCTCGAACGGGCTGAGAGCCGGGTCGGCGGGCGCCTCAGCGGGCTCGGGCGCGACGAGCGCGTGGCGCTCGCGCAGCCGGGAGAGGGCCAGGTAGACGGCACGGTCGGTCTCGAGGGTAAGGATGCGCTTGATCTCCTCCGCGGCATCGTCGCGTCCGGTCGTCTGTGCCCCCTCGCGCCGGGCGCTGGCCAGGATGTCCGCCCACTCCGCGGCGGTGTGATCGCGGGTCTCGGCGACGTCACGGCTGAGCTCGGCCAGCGCGGCCACCACATCGGCGTTGACGCTCGCCTGGTAGGCGGTGAACGGCCGCATCGCCCGTAGCACCGCACGTCGGAGGTGTCCCCGCGCGCCGCTCGGCGCCGTCGCCGCAGGCCCCTGCGCCAGTCTCATGGGGAGCGAGGTGAGGATCCGAGGATGCTCGGCCACCGGGTCGACCCCGAGGCGCGCCCGGCCGGTGGCCCGGATCGCCTCGATGCGATCCCGCAGGGCCTGGGACGTCGCGTCGGGGGAGTGACCCGCCCGGATGTCGCGGGCGGCGCGCTCGCCCAGGGCTCGTGCATCATCGCGCTGGTCGAACACATCGCGCATCAGACGCCCGGCGTGCGCGACGTCGGGCTCGGCCCACCGGCCGTCGGCGGGCAGGGGGTACTGGCCGGAACCGATCGCGACGAGGCGATGGTCGACAAGATGCGCGTTCCCGGCGTCCATGTATTCGAGGTTGCCGGAGTACCCCGTCGCGATCACCGGCCGGCCGAACCACATGGCCTCGGCCGGCCCGAGGCCGAAGGCGGTGGCCCGGTGCAGCGACACGTAGCTGTCACACAGGGAGGTGATGGTCGCCGCATCAGCGTCGAGGTCCGCCCGGTCGAGCACTTCGATGTCGGGGTGAGCCGCAGCCGCCTGAACCAGGCGCGCATGATCGGCCGTCGCCGACGCGACGCCGCGGCAGTCGATGATGAGGCCCGCGCCCTCGCCGGCCGCAAACGTCCGCCGGAACGCCTCGACGACCGCGAGGGGGTTCTGGCGCTCGAAGCCAGTCGTATGGTCCAGGCGGGCGTTGAACATGAATTTTGCCTCGGGCAGCCCCAGCTCGGCCCTGCTGCGAAGGCCCCCGGGCCCGGGGGCGATCGGCATCGGGATGGCGTGGACGGGCACCGTGGCCAGGGACTCGATCGCCGCCGCCGACCATCTGCTCGGCGCCCACACCTCCTCCACGAGCTCGAAGCGATCGGCCAAGCCGGGCTCAAAATGGTCGCTCTCCCAGAACCACAGCCCGACCGTGTAGCGCCCACCGAAGAGGCGTCCGCCGCCGTGGCGGGCGAACTCGGCGAAGCGCTCGGGGCGGACGCATACGACGTTGACGGCGAATGGCGCCTGGTCCACCGGGCGCGCCGGATACGCGCGGTCCTCGGGGGCGCCGTCGCCGGCCGCGCCGAGCACCGGCAGGGCCCGGACCCCAGAGGCGTCCAGGCCGGAGACGAGGCCACGCGCCGCCTGGCCCTGCTCGCTGTCGGAGCGAAAGTCCCCGACGACGTTGACGCCCCATGGTGCGCCGCGCAGCGGCGCCGTCCCGCCCGGCCCGGGCCTCCACGCCGTCTGGCGCGCACCGACGCCGGTCGCCGGCTCGGTTGCGGGGGCGGCCGAGGCGGTCAGTCCGTGCTCCTTGAGCCGGGCCAGCACGGGCTCCTGCGAGCCCCCCTGCTGCTCTGCCCACTCCAGGAACGGGGCGAGGTCGGGACCGTTGACGTCGGGAAACGCGCCACGGACATCCGGGCGATCCTCGTAGATCCGTGCCAGCGCACGGCTGATCTGCGGCGGCGCCCCGGGCGCGGGCTGGCGCAGCCACTCTTCAAAGCGCTGGATCCCGGCCAGGGTGAACGGCGAGGGGACGTCGTCGTCGTGCTCGGTGGCGTATTGGTCGAAGAGGTCTCGCAGCTTGTCGTCGAGCGGCGTGCCGTCACCCAGCGCGGAGAACTCATAGGGCCAGCGGCGGCTGGTGTCGTGACCCTCGGCCATGACCGCCTGGGCGTACTGCTCCAGGAGCCCGGCGAGCACCGGGTGGCTCTCGATGTCGATGCGGTCCTGGTGGCGGCTCAGGACCGACGGCCGCAGGGGGTCAAAGCCGCTGAAGTGGAAGAAACCCAGCGGGCGTCCGTCCACCGTGTAGATCCCGTCGCGGTGCTCCAGCGCGCGCTCGTGGAGGTTCCAGTAAGCAAGGTTGAACTCGGGATCGCGCACGATCGCAAGGTCCGAGAGGAACCCGGGCACCAGGTCGAACCATCGCTGATCCACGAAGTACCCCCAGGTCGGATCCACCCGGCAGTCGCGCCGCAGCCGGTCCGCCCACCAGTCGAGAATCTGCTCAACCTCGGACCGCGGGGCGAGCGACACGTAACCAAGGTTGTAGATGCCCGCGATCATCACGTCGACCTGGCTGGGGCGGCGGCCGTCCTGCGGGATCGGCTTGCTGTTGTGCGGGATGAGGACGACGCCGTGAGCGGCGGCACGCTCGCTCGAGCGACTGCAACGACCCGAAGACCTGGATGTCCGGATCCAAGTAGGTGACGGGCCCGCACGTCTGCGCGAGCAGGTGGCGCAGCAGCCACGGCTTGACGGCGGTGGACAGCTCCAGCACCGAGTAGCGCAACGCCATGTGGATGAACGGGTCGCACCCGACGTCCTCGGGCGTCAGGATGTCGAACGGCTCCTGGGCCGGGTCGATGTAGCCTGCGAAATCGTCGATGACGAGCACCTGGAGGCGAGTGCCCGGATGCGTCGAGGCAAGCGACCGACCAAGAACTCGAGCATGCGCCAGATAATTCTTGGCGATGATGGTGCAGACGTTCAAGACTGGGCAAAGTACCAGCCGTATCGGGAATCCCGGTTGCTAGCTTCTCGCCCGTGAGCGCAACCGTGAGTGTCGGTCAATCGCCGAGCCTCGAGCCGCAGCGCGCTCCCGCGCCAGCGATCTCGGTGCACGGTGTCAACAAGTCCTTCAGCCTGCCCCACGAGCGCTACCACACGCTCAAGGAGCGGGCCCTGCACGTGTTCCGCAACCATCAGGTCGACGTCCTGCACGCCGTCCGTGACGTCACCATCGACGTCGCACCCGGCGAGTTCTTCGGGATCGTCGGACGCAACGGCAGTGGCAAGAGCACCCTGCTGAAGTGCATCGCCGGCATCTACGGGATCGACAGCGGCGAGATCGCCGATCAACGGGCGGCTGTCGCCGTTCATCGAGCTGGGCGTGGGTTTCAACATGGACCTCACGGCGCGCGACAACGTGATCATCAACGCGGTGATGCTCGGGTTGTCGCGCAAGGAGGCACGCGAGCGCTTCGACGACATCATCGCCTTTGCCGGCCTCGAGGAGTTCGTCGATCTCAAGCTCAAGAACTACTCGTCGGGCATGTACGTGCGGCTGGCCTTTGCCACCGCCGTTCAGGTGGACGCCGACATCCTGCTCATCGACGAGGTCCTGGCCGTCGGCGATGCCGCATTCCAGCACAAGTGCTTCGACGAGCTCACACGGCTCCAGCACGCCGGCCGCACGATGGTGTTCGTCACCCACGACATGGGAGCGGTTGAGCGCTTCTGCGATCGCGCGATGCTGCTGGAGCGCGGCGAGGTGGTGGACATCGGCGACCCGGCGTCGGTCGCGCGCCAGTACAACCACCACAACTTCCGCCGCTGGCGCGGAGGAGGGCGGGACCCCCGAAGAGGAGCTGCCGCCGGTCGATCCCGCGGCCACGATCATCCATGCCGGCTTCGAGTCGGTCACCGGCGAGACCGAGGTGACAAGCGTCCAGGGCGAATCGTGCGTGGTCCGCATGAAGGTCCACTTCCGCGGAGGCCCTCGACCAGCCGGCGTTCACGATCACGCTCCTCGATGAGACCCACCGCCCCGTGTTCACCACCAACACCGATACGCAGCAGATCGACACCGGGTCGCTTCGCCGCCGGCACCGAGGCGACGGTCCGGCTTCGCTTCGAGAACTTCCTGGCCCCGGGGCGCTACCTGCTGGTGGCTTCAGTGGCCCGCCCTGGCTTCGGCGCCGAGGTCCTGCACGCGCACATGACCAACTCGATCATCGTGGTCGCCGACAGGCCGGGCGGAGGCATCACGGACCTTCCGCACACGCTCGAGATCGAACGCAGCTGAGGCCGCGGACGCGAGGCCTCCGAACGTGCGGCTAGCGCCCGCGGCGCGAGAGGCGATACCCGGCCTTCAGCGCCGCGCTCAGTGGGCCCGCCAGGCGCGGCCGCGACAGCAACGCCAGGAGCGGACGCTCGAGCTCGGCGGGCAGGACGCCGTCGGGCCCCACCAGGCGCATCGCGTCCTCGCTGAGTCCTCCGCGCATCAGGCCTGAGCTGCGCTCGAGCGCGCCTGCGGGCGTCATCGAGCCGTCGCAGGCGGCGCGGTACACCTCCACCAGCCGGCGGCCGGTGACATCCCAGCGCAGGTCGCGTGCCGCCGCCTCGATCGCAGACAGGTTGGCGCTGCGCGCCGGCGCGTCGCGCATGAGGGCGAGCGACCGGTCCGCGGTGGCCGGTGCATCCCAGGCGACGATCTGTGCTGCCGTTCCGGGGAGCAGCTCGCGCAGCGCCGTGCCGGCCGCCCACAGGCACGGCACGCCGGCCGCCGCCGCCTCGAACGGGATCAGCCCGAACCCCTCGTGCACGGTGGGATAGAGGACCAGGCCCGCGCGTCCCAGGAGCCATGCCTTCTCGGCCTCGCTCACCTCACCCAACCGGACGACCGCCTCGGCCAACCGGGGATTCCGGGCGAGCAGGGCGTCCTCCTGATCGCGCGAGGAGCCGCAGCGGACGTGCGGGCCCGCCAGCACCAATCGGCCCGGCCACTGATGGCGTCGCTGGAGCTCGCAGAGAATCTCCAGCGCGAACACGCGGTTCTTGTGGGCGAAGTCAGAGCCGAGGCACAGCATCAGCTCGGTCTCGCCGTCCAGTAAGTCTGCCCCAGCCGGCCGGGAACGTTCCGGCGATGGCACGATCACCGCGTGATCGACGCCGAGGTGGACGACGTCGGCTCGGGAGGCGTCCACCAGCTCTTCGGCGAGCGCGTCGGACCGCGCGTGCGCGGAGAAGAACACGACTCGGTCGGCCGCCGCCAGCCCGCGGCGGGTGAGGTCGCGGTACCCCTCCCAGGCCGCACCGGACGCGAAATACCCGGGGTTGTGGAAGCTGATCAGGTCCTGGTGGGTGACCACCAGCCGGTCGGCCAGCCCGGCGAGCACCGCGAGGTCGGCCGGCGTGCCGATCTGATGAGGGCGATGCACCACGTCGGCGCGGGCCCCGATCGGAGACCAGTCGGCGTCGGAGGTGGCGACCAGGCTTACACCCGGGATCCGATCGAGCGCGGCTCGCGTCGCGGCATCGAGCCCATCGGGCACCAGCGCGCTCACCGTCGCCTCCCCCGTGCGGGCCACCGCGCCGATCAGCTCCGTCACGTGACGCCGCGTGCCGTCCAGCGGCCCCTCGAGCGACCGGGCATCGATGAGGACCGACAGGCCCCGCAACGCCCGCCGCGCCGTGCGCTGCGCGCGGCCGACCGGCCCGGTGCCGGGGCGTGACTCGCCGGGACCCGCGGGCGCGGCGCCGCGCTCGAGCACGAGCACGTCATCGGCGAGCACGTGGCATAGACCGCGCTGCAGGCACCGGGCCCCGAAGGCGTTGAGATCCGGCAGGTCATGCGCGCCGGCCAACTCGAGGCCAGCGCGCCGCAGATAGACACACCCGCCCCGTGGTGCCAACACGCGCGGCCGGTTGCGCACGGCGGCGGCGGCAACGCGCGGCGCGGCGTCGTCCAGCCACGCGGCCGGCTGGTCACCGGCACCTGGGGCGATGAGACCGGCGCTCAGGGCGCTCGCGGTCGCCACCCCGGCGTCCGCGGTGGCGGCCTCGGTCAGCCGCTCCAGCCAGCCCGCGGCGATTAGGCTCCCGACGCCCAGGGCCACGACGTCCGCGGGGGCGGCGGCGGCAGCGCCATCGGCCAGCGTCACCCAGCGGTCGTCGGCATGGAGCACGGCGAGTCTGTCCGCCCCGTCGATGCGGTCGAGCACCGACGGCGTGGCGGCGGTTGTACCGCCGCCGTAGACCAGCACACCGACGTCGGGCGGTGAGTGAGCCAGGATGCGGCGCACGGACTCGACGAAATCCTCGAGGCGACCTCCGGCGGCGACGCAGACCACCACCTGTCCGCGGTGCGCCCCCATGCGGTCACCGAGCTGGATGCGGCGACTGCTCACCCGGCGATTATCTCCCAGCCTGGGCCCAACCCCCGACGCGAGGGCGGGCCCCCTTCCCCACGGCGAGACGCAGCGCGAGTGCTAGCTTGCTCGCGGATGAGCGCGCAGCGGGCCGAAGCCTATGGACCGTCCGCGCTGGGCGGCGACCTGCGGCGCTTCTGGGAGCTGACGGCGACCCTGGCGCGCAGCGAGTTCAAGCTGCGCTATTTCGGATCCGTGCTCGGATACCTGTGGTCGCTGATGCGCCCGCTGCTGTTCTTTGGCGTGCTCTACCTGTTCTTCACCAAGATCCTGGACGTCGGCGCCGGCGTCCCGCACTACGGGGTGTATCTGCTCACCGCGATCGTGCTGTGGAACTACTTCGGCGAGGCGACGGCCAACGCGGTGACGTGCCTCGTCACGCGCGAGCCGCTGCTACGCAAGATCCGCTTTCCGAGAATGGTGATCCCCCTGTCGGTCTCACTGACGGCCAGCTTCAACCTCGCCATGAACATGATCGTCGTCTTCATCTTCGCGGTGGCGAGCGGCGTGGACCCGAAGGTGAGCTGGCTGGAGCTGATCCCGATCGCGTTCTCGTTCATCCTGTTCGCCACGGGCATCGGGATGTTGCTCTCCGCCGCATATGTCCGGTTCCGCGACGTCGCGCCGATCTGGGAGGTGCTGGTCCAGGCCTGGTTCTATTGCACCCCCATCATGTACCTCGCTTCCCGTTACGCCGAGCCGAAGGTCGTCGATAAGTTCGGTGACGAACTGGCCCACATCGCGATGCTCAACCCCGCTGCCCTGCTGATGACGCAGATGGGTCACTCCTTCATCGGCGGCCTGGCGTTCCCGTCGGCGGTGGTCGTCGGCGGAACCCCGTCGGCGCTCATCGCCGGCGCGCTCATCCCTCTCATGTTCGTGCTGGGCTGGTGGTTCTTCACTCGCGAGGCACCGCGGGTGGCCGAGAACCTGTAGGTCGTCCGCGGTAGCCTCCCGCGAGCTGAGCCGGCTCAGAGG
>CAWKLB010000004.1:0-132264 GCA_963850325.1 uncultured Actinomycetota bacterium
TCGAGCCGCAGCCGCAGGGTGAAGCTGCTGCCCTGGTCCACGGTGCTCTGCACGCTGATCTCGCCACCCAGCGCGCGGGCCAGCTCGCGGCTGATCGAGAGCCCCAGGCCGGTGCCGCCGTAGGTGCGGCTGGTGGTGCCGTCGGCCTGCTGGAAGGCCTCGAAGATCACCGCCAGCTTGTCCTCGGCGATGCCGATGCCGGTGTCGATCACGCTGAAGGTGACCACATCCTCGGCGGCGCGCTCGATCCGGAGCGTCACCCCGCCCTCGGCGGTGAACTTGAACGCGTTGGACAGCAGGTTGCGCAGGATCTGCTGGAGGCGCTGCTCGTCGGTGACGATGGCCGCGGGCACGTCGCCGTCGAGGACCACGTCGAGGGTGAGGCCCTTGTCGGCGGCCACCGGCTCGAAGGTCCGCTGCACGTAGGAGCAGATCCCGGCCACCGGGATGGCGTCGAACAGGAGGTCCATCTTGCCCGCCTCGATCTTGGACAGGTCCAGGATGTCGTTGATGAGCTCCAGCAGATCCGACCCCGCTGCGCGGATCGTGCGGGCGAAGTCCAGCTGCTTGTCGGTGAGGTTGCCCGCCTCGTTGTCGAGCAGGAGCTTGGAGAGGATGAGCAGGCTGTTGAGCGGGGTCCGCAGCTCGTGGCTCATGTTGGCCAGGAACTCGGACTTGTAACGGCTGGAGAGGGCCAGCTGGGACGCCTTCTCCTCCAGGCCCAGGCGCGCCAGCTCGATCTCGCGGTTCTTGCCCTCGATGTCGAGGTTCCGCTCCTCCAGGAGCTGTGCCTGCTGCTCGAGCTCGGCGTTGAGCGACTGGGACTGCTGGAGCAGCTCCTCCGTGCGCATGTTGGCGATGATGGTGTTGAGCACCACCCCCAGGGTCTCCATGAGCTGCTCGAGGAAGGTGCGGTGGATCGTCGAGGGTGGCCGCAGCCACGCGAGCTCGATGACGCCCAGGACCTGGTCCTCGAACAGGATCGGCATGATGACGATGCTGGCCGGGATCGACCGGCCCAGCCCCGAGCTCACGCGGATGTAGTCGTCGGGGGGCTCTGAGATCTCGATCGTCTTGCGCTCGAGCGCCGCCTGACCCACCAGGGAGTCGCCCAGGGAGAACCGATCGGCGACCTCGCTGCGCCGTGTGTACCCGTAGCTGGCGATCAGCCGCAGCTCGCGCGGCTGGCCCTCGGCGTCTGACTCGGTGAGGAAGAAGGCGCCGTGCTGGGCGGTGACCGTCGGGGTCAGCTCGGACATGATGAGCTGGGTGACGGTGGCCAGCACGCGCTGGCCCTGCATGAGACCGGAGACGCGCGCCAGGTTGGTCTTCAGCCAGTCCTGCTCCTGGTTGCGCGTGGTGGTGTCGCGCAGGTTGGCGATCATCTGGTTGATGTTGTCCTTGAGCTCGGCCACCTCGCCCTGGGCCTCGACGGTGATCGAGCGGGTGAGGTCACCCTGGGTCACGGCCGTGGACACCTCGGCGATGGCGCGCACCTGAGTGGTGAGGTTGCCGGCGAGCTGGTTGACGTTCTCGGTCAGGCGCCGCCAGGTTCCCGAGACGTCCTCCACCTCGGCCTGACCGCCCAGCTTGCCCTCGGTACCCACCTCGCGGGCCACGCGGGTCACCTCGTCGGCGAACGACGAGAGCTGGTCCACCATCGTGTTGATCGTGTTCTTCAGCTCCAGGATCTCGCCCTTGGCGTCGGCGGTGATCTTCTGCGACAGGTCGCCCTGCGCCACCGCCGTGGTCACCTGAGCGATGTTGCGGACCTGATCGGTCAGGTTGGCCGCCATCAGGTTCACGTTCTCGGTGAGGCCGCGCCACGTGCCCGACACTCCCTGCACCTCGGCCTGACCACCCAGCTTGCCCTCGGTACCCACCTCGCGGGCCACGCGCGTCACCTCAGCGGCAAAGGAGCGCAGCTGCTCGACCATCGTGTTGATGGTGTCGGCCAGCGCCGCCACCTCACCCTTCGCCTCCACCGTGATCTTCTTGGACAGGTCGCCCTGCGCCACCGCCGTCGTCACCTGAGCGATGTTGCGGACCTGATCGGTCAGGTTGGCCGCCATCAGGTTCACGTTCTCGGTGAGGCCGCGCCACGTGCCCGACACATCCTCCACCTCGGCCTGACCGCCCAGCTTGCCCTCGGTCCCCACCTCGCGGGCCACACGGGTCACCTCAGCGGCGAAGGAGCGCAGCTGGTCGACCATCGTGTTGATGGTGTTCTTCAGCTCCAGGATCTCGCCCTTGGCGTCGGCGGTGATCTTCTGCGAGAGGTCGCCCTGGGCCACCGCCGTGGTCACCTGAGCGATGTTGCGGACCTGATCGGTGAGGTTGTTGGCCATCCCGTTCACCGACTCGGTGAGGCCGCGCCACGTCCCCGACACGCCCTGCACCTCGGCCTGACCGCCCAGCTTGCCCTCGGTCCCCACCTCGCGGGCGACACGGGTCACCTCGTCGGCGAAGGACGAGAGCTGATCGACCATCGTGTTGATCGTGTTCTTCAGCTCCAGGATCTCGCCCTTCACGTCCACCGTGATCTTCTGGGTGAGGTCGCCCTGGGCCACCGCCGTGGTCACCTGAGCGATGTTGCGGACCTGGCCGGTGAGGTTGTTGGCCATGCCGTTCACCGACTCGGTGAGGTCCTTCCACGTCCCCGCCACGCCCGGCACCTCGGCCTGACCACCCAGCTTGCCCTCGGTACCCACCTCGCGGGCCACGCTGGTCACCTGCTCGGCGAACACGCGCAGCGTGTCGGTCATCGAGTTGATCGTGTCGGCCAGCGCCGCCACCTCACCCTTCGCCTCCACCGTGATCTTCTGGGTGAGGTCGCCCTGGGCCACCGCCGTCGTCACCTGAGCGATGTTGCGGACCTGGTTGGTGAGGTTGTTGGCCATGAAGTTCACCGACTCGGTGAGGTCCTTCCAGGTACCCGCCACACCCGGCACCTCGGCCTGACCACCCAGCACGCCCTCGGTACCCACCTCGCGGGCCACGCTGGTCACCTGCTCGGCGAACACGCGCAGCGTGTCGGTCATCGAGTTGATCGTGTCGGCCAGCGCCGCCACCTCACCCTTCGCCTCCACCGTGATCTTCTGCGAGAGGTCGCCCTGCGCCACCGCCGTCGTCACCTGAGCGATGTTGCGGACCTGGTCGGTGAGGTTGTTGGCCATGAAGTTCACCGACTCGGTCAGGTCTTTCCACGTGCCCGCCACGCCCGGCACGCCGGCCTGACCGCCCAGCACGCCTTCGGTACCGACCTCGCGCGCGACACGGGTCACCTCGTCGGCGAACGACGAGAGCTGATCGACCATCGTGTTGATCGTGTTCTTCAGCTCCAGGATCTCGCCCTTCACGTCCACCGTGATCTTCTGGGTGAGGTCGCCCTGGGCCACCGCCGTCGTCACCTGAGCGATGTTGCGCACCTGGCCGGTGAGGTTGTTGGCCATGGCGTTGACCGATTCGGTCAGGTCCTTCCAGGTACCCGACACGCCCTGGACCTCGGCCTGACCGCCCAGCTTGCCCTCGGTACCCACCTCGCGGGCCACGCGGGTCACCTCGTCGGCGAACGACGAGAGCTGATCGACCATCGTGTTGACGGTCGTGCCGATGTTGAGGAACTCGCCCTTGACCTGCTGGCCGCCGATCTTCAGCGCCATCTTCTGGGACAGGTCGCCGTCGGCGACGGCGCCGATGACGCGGGCCACCTCGTTGGTGGGCCGCACGAGGTCGTCGATGAGTGCGTTGAGCGCGTCGACCCCCGTCGCCCAAGCGCCGCCGGCGCCGCTGAGCTCGGCTCGCTCGGTCATCCGGCCCTCACGGCCGATGATCTTGCCCACGCGGACCAGCTCGCGTGACATCTCGTCGTTGCGCTCCAGCAGCGCGTTGAGCGCCGCCGCCACCTCGGCCATCGCCCCGTTGCTCTTCGGCTTCAGGCGCTGTGAGAAGTCGCCGTCACGCGCCGCGCTCAGCGCGCTCAGGAGGTCGGCGAGATCCGATTCGGCCAGAGTCGCGGCCCCGTTCGGGCGGACTCCTTCCGCCCCGTCATCGCTGCTCATGTGTGGGATTGTCCTCTCGCGGTGTTCCGACGTCGGGCACCATCTCGAACGCGGCCGAGCCGACCGGCCGGCATTTAAACACTAACTGGCCTATCCCGCCCCAGGGGCCACCGCAAGTCAGGAGGTGGACAGATTGCGTATCGCTCACACGAACGTCTCGCGAACCAGTGCGCGCTGCTCCTTTGAGGCCAGCTGAGCGAAGTGTTGCGCGAACTCGTCGCGCGCAGCCTGCTCGTCGAGGCGGAGGCAGTCAACGAGCGTCCCCATCGCCATGCAGGCGGGGCCGCCGCCGGGCAGCGTGGCCACCTCCGCGGCGCTGGAACGCAGCATCGCGATCTGGACCTCGCGGTCCTGGTGGCGGCCCAGCAGCTCCTGGAGGCCCTTCAGCGACTTCACGAACGGAGTCACCGCCTCCTCGTCGAACAGCTTGACCCCGAACAGCTCGAGCAGGTAGCGCAGCTCCTTGCCCTTCTTGCGCAGCTCGTGGTAATCCGCGGCGGGGCTCGAGCGCTCGATCGCGCCCCCCATGGTCACGGTGTGCTTGTAGACCTTGCGGATCCGCTTTCCCGCCACGGCACCGATCGGCGTGTCGGCGGCCGGGCGGTCGTGGGGCGAACGTTCCACCATGCTCTCCAGCAGGCGATCCCAGTCCTCGAAGAGGTGGGCCGCCCGGACCGAGCGCAGCGCGCGGGTCATATCGGCGCGCGCCGCCAGGCGGCTGTGGCCGAGCACGGGGACCAGCGGGTCCAGATCGCCGCGCATGTGCTCGGGCAGCAGCTCGCGCAGCGAGTCGAGGTCCTCGAGGTAGACGTCGAGGTCACGAGCGGGCCCGGTGGCCTGCTGAAGCCAGCGGAACTCGGCCCGGAAGCCGGGAAGCTCGGCGGGCGGGAACACGTTGTGAAACTGGCGCTGGACGGTCCGGCTGCGGCGCACCGCGATCCGCAGCTGGTGCAGGTGCTCGGGGTCCTCCCCACTGATCGTCCCCTCCATGTTCTCGCCGATGACATCGAGCAGGCGGCGCAGGACCGCGACGACGGCGGCATCGGCGCGCTGGTCATAGGCCAGGGGTACGTCGACCTTGGCCTTCACGACCGACGTGCTCATCCCATCAGCGCTCCGAGGCGCCCCAGGGCCTCGTCGATCTCGGCCTCGGTGACGATCAGCGGCGGCTCGAACCGGATCGTGGCCGGGCCGGTGGCGTTGACGACGAGGCGCTGCTCGAGCAGGGCACGCTGCGCCAGGTCGGTCGCCGAGACGCCCTCGTGCAGGTCGACGCCCACCATCAGCCCGCGGCCCCGGACGGTGGCGACCGCGGGCAGTTCGGCCAGCCCGGCGGCCAGGCGCTCGCCGAGGGCCCGGACGCTCGCCAGCAGGTCGGGATCCGAGCAGACGGCAAACGCCTCGAGCGCCGCCGAGGCGACCAGCGGGCCGCCGGCGAAGGTCGAGCCGTGGTCGCCGGGCTGAAGCACGTCGGCAAGCCGCGGCCCGGTGATGAGCGCGCCGATGGGCAGCCCGCCACCCAGCGCCTTGGCGCTGGTCATGGCGTCGGGGACCACCGGGGTCTGCTCATAGGCCCACAGCGTCCCCGTGCGCCCCATCCCGGTCTGGATCTCGTCGAAGATGAGGGCGGCGCCGGTGCGGTCACAGGCGTCGCGCGCCGCCCGCAGCAGGTCGTCGGAGAGCGGGTGTATTCCGGTCTCGCCCTGGATCGGCTCCAGCAGCACCGCCGCGGTGTCCTCATCGACGGCGGCCGAGAGGGCGGCCGGGTCCTTGGCCAGCACCTCGAAACCGGGCACCAGCGGCGCGAAGGGCGCCTGCTTGGACTCCTGCGGAGTCGCCGACAGCGCGCCGTAGGTGCGCCCGTGAAAGGCCTCTTGGAGCACGAGGATCTTGCCGCCGGGGCGCGCCCGGCGGGCCAGCTTGATCGCCGCCTCGTTGGCCTCGGCGCCGGAGTTGCACAGGAACACCTTGCCGTGCAGCGAGCTCTCCGAGAGGGCCTGGGAGAGCAGCATCGCCGGGGCGGTGTAGAAGAGGTTGCTGGCATGGGTGAGCAGGCCCGCCTGGTCACGGACCGCCGCGACCACCCGTGGGTGGCAGTGGCCGACGTTGAGCACCGAGATCCCGGCCAGGAAGTCCAGGTACTCGTTGCCCTCCGAGTCCCACAGGCGCACGCCCGAGCCGCGGACGAACTGGACGGGGGCGCGGGCATAGGTGCCGATGGCGTAGCGGCGCTCGAGCTCCTGAAGCTCCTGGAGCGACGGCGCGCTCATCGACCGAGCCCGCTCATGTCGCCGGTCCGATCTTGGTGCCCTGCCCGGCGTCGGTGAACAGCTCCAGCAGCAGGGAATGCGGCACGCGGCCATCAACGATATGGGCGTAAGAGACGCCGCCGTTGATGGCCTCGAGGCAGGCCGCCAGCTTGGGCCGCATGCCTCCGGCGACACTCGGCAGCGCTGCCTGGACCTCGTCGGCGCCGATCTCCGAGATCGTGCTGGCGGGGTCCTCGGGGTCGCGCAGCCATCCCGCGACGTCGGTGAGGAACATGATCTTGTAGGCGCGCAGCGCGCGGGCAACGGCGCCGGCGGCCTCGTCAGCGTTGATGTTGTAGGAGTTGCCCTCGCGGTCGGCGCCGACGGAGGCGATGACCGGGATGTAGTCCTGGGCGACATGGTTGAGAACTTCGACGTCGACACGCTCTATCCGCCCCACGAAGCCGATGTCCTGTCCCGAGGGCGCGGCCTGGCGCGCGGCGCGGAAGAGCAGGCCGTCGTCGCCGCACAGGCCGATCGCCGGCTGGCCGTGGCGGTTGAGCAGGAGCACGATGTCCTTGTTGACCTTGCCGACGAGAACCATCTTGGCCACCTCCACCGTCTCGGCGCTGGAGACGCGCAGGCCGTCGACGAACTCGACCGGCAGATCGAGCCGGCGCATGTAGCTGGAGATGTCAGGACCCCCGCCGTGGATGACGATCGGGTTCATCCCGACGTACTTGAGGAGCACCACGTCGCGCGCGAACTCCTCCTTGAGCTCGGGATTGCTCATCGCCGCCCCGCCGTACTTGATCACCACCGTCTTGCCATAGAACTCCCGGATGTAGGGGAGCGCTTCGAGCAGGGTGGCGACATCGCGCATCTCGGCCGCCGTCAGGTCGTGTAGTCGGCGTTGATCGTCACGTACTCGTGGCCGAGGTCGGAGAAGAACACCTCGGTCTCGGCGCCCTCGCCGGGCAGGCCGATCTCATACTCGACCTCGTCGCGGGTCACCGCCTGGCCGAGCGCTGCCGCGTCGTGAGCCACGTAGCCGCCGCGGGCGCACACCTGCACGCCCTCGATCGAGATGTCGACGGGCAGGGGCGCCGTTCCGGGCATGGCGGCGCCGACCGCCTGGATGATCCGGCCCCAGTTGGGGTCTCCGCCGTACAGCGCGGTCTTGACCAGTGGGGAGTTGGCCACGGTCCGGGCGACGGCGGACACGGCGTCGTCATCGCCGCCGCGCACGACGACGCGCCCGACGCGCCGGGCGCCTTCGCCGTCGCTGACGACGAGCAGGGCCAGCTGGCGCATGAGCGCGTCCAGAGCCTCGCCGAAGCGCAGCTCGTCCTCGGTCTCGGGGTCGATGGCCACCCCGGACTCGCCGCTGCACTGGAGGATCACGGTGTCGTTGGTGGAGAGCTGGCCGTCGACCGAGACGCGCTCGAACGAGCGCTTCACGCACACGCCCAGCAGCAGGTCGGAGGTCTCTGGTGAGAGCTTGGCGTCGCTCTGGACGAACACGAGCAGCGTGGCGAAGCCCGGCGAGATCATGCCCGCTCCCTTGGCCTGCCCGGTGAGCATCACCGTCCCCGACGGCAGCTTCACGTGCAGCCTCGCCCGCTTCTCGAACGCGTCGGTCGTCCGGATCGCTGCCGAGAACGAGGCATCGCCGTCCGCGGCCAGGCCGTGCGCGGCGGCGACGATCCCCTGAGTGATCTTCTGCATCGGCAGCGGCACGCCGATCACTCCGGTGGAGCAGACGGCCACCTGGTCCTCCTTGACCCCGGCGACGAGCGCGCCCATGCCCTGCATCTTGGCGGCGTTCTCGAAGCCGGGACGGCCGGTGGCGGCGTTGGCGTTGCCCGAGTTGACCACCACGGCGCGCAGCGCCCCCAGCCGCGTGCGTTCGCGGCACAGCAGGACCGGCGGCGCCTGGGTCCCCGAGGCGGTGAAGCGCGCGGCGCTTGTGGCCTCCGGCGCGTCGCAGACGATCACCCCGACGTCGGGGGAGCCTGACTCCTTGATCCCGGCGGCCACGCCCGCGGCGCGGAAGCCGGCAGGGAGGCCGTCGCCCCCGAGCTCGGTGACGTGGTCAGGGCACGGCACCCAGCGGCTGGCGAAGAACGAGCTCAACTGACTCCCTCCCCTTCCGGTCGCCCGAACATGAGATTGAGATTCTGGACGGCCTGGGACGCCGTCCCCTTCCAGAGGTTGTCGATGACCGAGAAGACGATCAGCTTGCCCGTACGCTCGTCGGCGTGCACGGAGATCCGGCAGATGTTCGTCTCGCGCACGGCGCGGACCCCCGGGGGCGCGCTCACCACCTCGACGAACGCCTCGTCCGCGTAGGCCTCTAGATAGATCGCTCTAGCGTCGTCGTGGCTCAAGCCGCCGTCGGCGGGCGTCACGTAACAGGTGACGAGCTCGCCCTGGTCCAGCGGGATGAGATGGGGCGTGAAGGTGATGAGGCGGTCGGCGCCCAGCACCGCGAGCTCCTGCTCGATCTCGGGCGTATGGCGGTGGCGCGGCACGCTGTAGGCGTTCATGTTCTCGTCGACGGACACGAAGTGGGTCGCATCGTTGGCGGCGCGCCCGGCGCCCGAGACCCCGGACTTGGCGTCGATGACGACGTCGGCGATCATGCCCGCGCGCGCGAGCGGCGCCAGGCCGAGGATCGCAGCCGTCGGGTAGCAGCCGGGGTTGGCGACGAGCGAGGCGCCGGCGATCTCGTCACGGTAGTGCTCGGGGAGCCCGTAGACGGCGTCGGCGAGCAGCTCGGGGGCGGGATGCGGGCGGTACCACTCCTCATAGACGGCGGCGTCTCGCAGGCGGAAGTCGGCGCTGAGATCGACGACCTTGACCCCATCGCGGCGCAGCGCGGCCACGAGCTCGGCGGCCGCGCCGTGCGGGTAGGCGACGATCGCCGCGTCGACCCCGGCGTGCCGGTCGAGATCGAGCTCCTCCATGACCATCGGGACGCGGTGGTGCGGGTACAGCTCGTCGACGCGGCGCCCGATGTCTGAGCGCGACGTCACCGTGGTGAGCATGAACGACGGGTGGCGGTGCAGCAGGCGGGCACACAGGGCGCCCGCGTACCCGGAGGCGCCGAACACGGCGACGCTAGGAGTCACGGACCCTCCCCTCCAGCTGTGAGGTCAGCGCCGAGGCGATCTTGCGCCGCCGGGTGGCCACCTCTTCGTCGGTGAGGGTGCGGTCGGGAGCCCGGAAGCGCAGGCGCACGGCGATTGACACGTTGCCGGCGCCGAGGAGCTGCTCATCCCGATAGACGTCGAAGACCTCGGCCCCGGCGACCAGCTTCCCGCCCGCCTCGCGCACCACGTCGAGCACCTGCGCAGCGCTCACCGTGTCGGCGACGATCACGGCCAGGTCCTCGCGGACCTCCGGGAAGCTCGTGAGATCCTCGTAGACGGCGAACCGCACGTGCTCGGCGGCCACGTCGAGGTCGACCTCGAACGCCGCCACCGGGTCATCCCAGTCCCAGCCGGCGGCGACCTGGGGGTGGATCTCACCGATCCAGCCCGCTGGGGCCCCGTCGATGACGATTCGCGCCGCCCGTCCCGGGTGCAGGAAGGGGGGCGCCTCAGAGTCGGCTTCGAGGATCCAGGGGACGTGAACGGTGTCGAGCATCCCGCCCAGCACGCCCTTGGCGGCGAAGAAGTCCGCCGGGCCGGGATCGGGCTGGCGCCATGTGGCGGGGCGCACCGGCCCCGAGAGCAGCGCCCCCACGTGGTAGGGCTCGGACGGGAGCGTGGACGGGTGGGCCGAGTTGCTGCCGTCGGGCAGGTAGACGGCCCCCGCTTCGAACAGCCGCAGCGCGGCGGCGCCGCGGGAGCGGTTGCGCCGGCCGACGTCCAGCAGCGAGCCCAGCAGGGTCGTGCGCAGCCGCGACTGGTCGGCCGACATCGGGTTCTCCAGCTCGACCACCGGCCGGTCGGCGATGCGCAGCCGTGCGACCTGCTCGGGCCCCTCAAAGCTCCAGCCCACGATCTCGTGCAGCCCCTGGGCAGTGAGGGCATCGGCTGCGGAGCGGCGCAGCCGCTGGACATCGGTGAGCCGCCCCGAGGCGCCGTGGCGCGAAGGCAGCGTCGCCGGCAGATCCTGGAGGGCCCCCAGGCGCGCCACCTCCTCGATGAGGTCAGCCTCGCGGGTGACGTCGGAGCGGCGAAAGGCCGGCACGACGACGTCGAGACCGTCGGGGGCGAGCTTGGGCTTGAACTCCAGCGCGGTGAGGATCTCGGCGCAGCGCTCACGCGGGACCTCGACGCCGAGCAGGCTCGTCACCCGCGCATCGCGCAGCGCGACGGTCTTGAGCGGCGGCCCGTCGCCCCCGACGTCGATCGTGCCGGGCACCATGCGCGCCCCGCACAGCTCGATCATGAGCTGGGTGGCGATCGCCTGGGCCTCCATCGCCTGCTCGGGCTGAAGGCCCTTCTCGTTGCGCCCCGACGCCTCGCTGCGCAGGCCGAGCTTGAGCGAGGTGCGGTGGATGTTGGCGCCGTCCCAATTGGCCACCTCCATGAGCACGCGCGTCGTCGAGCCCAGGACCTCGGAGCGGGCCCCGCCCATCACGCCGGCGATCGAGGTCGGCCCCTCGTCGTCGGCGATGAGCACCATGTCGGAGTCAAGGCGCCGGGTCTGGCCGTCGAGCGTCTCCACCGTCTCCCCGTCGCGGGCCCGGCGGATGGTCAGCTGGGCCCCGGCGACCCGGTCCAGGTCAAAGGCGTGCAGCGGCTGGCCGGTGAGGAGCATCACGTAATTGGTGATGTCGACGATGTTGGAGATCGGGCGCTGGCCGGCGGCCATGAGCCGCGCCTTCAGCCACGCCGGGGAGGGCCCGATCTTCACGTCCTCGAAGACCCGGGCGGTGAACCGGGGGCACAGGTCAGGGCACTCGACGGTGATCCGGGCGGCCTCAAGCGTTCCGGGGACGGCCGGGTCCTCGCTCCAGGGGGCCGGGGCCAGCGGAGCGCCGGTGGCAGCGTGCACCTCGCGCGCCACGCCGTAGATCCCCAGGCAGTCCGGCCGGTTGGGGGTCACCTCGAGGACGAGCACGTCGGTGGCGATGGGCAGCACCGACTCGAGCGGCGTCCCCGCCTCCAGCGCGTCGTCGAGGACCATGATGCCGGCGTGGTCGAGGCCGATCCCGACCTCGTCCTCGGCCAGGATCATCCCGTTGGAGGCCTGGCCGCGGAGCTTGGCCACCTTGAGCTTGGTGCCATCGGGCATGACCGAGCCGGGCTTGGCCACGGCCACCGTCTGGCCGGCGGCCACGTTGGGCGCGCCGCAGACGATCTGAGAGGCCTCGCCGTCACCGGTATCGACCTGGCAGACCCGCAGGCGGTCGGCGTCAGGGTGCTGCTCGGCCTCAAGGACCTTGCCGACCACGAAGTGCTCGAGCGCGGTGACTCCATGGCGCTCGACGCGCTCGACCTCGGTACCGGTCATGGCCAGGCGCTCGGCGAGGGCGAACGCGTCCAGGTCGGGCGCGCAGTACTCGTGCAGCCATGTCAGCGGGACTCTCATGACGCGCTCGCGGCCACTAGAACTGCTCCAGGAGACGGATGTCGTTGTCGTAGAACAGGCGCAGGTCCGGAACGCCGTGCTTGAGCATGGCGATCCGCTCGATCCCCATTCCGAAGGCGAAGCCCTGGACCTTCTCGGGGTCATAGCCGTTGTCGGCGACCCCGGCGAGGACGTTGGGGTCGACCATGCCCGAGCCGAGGATCTCGATCCACGCCGTGCCCTTGCACAGGGGGCAGCGGTGACCGTCGGCGGTGATGCCGTCGACGCAGTTGAAGCAGGAGACGTCGACCTCGACGCTGGGCTCGGTGAAGGGGAAGAAGTGCGGGCGCAGGCGGACCTGGCGCTCCTCCCCGAAGATGGCTCGCGCGAACGCCAGCAGCGTGCCCTTGAGATCGGCCAGGGTGACATCCTCGTCGACGGCCAGGCCCTCGATCTGGTGGAACTGGGGCGTGTGGGTGGCGTCTGAGTCGGGCCGGTACACCCGCCCCGGCACGATGATGTAGATGGGCGGGGACTGGCTCTGCATGGCGCGCACCTGCATCGGCGAGGTGTGGACGCGCAGCAGCGGCGTGTGGGGGTCGAAGATGTCGACCCCCTCCGCGCGGCTCTTGACGTAGAAGGTGTCGGTGAGCAGGCGCGACGGATGGGTGCGCGCGTGGTTGAGGGCATCGAAGTTGTAGTAGACGGTCTCGACCTCCGGCCCCTCGGCCACGTTGAAGCCCAGCCCGATGAAGACGTCCTCGATCTCGCGGCGGGTCTGGGTCATCAGGTGCAGGCGCCCGATGGCCGGAAGCGGGTCAGCCGGGAGGGTCACGTCGATGCGGTCGGCGACGAGGCGCTCCTCGAGCTCGGCGCCGGCCAGCTGGCCGCCCCGGGATTCGATGGCGGCCTCGAGCGCCTGGCGCGCCTGGTTGGCCGCCTTGCCGGTCGCGGCCCGCTCCTCGGGCGGGAGCTCGGCGACGCCGCGCAGGAGGTTGGGCAGCTCGGCCTTGCGGCCCAGGTAGCGCACGCGGACCTCCTCGAGCGCGGCCGTCGTGGTCGCCGCGGCGATCGCGTCGCCGGCCTCCTGCTGGATCTGCGCAATCCGATCCGTCGTGCTCATCAGCGGGCCATCCTAGACGCCTCATAGAGCGCCACCGTGGCCGCCATGGCGGCGTTGAGCGAGTGGCTGACGATCGGAATCCTGGCCACGTGGTCACACGCTTCGATCAGGTCCGCCGGGAGCCCTTCGCGCTCGGCGCCGATGAGCAGCGTGAGATCGGTGAGCGCGAGCGTCTCGAGTGCGGGCGTCGCGTCCGTGCCGGTGTCCAGCGCCACCGTCGCGCCCGGCAGATCGGCGAGCGTGACCGCGCGCGCCAGCGGCACGGTGAAGACGGCGCCCATGCTGGCCCGCACCGCCTTGGGCCCGAACGGGTCCGCGGTCCCGGGGCCGATGGCGACGCCGGCGGCGCCGAAGGCCTCAGCCGAACGCAGGATGGTGCCGACGTTGCCGGGATCGTGGACCCCGTGCAGGTAGACGCACAACGGGCCGCTGGGCGCGGGCGCCCAGCGCTCCTCATAGACGGCCAGGGTCCGGGTCCCCGAGCCGAGCTCCGAGGCGGCGTCCAGCAGCTTCGGCTCGACCTCGGTGCCCTCCAAGCCGCTGCCGGCGGCGCAGTAGCGCTCGAGCGGCTGCCAGCCGGCAGCGTCGGCGGCGGCGAGCAGGTCCTCGCCCTCGGCCACGAAGCGCCGGCTCTGCGCGCGGGCGCGTCGGCGCTGGTTGAGCTTGCGAATCTCCTTGAGGTGCTCGTTGTGGGGGCTGGTGATCATCTGGCGATTCTCGGGGTCTGGGCTAACGCCATAAAAAAAGGCGCCGGCTTCGATGAAGCGGCGCCCGGGTGACGGTGCTGGGAAGTCGGCTGGGTTCGCTCAGCCGGCCGCCAGCGCCTCGCGGGCGCGGTCGGCAAAGCGTCGGAAGGTGTCGGAGTCGTGCACGGCCATGTCGGCCAGGATCTTGCGATCCAGCTCGACGCCGGCGGTGTGGAGCCCGTGCATGAACTGCGAGTAGGACAGGCCGTTCTGGCGGGCGGCCGCGTTGATACGCGTGATCCACAGGCGGCGGAAATCGCGCTTGCGGTTGCGGCGGTCGCGGTAGCGGTACTGGTCGGCCTTGAGTACCGCCTCCTTGGCGGTCCGGTAATGCCGACTGGCGTCACCCCTGTAGCCCTTGGCCAGCTTCAGCGTCGCGCGACGCTTCTTGCGGGCGTGCAGTGAGCGCTTGACACGCGTCATGAGCGCTTGGCCCCCAGCAACGTCTTGATCTGCTTGTAGTTGTGCTCGGAGATCTCGGCCGGACGGCCGAGGTGGCGCTTGCGCTTGGGCGACTTCTTCTCCAGGATGTGGCTGGTGTAGGAGTGCCGGCCCAGGACCTTGCCCTTGGCGGTGATCTTGAAGCGCTTCTTGGCACCCGAATGGGTCTTCATCTTCGGCATGACGAGCCGAGAGTAAAGCAGACGGTCGCACGGGTCGCGGTAGTCCCGCGCCGCGTGGTCGCGGTGGACCAGCGCCGCGCGGTCGCCGTGGTTCAGCGCCGCGCGGTCGCCGTGGTCCAGCGCCGCCACGAGGCGCCTAACACCCACGATCTGCTCGACGAGAGCCAGTGGCCCTCCGGGTCGACTCCCGCCCGTGTACGCGAAGTGTGCTTCGACGCCATCACCCGTCGCTAACCTGTGTTGCGCCGCCACGCACGAGAAGGACCTGGGCGCGACTGAGGCTTCCTGCGGGCGGACATCCACGACGCGCTCGCCCCAAGCAAGAGGGGATGAGCTAGAACTGAGGTCCGATCCGCCGCGGAAGACGGCACGCGGATCTCGACCGACAGCGAACTAGGACCGATACTCGACCTAGGATTGGTGTGGTGGTAGCCGACATGACAGCCGATTCGCTTCGACAGGGGTGTTGTTGATTCCCAGCGTCGGGGCGAGCACAACGCGCCACTTGCCAGCACGGGAGTCGAAGGTATGACGCAGCAACGAGCACCAGAGTCTCCTACCAAGATCTCCACGCCGGTCCGGGCGCGCCTGTTGCACCGACGTCATGGTCAGCCAGCCCGCAGTCTCAGTAGCGAGGCCGTTGTCCTCGCCTTCGGGGCATTCGCTAGTCAAGGCCTAACCATACTCAGCCTCGCTGTGCTGGCGAGGGTGTTGACGAGGTCACAGTTAGGTACTTATCAGCAGCTCTTGCTCGTTTTTTCGATCGTTTCCACGCTGCTGATTGCCGGCGTGCCTTCGGCTCTGCTGTACTTCCTCCCAAAGGCGGCAAGCGTTAGGGAGCGTCGCCGATGGGTGTTTGACACCTATGCCGTCATGGGTGCGATCGGCCTGGTCGGAGCGATCGGCCTCGTTCTATTTCGCCACCCGCTTGCGCACGCTCTGGGCAATCCCGGGCTTGCGCCGGCCCTGGCGTATTACGCGCCAGTCGTGCTCTTCTCACCAGTCGGAGGGACAACCGCTGCCGCACTGGTCGGACAAGGAAGATCGCGGCTGGCGGCGCTCCTCACCGCCCTCAACGCCGTAACGCTGTCCGGCGGGATGATCGCCGCGGCACTTATCTCGCCAACCGCTATAGCCGTGGCGGCCGGGGCAGCCATAGCTTCGGGAGCCGTAACGATCATCTCCCTGGCGCTGGTGATCGGCTCCGTCGGCATAACCCCGCCCCGATCAGTCAAGGAGATCGCCGCAAGGCCACTCCTCGGGTACGGCATACCGCTCGCCCTGACCGGTGCTGTGGGAATCCTCGGCGGCCAGCTGGACCGCATCGTCGTGACGTCGAACTTCTCGGCCGCGGATTACTCCGTGTATGCCATCGGCGCAGCTCAGGTCCCGCTCCTGTACCTCGTACGACAGCCGGTCAACAACGTCCTGGTACGGGCGCTCTCCGCGCGATTCGAAGCGGACGACCTCGCTGGAGCCGCCCGTCTCTGGCGGGAGTCGATGCGGAAGCTCAGCTTGGTTGTGATGCCTGCTTTTGTTTTCTCCGTCATCATGGCCCCCGACCTCATCCGGGTTTTATACGGGAGTGGATGGGGCGCGAGCGTTGTGATCTTTCGCATCTATCAGACCCTGCTCCTCACGCAGATCACCACGTGGGGCCTCATTCCCATGGCTGCCGGACGCACCCGGGAGAACGTCTGGGGCGCTGTCATCCTGCTGGTCCTCAACGGCGGTATCGCCTATGCGCTGATCGGCCCGTTCGGGCTCAACGGTGCCGCCTTCGCGACCCCGCTGGCTGCGCTCGGAGCCATCGCGTACTTCCTCCAACGGATACGCGCCGTCTTTCACTTGCCGATACGACAGCTTGGACCGTGGACCGATATCACACTGAATTTCCTCTATTCGGGCGTGGCCGGAGTGCCACTGTTTGCGCTCGCGCTGCTTCCTGGTCCCGCTGTGTTCCGCCTTGGCGTCAGCGCACTCGCGTTTCTCGTCTCCTACCTCTTCGTCATGCGTGCCACGAAGCGCATCACGGACGACGATTGGTTGCGACTGCGCGGCGCCCTCGGCCGCCTCCTCCCGAGGGTGATGGCCACCGCGGGATGACGAGATAGCGTCGGCAGGAGGCTGAGGTGAGTGTCAGTCCGGCTCCGCGACAAAAACCGCACACCGCAGCTGGGGCGGCCGATCAACCACGCGCTCGAGGAGATACTCCGTCGCACCTCGGACAGAGTCGGGCAACTTCGACCAGCCTCTGATCCAGCGATCCCGTGCCAGCCACTTAAACAACGGCGACACTTCAACGGTGCGAAGACCGAGCGCCGCGCAGGCATTTTCCCAGTCGGTGCGGGAACGGAAGCGTACGTGAGCGGCCACGGAGGTCGACTGGTCGGCCAATCTGTCGGTGACAATCAGTTTTCCTCCGGGCTTGAGGACTCGCCTCAGCTCGCGTAGGCCGGCGAGCCAGATCTCGTCGTCTACGATGTGGTACGCGACGTCAAGCATCGTCACCACGTCGTACACGTCATCGTCTCGTGGGATCGCGCCGTTCCCCACGGCGAGTACGAAGAACGGCACGTCCGGGAATCGCTGCGTCAGTCGCTGTACGGCGACGTCAGTGATGTCGGACCCTTCGACCTCGAGTCCACGTCGCATCAATTGGTCGACGACCCACCCGACACCGGAACCGACATCCAGCGCCCTCCCGCCCCGAGGCACGTCCACAAGCGCCTTCCGAAGTACTACGGCCTTCTGTCGATACAGCCAAAAGTTGTAGCGGGCGGAGTATGCGGCGTGGCCCGTGCCCCGAAGGTCGAAGTCGGCCTCAAGCCTGCGAGACCAGTAGCTTTTCGGTTCGTATGAATCGCTCATGCGCCCACATTAGCGCTGTTCTTGCGTCCCGTAGCCCGGAGGAATCTCACAGTCCGCCGTGCCCCGACGCACTGATCCTCCGGTGCGTAAGCCAACCGGAGGCGATGGGACGGTGAAGCCTGTGACGGTCTGGCGCAACCTTGTGCTCCCGAACTCAGAGACGTTCATCGCCAATCAGATCCGGGCGATGCGACGCTGGCGACCGGTCTTGATAGGTCAAGTCGCAGTCGAGAACTCGCTGGGGGTCGTTCCTGCATTCACAACGCTCGGTTACGGGCACCCTCTGCTCATCCGGTCAGCGGCCGGTGTCTATCGGTACACCGGCACGACCCCACGGGTGCATCGCCAATTTCGGCGCAGCGCACTGGTCCATGCTCACTTCGGGCCTGACGCTCTTGGAATCGTCGTGGCGACGCGACGGGCGCGTAGGCCACTCGTCGCGACATTCCACGGCTATGACATCACCACGTTGAAGCAGGGAGTTGACATCGACTATCGGCCACTCTTTGACCAAGCAAGCCGCCTCGTCGCCCAGTCCAATTTCATCCGCACCGAGCTGTTGGGCGCTGGCGCTCCGGACGAGAAGGTGCACATTCTTCCCATCGGGATTCCGTTGGTACCTGACCCCCGAACCACAGTGACCGACAAGACCGTTTTGTTCGTTGGCCGTCTGGTCGACGTCAAAGGGTGCGGTGACCTGATTCGCGCCGTCTCGGGACTCCCGGAGACGCCTGCGGTGACCGTGATTGGAGATGGACCGCTACGGGGAGACCTTGAGGCCTTGGCTTCTGAGCTGCGTGTCCGCGCACGATTTCTCGGCACCCAACCGCCTGACGTCGTCGCACAGGCGATGTCCGCGCACGCGGTGCTCTGCGTCCCATCCAAACGTGCTCTCAACGGGGCCCGAGAGGGTCTTGGGATGGTCTTCCTCGAGGCAGCGGCTCATAGGATGCCGGTGATCAGCTACGCATCTGGCGGTGTTCCGGAAGCCGTCCTCGACGGTCAGACAGGACTCTTGGCTCCAGAGGGCGACGTGTCAGCGCTGGCCCGAAACCTCCAGCGCCTGCTCGACGATCACGCCCTCGCCGTCCGCATGGGAGCCGCGGGACGGGCACGTGTGGAACGGGAGTTCGAAATCACGAAATGCACATCCGCGCTTGAGGAGTTATATGACGACGTCGTTGCGCGCCAGCGGCCCAACTAGGAGCCTCGCCTCACAGCGACACGCCAGGGGATGCTCTCGTTCGCCGACCGTCCGCCGCGGCTAACCTTCAGGCATGGCGCCGATTTCTCAAGACGCAAGGTCCGCGATGAAGCGTGCTCTTGCGCTCGCCGGCATATCCGTCTATCGCGGTCCAAACCCTCTCAGCCAGCAATGGCATCTGCTCGAGCTCTTCACGCGCTACCAGGTCGATGGCGTAATTGACGTCGGGGCGAACCGCGGACAATATGGCCGCGGGTTGCGGGAAGCGGGATATGACGGGTCGATCGTCTCCTTCGAGCCGGTACCCGAGGCGTTTGCCGATCTGGCCGCGGTGTCTCAGGACGACCCAAGATGGGAGGTGCGTAATCTCGCGGTCGCCGACCAGCCCGGGACACTCTCGATGAATGTCGCGGCATCGTCAAGCGTGTCTTCGTTCCTGGCCCCGACCGCCGACTACACGAGTGTTTACTCCGGCATGGAGGTCCAGCGCCAGGAACAGGTCAGCGTTGTCACCCTCGATACAGTCCAGATTCCGTTTCAGCGACCCTTCCTGAAGACCGACACGCAGGGGTTTGACTTGCGGGTTTTGGAAGGCGCACGCGACCTGTTGTCGGATCGAGTGGTTGGGGCGCAGGTCGAGCTCTCGGTGATCCCTATCTATGAAGAGATGCCGGACTTTCTCGAAGCCGTTGCCAAGATGCGCGAACGTGGCTTCACGCTTACCGGCATGTTCCCCGTCGAGACAGATGGGGAGATGCGCGTCTATGAGTTCGACGGCGTGTTCGTCCGGATGTAGCGTTTTTCACGGTGTGGCGGCCGCGTAGAGGCGTCATAGCTCGGGCGGCGAAGGATCATGACCCTTGCCACCAGTATGCAGCTCATGCGTAAACGCCGGATAGTGAGTGTCTCATTCCCCTGTCCCATCACCGCATCGGCCACAGACATGTCTACCGTTCCACAAGTATTGACAGAAACCTCCGGCCGCGGGCCCACACGATCCGTCCTGCTCCTCGCGTACTTTTTCCCGCCGCTCGGTGGAGGCGGGGTGCAGCGCACCGCGAAGTTCGTCAAGTACCTCCCACGCCACGGATGGATGCCGACCGTGATCACAACCAGGGCGACATGGTATGGCGTGCGTGACGAATCTCTGGCCAATGACATTCCTGCCGAGGTTCGTGTCCTTTCGTCGCCGGAGAACGGCATGCTGAGGCGCAGCGCAGACCTGCTGTCGGGTCGCCGTTGGGTTCCAGGTCGTTGGCGCTATCTCCCCGCACAGGTCCTCACATGGCCGGACCCGATGAGCGGCTGGATTCCTGGAGCCCTGGCAACGACCCTCCGCGAGCTTCGAACCGGACGCTATGACGTCCTCATGACAACATCCTCCCCATATTCGGCGCACATCGTCGGGGCACTGGCTCGACGCATTACCGGCGTCCCATGGATCGCAGATTTCAGAGACGAATGGTCCCAGAATCCCGAACTCGACCAGCCGGAGTTCCTCAAGCGCTGGTCGAGGCGGGTTGAGCGGTCGATCGTGAGCACTTGCGATCGTGTGATCGTGACGACCGACGGCGCGCGGATCACGCGCGCGGAGGGGAAGCAGACGACCATCACCAACGGCGTCGATCCGACGGATCTCCAGGGGGCCATGCCGGCCTCATCGTCAGCCACCTTGACGCTCTCATTCATCGGTTCGCTCTACGGCGGGCGCGATTGCCGAGAGGTGTTACTAGCGCTGAAGCGACTGAGCGAGCAGGGCACAATCGATCCAGCCCGCGTCGAGTTCCGAGTGGTGGGGAACGCCTGGGTGGAGGATCTCGCGAAGATAGCCGGAGGAATTCGCGTAACGCAGCTGGGCTATGTCAGCCACCAGGCCGCGCTCGCCGAAATGAGAGCGGCTGATGCGCTCGTCGCGTATCTCCCATCACCAAGTCGGTCGATCCCCGGCAAGATCTTTGAGTACCTGGGAAGCGGGCGCCCAATCCTGTGCGTGGTGGGCCGAGAAAGCGCAAGCTTTGAGATCGTTCGCAGCCTCGGCGCCGGATATTCGGTCGAGCCGTCGGATTCCGCAGGGTTGGATCACGCGCTCACGGAGCTGTGGCGTCAGTGGCTGAGCGGTGAGCTTCGGAAGCACGCGGGCGCCAACCTCGACGAGGTGATGCGACGATATTCGCGCGAAAAGCTTGCAGGCGATCTTGCGCGCGTGCTGGACGAGGTGACGACGGCGCGTCACCTTGGCTCACGAAGAGCAGTTGGCAGCTAGCGCTCAAGACCCGAGGGTCGGTAGGCAGCGGTGTGCGCTTGATGACCTTTCCGGTGCGCGCCTCCCAGGTCATGGCCCGTGGCTTGCCTGACCGTTGCGCCGAGCGCCTGGAAGGCGACGACGTTGCCGTGCGGCGTCTTTGAGTCCAGAAACTCGATCGTATTCGCGTAGGCGGTGGATCGCTGCGCAAACACGACGCTGACCTTGGCGACGCCGTCGGGCACCACGACCAGGAACCGGATCGCGTGGTGGGCCCGCCCGACGCCGGCCTCGTCGACGACCGCCCGGCCCTGGGCGATGTCCACCGCGGTGAACCCGGATGTGACCGTGGCGGCAGCGGCGGCGGGCCCTCGGAAACCGTCACCGACTCCCCGTGCGTGGCCCGTACCTTCAGGGGAGCATAGGCGGTCCAGCCGGACGGAATCCGGTCGGGCGCAAGGGGCCGGATTGGCACGAGGAACACCTTGCCCCCAGGGGACGGTTGTGGCCAGGCGCACGAGACAGCGATCGGGAGTGCCGAGCAGGGCTGGACCACCGCGTGGGGCGCGTGGGCGGTGGACAGCTCCGGCAGCGAGCAGTCGGCAGCGGCCTGTGGGCGGCGAAGCACGGCCAGGGTGGCCAGCAGCTTGCCGCGGGGGGTCGCGGCGGCGGTGGACTCCGGATGTCCACCACCGCCGCCAGCCAGCAGCGCCAGCGCCGCAACCACCGCGCCCGCCGCCACCGCGGCAGACAGCGCGTCGCCGACGCGTATCCGTCGGCGACGGGCTCTCGGCCACGGAACCATCTGGGACAGGCCCAGCGGCGGCGCGCCGGCGGGCCGCGCTCACCAGCTCACACTCGAGCAGGGCGATCGGGTCGTCGCTCACGACTCGGCCTCCCTCAGCTTGGCGCGGATGGTCTGCACCCCGCGGCTCCGCGCTTGCGCACGACGCTTTCAGAGCCGCAGCTCGGCCGCGATCTCCTCGTACCGCCGCTCGTCGAGGACCCGCGCCTGGACGGCGTCGCGTTGATCGGTGGGCAGCGCCTCGAGCAGCCTCAGCACCCGCGCACCGGCGAGCAACTCGATGCACTCGATCCCGGCGTCGTGAGCTCGATCGGTGCCATGGCGACGCCGCGGCGGGCGGCATCGTCGGCGTGGCCGCGGGGTTGAGTCTCGTGCAGCTTGTTCCACGCGATCCTGTACAGCCAGCCGCGCGCCGGCTCGGGCCGCGGCTGGTAGCGCGGCGTGGACTCGAGCGCCGCCGCGAAGGTCTCGGCGGTGAGGTCGAAGGCCAGCTCAGCGCTGGGGACGCGGCGGCGAAAGAACGACAGCACGCCACGGACATGCTGGTGGTAGAACAGCGCAAAGGCCTCCGGGTCGGTGACCGTCGCCGCCACAAGCTCGCCATCTGTGCGTGGGTCAGGCGAACCCTCCATGCCTACTTATCGTCGGCAGGCGCGGATTTGTGACACCTACGACGAGAAGACGTGCGCGAGTCAATGACCGGACGTCAGCCGCCGGTCAGGCGGCGGCGTCGCTGGGGGCCGGCGACGAGCTCTCAGCGGGGCTGTCCGCGTCGGGCGCGGGGGCTTTTGCAGCAGCGGTCGTGTCCGCCTCGGGCTCGGGCGCGTTGGCAGCAGCGGTCGTGTCCGCCTCGGGCGCGGGCGCGTCGGCAGCAGCGGTGGTGTCCGCCTCGGGCGCGGGCGCGTCGGCAGTGTCCGCCTCGGCCGCGGGGGCCTCAGCGGGGGTCTCGGCAGCAGCGATGGTGGCGTCGGCGCCGCCGGTCTCGTCCGGCGCGGGGCTCTCCGCCGATCCGTTGTGGCGTCCGTTGCGACCGCCCTTCCCGGCCGGGGCCTCGGCCTCGGCGGGCGCCTTGCCGTCCTTCTCCCCAGCCAGCACGGACTTGGAGGGGGCCAGCATCATCGTCATGTTGCGCCCGTCCTGGAGCGGGGTCTGCTCGACGATGGCGATCTCGGAGAGCTCGCCGGCAAGCTTCTCCAGCAGCGCGGTACCGCGCTCGGGATGAGTGACCTCGCGCCCGCGGAACATGATCGTCACCTTGACGCGGTCCCTGCCGAGCAGGAAGCGCTTGACATGGCCCTTCTTGGTGTCGTAGTCGTTCTGGGCGATCTTCGGCCGGAACTTGATCTCACGGATCGTGATCTGCTGCTGGTGCTTGCGCGCGGCCTTCAGCTTCTGGGCCTGCTCGTACTTGTACTTGGAGTAGTCCAGTACACGGCAGACGGGCGGGCGCGCGTCAGGAGCGACCTCGACGAGGTCCAGATCGCGCTCCTGCGCGTACGCAAGCGCCTCGGACGTCTTGATGACGCCGATCTGCTTGCCGTCCTCGCCCACGAGCCGTACCTCGGGCACGCGGATGCGGTCGTTCGTCCGAGTCGTGTCCCGCTCGGGCGGGCGCCGGTCAAACCTTCTGGGTACCGGCACTAGCTGCGTGCAGCGGCCGTCTGGGTCAAGCGGGGCCGCGCCGTGTGGTGTGAAGTTGGATCAACGGGAGCCAGTATAGCGGCGATGTCATGGCGTCGAGCGGGATTTTGTCTCGTCGAGCACCCGCTGGGCAAAGCTCTGCACCGAGACCGCTCCGGCGTCGCCGCCGCGATGCTCGCGCACGCTCACCTCGTCCTGCTCGGCCTCGCGGTCCCCCACGACCAGCATGTAGGGGATCTTGCGCAGCTCGGCGTCGCGGATCTTGCGTCTCACCGACTCGGTGCGGTCGTCCAGCTCGGAGCGTACGCCGGCGTCCCCGAGCCGCGCGTTGACCGACTGGGCGTATTCGAGGTGACGATCGGCGATGGGCAGGACGATCGCCTGGGTCGGCGTCAGCCACACCGGGAACTCGCCTCCGTAGTGCTCGATCAGGATCCCGATGAAGCGCTCGAAGGACCCGAGCAGCGCACGGTGGATCATCACCGGACGGTGCTCGGCGTTGTCGGCGCCGACATACGAAGCATCGAGGCGCTCGGGCATCTGGTAGTCGAGCTGGATCGTGCCCAGCTGCCACGAGCGGCCGAGTGAGTCACGCATGTGCAGGTCGATCTTGGGCCCGTAGAAGGCGCCGTCGCCCTCGTTGACGTCGTACTCGAGGCCCTGGCGGTCCAGCGCGTTCTTGAGCGCTGCCTCGGCGTGGTCCCACATCTCGTCGGAGCCCAGCCGCTTCTCGGGCCGGGTGGAGAGCTCCAGGTGCGGCTCGAAGCCGAAAACGTTGTAGAGGGCAAAGCCGAAGTCCAGGCAGCCGACCACCTCGTCCTCGATCTGCTTCTCGAGGCAGAAGATGTGCGCGTCGTCCTGGGTGATGTGACGGACGCGCATCAGCCCGTGCAGCGTCCCGCTCGGCTCGTGGCGGTGGACCAGCCCCTGCTCCGAGAAGCGAATCGGCAGCTCTCGGTGGGACCGCGGCAGGTCTTTGAACAACTGGACGTGCCCGGGGCAGTTCATCGGCTTGAGGCCCATCGGATGGTCCTCGACGTCGGTGAAGTACATGTGGTCGCGGTAGTTGTCCCAGTGCCCAGAGGCCTTGAACAGGTCGACGTCGAACAGGATCGGCGTCTTGACCTCGCGATAGCCGCGCCGCCGGTTCTCGGTGCGCCAGAGGTCGGTCAGCTGGTTCCAGACCGCCATCCCCGCCGGCTGCCAGAGCGGCATCCCGGGCGACAGGTCGGAGAAGGTGAACAGGCGCAGCTCGCGGCCGAGCTTGCGGTGGTCGTTGGCCCGCGCGCGCTCGAGCATCTCCTCGAACGCCCTGAGGTCCTTGTCGGAGAAGAAGGCGGTCCCGTAGACGCGCGTGAGCATCTGTCGCTTGGCGTCCCCACGCCAGTAGGAGCCGGCCACCGACTGGAGCTTGAACGCCTTGATGCGCTTGGTGGTGGGCGCATGGGGGCCGCGGCAGAGGTCGGTGAAGGGCCCGTTGGTGTAGAGCGAGACGGTCTGTGCGCCTTCGTTCTTGATGAGGTCCTCGATGAGCTCGACCTTGTAGGGCTGCTTCTCCAGGTGGAACCGCTCGAGCGCCTCCTGCACGCCCACCTCCTCGCGCAGGAACGGCTCGTCGGCGTCGATGTGGGCCTTCATCGCCGCCTCGATCTTGGGGAAGTCCGCGTCGTTGACGACGACGCCGTCGGGGAAGTCGAAGTCGTAGTAGAAGCCGTTCTCGATGGCCGGGCCGATGCTGATCTTCACGCCCGGATAGAGCTCGAGCATCGCGGCGGCGAGCACATGAGCGGCGTCGTGGCGAACGAGCGCGAGCGCCTCCTCCCCACTGCGGTCGGTGAGGATCTCGAGCTTGGGCGTGTGCGAGCCGTTCTCGGATGGCAACGGGCGCGAGAGGTCGCGCAGCTCACCGTCGACCTTGACAGCGAGCGCTGCGCGCGCCAGCCCCGCCCCGATGGCCGCGGCGGCGTCGGCGCCCGTGGCGCCGTCGTCGAGGGACAGCTTGGTCCCGTCTGGCAGCTCGTAGTCCATCCGGGGCCGGATGGTAGTGGGCGGATCTCTGCCGCCGAGGCTAGGAGCGGCGTTTCACCTTGAAGGTGAAGGTGGCGATCGTCTGCGGGCGGATCTCGATCGCGGGGCACAGATCCGGAGGGGCGCAGAGCAAGTGCTCGGTCTGGACGATGCTGCCGCTGAAGGTGCCCGTGCACCAGGTCCTCGCGCCCGTGCTGCCCATCTTGCCCGGCGTCAGGGTGACGCGCACGAGTTGCTGGGTGACCGCCGCCGGCACGGCCATCCGGCCCGACCACACGCACCCGGGGTGGTGGGTGCCATGGACCTCCACCGTGTCGGCGCGCTGCATCGAGCCCACCTGGCCCGTCTGCACCGGGCTGGGGAAGCTGAGCCGGAACGTCGTGCGCGGTCCACCGGTGCCGGGGGTCACGTGAGCCTGCACCGGCGTCGCGGTGCCCTGGGCCACCGCCCCGGCGGCCGGAACCAGCGCCAGAGCGGCGAGTGCCGCGGTTGCGATGAGCACGGTGCGCCTCATCGTCTCAACCATACCCCGGAGGCGGTCCGGTCACGCTACATTTACGTCCTCCCGGACGATTAGCTCAGCTGGGAGAGCGCCGCCTCGACAAGGCGGAGGTCGCTGGTTCGAGCCCAGCATCGTCCACTCCGGTAGGCATTGGGGATCCGCCTACTTCCGGTCATCCCCGACGAGCCCCAAACAGAACGCCTCGGTTGGGAGGCTGCCGGAGAACCTTGCAGAAGGCAACGGATCGCAGCAGCCAGCCCCGGAGTACATCGCGGAGGCGGCAACACCGTCTGAGGACGCGTGGGCGCGAGAGCAGGCCCGCTACCGCACCAAGAACGATCAGACCGCCACGGTTGACGGAGAAAGGTCGGCGCGCTGGGCCTGCCGGAGCGTGGAGTGCCGCTCTGATCGTGCAGAGCACCAGCTGGCAGTGCGAAGATAGGCGCCGGATAGGTGAAAGCCCATGAAGAGCAGTGCCCGAACCCCCGCTGACCACGCACCGACCAATCGCCGGCTCAGCTTCGCTGCGCCGATTGTCGTGGCGGCGCTGTCCGTCACAGCGCTCGCGGCCTCTCAGGCAGTCGCGCGTCCGGTCGCTCCCGGTACCGGTTTCGCGCAGCCGTTTGCCGGATCGCCGAAATACGAGAAGTTCGCGCCCACCGAAGCCACGAGCGCGCGCCAGGTCAACCGACCGCTGGGAATGACGGCGGCGGATCGGATCGCGCACGAGCTCGGGCTCAACAAGCGGCATGTGTTCACGGCGAAGCAATACAGACTGTTCATCACTGGCCACGGCCTCGGCGGCACGCGGGCCGCCGCGAAGCTCGTTGACGCAAGCGTGCGCATCCTCACGAACACGACAGGGACCCCGCTCTTCGCCAAGGTCAACGGCAAGCTGACGCCCATCGTCGTTGGCAGCTACGGGCTGATGGTGAACACCGCCGGGATGCTGGAGAGCCCTGCGAACACCGACGCCCCGACAAGACAGATCAACGCCCTCCTTGTGCCGCTGGGGTACCTGCCGACGTGGTGCAGGCAGAACGGTGCGAGCGCATCGCTCCGGATGCTCTATCGGTCGGCCTACACCTCCGAGGTTCCCTACGGCAGTAAGGCACAACAGCAATCGGGAGTGGCCCAGCTAGTCCCCAACCAGAAGCGCGCGACCGGCACGATCGTGGGAATGTCGATGGCGCCCCCCCTCTGGATCGTGAACTTCGCGCTGATTTACACGTTGAACCCCAGCCTGGCGGCGAAGATGCCCGCCTGGTGGACGCCGATCCCCGCCAAGGTGGCGCTCGCGATCGCGGAAAGCCCCACCGGTCAAGTTCCCTACAGCCAGTACGCGTCATCGTTCCCCAGCTGACGACGGCCGGCCAAAATACGGCGGCAGCTTCGCGCCGCAAAGGCTCAGATGCCCTCGTCCGCGGCGTCCGGTCATCCTTGCCAACTGAGACGAGCGTGGTTTCTGCTCCTGCCAGGAAGCCCCTCAGCTGAGCAACTCTGAATCGTGAGCACGGAAGATCGCGGCGAAGTCGCGGGCCCCAGGCTCGTGGAGCGCTTGTACGAGCGCTCTGATCTTCGGCGTGGTCACAAGGAGGTAGCGAGCGGGCTGGCCGTGCCTCGCGTTGCCATACGCGTGCGGAGTTCCCTTTGAGGCCAAGGCGGCGCCACCTGGGCCGACCTCACGTGTCTCATCGCCGATGCGGAACCGCAGCACGCCCGCCAACACATACCAGGCCTCGTCGTCGGCGTGATGCACATGCAGCGGCGCGATCCACTCGTAGCCTGACTCGCCCGAGTCCGTCCACTCGACGATCACGAAATCGCCCTCGGATCCGCCGAGCTGACCGCCCGCGACCGAGGTGAGGAAGGTCCGGCTCGGCACGATCGAACAATGCTATGTCAGTTGCAGACCGTCCGGAGGAGCACCCAGATTCCGATCAGGCGCCCCTGCTTCTCGCGCCAATCTCGGGGCGGACACCAGTTGGGCGCGCTGTCCGCTGTGCGTTTCTTTCCGTACGGAGCATCTGGTTGGCGTCGTGGTCAACTGGCCCTCGGTGGGCCTGACCGATGATTGTTGCGCGCCGTGCTGGTCTATACGCCGAAAACCGACTCACGGGAGACTGACGCCATGCGGAAACTGACCTTCGGCATGAACCTGACCCTGGACGGCTACATCGCCGCGCCCGGCGACGACCTCGGCTGGAGCGTGCCGAGCGACGAACTGTTCCAGTGGTGGTCCGACCGGGTGGCGGCGACAGGCCTGGCGCTGTACGGGCGCAAACTGTGGGAGACGATGAGCTCCCACTGGCCGACCGCCGACCAGCAGCCCGGCGCCACACCGGCGGAGATCGAGTTCGCCCGCCGCTGGCAGGACATGCCGAAGGTGGTGTTCTCCTCGACGACCAGCACGGTCGACTGGAACACCCGTCTGGTCACCGGCGACGCGGTCACCGAGATCACCAGGCTCAAGGCCGACGACGGCGGCCCCATGGACATCGGCGGCGCCACACTCGCCGCGGCGGCCATGCGGGCCGGGCTGATCGACGAGTACGCGATCGTCACCCATCCGGTCCTGGTGGGCGGCGGCACGCCGTTCTTCCCGGCCCTGGACAACTGGGTGAACCTGAGCCTGGTGGAGACCCGGACGTTTCCCGATGGCGTGGTGCTGACCAGGTACGAGACCAGGCGCTGAGTGCCCGACGGCGGATCAGCGCGCGCTTCGGGCCCACCCAAGGATCTCGTGGCGCCGTGTTCCGAGGCGATCGCGACGTTCCTGCCGGATCCTGTTCGTCACCGCAGACGATCCGTCCGGATGGGATCCAAATTGAGACGACGGCGAGCGCCGCGACGCCGCTCTGCCACGCGAGGAGTGCCGGGCATGGTGATCGTGCCCGTGGCGAGCACGGGCCGAGCTAGCGGCCTCCGGCGACGTGCTCGCGAGTTGCCCACGATGAATCGGAGTACTGTGGGCTGAGAGCCGGCCCGGGGCACAGAACAGTTCGCCAACGCGTGAGGTCACCGACGGCGCTCGGACGCCATGAGGTGTGAAGCGGGCTGACTGGATTTGACCGTCGGGCTCGTGCTTACGTCCTCGGGGCGCTACGCCGCCAAGCGTGGTGGTCGCGTCCCAATGCGGACGCTTTGGGCACGGCGCGCTGGTCGCCCGCGCAGCTAGATCGACAAGCAACGTGAGTTACCGTCCACATCCACCTCAGGAAGGGGCCTCACCATGGCCGTAGGAATCCGAATCAAGCTCGCAGGAGTCACCGAAGAGCAGTTCGACGCAGTGAACAAGCACATCGACCCGGCATCGAACCCCCCGAAGGGACTGCTGTTTCACGCCTCGGGCCCGATCGAGGGAGGGTGGGGCGCGATCGACTTCTGGGAGTCACGCGAGGACTTCGACGCGTTCGAGCCGCGGATCGGAGCCGCGGCCGGCGCCGCCGGCGTCCAGCTTCAGGGACCGCCGGACATCAAGGAGTTCTCGGTTCACGAGACCTTCACGGGGTAGCACCCGCGCGGCCGCGCTGAACGTCGCGCCGGCGTTGATAACTGAGACCAACTGAGCCCGACCAGCCGGTCCGAGCTTCGCCCTATGGTGCTGTCTCATCCGGGCCCTCCTGTTCTGGCGTCTTGGCGGACACCAGAAGCCTCAGGAGAGGCCCGGACGTCTTCTCAACCGTTCACAAGGTCCCTGGACTGCTCAGCTTGCCGCGGTCGCCGAGTCTGGCGATCAGCTCGAGCATCGCGTCAAGCGCGGCTTGGAGCGGTTTGGTGTCGCGTTCGATCTGAGTGAGCAGCAGGCCGCCTTGTAACGCGGCCAGCACGGCGAGCGCGAGGGTGTCTGGGTCGGTGTCGGGGGCGAGCCGGCGGCGTGCGTGCATCTCTCGAAGGCCGCTGCGGATGGCCGCTTCCCAGCGCTTGAAGCCGTCGGCGACCCGGGCTCTGGCTGCGGGATCCGTTTCGGCGAGTTCACTTCCGAGTGAACCGATGGGGCAGCCGCCGCTGCAGTTGAGCTGCCGTTGATGCTCGATCACCCAGTCACGCCAGGCGCGCAGGCCGTCCAGGCTGCTGAGATCAAACGTCTTCTGTCCATCGACGATGGTGTCGGCCTGGTGCTCGATTACTGCTCGGACCAGGGCCGGCTTGTCGTCGAAGTAGTGGTAGAGCTGTGAGCTTGAGACGTCCGCAGCAGCTCGGACGTCTTCGATCGTTGTGTGGGCGACGCCTTGCTCGAAGATCAGATCGGCCGCCGCGGCCACGATGCGCTGGCGGGTTTGTTGTCCCTTGCGCGTCAGCGGGCGAGGAGAGGGACCAGTCGTGCTCATGGGCCCGACTTTATCAGCGGATTGGATCGTGGAATCCAATAACTGTTAGAGTGGAACGTGCAATCCATTATCAGGGTTCGCGACAGCCACTCGACAGGAGAACACGGAGCCATGGCACTTCAAGGCAAGACCGCCCTCATCACCGGCGGCACATCGGGCATCGGCCGCGCAGTCGCACAGCGCCTCGCCACCGACGGCGCTGGGGTGATCATCAGCGGCCGAGACGAGGGCCGGGGCCGCGAGGTCGTGCAGGCGATCGAGGCCGCTGGGGGCACCGCACGGTTCATCGCCGCTGACCTCGCCAGCTTCGGAGATGTCAGACGCCTTGCCGAGGCGGCACGCGACGTCGATGTGCTCGTCAACAACGCCGGCGTCTTTCCCGGCGGCCCGACCGACCAGACGACCGAAGAGGCGTTCGACCTCACGTTCGATGTCAACGTCAAAGCGACGTTCTTCCTGACCGCGGCGATCGCGCCCCGCATGGCGGAAAAGGGCGGCGGCTCGATCATCAACATCTCAACCATGGCCGCGACCATCGGCATGAACGGCTTGGCGACCTACGGTGCGTCCAAAGCGGCGGTTGAATCACTCACCAAGGCCTGGACCGCCGAATACGCCGCTCGAGGCGTCCGCGTCAACACCGTCGCTCCCGGGCCAACCCGCACCCCGGCCAGCGCCGCGATGGGCGAGATGTTCGATGCCCTCGCGTCAAGCACGCCGGCCGGGCACGGCGCCACCCCGGACGAGATCGCCGGCGCTGTCAGCTTCCTCGCTTCCGACGACGCGAGCTTCGTCTACGGCGCAATCCTGCCCGCTGACGGAGGCCGAGTCGCCGTCTGACTCCCGAACGACCCCTGAGATCTCGCCCGCGGACGGCAGGACAGACTGTCATCACCCGCCCCCAGCTGCGCGCCCCGGGTCCGTCCCGGGCTCGCCAAACCCAGGTCCGGCACGTCCTCGCGCCGTTCGCCCGTTGCGGAGAGCTCTGGCCTGCCACCGTGATCGATCTGCCAGGCCCCTCCTCCGGCCTGTGGTTGCTTGGCACCCAGTCGGTGGGATGACCCCGGCGTCGGGGACGACTGCTCGTAAGAACCTCATAAATCTTGCCAAAGGTTTCCCACGCGAGTGCCGATAGAGACCAATAGGGGCGCGAAGGCAAAAGAGTTGGGGCGCGTCATCTGGTGCGTCCACGGGGCAAGACCGCCCGTGGGCGCATCTTTTGGCTACCGACGACTGCCGATACACAAGCGCGCCGGCCCAGGGGCGCCCGTTCAGCGATCCGCTTCCGCTCGCCTGCGCTGGGCTGTAGGATGCGCGCCCGCGCTCAGCGGAGAGGCCGTACTGAACTTCGACCCATTTGGACCGGAACTTATGACCCGCCGTTTCTCTGCCTCGACGATCCGGGGCGCGGGGCTCGCGTTGCTGGTGATCGTCGCGCTGGCTGTGGCGGCCACAAGCGCGCTGCGGGCCCAGGCCAGGCCGAGGGCGTCCGCCGACTCGCGTAAGACGTTCAGCGTCAACATCGTCAACCACGACTTTGGCTCTGACGGCGCCAAGGGGAGTTTCTCGGCCAAGTTGGGCCCGGCCGCTCATGTGGTGGCGGCGCTCATGTCGGCCGTCACCGGCGTGCCGTACACCCAGATCGCCAAGGGCGGCACGTTCATCGCCAAGGATGTGGCGAGCGGCAAGGGGAGACTCGCGGTCGTCAAGTTCGCAGATCACGCACTGGGCACAGTCTGCGTGCAGTGGAGCGGCACCACCTCCGGCCCCTATGACCCGAGCAAGGGCTATCTCGTCGTTAAGGGCTCGATGAAGGTCATCGGCGGTACCGGAGCGGCGGCGCACTGGAAGGGCAACCTCAGCTTCAAGCAGACCGGTGTGACCGCCACGGACACGCTGGTCTTCAGCGCCCTGGCGGCCGGGTCGACCGGCCCGGCGCACGGGTTGACCGCCGCCTGCAAGGCGGTCACAAAGCTCAAGGGGTAGCGAGCTACGCTCGCGCTGAGCGTTGGTGGCTGAGACGTCAAGCCGCCGACCCAGCATCTCTTACCGGCGCACCACGGCATCCCGTGGTCGGTCGGTTCTCGCCCTCGAACCTGCGGCTGGTGACTGTCGCTCAGTTCTTGGTCACGGGCTGAAGCTGGTGGTAGTGCTGGTCTGTTCCCAGGCGTCGAGGTCGGCGGTGAGCGCGTCCAGCGACGTGCGAAGCCTTTCAAGCGCGTCGGGGCCGAGGACGAGCATCAGCGGCGGTTGCGCGCTCTCGACTGCGGAGATCAGTGCTTCGGCGGCTTTGTCGGGGTCGCCCGGCTGCGTTCCGTGGGTGGTGTCGCGTTCCTTGCGGCGCGCGCCGGCGGTGTCGGCGTAGTCGTCGATGACCGTGTCTGACTGGGTGAGCGAACGGCCGGAGAAGTCGGTGCGAAACGCGCCGGGCTCGACGATCATCGCGGTGATCCCGAGCGGCTCGAGTTCCGTGCGCAGCGAGGCGGTCATGGCTTCCAACGCCGCTTTGCTCGCCGCGTAATAACCCGAGCCGGGCGGGGAGGTTCGCGCGGCGATGGAGGAGACGTTGACGATCGTTCCCTGCCGCCGAGCGCGCATACCGGGCAGGACGGCTTGGATGATTGAGACCGGCCCGAAGAAATTGGTCGCAAACAGGGGCGCGACGTCGTCGGGATCGCCCTCCTCCACGGCGGCCCGGTAGCCGTACCCGGCGTTATTGACCAGTACGTCGATGCTTCCGAAACGCGCCTCGGCAGCACGAACCGTCTCGGCTATCTGCGCCTCGTTTGTGACGTCGAGCGCGAGCGCAAGCACGCGGTCGGGGTCGGCACCGGCGAGGTCCTTGACGGCCTCCGCGCTGCGAGCGGTCGCGACCACGTTGTGGCCGCGGCCGAGGACGGCGCGCGCGAACGCGCGACCCAGGCCGGTTGAGCAGCCGGTGATCAACCATGTCGTCACGGTGTCTTCCTTTCTCTGCGTTGCCGTTGTGTCGGTGCGAGGCTCCGCCGCTGAGGCGCTCGCCAAGCTCGGGCCCCCAACCGGAACAAGCCGACCGTAGCGTTGTCAACGTTCCGTCGGCGCCTGCAGCGCCCTCGCCCCGGCGACAATCTGACCAGCCGCCGCCGCACCGTTCCCCGAGACACGCCAAAGGACCGCCATGAGCACGCCAGGTCTGCCGCTCCCCACCGACGCCGAGCTTCCTGCGGACGCAACGCGGATCCTTGGCACGCTTCCGCCCCTCAACGTGTTCCGGGCCGTCGCCGGGATTCCGGCGGCGCTCCGCCCGTTCCTGCAGCTCGGTGGCGCGCTGCTCGCCGGCGAGCATCTGACCGCAGCAGAGCGCGAGGTCGCGATCCTCCGTGTCGCGTATCTCACGGAGGCTCCTTACGAGCGCCACCAGCACGAGCAGCTCGCCCGCCTCGCAGGTCTCACCCAATCCGAAATCGATGCCACGGCGCTCGAGCATCCAGCCGCTCAGTTGGGCGCCGACCACGCCCTGATCTGCCGGGCCACTGACGAGATCACCACCTCGGTTCGGCTCGCGGATGACACGCTCGCGCTCGTTCGCAGGCGGTGGCGAGACCCCGGCGCGCGTGAACTCATCCTCGTCGTTGCCTACTACAACATGGTCAGCCGGTTCCTCGAGTCAGCCCGCGTCCCGCTCGAGGATCACGACCTCCTCGGCGAGGGGTTCAGCCGCCCAGGATGACGCCCAGTCTGGGGAGGTCGCGGGCGGGGCGAGCTCGGGTTGTCCGGCTAGATTTCGGTCCGTGCACTACGAAGGGGTTCGGCGCTGTCAGGTTGAGGAGCGGGAGCGGATCCTGGAGATCATCAACGCTGCTGCCGTGGCCTACCGCGGGGTCATCCCTGATGATTGCTGGCGCGAGCCGTACATGCCCGCCTCAGAACTTGATCATGAGATCGCCGCCGAGGTCGCGTTCTGGGGTTACGATTTGAACGGGTCCTTGATCGGCGTCATGGGCATCCAGCCAGTGGGTGATGTCGACCTCATTCGCCACGCGTATGTGATGCCTGGCAACCAGCGGCGCGGGGTGGGTGCAGCCCTTCTGCGTGATCTGCGGCGTCTCAGCACGAAACCGATGCTTGTCGGCACCTGGGCCGCCGCCGATTGGGCGATCCGGTTCTACCGTCGCCACGGCTTCGAGCTCGTCGGGGACGAGCTCACGCCATCGCTGCTCAGGCGCTACTGGAGCATCTCAGACCGCCAGATCGAGACATCGACTGTGCTCGCTAACCGTGCTTGGCACGAGCGGTAGGCGGCCATGAAGCCGGCGTAGACGGTTAAAGATCGGGCTAGCAGCGGGCCGCTTGCCCCGCCGCATCCCAGTGCGGAGCCGAGCCTCCCCCTAAGCCGGACCGATGAGTTTCTCGGTGCACGGCTGTCCATGTCCTGAGAACCGACCACGAAGACGCGCGGCGATGAATAACCGCTCGCACACTCAGATCACCGACGATGGCTGACATCGCACTCCAACATGCCGTGCAGGCACTCCTCGACGAGCTGGTCACAGACGGTGACGAGGTCGGCCTTCAGGCCGCCGTGATCAAGGACGGCGCACTCGTCGCCGACGCACAGGGCGGCATCGCCGATCCGGCCAGCGGCGAACCCGTATCCGCCGGCACCTTGTTCTTCGCTGGTTCGACCGCCAAGGGCGTCCTCAGCTCGCTCGTGCATGCTCTCGTGGCGGCCGGCAAGCTTGACTATGACCTGCGTCTGGCCGAGGTGTGGCCCGAGTTCGCTGCGCACGGCAAGGGGAACGTGACCGTGCGACATGTCCTCATGCACCAGGCAGGCGTGCTCGGGCTGCCGCCGGACCTGACGACCGAGCAGCTGTGCGACTGGGATCACATGTGTGCACTCGTCGCTGAGGGGACGCCGTGGTGGCCGCCGGGCACCGCGTTCGGCTACCACGCCCAGACGTTCGGCTTCCTGCTCGGTGAAACGCTCCAGCGGGCGACGGACGCACGCCTCGTCACCCTTCTCAGAAGAACACTCACCGCGCCGCTTGCCGTCGCCGACGAGCTCCACTTCGCGGTCCCGGCGGGCCTCCTGGATCGAGTCGGCCGCCAGGTCGCACCGTCCGGGCCTCCTCCGCCGGGCCCTGCCCCGGGCAGCCCGCTCGCCCGCGCGATGCCTCCCGGCGCCGCTCCCGATGCCGCTTTCGCTAACCGCCGCGACGTGCTCACCGCACAGATTCCCTCGTTCGGCACGATGAGCGCCCGAGCGGCGGCCCGGGTGTACGCCGGGCTCCTCGGACACGTGGCCGGGACGCGTCTTCTCTCGTCTCAGGAGCTCGCGGCCGCTGCCGCTGTCTCCTACACGGGGAGAGATCAGGTGATGAAGATGGAGATCATTTGGTCGCTTGGCTACAGCCCCGGCCGGCCCGGTCGCGCGCGCTCGCGATCAGGCTCGACCTTCGGGATGGTCGGCATGAACGGATCGGCGGCCTACGCCGACATCGACACCGGGGTCGCGATCGCGCTGATGCGCAACCGATTCTCCCCTGACTTCACATCGATCGCCAGCCTCGACGACGTCGTCGCCGAGGCCTACCCGCCACCCGCCACCCCCGAGGACAGGACCCCGTGATGACGACACCGCGCACAGAGCTCGACACCCGATTCAGCGAACCAGCAGCACAGCCCACCAGTTGGGAAGACACGCTCGAGGCGATCAAGCAGGCCGAGATCTTCTGGATCTCGACCGTCCGCGCGGACGGCCGGCCGCACGTCACCCCGCTCGTCGCCGTCTGGCTCGACGACGCGCTGCACTTCTCCACAGGCCCGGACGAGCAGAAGGCGCGCAACCTCGCCAACAATCCGCGCGTCGCGCTGACCACTGGCGCCAACGACTGGCGGAGCGGCCTCGACGTGGTCGTCGAGGGCGAGGCGATCCGCGTCACCAACGCACAGCAACTCGATCGGCTCGCCGCGGCCTGGGCGCAGAAGTGGGACGGGCGATGGCGGTACGAGGTCAGTCAGGATGGCTTTCGACACGACGTCGGAACCGTGCTCGTGTTCGCGGTCCAGCCGACAAAAGTCCTTGCCTTCACCAAGGGCGGCTTCAGCCACACCCGGCATCGCTTCTGAGACGTCCGCCTTGACCGCGCCTTTCCGCCTCACAGGCGGTGGTCGCTGGTTTGAGCCCAGCGACGCCCACTACTTCCCGTCCGGGTCTGACGCGTCAGCCGACGGGTTCGCGGCGTGTGACGATGCGCAGGTTGGTCGTCCGGGCCTGCAGCCGGTCCATCGCGGCCTCGATGTCGGTCGACGGCGGCTCGTTTGACCAGCGCTTGCCGACCTGCTGGACCTCACCTGCGGCATGCAGGCTGTGGAGTCGCCTCAACGTCTTCTCGTGGTTCAGTCCCGCGGCCTTGGCAATCCGCCCGACCGAATGCTCCCCATGAGGCAGCTCGCGCAGGGCCTTTTTCAGCCGGTCCTCCTTGGGCGCGCTCCGCTTCCTCGGCGAAGACGTCTCCGGCTTGGTGGCCGGCTCGGCGGCAGACTTCACGGCCGGCTCAGCGGCCGGCTGCGCGGCGGGTTCGGCGACCGCCTTTGCGACGGGCTCGGGGGCAGGCGGTGCAGCGGGCACTGCCGCCGGCTGCTCCGTCGCAGGGACGGGCGGCGCCGCGCCATAGCGCGCGCGGCAGCCGGGGCACATGACCACCGGCTCTCCGCCTTCGGGACGGACGACCACGAACTGCCGCCAGCGGCGCCCGGTCTGGCATACGGAGCACCGACGCCCCGCGCGTTCCAGCTCGATCAGGTCCTCAGGAGTCGCCATCGTGCCCCTCACGATAGACGGCCGCGCGAACAGCCGCTCAATCGCCGCGTCGTCCACTCCGTCACACTTGCCCTACACGATGACTCCAGGCCGCCTCTACTACATGCCACGGACCCGTTCGAGCCGGGTCCTGTGGCTGCTCGAGGAGATCGGCGAGCCCTACGAGCTCACCGAGATCTCCGGCGTCGAGCGGCGCTCCGCGGCACATCTCGCTCGCCATCCGCTGGGGCGGGTGCCCGCCCTCGAGCTCGACGACGGCACCACGGTGTTCGAGTCAGCGGCGATCTGCCTCCAACTCGCCGATCTTCACCCCGACGCCGACCTGATCGCACCGCTTGGATCCTCGGAACGCGCGCTCGTCTATCAATGGGTCCTGTTCGGGATGACCGAGCTCGAGGGGCCGCTGTTCCGCTGGATTCGCGAGCTCGGGGACGGGATCACCGACTCGCCGGCGCGCCAGCGGTTTGCGGATGCCGCCGCTGCGCTGGAGGCGGTACTCGAGGGCGACTGGTTGCTGGGCGAGCGTTTCACGGTGGCCGACGTGCTCTGCGCGAGCGTGCTGTCCGGAGCGGACTCGCGGGAGCTGCTGGAGCCATGGCCGGGCCTGCGCGCGTACGTGAAGCGGGCCGAGGCCCGCCCCGCGTATGCCCGGGCCGCCGCAATCTGGGATCGCCCGCGCAGCTGATCTGCTGCCAGGGTCGCGGCCCCCGCGTCAGTCGACGAGCTGGGTGGCCGGGGTGGCCGGCGCGGCCGGCGCGGCCGGCGCGGTCGTCGTCGGCGCGGGTGCTGCTGACGCCGGGGGCGATTGCCCGGGTGAGGGCTCGTTGTGGTTGGCGTCGGGCACCCCCTGCATCATCAGCTGGGTGCCGGCGGGGCAGTCGGCGGGCGCCGGGTCGGTCGTCCCGGGAAGCTGTGGCAGCGCCGCCTGACCGGGAGGCGGCCCGTTGTAGATGTTCAGCGCCAGCGTCTGGACGGGGACGTCGAGGCAGAGCGTGCCCTCGCTGATGAGCCCGGCGGCCGGCTCGAGCGGCGCCTTGGTGGCATTGACGACGGCCCCGGGCTGAATGCAGCCGAAATCCCCCGCTCCGGGCGCCCGGCCGCCTGACCAGTTGCTCGGGTTGGTGTAGTCCCGATCGCCCGCGGCGCCCGTCCAGGTGTCCGTGCAGCCGCCCAGCGATCCCGGGCCCCGCGCAGAGGACGCGGGCAGCCGGGTGGCGGCGCCGCAACCGGCGAGACAGACCGCTGTCAGGAGGGCTGGCAGGACCTTGGACGGGCGAGGCACGCCCGCCGTATCGGCTCGGTTTCCACGATGCTCGAGAAACCGGTCCGTGCGTCCAGCCACCGCCGTCAGCGCGGTGACATCGGAGGTCGCGACGACTCAGCGGCAGCGCACGCCCTGGCGCTCAAGCTCGGCCTGGACGAGCCCGACGTCGAGCTCGCGCAGGTCGCGGCCGGCGCGCAGCGACAGCGCGGCGGCCACCCCCGCGCCCTGGCCGGCGACGGCGCAACAGGCCATATTGCGGGTGGCCGCGTGGGCGATGCGATCGCCGCCGATGGCGCGCCCGGTGACGACCAGCCCGGTCACGCCCTGAGGGAGCATCGCCCGGTACGGAACGTGCATGTAGCGCCCCGTGGTGGGCAGCACGAGCACGCCGTAGCCATCGATGAACTCGGGGTAGATGCCGATCGAGTCCTCGAAGCGGGCCTGGCCGCGGACGTCTGACTCCGTCAGGTTGTAGGCGGCCTGGATCTTGCGGGTGTCGCGGATGCCGATGGTCATGCCGAAGTTGCGGACCCGCGCGGCGGCGCAGCCGGGTGTGTAGCGCCGCAACGCCTCGACGGCCAGGCCGGCCTGCCGGCGTCCCTCCATCTCGCCGCGGGTGAGGCTGTCCGGGTCGGTGCCGTCGCACCCGGCGAGGTGGACGATGTTCATGTAGGTGAGCTCGCCGGTGTCGTGCATGGCGCCCCAGGTGCCCGCGATCGTCGACAGGTCGGCGGGGATGATGCCCTCGCGGATGGCCTGGGCGAACGGCCTGCGCAGAAACGGCGAGAACAGGTCGTCCTCCTTGCCCGAGGTCTGCACCGTCCACTCCCCAGACGACCAGTCGGCGTAGGTCTGGGGGTCGGCGCGGACGCCCTCCAGGAACGCCTGCTTGTCCACGCCTGACAGGTGGAACATGACCGACGCCGCCTGCATCTCCTCGGGCGGCGTCTTGACCGTGGGCGCGCCCGCCCGGTGGGCGACGTCGGCGTCTCCGGTGGCGTCGATGACCCGGTCGGCGAGGACCGCCTCCCGCCCCGCCTTGGACTCGACGACCACGCCGCGGACGGCGCGACCGTCCATCAGCGGGGCTACGAACAGCCGGTGGAGCATGGGGTGCACGCCGGCCTCCCGGACGAGCGCGTCGGCGACGAGCTTGAACCCCTCGGCGTCGATCTCGTGAGACAGCGATTGGCTGTCAGGGACGGCCGCCCCCATCTCGACTGCTCTGTCTTCGAACTCGCGGCCGATCCCGCCCGCCTCGACGGTCTGCTCGTGGCGGTACCACGCCAGGCCCTCGACCCCGACCGCCGTGAGGTTGCCGCCAAAGCAGCCGAAGCGCTCGAGCAGCGTCACCTGCGCGCCGGCGCGGGCGGCCCCCAGTGCCGCGGCCAGCCCTCCGGGCCCCGAGCCGACGACGAGCACGCCGGTGTGGTGGACCACCTCGACGTCTCGGGCGGGCTCGGTGATCGTGCGGGCGTCGGATGGCATCGGTCCGGCGATTGTCGACGTTGGCCCGGCGCGTGACGTGTCGCGTCAGTGGGTGATCGCCGCGGCGACCGGGAGCCCGCCGACCTTGATCGGCTTGGACGCGGCATGCGTCCGCGTGTTGAGCAGGCGCACCGTGCCGTCGTACGTGCCGAGCACGACGGCGGTCCCGCCCCCGGGCGAGAGTGTGATGGAGGTCGGGTACGAGTAGGTCCCGACGGAGATCGGGTGGCCCGCCCGTCCGCCCGTGGGTCCGCTGGAGGTGCTGATCGGCGTGACGGTGCCGGTGATGGTGCTCACCACGAACGCCGTCTGGCCGGTCACGGCGACTGCGGTCGGCGAGCTACCGACCCGGACCGGACGCCCCGCGCGGCCCAGCGCGGTGTCGATCGGCGTGACGCGATCGGTGGCGCCGTCGACGACCTCGGCGGTCGCCCCGTCCGGCGTGAGGGCCAGCGCATCGGGCGCCTGACCGGCGGGGATCGGCGCTCCGGCCGTGTTGGTGGCGGTGGCGATCGGCGTCACGGTGTTGGAGCCGTAGTTGGCCACATAGATGGTCCGGCCGCCGGGGTCGACAGCCGCCGCCGACGGAAAGCCCCCAACCGCGATCGGCGCGAGCGCGTGGTTGGTGGCGGTGTCGATCGGCGTCACGGCGGCACCGCCCCAGTCCAGGACGTAGAGGGTGCGCCCGTCGGGGGTGAGGGCGAGCGTCCGCGGGTGGGTGCCCACCGGGATGGGAGCGGCAGCGGTCCCGGTGCGGAGGCTGATCGGGGTCACCGTGTTCGAGCCGCTGTTGGCGACGTAGGCGGTGGCGCCGTCGGGCGTGATGGCGATCGCCCGGGGGTCCTCCCCCACCCTGATGGCCGCGCGCGCCGTGCGCGCCACGGTGTCGATCGGGGTGACCGTGTCCGAGCCGGCGTTGACCACGAAGGCGGTGCGGTCATCCGGTGTCAGCGCGATCGCCTGCGGGTCGCGCCCGACGCGAATCGGCGTGCCCGCGGCGTGCGTGGGTAGCGCGATCGGGGTGACGGTGCCGGCGTGGGCGCTGACCACGAACGCGGTCTGCGCACGCCGCGCCGCGTGCGCGATCAGCGGCCGAGCACGCGCAGCAGCGGTGAAGACGTCGTTGGCGGGGCGGGCGTAGAGGTCGTTGGCGGTGAGGTGGCCCAACCCGAGCGCGCCCTCGATCGTGCGCAGCAGGCTGTAGTGCGTGTAACGGACCGGCGAGACGAAGCCGCGCTTGACCCCGGCGGAACCGAGGACGAGCGTGGGCACCCATTGCGCCGGGCGCTCGTGGTCGTAGTTGTCCTCATCCCAGGTGATGATCGCCAGCGACCGCTGAGTGCGCCACGCGGGCGAGCGCATGATCTGGCTGAGCTGCTGCTGGAGGAACCGGTCGCCGGCGCGGATCCCGCACCCCTCCATGTCGTCGCAGTCGTTGGAGCCGACCCACACGAAGCTGGGCGTCGTCGCCGCGCTGGCGAGGTCGGGCGCCATCGACTCCAGCGGCAACACATGAGCGGCGCAGTAGGCGGGCCGCTGCCGGATGTCTGAGAAATACAGCAACGGCAGGTCGTCGTCCCAGTAGTAGCCGTGGACGGTGTCATCGCACGGGCCGGCGGCGCTCTCGTTGTAGGCCTTCCAGGTCTCGTGGGCAGCGTTGACGAGATCGCCGATGTTGGGCGCGTGGATCGTGTACTGCGAGTCGTACTCGAGCGGGTCGTCGAGGGGAACCCCGAAGGCGCTGCCGCCGGCGAGCGCGAGGTAGTTGGCGTCCGAGGGGTGCTCCTCGGCGAAGAGGTCGCCGAGCTGGCTGCCCCGCGTCAGCAGGCTGTTGTAGTAGGGCGCCTGGCGGCGGTTGCCCACGATGGCGTGGACGTCCTGGTTCTCGAAGTAGAAGAGGAAGACATGGTCATAGCGCGGCACGCGCAGGGCGGGCGGCCGCAGCGGCACCGGACGCCGGTGGGGCGCGAGGACGACGAAGCCGATGTCGTCCGCCACGGCGTGGTCAAAGCCCACCAGCGGCGCATTGGGCCCGTCGATGTTGGTCAGCGAGGTGGCCAGTGTGAGCGTCACGCGGGCGCGCGCGACGCCGGCGGGCAGGCGCCCGGAGAGTGAGCGGGCGCGCAGGGCGCCCGCGACCGAGCGCTGCGGACCCCCCACCGGCCCGAGCGTGCGGCGGCCGAGCACGCGGCCGCCGACGGAGAGAAACGCCAGCGACACGCCGGCCCGGCTCGTGGTGGTACCGCCCAACTGGGCGGACAGCGCATATACGCTCCCGGCACGCAGCGAGCCTCCGCCCGGGCGCGCCAGGACCACCGTCTGCACGAGGCGCGCGGTACCGCCCGCGCCCCCCACGAACATCTGACCGTACCCCTTGGGGAACCCCCGGTCGCCGTATCGCACCACCGTGGGCAGGCCGGCGGCGACGCTCCAGCCGGGGATGGTGACGGCGTCCCAGCCGTGCACCGATGCGGCCCCGGACTCGGCGCCGGCGTTGTGCAACAGGTTGGGGGCCGAGGCGGCCCCGGCCGGGCCCGCGAACGCGCCGAGCATCGCGAGAGCGCACGCCGCAACGGAAAGGCCCGATCGGATGAGGCGGTGATGGTTCACGATGATGGGGATCGAACGGCCAGGTCGGCGGCCGACGCCCGACACCGTATCCCCGACCGAACCCCGTGTGTGTTTGATTCTTGGGACCGGGGCGCTCAGGCGCGAGCGCTGAACGTGCACGGCATCCGCTTGATGCCGTGGATGAAGCCGCTGCGCAGCAGCTCCGGCTCGCCGACCTCGATGTCCGGCATGACGCGCAGCATCTCGCCGAAGATCGCGTTGAGCTGCACGCGGGCCAGCGATGCCCCCAGGCAGTAGTGCGGGCCGCCGCCGCCGAACCCGAGGTGGCGGTTGGGGCTGCGGGTGATGTCCAGCGCCCACGGGCGCTCAAACGCGCTCTCGTCGCGATTGCCCGAGTGGTAGAAGAGCACCACCTTCTCCCCCGCCGGGAGCGGCTGACCGTGGAGCTCGACGTCGCGCGTGGTGGTGCGACGGAAGGTCAGCACCGGTGTGGCCCAGCGCACGAACTCCTCCACCGCGTCGGGCAGCCGCGCATCGAGGTCGTCGGTCAGCATCTGGCGCTGGTCGGGGTTGACCGTCAGCGCGCGCATCGCGTGGGAGGTGGTGTGGCGGGTCGTGTCGTTTCCCGCGACCGAGAGGAGCACGAGGAAGGCCGCGATCTCCGGGTGCGTGAGCCGGTCCCCATCGACCTCGGCCTGGACGAGCGCCGTCATCAGGTCGTCACCGGGGTGCTGCTCGCGGTGCTTGGCCAGCTCGGTGGCGAACTCGGTCAGCGTCCACAGCGCGGTGCCCAGCACTTCGATCGGCTGGCGATCGCCGAAGCAGTCGGGGTCGGCGGCCATGATCAGCGTGTCGGCGGCCTCCACCACGCGGTCGCGGTCGGCCTCAGGTACCCCGAGCATGTCCGAGATCGTCTGCAGCGGGAGCCGCTTGGCGATGAGATCGACGAAGTCCCCGCCCCCCGTGGGCGCCCCCTCGGCGATGATCCGCTTGGCGCTCACCCGGATCCCGTCCTCGATCCGCTTGATCTGGCGCGGGGTGAAGGCGGCGGAGACGAGGCCGCGCAGCTTGGTGTGCCGCGGGGCGTCCATCGCCAGGAACGATTGGGAGGCCTCGAGCATCTCCGGCGGTGCGTCGGCGAACTGGACGCCCTCGCCCGAGCAGAACGTCGCCGGGTCGCGCGAGATGCGGCGGATGTCCTCGTGGCGCACGATCGCCCAGTAGTGCAGCCGGCCCTGCTGGGGCAGGCCCAGGATGTCCTCCGGCGGCTCGTGGCGGGAGATGGGCTCCGAGCGGCGCAGGTGGGCGAAGTACTCGTCGCGGACCTCCGCGGGCCGGCCCCAGAACTCCAGGGAGCCCAGGTCGACGTCGGCGAACTCGGAGGTGGGCGGCGCGGTCATGGGGCGACTCTACCTTCTGGATTCTCCGCTCGCCGCCCGTCCCAGAACGACGACGGCCGGCCCCGCCGTGCTGGCGGGACCGGCCGTTGTGGTTGGGATTAGTGCGTGCGGCGACTAGCGGCGATGGTGACCGTGGTCACCGCCGCGGGCCACGCCGAACGCGTACGACGTGGTCGAGTTGAACGTCCCGCCGTGGGCCAGGACCACCGACGGCCACGCCGGATCACCGATGTGATGCGGCGAGTCGGGGTAGTGCTGGGTCTCCAGTGTGAACGCCTGGGTCTGGCGGTACACGCTCCCGCTCGTACCGATCAGGTCTCCCACCTGGAAGTTGCTGGAGTAGAACTGCACGCCCGGCTGATCGGTGAACGTCTTGAGGACGATCCCGGTCTTGGGGTCGAGCGCCGTGGACACCAGCCGGTAGCCGGAGCCATTGAGCACCCAGTTGTGGTCATAGCCGTGGGCGATCTGGAGCTGCTTGAGCTGACCGGCCGGCGGCGTGTAACCGTCCGGCAGGTTCGTGTTGCGCAGGTTGTCGCCGATCGCGTGCAATTGCCGGAAGTCGAACGCCGTCCCGGCCACGTTCACGAAGTACGGGGACTGTGGGATCAGGTTGGGATCGACCGGCGTGTACTTGTCGGCGTTGATCTGCAGCAGCTGGTTCTCGACCGATCCGGACGCCTCACCGCCCAGGTTGAAGTACGTGTGGTTGGTGAGGTTGATGACCGTGTCGAGCGTGGATGAGCCGTTGATCGCCGTGTAGGAGATCTTCAGCTGGCTGTCCTTGGTCAGCGTGTAGACCACCGTCGCCTGAACGTCGGCGGGGAAGCCGGTGCCGGTGCAAACCGGTGTACGGCCGTTGAGACTCGTGTGGTCACACCCCTCCCCGGCGGGGAACGTGTGCGTCAGCTCGAGCGATGCGGACCCGGGCCCGGTGGATGTTGCCGCGGACCACACCGCGGTGTTCCAGCCGAGGAAACCGCCATGCAACGTGTTCTGACCGTTGTTGGCGTCCAACGTGTAGGTCGTCCCGTTCAGCGGGAACGACGCGTTGGCGATGCGATTGGCATAACGCCCGATGATCGCCCCGAAATACGCGTCACCCGATCCACCGGGAGCCGGCCACGGGATGTTGACGTGGCCCTGCGTGAAGTCGCTGACGTAGTCCGAAAGGCTCGCGAAGCCGAGCGCAACGTTCTTGGTCCCTCCCCTGCGGCCGGGGACCCAGATCGACTGCACGACACCGCCGTAGTTGGTGATGTTGACCGTCATGCCCTTCGAGTTGGTCAGGGTGTAGAGGTTCACGCCCGGTGGATCGGTGCTGCTGACGTCCCATGACTTGCTGGTGATCGACACCCCGCCGTTGCCGTGGTGATGACCGTGGCGATGATGACCCTTGTTCTTCGCCACGGCGTGCGCTGATGCCCCGGCGGCGAACGCCGCAAAGATCAATGCGCATGCTGAAAGGAACGCGAACAGCCTCCTGCTGCCGCGGAACGCGTGCTGCATATCGGCTCCCTTCGATGTGTATGCGCGTCCGTACCGTCCGCCACGGACGCGTGTCCCTCGTTGACCCTGTTAACGCTAACACGGTTCTCCGGCGGGTGTCAATCGCTACTAAGCCTCGCCAAGCTTGACCGTCCTGGGCGGTCCTGCCACGATCCGTCGTGCGATGACGGCGGCCAAGGCCCTTGAGCCGAGCAGCCCGGGACCGGCAGGCGGGCCGGGGTCCATCCGCGCCCCCATACCGGCACCCACCGGCAACCGCGCCCCCATACCGGCACCCACGGACAACCGCGCCCTCGCGCGGGCGCTGGCCACCACCGCCGGGTCGCGCACGCTCGGGTTCGCCACAGCCGCCGCCGCGCGGACGCTGGCGCGCTGCCCGGGGTGTGGGGGGAAATGCGGTGGGACGTGCGGTCACGGCCGCTCCGGTCCCGACGAGGAGTTGCTCGCCTCGGGCCAGAGGGCGCTGCGCCGTGCGGTGCTGGCCCGGCGTCAGGCCGTCAGCCCGAGATCCTGAACCTCGCCGGCCCGAGGGACGCCACGACCCGGATGAACTGCGGGCACATCATCCCCGGGCCGCACTTGGGTCGTGCCAGGACCTCGACCCGTGCCACGTAGGTCCCCGGGCACCAGTCGCCGCCGAGTTGCGCCGGGCCAACGCTCACGCTCGCCTGGCGGCCGGCCACCAGCGATGGCAGCGGCTGCTCGTGGATCCCGACGCATCCGGCGTTCTGCGGGCCCATGACGCTCAGCGTCGCCGACACCTCGTCGTGGCCCTGGACGGTGCCGGTGTCCGGGGCCACGAAGGCGAAGTGGATGACCGATTGGGGCGAGCCCGACGCCGGGGTGGCCGTCAGCGGGCCCGATGCGGTACCGACTCCCGGAGTGGTGGCGCTCGCGGTCGTGGTGGCGGTGGTCGGGGTCGAGGCGGTCGGCGGGGTCGACGACGTCGGCGCCGAAGAGGTCGGCGGAGCGGCGCCCCCCGCTCCGGTGCTCGTCGTGTTCGAGCTCTGGGCGCACCCGGTGAGGGCAACGGCGAGGGCGGCGAATGTCGCGGCCGTGGCCAGACGCGCTCGGGCGCGAGGGTGGGCGGAGCGCGTCATCGACCCGGCACCACCGTCAGCCGGCGCTGTCCACGAACGACCGCAGCGCCGACTTGCCCCCGCCGACCACGGGCTCGCCGTGCGCAAGCAGCAGGCGGTCGAAGTCCAGCTCCAGCAGACCGCGATAAGCGGCGCGGAGCCCCTCCTTGGTCTGCTCGGGCTCGTCCATGAGCCAGGCGGGCACGAACGTCAGCCCGTCGACCCCTGGCCAGCGCACCACGCCATCGGCGCAGGCGAGAGCCCGATGGGCGGGGATGTGGAGCGCGGTCTCGTCCGGGCATATCGCCCCGACCTCGTGAACCACGATCCCGCCGGGGAGCTCGTCCCCGAATTGGAACGGCGTCACCTCGCCGCGGCCCTCCAGCTCCCCCACGCCGTTGGCGATGCAATGCACCTCGCAGCCGAAGGCCTCCCGCAGCCGCCACGAGTCGCGGTCGTGGTGGCGATTGGACAGCACGATGTGCCGCGGGGCGGCGTCGCGCGCGCTGAACCAGTCCGGTCCATCCGGCGGAAACATAGGATCCAGCAGCACGCACTCGTGCTCGAGGTAATACGAGCTCACGGTGCTGCCGATATGAGGGTGACGGGCGGTCCAGTGCCACAGCCCTGGAGCGATTTCCTCCACCATTCGAGGCTACCCCGGATGTACGAGATGGGTTTGACCGTTGATCCGTCAACTAGACTCTGAGCATGGAAACGTTCGCGGAACCAGGACTTGAGGGCGCGGCCCTCGATGCGTGGCGCAGCTATCTGCAGAGCCACGCGTCGATCGTGCGAGTGCTCGATGCCGATCTGGCCGCCGAGCACGGTATGACTACTAGGGACTACGAAGTACTGCTCTATCTGTCACAGGCCGAGGGACGGCGTCTGCCCATGTCGGCGCTGGCCGAGAGCACGATGCTCACCCGGTCCGGGATCACCCGGCTGGTCGACGGGCTCGTGGAGACGGGGCTGTGCGAGCGGGTCGCGTGTCCCAACGACGCCCGCGTGTCCTACGCCCAGCTCACTGAGCCGGGCTACGAGAAGCTCCGCCAGGCCGGCTGCTCGCACGTGGCCAGCATCCGCCGCCTCTTCCTCGAGCATTTCTCGCGCGAGGAGATCGAGCAGCTCGCCACGCTGCTCGGCCGCCTGCCGGGCGCCGGCGCCGGCGGGCGCTGCACCGTCGAGTAGCGGCCTCACCCGAGGACGGCGTGGTGCGGGTCGGCGCCTGCCCGGGATGACCGGGGCGGCGTAGTGGGGCTCGAGGCACGCTCGCGACGACGGGACGCCACATCCCCGCGCGTCGGCGGAGTCGGCACCCTCGCGGCGAGATGCTTGACAGCGCAAGCATCTGATGCTATGTTTGGTTGTGCAGTCAACAATCGTCAACCAAGGAGCACCGCCCCCAATGTCTGCAACCACACTGACGCAGATCCCGAGTGCCGTCTACAACGTCGACCCTAGCCACTCCAGCGTGGGCTTTGAGGTCAAGCACATGGGGATCGCGACCGTCCGCGGCCGCTTCGGCACCTTCGAGGGCAAGATCGACGCCACCGGTGCCGCCCCTGTCCTCGAGGGCACCGTCGACGTCGCCACCATCGACAGCGGCGACGCCAACCGCGACGGCCACCTGAAGGGCCCCGAGTTCTTCGACGCCGATCAGCAGCCCAAGATCAGCTTCCACTCCACCGCCACCGAGGTCGGCGCCGGCGGCCAGATCACGCTCAAGGGCGAGATCACCATCAAGGGCATCACCAAGCCGATCGAGCTCACCGGCGAGATCGCTGAGAACGGCGAGGACCCGTGGGGCAACGAGCGGATCGGCCTCGAGCTGACCAGCTCGATCGACCGCCGCGAGTTCGACCTCAAGTGGAACCAGACCCTCCCCAACGGCAACCTCCTCGTCGCCAACGAGGTCAAGCTGCTGGTGAGCGTGTCCGCGGTCAAGAGCGCCTAGCTCGATGCGGATCCTCGGAATCTCCGGCAGCCTGCGCGCAGCGTCGTACAACACGGCGCTGCTGCGGGCCGCTGCACAGGTGGCGCCCGATGGCGTGACCATCGACATCTACGAGGGTCTCGAGCTTCTCCCCCCGTTCAACGAGGACCGCGAGGACGCTCCGCCTGCCGAGGTGGAGCGTCTGCGCGCCGAGCTCGAGAGTGCGGACGCCGTCCTATTCGCCACCCCTGAGTACAACACCACCATCCCGGGCCAGGTCAAGCACGTCGTGGACTGGGCCTCGCGGCCGCATGGCCCCGACTCAGCGCTCTGGGGCAAGCCCGTCGCCGTGATCGGCGCGAGCATGACCGACTACGGCGCCATGTGGGCGCAGGACCACCTGCGCAAGGCGCTCGGCATCGCCGGCGCGCGCGTGCTCGACAAGGAGCTCGCGATCCCCAAGGCGCACGACCTTTTCACCGCCGATGGCGAGCTGACCGATCCCGAGACGCGGGATCGCCTGGCCGAGATCGTGGCGGACCTGGTCGCCCACCACAGCCGTTTCTCCGTCGCCGCAGCGGCCTAGCCTGGAGTCAATGGACCCGATGAGCCCGACACACCCCTCCCCCACCTCGGCGCCGGCGACGCAGGCGATCGCTGCGGACACGTCGCCTGGCGCCGTCAGCTTGACTGTCTCGGACCTCGCCCGCAGCCGCGCGTTCTATGAGACCGCGCTTGGGCTGAGCGTGCGCGAGGCCGACGACGGCTCGCTGGCCTTCGGGGTCCCGGGCGGCGCGGACCTCGTCCGGGTGCATGGCGACGCCTCGGCGCCCGCGCTGGACCGGCGGGCCACCGGGCTGTTTCACCTGGCCATCCTGTTTCCGACGCGGCTTGACCTGGCCCACTCACTGGCCCGGCTGGCCTCGGCACAGTGGTTGCTGGACGGGGTGGCCGACCACCTCGTCTCAGAGGCGCTGTACCTGTCAGACCCGGACGGCAACGGGATCGAGCTCTACCGCGACCGCCCGCGCGACGAATGGAGCTACGCCGACGGCCAGCTCCAGATGGCGACGCTGCCGCTGGACCTGCCCGGCCTCGCCGACGAGCTCACCGCCGCCGACGGGCCCCAGCCAACCGTGCCGGCGGGCACGGTGATCGGCCACGTGCACCTGCAGGTGGCGAGCATCCCCGATGCCGAGGCGTTCTACCACGGAGTGCTCGGCTTCGACGTGACCACCCGCGGCTACCCCGGTGCGCTGTTCGTCTCGGCCGGCGGCTATCACCATCACCTCGGGCTCAACACCTGGCACAGCGCCGGTTCGGGCCCCGCCAGCCCCGGCGCGGTGGGCCTGCGCTCCTACGAGGTGATCCTGCCCGACCGGGCCGAGCTTGACCGCGTTCTGGGTCGCGTCCGAGACGCCGGCCTGTCGCCTGCCTCTGAGAGCGCGAACTCAGCCGCGGTCCGAGACCCGTCGGGCAACCTCGTCGTCCTCGTCTGTCGCTGAGCGCCGCCGGCGCGGCGAATACCGGCGGCGCCGCTAGTCTTCGGGGCCTCGGCGACGTGGCGGAGTGGCTACGCAGCGGCCTGCAAAGCCGTCTACACCGGTTCGATTCCGGTCGTCGCCTCTCGGTGAAAGCGCCGGCCCGGCTCAGCGCCTGACGCAGCGGAAGCCGATGTGGCTGGTGGAGGTGTCGGTTGCCTGGGGCTGGCGGGCGGCGGGCCGGTAGCGCAGGCAGTAGCTCGGCGCGCATAGGTGCGATCCGCCCTTGATCACGCGGCGGGGGATCTGTTCGCCGGGCCGGCCGACGTCGTAGCTGGCGTCGGGGCGTCGGACGCGCGGGTTGGCGGGTGGGCCGCAGCAGGGCTTGACCGGCGTGTCGGCGCCCGCCCCCCGGGGCGCGTAATAGTCGACGGTCCATTCCCACACGTTCCCGGTCACGTCGTGGAGCCCGTACGGGTTCGCGGGGAACAGGCCGACCGGGGTGGTTCCTCGCCAGCCTCTGGCGCCGGTGTTTCGCCACGGGAAGTCGCCCTGCCAGAAGTTGGCCATGAGCTCGCCGTCCGGATGCATCTCATCGCCCCAGGCGAAAGTCGAACGGTCGAGACCGCCGCGCGCCGCGTACTCCCATTCGGCCTCGGTCGGCAGCTCCTTGCCCGCCCAGTGCGCGTACGCCGTGGCGTCCTCGTAGGCGACCTGCGTCACGGGATGATCCTGGCGGTCGGCGTTGCCGCTCCGCGGGCCCCATGGATGACGCCAGTCGGCGCCCGGCACGTACGCCCACCATCGCCCCGGATCGTCCAGCGGGACCGGCTGAGGCGTGGGGTGGAACACGACGGATCCGGCAACCAGCAGGTCAGGGTCGGCCTCGGGGTAATCCGCAGCTTCCGGCGCCCGCTCGGCGACGGTCACATAGCCTGTCTGCGCGACGAAACGCGCGAACTGAGCAACTGTGACCGGCCCACGGTCGATCGCGAAGCCGTCGACCGAGACCTCTCGGATCGGCTGCTCCTCGGCATAGAAGCGATCTGACCCCATAGAGAACGTCCCGGGCGGAATCTTGACCATGTCCTCGTGCGTCATCGGCCGTGCCTCCTCAGGTCGCAAGAGCGGTGATCGCGTCGCCGATCAGCTTCGCTCCGATGATCAGGCAGATGATCGCCATGATCGTGGCGTTCTCGCGCGCCATCCAGTCGTGCAGTCCCCTGAGGATGCTGGCGCCGCGTTCGCCCATCACGAAGTAGATCACGACGGGCGCGCCGACGCCGAGCGTGGCGATCACGATGAACACCGCGAGCGCCACCCCCTGGCTCAGGGCACTGGCCCCCGTCTGCGCGATCGCCGCTGCCGCGCCGACCGTGAGCAGCAGGTTCTTGGGGTTGATCGCAGACAGCGCCACTCCCATCGCAACTGACCTGGTGACAGTGAACTTGTCGATCGTCTTCATCCACCCAGGAAGCTGCGGCTCCTCGTCGCCATGCGGACGTCCGCGCCAATGCCTGACCGCCAGCAGCCACAGGAGCGCGCCCAGCACGATCTTGAGGATGCTGACCCAGGTTGCCGGCGTGCCGTGCTTGCTGGCCGAGGCGCCCCCGGCCACCAGCAACACGATCGTCCCCAGCACGGCAAGTCCGACCACCCAGCCCAGCAGGAACCCCGGCCCGTTCACGCGTCCCTTCGGCGTCGCCAGCATCAGCACGACCGCGATGATCGGCAGAGGACTGATTGCGACACCGACCGCGAAGGAGAGAACCTGCCCGATTGCCTGACCCATCAGCGCCCCTCCACGTCCTCGGCATCTCCGACCGACGGAGTGTTCGCCGTCCCGCCGAGCGCCTGGACCGCTTCGTCGATTGTGTGAACGATTCGGCTCTCGCCGAGCTGCGTGACGCGGAGGATCGGCACGAAGCGCCGTACCCCGGACGGCGGCGGCGCCGCCCAGGTCCGCGGATCGATTGCAGGCTCGGCGCTCGTCAGGCTCAGGCTCGCGATAACCAGGAGTTCTGAGCGAGGGCCCGCTGCCGCACATCACCTTTTTTGGATGATGCTGCCGTTGCGGCCCGATGATGATCCGGGAGTCCAGATGAAGGCGACACCGGGAGGGTGGGCTGATGGCGAAGCCATTCAAGGGCGTCGTCAACGTCGAGCTGACCGAGTTGGTCCCGACTGGCAGCCCGATCCTGGGTGGATACCCGTGGGCCTTCGTCGGCGGCACCATCAAGCGGGCGGTGATCGATGTCAGCGACGATCCGTTCGTCGATCTCGCCCAGGAAGCTCGCATGGCGCTCGCGCGGGACTGAGCCATGGCGACCGACACCGCTCACACCACCCTGACGTCCTGGAACGAAGGGCAGGCACGGCAGGCGATCGTCGATTTCGTCGAAACGGTGACTCGTGAGGGCGGGCCGGATTACGTCCCCCCGCCAGACCGTGTCGCGGTCTTCGACAACGACGGAACGCGCTGGTGCGAGAAGCCGATGCCGATCGAGCTCGGGTTCGTCCTGCATCGCCTGGCCGAGATGTGTGAGACACACGCGGCTCTCCGAGAACGGCAGCCATGGAAGGCCGCCTACGACCGTGACTATGAGTGGCTGGGCGAAGTTGTGACCAAGCATTACCACGGTGACGACAACGACCTCAAGGTGCTGATGGGCGGGATCGTGCGCGCGTTCGCAGGGGTCACGGTCGAGGCCTACGGTGACGCCGCGGACGCGTTCCTGAGCGCGCCACACCCCACGCTCGAGCGCAGGTTCCGCGACTGCGGTTACCTTCCGATGATCGAGCTCCTCGGTTACCTCGAGGCGAATGGCTTCACCAGCTACATCGCCTCCGGCGGAGACCGTGACTTCATGAGGCCCGTCACCGAGGAGATCTACGGGATTCCGGCCGAGCGCGTGATCGGCAGCTCCAACGCCCTCAGCTACCAGGAGGATGAGCACGGCGGCACGCTTGTCTACCTCGCGCAGCCGGACGTCTTCGACGACGGACCGACGAAGCCGGTGCGGATCTGGAGCCGCGTCGGCCGGCGCCCGATTCTCGCCGGTGGCAACTCCAACGGTGACGTGGCGATGCTCCACTACGCCGGCAGCAAGGCCCGGCCCGGCCTACGCCTGCTCCTCCTCCACGATGACCCAGACCGCGAGTTCGACTACACGGCCGGTGCCGAGAAGTCACTCGAGCTGGCGCACCAAGACGGCTAGATGGTGGTCAGCATCAAGCGCGACTGGGCCACCGTGTTCGCGGACGCCTAGACCGGGGTCGATCCCAGCAGAGCCGGTCTGCGGGGCCCTCCCTCCGATGAGCCCGTGAGGCGAGTGCGGGAAGTGGCGGTCGGTGTGTCCGGTTTGCCCGCGCCCGGGCACAATAACCTGCGTGACTCTGGAAAATCCTCGCCATCACGTGCCTCGGGCCGGCCAGACGGTCCTGCGGCCCGTGGAGTCGGTCGCCGCCCCACCACACCAGGTCGAAGCGTTCGCCCGGCTGAGTGACCCGGCGCTCTCCGAGCTCGGGCTGGAGGAGTTTCTGGACGAGTTGCTGCTCCGCGTCCAGGATGCGCTCAGCGTCGACACGGTGGCGATCCTCCTGCATGACCGTGTGACCGAGCAACTGGTGGCGCGGGCGGCCAAGGGGATCGAGGAGGAGGTCGAGAAGGGCGTGCGGATCCCGATTGGCCAGGGCTTCGCGGGTCGCATCGCCGCCGAGCGGGTGGCCATCTTCGTCGCCGACGTCGACCACGCCGACATCCTCAATCCGATCCTGCGCGCGAAGGGGATCCACTCGCTGCTGGGCGTTCCGCTGATCGTCGAGGGTGAGCTGATCGGCGTGCTGCACGTCGGGTCGCTCGTGCCCCGGGAGTTCGGCCAGCGCGACCTGGCCGTCCTGCAGGTGGCGGCGGCGCGCGCGGCGCCGGGCATCGAGCGCGCCCGGCTCCTCTCCGAGCTGGAGCGCGAGCATCAGGTCGCCAGAGTCCTGCAACGCAGCCTGCTCCCCAAGCGGCTCATCGACGTCATCGGGGTGACCACCGCCGCCCGGTACCTGCCGGCCAGCGACGAGGTCGGCGGCGACTGGTACGACGTGTTCGAACTGGCCCGTGGGCGCCTGGGCGTGGCGATCGGCGACGTCGTGGGCCACGGGGTCGGCGCCGCCGCTCTGATGGGCCAGCTCCGCACGGCGCTGCATGCCTACGCCATGCAGGACTATGGCCCGGCCCGAACCCTGGAGCTCGTGGACCGCTTCGTGCAGGCCATGCCCGACTACGCGATGGCCACCGCGGCCTACGCGGTGCTGGAGCCCGACACCGGTGAGGTCCAGATCGCCAGTGCCGGCCACCTGCCGCCGGTGGTGATCAGTCGAGACGGCGGCCGCGTGGTGGCCATCACCCCGTCGGCGCCGCTCGGGGCGTTCTCCTACGGCCGGGTGCAGGAGCAGGAGCTCGTGCTGGCCCCCGGCGAGACGCTCGTGTTCTACACCGACGGCCTCGTGGAGCGCCCCGGCACCCCGCTGACCGAGTCCATCGACGAGCTGCTCGACGTGTTGACGGACGCGGTGTCGGTCGATGATCTGTGCCGGCGCGCCGTCGACCGCATGGTCCCGGCCGGACGTCTGCGCGACGACGTCGCGATCGTCGCCATCCAGAACGGCGTGATCGATGACGAGCTGGACCTGCATCTGGCCGCCGACCCCAAGATCCTGGCCGAAATCAGGTTGGTGCTGCGACGCTGGCTCCGCCATCAGGGGGCCAACGACTCACAGACGATGGAGATCACCCTCGCGGTCAGCGAGGCCTGCACCAACGCGATCGAGCACGCCTACTCCCCCGCCCCCGCCGAGTTCAGCCTCCGTGCCACGGTCCACGACGGGCAGATGACCTTCGTCGTCACCGATGCGGGGCGCTGGCGCGCGCCCCGCGGGCAGGATCGCGGCCGCGGCCTCACGATCATCCGAGCCGCCATGGATGAGGTGGAGGCCAATTCGTCCGACACGGGGACGGAGATCGTCATGCACCGGAAGCTCACGCCGTGAAGCTGGCCGACATCCAGTTCTCAGACCGCGAGCGTGTGGTCATCGCCCGGCTCACGGGCGAGATCGACCTCTCCAACGCCGACGGCATCGAGCGCGCGATCGCCGAGGCCACGCCCAACCACGCGCTCGCGCTGATCCTGGACGTCAGCGCCCTGGATTACCTGGACAGCGCGGGGATCCACCTCATCTACAAGCTGCGCGAGAAACTGCGCGCGCGCGGGCAGAGACTGCGGCTGGTCATCCCGGCCGACTCGCCGGCCAACGACGCTCTGCGGCTTGCCGGCGTGTCACGCAACGTCGACACCGCCGAGAGCGTCGACGCCGCGATGGCCGAATTCACGGCCGAGGGCGTCGCCGCCGAGGTCACCGATCCAGGCAGCGTCTGAGCCGGCGTCGCCTCAACGAGCTGTGACCGACGTATCTGCGCTCCAGGCACCCGACCTCCCGGAGCTGGAGGCGGTGTCACTGGCCGCCGCCGCGGGAGAGATCGATCTGACGGCCGCGCTGGTGGCCGCCGATGGCAGCACGGTCCAGGCCGGGCGCGTCAGGCTGCGGGAGTCCGAACTGCGGGGCGTCGTGCTCGAGCCCGGAAACGTGCCGGGCCTGACACTGGGCGATGTGATCATGCACGACTGCGGGCTGTCCAACGTGGACGCGCGCGAGGGCCGGCTCGCCCGCGTCGAGGTCCACCGCTCTCAGCTCGTGGGCTTCGGCCTCAGTCGCGGCGATATCCGGGACCTGCGCGTGGTCGACTCGTCGCTGCAGCTGGCCTCGTTCGCCTCGGCCACGCTTCGCAACGTGGTGTTCGAGCGGGTCAACCTCACCGAGGCCTCGTTCATGCATGCCCGCCTGGAGGCCGTGGCCTTCGTGGACTGCCGCCTGGAGGGCGCGGACTTCCGCCACGCCAAGGTGGCCGCCTGCGTGATCCGCGGCGCCTCCCTCGACGGCGTGCTCGGCGTCGAGTCCCTGCGTGGCCTGCGGATGCCCTGGCCCGACGTCCTCGCCTCGGCGGCCGCCCTGGCCGCCGCGCTGGGGATCGACGTCGAGTCCGACTGACGGCGCGCGCGGCAGGCGCTCCGCGGCCGAAGGCCACAACAGAGCGCCGACCACCGCACGCCGCCCCTCTTCATCCTGGATCGGAGCCTCAGGCCCGTACTTCCCGTCACGTGCGCCGGGCTAAACCCGTGGGCGCGGGTTATACTCGGCCACCTCGCGGCTGTAGCTCAGTTGGCTAGAGCGTCTGCTTGCCATGCAGAAGGTCGAGGGTTCGAGTCCCTTCAGCCGCTTGATACAAAAGCCCCGGTAATCCGGGGTTTTTTGTTGCCCGTTGTTCGGTTCACGGAGGCGATTTCAGCCGGCGCTACCACTCGGCGCTACCACATCGTGCTTCCCGCTCGACCATCCGCTGATTGAGGTCCAGCCGCGTGCGGCCGCGGCCGATGCCGTTCTCATCAGCGCGACTCGCCCCCCAAAGCAGCTGCGTTTGCGCCGGCCCGATCAGTGCCGGGTCTGCTCAGCCGATCTCCCGGTGGGCACCATGGCGGTCTGGGACCCGGCAGCAGGCACTGTCACGTGCCTGAGCTGTACCGGCCCCCAAGTCGCTGCCGGCCCCACCGACCCGATCGATCCCGGCCAACCGGGGGCGAGTGCGCTGCGCGAGTACCAGCGGCGGCACGACGCCCGCGAGCAGCGCGCTCGCGAAAAGCTCGGCGGACTCGGGGCCCTCCTCGTGAGGCTCACCGATGAGCCGTCGAGCACCCGCGTCTGGCAGCAGGGTGGCAATGGCGAGGTCCAGGTTGGCGCCCGCCTGGAAAAGCTGCTCGACCGGACGGGCGTCCGGCTGCTCCACGACCGCTGCGTACCCCGGCACGGCCAGGCGAACATCGACCACATCGCCGTCGGACCGGGAGGAATCACCGTCATCGACGCCAAGACCCACCGCGGACGGATCCGGCGCGACTGGGAGGGCGGACTCCTCTCCGAGCGACGAACGATCCTCCGCATCAACGGCCGCGACCAGACCAAGCTGATCACCGGCGTCGAGAAGCAGATCGCCCACGTCCACGCCGCGCTCGCCGACCTGGACGTTGCTCAGGAGATCGACGTCCGAGGCGCGCTCTGCTTCCCAAACGTCGACGGACTCCCGCTGTTCGGCCAGATCGAGATCCGCAGAATCATCGTCAACGGCCCAAAGCCGGTGGCTCGACTTGCCGCACGCGCGGGCACGCTTGAGCAGGCCGTCGTTGAGCGTGTCGTGGGCCATCTCGCCCAGGCCCTTCCGCCTGCCTAGAGCGACCGCGGCTTCGTGAAAACGGGCACTAAGGACCGCAGTGGCCAGACGCTCGATTCTCGGCCACGTACATGGGGCGGCTGCGATGAGCTGGCTCGCTGAGGCGCCAAGCAGGTATCCGTTCTCGGGGAGTGGGGCGCTCGTCGCGCGTCTGGCGACGAGCGGGCCCGCGCTGAACTCAGCCCCGCAAAGCGCGGACACGAGGGGCCGCTGTACGGCCCCCTCTGCTATGGGTGGTCGAGGGGGTGCCCATGGTCGTGGAGGTGCCGGTGCGCAGCCAGGAGCCCTGATTGGAGATCGGTCAGGCTGTGTGCCGTTGCCTTGCGCAGCACCCCGGCTGGATCCTCAAGTAACCGTCTGGCGCGTGCGGCTTGCTCGTCCGCGAACCAGTCCACCAGGTGGGTGCGGTCCGGCGCCGGCCGGGGCTCGTTGAGGGTCAGGAGCTGGCCAAGGTCAGCGGCATCCGCGATGCGACGGCTGATGGAGCGCGGATGGCCCGTCTCGCGCCGATGCGCGACACCGCTGGGGTGCGACTGTGCCTCGAGCTCGGTCGGACAGAAACGGCGCAGGATCGTCTTTGGGATGCTGGCGTGGTCAAACAGGGTGTGGGAGACCGAGCCTGGCTTGACCCATGGCGAGATCACGAATGCTGGCACGCGCACTCCGTAGCTCGTGAACGTTGACGGGTGGTCATCCGGCGGGTGCTCGGGCGGCGCGACGTGGTCAAAGAACCCCCCGTGCTCGTCGTAGAAGACCAGCAGCAGCGTCTTATCCCACCTTGGACCGGTGGCGAGCGCGTTGTAGATGAGCAGCGCGAGCTCTTGACCGTGAGTGACGTCAGATGGCGGGTGGTCGTCGTTTGGAGGAGACCCGATCAGATTGAAGTCCTTGAAGTTCGGGTCGATCCACGACAGGGCTGGCAGCTGACCGTACGCGGCATCCTCGAGGAAGCTCGCAGCGTCCTCGTTGAGGTACAGCAGACCTCGGCCTCGCGTCTTGAACACCAGCTTGAGCTTCTGTACGTAGGCAAAGTGCTCGCGGTGCCCGACGCGATATTTGGCATCGGCGAGGCGGAGCGTTGCGACGTCGTGGGAATACCAGCGCCACGAGACCTCAGCTGCATCCAGGTGGCGCACGAACGAGTGCTGGTGGTAGATCGGCACCTTGGGGTCGTCGCGGCTGTCGGCGCCTCGCCCGGCGATCGCGTAGAGCCGGTTCGGCCAGGTCGCTCCCGCGACCGAGCTGTGCCACCGGTCACATACGCAGAAGTGTTCTGCGAAGTGATCGAACACGGGCAGGTCGCGGGCGTTGTAGTAGCCCATCACGACGCCCGGATCACCATCCTCGACGCCGCGAGCGGCAAGCGTCTGCGCATAGCTCGCCGGGAACCCATCCATCGCGCCGCCGTTGATCTGCCGATCGACCGCCGCCGCGGTGTGCTCAGGATCCCAACGTTCATTGGGGAAGTACGTCGCGCCGAGATGGTGGATCGGGTAGCGCCGGCCCCCGAGGTCGTTAGCCATCCCTGGCCGAAGGCCATCAATCTCCTTGCGGCCACCCTCGAGCGAAAGGTAGCCGAGCATGTGATCGAACGAGCGATTCTCCAACATCAGCACGACGATGTGCTCGATCCGATCAAGACCATCGGTCTCCGCGACAGTCACCGAGCGCCTCGTTTACTCGATCGTCTTACGCTGATCTGAATCGATCAGGCGTTCAGGATCCGTTCCTTCTGGGCCCCAAACTCCGCGTCGGTCAACACGCCCGACTCGCGCAGCTCCCCCAGCTGCTTGAGCTGCGCAAGCTTGTCACCCATGTCCGGCGAAGCTGGTGCCGGTGCGGTTGGCGCGACTGAGCCCGGCTGTGCCACCGACGCCACGGGCGCTGGGTGGCCCTGGGCGGCCGCATGCTCCTGCTGGCGTGCGAGGACGCGCTCGTGGATCACGTCAGCGGTCTTCACCGCTACGGCCGCTTTTAACCCTGTCTTCAGCAGTCCCATATCCGTCTCCGTTCAACGAAGGTCTTCACGCCGGATCGGGTGCGTCAAGCGCCGCGATCAGATCGTCGGCGACGATGCGTCCCGCGCCGACAAGCCGCGCGTTGCTGCGGTCGATCGCCGTCCACATCGGCACTGCCCAAACGTTCTCATACACCAGGATCCCGGCCAGACTACCCGGCTCGATCGCCGCGGCGACCTGGTCGATGTCCGATTGGTCAAGCAGACCCGACGACAAGCCCCACAGCCGCTTATCGAGCGCATCGGAATGCTCCACGTCAGCCACCTCGATCGTCGACACGCTCCCGTCGGGGTCCTTGCCGATGAACAGGATGTCGAGCACGCGGACGACCCCGCGGTCGACGAGATCCATGAGTAGCCGGAACCCTTCGCCGGTCACGTGCCGGTCGGGCCACTCCACGGCCAGGTAGTCGATCGGTCCCAGAACGGTCTCTCCCATCAACTCACCCGCCCTCTCATGTCGAATTCCGCGCGAGCAGCTGGCTCTCGAACTCTACCGTCGCGAGTTTCGCGATCCCTTTGTTATTCGAGCCGGCTGAGCACTGGGTCATCCGGATGGATCCACGCGTCGGCGAGGGTCCGGCCACCCGTCTTGTGAATCGCGTCCCTCAACGGGATCGCCCAGCGATGCTCGATCAGCGCAACGACGCACATAGTGTTCGAAGGGATCGCATCGACGACCGACCACGTGCTCTCATCACCGGCGAATACGCGCAGATCGGTCGGCTCCGCGCCGGCGTCGGCGGCGTCTGCGTCGTCGGTCGTAAGCCCGACGAGAAGCTCGGCGACCGATCCGAGCCTCGCCACCTCGTTGTCGCTCAGGCTGCCGGCTTGCACTCAAACCAGCTCGCCACTTCCGCTCTTAGCGACGATCACCATGTCGACGAGACGGATGACGTCGAGTTCGCTTAGGCGTTTGAGCTCGGGGAGGATGTCGCCCTCGAACGTCAGGTCCTCGAACCCGAGCACGACGATCTGGATCGGACCGATCTGCTTGCGCTCCGAACGGGAAAGCGCGACACCACGGTGAAGCGCGGGGATCTTCTTCGGCACGCCCTGTCTCTCCTGATTTGCCGTTCGTGCTCGCTGGAGTCGGCTGGCAGCTTCAGACTCTCAGCTTCAGACTCTACGTCAGCGGGCCTGATCCGATGTCAGAGAGCCCATAAATTGGGCCCTCAACGGGGCATAGCCGCGCGGCAGACTCAAAGCTCCTAACGCCTGCGCTTCGCTACGTCAGTCACCCGCGCCCGACCAACAACCTAAGCACCGACGACCACGCCGGCAAGACCCGGCAACGATCCCGGCCGACCAAATACCGCACAAGAAATGCGATCGAACGACGATCCGCCCCAGATCGACCTCACCAGAGGCGATCTGACGCCATGCGCGATCCCTCCCCGACCGATACACCCGCGAAGAATGCCAACGACCAGCCCCTGACTTTCTTACTGAGAGATTCCCCTAGGTCTGGGCGTCAGATCGGCTCCTGTGCGGCTGGTCTCGGTGCGTCGTGTCTCGATCGTGCCTCGGGGTTGGATGCGACTATCGGAACGGGAGTGGTGCTTACACGCTGGTTTAGTCCTGATGGTCGTGCCAGCATCTCTTGTGTTGGGAAATTGGGCCGAGGGAAGGCGATGGCGATGGCGACTACGACGACATCGAACGGCGAAGGCTCGACTGCGGCTGCGAGAAGGAAGACGGCGGCCGCGGCGGCGAGGAAGGCGAAGGTGGTGCCGCATTTGTCGGTGGCGGAGCGTGTCGCGCGCGGCAAGGCGGCGCGGGCGGAGGTACCGCGTTCCAGTCACGGGGTGTTTGAGCCCTCGCCGACGCGAGCGGATCCGGTTGACCTGTTGGAGTTGCAGGCCAAGTCGCGGGTGCCGGAGTTGGTGCCGATTCGGTATGGCCGGATGTTGGTGTCGCCGTTTACGTTTTATCGCGGGGCGGCGTTGATCATGGCTCAGGATCTGTCGGCGACGCCGCGCTCAGGGTTGACTGTGCAGTGTTGCGGGGACGCGCACCTGTCGAACTTCGGGGTGTTCGCGTCGCCGGAGCGCCGGCTGGTGTTCGATCTGAATGATTTTGATGAGACGCTTCCGGGCCCGTGGGAGTGGGATGTCAAGCGCTTGGCGGTGAGCATGCTGATCGGGGCGCGCGACAACGGCTTCCGAGCTAGGGAGCAGGAGCGGATCGTGCTTGACACGGTTGGCCGCTATCGCACCGCGATGGCTGAGTTCGCGGCGATGAAGCAGCTCGAGGTGTGGTATTCGCACCTGGATATCGAGAGCGTGGTGCAGGAGTTCGGCTCGCAGTACAAGCCGAAGCTGGTCAAGCGGGCCGACAAGCAGATCGCGAAGGCTCGCACGAAGGACAGCATGGCGGCGTTCTCGAAGTTGACCCACGAGGTTGACGGTCAGGCGCGGATCGTGGACCAGTCGCCGTTGATCGTGCCGATCGAGCAGCTCGCGCCGGGTGATGAGCGCGAGGAGATGTTCGAGGGGTTGCGCGAGCTGATGCGTGGCTATCGCGAGACGCTCGAGTTCGACCGGCGGGTTCTGTTAGAGGAGTTCGAGCTGACCGATTTCGCGCGCAAGGTGGTCGGGGTCGGGAGCGTCGGTACGCGCGCGTGGATCGGGCTGCTGATCGGGCGTGACGGGCAGGATCCGCTGTTTTTGCAGATCAAGGAGGCCGAGGCATCGGTGCTCGAGGATTTCCTTGGCCCGAGCGAGTTCGAAAACCACGGCGAGCGGGTCGTGACCGGCCAGCGGCTGATGCAGGCCGCCAGCGACATCTTCCTGGGCTGGCTGCACGTCGAGTCAGGGCTCGACGGCCAGGAGCGCGACTTCTACGTCCGGCAGCTCAAGGACTGGAAGGGCTCTGCGGAGATCGAGCAGATGGTCCCGGAGGCGATGGCCGCGTACGGCACGCTGTGCGGCTGGACGCTCGCGCGGGCGCACGCTCGCAGCGGCGACCGGATCGCGATCGCGTCCTATCTCGGCAACAGCGACAGCTTCGACCGCGCGATCCTCCAGTTCTCAGAGGCCTACGCCGAACAAAACGACCGCGACTACAAAAAGCTCGCCAAGGCGGTGAAGTCCGGCAAGATCACCGCCGAGACCGGCCTCTAACGCCAGGTTGCAGCAACCGCCCGAAGGGGCTATGCAGGCCGAGCCGGTCAGGGAGCGTCTGGCGCGCCCCCGCCAGCGGGCGGCTGCTCGGCCCGGGCGGCACTACCCTCCCCTCGTCGATGTCGCGCGAGAGCTTGGCTTTTTCCTCGAGGCGCCCCTCGGTGAGCACGCCGGAACCGGCGGCGTGGGAGATCGGGTCGCCGCCTCGGCCTCGCACGATCATTGCGCAGCCGACCGCGATCGCCGCGCCGATCAGCGGTCCGGCGACATACACCCAATACGAGCTCCAGTCGCCGCTGACCACCGCCGGTCCGAACGAGCACGCCGGGTTCATCGAGGCGCCGCTCACCGGCGCCGACCACAGGCCGTCCACCGCGATCTCCATCAGAAACGCCTGCCAGTCGTGGTAGCCCGGTCCCGGCAGCGTCGCACCGAGGTGCTGAATGTTGCCGAACACCGCCAGCAAAAACAGGCACGCGAGCGTCGCAGCGAGCAGCTAGCCAACAACGCGGCTACCCCCACGATCGGCCCAGCGGCAGTGCCCATCGTCAGCCCCGACCAGGAGGACGTCGCAGTCGGCGATCCGCCACCGCCCACGCGCCAGGTCGCGCGGATCCCCCACACTGCTGGCCTTACACCTGTCGCATATGAGGTGTGCGCAAGCATTTCGCACCAACGGTGGCTCTACGAACACTTCCAGGACAGCGTCGATCACCGACTCGGTGCTCTGGCCGTCGGATGCGAGCCAGCATTCACCAGCCACCTCACCCCCCGTCAAAAGCCGGCTCCCGAACGCAACACCCCTGCCAGCACACCCACCCCCCACCACCACCCTCCATCGCCACATCCACAGCCCGCCTCAGACGTTGGGCCGGTGCCGCTCTTCGTGGCTGCCGTTTCCCACGCGAAGGTCCCGTTGTCCCAGTGGACGATCTGCCACTAAGCGCGCGGCGACCTCGTCGCGAAGATCGCGTCCCTCCGCTCGGCCAGCTCGGTCAGCGGCCGGGCGTGGAGGTAGCGCTCGGTCGTTGTGATCTTGGAGTGGCCGGTGAGGACCTGCACGGTCGCCGGGTCGAGGCCGCGGATGGCGAGCGTGGCGAAGGTGTGGCGCAGGTGGAAGGGCAGCGGGGGAAGGCCGGCAACGTCGCGAGCCACGTTGAAGCGGCGGCGGAGCGCGGACTCCTCGATCGGGTCGCCGGCCGGCCCGCAGAACACAAAGTCGTCGGCGCTGGTGAACCACTCGCGCCGGCTGAGCTCGTCCAGAGCGACGCTCCCGCCCATTCCTCCGATGCTCATGGTTCAGAGCTTGACGCTGGCCTTGAGAACGTGGTAGCCGGGATCGGTGACGGTGACGGTCACGTGGTCGCCCGCTGAGCCGACGATCGTGAGCTTGGCCGAGCCGTTCGCGCTGGTCGTCTTGCTCTGACCCTTGGCGGATACGGTTGCGCCGCTGACCGCGTCCCCGGCGTCCGTCACGTTCGCCGTGAGTTTGAACTTCCCGTTGGCGATGCTTGTCGCCGTGATCGTGGCCGAGAGCTCGGGGAGCAGGCGCGCGGAATAGAGCCCCTGCACCAGCGGTCCCGTCTTGACGTCGGGCGTGCCGCTGATCAGTAGATCCAGCGGTCCCAGCCGCCCGTCACCGGACAGGGTGAACAGGTCTGCCCAGGTGAAGCGGCCATTCTGGATCGGCTCAAACCGCGTCACCGCCTTATTGGACCGGGTGAACGCGGTAATCCCGTGCCCATTGATCTCGCCCGCCCAGAACACCCAGATCCTGCCGTCAAGGCCGGTAGCGACACTGCTCACCGCTGCGTGCAGGCCCTTCACCGACCCGACCGCGACCGATCCACCGCTGTAGCGAAGCAGCCTGATGTGTGTCGTCGGGCCGAAGTTCGCCGGGTAGGCCGCGAACACGCCTGGGCCGACATCGCGGCCGGCGAGGATGAGCGGGGCGCCCGTCCCATATTGAGATGGGATCGGCGCCTTCTGCGCCGTACCCGCGCTCGGTGCCGCCTGCTGGAGCCAGATGCCTCCGCTGCCGGCATTCGAGTCCCAGCTCGCGACGACCGCGCCCGACTTGGCATCGACGGCGGAGTCGGTGTTGCCCGCAGCATCGTCGCCACTGTTGGTGAGCTGATACGTCGGCGCGCCGCCCCCGAAGCCCTGCTGGATCACGATGTTGCCGCAACAGCCCGCGGTCAGCACCGGAGTGCCCTTGGACACCTGGAGCGTCATGTTGCTGTCGCCGAACGACATCGAGCCGCTCCCGATGTTCGCCGGTGCCGACCACGTCGCGCCACCGTCGGTCGATGTGATTCCCCACGGACCGTCCACGCCCGACGGAGAGCCACCGAACACCGCCTGCAGCGCACCCGAGGGCATGACGGCAAGCCCGGGAATCCCGCTGGGAGAGCCGGATGTCAGACCGGTCCACGACAGCGCCTGCACCTGCGGTCCGATCTGGCCAGATGGGCTGATCGACACAGCCGCCACCCCGCTGGCCGAGTCGCCCCAGCTGGTGTTCGTCTCAAAGGCTACGTGCAAGCGGCCATCCGCAGAACGCGCAAAGCCGATCGGGACCGTGCCGTAACCGGCCTTGGTAATGAGCTTCGGGTGCAACGTCGCGCCTGCAGCCCCACCCGCCATCAGCACCGCAACCGTCGACCCCAGCAGCACGATCCGTCGCAGTGCACGTCCATCACCCCAGTCCCTCATCCCACTCCTCCTTCGACGAACACGGCCAACACTTCCATGGCGAGCGATTCACGATCCACAGCCCGGCCCCGAACACCGACATCGGCGCGGCCCGTGCACCGCGAGCGAACGCTACCCGCTGGCGCAAGCGAATTCCAACAAGGGGAAACCCTAGGGCCAACTGCGACCGCACCCGCCGCCAATCGGGCACCCGGACACCCGCAGGCGCGCTCGCCACCGGCCTTCGAGCGCACGATGTCGTTCGGTAAGCGCCCCATTGCCGCACACGGTCGGCTGCGTCACGGTTGATGCGAGGGCGTGTCTGGCTTACGATGGCTTATCACCCGGGGGCCGGCGGGTCATCGATGAGGAAGTGTCAGGAGGGCGTGACGGTGGGGGCGTACCGACGTGTGGACCCGTGTCGGATGACACGGCTGAGCTTGCGGCGTGATCGCGCGCGACGTCATCCTCACCGTCGATCGGACATGGACTAGATGAGACGAGCGTGGCTGGTGGTCGTGCTGACGGTCGCCGGTGGGCTCGCGCTCGCAGTCGGCTCCCAGGCGCGGCTGAGTCAGGCTGCGCTCAAGTGCGGCCCAGGATACGTGCGCCGGAGCGTGCGGGTGCCCGAGCGCAAGCACGGCCGGCTCGTTCGTCGCCACCACAAGATCGTCTATATGCGCCTGCAGAGGTGCGTGAAGGTGCGCACGACGAAGGCGCCCACCACCACGCCGCAGCCGATCCCCGGCGCGTCCGGCAATCCCGTGACGACGCCGGCTGGCACGACAACCACGACGAGTGCGTCGACGACCACGACGACCCCGCCCCCTGCACCACCGTTGAAGGCCAGCCCGTGCTCGACGCCGATGCCGGGGAACACCCTGCAGCTGGGCCAGACCTATACGGTGGCGGGTGAGGACACCTTTACCAAGGACGCGCCGGTCGGCTCGTTTGCCCAGAGCTTTGTACCCGACGCGAGCTACCTCACGCCGATCTACACGGGCGCCCAGGGGATGGGGTGGAGTGTCTATCCCGATGGTTGGCCGTCGTCCTACACCGCGTCCAATGTGGCCGCTTATCAGCCCTCCACTGTCCTCTCGGTCCATGACGGGGTGTTGGACTTCTATCTGCACGACGACGCGAACGGCAATCCGGTAGGAGCCGATCTGTCTCCGTGGCCGGGCGGAGAGGAGTACCAGACCTATGGGGCGTACTCCTTCTGTGAGAAGGTGACCCTGCCGGCCCAGCTGACCGATTTTTACCAGGCCTCGTTGCTGTGGCCTGAGAGTTCTACTGACGGCGAATGCGCGGAGTCAGACTTTCCGGAGACCTACTCGTCGCTGAACGGTGGGAGCCTCGACAGCGGAGAGATCTACGCATTTGCCCACTACGGCGCGTGGAGCGCGCAGTCGGGCTGTCCGAGCACTACGCGGTCGCAGGGCAGTTGGAATACGCAGATTGATCTCAGCCAGTGGCACGTGTTCACACAGGAGTGGGGGCCGGGCTACCGCTCCTACTACATCGACGGACAGCGCGTCTACACCACCACCACTCAGGTGTGGTCACAGCCAGAGCGCTGGCAGCTTCAGATGGAGCCATCCCCGTCGTCCCAGGTCAAGAAGACCGGCGGTAGCGGCCATGTCTACATCTCCTGGGTCTGGATCGGCACGCCCGGCTAGTGACCGAGGGAATCCGCGCTGGCCAAGCGAACGGCCCCAGCCGAGGTTTCCCTGCTTGGTCCTCCGAGTGACCGCGTCGAGCCTCACTGGTCCGGCCTCATATCGATCTCACGCATGTGCTCGGGTCTGCTCCAGGTTCGACTGGTGGGGGCCGGAGAGCCAGTCCGCATCCAAGCGCGCGTCGACCGGTTCCACTCCTCGCCGCAGCGCGTCGATGTAGGCATGATCGGCGGCGAGGCGGGCCGCCACCTCGGGACCCTCGGCAACGGCGCCGTGGCCGGGGACCACGACATCGACGTACGTGGCGAGCTCTTCCAGCCGGTCAAGGGCCGTCTCGTAGGCGCCCACCTGATCGGGCTGACGACGGTCGAGGAGCGGGATGAGGACATCAGAGAGCATGTCGCCGGCCAGCAGGACGCCACGGTCCGCGAGGAGGACCGCGGCGTGGCCGATGGCGTGCGCCTGATGCTCGACGATCTCCCCCGGCACGGGTCCGCCGTCCTCGGGCAGCGGGGTGACGAGGCCGATCAGCTCGAGGGGAATGTCCGACGCGCTCTGCGCCGCCATCGTCTGCGCCCGCTCGCGGGCTTCACTGGCGGCGTGGGCGCCGGCGGCGGTGGCGTAGCGCGGCACGTCGCCGAACCGGGGATGCCAGAGCAGGTGGTCCCAGTGAGGATGGGTGGAGAACCCAGCGACGATCGGAACGCCGAGGCGGTCCAGGTCATCGGCGAGCTGGTTCAACTCGGAACCATCGATGCCGGGATCGACCAGGATCAACCCGCCCTCCCCGCGCACCACGATGCTGTTGGTCCAGACCCACTCACTCTGCCGGACCCAGACACCGTCGGCCAGCTGAGTCAGCATCGATTCACCTCGTCCATCTCCACTCCATTCGATCGTTATCACGGTGCAGCCACGGCTGCACATGCTGAGACCGCGATCCGCCGCCAAAATCATCGATCACGCCATCGCAGGAGCACGAGTACAGACCGACCCGCTGGACCGGATTCGCCAAACGATGCGCTGATCGGGACCGTTGTGGCGATCGTCGCGGCTCACACCAGCGTTGGGGCGGTTAGGATCGCGCCGTGAGCGATACCCCAGTGATAACGACGATCGCTGAGGTCATCGCCCGTATGCAGGCGATCGATGTCTCGCTGGGCCGCAAGGACGGTGTCGCGATCTTCGATCGCCTCTACCTCGCGGTCACCCGCGCGGTCGACACGGCGAGCGCCGGCACGGAGTTCGAGAATCGGGGGTTCATCGAGCGTCTCGACGTCGTGTTCGCGGGCCTGTACTTCGCTGCCGAGGCGACGATCGCGTCAGGCGGGTCGTGCCCGGTGGCGTGGCGTCCGTTGGTCGAGACGCGCTCTCAGGCACGCGAGCCAATCCAGTTCGCACTTGCGGGGATGACCGCGCACATCAACCACGATCTGCCGATCGCGGTCATCACCACGTGCGAGGAGCTCGGGCTGGCGCCTGAGGACGACAGCGCGGTGCACCGGGACTACCAGCGCGTGGATGGCCTGCTCGCATCGGTCGAGACGCAAGTCGCCGGATGGTTTGACTCTGGCCTGATCGCCGACATCGAGGACGTGACGCCGAAGAAGACCGACGAGGCGGTCGCGATGTGGTCGATCGCCGGCGCTCGCGACGTTGCCTGGGACCACGCCAAGCTCCTCTGGCATCTGCGCGACATGGCTCCGCTCCGTGACGCCTACCTCGACGCCCTCGCTCGCACCACGGAGCTCACCGCGCGCGCCATGCTCGTGTAGCAGTTGTCATCCTCACAGGACCCAGCAAGACAACGTCACGCCTGGCGATCGGTTCGACCTTCGCAAAGGCGTCGGCCCTCCCCCCAACCACATCGGAGGCGATCATGAACAACGCCCGCCGGCACCCGCGCATCACCGATGTCCAAGATGTCCGAGCGAGATTCGGATCTGGAGGCGGCTCTCGGGGCGTCGATCGCGTGCTCAACCTCTCCGAGGGCGGCATGCTCGTCGCAGACGACACCCTCAACGTCGGGGAGAGCACCCCGTTTGAGCTGAGCGGTCCGAGCTTCCACTACGCCGGCGTCGCTGAGGTCATGCACCTGACGAACGAAACGATCGGCCTGCGATTCCTGTCTTGGCAGGCTCGGGACAATCGCCCCATCCGCTCGTTGATCGAGCAGCGATCGGAATGGCAGGGGCCGGCGAACGCAAGCGACCAGCGCCCCGACCGTGTCGTGCGACGTGTAGCGGTCCTCACGGGGCCGGTGCGCCGCACGCCTCCACAGACACCTTCGCCCCCGGCTGAGAGCGGGCTCCCCCCCAGTGGTTAGACGAACGCGATTACGTCGCCGCGTGGGCGAGTGGTTCGGCGCTGGCGGCGGCAGCAGTCGCGTTTGCGTCCCACAGGACTGGAGTGATCTGAGCGATCACGTCGAGACGCTCCCGCAGTTCGACAGGCTGGAAGTGCTCTCCGTCGACTCGCTCTGCGTAGGCGGTGAGATCCAGCAGGCAGGCGCGTAGCTCAGATTCGCTGAATCGCATGACCGCATGCGCGCCAGCGGTGGCGAGGGGCGCGAACTGTTCTACCAGCGACTGCTGCTCGCGGAGCGCCAGGACGCCCTCCGCGTTCTCGATCGGCTGACGACGATGGCGGTCAAGCTGCTCTGACAGCGCCACGAAGAGCGCCCGGCTCGCCTCGGCCGTGACCGCCGCGGTGATCGCGACCGAACGGTCGTGCCCGCCGGCGCGAACTTCGAGGATCTGAATCGGGTGTTCCTGCATTAGCGTGATTTCGTGATCCGACTTGAGGCGCCAGAGCGCGGTCAGCTCTCCACTGCGGATATGCCCATAACCTCATGCTAGGAAACCGGCCGGCCCGCCTCTATTCGTGCCGTCGACCAGGGGCTCTGACCCGGCGGTCCACTGGCGCGAGGGAGCGCACTCAAGAGGATCGTCCGCAGGTACCAGAACTTGAGCCGCGGACCGTCGGCCTGGCACGCGACACGACCTTAGGAGGCGCAGATGTCCACCACCAACGTTGCAGAACAGACTGACGCCAGCGCTGCTATCCGGCCGTTTCGGGTCAGGTTTCCGGAGGCGGAGATCACCGAGCTGCGCCGGCGCGTCACCGCGACCCGCTGGCCTGAACGCGAGACGGTCGCCGACGACTCGCAGGGGGTGCGGCTCGCGATGCTGCAGGACCTCGCGCGCTACTGGGCCACCGACTACGACTGGCGCACGTGCGAGGCGAAACTCAACGCGCTACCGCAGTTCGTCACTGAGATCGATGGGCTGGACATCCATTTCATTCACGTCCGCTCCCAGCACGAGGACGCGCTGCCGCTGATCGTGACCCACGGGTGGCCGGGCTCGATCATCGAGCAGCTGAAGATCATCGACCCGCTCACTGACCCCACGGCTCATGGCGCCAGCGCGTCAGACGCGTTTCATCTGGTCATCCCCTCGCTGCCGGGCCACGGGTTCTCCGCCAAGCCGACCAGCCCCGGATGGGATCCCGTCCGGATCGCCCGGGCCTGGGTCGTGCTGATGAAACGCCTCGGCTATGACCGGTTCGTGGCCCAGGGCGGCGACTGGGGCGCGGCGGTGACACAGGCGATGGGCGCGCAGGCCGCTCCGGAGCTGCTCGGCATCCACTCCAACATGCCCGGTACCGCCCCCGCCGGCCTCGTCGCGGGATTTGAGCGCGGCGACCCGCCGCCGGCCGATCTCACCGGTGACGAACTGCGCGCCTACGAGCAGTTGAGCAGCTTCTACGCCCTGCACGTGGCCTACGCACAGATCATGGCCACCCGCCCGCAAACCCTGTATGGGCTCGCGGACTCACCCATCGACCTCGCCGCGTTCACCCTCGACCACGGCGACGGCACCGGCCAACCCGGGCTCATCGGACAGATCCTGCAGGGAAACCTCACAGGCGACCTCACCCGCGACGACATCCTCGACAACCTCACCCTCTACTGGCTGACCAACACCGGCGTGTCCGCGGCGCGGCTCTATTGGGAGGCCAAAGGCCATTTCTTCGACGCCAAGCCGATCACCATCCCCTATGCGATCACCGTCTTTCCCGACGAGCTCTACCAGGCCCCCCGCAGCTGGGCAGAGCGCGCCTACCCGCACAACCTCATCTACTTCAACGAGGTCGACCAAGGCGGGCACTTCGCCGCCTGGGAACAACCGCAACTCTTCTCACAGGAGCTTCGCGCCGCGTTCCGATCGCTGCGCTAAGCCGAGCGCGTTCGAGTGTGTGAATCGAGCTACTCAGCTCGTCACCACATGAGGAGGTTCACCAACGATGAGCACGCACCAAGCCGATGGGGTCAGCTTTCGCTCGGTCCTGCCTGAGGACATCGATTGGAAGCCGTTCGCGGCGTTCCCGCCATCCGCTCGCCTCGCCGTCGTGGTTGGCGATCCAACCGGGCCAGGCGGCACTCCTCACTTCCGCTGGGCAAGGTCCGGCGAGTACGTCACGCAGATATCGGCAATGGGTCCACTCGGCATGGAGTATGTGGAACCGAGCGATGACCCACGCAGAGACTGAGTCAGGGCCCGATGGGGAACATCACCTGGTTCGGCGCGGCCTGCGAGTACTGTTGGAACGAACACGATGGACGGCAAGCGAGTGCTGGTGGTGTTCGAATCTGCGCGCAGCGGTGCGGCAACACTGGAGCTCGCCCGGGAGCTGGTCCAGCAGCAGGGCGCCGCGCTCACCGTCTTGAGCGTGGCTCCGCAGGGTACGTCGGGTCCGCGTTGCGGGAACTCGGCCCTCGACTACAACCTCGCCGTCCAGGACGCCGTTGCCGGGGACCAGGATCACGCGCGCGCGTGGCTCGAGGAGTTCGACATCCGCGCCTCCTACGAGTTGCTGATCGACGGCATCTCGCCGTCGCTGGGTGAGTTCGCGGCGGCCGGCCGCTTCGACCTGGTGCTGTTGCCAGCGCGACGCCGGCCGATGCGAGCACCGGGTCACCCTGCTGCGGCGCGGCTGCGCCGCACGACCGGCGCCGAGATCCAGGTGGTCGCGTCGCGGCCCCGACAACGGACGTTCCAGTAGCACACGGGAAATCGCCGGCGCAGACCAGCGCGTTCGGGAGCTCCAGATTGAGGCTTACCGTGATCCCGTCTCGATGAATCCGGCACGAGCGAAGGCCGGGTTCGGGTAGCTGTAGAAACCCTTGCCGCTCTTCACGCCCAGGTCCCCGCGGTCGACGTAGGCCTTCAGGAAGTCCGCGTTGCGGCGCAACTGCTCATCGGAGCGCAGTTCACGTGACCAGTAGTCCGTGATCTGCCAGGCCGTGTCGAGCCCCACCGCGTCCAGCGCGCCGAACGGCCCGTACGGCCACTTGCTGACGTGCATCCAGGCCCGGTCGATGTCCTCGATCGACGCCACACCCTGCTCGGCCATCGTGATCGCCTCACGGTTCAGAGCGGTGTACATCGCGTTGAACACATAGCCGTGGTGCTCTCGGCGCAGCTCGATCGGGATCTGACCAATCTGCCGCGCGAACTCGAGCACCCGCTCGGTCACCTCCCGTCGGGTCCCAGCGTGCGGCATCACGTCGGCGAGGTTGCTGACCCATACCGGCAGGTGGAAGTGCAGCGCAATGACGCGATCCGGCCGGCCGCTCACCCCGGCAAACTGCGAGGGCAGCAGGGTCGAGGTGTTCGTCGCAAAGATCGTCCGTGGTGGGCAGAGTGCGTCGAACTCGGCGAGAACCCGGCCCTTGAGCACGGGATCCTCGGGAACCGCCTCGCTCAGCAGGTCGGCGCCGTCGGCAGCCGCCGAAGCGTCGGTCGTCATCGTCATCCGCGCCAACGCCGACTCGCGCACCTCGGCCGTGATCACACCTCCGGCGACGAGGCTCTCCGCGTACTCATCGATGCGGCCCCGCGCGGACTCAAGCGCGCTCGGCGCGATGTCGTAGAGCACCACGTCCAAGCCGTGTCCGGCGCACTGAAACCCAATCTGCTGGCCCATCGTCCCGCAGCCGACGACGACCACGCGACGAACCTCCTCGGGCACCGGCGGCGGTTCGGGAGTCGACCCTTCGCGGCCCGGTGGCCCGGCCTGCGACCGCAGCCATCTCATCGCCCAGGTGCTCGACTTGATCGGTGCCCACCTCGGAGTGCCGGCTCGCGCCGGTGACGCGGTGGTCTTCCTGTCCGTCGTGATCCCGTTCGCGCCCCTGGGAGGGCCCGACGAGATCCTCGGCCGCGCGCGGCGGTGTGCACCGTTCGCGGCACCGCCTGCGACGTCGCATTGGCGGCTGCAAAATCCGAGACCGCCAGACCACCGAAGCTGGTCGCCACCAGGACCCCCACCAGAGTCCAGACGGTGGCGGTCGAGGCGACGCGCTGGACCAGTCCGTCCACCGCCAGACCGATGAACAACCCGGTGCGCGAGCGTCCCTCATGCGCGACGAGGTCGTCAATCAGTGCCACGATCTCCGGTCCGTGACCCTCGCGGACCCGGCGCGGGTACAACAGCAGGATCGCGCCCGTGAGGCGGTGCCTCATGGGCCACCCAGAGCGATCCGCTCAAGCCCGAGGGTCGCAATCCGGGCGGATTCGGCCAGACGCTCGGCGAGCGCCGTCCGGCCCGCCGGGGTCAGCCTGTACGGGTAGCGCCGGTCATCGGCGGGCAGGCGCTGCACGAAGCCGTCGGCCTCCAGCTTGGCCAGCGCCCCGTACAACGTCCCCGGTGACAGGGCGACACCGGAGAAGCTCTCGATGTCCTTGATCAGGGCATACCCGTGGCGGTCACCGCCGGCGAGGCTGGTCAGCACAAGGACGCTCCGTTCGGCCAACCGCATGCGAGTCAGAGTACGCCGATCCTGTCCGGCGGCCAGTAGGTGAAGAACACGACGCCGATGACCTGGCGCTGCGGAACCGGACCCCAGTAGCGGCTGTCATCGGAGTCCCCGCGGTTGTCGCCCATCATGAAGTAGTCGCCGGCCGGGACCCGGATCGAACGGGAGAACGTGCATTCGGCCGCGCCGCCGCAGGCGGAGATATAGGTATCGCGCTCCCGCTTGCCGTTGCGGATCACGTGCCCGTCCACGATCCGCAGCACATCTCCCGGAAGGCCGACGAGGCGCTTGACGAAGGTCTGTGTTGACTGACTGGCCAGCGGCCGGTCGCACGGCTGAGTGAGCGGAGCCCCATCCGCGCTGAACCCCTGCTGGGGGTTGGCGCACTGGGCCGTCGCGAGGTCTGCCCCGTGCGGTGGATGGAAGACGACCACGTCCCCGATCCCGGGGTGCGTGTCCAGCCGGTTGACCAGGATCCGCTGGTTGATGCCCAGCGTCGGCAGCATCGAGCCGCTTGGGACCCGGTACGGCTTGACCAGAAACGCCTGGATCAGCAGCGCGAGACCCAGGGCGACGGCGATGGTGAGCACCAGCTCTATCGCGGACCGCACACGGCGCGTGAATGACTCGGATCTCGTTATAACGGTTTCCGAGTGTACCAATCCCATCGGAGCAGGCGTCGCTGTCTGGATGCGTCCTGAACCTGCCCTCTCTGACCGACGGATCTCAGAGCGGACTACGGGTGGCCGGCATGCGGCGCGGCCTGTCCCGGCGCTGCCAGCAGCTGTCCGGTCACACCGGGGCCTTCGCTCATCGCGGCGTCCATCCCGCGCCATTCCGCAGCGGCGATGAACAGCGTCCGGCCGTCGTCTCCGCCCAGCATGCAGGCAAAGCAGCCGCGATCGACAGACACAGTGCTGAGCACCTCGCCGCCCTCTCGCACGCGGACGCAGTTTCGCCCCGGGACGCTTGCGGCCCAAATCGCGCCGTCTGCGTCGCTGCAGATGCCATCGGGCGCGTGCTCAACCTCGGCCCAGACCCGACGACCAGACAGCGTTCCGTCCGCGGCCACATCAAAGGCGATGAGCTGCTCGGCATGTGAATCAGCGACGACGAGCGTGTGGCCGTCGTCGATCACCGCCATGCCGTTGGGCCACTTCAGTCCGTCGGCAACCTGGTCCACGCGGCCGTCTGGGCGCACGCACACGACCGCTCCCGGTCCGCCGTTCACATAGGCGTTCCCTCGTGCGTCGACGACCAGCTCATTGAAGGGCCCCGAGCTGAAGCCGGTGAGGTCCGCAACCGTCTCATGCGATCCGTCTGGCTGCGGGCGCAGCAGCAGCCGGCGGGGTCCGTCGACGACGAGCAGACGACCGTCGGCATCCCAGTCGATGCTGAAGGGAAGCGTCTGCGGATCCAGGCGGGCCATGACCTCGCGCTCGCCCTCGGTCGTCACAGCCAGCACCTGACCGCTTCCCCAGTTGCAGAGCCAGACCCGCCCGTCGTGCCATCTCGTCGACTCGGGGAACCCGAGGCCGTCAGCCAACAGGCGTGTCTCACCCATCCCCCGCCAGCTCCTGTCTTGATCGTGTGTCTGACGATATGGGGGCCTGCCGCACGCTACGCCTTGTACGCGACAACCTCGTGGTAGAGCCTCAGGACGACATTCACCGTTCCGGGCAGGTCATCGAGCGTCTCGCGAACCGCTGGGTTCTGCTCGAGGCGCTGGCGGTCCTCGACCGTTTGCATCTCGACGAAGGCAGCGATCGACGCGTGGTCGGCACTCTCAAGCACCTTGGCGGACACAAAGCCGGGTTCTGCGGTCATCTCGCCGAACATCTCGTCCAGATGTTTGGCGGCCTGGCCCTCTTGCGCCGGATCCACGTCCCAGATGTGGATAAGAACATGGCTTTCCTTCATCGACGCACCTCAATTCTCGAGTTCGACGCCGCGGACCTCGACGTTCGTGCGGACGATACTTCCAATCGGGCCGAGGAGCGACCGTGTCGGTCAGGCCGGGCGTGAGCAGCCCCTGATAGACGCCAAGCGCGTCGCGACCTCACAGCTGATATGGAGTGATGTTTGTCAACCCGGGCGCTGTGATTTTGGCGTTGAGCGCCCGGGTTGAGGGTTTTGTGGTCGGCTGGGTGGGTGGCGGTCCGGTTGCTGTGCGCGACGCGCGGTCAGGCTGATATGCGCGGGTTGGGACCGCAGGACCATGTTCGTCGTGGGGAGCCGCTGTCTAGGATCGGGCGTGGCCGGCTCCGAGGTCGGGGCGGGTTGCTCATAGCTGTATCGCGGGTTCCCCGCGCGGACCGGGCCGCCACCGACCCAGCCGACGGGATGGGAGCGTTTCGGGGGTGGGGTTACTCGATTTGGCAGATCGCCCAGCAGAATCCGGCGAGCTCGCGGGCGGCGGCGACCGCGATGATGGTCCGGCGCTTGGCGCGGGCTTCCAGGCGGGTCCAGGTGCGATGCAGCCGGCGTTGGGCTGACCACGCGATCGCGATCGCTTCGGGCGGCTGGCTGTCTTGGCGGCTGGTCAGGGCTGTGCCGATGGCGGGACGCTTGCGGTAGTGCCAGGCAGCTTCGACGAGCAGCCGCCGAGCGTGCCCGGAACCGGTCTTGGTGATCGACCCCAGCCGGCGTTGCTGGCCGGTGGTGTTCTCGCACGGGACCAGGCCGATGTAGTTCATGAGCTGCTCGGCGCGGGCGAACCGTTCAAAGTCGCCGATCTCCGAGCACAGCCCGACCGCGGTCAGCGTGTCGATCCCGCGCAGGCACCGCAACCGCCCGACCTGGGTGGCCCACGGCGAGCTGGGCAGCAGCGCCACGATCTCGCGCTCGAGCTGATCGCGACGGTGACAGAGCGCATCGATCGCGCCGTGGACGTCGAGCAGGGTGGCCTGCGCAGCCGGCCACGGCAGCGTGATCGTCGCAAGCCACGCTCGGTGACGATCCGTCCACGCCCTCCCGTCATCAAACCGGATCCCGTGACGCAACAACAGCTTGGAGAGCCGATGCCGAGAACGCATCAGATCCACCCGCACCTGCTCACGCGCGCGGACCAGATCACGCAAAGCTTCCTCCGCGGGCCCCGGCACCCTGACCGGATGAAGCTTCCCGGCCCACAACAACCTGACGAGATGCTCAGCGTCCCGCCGATCGGTCTTCACCCGATCCCCCGACGCACGCGGAATCTTCGACGGCGCCGCGACCACACACTCCACACCCCGCCCCACCAACTCGCGCGCCAGCCCGTACCCCGTCGGGCCGGCCTCATAGGCGACCCGCACCGGCCGCGGCAACCCCGCGCAGAACCCGGCCGCCCCCGCCGCATCACCGCTCATCGCCACCCGGGAAAGCTCCCCGGTCTCGACGTCCAGCACCGCCGCGACGATCTTCGTCGCGTGCACGTCCAAGCCGACGACGGTCTTAGCCTTCGCCATGGCTGGTTCCTCCTATGCGATTGTGGGCCGCCGCGCGGGTACGAGCCGCGCGGCATAGCTTCACCCCCACCAACGACGTGGGGGGAACCGGCCTCTTCTACCTCTCAGGCCGGACGGACCAACACTCCATATTGTCTAGGCTCCTTTGGTGCCCAAGGGACGGTTGGAGGCCTTCAGCGATGGAGTGATCGCGATCCTGATCACGATCATGGTCCTCGAGTTGCACATCCCGGTCGGCACCTCCTGGCATGCGTTGGGGCATGAGCTGCCGGTGCTCCTCGCCTACGCGCTCAGCTTCGTGTATCTCGGGATCTACTGGAACAACCACCACCACATGCTGGCCGCCGTCTCCCGAGTGACCGGCGGCGCGATGTGGGCCAACCTGCACCTGCTGTTCTGGCTGTCGTTGATCCCGTTCAGCACAGCGTGGATGAGCGAGCACCGTTTCCCGCCGACTCCGACTGCCGTCTACGGCATCGTGCTGCTCTGCGCCGCGATCGCGTACTACCTCCTGCAGACGATGCTGCTGCGCTCTGAAGGCGCTCACTCCGTGTTGCGCACCGCCCTCGGTTCGGACGTGAAGGGCAAGATCTCCCCGCTCCTGTACTGCCTCGGGATCGGCCTGTCGTTTGCCGATCGCTGGCTCGCCCTCGCCGTCTACGTCGGCGTGGCGCTGATGTGGCTCGTGCCCGACCGCCGCGTGGAGCGCCATGTGAGCACCGCTCCAGGCCCCGGTGGATAATCCGCGGCATGCGCCTGGGCATTGCGGATCACCTCGGGTGGGCCGTCGCGGTCACCGCGTCCGCAGGCCACGAGGTGGTGGACCGCCGGCGGATCGAGCTGATCGAGCCCGGCCTGTCACCGGCACCGATTCACTACGAGAGCCGGCGTCTCGGTGTGGCCGCCACGGCCGCCCTCGTCGCGGACGTCCGCGCATCCGTCGCCCGAGCCTCCTCAGCTGCACTCGACGAGATCGCCACCGCGCTACCCGCGCCGATCCGCTCGATCTCGCTGCGGCGGTGGCCGCTCGACTTCCCCGACGACATCGCGGTGCAACGTCGCCCGCCCTACGAGGCCCGGGCTGACGCGATCATGTATCGCCAGGAGCTCTCTGAGCTCGCTCATGCGCGTGGCTGGGAAGTCCATCTCTATGACGCGAAGGCCGTGGAAGGACAAGCGGCCCGCATGCTGGCCGCGCGGGCCGACGAAGTCCTGAGTGGGCCCAGGGCAACGCTGGGGCCACCCTGGACCAAGGACCATCGGGTGGCTCTCGCCGCGACGATCCTCACTGCTCCGGAAGCGCTGCAAAGTCCTTCTTGACCTGCCGGTACCACCCCATCCCGGAGATGGGACGCTTCCACCGGCCCTTCATCGCCTTCAGGGCATCCTCATGGGTGGCATCGCCGCCATCAACCGTCTCCTTCAGATGGCGATCCTGTGCCTTGATCACCTCATCAGCGGTCATCCCCCGGTGCTCGAGCTCACACGGCCCGCCCAGCTGTTGACATGTCATCACCTTCATGAGTGTCCCTTTCCTCGAGATGTCAATGCCTGCATGTCGCAAGCGTAAGAGCGACGGATCGCCCGCGCTTCTTCGATCCTGCTCGGACGCTTTCCGCTGCTGCGCCGGGTCATTGCTCACCATTGCTCAGCAACCCGAACGGCGGCCTTACACGGAGACGACGCGGAGGGTGAAAAAATGGAGTGACGGGCCCGAGGCGAGGGAAAGGACCGACCTATGTTCCGCTTGCTCCGCCTCCTGCTGGCCGGCTGCGCCTGCCAGCTCGCCCTCGCCGCCGTCGCGCACGCCGAGGTCTCGTTGTCAGCCACCCGCTACCGCGTCTCAGCGACCGCAGGACAGGTCACCGTGACGGTCAACCGGACCGGCTCGCTGCATAGCGACGAGTACGTCCGCTATGGCACCCACCGCGCCGATGCGGTCGCGGGCGTCGACTACCGGAACGTCGGCGGCACCCTGCACTTTGCGCCCGGCCAGGCGCAGGCCACGTTCGCGATCCCCATCATCGCCCGTGACTGGCGGGGCCCGTCGGTGCACGCTGCCGTCTACCTGTACGGCTCCTTCCCCGAGAAGCTCGGCCCTCACAACGCCAAGCTCTTCATCCTGCACAACGCCCCGGTCCAGACGCGCGACCCCTCCAATCCGCTGGAGCTCCCCGGCGTCCCCAACGCGACGGGGAACCTGCTGGGCGGAGCGCGCTTCTACGCCGACCCACACCATTCCCCCGCCGCCGAGGCGGCCCGCCGGCTGCGGCACAGGCATCCCAAGGAGGCCGGCCTCATCCAGGCCATCGCCGACCAGCCGTTCACTGACCGGTTCGGCTCCTGGAACGGCCCCAGTCCCGAGGGTGCCGTCTTTCAGTTCCTGCGCAACGCCGACGTTCAGGAACCGGCCGCGATCCCCACGCTGGCCACGTACTGGATCGTCAACGGTCAGTGCGCCCGGGGCGGCTCCGCGGACTCCCCGAAACGGATCGCCGCCTACGAGCGCTTCATCAACGGCCTCTCGGCCGGGATCGGCAACTTCCGCGCCGTCGTGTTCCTGGAGATGGACTCACTGATCACCACCCCCTGCCTCCGTGGCCGCGCGCTCGCCGCCCGCATGACCGAACTGCGCTCCGCCGTCACCACGCTGGAGCAGAACCCGCACGTGGTCCTCTACATGGACGCCGGCGCCGGCGACGCGCTCTCGTACACGACGGCCGCCCGGCTCCTGACCCGTGCCGGCGTCGATCAGGCCCAGGGGTTCTTCCTCAACTCCACCCATTTCGATTGGACCACCTCCGAGGTCGCCTACGGGCAGAAGCTCGCGGGGGCGCTGCATGGCGCGCATTTCGTCGTCTCCACTTCTGACAACGGGAAGGGACCACTGCGCCCTCGGGACCGGGTCCATCACGGCAACGAGATCCTGTGTGCCCCGGCCGGCCGTGGCCTGGGCCCCAAACCCACCAGCGACACCGGGTACGCGTTCGCCGACGCATTTGCGTGGATCGCGCTGCCCGGCAAGTCCGGCGGTTCCTGCGGTCCCGGGGTCAAGGCCCCGCCCACAGGGGCGTTCTGGCCCGCCAACGCAGTCGGGCTGGTCCTCCACGCCGACTACGATGTCGCCGGCCCCGGCAAGCGCCGCCTGCAACCTGCCCCCTGATCCCAGCGGTCAGCGTCAGCTCGTGGTGGCGCGGTCGATCGTGCCGCAGCCTGTGCCCAGGGCTGTCTGCGCGGCCGGGGGCACGCCCCGCCGGTGGGTGACGCTGCGGGAGATCCGATCCAGGACGGGGCCGTGCCACGCGAACACCGTCTGGGTCTGCTGCCAGCGGCCGTTCTCCAGGCCCTGCAGCTCGAAGCTGCGGACGATGAGCGTGGGAGGTCGTCCCGGCCGACAGGCGAAGCCGGCCTGCGTGGCCGAATCTCCGCCCCAACCGAGCGTGACGCGCCCGCGGATCAGGCGTCCGTCGTGGAAGGTGTAGACATCGGCGGAGGAGCCGCTCGAGATGCGGCCCACCTGGATGAACAGCTCGGCTCCGGGGACGCCGTTGACGTTGCCTGACTCGACGAGCGCAGCGTTGGACTCCGGCCTGGGGAGTCGGGCCCGTACCACCGATCCGGACGCGCGCACGACCTCGAGCGTGAACGAGGTCGGGGCATAGCGTCCACCGAAGCTGCGGTGACCGAGGTGGGCGTAGAGCAGCACGAGGTCCGGGCGCCCATCCCCGTCGACGTCGACCTGCAGCACGCTCACGCATCCTGACCGCGGCGGCAGATAGTGGTTGGGCGCCGCCAGCGGGCAGACCGTGCTGCCACCCTCCCATGCCCCGGGCTGTGTGGGCGGTGCGTCTTGGAACGTCGGCCCGGGCGCGAGCTGCGAGGGCCCGAGGCTGGGGTGGGCAGGCGCGCGGTGCAGAGTGACCATGAACACGACGGCGACGAGCAGGGCCGCAACCGACGCGGCGACGGCGATCCCGCCTCCGGGGTGCGCAGAGCGCAGCTCGACGTCCGGCAGCAGGGTCATCGCACACCACCCATCGCGTCACGGAGTTTGGCAAAGCCCGCGACTGATGTGACTGCCGCGCGGTCAGGTGCCGACGTAGGCCGCCAGGTACTCGCCGGTGAGGGTGGAGCCGGCGGCGGCGAGGTCGGCCGGGGTGCCCTCGAACACGACCCGCCCGCCGTCGTGGCCGGCGCCGGGGCAGAGGCCCATGATCCAGTCAGCGTGCGCCACGACTGCCAGGTGGTGCTCGATGACGATGACCGACCTGCCCGCGTCCACCAGCCGGTCGAGCAGGCCGAGCAGTTGCTCGACGTCGGCGAGGTGCAGCCGGTGGTGGGCTCGTCGAGCACGTAGACCTCGGGTGGACGCGAGGGTGGGCGGGACCTGGTTTGCCCCATGTGGGTGGCCAGCTTGAGCCGCTGGCGCTCCCCGCCCGACAGCGTGGTGAGCGGCTGGCCGAGGCTGAGGTAGCCGAGCCCGACGTCCGCGAGCCGCTCGAGGATCTTGTGCGCGGCCGGCGTGCGCGCCTCCCCGTCGCCGAAGAATCCTTCGGCCTCGGTCACCGGCATCGCGAGCACCTCGCTGATGTCGCGTCCGCCGAGGTGGTGGTCAAGGACCGATGCCTCAAAGCGCTTGCCGTCACACTCCTCGCAGGTGGTGGCGACGCCCGCCATCATGGCGAGGTCGGTGTAGATGACGCCCGCGCCGTTGCAGTTGGGGCAGGCGCCCTCGGAGTTGGCGCTGAACAGCGCCGCCTTGACGCCGTTGGCCTTCGCGAAGGCGTTGCGGATCGGATCGAGTAATCCGGTGTAGGTCGCCGGGTTGCTCCGTCGCGAGCCGCGGATCGGGGCCTGGTCGACCAACGCGACCCCATCGCGCCCCGCGATCGAACCGTGGATCAGCGAGCTCTTGCCCGAGCCGGCGACCCCGGTCACCACGACGAGCACGCCGAGCGGCACGTCGACGTCGACATCCTGCAGGTTATGGGTGGCGGCGCCGCGCACCTCCAGCACCCCCGACGCCGTCCGCACCGATGGCTTCAGGGAGGTGCGGTCATCCAGGTGCCGCCCGGTGAGCGTATCGCTGGCCCGCAACGCGTCGACGGTGCCCTCGAAGACGACCTCGCCACCGGCGGTACCGGCGCCGGGGCCGAGGTCAACGGCATGGTCGGCGATCGCGATCGTCTGGGGCTTGTGCTCCACGACGAGGACCGTGTTCCCCTTGTCCCGCAGCCGGAGCAGCAGGTCGTTCATCCGCTGGATGTCGTGGGGATGCAGGCCGACGGTGGGCTCATCGAACACGTAGGTGACGTCGGTGAGTGAGGAGCCGAGGTGGCCGATCATCTTGACCCGCTGGGCCTCCCCGCCCGACAGCGTGCCCGAGGGCCGCTCGAGCGAGAGATAGCCCAGCCCGATCTCCACGAACGAGTCCAGCGTCTGCTGCAGCGTGAGGAGCAGCGGAGCCACGGACGGCTCGTCGAGGTCTCGGACCCACTCGGCCAGGTCGGCGATCTCCATCGCGCAGGCCTCGGCGATGTTCGCCCCCCTGATCTCAGACGATCGGGCCGCCTCGCTGAGCCGTGTGCCGCCGCAGTCCGGACAGGCGGTGAACGTCACCGCCCGCGCCACGAAGGCACGGATGTGCGGCTGCACCGACTCCTGGTCCTTGGACAGCATCGACTTCTGGATCCGCTGGATCAGTCCCTCATAGGTCATGTTGATGCCCGCGATCTTCATCCTCACGGGCTCGTGGTGCAGGAAGTCGTGCAGCTCCTTCTTGGTGTACTTGCGGATCGGCTTCTCGGGGTCGACAAAGCCAGACGCGGCGTAGAGCCGGTAGTTCCACCCGCCCGCCTTGTAGCCGGGGACGAGGATCGCGCCGTCGGCAAGCGATTTGGATTCGTCGTAGAGCTGCGTGAGCTCGATATCGGAGGCCGTGCCCCGGCCCTCGCAGCGCGGACACATGCCACCGGCGCGGGTGAACGTCCTGCTCACGGTCCTGTCGCCGATGGTCATCTCGCCGCTGGCCTTGACCGAGGGGACGTTGAACGAGAACGCGTTGGGCGAGCCGATGTGCGGCTCGCCCAGCCGGCTGAAGAGGATGCGCAGCATCGCATTGGCGTCGGTGGCGGTCCCGACAGTGGAGCGCACGTCGCCGCCCATCCGCTGCTGGTCGACGCTGATCGCGGTCGTCAGCCCGTCGAGGACATCGACCTCGGGCCGCGCCAGCCTCGGCATGAAGCCCTGCACGAAGGCACTATAGGTCTCGTTGATCAGGCGCTGTGACTCCGCGGCGATCGTGTCAAAGACCAACGAGCTCTTGCCCGAGCCCGAGACGCCGGTGAACACTGTCAGCCGGCGCTTCGGGATCTCGATGCAGTTCTCCCTGAGATTGTTGACACGCGCGCCGTGCACACGGATCAGACGGTGACTGTCGACGACGTGCGGCACTCAGCGATCCTGCAGCAGCCCGAGGACGTTGCCGTCAGGGTCGGTGAAGCTGGCCACCAGGCGGCCGCCGCCGACATCGCGTGCGGCATCCTTCACGGTGGCGCCGGCCGCTGTCACCTCGGCCAGCTTCGCCTCGATGTCGGCCACGTGCCAGTAGGCCACCGGCGAGGTCATGCCCTGCGGTCCGCCGCCGGGCACCAGCCCGATGTGCTGGCCCTCGGTGTCATAACCGACGTAGTACTCGGCGTCCGCCGACGGTGAAACGCCGAGCAGCGCCGTGTACACCGGCTTGGCCGCGGCCAGGTCGGACACGGGATGCAGCACCGTCTTGATTCCCTGGGTAGAAGAGCCGCTCATTGTCACTCCTTGGAGTCGAAGGTCCCGTCGATGGTCGGCTCGACTGTAATCGCGGGCCGCCGGCGGTGCTTCTCGATTCCTGCTCGGCTCGATCTTTGAGTTTCACCCGCTAGGGCAGTATCCGCGGCAGGCCGAAGTGCGGGAAGACGCTGCTGTCGGCGAACCACGTGATGGCGGAGATTCGGTCGCCCTCGAGGGTCAGCACGAAGAGCGAGAACGCCCGGGCGGCTTCGCTCTCCGTGCGTGAGAGGTAGCAACCGAACGCCGGCTGGGTGTTGGCGCGCGTCGCCACCACCCGCATCGGGGCGCCGCGGCGTTCCTCCGCGCCGCGCAGAAACGCGCCAATGGCGCCGCGGCCTTGGTAGGCATGCGGAAGCGGCGGCATCGTCAGCCACGCGTCGTCGGTGAGCAGCGCAACCATGCCGTCGATGTCGCCGTTCTCGACGGTCTCGGCGAACCGGCCGACGAGGTCGCGCTCCTCCTTGGAGTTGGGGAGCGGCGCGCGTTCGCGACCGGCGGCCGGCAGCCGGGAGTCGAACGCCGCCCGCGCGCGGCTCAGGAGGCTGTTGACCGACGCCTCGGTGGTCTCGAGCATCTCCGCGGCTTCCGCCGCGCGGTAGCCGAGCACGTCGCGCAGCACGAGCACGGCCCGCTGCTGCGGCGGGAGATGCTGGAGGCCGACGATGAACGCCAGCGCGATCGACTCCTTCGTCTCGTAGCGCGCCTCCGGCCCGGGGGCCTGGTCCGGTATCCCCTCCAGGAGGGCGTCGGGGTAGGGCTCGAGCCAGACCGGTTCGCTCCACCGTGTCGGTTCGGGCATCTGGGTCACCCGCCGGTCCTCCGGGCGCCGGCGGCTCGCGCGCAGGGCATCAAGCGAGCGGTTGGTGGCGATCCGGTACAGCCAGGCACGAATCGACGCGCGCTCCTGGAACTTTTCGAGGCCGCGCCACGCGGCGAGCAGCGTCTCCTGGAGCAGGTCCTCGGCGTCCTGGGCGGACCCCACGATCCGGTACACGTGCAACTGCAGCTCACGGCGGTAGGGGTCGGTCAGCTCGCGAAAGGCGACCTCGTCGCCGGCGCGCGCACGGGCGAGGGTCTGCTCGCTCACGGCCGGATCCTCGCACAGGCTCCTTCTCTCACTTGCATCACACACGTACAGACGTCGGGGCGGCTCGAAATTCGTCGCTCAGTTTGCGTTCCGGGCGACGCCTCATCGCAGGCAGCCGCACACACACCGACTGAAGAGGAGAGCTGCGATGGGAAGAATCGTCATCAGCACGAACGTCTCGCTCGATGGGGTCGTCCAGGACCCGGACGGGCAGGAGGGCTTCAGGCTCGGCGGGTGGTTCGCCCAGTCAGGAGGCGCGGACCTCGAACCATGGGCCAAGATCATGATCGAGGAGGCCGTGGAGACCGAGGCTCTCCTGCTCGGCCGGCGCAGCGACGCATGGTTCGCCACGCGTTGGCTGTCACGGAGCGACCCCTGGGCGGACCGCTTGAACAGCATGCCCAAGTATGTCGTGTCTTCGACCGCGGACGATGCCGCCTGGAGCAACGCCACGGTCCTGACGGGCAATGCCGTCGATGCGGTGGCAGAGCTCAAGCGGGCCGTGGATGGGGACATCGTCGTCTACGGCAGCTATCAGCTAGGGCGAGCGCTGATCGAGCACGACCTGGTGGACGAGCTGCGGCTCGTCGTCTTCCCGGTCGTGCTCGGGGCCGGTGAGCGCCTGTTCGGCGCCACGACCGGCCAGAAGCCGATGCGCCTCACCGATTCCGCAACCGTCGGCGACGGCCTCGTCCGCCTCACCTACGAGGCCATCCCGGCCGCCTAGAGGCGGGCACGGCATGCCTGCCCACCCCGTCGCCGCTGGTACGTTAGCCCCATGGCGCGTGGCCCGGGACTGGAACGTGGCGTCCCCGTCATCGCGCAACCACGCGGTGACGGGGTCCGGGAGGGCCGGCGTGGCCGAGCCGGGGGTCCGGCCGCGGCGGGGCCGGGGGCGACGCTGTCGGCCGCGTCGGTGCTTCGTCTGCAGCGCCGGGGTGACGTGAATCTCATCGCGGACGAGATCGCGGGCTGGTTCCCGGGGAGCTCGACGACCGGGGACATCTACGACTTCATCCAGCACGGCGCGGATGCCGAACTGGCCAAGGTGGTCCGCGACGCCATCCACGACTTCCCGTTCTGACGTGGTGCGGGGGACTACTCGGGTGTGACGCTCGCGTCGCGCGCCGCCACGTTGCGGGCGCTCGTCGAACGTCCGAGCTCGGCCACCTCGGCGTCCATCATCGGCAGCATCCGTGGCACCTGCTTGAGTGGCTCGCGCTCACCGAGGCGCGACGTGAGCAGGGGCTTGAGCCACGCCAGGGCGGCGACCCACCGCGGGACATAGACACGCCGCTTGCGCTGCTCGAGTCCCTCCACGAACGCCGCCACGCACCGGTCGAGCGGGATGGTCTTACCCAACGGCCCCGGGAGCGTTGACAGCATCTCCCGGAACGACGCGAGATCGGCCTTGGCGTCCTGGACGAGCGGCGTGTCGATCCACGACATGTGCGCGGAGCCGACCTCCACGCCGTGGTGAGCGACCTCGAGGCGCAGCGTGCTCGCGAAGTGCTCGACGCCCGCCTTGGACGTGCAGTAGGACGCCAGCCCCGGGCCGGGCGCGAACGCGGCCTCCGAGGAGACGATCAGGTAATAGCCGCGTCGCTCGATCACCGCGGGTAGCGTGGCCCGCACGGTGTGAAACACCCCGAGCAGATTGACGTCCAGAACGCGCTTGAACATCGCCGGGTCGACCGCCGCCACCGAGCCGTAGCTGGCCACGCCGGCGTTGGCCAGCACGAGATCGATCCCGCCGAACCGCTCGATCCCCGCCGCGGCGGCGCTCTCCATCGCCTCGAGATCGCAGACATCGCAGGCGAGGCTGAGGACGCGATCCTCGCCGATCTCGGCGGTGATCTCCTCCAGCGGCGCCGCGTCGACGTCGACCAGGATCAGGCGCGCTCCACGCGCGGCGAGTGCTCGTGCGGTGCCCGCCCCGATGCCGCGGGCGGCGCCCGTGATGAAGACCACCTCGCCGGCGAGCGAGCTCATGGGGCCATCCTAATGGGGACGGGACAGCTGAGCGCCTGCGCACAGGTTCATCGCGCAGAGCAGTGCAAGAACCCAAACGAGTGCGTCCGCGTCCGGGCCAAATATATGCTCGCCCCGTTGGGGCTCTCCGCGACCGCGCGTCGTGGAGCGAGGGAAGTGATCAGTGGCCTGGACCGGGCCAAGAGGCGACGAGATCGTGAGGGGTCAGCATGAGTGCAGGTATCCAAATCGATGGGGACTTCGCGTTTGCGGGGCTTGCCACTCCAGAGGCGCCGACAGCGGAGGCCGCGCAGGCCATCGCTGCGCAGACGCCGAACCCGCTGGGGGCGCTGGCGGCGCTCGCCGGCACGTGGGTGGGGCACGGGTTCAACGCGATCTGGCGGCCGCACAACCCCGCCAGCGCGCAGGATCGGTTCCTCGAGCTCAACATGACCACCGAGTCGCTGATCTTCACGCCGATCAACGGCGCGATCCCCAACCGCGGGCTCGCCATGCCTGACATCGACATGTTCGGGCTCACGTACCTCCAGCAGATCAGTGAGGCCAGCACCGGCGCCGGGCTGCACATCGAGCCCGGCATCTGGGCCAACGTGCCGCATACCACCGATCCGAACGAGCCACCGTCGGTGGTGCGCATGGGCTCGATCCCGCATGGCACCGTCATCCTCGCCCAGGGCGTCGCCCAGGTGCTGCAAGGCGGACCACAGAACATTCCGGACAACAACATCCTGCCGTTCTTCTTCGGCAGCCCCGCGCCGGCGAACTCCGATTTCAACTCCGTGGCCCAGACGTTCCCCGAGCTCGACCTGTCTCAGGCGACCCAGTTCCGCTTCGTGGCGCCCGGGGTGACGCAGGCGATCGTCAAGAACCCCAACAGCGTGCTGCAGACCGCGCTTCAGTCCTCGCTGCACAACACGAGCATGAAGAGCCGGACGTTCCTGCACGTCGCGACCAACCACAACGTCATCAAGGCCGGCGGCGGCACCGCCAATACGGCGTTCCTGTCGGCCAGCGGCAACCCGCCCGGCGGCAACGCCAAGGCGACGCAGATGGAGTGCACGTTCTGGATCGAGACGATCGCGGGCACGGGAGGCCAGCCGGACAAGCACCAGCTGCAGTACACGCAGCTGGTGATGCTCGACTTCAACGGCATCCACTGGCCCCACGTGACAGTCGGCACGCTGGTCAAGCAGTGACCGCAGGCTGAGCGCCGGCGTGGTCAGGACCGTGAGCGGCGGCGTGGTCAGGACGAGGCTCACACACGGCCCGCCCGCCCAGCGTTAGTGTCAGCGTGGGTGGCGCCGGGAGCTGTATGACAACCCCTAGGAGGACCGGAGATGAAGCTGTTGCAGGTCAATTACCGTCGCGAGCGCAGTCAGGACGATCACGAGCAGGCCGAGCATCTGCTGGGAGCCGCCGAACGGATCTCGGGCCTCCCTGGCCTGCAGTGGAAGGTGTGGATCTACGACGATTCGCGGGCTGCCGCGGGCGGCATCTATCTCTTCGACACCGAGGAGCACGCCAGGCTCTGGGGTGACGAGATGCTCCCCAAGTCCCTGGGGCGGCTGGCGGGAGTCAGCGAGATCGACGCGCGCTACTTCGACGTGGACGAGCAGCTGAGCGCGATCACCCGCGGGCCCGTGGGCGTCTCTCAGGCGGCCTAGTCACCGCCGCGCCCACGGCACCCGGTGGCCGGGCCTCAGCGCATGATCGGCGCGATCGCCTCCTCGGGGGTGAGGCCCCGGTCCGGGCCGTGCGGGACGACCTGCTGCCCGGGCGCGGGCTCGAGCCGCTCGCCGCCGATGATGACGGTCACCTTGTCAGGCTCGAAGGAGATGCAGTCTCCGATGCGGTCGACCTGGCGGTAGGCGTCGCGGTAGGACCATGCCGCCCGGCCGGCGTCGCCGATGTCGTAGTAGTCACACAGGCCCTTGTAGGGGCAGAACGTCTGGCGTGGCACGGGCGTGAGCTGCTGCTCGTCGACATCCTCCCGGGGCACGTACCAGCGGGGCGCGAACCCGGACTCGTAGAGGACGAGCGGCCGGTGGGTCTCGGCCACGACCTGATCGCCCGCGCGGACGACGAGATGACGCGAGGTCTGCCGGATATCGATGCGGTGGTAGGGATCGGCGGCATGACCGAGGATCCGTTCGTCCTCTTCATAGAACGCGTCCATCGCGTGCCACGCGAAGGCCACGCGCCCGGCGAGGATCTCCGCGAAGGCCGGGAGATCGGCGTGCTCCCAGGCGCCGCGCGGGGCCTCGTGATCGCCCTGGCCCACGACATACCAGGAGGTGGCGCCGAGGTCCGGGTGGCTGGTCGTGTGCTCGCCGGCGTGCAGGACGCCGTCGGCGATGTCGGCCTTCTGAAAGTAGGCCACCGGATAGCGGCCAGGCTCGTGCAGGATGACGACGTCATCGCTCTGCGCAATCCACGCGCCCCCGAACCTCACGCGCATGCGCCGCCGCAGCGGCTCGGCGTACAGCATCCGCTCGGGGAGCGGCTCCGCGACCAGGAACGTCCCGATCGCTCCCGGCGCCAATGGTCCCTGCTGCCAGCCCAATCCCATGTCCGCCGTCCTTTCTCTCGCTTGCCTGGGCGTCGGGAGCCGTCGGCTCCCGACTGTTCACATCAGTGGCGACCCGGAGCGCCGTCTTACTCACAGCACCGCGCGGTAAGAAAGGCGGGGCGCGCGGCACTCACCGTGAGAGGAGGCGATTAGCATGCGACGACGTGACCAAGGAGCCCTACGCCACCACCGGGACCGGGCACGATGAGGAGTCCGGCCGGTGGGTGGAGCAGCTCCGGGCAGGCCATCCCCGCCACGACCAGGCCGTGGCCCGGCTCCATGACGTGCTGCTGCGCGTCGCCCTCCACGAGCTGTCGCGCCGCCGCTCGCAGCTCGGGTCGATCGCGGGCCCTGAGCTCGAGGACCTGGCCCAACAGGCGGCCGACGACGCGCTCATGAGCATCATGAAGCGGCTTGACGACTTCCGTGGCCTGAGCCGGTTCACCACGTGGGCGTACAAGTTCGCCGTGTTCGAGGTCTCCAGCAAGGTCGCACGCCACGCGTGGCGCCGCCAGCCGCCCAGCGCCGAGGAGCTCAACTGGGAGCGTCTGCCTGACCGGCTGTCTCCGCGGCCCGGCGATCGCCTCGAGCAACGCGAGCAGCTGAACGCGCTGTCGGCGGCGATCGGCACGCTGACCGAGCGCCAACGCGAGGTGTTCGCGGCGATCGCGCTCAACGAAGTGCCGATCGACGTCCTGGCCATCCGTCTCGGCTCCAACCGCAACGCGATCTACAAGAACCTGTTCGACGCGCGGCGCACGCTTCGTGCCAGCCTCGCCCGTGCCGGACACCCGGTGATCGAGGAGGATGCAGTCATCCGATGAGCGACGACGGCCGGCATCTCGACGATCTGCTGCGGTCCCTGGATGGCGACGCCGGCTGCAGCGCCGGGGAGACGATCCTGGACGCCTACGTCGACGTCGAGCTCGCCGGAGAGGATCCCGCCGCTGCGTTCCCCGGCACCGCGATCCACCTCCGCAGCTGTCCCGGCTGCCGAGCGGATCACGACGGCCTGCTCGAGGCGGCGCGCGAGTTCGGCCGCATCGGGCCCGACTGACCGCATGGGTCCGACTGACCGCATGGGTCCGACTGACGGAGTGAGCCGCGCCGTCGGGACCGCCGCGACCGCCGCGACCGCCGCGGGGCGGCTCGTCTCGCTCAACGTGGGAGGGCCGCGCGAGGTTCCGTGGGAGGGCAAGACCGTCCGCACGGCGATCTGGAAGGAGCCGGTCGACGGACCGCTGATGGTCCGGCGGATCAATATCGACGGCGACGACCAGGCCGACCGCGCCGCTCACGGAGGCGAGCACCGCGCGGTCTACGTCTACCAGCTGGACTCCTACCGATACTGGGAGCAGGAGCTGGGCCGCAGCGACTTCACCTACGGCCAGTTCGGGGAGAACTTCACGGTCGAGGGACTGGCCGACGACGAGGTGTGCATCGGCGATCGCTACCGCATCGGCGGCGCGACCTTCGAGGTCACCCAGCCGCGGGTGACGTGCTTTCGCCTCGCGATCCGGATGGATGAGGCCCGGATGCCCTCCCTCCTCGTCGCGCACCATCGGCCCGGCTTCTATCTGCGCGTCCTGGAAGAAGGGCAGGTGCAGGCCGGCGATGAGATCGTCCGGTTGCAGAGCGGCCCCGAGCAGCTCAGCGTCGCGGACGTCGACGGGCTCCTCTATCTGCCCAACCGGTCCCGACGCAAGCTCGAGCGCGCGCTGCGGATCCCAGCGCTCAGCGAGGGCTGGAAGGGCTCGTTCCGTGCGCTGCTCGAACGGGGAGAAGCAGCCACCGAGACGCCGGCGCCGCCGGCGTGGCAGGGGTTTCAGCCGCTCACGGTGACGGAGATCCGACGAGAGAGCAGCACGATCGCCTCGTTTACGCTCACCCCCGCCGATGGGACGCCGGCGCCGCCAGGGACCGTGAGCCCAGGGCAGTACCTCACGGTCCGCCTGCGCGCCCACGGACCCGATCAGCCCGCGGTCATCCGCAGCTACTCGCTCTCGAGCGTCACCGGTCGCGACGGGTATCGGATCAGCGTCAAGCGCGAACCCCACGGGATCGGAAGCTCGTTCCTGCACGAGCACGTCCGCGTCGGCGACACGATCGAGGCAGCGGCGCCGCGCGGCGCCTTCACCTTGCGCGACGGCGAACGCCCAATCGTCCTGCTCAGCGCCGGCGTCGGCGCGACCCCGGTCCTGGCGATGCTCCACGCCCTCGCCACCGCGGAGACAACCCGCGAGGTGTGGTGGATGCATGGAGCACGCGACGGCCAGGAGCACGCGTTCGGCGCCGAGGTCAACCGGCTGCTGGCGGAACTGCCCCACGCCCACCGGATCGTCAGCTACAGCCGGCCTGGCCCCGAGGAGACGCCCGGCGCCGCCTTTGACCTGATCGGGCGGCTCTCGGTCGAGACGGTCGCTGCCGCGGGCATCCCCGCCGACGCCGACTACTACCTGTGCGGGCCCGAGGCGTTCATGCAATCGCTGTCCGCCGCGCTGACCGCGCGCGGCACCGTCCCCGAGCACGTGGCCATGGAGGTGTTCGGGGCCAAGGCCGTGATCGTCGCCCCCGGCCTGGAGGGCGAGCACCCTCCCCCCCACGCGCCGGCCGGCGCGCCCGGAGACGGGCCGGCGGTGACGTTCAGCCGCAGCAACCTCTCGCTGCCGTGGGACCCGGGCTACGGGAACCTGCTCGAGTTCGCCGAGGCGTGCGACATCCCGGTCAGCTTCGGGTGCCGGATCGGCGTCTGCCACTACTGCGAGACGGGACTGCTCACCGGCCAGGTCGCCTACAGCACCGAGCCGCTCGAGCCGCCCGACGCCGAGCACGTGCTGCTGTGCTGTTCGCGGCCGGACGGCGAGGTCACGCTCGAGCTCTGACGATGCGCACCGCCGACGTCATCGTCGTGGGACTGGGCGCGATGGGCAGCGCGGCGTCCTGGCAGCTGGCCGCGCGCGGGGTCTCGGTCATCGGGATCGACCAATACGCGCCGCCGCACCCTTGGGGGTCGACGCACGGTGACACCCGGGTCACGCGACTGGCGATCGGCGAGGGGAGGGAGTACGTGCCGCTGGCTCGGCGCTCGCATGAGCTGTGGCGAGAGATCGAGGGCGAGAGTGGCGCAGAGCTGCTCACCCAGCCGGGGATCATCATCCTGGCCCACCCGTCGAGCACCTTCCTCGGGGAGACGCGAGCGGCGGCGCTCCAGTACCGGATCGAGCACCGAGACCTCACCAACGCCGAGCTGCGAGCCGGATTTCCGATGTTCGCGATCGACGAGCGCACCGTCGGCTACCACGAGCCCGGCGCCGGGTACGTCCGGCCCGAGCGCGCGGTGGCGGCGCAGCTCGCGCTGGCGCGACGACACGGCGCCGAGCTGCGCCTTGGGGAGAGCGTGGAGCGCTGGGCGGCCTCGCCGGCCGGGGTCACCGTCACCACCGACCGCGATACCTATGCGGCCGGGCAGCTGCTGGTGTGCGCGGGCGCCTGGATCGGCGACCTCGTCCCGCAGGCGCGCGAGATCGTCGCCGTCTATCGCCAGCTGCTCTTCTGGTTTCCGATCCGCCGAGGCCACGACGTACTGCGCGACATGCCGGGGTTCGTGTGGGACGTGGGCGGCGATCAGCGGGGCTTCGTGCACCTCGACGGCTTCTACGGCTTCCCGGCGATCGACGGTCGCGACGGCGGCGTCAAGGTCGCCTCCGAGTCATACGAGCACACGACGACTCCGGACGGGCGGCAGCACCCGGCCGACCGTGCCGAGATCGATCGCATGTACCACGGATGCGTCGAGCCCTACCTGCCGTGGCTCGGGGCCGAACCGCTGCGAACCGTCTCCTGCCTGTACACGAGCACCCGCGGCAGCCGTTTCATCATCGACCGCCATCCCGACCACGACGCGGTGCTGGTCGTCTCGGCGTGCTCGGGGCACGGCTTCAAGCACTCTCCGGCGATCGGAGAGGCGGTGGCCCAATGGCTGACCGGCGGTGCGCCCAAGATCGACCTCGCGCCGTTCAGCTTCGGCCGCGCGCAGCGGAATTAGATCGCGGTGAAGGGGGCGCAATCCCAAGCCGCCCCCGTAACGTCCGCATAACGGCGTTACCCCGTCGTTAGCCCGCGCGCCTTACAACTGCGCCATGGGCCTCGTCAGACTCGCGTCCGCAGCCGTGATCGCCACGACTGCGCTGGCGGTGGCCGCTTGCGGCGGCGGTAGCGGGCCGATCGCGTCCAATCAAACCGGCTCGGGGCCCGGGCCCGGAGCGATCACCTTCGCCAAGTGCATGCGCGGGCACGGCGTCCCTGATTTCCCCGATCCCGGAGGCACGCCGGCGGCCGGGTCGTCGATCTCGATCCTGGGCGCCCAGCTGCCTCCCACCACCAACATCAAGGCCCCGGCGTTCCGGTCGGCGCTCAACACCTGCATGAAGCAGTTCAACGCAACGCACCCGCGGCCGCCGGTGAGCGCGGCTCAGAAGGCGACTGCGGTGAAGTTCGCCGAGTGCATGCGCGCCCACGGCGTGCCGCAATTCCCCGACCCCAAGTTCCCGCCCGGCGGCGGGATCGAACTAGGGCCCGGACCGGGGTCGGCGAATCTCAACTCGAACACTCCGGCGTTCCAGCACGCTGAGCAGGCGTGCGGGCACCCGTGAGCCGGTGGCGCTGTCCGCCCGGGTGCAGCTGCCCGGGTCCGCTACCGGACGAGCACCGTGGTCACGTGGGTCATGTGCGCGGGGCCGGACCTGGGCTTGAAGACGGTCTGGATCGTCGCCTTCACGCGCTTGGAGTGCTTGAACAGCGCTGAGCCGGCGGCGGTGAGCCGCGGCCGCAGACGCACCCGCCCCGCGCGCGTGACCTTGACCGACGCCGAGGCGATCACGATCCGGCGCGCAATCGAGGCATGTGCGCCCGCGGCGCCGACCGCGATGACCGAGACGCTCGCCGTTCCGGGCCCGGTCGCGTCGGTATCCACACCCTCGGTGACCGCCGCCACGGGCGTTCCGCCGAGCGGCAGGCACGCGAGGCTGGGACCGGCGAGGATGACTGGGCAGCCGGCGGTGGCATCGAGCAGCACGATGCCACTCCAATCGAGGCTGATCTGGCACTGGCTGGGGTCCTCGATTCCGAAGAAGTCGGCGCACGACTCGTCGATCTGCGTTGGGGCCTGCTCGTAGTCGACGGGGATGCTGCGCAGCGCCACCCCAGGCGCTAGGAGCTCCTGGCGGGAGATGGCCGGGATGCGCGCCGTGAGGGCTCCGGGAAGGTACTGGTCCAGCACCGAGCCGACGCCGTCGGCTGCCTCGCCCGAGCCGTCGTAGTCCTCGCGCTGACCGACGCAATTGGAGAACCTTGCGGGGTCGGTCGACAGGTAGGTGATCCCTTGGACCAGGAGCCCGTCGGCCTTCGGGGCGGGAGTGGTCGCGGGCGGCGGATTGGGGAAGTCCGGTGGAAACGGCCCGGGCTCGGGAGCGGTCGAGATCGGCCCCGAGCAGGAGACCTCGTAGAAGTCGTCAGTCAACGTGTACGTGCCTGCCGTTGCCGGCGGAATGACGCTGGCGGCGGTCAGCGAACCGTCGGGCAGGAGCTCTGCCTGGTACTCGACGTCCCAGTTGAGCATGTCGTCGCCGATCGCGTGGGAGCCCTCGCTGTTGTCATAGTGAAACTGGCCCGACCCGCTGAACATCACGTGGACGGGGATGGGCAGCTCGGGCAACGCCGGCGTCTTGGCGCCCGCGACGGGGACGGCCAGCCCACCCCACGCGGCCACGGCAGCCACCGCTGCCAGGCCCGCACGGACCAGCGCGCGCGGGCTCATGCGGTCGCTCCGTGCTCAACGGCGGCACAGCCGGTCACCGCCAGCGATCGGCTGGCACCAGTGGTCTCCAGAGCAATGTGGGCGTCGGCCACCGAGCAATTGTCGACGGCGCGGCCGGGACCGCGCGGGCTGGCGTAATCCCAGGTGACCGTGTCCCTGGCGGGAGCGGTCAGCTCCACGGTCACGGCCGCGCGCCCCGACATCGACATCCGGAGGCGCGTCCGCTCGCCGGCGCGCTCGCACGTCACGCGATGAAGCGGCGCCGGGACGTACCGGCGGCCGTCGAGATCAAGCGCGCCCGAGGCGATCCACGGCGTGACCAGCGGCCCGACTCGGATGCGCACGAGCACGAGGTCGAGCCAGCCGCGACCGTCCTCGCCGAGGCGACCCGCATGTATCCAGCACCACTGATCGGCGTGCTCGGAGCCCCAGTTGTGGCCGACCATCGCCTCCCAGCCATCGATCGTCACCCGGTCACCGTCGAGCACGAGCGTGCCGGTCGCGCTCGCCGCCGGCACGAGGGCCGCGCCGTTGGAGCGTGGGACGCGACGGTCATACATCCAGCGCGCCGGCAGGTAGGCCACCTCTCCGGCGCGGGGCCCCCAGCGCACGTCCCAGCTCGCGCGCCGACACCGGCCCGCCCGCCCCGCGTCCGCCGTATCGGTCAGCTCTCCGCGGGTGCGAGCCGGCCCTATCTCCCCCAGGCTCGATCGCGCCCACCGCGCTCCGGGATCGGTCAGCGGCTCGTCCGCGGTCACCCGCAGCGCCCGTGGGGCCCCGGCCGAGGCGTCGAACAAGGTCAGCCAACTGGTGAGGTGCGCCGGCTCGCCAGGACGCTTGAGCGCGGTGAACCGCAGCCACAGCGCGCGGCCGCCGGCCGGATCGGCCGCGGTCAGATAGTGCGACTCATAGAGCGCGGCGCCCAGTGGCGCCGCCGGAGCTCGTGGGCTGGCCAGCGAAGTCATCGGTCCCGGGCGCATTCTGCCTTCCAGAATCCGGCCTGTGGAGAAAATGCTCCTGGTGGGGGTCGGTGATCCCGGCTCAGGTGTGGCGCGTTCCTGCCGATGACCAGTGAGATGAGCGATCTGTTGGGAGATGCCGCGCGCCTTGACGCCCTGCGGCGCTCGGAATTGATGGACTCAGAGCCCGAGGAGGTCTTCGACCGCCTGACGCGCCTGGCCACCAAGCTACTCGGCACTTCAGTGGCGACGATGACGCTCGTCGACGACACGCGCCAGTACTTCAAGAGCTCGGTGGGGACGACGGTCAACCAGACCCCGCTGTCGCACTCCTTCTGCCAGCACGTCGTCACGGGCGGGGCTCCGCTCATCGTGACCGACGCGCGCAGCGACCCACGCGTCAGGGACAACGCGGCCATCGACGACCTCGATGTGATCGCCTACTGCGGCGTGCCCCTCACCGACGCCGACGGCCACACCCTCGGCTCTTTCTGCGCGATCGAGCACGGCCCCCGCCAGTGGACGGAGATCGAGATCGAGATCCTCACCGAACTGGCCCACAACATCATGACCGAGCTCGACCTACGCACGGCCAACCGCGCCCTGATCGCGCGCGAGCAGGAGACGCGCACGATCATCGAGAGCGCTCATGACGCCTTCATCGCCGTCGATGCCGGCTCCCGGATCGTCGACTGGAACCCCGCCGCCGAGCGGCTGTTCGGCTGGACCGCGCAGGAGGCCGTGGGGCGGCTGGCCTCGGAGACGATCCTGCACGAGATCGGAGCCGGCTGGGGTCTGGAGCGCCACGCCTCCGCCGGCCAATCGCACCTGCCGGCGCTGCCGGTCGAGGTGAGCGCCCGCCACCGTGACGGCCATGAGCTCCAGGTGGAGGTCTCCATCGCGCGCGTCGACATGCCTGAGGGGCCACGCTTCAACGCCCTGGTCCGCGACATCGCCGAGCGCCGCGCCGCGCAGATCCAGCGCGAGCAGCTCGCCCGGGTCGTGGAGTCCACCAACGACGCGGTCATCACCGTCGACGTGACCGGAACCATCACCAGCTGGAACGCCGGCGCGGAACGGCTCTACGGATTCACCGCCGAGGAGATGATCGGCGCCCCGCAGATCGCGCCCGGCACGCCCGATGCCGCGTATTCAGACGCCGAGGCGCTGATGCCGCGGCTCATGGACGGGGAGCACGTGACCGAGCGCGCACGGCCGCGCCGCCGCCGCGACGGCTCCCGCATCTACGTCGACCTCTCGGCCGCGCCGCTGCGCGACGAGACCGGAAAGGTCATCGGCGCCACCTCGATCGCCCGCGACGTCACCGACCAGCACCGGCTCAAGGTCGATCTGGAGGAGTCCGAGGCGCGCTTTCGCGAGACCTTCGACGAGGCGCCGATCGGCATCGCCCTCGTCGGGCCCAACGGCCGCTGGCTCGAAGTCAACCGCGCCCTCTGCGAAATCGTCGGCTACACCGAGGCCGAACTGCTGGAGCGCACCTTCCAGGATATCTCGCACCCCGACGACCTGGACGCCGATCTGGCGAGGCTCGGCCAGGTCCTGACGGGCGAGATCCAGACCTATCAGATGGAGAAGCGCTACTTCCACAAGGCGGGACACACCATCTGGGCCAAGCTGTCGGTCGCGCTCGTGCGCGACCAGCGCGGCACTCCGCTGCACTTCGTCTCCCACATCGAGGACATCACCCGGGCCAAGGCCGCCGAGTCGGCGCTGCGCGAGGGCCGGCGGCTGCTGGACGAGTCCCAGTCGGTGGCCGGGGTCGGGAGCTGGACCTGGAACCTGGAGAACGGTGAGCCCGCGTGGTCGGTGCAGCAGTACCTCCTGCACGGCGTCAACCCGCTGTCTGAAGCGCCGGCGCTGGACGAGTTCCTGGAGCTCGTGCACCCTGAGGACCGTGAGCGGGTTCGGACCAAGATCTTCGACATCGTGCGCAAGCGCGAGCCCTTCGTCGACGAGTACCGCGTGGCGCTGGGCGGATCCCGCGTGAGGACGCTGTCGGTCCGCGGCGACTACCTCGCCGCCGATTCCAGCGTCGGCCTGCCGCCGCGCATCGCCGGCACCGCCCAAGACGTGACCGCGGATCGGGCGGCTGCCGTCGTGCGTGAGGAGAGCGAGAACCGCCAGCGCGTGCTGCTCTCAAGCCTTCCCGACACGATGGTCGTGCTCTATGACCGCGAGCTCCGCTGCCGCTTCGTGCAGGGCGCGCTCATGAAGGAGCTGGGCGTCGACCGCGACGCCTTCGAGGGCAAGCTTCTCTCAGAGCTGGTCACCCCGGCGCGGCTGGAGACGCTCGAGCCCGCGATCCACCGCGCGTTCGCGGGCGAATCGGGTTCGTTGGAGTACGGCGCGGGCGACGGCCGCACCTACGCCGTTGATATCGCCCCCTACCGCTCCGAGGATCGCTCCGTCACCGGCGCATTCAGCGTGTGGCGCGACATCTCCCAGCGCCGCCGGATGGACGACGAGCTGCGCGCCAGCCGGGAAAAGGCCCTGGAGGCCTCGCGGCTGAAGTCGGAGTTCGTGGCCAACATGAGCCACGAGATCCGGACGCCGCTCAACGGCGTGGTCAGCATGGCCGAGTTGCTGCTCGACACCCCGCTCAACGGCGAGCAATCCCAATACGCACAGGTGGCAATGACCTCGGCCGAGGCGCTGATGCGGGTCATCAGCGACATCCTCGACTTCTCCAAGATCGAGGCGGGCAAGCTCGAGATCGTCCGCGAGGACTTCTCGGTGCGCGCGGCCGTCGAGGACGTCGCCGAGATCGTCGGGGTCAAGGCCGCCGAGCGCGGCCTCGCCCTCGAAGTGTTGGTGAGTCAGGGCGTCGCTCCGGTCGTCAACGGGGACGGCAACCGGGTGCGTCAGGTACTGATGAACCTGCTCTCCAACGCGGTGAAGTTCACCCGGGAAGGAGAGGTGACGGTCACGGTCGATCGCGTCGACGGCGCGGGCAGCGATGAGCGCCTGCGCTTCGAGGTCACCGACACCGGGATCGGAATCGACACCGAGAAACTCGCCACTCTCTTCGAGCCCTTCTCACAGGCCGACGCCACCACGACGCGCCGCTACGGCGGCACCGGGCTGGGCCTGTGCATCTCAAAGCAGCTTGTCGAGCTCATGGACGGGGAGATCGGCTGCGCCAGCGAGCCGGGAGTCGGCAGCCGCTTCTGGTTCACCCTTCCCTACGAGCCCGGCGTCGGCCTGGAGGCCGATCTCATGGGCAACGACCTGACCGGCGCGCGCGTGCTCATCGTCGACGGCGACGCATCAGACCGCGAGACCACGCAGGCCACTCTGACCAGCTGGGCGATCCACCCGGAGACGGCCGCCGACGGCGCCACCGCCCTTCGCCTGCTGCGCGCGGCGGCCGGGGCGGGCCGGCCCTTCGAGACCGCGCTGATCGCCGCACGGCTGCCGGACACCGACGGGCTGGCGCTGGTGCGCGAGATCGGCGACGTCCCCGCGCTGCGCTCGACGCGGCTGATCATGGTGGTCTCCTCGCCCATCGAGGCCGCCGCCGCGGATGCCGCCGGGGTCGACGCCCAGATCGCCAAGCCGATCCGCCCGTCACGGCTCTACAACCAGCTTCTCGCCACCCTCCACCGCACGGCCGCGGGCCAGGCGGCGATCGCCGCGACCGCCTCCACGGCGGGGGTCCTCGCCGGCGACGGCTGCCGCGTCCTGGTGGTCGAGGACAACGAGATCAACCAGTTCGCCGCCCTGCGCCTGCTGCGCAGCTTCGGCCTCGTCGTCGACGTCGCCGCCGACGGCCGCGAGGCGATCACCATGACCGGCCGCACCGAGTACAGCGCAGTGTTCATGGACTGCCAGATGCCCGACGTCGACGGCTACACCGCCACCCGCGTCATCCGCCGCCGCGAGGAGCAGACCGGTCGCCACACCCCGATCATCGCGCTGACCGCGCACGCCCTCGAGGGCGATCGCGAGAAGTGCATGGGCGCCGGGATGGACGACTACCTGTCAAAGCCCCTGCGCCGTCAGACCATCCAGGACGTCCTCGGCCGCCTTCCCGAATTCCGGCCCGCCGGGCCCGCGGTCGCCGATCCCGCCTGCGAGGTGTTCGACCCCGCCCCGCTGCAGGAGATCGGCGACCCCGAGACCGAGGTGGCCCTGGCCACGATGTTCCTCGACCAGTCCGCCGACCGCCTGCCGGCCATGCGCGAGGCCATCGCCTCCGACGACGCCGAGCGGCTGCACGGGCTGGCCCACGGCCTCAAGGGCTCGGCCGCGACCATCGGTGCGACGCGGATGAGCGAGATCGCCAGGGAGCTGTGCGAGATCGCCGCGGCCGGTCAGACCTCGGGCGCCCTGGACCTCCACGACGAGCTCTCAGACGCGCTGGCGCAGACCCGCGCCGTGCTCGGCGGACACATCACCCAGGACACTAGTAGCCGGACGCGCGACTCGATGACGACGCGGCCGGCTTGGCCGCGGCGCTCTTCGTGATCGCGGTGCCAGAGGGCGCGACCAGCCACCACTTGGCGCCGAAGCTGTCGCTGCCCTGGCCCGTGAGCGAGCCCTTGCTCGTGTCGGCCGCGAAGTAGTAGAGCGGATGGCCGTCGTAGGTCACCTGCTTGACGCCACCGGAGCGGGTGGTCGTGCCCAGCTCTGATGCTGTCACTCCACTGGCGGCCACAGGCGCCGAGGTACTGGTGAGTGGCGGCCAGACCTTCGCACACGCCCCGGCACACACCGACTTATCATGACCGTCGGCCACCCACAGGTAGACGGGGCGACCGGAGGGACCGACGAGATACGCGCCGTCCGAGCCGGTCGCCGTGCCCACTGACACTTTGGTGCCGGCCGACGCCGCACCCGAGGCGGGTGCGCTGTTGGCGGCAGAGCCGGCACTCGAATTCGAGCTACTGCTGCCGCACGCCGCGACCACCAAGACCACGACCACCAGCCCGGCGGCGCTGCTGATACGGATCCTCGCTTTACTCCAACTATCCACCATGATGCTGTTCCATTTCGTCAATTGGGTACACCCACCGTTGAGTGGGTCATGACACTCAAGACCCCGCGGACGGGCGATCCTTCCCGCTATGGGCGTGGGTCAGGCGGGGACGAGCTGGCGATCGCGGCCCGCGGCCAGCCCGAACACGAGTTGCGGAATCAGGAGGGCCAGCAGCAGGATGAGCGGCGGGGTCCACGACCCCGCAGCGCCGTGCATCGCACCCACCGCCAGCGGGAAGATCGCCGCCAGCATGTAGCCGACCGACTGGGCCATGGTGGAGAGCCCCTCAGTGGTGGCGACGCTGCCGCCCCGCAGCACGATAAGCATGAGCGCCAGTGGGAAGGTCGAGTTCTGACCCAGCCCGAGCAGCACCGCCCACAGGTACGGGGCCGACATCGGGGCGACGATGATCCCGATGAGGCCGGTGGCCCACACCGTGCAGCACACCACCACCAGCCAGCGCTGATCGCGCATACGCGTCGCGAGCCCCGGCAGCGTGGTGGAGGTCAGCAGCCCCACCACGATCGACAGGCTGAGGAGGAACCCGGCGCGAGAGTCACTGGCGCCGTGGCTGCGAAAGATGTCAGGCAGCCAGGCCAAGGTGGCGTAGAAGCCGCCCGACTGCACGGCGAAGAACAACGTGACCTGCCAGGCGAGCGGCTGGCGCAGCAGCGGTCGGACCCTCGTGGTCCGGGCGGCGCCGCCCGCGTCCGCGCCGCCGTGGGCGTCGCGGCGCACGAAGGCCGGCAGCCAGGCCACGGCGGCGACGACCGCAGGCACCGCCCAGATGCCCAAGCCGGGCCGCCATCCGCCCCCCAGAGCGTCGGCCAGCGGCACCGTCGTGCCGGCCGAGAGCGCTGCGAACCCGATCAGAGACGTCGTGTAGACCGCCATTGCCGTGCCGGTTCGGTCCGGGAAGTCCCGCCGCACGATCACCGGTACCAGCACATTGGCGATGGCGATCGCCGCACCCGCCAGCGCGGTGCCGGCGAACAGGAAGACATCGCCGGGAACAAGGCGCAGGAGCATCCCGGTCACGAGCGCGGCCATGGCTACGGCGATCGTCGTGTGTACCCCCAGCCGGCGAGCCAGCGGCGGCGCCAGCGGGGCGAGTAGGCCGAAGCAGAGGACCGGGAGCGTCGCCAGCGCGCCGGCCCACCCCGAGGACAGGCCGGTGTCTGACTGGATGCGGTCCAGGACGGGCCCGATGCTGGCGGCGGCCGGGCGCAGATTGATCGCGACCAGGATCACTCCGCCGGCCAGCAGGACCGGGGAGAGCGGGGGCCGGCCGACGCGCTGCGCTTCCACTCCCTCAACCTATCCTTACTCCGCTTGACGATATACCGGGAGCCGATATAGGATGGCCTGATGGCGCGACCCTCGCACCCCGCGGGCGACGAGCACTCGGAGGTCCTGGCCGGCTTCGGCCGGTACGCCGGCCCTGCGACGCTCATCCTGTCCAGCCTCGCGGAGTCGACCAAGCACGGCTACGCCCTCACCAAGGACATCGAGACCTTCGCCGGGATCCGACTGGCGCCGGGGACGTTGTACGAGGCGCTGGCCCGGCTCGAGCGCCAAGGACTGATCGAGCCTGTCCCCAGCTCAGACCGCCGTCGCCCCTATCGCCTCACCGCGGCCGGAGCAACGGCACTGCGTGCCCACCTTCATGCCCAACGCCGGATCGTGGACGTCGGGCTGGGGCGTCTGGCCACCGGGCCGGAGGCGGTGTGAGAAGCCCGGCGCAGCGTGCCCGGCGGCTCGTACGCTGGTATCCGCGGCGCTGGCGCGTCCGCTACGGCGAGGAGTTCATGGAGCTGCTGATCGACGACATGGCCGAACGCCCGCGGTCGCTGCACCGCACCGCCGACGTCGTGCGCAGCGGGCTGGTCGCGCGCCTGCGTGCCGGAGGCCTGGCCGGTGACGACCTGGTGGGAGCCCACCAGATCCGTGCCGGGCTCGCCTGGCTGGGCGCCGCCTGCGCCGCCTTTCTGGCCTTCGGCGTCGCCGAGTGGGCACAGATCACCGTCGGCTGGCAGTGGTCGGCCCCGACCGACCGCGCCACCACCGCCGCCATGCTGCTGATGTCGGCCGCGGCGCTCGCGTTCGTGGCGCTGGCGTTGGTGGCGGCCATCCCGTTGGGCTGGGCCGCGGCCCGCGCCGTCAGCCGCGGGGGCGCGGGACGGATCGCCGGCCCGCTGGTCTTCACCGCAGCCGCCACCGCGGTGGTGGTGTGGGGCAGTCTGCACTTTGGGCACCACTGGCCGGGGACCGGCGGCCGCGAGTGGGCGCAGCGAGGGCTCGTGCCCGGCGGCGTGGCCCGCTTCTGCTGGGCGGCGACGCTCTGGGTGAGCGCCTACTGGGCCCATCCGCGTTCGCTGCTCACGTTCCCGGCGAGCGAGCTGGCCTGGATGGCGATCAGCCCCCTCGCGCTCGCCGCGATGCTGGCCGGCGGCCTCCGCGCCGCCTCGGCCCTCGCGGTCTGGCTGACGCCGCGGGCGCTGCGCTGCGAGACGCTGCTCGCCGCGGCGGCCACCGTGGTCATGGCGGTGTTCCTGGCCGGCGCGGGTGGCTGGGTGCTCTCAGGTGGCCCGGGCGCCCATGGCCTGTTCGGGGCCGGCGCCATCGACGTCGCCGGCCTGGCCGTGATGGCCGGCGCTTTCCTCGTGGCCGCGTCCGCCCTGCGGCGCACGGTGCGCGCGTGGATGTCGCCCGCCGGGCCGGGATAGCCGGCGATGCCCACCCCGCCTGCTCTGACCCGTCGTGGCGCGCCGGGCATGACCCGCCGTGGCGCCATCGCCGCCGGACTGGGGACCATCCTGGGCGCCGGCGCCGTCGGGATCGAGCTCGTCTCCCGGGGCGTGCTGCCTGGCAAGGCAGCGCTTGACGAGCTCGACGGCGCGTGCTCGGTCTCGGGACCGCCGCTGCGGGCCGTTGCGCCACTGGGCCCGTCTCGATCCGGGGCGTTCTTCTCGCAGGCGCGCCGGCGCCGCGTCGGCTACACGATCGCGTACCCGCCGGGCCACCGAGTGGGTGACCGTCTGCCCCTCGGCCTCGTGCTCCACGGCTTCGGCGGCAACCACGCCAGCGGGCTGGGCGGCATGTCCTTGGCTCGTGCGCTGGCAGCACTGCCCGCGGGGAGGGAGCGTGCCCCGATCGTATTGGCCGCTGCTGACGGCGGCGGGGGCTACTGGAACCCCCACCCAGGCGACGACCCGATGGCCATGCTCACCGATGAGCTGCTCCCGATGTGCCGGGCGCTGGGGCTGGGACGTATGGCGGCCCACACCGGCGTGATCGGGACGTCGATGGGCGGCTTCGGCGCGCTCCTGCTCGCCGAGCGCCGGCCCGATCTCGTCTCGGCGTCGGCGGCGATCAGCCCGGCGGTCTGGACCACCTATGACCAGGCGCGCGCGGCGAACCCGGGCGCGTTCGCCTCAGCGGGCGACTTCGCGCGCGACGACGTGATCACCAATGCGGGAGCACTGGCGCGTCTGCCGACCCGCGTCGTCTCAGGCACCGACGACCCGTTCGCCCCCGGGGTGCGGGCGCTAGCGCGCGCGCTACCGGCCTCGGTGACGCTGCTGGTCACGGGCGGCTGCCATGACACCGCGTTCTTCGCCAGCCAGACGCCGGCGTCGCTGGGGTTCCTCGCGGCCCACATCGCGTGAGCCGGGGCGGGACGTGGCAGGCGCGGGGCGGGGCGGGGCGCGGCGGGTGCGGGCGGGGCGCGGCGGGGCGCGGCGGGTGCGGGGTCGGTCAGATGCGGACGCCGGCGGCGGTGGTGATCCGCCCACTGAACAGGAAGGCGGTCTGGCGCAGCGAGGACTCCAGGTCAAACCGGTCCAGCGCCGACACGGCGTCCCGGGGGATGATCACGTCATACCAGCGCAGCGCGGCGCTGGCGGCCGTGTAGTGCACGCAGATGTTGGCCACCGTGCCGCAGATCACGAGCGTGGTCACGCCCCACAGCCGCAGCAGATGATCAAGCGGGGTGCCGTAGAACCCGTCGTAGCGGACCTTGGTGATGACGGTCTCGTCCTCGCGCGGGGCCAGCGCGTCCACGATCTGCCACCCCCAGCTGCCCTCGCGGGCATGCTCGGGCCAGATGCGCCACTCGGGGTCGCCGTCGCGGTGGGTGTCCTGGGTGAACACCACCCGCATGCCGTAGGCCCGGGCGACGTACAGCAGGTTGGTGATCGCCGGGATGGTCGACTCGGCGTCCGGGACCCGCAGGCTGCCGCCCTCGGCCACGAAGTCGTTCTGCATGTCGACCACGACGAGCGCGGTCCGCGTGGCGTCGATGCGGACCTCGTCGTGGACCGTGTAGTCCGGGACCTCGACGGCGGGGCTCATGGTTTTAACGCTAGCGCGCCTGAGGTTGCGGCCTGGGCGTCTTAGCGCGACACGGACGCACGTCAACGGCGGGCTTGGGAACGGTGGGTCTAAGCGCAAATAGCGGCCTTTGCAGGGGGTTGTGGGAGATAACCACCACCACATGGGGGTTATCTACCAAGACCCGCGCCAAAGTCCGCCGGGGGGCTTCGAGCACCCACACCCCTCCCTCCCCAGCCGTCGTTGACGTTCGCTCGTGACCGCGCGACGCGCCCGGGCCAAGCCGCGCCCGAAACGAGGGCTGGCTCCTCCGCCCGACCGGTTCTGTATGTTCGGCGGCCGTTTCACGCGCCGTTCACCTGGAACGCGCGACGAGAGGAGCATTCGCTATGAGAAGGATCACGGCCGCGCTGGCCGCAGGCGCGCTCGTGGTGGCACTGGGGGCTGCCACCACGCAGGCAGGCGCCGCGGATATCGACTATTCGCAGGTGGCGCGCAACATCATCCCGTCGGGGCAGAAGGGGTCCGTCCCGATCCCGGCCGACGCGACCGCGCAGGCGCAGATGTACAACGCGCTGACCCCGCTGTTCGACCACGTCACCAACGCCGATCTGTTCTCCGACTTCAAGTCAGAGCAGTTCGGGGTGGGCGATGAGGGCCCCGGCACGATCGAGCCGGTCCCGTTCCCGGGCGTCACCATCCTGCGTGACCGCTTCCACGTGCCGCACGTCACCGCCACCACCCACGCGGGCGGCGTGTGGGCGGCCGGCTGGATCGCCGCCGAGGACCGCGGGCTCCTGCTGCAGGAGGCGCGCAACAACTCGTACGTGGCCGCCACCGACGTGCCCGGCCTCACCGCCATCGGGCTGATTGAGAACCTCCAGAACTTCCAGCCCAGCGCCCAGACCCAGCGGGCTGTCGCCCGCCAGACCCAGGCGCTCGAGAAGGCGGGCCCCGAGGGACGCGACGTGCTCTCGGACATCGACGAGTTCATCACCGGGATCAACGCCTACCTGGCCATCAACAGCCCGACCACGCCCAAGTGGACCCGCAACGACGTGTACGCGCTCAACGCGCTCAAGGACCAGTTCTTTGGCGAGGGCGGCGGCCGTGAGGCGCAGGACTCCGAGTTCCTGGGCGCGCTCGAGCACCGGCTCGGGGTCGACAAGGGCTACAGCGTCTTCAACGACCTGCGCCAGAACACGAACGCCGGAAGCCCCACGACCGTGGACGGGACGTTCAACTACGACCACACCCCCACCAAGCCGGGCGCACCCGGCAGCGTGGTGCTGGATCCCGGCAGCTTCCACGCCACACCGGCCGTGTCGGCGTCGCAGGCGGCCAAGTTCGGCCGCATCGAGCCTCGCCCCCACGCGTCCAACGAGCTGATGGTCGAGGGCAAGTACTCCACCACCGGGCACCCGCTGCTGGTCGGCGGCCCCCAGGTCGGCTACTTCTACCCCGGCCTGACCTACGAGATCGACATGCACGCCCCCGGCCTGGACTGGCGCGGGGCGACGTCGGCGCCGTTCCCGGGCTACATGCTGATCGGGCGCGGACCGGACTTCGCCACCACGCTCACGTCGGCCTCCGGGGACGTCGTGGACGAGTACGCCGAGACGCTCTGCGGCCACAGCCGGACGAAGTACCTCTTCGACGGCAAGTGCCGCTCGATGCAGAACTTCGACGCGGGCACCCTCGACGGCAAGAAGGTCGCCTACATGACGACCGTGCATGGGCCGGTCGTGGGCTACGCCCGCGTGCACCATCGGCTCGTGGCCATCTCGAGCAAGCGCTCGAGCTCCGGCAAGGACGTGCTTGACCTGCTGTTCAACCGCCGTCTGTCCGACGGCCAGGTCCACAGCCCGCAGTCGTTCTTCAAGGCCGCCGAGCTGACGCCGCAGACGTTCAACTCGTTCTACATCGACGACAAGCACGTGGCCGAGATCACGACCGGGCTGCTGCCGCTGCGGCCCAAGGGCACCGATCCGAGCCTGCCGACGATCGGTACCGGCAAGTGGGAGTGGCGCGGCACCGCGCCCGACAGCGTGCACCCCAAGGGGATCGACCCGCTGCACACGCCGGTGAAGGGGACGATGACCAACTGGAACAACGTCGCCGCCCACGGGTTCGGCGCGGCCGACGATGCGTGGAACGCCAACGGCACCTCCGCGCGCGTCGACCTGCTCAACGACAACCTGGCCAGGCTGCGCACGCACGGCAAGTGGTCTCTGGCCACCCTCACCTCGGCGATGAACGCCTCGGCGACGCAGGACGTCCGGGCCATCCTCACCGTGCCGGTGCTCCAGGAGCTGCTCAAGGGGGCCAAGGCCCCCGACGCGCAGGCGGCGAAGATGCTGTCGCTGCTGGTGGCCTGGCGCAAGGCCGGGCGGCAACCTGCTGGACCTCAACGGAGACGGCAAGATCGACAACCCCGGCGCGGCCATCATGGACGCGGCGTGGCCGAAGATCGCCGCCGCCTTCATGCGACCGGAGCTGGGCCCGCTCGAGGGCGAGTTCAGCAGTCTGGTGAGCGTGTTCGACTCGCCTCCGGGCGGGCAGTTCAGCGGCTGGTACCAGTACTTCGATCGCGACATCCCCAAGCTGCTGCACATCAGGCAGCCGCAGCCGTTCGCCAACGAGTACTGCGGCGCGGGCAACCTGCACCGCTGCCAGACGTCCGTGTGGGCGGCGATCGCCGCGGCCGGCCGCCAACTGGCCCGCCAGCAGCACAGTGCCAACCCCACCGCGTGGCACGCCAGCGCCACGGCGGAGCGGATCACGTTCATCCCCGGGCTGCTGCCCTACACCATGGCCTACACCAACCGGCCGAGCGGCATCCAGCAGGTGATCAGCTTCAACCGCCACCGCTGAGAGACACCGCTTCTGAGCCCGCCGGCGCCACCGCCGGCGGGCTGAAGTTGCGCACCGCCGGTACGCACAGTCCGAGGCCGAACAGCAGCGCCGACACCGCGGCGGCGACGTACAGGGTCGTGGAGGAGCCGAGCACGGCGGCCACCGGGCCGCTCAGCGCCTGGCCGAGCGGGAGGATGGCCACCGAGCCGAAGTAGTCCCAGGACATGACCCGGGCCAGTTCGCCGGCGGGGACGTCCGACTGCACGGCGGTGAACCAGAACGTGTTGAACATCGTGCCGGAGCTGCCGTCGATGAACGCCACCGGCAGGATGACCGGGAGCGGCGCATGCCCCGCGACCAGGGCGAACAGCGTCGGCGTGACGACGGCGAAGATGGCGAAGGAGAGCCGAAAGGGGTGGCGGGGCCGCGCCCGCAGGGCGATGATGCCGCCGGCGACCGAGCCCGCTCCCAGGGCAACGGCGATCGCCGCCCATGCTCCCGGCCCGCCCAGCGACAGCCGGGCGATCTGCGGACCCAGCACCTGCCACGGCGCCCAGGCAAAGCCGATGTACAGGGTGAAGCAGGCGACCGTGACCCACAGCCAGCGGCGGGCGCGAAACGCGCCCCAGCCATGGCGCAGCTCGTGCAACAGCGTCGCCCGCACCCGGACCTCGGCGATGACCGGCGGCATCGCGCGCACGCAGGCGGCACTGGCCAGGAAGGTGACGGCGTCGAAGGCCAGGCCCCACCCGGGCTCGGCCGCCGCGACGATCACGCCGGCCACTGCGGGCCCCGCCACCGCCGCGACGTTGCCCGTCAACGCGAGCAGGCTGTTGGCGCGCTGAAGCTGCCCGGCGTCCACCGTTTGGGGCACCACCGAGAGGGCAGCCGGGTCAAAGAACGCGCGCGCGGTCCCGTAGACCGCCTGGAGCGCCGCCAGCTCCCACAGATGAGCGGTCCCGGTCAGCAGCAGCACCGCGCAGACGCCCTGGGAGGCCGCGCGGACGAGGTCCGACGTCGCCATCACGAGCCGCCGCGGCAGGCGGTCGGCCCACACACCCCCGAGGAGCACGAACAGCACGAGGGGGATCGTCTGGGCCGCCAGCACGATCCCCAGGCTGGTCGCCGAGCCCGTGAGGTTCAGGACGGCGAAGGCCAGGGCCACCGGCACGAGTCGATCGCCCAGCGACGAGATCGACTGGGCGGCGAACAGCAGCCGGAAAGCTCGTTGCGCCGGAATTCCTCCCACGCGGCAAGGCTACGCGCCACCGCGACGACACGACGAGGCGCCTGCCCGGGATGCAAGCATGCCTCGAGATGACCGCGGTCAAGATCGACACCCCGCGCGGCCCGGCGCGCGCGCACCTCAGCCTCCCGGGGGGCACCGGCTCGCCCGCGGCGGCGCTCATCGTGGGCCACGGCGCCGGCGGCGGTGTCGGGGCGCCCGACATCCAGGCGGCGCAACGCGCGGCGCTGGCCGCCGGCTGGGCGGTGGCGCTGGTCGAGCAGCCCTACCGCGTGGCCGGGCGGCGGTCGCCGGCGCCGGCCCCGCACCTCGACGAGGCATGGACGGCGGTAGTGGCCCGGCTGAGCGCCGACGAGCTGGCCGGCCTGCCGCTGGTCACCGGTGGGCGCTCGATGGGAGCACGAGTGGCGTGCCGGACCGCCGCGGCGACGGCCTCGATCGGCGTGCTGTGCCTGGCGTTCCCCCTCATGCCGCCCCAGCGCGCATCGGCCACCAAGCCCTCCCCCAGCCGGCTGCCCGAGCTCGAGGCGGTCACCGTGCCGACGCTCGTCGTCCAGGGCGTCAACGACCGCTTCGGGATGCCGCCCGCGGGCCCCGACCGCACCGTGGTTCAGGTGGCGGGCGACCACGGGCTCAAGGCCGACCTCCCAGCCGTGCAGGAGGCCGTCGCCATATGGATGGTGCTCCTGGTAAGGGGCAACGGCTGAGGAAACGCCGTCAGGGTAGGTTTGATTCCCTATGCACGACGCCGCGCCGCCCCCCACCCGTGCGGATGAGGCCCCATGGCGCGCCCCGGCGCGCGGAGGTCATCCCGACCCTGTTCTCGCCGCCGGACCCGGGGTCGACTTCCTGCGCGCCATGCTCGCCGGCGACACCCCGGCGCCACCGCTCTCGCGGCTCACGGGCATGCGGCCGGTGCAGTTCGGCCCCGGCTGCGCCCAGTTCGCGATGCCGGTCTCCCCATGGCTCTGCGGCGATGACGGCCGGGTGCCGCTCGGCGTGCTGGCCATCCCCGCCGATGCCGCCATGGCCTGCGCGATCATCCACGACCTCCCCGCCGGCACCGCGATCACCACCTCGGAGCTCGCGCTGCGCCAGATCCGGCCCGTTCGCCCCGGAAGCACGCTGGTGACCACGGCCACCGTGCTCAATGCGGCCCGGCCCGCCCCTCCGGTCGCCCTGGCCGAGGTGACGGTGACCGACGAGGCGGGCGCGCTCATCGCCCGCGGGGGGTCGTTGTGCGTGGTCCTTCCGTTCACGCTCGAAGAGGCCCAGAGCGGCCTCGAGGCGGCGGCGACGACGGCAGACGACGGCCCGGACCCCTGGGAGCGGCCCGCGCCCGATGCCGGCCTGTCATGGCTCACCGGATTGACCGCCATGGCCATCGCACCGGGCGAGGCCGCATTCGCCCTGCCCGCCACCCGTTGGTTGTGCGCCCCTCCACCCGGACGGGTGCAGGGTGGCGCGGTGGCGATGCTCGCCGGCGCCGCGATCGATGCCGCCATGCAGACCGCCGCCCCCGCTCAGAGCCGGTTCGTCCCGCTGGAGCTCAAGCTCAACTACCTGCGCCCGCTGGCCAGCGACGGCCGGGAGGCCACCGCCCACGCCACGCTCGTGCACGGTGGGCGCCGGACGGCGGTCGCACACGCAGAGGTGGCCGATACGGACGGGCGCGCGATCGCGGTGGCCAGCGGCTCGGGGATCGCCGAGCGCGCCGCGTCGTGACGGCTCGGCGCGCGCTCGCGGTCGCGGTCGCTGTTGCGGTCGGGGCCGGGCTCATTGTCGCGGTGGGCGGCTGCGGTACGAGCGCTGTGCGCCACGGCATCGTCCAGACCACCCCCTCCCCGGTGGCGGCGCTGCGCGGCGGCCCGCCGGCCCATGTCGCGGTGATCGTCATGGAGAACGAGGAGTACGGGGACATCATCGGCTCGCGGCAGACCCCGTTCATCAACGCACTGGCCCGCCGGTACGCGCTGGCTCGGTCGATGTACGGGATCACGCATCCGTCGCTGCCCAACTACCTGGCGCTCACCGGGGGCAGCACGTTCGGGATCGACAGCGACTGCACCGACTGCCGGGTGCCGTCGGCCACCAGCCTGGCCGACCAGCTCAGCGGCGCTCATCTGTCCTGGAAGGCGTACATGGAGAACCTGCCCCACGCCTGCTACCGCGGCGCCGGTGCCGGCGAGTACGCCAAGAAGCACGACCCGTTCATGTACTACGGCCGGGTGGCGCAGAGCCCCGCGCAGTGCGCCCACGTCGTCGCACTCACCGAGCTTCCCCGTGACGAGCGGGCCCACACGATCCCGCGGTTTGCCTGGATCACCCCCAACCTCTGCCACGACATGCACGACTGCCCGCCGGCGCAGGGTGATGCGTTCCTCGCGCGGCTCGTGCCGCCGTTGCTGGCCGCGCTGGGCCCCCGAGGGCTGCTCGTCCTCACCTGGGACGAGGGCGCGACCAACGACGGCTGCTGTCGCCTGGCCGCCGGAGGGCACATCGCCACGGTCCTCGCCGGAGCCCTGGCGGCGCCGGGTGCCCGGCTATCGGCGCCCGTCGACCAGTACTCGATCCTGCAGACCATCGAGGATCTGCTCAGGCTCCGTCGTCTGCGCGGTGCGGCATGCGCCTGCACGCCTTCGCTGGCGCCGTTGCTCGCGGGGCGCTAGGCGCTTGGGGAGCTCCGGCTCACCACATCCGAGAGGCCGGCGTCGTCGAGCTCGAGCGTGGGCCCGAAGCCGATCTCCAGGAGCGCGCCGCCGCCGGGGGCGTTGGCGGCGCGCACGAACCCGTCGTGGGCCTCGGCGGCCTGGCGCACGATCGCCAGCCCCAGTCCGGACCCCGGCTGGGAGCGGGCGTCGCGGGCACGATGGAAGCGGTCGAACACGAACGGCAGGTCCTCCTCGTGGAAGCCCGGCCCGTGATCGCGCACGCTCAGGATGCCGTCGGCCAGCGCGACCTCGATGGTGCCGCCTGACTGGCCGTACTTGGCGGCGTTGTCGAGCAGGTTGGCCACCGCCCGGGCGATCCGGTCACCTTCGCCGTGCACCAGGGTCGGCTCCACGGACGCCGAGACGGTCAGCTGCGGCGCCCGGCGCCGCGTCCGCTCCACCGCGGCGGAGACGATCTGATCGACGCGGACCTCGGCGGGCTCACCGGACAGCTTCGAGCCGCGCGCGAGCTCCACCACGTCGCCGACGAGCGCGGTGAGCTCGTCGAGCTCCTCGATCACGTCGCGGCGCAGCGCCTCGCGGTCCGCCGCCGAGAGCAGCTCCTCGTCGCGCATGAGCTGGAGGTTGGCGCGGATGGTGGCGATCGGCGTGCGCAGCTCGTGCGAGGCGTCGGCGACGAGGTTGCGCTGCGACGCCACGGAGCGCTCCAGGGCATCCAGGGTGCGGTTGAACGTCTGGGCCAGCCGGGCGAGCTCGTCCCCACCCGAGACGTCCAGGCGCTCGGCGTCCAGCCGGTCCGGGTGGGCGGCGATCGTCTCGGTCTGGCGGGTGAACCGTGCGATCGGCGCCAGCGCCGTCCGCGCGACGAGCAGCCCGAGCAGCGCGGCCAGCGCGATCCCGGCAGCGGCGATGACGATGAGGAGCAGCAGCTGGTTGGAGAGGGCGTCGTCGACCTGGGTGAGCGGAAGGGCCACCTGGACCGCGCCGAAGGTCCCGGCGCCGTGGACCAGCACCCGCAGGTGTTGGCCCGCGAGCGTGATGTTGGTCAGGTACTGGCCGCTGCCGCTGCGCGCCAGGGCCTTGACGGCGCCGTCGACGGGCAGCTTGGTCGTCTCGCCGGTGGCCAGGCATACCGAGCCGGTCGGGCTCACGAGCTGGACGTAGCCCTGAGGTGCTCCGAAGCCCGCCCCGCGCGCGTTGTCGAGCCCCAGGTTGTGGTCGCAGTCGTTCTGTGTGAAGCCGTGCCCACGGGAGCCGGGCGTGCCCCCGAACCCTGGAGGAGGCCCTTCGTCCCCGTCGCCCCTGGTGCCGGGGGTCGGCCCCTGGACGATGCCCGCTCTGCCCAGGAGCGGGTGGACGAGGGCGGAGAGTGAGTTGTCGAGCTGTCCCTGGAGCTCAGAGCGCGTGCCGGCGTACGCCGAGACGGCCACGGCGATGACCGCCACCGCCACCGCGGCCCCGGCGGCGAGACCCATGCGCGCACGCAGACTCATTCACTCGGCTCCCGCAGCGCATAGCCCACCCCCCGGACCGTGTGAATGAGCGGCCGGGCGCCGGCGTCCTCGAGCTTGCGGCGCAGGTAGCCCACATACACGCGCAGGGCGTTGGATGTGGGCCCGAAGTCATAGCCCCATACGCGGTCATAGATCGTCGAGTGGGGCAGCACCCGGCGGGGGTTGAGCATGAGCAGTTCCAGCAGCTGGTACTCGGTTCGCGTCAGCTCGACGAACGTGTCGGCGACCTCGACGCCGTGGCGCGCCGGGTCCAGCCGGAGCTCGGCGAAGGTCAGTCCGCCCTCCACGTCACCCTCGCCGCCGGCGCGGCGCAGCAGCGCGCGCAGCCGGGCGCGCAGCTCGTCGACGTCAAACGGCTTGACCAGGTAGTCGTCGGCGCCGGCGTCGAGTCCGTCGATGCGGTCGGAGACGGCGTCGCGCGCGGTGAGCATGAGCACCGGCACCCGGTTGCCCTCGCGGCGCAGCAGCCGGCAGACCTCGAGGCCGTCGATGTCGGGCAGACCGATATCCAGCACGACCGCGTCGGGGATCGATGTCGTCACCTCCGACAGCGCCTCGGAGCCGGTGGCGGCCAGCACCACCTCGTAGCCCGACAGCGCCAGCGCCCGGCGTAGGACGTCGCGCAGGCCGCGGTCATCGTCGACGACGAGCAATCGCATACGTTGATTGTCGCCCGTTGACCGGGCGGGCGTGAGCAACTCCTACGTTCCGCTTACGGTCGGTGGGGACTGCTAACCGTCGGCGGCAGTGGTGCGCTCGCGGAGCACCGCGCCGAGGATCCCGTTGATGAACGCGGGCGCGCCCGAGCCACAGAAGCGCTTGGCGGTCTCGATGGCCTCGTCGATCGCTCCCTCGGGCGGGATCGGCTGCTCGCCGGGGACGATGCCCGGGTACAGCATCTCCAGCAGCGCCACCCGCAGGATGGAGCGCTCCAGCGGCGCGATCCGCTCCAGCGGCCAGTCGTGCGAATAACGGCGGATGAGCTCGTCGAACTCGGGCTGATGCTCGCGCGCCTGCTCGGCCAGCGCGAACGTGAAGGTATGGACGTCGCGTGGCAGCATCTCACCCAGCGGTCGGCTGAGCAGGTCGCTCTGGTACAGCGCCCACACCGCGGCGCGTCGCTGCTCGGTTCGGCGGGACATCGGTTCAGCCGACGGTGATGAGTTCTTTGGGCACCGACGTGAGGATCGTGTACGCGGTATCGGTCACGACGACCAGATCCTCGATCCGCACCCCGAACTGCCCGGGCAGGTAGACGCCCGGCTCCACCGTGACCACGTTGCCGGCGGCCAGCACGGAGTCCGAGCGCTGCGACAGCCGTGGCGCCTCGTGGATCTCCATGCCCACCCCGTGGCCGAGGCCGTGTCCGAAGTGCTCGGCATGGCCGGCGTTGCTGATGACGTCGCGCGCTGCCCCGTCGACCTCGCGACCGCCCGCACCCGCGGTGACGGCGTCGAGGCCGGCGAGCTGGGCCTGGCGGACGAGGTCGTAGGTCTCCAGCGTCGCGTCGGGGAGGTCCCCGGTGGCCAGCGTGCGCGTGCAGTCCGAGCAGTACCCGTCCAGCTCCGCGCCCCAGTCGATGACGACGAGCTCGTTGGGACCGATCGGCACGTCGCGCGGCTGCGCGTGGGGCAGCGCGCCGTGGGGCCCGGCGGCGACGATCGAGCCGAACGAGGGCCGCTTGGCGCCGAGGTCCGCCATCGCGCGCTCCAGCGCGACGGCCACGCTGACCTCGGTGCGGCCGGCCAGACCCTGCTCCATGATCTGGCGCAGGGCGGCGTCGGCGACCTTGGAAGCCTCGCCGATCCGTTGGATCTCACCGGCGTCCTTGACCGCGCGCAGCGACTCGACGACGTCCCCGCCGGCGAGGAGCTCGACGCGCTCGGGGGCCAGTTCGCGCAGGCGGCCGTGCGTCCGGACGCTCATCTGGGCGTCCTCGAAGGCCAGCCGTAGCTCCCCGGGCGGCAGCAGGTCGGGGATGGTGTCCAGCAGTTCCTGGGCGATCGTGCGCTCAAAGGCGCCGTCGACCTCGGCGGCCGACTGCTCGAGGTAGCGAAAGTCCGTGACGAAGGCCCGCGTGTCGGGGCCGACCAGGACGAGCCCGTTGGAGCCGGTGAAGCCGGTGAGGTAGCGGACGTTGACCAGCGAGGTGACGACGATCAGATCGGCGCCGATCTCCGGCAGCTTCTCGGCCAGGCGTGAGGCGCGATCGCTCATGCGGCGCTCGCGAGCTCCTGCGCCAGGCGGGTCAGCGCCTCGCGATAGCCATCCTTGCCCTTGCCGGCGATGCGGGCAACACAGAGGTCGCCGATGACCGACTTGCTCCGCCACTCCTCCCGCTCGTCGACGTTGGAGAGGTGGACCTCGACCGCGAGCAGCCCGGTCAGCTCCAGCGCGTCGCGAATGGCCCAGGAGTAGTGGGTCCACGCGCCCGGGTTGAGGATCACGGCGTCGGCCATATCGGCCAGGCCGTGCAGGTGCTCCACGAACGCACCCTCGTGGTTGCTTTGGAAGAAACGCGTCCCCAAGCCGAGCTCCGACGCGGCCTCCGAGATCCCCATCTCCAGCTCGGTGAGCGTGAAGCTCCCGTAGTGGTTGGGGTCGCGGCGGCCGAGCTGATCCAGGTTGACGCCGTGCATCACCTCGATGCGGTTGCGGACTTCCATGGCGCTCACGTTAGTGGCATCGGGGCGACACGCGTCAGGTCGCGAGCTCACGCACGGCCGCGATGAGCTCGCGCGGCGCCACCGGACTGCCGGGACGCGGGTCGCCGGGCTCGGGCAGCAGAACGAACGGAACCGGCCCCTCCCCCATCCGCTTCTTGTCGCGAGCGGTGGCCATGACCACCGCGTCGGGGTCGACGTCGTGCAGCGCGATCGGCAGGCCGCGGGCGCTCAGGAGCTCGGCCACCTCCGTGCGTAGGTCGTCGCTGCCCGACAGGCGCAGCGCGGCCAGGAGCCCGAGCGCCACCGCCTCTCCGTGGCGATAGGTGGCATAGCCGGTGACAGCCTCAATCGCGTGACCGACGGTGTGGCCGAGGTTGAGCGCCTGGCGGGCGCCGCCATCGCGCTCGTCACGGGCGACGATCCTCAGCTTGGCGTGGGCGCACGCGGTCACGACCTCGGGCCAATCGGACCCCTCCCACCCGGCGCCACCCCGGACCAGGTCCCACAGGCCACCGCCGGCGATAAGCGCGGTCTTGACCACCTCGGCGTAGCCGGCTGCCAGCTCCTCGGGCGGGAGCGTGGCGAGCGCGTCGGTGTCGGCGATCACCGCCTCGGGCTGGTGGTAGGCGCCCACGTAGTTCTTGGCCTCGGGCAGGTCGACGCCGGTCTTGCCGCCCAGCGAGGAGTCGACCTGGGCGACGAGCGTCGTCGGGACCTGGACGACCCGCACGCCCCGCTGATAGGTGGCCGCACAGAACCCGGCCAGATCGCCGACCACGCCGCCACCGAGGGCGACGACGACGTCGGCGCGGGTCATCCCCGCCCGGGCGAGCTCGGTCCACACGATCTCGGCGTGGGCGATCGTCTTGGACTGCTCGCCGGGCATGATGGTCACGCGTCCGTCCAGTGGCTCCAGGCGTTCGGCGTAGAGGCGGCCTGCGTTGTAGTCGCTGACCAGGAAGCGCCGGCCCTCGACCAGCCTGCCGGGCCAGAAGGCGGCGTCGCCGGCACCACCGAGCAGACCGGGGCCGATGTACACCGGGTAGTCGCCGCCGGCGGTGGTTGCCCACAGGAGCTTGGCCTGAGACGGCATCGCCTCGAGCGCGTCGGTGACTCGCCGCATCTCGTGCACGCGCGACTGAGGCACGACGATGTCGACCACCGACCACGGCACGGACGCTCCATCGTCGGCGTCGACCCAGATGACCAGGTGATGCGCCAGGGCATCCGGCTCGACCTGAGCGCTGTGATGCGTGGTGACGCGGCCCCCGGGCGTCCCCAGCTCCAGAATCCCGTCGGCGGCGGCCCGCAGGGCCTCGTCGGAGGACCCCACCAGCGCGATGTCGCGGGTGTGCACGCTCACCGCCGCTGCCAGCCGATGCGCGCGCGGTAGGCGTCCAGCGCCGCCCTGACATCGTCGATGTGGTCGCCCCCGAACTTCCGCCGGTAGGCGTCGGCGAGCACGAACGCCACCATCGCCTCCCCCACCACCCCGGCGGCCGGCACCGTGCACGAGTCGGTCCGCTCGCGCAGGGCCTCGGCGGGCTCGTGGGTGGCAATGTCCACCGAACGCAGCGGCTTGGTCAGCGTCGGCAGCGGCTTCATGTAGCCACGGACGACGAGCGGGTCGCCGGTGGTCATCCCCCCCTCCAGCCCGCCGGCGCGGTTGGTCTGTCGGTAGAAGCCGCGCTCGTCGTCGTAGAAGATCTCGTCGTGAGCCTCGGAGCCGGGCAGCCCGGCGACCTCGATGCCGTCGCCGACCGCCACGCCCTTGATCGCCTGGATCGACAGGATCGCCTGGCCGAGGACCCCGTCGAGACGCTCGCGCCAGGAGACGTGCGACCCCAGGCCCGGAACCAGCCCGAACGCGCGCACCTCGAACACCCCGCCCAGGGACTCGTTGGCCTTGCGCAGGCGGTTGATCTCGGCCACCATCGCGCGCCCGGCCTCGTCGTCCAGGCAGCGCACCGGCGACTCGTCGACGGCGGCGAAATCCTCCGGGGTCAGGTCGTCGCGGCGGGGGGCGCTCACGCCGGTGATCTGGATCACATGCGAGAAGACGCTGACCCCGAGGGCGTTGAGGAAGGCCTTGGCGACGGCGCCGCCGGCCACACGAGCGGCCGTCTCCCGCGCGCTGGCGCGCTCCAGGATGTCGCGGACGTCGGGGAGCCCGTACTTCTGGGTCCCGACGAGATCGGCGTGACCGGGACGCGGCAGGTGGACCTCGGCGGTCTCGGCCTCGACCGGCCACGGGTTCATCCGCTCCTCCCAGTTGGCGAAGTCGCGGTTGGTGACGGTGAGCGCGATCGGGCCGCCCAGCGTGCGGCCATGCCGGACTCCGCCGGTGACCTCGACGCGGTCGCGCTCGATCTTCATCCGCCCGCCGCGGCCGTGGCCGAGCTGGCGCCGGGACAGGTCACGATCGAGAGCCTCGCGCTCGAGCGTCAGCCCCGCCGGCATGCCCTCCACGATGCAGGTGAGGCCGGGACCGTGCGACTCGCCGGCGGTGGTCAGCGTGAGCGTCATGAGGACGACGAAGTGCCGCCCTCGGCCGGGTGCTCCTGGGCGTCGCGGCCCGGGATGCGGTGCCCGCTGCCCTCACACCAGGGGCAGACGACCTGATGCGGCTCCCCGCCCAGCCCGGAGATGAGGTGGCCGGTGCCACGACAGGGGTTGCAGATCTGGTCTGCGGGGGTGGACTCCTCGTTGGCCATGGCGGCGGAGGTTAGCTAGCGGGGGTCGCGGCCGCCCGCATGGCCTCGAGCGACGCGGGGAGGCCGGTGAAGATCTCGAAGCTCAGAGCGCCCTGGCCGATGAGCAGCTCCAGACCGTCGACCGCCGGGACTCCCTGCTCGCGCGCCCGGTCCACCAGCACCGTGCCCGACACGGTGTAGACGAGGTCCACGACGCAGCCATAGCCCGTCAGATCACCCGGCGTCAGGGGCAGCCGGTCAAAGGGGTCTGAGCCGTCCAGGCCCACCGCGGTGCAGTTGACCAGCAGATCGGCCGGGCGGGGCCGCTCGGCCGCCGTGGCGCCGAGCTCTGACGCCAGGTCGCGGGCTCGCTGGGCCGTGCGGTTCCACAGCCGCACGTGGGCCGCGCCGGCGTCGAGCAGAGCCCAGACGGCAGCTCGCGCGCTGCCCCCTGCCCCCAGGACCATCGCCGAACGGCCGGTGACGGCGAAGGGCAGCGCCGCGATGAGCGCCGGAGCGTCGGTGTTGTCGGCGCCGATCGCCCCATCGGGGCCGAAGGTGAGCGTGTTGGCGGCGCCGATCGCCCGGGCACGAGGGGTGGCGATGTGCGCCAGCGCGAGGGCCACCTCCTTGTGAGGAATCGTCACGTTGGCGCCGGCGAACCCGGCGCCGGGCAGGGCGGGGACGGTCTCGGCGAAGAGCTCGGGCGGGACGGGCAGCAGCTGGTAGCGCCAGTCGTTCAGGCCGGCGGCCGCAAGCGCCGCATTCTGGATCGCCGGCGATCGGCTGTGGGCAACCGGCCAGCCCAGGACGCCGAGCCGGCGCCGTGGAGGGTCCGTAGGGGAATTAGGTTGCGGAATTGGCGAGTGACTGGGCGTGGCTGGCGGGTGGCGGTGAACCAAGTCGTACTGGTCGTCCGGCGGGTTCACCGCCGGGCGGGCGGGTCCGGCTCCACGTCCAGACGCCGCCAAAACGCAAGATCATTCTTCTGCGGGCCCGTAGGTCATTTGCCGCAGTGCGGGCGCCGGTCGACGGCCAGCAGGTGCTGGAACTGCGCGTAGCTGGTGGCGAACACGGTCTGGTTCGAGCACGGCTTGGCGAAGAAGTACAGGTAGTGCGTGCGCGCCGGGTGAGCGGCGGCCGCGATCGACGCGAGTCCGGGGCTGTCGATCGGCGTCGGCGGCAGCCCGAAATGGGTGTGGGTGTTGTAGGGCGAGTTCGACTTCAGCTGGGACACCGTCAGCGGCCTGGTGTAGTTGCCGGTGGCGTACTGCGTGGTCGTGTCGAACTGGAGCATCATGTGGTCGGCCAGCCGGTTGTAGATGACCGACGCGATGAGCGGGCGTGCCTTCTCGGAGGCCGCCTCGGCTTCGATCAGAGAGGCCACCGTGAGAACGTCGTACGCGGACAGGTGCTTGGAGCGCGCGTAGCTGAGGTTGACGTGGGCGAAACGCCGCTTGAAGTCCTTGAGCTGGTCGGCGACCAGGGCCGAGACCTTCACCGGCTTGACCAGGGTGAACGTGTCGGGGAAGAGGAAGCCCTCCAGCGACGGGACGTTGTGCGGGGCGCCGTAGGCGTGGGGGTCGAGCACCCGTGAGTGGCGTGTGGCGGCCAGGTAGTTGCCCTTGATCTTCTGCTTGCGCAGCAGCGCGGCCACGTAGGCGCGCGTGTGGCCCTCGCTGATCGTCAGCTGCGTCGTCGGGGCCGCGTGCGGCGCTTTTGCCAGCGCGCTGAGCACCGCCGCGTAGCTCATGCCGAGCTGGAGGTGGTAGGTGCCGGATCTCAGGTCCCCCCGCTCGCCGCCCAGCGTCGCGCGCAGCTCGAAGAAGAATCCGTGGGCGATGACGCCCTCGCGCTGGAGCAGCGCGCCGATCTCCTTGGTGCTCGAACTGGGCGGGATGACGACGGTGACGTTGCCGTGCGGAGAGGTTCCCAGCGGCTGGAACAGCTCGACCAGGAACCAGATCAGCGCCCCGGCCAGGATGAGCGCGATGAGCGAGGCGATCCGCCCCCGCCAGCGCCCGCGGCGACGGCTCTGCGGGGGCCGGCGGCGCGCGCTCCGCGCCTTGTGCGGGCGGATGCTGCGCTGCTCCAGGCGGCTGATCCGGCGGGTTCCCGAGGGGGCCTCGGCGTTCACTCCCAGGCCGGCGTCGTTGCCGTCGTGAAAGCCGACCTCGTCGTCCTCATGGACGTGATCCGCGTCGTCGTGGCCGTCGCCGCCGTCCTCGCTCCAGTCCGTGAACGGCGCGTGGCCGCCGTCGGCCTGCGGCTCGTCGGTCACCAGGGCGGGATCGCCCTCCTGCTGGTTGAAGACGCCGGTCTGAGCGCGGCGGGCGGCCTCACGCTCGCGCCGGGCGGCCTCGCGCTCTTCGGCGCTGCGTTCGCCGTCAGCCATGGGCGATCTCCTCGGTGCGCCGGCTGGCCAGCCAGCTCTCCAGCAGGTGCGCCGCCGCGCGTGAGTCCTCGCTGGCGCGGCCCGGCGTGCGCTCGGCCAGCCGCGTGGTGAAGCGCTCGTCGTAGAGCTCCACCGGCACCGCCAGCGCGCGGCTGAGTCCGGCGGCGAACTCGCGGGCCTCGGCAGTCTGGGCGGAATCCGCGCCCGACAGCGACAGAGGCAGGCCGACCACCACGCGCTCGGCGCCCACCTCCGTGACCAGCTCGCGCAGCCGCGCGCGGCCGCGGCGCGAGGTGACATCGGTCACGGGCGCCAGCGGCGTCGCCAGCGTCCCGGTGGGATCGCTCACCGCGCAGCCGCAGCGGGCCCTGCCGTAGTCGAGCGCCAGGACGCGCACTGCCTCAGGCGTCAAGCGCGGCTTCGATTGCGGTCCGTGCAACATGGATGGCGGCCGGCAGCTGTGCGGGGTCCTTGCCGCCGGCGCGCGCCATAGTGTCACGTCCGCCGCCACCGCCGCCAACTTCTGCCGCGGCGAGCTTGATGATCTCGCCGGCGCGAACGCCCCGCGCCACGAGCGCCGGCGCGACGCTGGCGACCAGGTCCACCCGGCCCTCACCGGCGGTCCCCAGCACGATCGCGGCATCGCCGAGCTTGCCCTTGAGGCGGTCAGCCAGCTCGAGCAGCGCCTGGCCGTCGGAGACCTCCACCACCTCGGCGAGGATGCTCGCGCCGTCTGACTGGGTGGCGGCGGCGATCAGCTTGTCGATGTCGGCGGCGCCGTTGCCGGCCCCTCCGCGCTTGGCGGCGCGCTCGAGCTCGCGGACGCGCTCGGACAGCTTCTGAACCGAGTCCACGACGCGTCCGGTCGGGACCCGCAACGTCTCGGCCACCGCGCTCAGCTCACGGTCGCGCTCCCGGAACAGGTCGATCGCCTCCGGGCCGGTGATCGCCTCGATGCGCCGGACGTTGGCCGCGCTCGAGGTCTCGGTGACGATGCGGAAGACGCCGACCTCGGCGCTGTTGTGGACGTGGGTGCCGCCGCACAGCTCGCGTGAGACCAGTTCCCGCCCCCCACGCCCAACACCACCGTCGCCCACCTCGACCATCCGCACGACCTCGCCGTACTTCTCGTTGAACAGGGCCATCGCGCCCAGGCGCTTGGCCTCGTCGAGCGAGGTGCTGATGGCGCGGACCGGGTGACTCTCGACGATCCAGCGGTTGACGTCGTCCTCCACGAGGCGCAGGTCCTCGGCGCTCAGCGCACTGGAGTGGGTGAAGTCAAAGCGCAGCTTGTCCGGCCCGACGTAGGAGCCGGCCTGGTGCACGTGGCTCCCCAGACGCTTACGCAGCGACGCGTGGAGCAGGTGGGTCGCGGTGTGATTGCACGCGGTGGCGTGGCGAGCGGCGCGGTCCACGTGAGCGCGCACCCGCTCGCCGGGCTCGAACGTCCCGTGCTCGGGGGCGATGCGGATGACCTGGTCGGTGCCGAGGCGGATGACGTCGGTCACCGTCGCGCGGCAGGTGCCGGTCTCACATTCCAGGACCCCGGAATCCGCGACCTGGCCGCCCCCGGTGGCATAGAACGGGGACTCGACGAGCTTGATGAGGACGTCGCCATTGTCGGAGACCGCGGCACCGATCGTCGTGTCGGCGTCGGTCGTCTCATAACCGACGAACTCGGTGGCGAAGCCGGCGGTGCCCGACAGCGCGGCCGCCTTCTCGCGCAGGCCGTCGCCGGCGCGCTCACCGCGGGAGCCCTCGCGGGCCCGTGTGCGCTGGTTCTCCATCAGGGCCTCGAAGCCCTCCTCGTCCACGCCCAGGCCGTGCTCGGTGACGATCTCGAGGGTGAGGTCGATGGGGAAGCCGTAGGTGTCGTGCAGGAGGAAGGCGTCGGACGCGGCGATCCCCTCGTCGTCGTTGTCGCGCGCCCGCGCGATCAGCTCGTCCAGGCGCTTGAGCCCCTGCTCCAGCGTGCGTCCGAAGCTCTCCTCCTCGGCGACCAGCCAGCGGCGGATCGTGTCGCGCTGCGCGCCGAGCTCCGGGTACTCCGAGCCCATCAGCTCAGTGACGACGTCCGCGTAGCGCTGCAGAAAGCCGGACTCCAGGCCCAGCCCGCGGCCCTGCTGGATAGCGCGGCGCATGATGCGGCGCAGGACGTAGCCGCGGTCCTCGTTAGACGGCACCACGCCGTCGCCGAGCAGGAAGGTCATCGACCGGCTGTGGTCGGCGAGCACACGCAGCGCACGGTCGGTGGCGAAATCCTCCTCGTAGCGGCGGCCGGACATCTCCTCGCCGAGCTCGATGAGCGGCGCGAACTGGTCGGTTTCGAACACGGTCGCCTTGCCCTGCAGGATGCAGGCCAGGCGGTTGAGCCCCAGTCCGGTGTCGATGTTCTTGGCCGGCAGCGGCGTGAGCACGTTGATGGGGTTCTGGTCCATCTCCATGAACACGAGGTTCCAGTACTCCAGGAAGCGCTCGTTCTCGCCCCCGGGAAGATCGTCGGGCTTGCCGTGGTCGACCCCGCGGTCCAGGTAGAGCTCCGAGCACGGCCCGCACGGTCCGAGCGGCCCCGACTGCCAGAAGTTCTCCGAACGCGGGCACTCGACGATGCGCTCGCGCGGAATACCGATCTCCAGCCAGGCGTCGATCGCCTCCTGGTCGGGCCCCAGGCCCAGCTCCTCGTCGCCGGCGAACACGGTGATCCAGATGTCATCGGGGTTGAAGCCAAAGCCCTCGGTCGACAGCGCCCACGCGAAGCGGGCGGCCTCGCGCTTGAAGTAGTCGCCGAAGCTGAAGTTGCCGAGCATCTCGAAGAAGGTGAGATGGCGGGTCGTGGTCCCGATGATCTCGATGTCCCCCGTGCGAAACGTCTTCTGGCAGGTGGTCACCCGCGGGTGCGGGGGCGGCTCGATACCGGCGAAATACGCCTTGAGCGGGTGCATCCCCGCGATCGTGAACAGCGCCGAGGGGTCGAGCTCGGATGGCACCAGCGATGCCGACGGCAGTCGCAGGTGATCCTGGGACTCGAAGTACTCGAGGAACGCGCGGCGGATCTCGTCAGAGGTCATGGGGCCATGAGTTTAGGTAGGACCCCGGCCCGCTCGCCCGTCGATCGTCCCCCACCCCACCACCAGGTCCCCGTCCATCAGGCAGGCCAGCTGGCCGGGCGCCGCCCCGTCGAAGGGCTCGGCGAGCTCGAGCGACAGCGAGCGGTGCCGGCCCTCGCCCGGATCGCCCGCGACGCTGGCGGTGAGCGGGCGCTGGCGATAGCGGAGCTTGACGCTGTTGACGCGCGTTCCGGCGCGATGCAGGCGCGCCGCACGGATGGCGACGCGATCGGTGCGCAGCTCCTCTCGAGTGCCGACGGTGACCCGCCCGCTCTGGGCGTCCTTGCGGACCACGAACAGCGGCTCGGCGGCGTGGATGCCGATCCCGCGGCGCTGGCCGACGGTGAAGCGATGCTGGCCGTCGTGGCGTCCGAGAACCGCGCCGTGGGTGTCGACGATCTCCCCGGGGCGGCCGTCGATGCCGCCGTGGCGCTCCATGAACCGGGCGCGGCTGGTCCCGGCCAGGAAACAGAGGTCCTGGGAGTCCACCTTGGCGGCCACCGGCAGACCGGCCCGTGATGCGATCTCGCGCACCTCGGGCTTGCGCAGCTCGCCCAGCGGGAAGCGCATCCGCGCCAACGACTCGGGCTTGAGCGCCGCCAGCATGTAGGTCTGGTCCTTGGCCTCGTCGACGGCGGCGCGCAGCAGCGGCCCGCGCGCGTCGTCTGATTCCGCGGTGCGCGCGTAGTGGCCCGTGGCCAGAGTCGCGCAGCCGAGGCGGTCGGCGAGCTCGAGCATGGCGTCCAGCCGGACATGGCCGTTGCAGCCGACGCACGGGTTGGGGGTCTCCCCCGCCGCGTAGCCGGCGATGAACGGGTCAACGACGCCGGCGCGGAACTCCTCGCGCAGGTCGATCGTGAAATGCGGGATGCCCATCTGGTGGGCCAGCGAGCGCGCCTGGGCGACCGCCGTGGCCGAGCAGCAGCTGCCCTCGGCGTCGTTCTCGGCATCGGCCCACAGCTCCAGTGTCACCGCAAGGGTCGTGCCGGTCTGCGCGCACAGATGTGCCGCGACGGCACTGTCGACGCCCCCGCTCATGGCCACCAGGGTGGCTGGCTGTGCCGGATCGGAGGAGATGCGGGCGTCGGCGCGGACGGCGGCGCCCAGCGCTCGGGCCAGCGCGTCGGCGGCCAGCTCGGCGGCATGAAACTTCCCAGGGCTGAGCCCGCCGAGCTCCTGGTCGATGTCGTGGGCGCCGATGCGGGCCGCCTCCAGGACGGGGGTGCCGCGGGCAAGCGTGATGGCGACGCTGGCGGCGGCGGTGGAGGCGCCGCACCCGCGGACCTCAAAGCCCGCGTCGGCGATCCGGTCACCGTCGACGGCGACCGTGATCGTGATCTCGTCGCCGCAGGCGTAGCCGCCCACAGTGGCGGAGTGGCCCTGCGGCGGGCGATGGCCCTCACCCTGGGGCGAGGTCAGGTGGTGCTCGAACGCGAGTGCGTCCATGGCGGTCCTAGGTTAGGTCAGCGCCGGACGATGGTCACCGGCATCGTGCCGATCTCCGGAGTCATGAGCCCTCCGGTCACGGCGGGATCGGCACCCGTGAGCTCGCGGACCTCCTCGATGCTCGAGGCCTCGATGACCCCGAGGCCCCAGGAGCCGCTGTCGGCGAGAACGGGCCCGTAGACGACGATCGCGCCCATCTCGGCAAGCTGCGTGTAGTACGCGGCGTGAGCTCCCATCAGCTCGCGCTCGGCGTCGGTCATGTCGCCGGGGAAGGTGGAGCGCGGCGGTATGAGGCGGACGACGTAGTGAGTGCCCTCGGTGCGCTCGATGTCCGTCATGCCGTTACCTCAGCTTGAGCCCCAGCTCGCGAAGCTGGATGTCGTCGACGGGCGCGGGCGCGCCGGTGAGCGGGTCGGCGCCACTGGTGGACTTGGGGAAGGCGATGACCTCGCGGATGTTGTCGCGGCCGGCCAGGATGGCCACGATCCGGTCGATCCCGAAGGCGATCCCGCCGTGTGGCGGCGCGCCGTACTTCAGGGCGTCCAAGAGGAAGCCGAACCGCGCCTGGGCCTCCTCCTCGTTGATCCCGATGAGATCGAAGATGCGCGACTGCACGTCGGTGCGGTGGTTACGGACCGAGCCGCCGCCGATCTCGTTGCCGTCGAGCACAAGGTCATAGGAGCGCGAGAGCAGGGTCCCGGGGTCCTCCATATCGGCCACGGTGGCGGGCGCACCGGCGGCGGTGGCGGGCGCGGTGAACGGATGGTGCTCGGCATCCCAGCGCTGCTCGTCGGGCTTGAAGGTGAACATCGGGAACTGGACGACCCAGCGGATGTCGTGGACGCCCTCGGGCACCAGATCAAAACGGCGCGCCATCTCCAGGCGCAGCGCGCCGAGCACCTGGCTGGCGGTGGCGCTCTCGTCGGCGACGATGAGCAGGACGTCGCCGGGCTGGCCGTCGAGCGTTTCGGTGATGGCGCTGATCTCCGCGGAACTGAGGAACTTGGCGATCGGCGAGCGCCACGGTCCGTCGGCACTCTCGTCCTGGACGAACGCCCACACCAGCCCCTTGGCCCCGTACTGCTTGGCCAGATCGGTGAGCGTGTCGAGGTCCGAGCGGGTCAGCTCGCGGGCTCCGGCGTTGATGCCGCGCACCACCCCGCCGGATGCGAGCGCACCCGAGAACACCTTGAACTCGCTCTGTGCCACAGCGGCGCCCAGATCCTTGAGCTCGAGGCCGAACCGGGTGTCGGGACGATCGGAGCCGAAGCGGCCCATTGCCTCGGCGTGGGTCATCCGCGGCCACGGCGGGGCGGGGACGTCGAAGCCGGTCTGCGCAAACACCGCGCCGATCGCGGCCTCACTGGTGGAGAGGACGTCCTCCTCGTCCACGAACGCCATCTCGATGTCGAGCTGGGTGAACTCCGGGAGGCGGTCGGCGCGCGCGTCCTCATCGCGGAAGCAGCGCACGATCTGGTAGTAGCGCTCAAAGCCGCCGATCATCAGGAGCTGCTTGAACAGCTGCGGCGACTGCGGCAGGGCGTAGAACGAGCCCGGGGCGATCCGGGCCGGGACGAGGAAGTCGCGAGCGCCCTCGGGGGTGGAGCGCGTGAGGAACGGCGTCTCGATCTCCAGGAAGTCGCGCTCGTCCAGGACGTCACGGATCGTCTTGACCACGCGGTGGCGCAGCGCGAGGGCGTCCTGCATCGGCGCGCGGCGCAGGTCCAGCGTGCGGTGGCGCAGGCGCAGGTTCTCGTCGACGGCACCGTCCTCGTCGACGGGAAACGGAGGCGTCTCGGAGTCGGCGAGGATCTCCATGTCGGCGACGGCGATCTCGATCTCACCGGTGGCCAGATTGGGGTTGACGTTCTCGGGCGCGCGCTTGTTGACGGTGCCCGCCGCCGTGATGACGTCCTCGGAGCGCAGCTTGTGAGCCTCGGCGTGGGCCTCGGCCGCGGTGGCGGGGTTGAAGACGAGCTGCACGATCCCCGAGCGCTCGCGCAGGTCGATGAAGATGAGGCCGCCGTGGTCGCGGCGGCGGTGCACCCAGCCCGACACACGCGCCGTGCTGCCCGCCCGCGCGGCGTCGAGGTCGCCGGCCCAGCTATCGCGGAACGTGTTGGCCCGGGGCGCGTGCTTCACGCGACCCGGCTCCCGCGCAGAACCGTGGGGATGACCGCCGAAGCGTCGACCTCGATCTGCTCGCCCGCCTCCATGTCCTTCAGGTTGATCCGCATCTGGTCGTCGATGATCGCAACGTATCGCGCCCCGAGGCGGTCTGCGTGCTTGAGCTGGCCCTTGAGCCCGCGGCCGGCCAGCTCGAGCTGAGCGCTGAGGCCGGCCCGGCGGGCATCGTTGGCGAGCTTGAAGCCGACCTGGTGAGCCGGAGCGGAGTCACGTGCGCCGATCGCGACGAACAGGTCGACGACGCCGACCGGGGTCGGCTGCTCGCCGGCCGCCAGCAGCATCCGCTCCACGCCCGCGGCCCAGCCGACGCCGGGGGTGGGCGCGCCGCCGAGCTGCTCGATCAGCCCGTCATAGCGGCCGCCGCCGCCCACGGCCGACTGGGCGCCGAGGGCATCGGAGGTGAACTCCCACAGCGTCCGGGCGTAGTAGTCCAGGCCGCGCACCAGCGTGGGATCGAGCTCGTAGGTGATGCCGGCATCGTCGAGCAGCGCCTTGACGCGCTCGAAGTGCTCGGCGTCCTCGGGCGCGAGCCGGTTGAGCAGGATCGGCGCGTTGCGCATCGTCTCCTGGGTGCGCCGGTCGTTGGCGTCGAAGGCACGCATCGGGTTGAGGTCGATGCGCGCGACGACCTCGGGGGCCAGGCCGTCCTCATGGTCGTGCAGGTATGCGGCCAGCTCCTCGCGGTACTCGCGGCGCGTCTCGGCCGTGCCCAGGCTGGACAGGCGCAGGTGCAGGTCCTTGACCCCGACCGTCCGCAAAAGGTCGGCCAGCAGGATGATGAGCTCGGCGTCGGTCTCCGGCCCCGCGGCGCCGATCGCCTCGGCGCCCACCTGCCAGAACTGGCGGTAGCGCCCCTTCTGGGGCGCCTCGGCGCGGAAGAAGCTCGACAGGTACCAGAGCTTCACCGGCTGGGGCTGCTTGTGCATCCCGTGCTCGAGGTAGGCGCGGGCGACCGGGGCGGTGCCCTCGGGCCGCAGCGTCATCGAGCGCCCGCCACCGTCGTCGAAGCTGTACATCTCCTTCTGGACGATGTCGGTGGCCTCCCCCACCCCGCGCGCGAACAGCTCCGTCGCCTCGTAGGTGGGGGTCTCGATCCGGCCGTAGCCGGCGGCGCCGAGGATCCGGCGGGCGTGCTCCTCGAGCACGGTGCGTCGCGCCGCGTCGGCGGGGAGCACATCAAACGTGCCTCTGGGGGCCTGGAGCGAGCTCATGGCTGCTCTGTGAGGCTAGTTCTGATGCGCGAGTTCGCGCAGGAACGGATTGGTGTCGCGCTCGACGCCGAGCGAGGTGAGGCCCATGTGGCCGGGGTAGACGGTCGTCTCGGCCGGATAGGCCTTCATCAGAGAGTCGATCGAGCTCAGCAGCGTCGGCCAGTCCCCGCCGGGGAGGTCGACGCGGCCGACGGAGCCCTGGAAGAGGACGTCGCCGGAGAACAGGGCGTCGTGGTCTTTGAGCGCGTAGGCGACGTGGCCGGGGCTGTGGCCGGGCACGAACGAGACCTCGAACTGGAGGCCGGCGAGGTCGAGCGTCTCCCCGCCGCCGACGGTCTCGTCGGCGTCATAGCTCTCGAAGGGACCAAAGCCGGGGAGGCGCATGTGGCCGTTGATGTCGGCCAGGATGTGGGTCTCGAGCTCCGGGCAGTAGACCGGGGCCCCCGTGGCTTGGGCCACCGGCGCGACCGCGCCGACGTGGTCGAAGTGCGTGTGGGTGAGCAGGATCGCCTCGACCGTGGTGATCCCCAGGGCCTGCAGCGCGCCGATGAGCCGCTCGGCCTCGTCACCGGGGTCGATCATCACAGCCCGGTCAGCGTTCGGGAGCCGGACGATGTAGGCGTTCTCCTGCACCGGCCCGACGGTGAACATGCGGGCGTCGATCACTGCTTCTGCAGCTGCTTTCGCTGGTAGCGGCGGTAGAGGTAGCTGTCGAGGTAGTAGCCCGACGGGATGTAGAGCAGCATCGCCAGGACGGCGAACACCAGCGCCGGAACGACCTTGAACTTGTTGGTGACCAGCAGGAAGATGAAGATGAAGCCGGTCGCCAGCAGGGCCTTCTTCATGGCCGACTTCCACGTCGGCGGCTTGGGCGTCCGGGCCTGGGCGCGCTTGGCGCGCTCCTGCTTCTTGCGCTCGTCCGGTGTCGGCGGGCGGCCGGTGCGGCCGCGGACCTCGATCGTCCCTGCAGCGTTGCCGCGGTGCTTGGTCCGGCGCTTGCGCTTGGTCTGTGCCATGAGTGACTGAGAGCTTACGCGCTGCGGGCGTGCCGGTGAAGGGTTTGTTCAATCGTTGCGTAGCCACGGAGCGGGATGTCCTGGGGAAATCGGTCGAACGCGGCCTCCGGCGCGAGGCCGACCAGCTCCGCCCCCTGGACGGGCGCGTGGCGGGCGACGGCCTCGACGACGGCGCGCAGCGGGGTGGCCCGATGGTCCTCGACGTTGGTGGAGACCTGGGCCAGACCGCTTTCGGCCAGCCACAGGCCGATGGCGCGGAGCCCGGTGAGGCCCTCGTCGCCTGACTCCCTGATGTGTGCGGCGATCTGTCGTGCGTCCTCGACGGTCGCAGGCGGCTGCAGCTCGACGTTGAAGGCGACGAGCGGTGGCCGGGCGGCAACGAGGACCGCGCCGGCGGTGGGATGCAGGTGCGGCGGGCCGAAGTCGGGCTTGAGCTCGCCGGCGTCGACGCGGCGCTGCAGCTCGACGGGGCCGCCCTTGCGGAGCTCGGCGCGGGCGCGGCCATTCGCGAGCGCGCCGTACAGGAACACGGGCAGCTCGAGCTCCGTGCCCAGGAGGTCGGCGAGCACGAGAGCCTCGGCTGCCGCCGCACCGCGATCGGCTTCGGAGAGATAGACGATCGGCGCGACGTCGAGGGCACCCACGCGCGGGTGCACGCCCTCGTGGACGTCGAGGCGGATGATGCCGACGGCCTCTTTCGCCCCGTTGGCCACTGCTCGCGCAAGCTCGCCCGGCGCGCCGGCGAGCGTGTAGGCGCTGCGGTGGTGGTCGACGTCGGAGTGGACGTCAAGCAGCGCGTCGCCAAAGGCCCGTCCAATCCGGTCGATCGCGGCCCGGTCCTTGCCCTCAGAGACGTTGGGGTAGGCCAGGAGGGTGGTCGCGCTCACGGGCGGCGGATCATAGGTGCGATGGTCGCCGAGCCACCACCCGCTGCGGCGTGCGCGATTTTTCCAACATCTCCACAAAAATCGCGCAGGCGGCTACGGGAAACGGGCCGCCCACCGCTCCAGAGGTACGCGCGCGGCGTTGATGACGTAGGCCAGCGTCCGGTACCAGCCGGCGGTGACGATGAGCTCCAGCAGCTGCTGGTCGGTGTAGCGCGCGGTGAGCTCGGCCCAGAGCTCGTCTGAGACGGTGTTGGTGTCATGCAGCTCGTCGGCGAGGCGGATGAGCTGGGCGTCGTCGTCTGACCAGCATCCGTCGTCGGCTTCCCCGGTGGCGGTGGAGGCGAGCTGGTCCGTCGTGAGGCCGACGGTTTCCGCGAACGCGACCGCGTGGACGCCCCACTCGTACTCCGCGCCCGCGCGTGCGCACGTGCGATGCAGCACGATCTCACGGTCGCGCGGCGGGACGTGACCGTGGTTGAGGATGCCCGAGCCGAGCGGTCGCATCCGCGACATCAGGTCGGGATGGACGGCCAGGGTCCGGAACAGCGCCAGCGGCTCGACGGCCGCGCCAGGCGGCATCCAGCGCTTGAGCATCTCCCCCGTCTCCGCGTCATACGGCGGCTCAAGGGGCGTGATCCGAGCTGTCATATCCATCGCGTATGCTCCTCTCGGCTTCGAAAATCAAAGCAGGTGTATGAGCACGATGGTAGCTTCGAAATCCAAAGCACGCAAGGGCGCCCCCTCCCCCGGTCAGTCCGTCCGCGGTTCCACCACGGGGCGCCCGATCATGGCCCTGCTCGACCTCCTCGGCCGCCGCTGGACCCTGCGCGTCCTGTGGGAGCTGCGCACCGGCGAGAGCCTCACCTTCCGCGACCTCCAGGCCCGCTGCGCCGAGGTCTCCTCCAGCGTGCTCAACGACCGCCTGCGTGAGCTGCGCGAGGCCGGCATCGTCACCGCGCGGCCCGGCCACGGCTACTCGCTCACGCCCGAGGGCCTGCGCCTGATCGAGGACCTCGCGCCCCTGGACGGCTGGGCCAAGCGCTGGGCGCGCCGCACCGCCCGCGCCGAGGCCACCTCCGCGGCTCGCCGATAAACTCCGCCGCTCCCCGCCGGAGTAGCTCAGTCGGTTAGAGCAGCGGAATCATAATCCGCGTGTCGGGGGTTCGAGTCCCTCCTCCGGCA
>CAWKLB010000005.1:0-184113 GCA_963850325.1 uncultured Actinomycetota bacterium
ACGTAGGGGCCAAACGGAGACTCCAACGTGGTCACCCGGGCCAGCCGCACGTCAGCCCGGATACCGGGCATCAGTTCGGCCAGCCGCTCGTAGGCGGGGTCGTAGCGCTTCATAGTCCCGACCATGAGCGTGACGTCGGTCCGCTGGGCCGCCCCGATCATCCGCGCACAGTCGAGGCTGGACAGCGCCATCGGCTTCTCCACGAACACGTGCAGGCCGGCCTCGGCGGCGGCCACGGCCACCGGTGCGTGATTGCCGGAGGTGAGGACCATGACGGCGTCCACCTCGCCGGCGGCCACCATCTCCTCCCAACGCACGAAATGCCGCAACGCCCCGTAGCGCTCAGCGCAGCGCCGGGCCAGGTCCTCGGACAGATCACAGACCGCGCCCAACTCGAACTGCTCGGGTAGCTCGGCCAGGTAGGGGAGATGCATCACCTGGGCGATAAGTCCGCACCCCACCACCCCGACGCGCATCGGCTTGCACAAATCATCTCCCTCTGGAACGTTCCACAGCACCATATCCACAAGCCGAGCGGAGTGTCAAGGCAGCCTCTTCCGAGCGGCTCTTGCCCTGCCATGAAGGCCGCTGAAAGGCGGCCCGAACGCGGGATATGATCTGGCCGCCCATGACCTCCGCCCTCCGGAGCCCTTGCAGCGTCCGCCGGGCGACAACGCAAGCCGCCCACCATCTTCGACGTGGCCGCCGAGGCCGGGGTGTCCAAGTCGACCGTGTCGAACGTCGTGCGAGGACTGGAGGAGGTCTCGTCGGGCGCCCGGGAGCGCGTCCTGCAGGCCATCGAGCGCCTCAACTACAAGCCGAACACGATCGCTCGGCAATTCGTCCAGCAGCGCACGACGATCCTGGGCGTTTTTGCTGGGCGATCTCAGCAACCCCTACTACGCCCAGATGGCTCAGGTGGTCGAACGGACCGCGTTTGGCTTCGGCTACACAACCATGTTCTGCAATATCGAAGGCGCCGATGACATGGCCTCGGCTGGGGTGGAGTCCCTGCTCGGACAGCGCGTGGCTGGGATCGTCTTCTTGGCCTTTGTTCCCCGGCGCTCGCAGGTCAATGACCTGCTCCAGGAGGCCGGCGTGCCGATCGTGTTCTTGGGTCTGAGTGAGTCCTGGGGGGACTCCGTCGGCCGGCAGGATCGGGCCGGCGGGCGTCTGGCCACCAACCATCTGCTCGAGCTGGGCCACCGGCGAATTGGTTACGTGCGCACCCCGCTGGTCGAGCGCAGCGGCGACCGTGCCCGCTACGAGGGCTATCGAACGGCCCTGCGCGCCGCTGGCCTGGGCCCCCTACCCGCGCTGGGCTGGGAGCCAGGTGCTGACACGCTCACCGTGGCCCGCGAGACACTGGCTTTCGAAGCCGCGGTCACCGGGCCCCGAGCCCCGACGGCGCTGTTCGTCTCCAACGACATCGGGGCCATCGCGGTGATTGAGGCCTGTGAGCGGTGCGGGCTCAAGGTGCCGGAGTCCATGTCCGTGATCGGCTTTGATGGCATCGCCTTGGCCGGCCTGCATCGTATTTCGCTGACCACGGTGGCCCAGCCGCTCGGCTCCCAGGCCGAGCAGGCGGTCAGCCTCCTGCTGGAGCGCATCGAGAATCCGCTCATTGATCCACGCCACGTGCGGGTGCCGGTGCGCCTTCAGGTCCGCGAGTCGACGGACGTTCCGTCCGGCAGCGCGCGGGGTTCTCGCTCCGCGCGCCCGCGCGGAGCGAGAAGCAATGGGGGTTGGGCCCGCTCCAATTAACTCGATGGTCGCTTGACGCCGTCCGAGTGAGGCGGTAGAAAACACCTCACCTGGAACGCTCCAAACGAGGAGCCTCGAGACTTGAGGAGGGCTTGGGGTTTGAGGGAATCCGAGGACCGGCCGCACCGGCGCATAGCGGTGGTAGCCGAGGCGTTCCTGGATCGCACGCTGCCCGAGCTGTTGGACTGGCTCACGGAGGCGGCCCCGGAGGTGAGCGCCGTGGAGCTGGGCAGCGGCGGTTACGCCCCGCACCCGCATTGCGACCGCGCTCTACTGCTGCGCAGTCAGGACGCGCGCAGGGGCTTGGCCCGGGAGCTCGACAGGGGTGGCTTTCAGATCGCCGCGCTGAACGCGTGGGGGAATCCGCTGCACCCCGACCCGCGGATTGCCGACCGTCACGACCGCGATCTCCGGGAGACGATCCGCCTGGCCGCCCAGATCGGTGTGGACCGAGTCATTGCGCTGGCCGGCTGTCCGGCCGCCGACCGCGACGATCGCGTCCCCCATTTCGCCGCCGGTGGATGGCTCCCGTACCTGGAGGGCGTCTACGAGGAGCAGTGGGAGCGGCGTGTCGCCCCCTACTGGAGTTCGATCAGCGAGTTCGCCCGCATCGCCGATCCGGAATTGCAGGTCTGCCTGGAGCTCCATCCCGGCACGGCCGTATACAACGTCGAGACGTTCAACCGGCTGGCTGCGCTCGGTGACAACCTGGCCGCCAACATCGATCCCAGCCACTTCTTCTGGCAGCAGATGGACACTGAGGCGATCATGCGCACGCTCGGGGACCGAGTCGCTCACGTTCACGCCAAGGACGTCGTCTTCAATCCGGAGGTGCTCGGTCTGCAGGGGCTGCTCGACCACCGGTGGCCCGGTCCCACCGCCGAGGTTCCGTGGAAGTTCGCCAGCGTCGGCGACGGCCACGACGCCGACTGGTGGACACGCTTCGCCGCTCTGACCGAGAGCACGGCCGTCAGGGCCATCGCCATCGAACACGAGGATCCCGACGTGCCCCCGGAGATCGGGGTCCCCGCGGCCGCTCGCCTGCTCTCCAGCAGCGTGGAGGTGGCGGCATGAGCACGGCGACACCCGGCGTCCGCTTCGAGGAAGTGTGGAAGCTGTTCGGGGAGGAGACCCCGGCCGTGGCCAACCTCAACCTGGACATCCAGGAAGGGGAGTTCCTGGTTCTGGTCGGACCGTCAGGCTGTGGCAAGACGACCTCGCTTCGGATGTTGGCCGGCCTTGAACGTCCCAGCTACGGGCGCATCTGGTTCGGCGACCGGGACGTGACCACGCTCGCCCCCGGGCACCGCGACGTGGCGATGGTCTTTCAGAGCTACGCCCTGTACCCGAACATGAGCGTGTACAGGAACCTGGCCTTCGGCCCCACCGTACGCGGAGACACGAAGGGGGATCTCCGTAAGCGGATCGACGAAGTGGCGGAGATCCTGGGCATCGGGTCGCTGCTCAAGCGCCGCCCCACCGAACTCTCCGGCGGGCAGCGCCAGCGGGTCGCGCTGGGGCGGGCGCTGTTGCGCGAGTCCGAGCTGTTCTTGCTCGATGAGCCCCTGTCCAACCTCGATGCCGCCCTGCGAGTGCAGATGCGCGCCGAGCTCATCCGCCTGCACAAGCGGCTCACCCACACCACCTCCGTCTACGTCACCCACGACCAGATCGAGGCCCTGACCATGGGCGATCGCGTGGCGGTGCTCAAGGACGGTCATCTGCTCCAGTGTGCGACGCCCTCTGGCCTGTACGAGAACCCCGACAACAGCTTCGTGGCCACCTTCATCGGCTCACCGAGGATGAACTTCGTCCAGGGCGAGCTCACCGGCGAGGGGCAGGAGCCGGCTGTGGCCCTGCTCGGCTCGACGGTCGCCTTGCATCCGCTTCAGGCCAAGGCCCTGCGGGCCGGCTGCCCCGACGGCAAGCTTCAGGTCGGGCTGCGCCCGGTCGACCTGCGTCCGCCCAGCGATGTGGCCGGCTCCGCCCACACCGGACGTCTGCAGGGCGTGGTCGATGTGGTCGAGCACACCGGCAGTGAGATCTTCACCTCAGTACGCGTTGCCGACCAGATGGTGTCCGCGCGGTTCCCGCGCACCATGGTCCCCAGCACCGGTGATCGTGTCGAGCTCGCGTTCAATCCAGGCCACCTCTACTTCTTCGCCATGGAGGGCGGCGAACGGCTGATCGATCGCGCGGCGGTTCTGCGGGAGGTAGGAGAGGCTCCGGAGGTCGGGGCCGTGGTGCGTCAATGACGGACAAGATGAAGCACAACACGAGGAGAGCAAGCATGAGGATTGGGGTGAGACGTTCGCGCCGGATCGCAGGCGCCGCACTGACGGTGCTGGCCGCGGTCGGTCTAGCCGCCTGTGGCGGTGCCAGCTCCGGCGGCTCCGGAGGTGCCAGCTCCGGCGGTTCCGGAGGGTCAGGTAATGCCAAGACGATCAAGGTTGCGTACGGCTCCACCTACGTGTTCGACAGCGCGTCACTGACGAACAAGTGGTGGAACCAGGTCAAGTCGCAGTTCGAGCAGCAGAACCCAGGCATCAAGGTTCAGTTGGTGCCTATCCCCGGCAGCTACAACGACATCGTCAACAAGCTCAGCCTGCTCTACCGCTCGCCGTCGACGGCGCCCGACGTAGCTGAGATCCCCACCGGCCAGATCGGCCTGTGGCAGAGCTCGGGATACCTGATGCCGCTGACGAAGTACCTCCCCACCACGTCCTGGTGGAGCAAGTTCCCCGCCGTCGTCCAGAGCGAGGGCACGTTCAACGGCACCACCTACGCCGTCGATCAGGGCGAGAACGATACCGCCCTCTACTACAACAAGACGATGTTCAAGAAGGCCGGTCTGCCAGTGCCGTGGACCGCGCACAACTGGAACGACATCCTGACGGCGGCCAAGAAAATCAAGAGCGCCCTGCCCGGCATCATTCCCCTATGGCTGAACGCCGGCTCCGGGTCAGGCGCCAACGGGCTGCTCCAGGGCATCAACAACTTCATCGTCGGAACTCCGACGCCGCAGATCCAGGACGGCAATCAGTGGGTGGTCGACAGTCCGGGCATTCGCGACTCGCTGACCTTCATGAAGAGCGTCTACTCGGGCGGCCTCGGGGCATCGGAGTCCGCGCTGTTCAGCCCCAACGCGGTGACCACGCCACTGACCCTGTTCTCGCAGAACAAGCTGGCCATGGCCGTCGGTTCCAACTACTACACGGGCAACTGGACCAAGTTCATCGGCGCGCCGTACTGGGCGCAGGCGGCTCAGACGATGGGGGTCACGCCCATGCCCACCCAGAGCAACGGCGGCATCGCCTCCACTCTGGGCGGATGGGACTACGCCATCTCCGCCCACAGCGGCAATCCGAGCGCTGCCTTCAAGCTGATCAGCCTCATGGAGAATCAGCAGAACAGCATCGACGCCGCCAACTGGGCAGGCTGGGTCACCCCCAACAAGGACTATTGGAACGCGCCGGCCTTCACCGGCTTCGCGCCGTATCAAAGTCAGTTCGCGAAGATCCTGGCCCACTCGACGCTGACGCCCTCGTCGGGCAACTACTCGATCTGGGTGCAGGGCATGGGCAACGCGACCGGTTCGCTGGTCCAGAACCCCAGCACGAGCGTGAGCTCGGCCGTCAACACGCTGAGTTCCTACGTGTCCAACCAGCTCGGGAGCTCGAGTACCAAGAAGATCCCCTAGCCCGTCGGGAAATCAGTCAGTGACCATGAGGAGCTGAGGCAGAGTGGCGCTCGTCGACACCGGCGATGGCTCGCTGATGGCGTTGCCCTCGGCCGGGTCTGAGCAGGTCCCCAGTGGAAAGCGTCTCGATCGCGAGCACTTCCACTGGGGGAGCCTCACTCTCCTTGCCCCAGCCCTCGTGCTCCTCGTGGTCCTGTTCCTGATCCCGGTTGGCTACGCCTTCTTCCTCGGCTTCACCAACCTCAGACTGGTCGGGCCGACCGCGGTCACCTACAGCTTCACCGGCCTCAACAATCTTCATCAACTGGGGCACGACACGGTCTTCCCGCTGTCCGTCGAACTGACTGCGATCTTCGTGGCCGGATCCGTGGTCGGCACGGTGATCGTGGGCCTGGGCCTGGCTCTGCTCATGCGCAACGCCAACGGTCTACTCCGCATCCTGGTCGGCGGCGTGGTCATCATCGCCTGGATGATGCCCGCAGTCACCGCGGGCATGACCTGGTACGCCTCGACGACGGCCGGGGGGACGTTCGCCACCCTCTCCGGCAACAGCCAGTCCGACTTTCTGCACAGCTCACCGATGTTGATCGTCACGCTCGCGAACACCTGGTCGCAGTGCGGCTTCGCGATGCTGGTGTTTGCCGCTGCGCTACGCAACATCCCGGGCGAGGTGATGGAGGCGGCCACGCTGGAGAACACGTCGGCCTGGCAGCGCTTTCGCATGATCGTGCTGCCCCTCATGCGCCCGACCATCGTCACCGTCGTCCTATTGGTCACGCTGCTCACGCTGGCCAACTTCGCCCTCATCTACATCATGACCCAGGGCGGTCCGGGCAACTCCACCAACATCCTGCCCGTCTACTCCTACCAGCAGGCCTTTTCGTTTAACAACCTGGCCTACGGAGCGCTGATCGGCGACGTGATGGTGATCATCTGCATGATCCTGGGATTCGCCTACGTGCGCGCTTCGAGGCTGCGCGTATGACCGCCGTCCGCCTGCCCACAGCCTCGACCGGGCAGGTGCCCGAATCGGCCCCGCGCGTGCCGCCGCCCTCCCGCAAGGGCCGGCGAATCGGGAACGGCCTGCTCGCCCTGATCGGCATCGGCTTCGCCCTGCCGATGTTGTGGATGCTGGCTGCGTCCCTGGACAAGAACGCCTCCTGGAGCATCGAGTGGCCGCATTTCACGCTGGCCAACTTCCAGGCGGCCACCGGCTCGGGCCAGATCCAGTCGCTGTGGAACAGCGTCGTCTTGTCCGGGGTGGCCACGATCGTGGCCACCGCCGCCTCGACGCCGGCTGCCTACGCTCTGTCGCGCCGGCGCATCCCCTGGAAGGGGCCGATCCTCCTCATCGTGCTCTTCCTGTCCGGAGTGCCGATGTCGATTCTGATCGTCCCCATCTACGAACTGTTCGCCCTTGAGAACTGGCTCTCGATCCTGCCCACGGCCATCTTCCTGGGCGTCACGGCGATGCCGTTCGAGATCTGGCTGATCAAGAACTTCATGGACGCCATCCCCTACGACCTGGAGGAGGCCGCCCGGATCGAGCGGGCCAGCACCTGGCAGATCCTCACCCGCATCGTCGGCCCGCTGGCCCTGCCCGGCATCGGCGCCGGGGCCATCTACGCCTTCGTCAACGCCTGGGGCTCCTTCGTCGTTCCGCTGGTCCTGATCAGCGACCCCAACCAGGCGCCGGGACCGATCGCCATCTACGGCTTCATCGGAGCAGCCGACGTCCGCTACGGCGACATCGCCGCGTACTCGCTGCTCTACTCAGTGCCCGTGTTCATCCTCTACGCGATCATGTCGCGCCTGTTCACTGGCGGCTTCACGCTCGGCGGTGCGATCAAGGGCTAGGACCCGGCGGTCGCCCATCAGCCGATCGCGCTGATCGTGGCCACGCCGATGAAGATGAGCACGATGCCCACGACCTGGGTGGACTGAAGCCGCTCGCCGAACAGCAGCCGGCCAAAGCCGGCCCCGAACGCGCCGGTCAGTGTGGCCAGGACCGCAGCCACAGGGATGCTGTCGCTGGCCCCGGTCGCGTAGCTGAAGAAGCCCGCCACCTCGCACAGCCCGGCGATCAACAGCAGGTGGGCGGTCCCCTTGGGAATCCGCAGCTCGCCGCGCGCCAGCAGGGGAACGGTGACGGCCAGTACCCCGATGATCCGCGGTGGCATGACCGCCCAGGCCGTGGGCAGCACGTCGCCGGCCCGGCCGGTTGCATAGAGGCTGATCCCGAATGACAGCGCGGCCAGAGCCGCCCATACCGCGGCGCGGCGGTCCCCTTGGCCCTGGGGGGTGGGCACCGGGTCCCTGTGGCCGGGCACCTCGGACGCCGGTTCCCGGGGGGCCAGAGCGGCGGCCGCGGGATCAGGGTCGGCCGGCCGCCGGGCGATGGCGGTCATGATCACGCCGATTACCGTTACGGCCAGCGCCGCACCGCGCACGCCGCCCACGGCCTGGCCGGCCAGGATGGCGATCAACGCCGCGATGCCGCCCTCCATGGACACGATCGGCATGACCACGCCCATCTGCCCGAGGCGCAGCGAGTGGTACATGAGCAGCAGTCCACCGACGTTGCCGGCGCCGGCCACAAACAGCCACAGGGCCGAGGTGGCGGAGATGTGGGCACTGCCCGAGAAGGGGAGGACGAGGGTCAGCGCCAGCAGCCCGAACAACATCACCCAGGCCAGAGTCAACATCGAGCCCATCGCGCGCGCGGCCCGCGACGCGAAGGCGATACCGATGGACCACACGAGGGCGGCGCCCAGTCCGCCGAGGACAGCCGTCACGAAGCGCGCTCGGCAGGGTCCATCACTAGGCCCCGGCCGACAGAACCACCTTCATCGCCTCGTCGCGCTGGGCCAGCTCGAGGCCCTCCTGGGCCCGCTCAAGCGGCAGACGGTGTGAGACAAACTCCTCGAGGGGCAGCACGTGCAGATTGCGGGCCAGCAGGTCCATCGCGGGCTTGTATGACTCCGCCGTCTCGCCGCCGATGCCCAGGACGTTGACGTTCTTGGTGCAGATGTCGGCGTTTGGGTTGATCTCCACGGGACCCATGTCGACGAACGCACCGGCCTCGACCACGGTTCCGCCCACCCGAACCATGCGCAGGCTGCTGACGAAGGTCTCGGGGACGCCGCTGCAGTCAAGCACCATGTCCGCGCCACGGCCGGCGGCGGCCTCGTGCACCCGGGCGATGAGCTCTGAGCTGTCGAGCACTGAGGCGTCGAGCACCTGATTGGCCCCGAACGTCTGAGCCCGCTCCAGGCGCGACGGGAATCTGTCGATGGCGATGATCGTCCCCGCGCCCATCAGCCGGGCCTTGATCAGGTGACACATGCCCAGCGGGCCGATGCCGTAGACGACCACGGTCTCGGCGAAGGTGTCGTTGAGGCGGCGGGCCCGGTCAAAGCCGTGGGTGACGGCCATCGGCTCCGTGAGCACGGCGACGCCGTCGGGCAGCTCATCGGGGACCCGGAAGAGCTGGGTGCGGGGGAGGAGGTACATGTACTCACTCCAGCCCCCGAACAGGTAGGGGGCGCGCGTGGCGTTGAGGCTGTTGCCGTAGTCCTCGAGCCGCTCGCACATGTAGTAGGGCTGGCCGCTGCGGCAGTACCAGCATTCGCCGCAGCTGACGTTGGCCGCGGGCACGACCCGGTCGCCCGGACGGAGCGCGCGGCCCTCGCTGTCCAGCACCTCGCCGCCGGTCGCCGCCACCCGGCCCACGTTCTCGTGCCCACAGATCAGCGGATACTGGATCTGGCGCTCATGAGGTGTGCCGGCGTACTGCGTAGTCTCGCCCCGGAACGTGTGCTTGTCCGTGCCGCAGATGCCCGACATCGACATCTCCAAGACCACCGCCCCGGGTTCGGGATCGGGCAGTGGGAACCGCTGGAGCTCGAGCCGGCCAGGCTCCGGCATGACCGCGGCGCGGACGCTGTCCGTCATGTCGCTGGGCCTGGCCTGACGCTACACACCCGGACGTTTTTGGAGCGTTCCATATTGATGACTGACTTTTATCCGTTCGCCGGCGGCGCGTCAAGGCCGGGCCCCGCATCCGCACCTGCACGGAGAGGTCCAGATGTCGTTCGTGGGGAGCGGCTCAGGCCGTTCCAGCGGGGTCGAGCAGGGCCATGACCTCGGGCTCATAGGGCATGGCCTGTGAGCACAGCAGCCGAGAGGCGACGATCCCCCCGGCCGCATTGGCGAAGGCCACGGCCCGTTCCGGGGCCCAGCCCGAGAGCAGCCCGTGACAGAGCGCGCCGCCGAAGGCATCGCCTGCGCCCAGGCCGCACAGCACTTCGATCGGCGCCGGTCCGATCTGGTGCTCATGCTCCGCGCTGACCAGCAACACGCCCTCGCCGCCCAGCTTCACGATCGCCCACTCCACGCCTCGCTCCAGCAGGCGGCGCGCCGCCTCGCGCGGTTCGTCGCTCCCCACCGCCACATGACACTCCTCACGGTTACCGACGGCGATCGTCGCGGCCTCCACCGCCGTCCCGATGACGGCCGAAGCCTCCTGGCGCGAGGACCAGAAGCTCGGCCGGTAGTCGAGGTCGAGGATCGTGTGCGCGCGGCGCCCGCGGGCCTCGAGCAGCTCGGTGACTGTCGAGCGGCTGGGATCGACGGACAGTGCGCCGCCCGAGATCCATAGGACCGGCACGTCGCGTGCCGTGTCGGCATCGACTTCACCCGGCCGGAGTTGCAGGTCGGGCGCGGGCGGCTGGCGGCGGAAGTGAAGTTGCGGATCCTCGGGCGGGTCGAGCACGGCGAAGGCCAGCGGGGTGACGGCGTCGTTCTCGATCCCGACGAAGCCAACATCGACGCCGAAGTCGCGCAATTCCTGGACGGCCACCTGGCCGAACGGGTCTGTGCCCACCTTCGTGTAGACCGCGGCCCTCCGGCCCAGGCGTGCGGCGGCGATTGCCACATTGGTCGGGCTGCCCCCAACTGCCTTCTCAAAGCTCTGCGCTTCCCGCCAGCCGGCACCCAGCTGGCCGCAGTACAGATCGATGCTGATCCGCCCCACGGTCAGCAGCTCGAGCTCTCCAGAAGGTCCCTTCACAGGCGCAGGATACCCTTGCCTGCCAGGTTGTCTTTCTACATCACCACCCCGATCTACTACGTCAACGCCCAGCCCCACCTGGGCCACGCGTACACCACGATCGCCACTGACGTGCTCGCGCGGCACCAGCGCCAGCGCGGCAAGGATGTGTTCTTCCTCACCGGCACCGACGAGCACGGGGAGCCGGTCGCGGACGCCGCGCGCGACCAGGGCGTCACGCCCCAGGAGCTCGCCGACCGCAACGCGGAGCGCTTCAAGGCCCTGGCGCCGCGGCTGAACGCTTCCAACGATTTCTTCATCCGCACCACCGACGAGGAGCACGAGCGCCGCGTCCAGGAGGTGCTCCAGCGCGTCCACGACAACGGGTACACCTACAAGGGCCTCTACGAGGGCTGGTACTGCCCCCGCTGCGCGGACTTCAAGGTGGAGAACGAGATCCTCGAGGGCAACCGCTGCCCCATCCACGAGATCGAGCTCGAGCTCCACCAGGAGGAGAACTGGTTCTTCCGCCTCTCGTCCTTCCAGGAGGAGCTCGAGCAGCTCTACGCCGAGCATCGCGACTTCGTGATGCCACCGGTCCGCTACAACGAGGCGCTGGCCTTCATCACCTCGGGCCTGCAGGACATCTCGCTCAGCCGCCAGCGACTGCAGTGGGGCGTCACCGTGCCGTGGGACCCCGATCACGTCTTCTACGTCTGGTTTGACGCGCTGCTCAACTACTACACGGCGTTGGGCTACGCGCGCCCGGGCGAGGACCTCACCGACCGCTTCTGGCCCGCCACCTACCACATCATCGGCAAGGACATCCTCAAATTCCACACGGTGTTCTGGCCCGCGATGCTGATGGCGGCACGGCTGCCCGTCCCCGAGCACGTCTTCGTCCACGGCTTCCTGCTCGGAGCCGACGGGCGCAAGATGAGCAAGTCGCTGGGCAACGTGCTCGACCCCTTCGAGGTCATCGACCAGTTCGGCACCGACGCGCTGCGCTTCTACCTGATGCGCGACGTCGCCTTCGGCTCCGACGGCACGGTCGGCATGGACGCGGTGACCGCCCGCTACGAGTCCGAGCTGGCCAACGACTACGGCAACCTGGCCAGCCGCAGCATCGCCATGATCCGCCGCTACCGCGACGGCGTGGTGCCCGACGTCGCCACCGACCCCGATCTGGCGGCCGAGTTCGACGGCCTGTGCGAGCGCGTCTCGGAGCTGCTGGACGGCGCCGAGGTCACGACCGCGCTTGAGTTGATCTGGACGCGCGTGCGCCGCTGCAACCGCTACGTCGAGGAGCGCGCGCCGTGGCAGCTGGCCAAGGACCCGGCGTCCGCGCAGGCCCTGGACCAGACGCTTGCGTCGCTCGGTGAGGCGGTGCGGGTGATCAGCGTGCTGCTTGCCGCCTACATTCCCGAGAGCGCGGCCAAGCTGCTCGATGCGCTGGGCGCTCCCGACACCACCATCGCCGGTGCCGCCTTCGCCGCCACGGGCGGCGGACGGACCGTCGCCGCGCTCGAGCCGCTGTTTCCCAAGCGGGCCGCGACCTAATCCCGCCCGCCCGCGTGATCGACAGCCATACCCATCTCGACTTCTGCGAGCCGCCGAACGCCGATCTCGTCGCCGCGGCGGAGGAGGCCGGCGTGACGCGGATGCTCACGGTCGGCACCGACGGCGCGTCATGTCGCGCCGCGCTTCAGGCGGCCGAGGACTTCCCCCAGGTCTACGCGGCGATCGGCCGCCACCCCAACTCGGCCACCGGCTTTGACGACGCCGACTTCGCCGAGCTCGAGGCGCTCGCGGCGCACGAGAAGTGCGTGGCCATCGGCGAGACCGGCCTTGACTACTACCGCGATTACGCGCCGGCCACCGACCAGCGCCGCGCCTTCGAGGCGCAGATCGGGCTCGCCCGCAGCACGGGCAAGCCGCTGGTCATCCACACCCGCGCTGCGGACGATGACACGCTGGCGATCCTCACCGATCAGGCCCAGGGGCTGCGCGTCATCCTGCACTGCTTCTCGATGGCCGACCGCGTCGAGGAGTGCCTCGCGCACGAGGACTGGTTCTTCTCCTTCGCCGGCAACGCCACCTACCCCCGCGCCGAGGACCTGCGCGCCGCCGCGCTGCGCGTCCCTGCCGACCGCCTGCTGGTCGAGACCGACGCGCCCTACCTGTCGCCCCAGCCGGTGCGCGGCAAGCCCAATCAGCCGGCCAACGTGGCCATGACCGCCCAGGTGCTCGCGCTCGAGCGGCGCGTGGGCTATGCCGACCTGGAGCGCGCGGTCGACGCCAACGCCGCGGCGCTGTTCGGATGGTGAGTGCGCGCTCGGCGCGCCAGCGGGAGCTCGGTCAGAACTTCCTGATCGACCGCAACATCTTGGACGTCATCGAGCGGTTGGCCGAGCCGGGGCCGAGCGACGTGGTGTTGGAGGTCGGCGGCGGCCCGGGGGTGCTGTCGGTCCGCCTGGCGGCGCGCGTGGGTCACCTGCACGTCGTCGAGGTCGATGAGCGCCTGCGCGACGGCCTGACCCGCGAGCTGGCGCCGTTTGGCAACGTGAGCCTGCACCTCGCCGACGCGGTGCAACTGGACCTCGCGGCGCTCGATCCGGCGCCGACCAAGGTCGTGGCCAACCTGCCCTACGGGGTGGCGGCGACGGTCATCCTGCGCACCGTCGCCGAGCTACCGGGCGTCGGGCGGTGGGTGGTCATGGTCCAGCGCGAGGTGGGGGAGCGGTTTGCCGCCGCGCCCGGCACCGGGGCCTACGGCGTGCCCTCGGTGCTCGCCCAGCTCGCCTGCGAGGTCAAGGTCCTGCGGCCGGTCTCACGCAACGTGTTCCGGCCCGTGCCCAACGTCGACTCGGTGCTGCTGGGGTTGCGCCGCCACGGGCCGGGTGCCGACCCGGCGCTGACGCGGCTGGTGCACGGCGCGTTCGCCCACCGGCGCAAGGCCCTGGCCGGGTCGCTGGCCCTGGCGCCGGAGGACGCGGGCTTCGGCCGGGGCGTGCGCGAGCGCGCCCGCGCCGCGTTGCTCGAGCTCGGGCACCCGGCGGACGAGCGCGCCGAGCGCCTGGCGCCCGAGGAGTTCCGCGAACTGGCGGCCCGCCTCGGCGCATGACAGCCGCCGGCCCGTCTCAGCGCATGACCCTGCTCACGCGCGAGCGCGCGCCGGCCAAGATCAACCTCTGCCTGTACCTCGGGCCGACGCGCGACGACGGGCGCCACGAGCTCGTGACGCTGTTCGATGCGGTGGGGCTGTTCGACGAGCTGGAGGTCTCGACGCCTGCGCCGGGCGCGGCGTCCGGTCACCACGACGAGGTGGTCTGCGAGGGCGTCCGTGGGCCAAACCTCGTCGGCGAGGCTCTGTCTGCGCTGCGCGACGCCGGCTGGGCCGCGCCGCCCGTGCGGGTGATGATCACCAAGCGGATCCCGGTGGCGGCGGGAATGGGGGGTGGCTCGGCCGACACGGCGGCGCTGCTGCGGCTCGCGCCGCGTCTGGCGCCGCTGCCGGCCGGGGTCTCGGTGGGGCGGATCGCGGCCGGGCTGGGTGCCGATGTGCCCAGCCAGCTGGCCCCGGGGCCGCTGCTCGGCACCGGCGCGGGCGAGGAGCTGTCGCCGGCGCCCGAGCTTCCGCCCTACGGCGTCGTCGTCGTGGCCGCGCCGTTTCCGCTCTCGACCGCCGACGTCTACCGCGAGGCCGACCGGCTCCGCCTGTCGCGCCCAGCAGACGAGCTCGAGGCGCGGCGCGCTCGGCTCTCCGGGGTCTTTGACCGCGAGCTGATCGTCAACGATCTGGAGCCGGCGGCCCTGTCGCTCGCGCCGCGGCTCGGCGAGACGCTCGGCGCGGTCCAGCGCGCCGGGGCAGACCACGCGATCGTGTGCGGATCGGGCCCGACGGTGATCGGGCTGCTGTGGGGGTCCGATGGGCCTTCACGTGCGCGCGAGGCCGTCTCGGCGCTGCGCGGGGAGCACCCGACCGCGCTGAGCGCGGATCCGGTTCGCGGAGGGGACGGCGCTCGGGCGGCGAACGAATGAGCGTTTGGCCGCATTTTGCGCCGGTTCGGAGCTCTCGACCCCGGTTATGACTACCTTCCGGCACAATCAAGGGTGCGAGACGTGACCAATACCACGATCACATACATCGTCGCCGCCGGCTGCGGGTTCCTCGGGCTCATCGCCTTCGTCCTCTTGCTGGTGGTGCCCGCGGTGACCGCGTACCGCCGCCCGGTCGAGCGGGTGGCCGCAGTCATCCTGTCGTTTTATGTGCTGGCCGCCTTCATCGGCGCCGGCGTGGTCCTTGGCGCGCTGATCATCCTCGAGTGGCCGCGCCTCTTCTGAGCGCCAGCGTGTGAGCGAGTTGGCCGAGAGCGCGGAGCGCGGCGGATCACGCACCCCAGACCTCGGGGCCTTTGCCGCCATCACGGACGCCGTCGAAGCCGGCGCGGGGCTGCCGGAGATCCTGCGCGCCGCCGCCCGCGCGCTGGACGCGAGCCTCATCCTCATCGACCGCTCGGCGGCGGTGCTGGCGGTGGCTGCCCGGTCCCCCGCCGACGAGCGCTCGCTTATGCGCGACACCGAGGACGTGACCACGGTCGAGCTGCGCGTCGCCGAGTCGCCGGTGGGTCAGCTGCGGATGCGCACCCGTGAGGGCACCCCGGACGGGGCGGTGCTGCGCCTGGTCACGACGCTCATCGCCTCCGAGGTCGAGCGCGTCCGCGCGCCCGAGCGCGCATCCGAGGAGGCGGCGACGAGCTTCCAGCGCGCCGTCCTGGCCAGCGCGATCAAGGATCGCGACGATCTCCTGGCCCGCGGCAAGGAGCTCGGCACCGACCTGTCGGCGGGGGCCAGCGTGGCCGTCGTGCGCGCCCATCCACGCAATCCCACCGAGGACGACTGGCGCCGCCGCCTGCTCGCCGTGGCCGGGCGCGGCGGCCGTTCGATCTCGTCGGGCTCGATCGCCGCCCCCATCGAGGGCGACCCCGGCGAGGTCGTCCTGCTCATCCCCGACGCCGACGGGGAGACCGGGCGCCGTGTCGCCGCCGCGGTCATGCGTGAGGTGGAGGCCGGTCTGAGCGGGTTCGCCTTCGCGCTGGGCCGCAGCCGCCGGGTCGAGGACCCGCTCGATCTCCAACGCGCCTTCAACGAGGCCCTGCTCGCGCTCAACGTCGTCGAGGGCGACGCCGAGCGGACCCAGATGGGCTACGAGGAGACCGGGACCTACCAGCTGCTGCTGCCCTACATGAGCGACCCGGTCGAGCTCAAACGCTTCTACAACGAGACGGTCCGGCCGCTGGTCTCCTACGACGAGCAATACGAGACCGACCTGCTTGGGACACTGGCGACGTTCCTGGACTGCGACGCCAACGTCAACGCCACCGCCAGCCGGCTCATCACTCACCGCCACACGATCCGGTACCGGTTCGAGCGCGTGCGTGAGCTCACGGGCCTCGACGTGTCCTCCACCGACGGTCGCGAGAAGCTCTCGCTGGGGCTCAAGGCGATGCGGGTGCTGGGCATCGCCGCGCCGCGCGGGCCGGCCACCGAGCCGGGCGCCGGCGGCGGCCGCGTCCGCCACTAGTGCGCCACTAGCGCGCGTCGAGCGCTCGCTGCGTCGCCTCGGCGCAGAGCTCCCCGGCGACCCGCAGCGCCTCGATGCTCTGCGTCGCGCGGGCGAGCACGAACGCGCCCTCAAGCGCGGCGATCATCCCCATGACGAGCTCGCGGCTGGTCGCCTCGTCGAGCCCTGCGGCGGTGAAGCGCGGCAGCCCGGCCGCGATCCAGCTCTCGAACACGTCGGCGCAGGCCTCGCGCATGGTGTCTGACGTGCTCGACACCTCGAGCGCGACGGTCGCGATCGGGCATGCGTCCTCGTACTCGCTCTCCTCAAGGTGGGCCGCCGCGCCCTCGAAGAACAGCCGGACCGCGCTCACCAGGTCGGGCGCCGGATCGAACACCGCCGGGATGAGCAGCTCATAGAGCGCCCCGGAACGCCGGATCGCCGCCGCGCCCAGCTCCTCCTTCCCGCCCGGGAAGTGGTGATAGATCGATCCGAACGGCGCCTTGGCCGCGGCCACGATCTGCTTGACCCCCGTGCCGGCGTATCCCTGGCGCCGCAGCAGCTCGGCGCTCGCGTCGATGATCCGCTCCCTCGTGTCCGGCATCGGCTCCTCCTCATGTTGTGGGGTCCCGGCCGGGCCGCCCGGCACCGCCTCCACGACCCACCCGGCACCGTCGGCAGCGCCCCACCCGGGACCGTCGGCAGGGTCCTTGCGCCACTAGATAGATCGCTCTATTTTATCGCTAGAGCGATCTATCTAGGAGGCGAATCGATGCTCCAGTCCTGGCTGGCCAAGAAACTGATCACGTTCGTGATGGGGCGCACCCGCAACGGCGACGTCCGCCCGACCCTGTTCCTCGACGCGCCCGACGTGGAGCTCACCTTCCCGGGGCGCAACTCCTGGTCGGGAACCTTCCGCGGCAAGGACGAGGTCGCCCGCTGGCTCGAGCGCTTCGCCGCCGTGGGCATCCAGATCTTCCCCGACGAGGTGGTGGCGGTCGGCTTCCCCTGGCGCACCACGGTGTGCGTGCGCGGCCGCGACTACCTGCGTGACGCCCACGGGACCACCGTCTATGAGAACCGGTACGTGATCTGGGGCCGCATGTCGTGGGGCCGGCTCAAGGCCTACGAGGTCTACGAGGACACCCAGAAGGCCGACGCCCTGGACGAGTATCTGGCTCATAGCCGGCCTGAGCTCGCCGTGGCCTGACACCCCTCCTCAAGTTCCCGGTCGGCACGGTCGATGCGATCGGACTATGAGCGCAGGAATTGGACGCGCGCTTCCGCGCTGCGCTGAACTCGCAGCGGCGATCGACCGTGCGCGGATTGCCGTCTGATGGCCTCTGCCCTACCCGAAAGGGCGGAATGGCCCGCTCCATACCCCAGACCGCTTGTGGGATCTGACCGGAGAGGGAATGCTGAGCATATGAGTGCTGCCGTACCGACGCCGTTGCTCCGAGTGGCGTGCGGCGCCCAGTACGGCCGGCCCAGCAGTGGTGGCAATCTCGTCATCGAGCCCGGAGCGGTGCGGTTCGAGTTCCACGCGGCCGCTGTGAAGCACGGCCTCCCGCCGGTCATCCACGCCCGGCCGCCGCTCGTTGTCGCGCGCGCGCGCCTGCTGCCGCCGGGCTTCAGCTCGGGACTGATCCTCCACGGTGACGAGGGCACCGTGACGGTCTTTACGTGGTGTGGCCTGCGCGATCGTGTGCGGCGCGCCCTCGCCGAGGCGGAGGTGGCGTTCTTCGAACGGGTCACGTGGGTGTCGATCGGGGTCTCGGAGGGCGCGAACGGCGCGGCCCTCAGGCACCGCGAGCCCGTCGTCCATTAGCGTCGCCGGCAGGGCTTGCGCCCGGAACATCGGCCGCGGTCCCCATGCCCGAGGGCCCTGGGCGGTCGAGTAGGATCGCGCGCCATGCCGATCGGCATCATCACCGGATCCGGGACCCACGCGCTGCCCGGCTTCGCGGATGCTGAGCTCCTGTTGCACGAGACGCCGTTCGGGACCATTGAGGTCTCGCGGGGGCGCTTCGCGGGGGTCGACGTCGTCCATGTCTCGCGCCACGGGGCCGGTCACCTGCGGCTGTCACATCACGTGACCCACCGCGCCGACATCTGGGCGCTGCACGACCTGGGCGCGACCGCGGTGATCGGCTGCACCGCGTGCGGCGCCGTGGATCCGAGCCTGCCGCTGGGGTCGCTCGTCGTGTTCGACGACCTGCACTTCGCCTCCAATCGGCTCCCCGACGGGTCGCTGTGCACGTTCTTCGTCGCGCCCGGCGACCCGGCGCGTGGCCACTGGATCCTCCACGGCGGACCGTTCTCGGAGGGCGTGCGGGCGGCGGTGCTGGCCGCCGCAGCCGAGTCGGGGCACACCGCGCGCGACGGCGGGGCGTACGGCCACGTCGACGGGCCGCGCTTCAACACCCCCACGGAGATCGCCCAGTTGGCCGGCTGCGGGGTCGTCGCGGTCAGCCAGACCGGCGGCCCCGAGACGGTGCTGTGCGGCGAGCTCGAGCTGCCGTTCGCGCTGGTGGGCTTCGTCACCGACTACGCCAACGAGGTCGTGCCAGGAGAGCCGACGCCGGTGTCGACCCTGATCGAGCTCATGGGCCAGAGCACCGGGGTGTTCGCCGACGTGCTCGCCCTTGCGGTCAACCGGCTGTCCGGGGAGGTTCCGGCGCCGGGCGGGACCATGTACCGCTTCGAGCAGGGGTAGCGGCGGTGGCGGCGCCGCCGGCGGTCCTGATGATGGCGGGCGCCGCCCGGGCGCGTCCGGAGCTGCGCGAGCTGCTCGGCGACGAACGCACAGAGCGGGTCGAGCGCCTGCTGCTGGCCCGCGCGAGGGAGTGGGGCGAGGCGCTGGGCGACGCGCAGGTGAGCTTCGCGCGCGACGAGGAGGGCCTCGCCGACGCGGTGGAGCGCGTCTTCGATGAAGCCGGAGGCGGTCCCGTGCTCGTCGTCTGGCCGGTGCTGCCCCGCTGGCGCCCCGCGCACGCCGCCGCTGTCCTGGACGACCTGGCCGCGGGGTGCGACGCGTCGGTTGCCCCGGTGTTCGACGGGGGCCTCTACCTGCTCGCCCTCGCGCGCGTCATCCCTGCGTTGCTCTCCCTCCCCGACGACGCGTGGGACAGCCCCGACGTGATCGGACTGGTGCTGGCGCCGATGAACGAGGCGCAGGCGCCGGTCGGTCTCGTGCGCCCGGAGCGCGCGCTGCGCAGGCCCGCCGACGTGCGCGCCGCCCTCGCGGACCCGCTGCTCGACGCGGAGCTGCGCTCGCTCCTGGCCGGCCGAGCGCGGTCAGCCGCTGACCGAGTCCAATAGCTGCAGCAGGTCGTGGGCGGCGAGCTCGACCGCCTTGTGGCGCCACTCGCTGGCCCGATACACGGACGCGATGAGCCCCATCCGGTGCACGCGGCGGAAGTCCCCGTAGACGAACGCGTAGCGGGCCTTGGTCTCGTCGGTGGCGCCCTCGGTGAGCCCGAGGTGCCACTCGGCGTACTCGTCCCACGAGTGGTTCTTCAGGTACGCGTTCTGCGCCTCGGCGCGCGGCTGGACCTGGTTCCACTCGCTTGAGAGCACGTACTGGCGCTTGCGGATGAGCTCTTCCGCGTGCGCGACCGCCGCCTCGTTGAGGGCGTAGGCGGCCATCGACTCGCGGGCTCCGACCGGCTACTGGCGGTAGTTCTCGACGACGCTCTCGTTACGGACCTGCGCGTCGTCGGGGTTGCCGCCTTCCTCGCGCAGCGCGCGGCGCTGGCGCAGGAGGTCCCAGCACTGGTCAAGTGAGACCTTCACGGCTTCGAGGCGCCGCCGGTCATCGTCGGTGGCCTGGCCCGAGGACTCGCGGTTCCAGAGCTGGTGCTCCTCTGAGACGAGCTGCTCGATGTGGCCGTGGATCTGATCGTCGTCCATGAGGGACAAGGTACTCCTCCGAGTGGACCCGGTTCGAGTTTCGGCGCGTGAGTTACCCTCAGTGCCGACGGATCCTCAATGCACTGGGGAGTGGTGTAATCGGCAGCATGCATCACTTTGGATGATGCGGTCCGGGTCCGAGTCCCGGCTCCCCAGTTTGTAACAAAATCGCTGCAAATAGGCCGTTTCTGTCCGACGCGCCAGCTACTGTTCGGGCATGCCATGGCCCTCCCCGTTCTCTGAGTCCGACGCGCGGGCCGCGGTCGCGGCGTCGATCACCTGGTCGGCGGCGTTACGCGCCCTCGGGTACGAGCCCAAGGGCGCCAACATCCGGACGCTCCAGCGATGGGTCAAGCGGTGGGAGATCTCAACGGAGCATTTCGATCCGAACGCGGCCCGCGGCATCGCCTCAGCGGCGCGGGCGCGACCTCTCGAGGTGGTCATGGTGGAAAACTCGACCTATCCGCGCGGGAAGCTGAAACGGCGTCTCTATGCCGCGCGCCTCAAGCAACGTGTGTGCGAGCTGTGCGGCCAGGGCGAGATATGGAACGGTCGGCGGATGGCTCTCGTCCTGGACCACATCAATGGGGTCTCCAATGACCACCGACTGGAGAACCTGCAGATTGTGTGTGCCAACTGCGCCGCCACGCTGGACACGCATTGCGGACGCAACGTGCCTCAGCGAACGGACCTGTCCCGGGTGCGGTCAGGCCTTTGCGCCGACGACCATGCAGCACCGGTACTGCTCCCAGAAGTGCTGGGGGACCGTGTCCGCCGAGCGGCTGCGCGGGATCCCGCAACCGCACCTCCGACGGGTCGACCGGCCGTCGTACGAACAGCTCATGGAGGACGTGCGGACGATGAGCATGCTCGCCGTTGGGCGTAAGTACGGGGTCTCGGACAACGCCGTGCGCAAATGGATTCGCTGGTACGAGCGGGGTTCTGAGGGAAAGGGGGAGACAGAAGCCGCCTGAGGTGCATACGATTCCGGTTGTGACCGCGCCCGTCGTCGTCATCCTCGCCGCTGGGCAGGGCACGCGCATGCGCTCGGCCGTGCAGAAGCTGCTGCACCCGCTGTGTGGCCGGCCGATCATCGAGTGGCCGGTCGCGGCCGCGCGGGCGGCTGGGGCGGCGAAGATCGTGGTGGTCGACGGGCCGGATCGGCGACTGGCGCCGGCGCTTAACGGCGCGGTGTCGGTGGCGGTTCAGGAGCGGCCGCTGGGTACCGCCGATGCGGTGCGCTCGGCGATCGACCAGATCTCCGGCGGGGACACGGTGGTGGTGGTCAACGGGGACGCGCCGCTGGTCACGTCCGAGTCGCTGCGGGGGCTGGTCGAGGCTCACGAGGGCTCCGGCGCGGCGGCGACGATCGCGACCATGGTCCTGGCCGACCCCAGTGGCTACGGGCGGGTGGTGCGCGCGGCCGACGGCGCGGTGGAGCGGGTGGTGGAGACCAAGGCGGCGGGCGACGCCACCGAGGCGGAGCTGCGCATCCAGGAGGTCAACACGGGGATGTTCGCGTTCGACGGCGCCGCGCTGGCGAGCGCGCTGGCGGAGGTCCGGGCCGACAACGCCCAGGGCGAGCACTACCTGCCCGACGTGCTGCCGATCATGCGCGCGCACGAGCGCACCGTGGGCGCGTACGTGCTCTCCGACCCCGATGAGCTGCTCGGGATCAACGACCGGGTTCAGCTGGCCGAGGTGGCCGCGGTCGCGCAGCGCCACATCCAGGAGCGCCACATGATCGCGGGCGTGACGATCGTCAACCCCGGGGCGACGGTGATCGACGCGGAGGTGACCATCGGCGAGGACACGGTGATCGCTCCCTTCACCAGCCTGCACGGCGCCACCGCGATCGGGCGGGGATCCACCATCGGCCCCAACAGCACGCTGACCGACGCCACCGTCGGCGACGGCGCCAAGGTGCTGCACGCCTACGTCACCGGCGCGGTCATCGGCGACAAGGTGAGCGTGGGGCCGTTCGCGTACCTGCGCCCCGGGACGGTGCTGCGGGAGGGGTCCAAGGCCGGCACGTTCGTGGAGATCAAGAACTCCGATGTGGGCCGGGGGACGAAGGTGCCCCACCTGTCCTACATCGGCGACGCCGACATCGGGGAGGACACGAACCTCGGCGCGAGCACGATCACCGCCAACTACGACGGCTATCGCAAGCACCGGACCACGATCGGCAGCCGCGTGAAGACGAGCGTCGACACCACGTTGGTGGCGCCCGTCTCCATCGGCGATGACGCGTACACGGCGGCCGGATCGGTCATCACCACCGACGTCCCGGACGGCGCGCTGGGCGTGGCGCGCTCACGGCAGACCAACATCGACGGCTACGCTGAGCGTCGCCGCCAGAAAGCCGCCGCCGAATCGAAGGAGGGCCAGTGAGCACCACGGAGTCGTCGGCCCCCCCACCTACACTGGACGAGGACGAGATGAGCGTCACGGAGACCGCCCCAGTGCCGACGATCCTGCGCCGCGAGGCTGACAAGCGACTAATGCTCGTCACGGGACGGGCCAACCCGGAGCTGGCCGCTCGGATCGCCGACAAGCTCGGGGTCGAGCTCTCGGACGCGACCACCAAGACGTTCGCCAACACCGAGGTCTACTGCCGCTTTCAGGAGTCGGTGCGCGGCGCGGACGTGTTCATCGTGCAGCCGACGTGCGCCAACGAGGCCGCAGGGCTGAGCGCCAACGACGCGCTCATGGAGCTGCTCACCATGGTCGACGCGGCCGTGGGCGGATCGGCGCACCGCGTCATCGCGGTGACCCCGTGGTACGGCTACTCGCGCCAGGACAAGAAGTCCGCGCCGCGGGAGCCGATCTCGGCGCGCCTGGTGGCGCGGATGCTCGAGGCCGCCGGGATCGACCGCATCCTCACCATGGACCTGCACTCCGGCCAGATCCAGGGCTTCTTCCAGAAGCCGTGCGACCACATGACCGCGCTGTTCATGCTCACCCAGTACTTCTCAGACCTCGGGCTCGAGGACCTCGTCGTCGTGGCGCCCGACGCCGGCCGGGTGAAGCTCAACAAGCAGTTCGCCCACAAGATCGGCGCGGATCTGGCCATCCTCAACAAGGAGCGCCCCGCCCAGCAGGTGGCCGAGATCAGCTACATCATCGGAGATGTGCGGGACAAGACCGCCCTGCTCGTCGATGACATGATCGGCACCGCGGGCACGCTGGCGGCCGCCGCCCAGGCGGTGCGCGACGCCGGCGCCCGGCGCATCTACGCCGCCGCCACCCACGGCAACTTCTCCGGCAACGCCTGGCAGAACCTCACCGAGGCGGGCTTTGAGCAGGTGGTCGTGACCGACACCATCCCGCTGGCACCGGGCGCACCGAGCAACATCCGCGTGCTCTCCTGCGCCGACCTGCTGACCAACTCGATCCGCCAGATCTTCACCGACGGATCGGTCAGCGACGTCTTCGGCGGCGAGAACCAGCTGTTCTAACGGCGGGCGCGCCGCTCCCGAGCTCACCGTGGGCCCTCCCGACGATCCGGCCGCCAGCCGCCGGATCCAGTCAGAACGCGCCGCCCGCCTGCTGGACCTGCTCGGGCTCAGCGATGACGAGTTGTGCGAGGTGCTCGGGGTCGACCCGCTGGCCCTCCTGTCGGGCCAGCTCGACCATCGCCCGGAGCTTCCGATCCTGCTCGATCTCCTCGCCGAGGCCGAGGAGCGGGCCGGCCCGGTCGTGCTGCGCCGCTGGGTGCGCGCCGCCGGTCCCGGCGGCCGGCCGATCGACGCACTCACCCGGAGGGACTTCGGTGCCTTCGAGGATGCGCTGGGCGACTTGGCGGAGCGAGGATTCGTCCTGCGGGGCGGGGGCCAGGGCGATGGCTGAGCCATTCGTGCACCGGCTCCGGGTCCGCTACTCCGAGTGCGACCTCCAGGGCGTGCTCTTCAACGCCAACTACCTGGCCTACATCGACCACACGATCACGGAGCTGTGGCGCGCGGCCTTCGGCGGCTACACGGTGATGCTCGACCGCGGGACCGACATCGTCGTGGCCGAGGTCAGCATGCGCTTCCTGGGCTCAGCGCGCTTTGACGAGGAGGTCGTCATCGAGGCGACGGTGACCCGCATCGGCACCACCAGCGTGACCACCGCGTTCCGCTTCTACCGCGGCGGCACGGAGGACGTGCTCCTCCAGGCTGAGATCCGCCACGTGTTCATCGACCCCGCCACCGCCTCCAAGACCCCGATGCCCGACTGGGCGCGCGAGGGTCTCGCGCCGTGGCACGTGCCGGCCTAGTCCTTTTCTTCGGGCTCCGGAGGCTTCTTGGGCCAGATCCCGATGAGGTGATGGAAGAACCGCGCGAAGGTCCGATCCACCACCGCGGCCGTCCCCGCCATCACCCCGGCCTGGAGCGCCTGCGCGCCCACGACCTTCATCGTGCTCCCCCCACCGCTGTTCGGAGTGGGCGGCGGCTCGTTGTCGATCTTGGCCCAGATGCTCTGAAACACCGAGCGGCCGACCTTGCCGGCGATGATCGCGGCGATGATCGCGAAGGGCTTGTAGAGGAGTCGAAGCAGGAACATTTCGCTGAACCCTAATGCACAGCTTCGCGGACGCATCGCCCGATGGACAGCGTTCCTTCTCCACATGGCGGTTGTGAACGACCGCCCGGCCTGGGTAAATACACCCAGACGTTGGCGAGTGCTGAAGGAGGGAACCGATGCTCGAGGAGGATCCAATCCGCGAGGAGGGCGCAGCGGAGGAGCTCCTGCGCCGGGCGCTGCTCGACGACAGCTCTGCCGTCGCCGTGTCACTGCGGGTCAGCGGACTGCCTCTCAGCGAGGCCATGACCGTCATCTTCCACGGCCGGCGGGACCTCGGCACGCTCCAGACCTACGTGGCCTGCGGTAGCCGTGGCGCCGGGGCCACCGTCTCGGCCGGGGAGCTCCTCCGGGTGCCCTGTGACCTCGACCTCGCCGACGCGGAAGATCGCGATGAGGCCGAGCGCCTCTACGTCGAGCAGGCCACGGCGCTGCGTGATGCGCTCGTTGGTGCCGACACGGTCCTCGACGTGTGGCGCGAGCCGCTGAGCGAGCTCGCCGGCAGCGGCGTCACCATCGACCATTCCGTGCAACTCTCGGTCAAGCTCCCGGCCCACCGGCTGCTCCCCACCGCCCTGGTGGCCACCGAGTCAAAGCTCGTCGTCACCCCCGTGTGCAGCGCCCGCACCCTGGCCGACGGCCGCCCACCGATGGGGATCGCCTGCGCCCAGCAGGACCTCAGCCGCGTGTACCCGCTCGCCGACGACCCCGAGCGCTGCGTCGAGGACTTCCTGGAGCTGGCCGCAGAGCACGCGCTCCTGCTAGCCGAGCGCCTCGACCACCAGGAGGCGTCAGTCCAGCGGTTCATGGAGCTCAGCGACCCCTGACACAGGCGCGGGCGGCCATGCGTCTCGGCTACCGTCCGCCCGCATGCGCCGCCGCTGGATCATCGTCTCGGTCGTGTCCGGCATCGTCGTGTTCCTGGCGATCGCCACGCTGCTCACCCGCGCGCTCAACGTCGGCGACGCCGAGGAAGCGGCCATCACCAGCCTCGTCCAGGCCGAGGCCCACGGCAACACCGCCGAGGTCATCTCCCTGATCACGGGCTGCAAGGCCAGTGCCGCGTGCCGCGCCCGCGCCACCGTCAACATCGCGACGCTCCGTCACGGCGGCGAGGTCTCGATCGCCGAGATCAACCCGTCATCGACGTTCTCGGTCGCCTCCACCCTTGGCACCGCGCGGGTGGCCTGGGTGGCGGGCAACTCACTCCCGCGGGTCCAATGCCTGCGCGTCCGCCACGCGGGGAGCGTGCTTCAGGGCTTCACGATCCAGTTACTGGTCGTCAGCCGGCGGATCCACAGCGACGCCGATTGCCCCAGCCGCTTCTAGTGGCACCTCGGTGAGGCGCGCGGACCGGGCGGCGGGCGGGCTCGCGCACCGGGCGCCGCTGACGGTGGGGCAGGCGCTCGCCGAGGCGTCCGTGCTCACGCAGGCGCACGCGCGCGGGAACCGCGTCAGGCAGCGGGATTCCGCCGCGTGGAGGCTTCGGGGCCTCCGGGGGACGCTTGGGACCGCGGCCCCAGCCGTCGTCACCCTCGTCGGGGCGCCGATCCGGGCCGATCGGATTGTCCTTGAGCGCGGGGAACATCAGCAGGGCCACGCAGCCGAGCCCGAGCAGATGGACGCCGGCGATCCAGAGCATGAGGGCAGCCCCGCTCATGTCGCTAGGTTAGCGCACCGTTAGCGCGCTGTGTCTCGGTTTTCGGGCGGATCTCTGAACGCTGCGCGTGGGTGTTTCGGCCACCGGACGGGCGTTTTCAGCGGATGGCGCTACCATCGAACGCCGCTCATGGCACGCAACGACACCACCGCATTCAAAGTCCTCCCCCGCGAGCCGGGAGGGTCGCGCTCGGCGCGCCGCCTGCGTCGCGAGGGCAATGTTCTCGGCGTCATCTACGGCGGCGGCGAAGACCCCGTCTCCTTCCAGGTGTCCGCGCGCGAACTGCGCCACGTGCTGCAGAGCGCCGGCGCCGTGCTGGACCTCACCGTCGAGGGCGGCCAGGCCAGCCCCGTGGTGGTCAAGGAGCTCATCCGCCACCCGGTCACCGGTGACACCGTTCACCTCGATCTGCTGCGCGTCCGCCTGGACGTGAAGATCCAGGCCACCGTCGTGCTCGAGCTCACCGGCGCCGAGGACTCCCCGGGCGTCAAGGACGGCGGGGTGCTGGATCAGATCACCCGCGAGCTCACCATCGAGGCGCTGCCGACCGACATCCCGGACTCGCTCACCCATGACGTGTCCGCGATGGAGATCAACGACACGCTCACGCTCGAGGCTCTCACGCCGCCGTCGACGGTCACGTTCGTCGACGACCCCGAGACGGTCATCGTCACGCTCAGCCCGCCCAGGCTCCAGCTCGAGGCCGACGACGAGATCGAGTCCGAGACCGAGGTCGTCGGCGAGGGCGAAGAGGGCGAGGCCGAGGGCGAAGAGGGCGACGGCGCCGCCGAGGGCGGCGACGGCGAGGCCTCCGGCGACTCCGACGCCGAGTAGCAACCGGCCATGCGCCTGCCTGGCCGCCGCGGCGGCGGGGCTCCCGTCGACTGGCTGATCGTCGGCCTGGGCAACCCCGGCGCCGAGTACAAGGGCTCGCCGCACAACATCGGCTTCGAGGTCGCCGAGCGGCTCAACCAGCGCTGGGATCTCGGCAAGCCCAAAGCCAAGTACCGCGGGCTGCTCACCGAGGGCCGCACCGGCATCGGTCCGGGGCACGCGCGGGTCGCGGTCCTCATGCCCCAGACGTACATGAACGAGGCCGGCAAGTCCGTCGGCCCGGCGCGCGGCGAGCTGAAGGTCGACCTCGACCACCTGCTCGTGATCCACGACGAGATCGACCTCCCCTTCGGTGACATCCGGACCCGCCTGGGCGGCGGCCTGGCGGGCCATAACGGCCTGAAGTCCCTCAAAGCCTCGCTGGGGAGCGCCGACTTCCACCGCGTCCGGATCGGCGTCGGCCGCCCGCCGACCACCGATCCCGACCGTGTCGCCGCCTACGTCCTGGGCAAGTTCAGAGAGCCCAAGGCCGACGTCGAGGCCCTCATCGACGCGGCCGCCGACGCGGCCGCACAGGTCGTCGAAGGCGCCCCGGAGAGCTAGTCGCGGGTGCCTAGACTGGGAAGAGCAGCTTTTGATGCTCTCCTCCCTCCTCGCTCACGCCGATGACGATCCGCAGACCGCCGCGCTCCTGCGCGAGGGCGGTGATGCGTTCGTCTCCCAGTCGCTGCGGCCCTACCTGGTCTCGGCGCTGCTCGACAGCGACCCGGCGCAGCCGGCGATCGTCGTCGCCGGCGACGACCGCGCCGCGCGCGACCTCGCTGCGGGCCTGAGGACCTGGCTCGAGCCGCGGGTCGTCCGCTATTACCCGAGCCGCGGGGTCAACTACGAGTCGCACCTCGCGCCGCCGCCGCACCTCGTCGGGCTGCGCATCGCCGCGCTCGACGCCCTGTTGGATTGGCAGAACGAGCCCGGTGACGCGGCTCCGGTGGTCGTCGTCAGCGCTGTCGCGCTCTCCGAGAAGGTGCCCGACCCGGCCATGCGCCCCCACGGCTTCGTGCTGCGCGCCGGGGAGCTCATCGACCTCGACGAGACCGCCATGGACCTCGTCGCCGCGGGCTATGAGCGCGTCGACCAGGTGGAGGACCGCGGCCAGTTCGCCATCCGCGGCGGGCTGCTCGACGTGTTTCCGGCCACCGAGGACCGCGCCGTCCGCGTCGATCTGTTCGGCGACGAGATCGAGGCCCTGCGCTGGTTCTCCACCTTCACACAGCGCTCCCTGGACGACGCCGACTGCGTGGAGGTGGCCCCGGCGGCCGAGCTCGCCCTCGAGCACCGGGAGCTGGCCGAGATCGCCGCGCTCGAGGACGCGTCCGAGCGGCCCGACATCACCGAGTTGCTGCCCGTGGAGAACTTCCACTCCTTCCTGGAGCTGACCTCGAAGGACGCCGCGGTGCTCATCTCCGGCTCCGAGGACCTCGCCCCGGCGCTGGCTGACCACTGGCAGGACGTGACCGCGGCCTTCCACGACGACGATGCCCACCACCTGTACGTCGCGCCCGAAGCGATCATCGCCCAGCTCGACGGGCGCGTCCGGATCCGGCTGTCCAGCATCGACCAGGACCAGCCGTTCGCGTTCCGCGCCCAGGCCGCCGACATCGCCGCCCGCGGGCTCAAGGAGGCCGAGCCCGAGCTCGAGAAGCTGGCGCGCTCGGGCTACCGGACGGTGCTGACGTTCGCCCGCCGCGGGGAGGGCGAGCGATTTGCCTACAACCTGGGGCGCCTGAAGACCAGATGGTTGGGCGAGGGCGAAGACGGAAGCGCAGCCCGCGCGGCCGCCGGCCAGATCACGATGGCCCAGGCGCGGCTGCAGGCCGGCTTCATCGCCCCGCAGTTCCACCTCGCCGTCATCCCCGACCACCGGCTGTTCCAGCGCCGCCGCGCCGCCGAGAAGCCGGGCCGCGAACGGCGCCGCGGCGTCCTGCGCAGCTTCGCGGACCTGCGCACCGGCGACATCGTCGTCCACGAGGACCACGGCATCGCCCGCTTCGCCGGCTTTGACACCAAGACCGTGGCCGGCGTCACCCGTGACTACCTCTATCTCGAGTACGCCGGCTCTGACCGGGTGTTCGTGCCCGTCGATCAGCTGGCCAAGATCAGCCGCTACGTCGGCGCCGGGGGCGCGCATCCGCCGCTGTCCAAGCTCGGCGGCACCCGCTGGGAGACGATCAAGTCCCGCGCGCGCCGCGCCGCCCAGGAGCTGGCGGGCGAGCTGCTCAACCTCTACGCCGAGCGCAAGCGCCGCGAGGGCCACTCGTTCCCGATGGACAGCGACTGGCAGCGCGAGTTCGAGGACGCCTTCCCCTACACCGAGACGCCCGACCAGCGCGACGCCATCGAGTTCGTCAAGGCCGACATGGAGGCCCCCCGGCCGATGGATCGCCTCATCTGCGGCGACGTCGGCTACGGCAAGACCGAGGTGGCGCTGCGCGCCGCGTTCAAGTCCGCCCAGGACGGCAAGCAGGTGATGGTGCTGGCACCGACCACGATCCTGGCCCAGCAGCACTACGGCACGTTCACCGAGCGCCTCAAGGACTACCCGGTGACGATCGAGCACGTGTCGCGCTTTCGCTCCGCCGCCGAGCAGAGGGAGACCGTCGCGCGCTTCGCCAACGGCGAGGTTGACATCCTCATCGGCACCCACCGGCTGCTCTCGCGCGATGTGCGGGCCAAGGATCTGGGGCTGCTCGTCGTCGACGAGGAGCAGCGCTTCGGCGTCAAGCAGAAGGAGCTCCTGCGCCAGCTCAAGCTGCGCGTCGACGTCATCGCCATGAGCGCGACGCCGATCCCGCGCACGCTGCAGATGTCGCTGGCGGGCATCCGGGACATCAGCGTCATCGAGACCCCGCCCGAGGGCCGGCGACCGGTCAAGACCTACGTCGGCGAGTACGACGAGGAGCTCGTACGCCGCGCGCTCATCCGCGAGAAGGAGCGCCACGGCCAGGCCTTCTTCCTCCATAACCGCGTCGACACGATCGAGGAGACCGCGGTGCGCCTGCGCGGCCTGTGCCCGGGCATGCGTTTCGAGGTCGCCCACGGCCAGATGGACGAGAGCACGCTGGAGAAGCGGATGCTGAGCTTCCTGCGCGGCGACGCCGACGTGCTGGTCTGCACCAGCATCATCGAGTCGGGCATCGACATCCCGCAGGCCAACACCCTCATCGTCGAGCGGTCCGACATCTTCGGGCTCTCTCAGCTCTACCAGATCCGCGGCCGGGTGGGCCGCTCGCGTGAGCGGGCCTACGCCTACCTGCTGTATCCCAGCGCGGCGGCTCTCACGCCCGAGGCGGCACAGCGATTGAGCGCTCTGAGCGACTACACCGAGCTCGGCGCCGGCTTCAAGATCGCCATGCGCGACCTGGAGCTGCGCGGCGCGGGCAACCTGCTCGGGGACGAGCAGTCCGGCCACGTCGCCGCACTCGGCTTCGAGCTCTACATGCAGATGCTCGACGAGGCGGTCGCGGCCATGGAGGAGGACACCGCCTCCGACGAGGAGTGGGAGCCCGTGCGCCTGGACGTCAACGTCGACGCCTACGTGCCCTCGGACTACATCCCCTACGAGCAGGCCAAGGTCGACGTGCACCGCCGCATTGCCGGGGCTCGCGAGGTGGCCGACCTGGTGACGCTGCGCGAGGAGCTCGAGGACCGCTTCGGCGACGTGCCCGATCCGCTGCGCAACCTCATCGCGCTCCAGCAGGCCCGCATCAAGCTCGGCCAGGCCGGCGCGCGGGCCGTCACCGTCCGCGGCGACCGGCTCGCGGTGACCCCGATCGAGCTCGACTCGGTGCGCGCCAAGAAGATCCGCGCCGAGATCCCCGAGGCGCTGTACGAGTCGGGCAAGTCCCAGCTCTCGGTACGGGTGCCCAAGGATCCCGCCCAGCGTTTCCCGGCCATCGTGAGGACCGCCGACGTGCTTCTCTCGGTGACCCGCGAGGCCGAGGCTGAGGCCGCCGTGGCCTAGACGGCCGCGACGCGCACTTCACTAATACTTACGACCGGTCCGCGAAAGGGCCGCTACTATCGGCCGGGTCCAATGAAGTCTCTACGGTCCATCCTGGCGCTCGGCGCCTTTTTTGTGGTCATCGCGGCGGCGGTCGCCGGGTGCGGCGGCTCCAGCTCCGGCGTCCCCAGCGACTCGGTGGCCGTCGTGGCCGGCAACCCGATCAGCACCACGGCCTTCAAGCACTGGATGTTCGTCGCGGCGCAGGGCCAGGCCGCCCAGTCGCCCGGCTCGCCGGTCATCATCCCCGACCCGCCGAACTACACCAAGTGCATGGCCGACGCGCGCAAGGCCATTCCGTCCCTGGCCAAGACGCCGGCCAAGACGCTGAAGACCGACTGCAGCCAGCTGTTCACGACGCTCTCCGGGCAGGTCATGGACTTCCTCATCAAGGCCTACTGGTACCAGGCCGACGCCCACAAGATGGGGATCAACATCACCGACGCGCAGGTCCAGAAGGCCCTGGCCACCGCCAAGAAGTCCCAGTTCTCCACGGCCGCCCAGTTCCAGTCCTTCCTGAAGACCTCGGGGCAGACGGTGGAGGACATCCTCTTCCGCGTCCGCGTCAACCAGATCTTCCAGAAGCTCACCGCCAAGCACCCCACCACGGTCACGACGGCGGCGATCACGAACTACTACAACACCCACAAGTCGCAGTTCGGGACGCCCGAGACGCGGAACATGGACATCATCCTGACCAAGACCCTGGCGGAGGCCAACGCGGCCAAGGCGGCCATCCAGAAGGGGCAGGCCTGGAGCGCGGTCGCCAAGAAGTACTCGATCGACCCGAGCAAGAGCACGGGCGGAGCCCTCAACGGCGTCACCGCCGGCCAGCAGGATTCGGCGCTCTCCAAGGCCGCCTTCGCGGCACCGGTCAGCGTGCTCGTCGGCCCGGTGAAGAGCCAGTTCGGCTACTACCTCATCAGGGTCACCAAGGTCAAGGCGGCCACCCAGCGCTCGCTGGCGGCCTCCACCGCGCTCATCAAGCAGACGCTGACCAGCCAGCTTCAGACCCAGGCGCAGACGGCGGTCGACAACCACGCCAAGCAGGATTGGCTCAAGAAGACGTCGTGCCTCAAGCTGTACGCGATGGCCGACTGCAACGGTTACAAGGCGCCCAAGACGAGCTCCACCACCGGAGCCGCGGGCGCCGCCGGAGGCGCGGGAGCAACGAGCACCGTCGCTCCCGGAACCGCCACCGCCGCGCCCTGACCCGTGTCGTCCCCCGAGGACGCCGCACGGTCTGAGACGACGCTTGACGAGATCACCCGCCGTCTGCGCCGCGAGTGCCCGTGGGACCGCGAGCAGGACGAGCGCACGATCGTGCCCCACACGCTCGAGGAGGCCTACGAGCTGGCCGATGCCGCGCACCAGCACAACGACGCCAAGATGCTCGACGAGCTCGGCGACGTCCTCTTCCAGGTCCACTTCCTCGCCCTGCTCCTCGAGGAGCGCGGCGCCGGCGATCTGCGCCAGGTGGCAGAGCACGTCACCGAGAAGCTCATCCGCCGCCACCCCCACATCTTCGGCGAGACCGAGGTCAAGAACGCCCAGGACGTGCTGCGCAACTGGGACGCCATCAAGCGCACCGAGGCGGGCCGCGAGCCGGGGATCTTCGGCGAAGTACCCGAGAACCTCCCGTCGCTGCTGCATGCCCGCAAGCTCCAGCGCCGCGTCGCCTCCAGCGGCTTTGACTTTCCGGGCGTCGAAGGACCGCTGCAGTCCGTGCGCGATGAGCTGGGCGAGCTGGAGGCCGCCGAGACCCCCGACGATCGCTACCACGAGTTGGGCGATCTCCTGTTCGCGGTGGTCAACGTGGCCCGCAAGCTCAAGGTCGATCCGGAGCTCGCGCTGCGCTCGGCCTCCGAGCGCTTCCGCGGCCGGGTGACAACGGCGGGCGACCTCGCGGCATCCGAGGGCGGAAGCTGGGACGATCTCCCGCCTGAGCAGCAGCTCAGCTACTACGCCCGCGCACGCCTGACCGAAGGAGACAACAACCCGCGATGAGCCAGATCGAGCACGTGCACGCCCGCCAGATCCTCGACAGTCGTGGCAACCCGACCGTTGAGGTGGAGCTCAGCGTGCGCTCAGGCGCGTGGGGCCGCGCCGCAGTGCCGTCGGGGGCATCCACCGGGGAATTCGAAGCCACCGAGCTACGTGACGGCGGCTCTGACTGGATGGGCAAGGGCGTGACTAAGGCGGTCGAGAACGTCAACGGCGAGATCGCCACCGCGGTCCATGGCCAGGACGCCGCCAGCCAGGCGGCGCTCGACCGGATGCTCATCTCGCTCGACGGGACGCCCAACAAGTCACGCCTGGGCGCCAACGCGATGCTGGCCGTGTCGCTCGCCGCAGCCCAGGCGTCGGCGGCCGAGCAGCGGCTGCCCCTGTGGCGCTATCTGGGCGGCGAGACCGCCCACATCCTGCCGGTGCCGATGATGAACGTGCTCAACGGCGGCGCGCACGCTGACAACGCCATCGACTTCCAGGAGTTCATGATCGTGCCGGTGGGCGCGCGGACCTTCACCGAGGCGCTGCGCATGGGCTCCGAGGTCTTTCACCACCTCAAGGCGACGCTGCGCGAGGAGGGACATTCCACCACGGTCGGCGACGAGGGCGGCTTCGCTCCTGACCTGGAGTCCAACGAGCAGGCGCTCGAGGTCCTGCTGGCGGGCATCCGCGCCGCCGGCTACATCCCGGGCGATCAGGTGGCCATCGCGCTGGATCCTGCCGTCTCCGAGCTCTACAAGGACGGCGAGGGCTACGTGCTCGAGCACGAGGGCCGCACGCTCAGCGCCGAGGAGCTCGGCGCCTACTGGGCGGACCTGTGCGACCGCTACCCGATCATCTCGCTCGAGGACGGGATGGACGAGGAGGACTGGGACGGCTGGTCGGCGCTCACCCAGCGCATCGGCAACCGGATCCAGCTCGTCGGCGACGACCTGTTCGTCACCAACACTCAGCGGCTCAAGCGCGGGATCGACAGCGGAGTGGCCAACGCGATCCTCATCAAGGTCAATCAGATCGGGACCCTCACCGAGACCTTCGCCGCCATCCGCATGGCAAGGGAGGCCGGCTATGCCGCGGTGATGTCGCACCGCTCGGGCGAGACCGAGGACGTCACCATCGCCGACCTGGCCGTGGCGACCGGCTGCGGGCAGATCAAGACGGGCGCCCCGTCACGCACCGATCGGGTGGCCAAGTACAACCAGTTGTTGAGGATCGAGGAGGCTTTGGGCCCCGAGGCCAGCTACCCGGGACGGTCGGCGTTCCGGGCGTAGGGGTGAGAGGCGCGTTGCGGGAGGAAGGAACCCGGACGCGTCGAACGAAGGGCGCAAGGGATGCCGCCCGCTCGCCCCGCCACCGCAGCTCCTCGCCGCCATCCTCGCCCGGCTCCCCGCAAGCGTCCGCGGCTGATCGCGCATCCGCCGAAGCTGCGCGTCCGCTGGGAGCGGGTCGGCCGGGTCGGGCTCCTCGTCGTGCTGGCGGTCGTCGTGGGGCTCTACGTCGAGCACACGCTGTCGTACTTCGCCACGCGGTCGCAGGCCAATCAGCAACAGGCGGTCGTCACCCGGCTGGCCCACCAGAACGCCCAGCTGACCCGGCAGGTCAAATCGCTCAACGACCCGTCGACGATCATCTCGCAGGCCCGGGGGCTCGGCATGGTGCGCCCGAACGAACGGCCCTACGTGATTACGGGCCAGCCCAGCAGCAGTCCCTGATCTCACCGGAGGTACGGTGAGCGGCCAGCCGGTCACCTACGACGACCTCATCGGCCTGTGGCAGGACGGCCAGCGCCGCCTCTCCGCGGCCGAGCCCGCCGACCGCGCCGCCATGGACCGCGTCGTCGATGAGCTGGTCGCCCAGCTGCGCCGCCGGCTCGGCGGCCCGTTCACTGTCAACGAGCTGGCGCGGCTCTACATCGAGCAGGGCACCGACTGGTGCTTTGACGTCGCGGTGCGGGTGGCGCCCAACCGCCCGGCGGCCTGGGATCTCATCACCGTGGCCGGCGCGGCGTTCGCCATCTACGCCCGCCAGGCGATCGACTACACGACTGGACGTCGGACCGCCGAGAGCCAGTAGAGCTGCGGCGGTCCGACGGCCACTTAGTCAGTCAGGGTCGGGTGGGTCGATTCAGTCGTCTTCGTCGTCTGAATCGGCATCGGACGCTCCGGCACGACGGATCACGATCTGGTCCTCCTCGATCGCGACTTCGACGGGGCGGTGGCCCGCCCAGTACTCCGCGTACACCGGGTCATCCTGCACGGCGGGGTCGAGCCACAGGCCGTAGCCCTCCTCGCCATGGTCAAACGTGGCCTCGAGCGTGCCGGATGTGCGGCGGCGAGGAGTGCGTCCGCCGCGTCCTCCGCGGCGTCCCCGACGGCGGCGGGAAGGCTTTTCAGCCTCGTCGTCATCGTCGTCCTCGTCGTCGTCCTCATCGGGCTGCTCGGCGGCAGCGGCGTCGAGCTCCGCGGCGATGAGCGCGTCGTCCTCGGCGCGCAGGTCGATGTCATCGTCGTACTCGGTCGCGACGGGAGTCCCGTCGGTCTCGTCGCCACCCTCAAGCTGCTGGTCGCGCTTGAAGGCCTGGATCTGCTGCACTGTCACTTCAAGCTGATGGGCGATCCATGCGTCGGTCCGCCCTTGGCGGACCCAGGCGCGGATGCGGTTGAGCTCGGGTCTGAGAGATCGGCGTGCCATATCGGGAGCGGAGACTAGTGGTTTCGTCGGCGAGGCCACCGGTACAGGCGACGACCAAGCCTTGTGCACCCCGAAATCCGCCCCCGACTCACGCTCCCGTTTGTCCCTCGGCGCTCGGTCTGGCGGCGCTTAACTACCCGTGCAAAACCTTCTGTCTGCTTGATCTTTGAAAAGCGATCCCGCTATGCTCCGCCGAGGGCAGGCGTCGCGCTACGCGTGGGCATGACGCTCCTGTTTTTAGCGGCCAATGCAGGGAGGCGACTATGTTGGTACTCACCCGCAAGTCCAATCAGAGCATCATGATCGGGGACGACATCGAGGTGTCGGTACTGGCGATCATGGGTGAGAAGGTACGGATCGGAATCCAAGCCCCTCGTGACATCCCGGTGTTCCGCAAGGAGGTCTACATCGAGATTCAGGAGGAGGGCAGCGATAGCCACAAGGGCGCGCGCGAAGAGGTCGACGCGGCCTTGCGCACCCTCGGGGACGGCCCCGCCGGGGCGTAGCATTTCGGCCTGGTGGCCGAGTTCGCTGAGGCCGGCGAGCCGAGCGCTGACGAGCTCGGGCTTTTGCCGCCGCCGGCACAGCGAAGGACGGACGCGTCAGCCCAGTCGGTGATGGACGCGTCAGCCCAGTAGGTAGTACAGCGTCTCGAACATCGCGGCGGTGACGATCAACGCCGTCGCGATCAGCGAGAAGATGAGCACCCAGTAGCGCACCGAGCTGCGCTTGCGCCGGCGGACGTGCGTCCGCTTCCGTGAGCGGCGCACGGCCTGTCGCCGAAGCGTCTCGCGCCGGCTGCGGTCAAGCTGCGTCTCGTGCCGGAACTCCTGTTCCAGCTGCGCAAGGCTCTGGCGCATCTTCATCGCCATCGGCGCGAGCCTACCAATTGGTGCAACCGCGGGGCACGTACGGGCACACGCCCAGCATCGTCAGTCGGGCCTCAGGCGACGTGCTGCTTTTCGTAAACGCCGACGAAATGCAGGTAGTTGTCGGCAATCTTGGCCGCCGCCGTCTCGCGATCGAGTTCTTTGTCCAAATAGCCCTTCAGAGCGTCCCACCAGATCGAACGGCCGATGGCGAAGCCGATGAAGCCCTCGACGGGCGACGCGGCGCGCAGCCACTCCTCGACCTTCTCAGTGGAGGCTCCGCGGCCCAGCAGCACGCAGGTGACGCCCTCGCGGCCCGGGCCCGAGCGGGCCTGCTCGGCCAGCATGGCGGCGTCTGACTGCTCGTCGACGCCCTCGATCTTCCACACGTCCACCTCGATGCCGAACTTCTGGCAGTCCTCGATGGCGCGGCGCATCAGCTCGGGGCGCAGCTCCGCGTCATAGCGGTCCGCGGACCCTCCGACGGACTCCAGCTGCGCGTCGGTGGCCGGCACCAGCAGCTCGAACAGGAACCTGCGGTCATGGGCGTGCAGCCAGTCGGCGAGCTCCTTGAGCCGGCCGAGCTGGCGCTGGTTCATCACGGTGTCCGGGTCGTCGGGGTTGTAGCGGACAAGCACCTTGGAGAAATCGGGGTTGTACTTCTCGATGTGGGCGCCGAACTCGGCGCCGTACTGGAAGTCGAACTCGTTCTGACCGGACTTCTCGACCGGCATGGAGAGCTTCAGGCCCTCGGCGCGGGCCTCGGCGGGGATGTCGCCGCCGAACTGCTCGTCGACGAGCACGCCGGTCGCGGCGGCGTCGAGGCCACGCTTGACAGCCACCTCCATGCCCTCGTAGATGAGGTGCTTGGCGTCGGTGATGGTCGCCGTCTCCTCTGCGGTGGGATCGCCCTGGATCCCGAACATCTTCTTCTGGAACGACCCGCGATGGTCGAACGCGAGGATGTACAGCTTTCCGTCGTAACCGAGCGCCATGGCAACCCGCCCTTCCCGTTCACGTTTTTGAAGTCCGACGTCCAGTCTAGGACCGATTCGCGGGGCTCGCCACGACGCAGACCCTACGCAGACCGGACGATCCCTTAGGCTTCGCGGCCAGTGGAGCATCGCTTCGTCGGACACGAATACTCCATCGGGATCGAGGAAGAGCTCATGATCCTCGACGGCCAGTCGTACGAGCTCGTCAACGCCATCGAGGCGATGCTCGAGTCCGCGCCCGTGGGCGACATCAAACCCGAGCTGATGGAGTCCGTGCTGGAGATCTCCACCGATCCCTGCGACGGCATCCCGGAGGCCGGCCGGCAGCTGCGGGCGCTGCGGCGCCAGGTGGTGGAGACGGCGGCCGGCAAGGACCTGGCGATCGGCTCCGCCGGGACACACCCGTTCGCGATGTGGGAGGACCAGCGGATCGTCGCCCGGCCGCGCTACCGCGACCTCATCTCGGCGCTGCGCTTCGTCGCGCGCCAGGAGCTCATCTTCGGCATGCACGTGCACGTCGGCCTCGACGATCCCGACAAGGCCATCCACGTCGCCAACGGCATGTGCGTCCACGTGCCGGTGCTGCTCGGCCTCTCGGCCAACTCTCCCTTCTGGCGCGCCAGCACGACCGGGCTGGCCTCGACGCGCACCCCGATCTTCCGCGCCTTCCCCCGGGTCGGGATCCCGCCCAACTACGAGGACTGGGAGGACTACGAGCGGCGGATCGAGTTCATGATCGAGGCCGGGGTCATCGAGGACTACACCTACCTGTGGCACGACGTGCGCCCGCACCCGATGTTCGGGACCGTCGAGGTCCGGGTGATGGACTCCCAGACGCACATCGAGCATTCGCTGGGGCTGGCCGCGCTCGTCCAGGCGATGGTGCGCGAGCTCGCCGAGCATTACGAAGCCGGCCAGAAGCTCTCGCCCTATCCGTTCGAGATGCTCGACGAGAACAAGTGGCTGGCCGCCCGCCACGGGCTGGAGGGCGAGCTCGTCGATCTGCCGAGCTCTGACCGCGTGCCGACACGGGCGCTGGCGCGACGGCTGCTCGACCGCATGCGGGAGCACGCCACCGACCTGGGATCCCTGTCCGAGCTCGAGGCGGTCGAGGACCTGCTGGCGCGGGGCAACGGGGCCGCGCGTCAGGTGGTCGTGTACGAGGCCAACCACGATCTGCGCGAGGTGATGGCGGAGATCGTGGCCGCCACATTGGTCTGACGGCGCACCGCTCGCGGGTCGGTCACCAGAAAGCGCCTCAGACGAGGTCGGACCGGTTCTACAATCGGATCGTGAGCACCGGCGGACCAGACCTCTTCGTGATCTGCAAGAGCTGCGGATCGGAGGTCAGCCCCTACATCACCGAATGCCCGTACTGCGGCAATCGGCTGCGCAAGCGTGCCCCCAAGCTCGACCGCGACCAGCGCGTGGCCGAGCGCAAGGCGCGCCGCCAGCCACCCCCGCTGCTCTCGCGGCTCAAGCGCGACGAGATTCCCGGCATCCGCGGCGATACCCGTCCCTACGCCACGATCGTGCTCGTCGTCGCCGGGCTCGTCGGCTGCCTCTTGTGGCGGACGAACCTCGGAGGCACGCAGGGCGACCTGATCGTCTTCGGGCAGCCCGGCTCGGAGTGGTGGCGCCTGTTCACCGCCGCCTTCACCTACGACAACATCGGCTACGCGATGATCACCTTGGGCACCGTGGGCCTGTTCGGCTGGCTGCTGGAGCGCCGCCACGGTCCCTTCCCGGTCCTCGCGCTGTTCATCATCGGCGGCGTGGGCGGACTGGCCGCGACCACGGCGATCGATCCCAATGCGGTCCTGCTCGGCGCCCAGGGCGGCGCGCTGGCGCTCGTCTGCGCGTGGGCGACCCCGGACCTCTTGACGTTGCGCTCCGGTGGGCAGGTGGACGGCGACATCATCGGCGCCGCCGTCATCGCGGGGGCCGTGGCGCTCATGCCGCTCGCCGACCCCACCGCCAGCTGGGTGTCTGACGGAGTCGGCATCGTCGCCGGGTTCGCCGTCGGGATCCCGCTGGCACTCATCGGCGAGCGCTGACGCATCTGCGATTCCGGGCCCCCAAGGGCCTGAGGGGCGGCGCCGATCTATGATCCGGCACGAGTGCCGGAGCGCGCCTACACAGACGCCGAGCTCGATGCCGCCATCGCTGAGCTCACTGACCCGACGCGGTTGCAAGACGCCCAGGACATCGTCATGCGCGCCGCTCCGTCGCTGCAACGCGTGCTGGCGGCGGCCATCGCCGAGGGCGGATGGTTTGACGCCGCCCACGAGCAGGCCGTCCGCGAGGCGGCCGGCGAAGCCGAGGGCGAGGCTCGGCTGAGGGCGGTGAAGACGCTCCTGGTCGAGGAGACGCGACTGGGGATGCTGGTGGGAGTCGCGGTCGGCTTCGAGCTCTCGCGCGCCCTGCAACGCACTGACTCTGAAGACCAACAGGAGGACTGACCCACAATGGATGTCCGTTTTCTCGGCCACGCCGCCTTCGAGCTTTCCGACGGCGACACCACCGTCCTGATCGACCCGTTCCTCAGCGGCAATCCCAAGGCCGCCGCCTCGCCCGACGAGGTCAACCCGACCACGATCCTCCTCACCCATGGCCACGGCGACCATGTGGGGGACACCGTTGACATCGCCACGCGCACCGGAGCGCCCGTGCTCGCGATCACCGAGCTGGCCGGCGAGCTTGAGGGGGAGGGCCTTGAGGTCATCAACTGCAACCTCGGCGGGTCCGCCGCGTTCGACTGGGGCTGGGCCAAGCTCGTGCCCGCCTGGCACACCTCAACCACCCCGAAGGGCACCGTCAACACGCCCGCCGGACTGGTGGTCAACTTCAAGGACACGCTCGTCTACCACCTCGGTGACACCGCTCTGTTCTCCGATCTGCGGCTCGTGGGCAAGCGCCGGCAGGTGGACGTCGCGCTCATGTGCATCGGCGGCCACTTCACGATGGACCGCCACGACGCCGTCGACGCCGCCGAGTTCGTCGGGGCCAAGACCGTGATCCCGTGCCACTACAACACGTTCCCGCTGATCGAGACCGACGCGCGGGCGTTCAAGGCAGACGTCGAGTCGGCCACGAGCTCGATGGTCGTGATCCTGGAGCCGGGGGACACCCACACGCCATGACCCACGCCATCGTCCTCATCCAAGCGGAGGGCTCGGCACTGGCGACGCTCGGCGGCGAGCTGGCCGGCATCGAGGGGGTCGCCGAGGCCTACTCGGTCACGGGGGAGTGGGACTTCGTGGCGATCCTGCGACTGCGCGAGCAGGAGATGCTCGCCCAGGTCGTCACGGGCAAGCTGTCCCAGCTCTCGGGTGTCCGCCGGACGCAGACGATGGTCGCGTTCGAGGTCTACTCACGGCACGACCTGGAGGCGCTGTTCTCCGTCGGCCAGTAGGCCGCCGACACGGCTGCCGCCGGCGCCGCTACCGCACGCCCGCCGCAGCCAGCGCCTGATCGAAGGCGTTGGCCATGGCTTCGTACGTGTAGGGCTGCACCGCGGCGCGGGCGGCGGTGCCCAGACGCTCGCGCAGCGCGTCGTCGGCCAGCAGTAGATCGATCGATCTAGCGAGCGCCCCGGGGTCTCCGGGCGCGACGACCACGCCCGTCCTGCCGTCTGTCACCAGGCCTCCCGCCACCGCGCCCACCGCAGTGGAGGCGATCATCGGGCGGCCCTGCTCGAAGGCCTCGTTGCAGACCAAGCCCCAGGGTTCCTTGAAGCGGGGAGTGGGGATCGAGGGAAGCAGGGCGAAGGCCGAAGCGGCGTAGGCCACCGGCAGCTCGGCACGGGGCAGGGCACCGACGGCGCGGGTGCGCGACAGGCCGGCGACGCGGGCGGCCAGGGGCCCGTCGCCGACGACGAGCAGCGTGGCGTCGCCGCGCACCGACGGCCACGCCTTGGCGATGACGTCGACGCCTTTCTCGGGCACGAGTCGTCCGGCATAGAGAACGAGCGGGCCGTCGCCGAGCCCGTGGGCGGCCCGGAACGCCGCCACCTCGTCGTCGCTCACCGTGCGCCGGAAGAGCTCGGGCTCGACCGACTGGGGGGCGACGAACACATCCGAGTCCCGGCCCCGGATCGAGGCGACGAACCGCCGGACATGCTCCCCGTAGGCCAGCACCGCCTCGGAGTGGCGGAAGATGCGGCGGGTGACCGGGAGCGCCACGGCGTGCGCTGCCGACCGGGGCTGGTGCCAGATCGAGGCCCAGAACACGAACGGCCTGTGGTAGCGGTGAGCGCCTGCGTAGGCCGCGGGCAGCAGCGCGCCGCCGGCGAAGGGGGCGATGACCGCGTCATAGCGGCGCCCGAGTGTCAGCGCCTCGCCCCGTCCGTGCAGGCGGCGCGCGGGGAAGTCGGCGGCCGCCAGCTGCGCGTCGAGGTCGGCGAACCAGGCGGGCGCGTAGCGCTCCCCGCCCCCGTAACAGAGCACCTCGGTGTCGTGACGCTGAGCCAGCAGACGGTAGAGCGGGAGCCGGTAGTCGCTCAGGTAGGTGGTGAGGATCGCGATCGCCACGGCGACGCATGATGGCGAGAGCGACCTGTCTATGCTCGGCCCGATGAGGCGCTGGGCGTCACTCGCGGCCATCATCACATGCCTGGGGCTCGCGGGCTGCGGCGGTTCGTCACCCAGCTCGAGCAGCTCAGACCAGCGCGACGCCGGCGGCGTCGTCGTCGACGACCAGCTCGACTCAGGCCACCACCACCAGCGCCGCCGCCACCACCACGACGACCACGAGCACCTCGGCCCCGCCCGAGGTCCCCAAGGCCAAGAAGCAGAAGCACCACGGCACCACGCACGCGGCGTCCCAGGGCGCCCACGTGGAAACCAACGTGAGCATCGCCGCCAACGGCGACATCTCACCGCCCGTCGTCTCGGTCCCGTCCGGCGTCGGCGTCGAGCTGCACGTCACCAATCATGGAAGCGGCGCCGCCACGGTCGCGCTGAGCGTCCCGAGCCATCCCAGCGTCCACGTGGCCGCGGGGGCGAGCGGCACGCTCGAGACCGCCGGGCTCAAGGACGGGACCTACCGGATCCTCGTCAACGGGACCCCGCGCGGTCAGCTCATGATCGGGGCCCAGGGCGGCCCGTAGCGCGCGGCGGCGCGCTGGCCGCTCGCTCCCTCAGCCGATCCGCGATCCCGTCTCCGCGCCCCGGTCGGGCCGCAGGAGCACCACGCCGCGCTCCTCGTCGAGCGCACCCAGGACCAGCACCTCGGAGAAGAACGGCCCGATCTGGCGGGGAGGGAAGTTGACCACGCCCACCACGAGCGTGTCCTGGAGCTCCTCGCGGGAGTAGTGGGTGATCTGGGCCGAGGAGCGTTTGACGCCGATCTCCGGGCCGAAGTCGATCGTCAGCTTCCACGCGGGCTTGCGCGCCTCGGGGAAATCGTCCACCGCGACGACGCGGCCGACGCGCATGTCGACCGCCATGAACTGGTCGAACTCGATCAACGGTGCGCGAGCGCGATGCTCTCGTGTCCCCACCAGCGGTCCAGGCGAGTGCGGAAGAACGCGAGCGTGCCGGGATCGGAGCCGGTCGACGAGGGCGGGGTGCTCGACTGCGGCTGCGACTGCGACTGCGACTGGGGGGGCGTGGTGGTCGTCGGCGTCGTGGGCGTCGTCGTCGTGCCGGTGGGCGTCGTGCCCGTCGTCGTGCCCGTGGTCGGCGTCGTGGTGGTCGTCGTCGTGGTCGTCGTCGGCGTCGTGGTGGTGGTGGTCGTCGTCGTCGTCGTCGTGGTCGTGGTGGTGGTCGCCGGCGGGGTGTCGGCGGCCACCGTCGGAGTCGTGGCCACCGTGGTCGGCGCGCTGGGCAGGACCGTCGGGTCAGACTGCGTCTGCGTCCGCCCGGTCACCGGCGGCTTGGCCGCGACCGTGGTTGGGGTCGTGGCCGTGGTCGGCGCCGTCGTCGTGGGGTCCGTGGCCGTGGGCTTGGCGGTCTTGGTGGCCTTGGTCACCTTGGCCGTCTTCTTGGCGTCCTTGGTGCCGGCAGCCTTTCCGTGGACCGACGAGCGAGGCTCGGAGTAGGCGCGGGACGACGGCGACGGCGCGAGCGCGCCCGACACCGACGCATGCTGTGCCGGCGCGCTCGACGAGGCCGGCGTCTGGGCCACTGTGGCCTTGTGCAGGAGGTGGCGGTGCGTCGAGTGCCCGGCCTCGACCGCGCCCGCGGTGACGAGGGCCGCCGCGGCCAGTCCGGCCGCCGCCTTGCCGGCGAGCGCCCCGATGCCGGCGGAGATGAGCCCGCTGGAGCCGGCCGCCGCGCCACCGGCCACTGCGGTCGTGCCCGCAACGGCAGCGCCCGCACCGGCGCCCGCGGCCCCGGCGCCGGCGGCCCCGGCGCCCGCAGTGGCGCTCGAGGCGGCGGCGGTCGCCGAGGCGGTCGAGCCCGAGGCGGCCGAGTGGCCCAGATGCAGGAAGAGGAGCTTGTGGAACATTGCCATCGGCCCGACCGGCAGCAGCGCCGCGAGCGCGCGGTTGGTCTTCTTGAGCTCGGTCCGGAACGTGCTGCAGCGCTTGCAGCTGCGGAGGTGGCGCCGCACGAGCGGGGTGGGCCGGCGCTGGAGCCCTTCGGCGATCTCGGCGAGCTCGATCCGGACCTGATCGCAGGACAGGAGGCGAGCCTCGGCGGCCTCGGCAAGGGATACCCGAGCGCGCACCAGCAGCGACTTGACCGAGGGAACGGTGGTCTCCATCGCCTCGGCGATCTGCTCGTAGGACAGGGCATCCATCTCGCGGAGGACCAGCGCGGTCTTCTGGGTCTCGGGCAGTTCGTGGATGTCGCCCACCAGGAGGCGGAACTCTTCGCGCTCGTGCACCTTGTCAGCGGTGGTGGCGCCGTGCTCGGACAGGTGGTGGTCCATCGAGTCCACGCCGATCGCCTGAGCGCGCCGCAGGTGGTTGAGGCTGCGGTTGCGCGCGATCCGGTACAGCCAGGGACGGACGTTGATCGGCCGGTCATCGGCGAGGATCGCGTTGAACGCCGCGGTCATGACCTCCTGGAGCACGTCCTCGGCGTCCTCACGGGAGCCGAGCAGGTGGCGGCAGAAGGCCATGAGGCGCGACTCGTATCGCGCCAGCAGCACCTCGAACGCGGTGGTGTTGCCTCTCCGCAGGAGCGAGATGAGCCGTTCGTCCGATTGGAGACGCAGCAGCGCAGACCGCCCGTGCAGTCCGACTCCGCCCGAGTATTTCAGCGCTGAGACTTCCATCCGGCTAAGCGGGGGTGACTCCCTTCTACCCGCTGAGGACACGCTAGCAGCGCATAAGTTGCGGTGGATTGGGGAAGGATCGCCGCGAACCTGGCCGGAAACCAGACCGTTGTTGAAGGACCCGAGGAGGGGCCGCACGCGTGCAGATGTACCCGGGGAGGGACTCGAACCCTCACGCCATAAAGGCAGTCGCTCTTAAGGCGACCGTGTCTGACCAATTCCACCACCCGGGCAGGCACCCGGACGGTATCGATTTGTGCGCCCATCGCCAAGCTGTGCGGGCATTTCGGGGCCCCCGGTTGCCAATTGACAGGCGAATGGAGCACTTGCTAGGTTCGAATTCCGGTGTGTTGCGACAGGAGTCCAGGCCCGTCGCGCGAGGAGATCGATTGGTGAGGTCCCGGCGGTGCGCAACTCAAGTGTGATCGGCCGTGTCGCCGCCATCGCGGCGGTCGGGATCGCCCTTGTCGCGGTCGCGATCATCGTGCTCTCCAGCGGGAGCACGTACCAGGTGCGCGCGGTGTTCGCCAACGCCAGCCAGATCGTGAGCGGGGACCTCGTGGAGGTGTCGGGCGTCTCGATCGGCACGGTGTCCAACATCGCGCTGACGCCCAGCGGGGAGGCGCAGCTCACCCTCAACATCACCAATCACGCGTACGACCCGCTCCGCCAGGGGACCCAGGCGACGATCCGCGAGCTCTCGCTGTCGGGGATCGCCAGCCGCTACGTCGACGTGCATCTGGGACCGAACAGCAACGCGGCGATCCGGTCCGACGGCGTCATCCCCACCGCCGACACGACCAGCGAGGTCGACCTCGACGAGATCTTCAACACGCTCAACGGCCCGACCCTCAAGGGCCTGCAGGACGTCTTCCAGGGCTCGGCCTCACAGGTCAAGGGCGCCGGGCAGAAGATGCAGGCGGCCTTCCAGTACCTCAACCCGGCCGTCGCCGCCTCCAGCGCGCTCTTCCGCGAGCTCAACCGCAACACGGGCGACTTCACGAACTTCATCACCAAGACGGGCAAGCTCGTCTCCGACGTCGCCACGCGCAGCTCGGACCTCAGCGGGCTGGTCTCGCACCTGTCCACCACCACCGAGGCGCTGGCCAACCAGCGCGTCGCCCTCGGCCAGTCGCTCCAGCGCCTGCCCGCCTTCATGCGCCTGGCCAACACGACGTTCGTGAACCTGCGCAGTGCGCTCGACGACCTCAAGCCACTCGTCGACGACTCAAAGCCCGTGGCGCCCAAGCTCCAGAAGCTCCTGGTCCAGCTGCGCCCGCTGGCGCGCAACTCGGTGCCGACGCTCAACGACCTGTCCAACATCATCCACCGACCGGGCGCCGACAACGACCTCATCGAGCTGACCAAGCTCGGCGTGCCGCTGTCGGCGGCGACGGTCAAGAGCATCAATGCCAACGGCCAGACCCGTCCGGGCGCGTTCCCCGAGTCCACCACCGCGCTGAACGATTCCACGCCCGAGCTCGCCACCGCGCGGCCCTACGCGGTCGACCTCACCGGCTGGTTCGAGGGCTACACGCACCCGGGCACCATCGACGCCAACGGCGGCTCGAGCCGTATCGCGCCGGTCATCGGCGTCGGCTCGGTCGAGAACGGTGCGCTCAACCTGCTGCCCGCGTTCACCGACCCGACGCTGCGTAGCGTCCTCGCCTTCGGCGGGCTGGGCGGCGTTACCGGCAGCGGCCCCTCCAACCCCAGCGACTCCCAGGGCGTTCTCGTCAGCGGCCAGGGCGATCGCTGTCCGGGCTCGATGGAGCGCGGGGCGCTGTATTACCCGGAGAGCGGGTTCCCCTGCAACCCATCCGAGACCCCGACCGGTAAATGAAGCGGGTCCTGATCTCAGGCGCGCTGCTGCTCGCCGCCGCCGCGTTCGTGTTCCTGGCCGGCGGGGCCTCCAAGGGCACCGCGCAGGGCACGTACAAGATCGAGTTCCAGAACGCCTTCGGCCTCGTCACGGGCGCCGATTTCAAGGTCGCCGGGGTTCCCGCCGGGACGATCAAGGCGATCAACCTGGACCAGAAGAGCCTGAACGCGCTGGTCACGATCCAGGTCAGCCGCTCGGGCTTCGGTCAGTTTCACCAGGACGCGAGCTGCGAATCGCGCCCCGAGTCACTGATCGGCGAGTACTTCGTCGACTGCAACCCCGGCAGCTCGGGCCCGGTGCTCAAGGCCGGCGCGACGATCCCCGTCAGCCACACGCAGTCGACGATCCCCGCCGACCTGCTCCAGGACACCATGCGCCTGCCCTACCGGCAGCGCTTCTCGCTCATCGTCAACGAGCTGGGCGCCGCCGCCGCGGCGCGCTCCGGCGACCTCCAGGCCGCGCTGCACCGCGCCGTGCCGGCTCTGGACGAGACCGACAACCTGCTCAACCTCCTGGCCAACGACTCCACCACGCTCCAGGCGCTGACCAAGGATTCGGACAGCGTCATCACCGCGCTGGCCAACAACTCCAAGAACGTCAACAAGTTCATCGACGTGGCCGGCAAGACGGCGGCGGACACCGCCACCCAGCAGAGCAACCTGCGCACCTCGCTGCAGCGCCTGCCGGGCCTGCTCCAGCAGCTCAAGCCGACGATCGCCCAGCTCGGCACCACCGTCACCACCAACGAGCCGGTGCTCCAGAACCTCAACCAGGCCTCCGGCCAGATCGACCGACTCCTCACCGACCTGCCCGCCTTCTCCAAGTCCGCCAAGCCCGCGATCAAGTCGCTGGGCCAGGCCTCGATTACGGGCAAGGCCGCCGTGACCGCGGCCACGCCGACGGTCAAGGACCTCAACGCCTTCGCCAAGCCCACCCCCGCGCTGGCGGGCAACCTGGCCATCGTCCTGCATGACCTCGACGATCCCAGTCGCGCGGTCGAGCGCGACCCGCGCAGCCCCGGCGGCAACGGCTTCACGGGCCTCCAGGCGCTGCTGGGCTACGTGTTCAACCAGACGCTGGCCGTCAACACCTTCGGGCCCGAGGGGCACGTCCTCGCCGTCGACGCCTTCGTCAACCCGATGTGCTCGCCGTACGCCACTCCGGCCACCGTCGCCCTGGCGCTCAAGCAGTACGGGGCGGCCTACCGCCAGTGCTACTCCTGGCTCGGGCCCAACCAGCCCGGCGTCAACGAGACCGACCCGTCGGACCCGAGCGCCCCGGTGCCCGATCCGGGCGGAGCGCCCCCCGGCGAGAGCGGGCCCAGCACCAGCGCCAGCCGCCTCACCGCGGCCGAGGTGCAGAACGCCATCAACGCCAACAAGAAGCAGCCTGCCGCCAAGAAGACCAAGAAGAAGGGCAAGGGCAAGGGCACCGCGGCCGGTAACCCAAGCGCGAACTCCCCGTCGACGTCGACCGGCTCGAGCTCCTCCACCGGCACCACCAGCACCCCGACCAGCCCGGGCGTCGGCTCGGGGCCGCCCATCGACCTCGGCAAGACCATCGGCCAGGTGCTGCAGGGCACCGTCGGTGGCACCCCCGCTCCGCAGCCCGCCCAGCCGGTCGTGCCCGCCCCGCCCTCCTCGGGCAGCGGGAGCTCGTCATCGTCGGGCGGCACCGCCCAGCAGCTCCTCAACTACCTCCTGTCGCCATGAGCATCGGCACGCGAAAAGGCAAGCGCGCCCGGCGCCCCTCGGCGCTCTCCAATCCGGTCCTCGTCGGGGCGATGACCGTGCTCGTGATCATGGTCGCCGTCTTCCTCGCCTACAACGCCAACACCGGGCTGCCCTTCGTCCCCACCGACGAGCTCAAGGTCAACGTGGCTTCGGGCTCTGATCTGGTCCCGGGCAATGAGGTCCGCGAGGGGGGCTTCCTCATCGGGGTCGTGTCGACGCTCAACCCCATCCAGCTCCCGAGCGGCCAGGTGGCGGGCCAGCTCACGCTGAAGATCAACAAGGCCTACGGCAAGGTGCCGGTCAACTCGACGGCGTCGATCCGGCCGCTGTCGGTGCTCGGCCTCAAGTACGTCGACCTGACCATCGGCAACTCCAAGCAGATGATCCAGGACGGCGGCACGCTCCCCATCACCCAGACGAGCGTCCCGGTCCAGTTCGAGGACGTCTTCCAGGCCTTCGACGCCAAGACCCGCAAGTCGATCGATCAGAACCTGGTCGGCTTCGGTGACACCTTCGCCGGACGCGGGTCGGCGCTCAACGACACGTTCGCGAGCCTGCCCTCGCTGTTGGGGTACCTCAAGCCCGTCACGCAGTACCTGGCCGACCCCAACACCGAGCTCACCCGCTTCTTCAACAACCTGGAGGGCGTGATGGGTGCGGTGGCGCCGGTGGCCCAGACCAACGCGCAGCTGTTCACTGACATGGCCACCACCTTCCAGGCGATCGACCACAGCCCCTCAGACCTCGAGTCGACGATCGCCAAGTCGCCCTCGACCGAGCAGGTGAGCACCCAGTCGCTCGCTGTCCAGCGGCCCTTCCTGGTCGACTTCAACACGCTGGGCACCCAGCTCGCGCCCGCCACCGCCGAGCTCAAGGACGCGCTTCCGGACATCAACCCGGCGATCGAGGCCGGGACCAAGACGCTCGCCCGCACGCCTGTGCTCAACACCAACCTCCAGCAGGTCATGGGCGCGCTGAAGACGCTGGCTCAGGCGCCCGGGACCAACGTCGCGGTCAACGCGCTCACCGGCACTGTGAACACGCTCAACCCGATGGTCCGCTACCTCGGTCCCTACCAGACCGTGTGCGATGACTGGAACTACTTCTGGACCTACCTGTCCGAGCACATCTCCGAGGCCACGAGCTTCGGCTTCGCCCAGCGCGCGCTGATCAATCTCGGCAACCCGACTCAGCCCAACAACGTCGGGTCGGCGGGGGCGACGGCGCCGGCCAACGGCGGCGGCTCGACGTCGCTGGAAACCGGCGGCAACGAGTTCCTGCACGCGCAGCCCTACGGCGCGGCCGTTGACACCCAGGGCAACGCGGACTGCGAGACCGGCCAGCGCGGCTACCCGCTCAAGCTCAACCACCTCGACCCGCAGGGCCGCAACCTCGGCACCGACACCCACACGCCGGGCGGCCAGGGCCCGACCTTCAAGGGCCGCGCCCACGTACCCGCCGGCGAGACCTTCAGCCGCAACCCGACCACCGGGCCCCAGACCGCGAACGTGCCGCAGAACCCATGAGATTCCGCAAGGGCAGCAAAAAGCGCCGCAAGGGCATGAGCAAGTTCACCGCCGGCCTCATCGGGATCGTGCTCATCGCCGTGTTCTCGTACGCGGCGTACACGAAGTTCGCCAACCCGTTCGCGCACAAGTACACCGTCCATGCCACGTTCGCCAACGCCAACGGCCTGCAGCCCGGGTCGCTGGTGCGCATCGCCGGGGTCAACGTGGGGACCGTCACCGCGGTCTCCACCGAGCCCGGCTGCAAGTCGGCCAGCACCACCCAGACCGCCTGCCAGGCGGCGGACGTGACGATGAACATCACCAACCAGGGCCTGCCGATCCACGACGACGCCACGTTCGCGATCCGCCCGCGCATCTTCCTGGAGGGCAACTTCTTCGTCGACGTCTCGCCGGGGACGCCCGAGGCGCCGGTGGCCAGCGACAACCACACCTTCCCGATCCAGCAGGGCGTCGAGCCCGTGCAGTTCGATCAGGTCCTCACCGGCCTGCAGGACAACACCCGCCAGAACCTCCAGACGCTGCTGCAGCAGTACGGCAAGGCGGTCAAGCAGGGCGGCCCCTCGTTCAACAAGTCCATCCAGTACTGGCTGCCCGCGTACGAGTACTCGTCGATCGTCGCCCACGACGCGCTCGGCATCGAGCCCCACGACCTCTCCAACTACATCGCCGCCCAGGGCCGGGTCTCCGGGGCGGTCGACACCCACCCGCAGAACCTCGAGAACCTCATCACGGACTTCAACACCACCGCCAACGCGTTCGCGCGGGAGAACACCTCGCTCGAGCAGACGGTGGCCCAGCTGCCCAGAACGCTGTCGGCGGCGATGCCGGCCTTCAACGCGCTCAACGCCGCGTTCCCGCCATTGCGCACGCTGGCCAAGGCGCTGATCCCGGGCGTGAAGTCAACCGGGCCGATGGTGGACGCCAGCCTGCCGTTCGTGACCCAGCTCAATGACCTCGTGCAGCCGTCCGAGCTGCGCGGCCTCACCGCGGACCTGCGGCCCACGGTGCCGGCGCTGGCCAAGCTCACCAAGGACACGATCCCGCTCATGCGCGACGAGGTCCGGCCCACCGCGAGCTGCGTGGCCAACGTCATCTACCCGTGGTCCCAGCTCACCGTCCCGGACCCGAACTTCAACGCCTCCAATGGCTTCCCGCCGCGCAAGGTGTACGTGGAGGCCGTCGACTACCTGCCCGGTCTGGCCGGCGAGTCGCGCGACTTCGACGCCAACGGTCCGTACATCCGCATCCTGGGCACCGGCGGCACTCTCACGTACTCGCTGCAGCCCGGTCTCTTCGGCCAGTCGCTCACCAAGCTCGACGCCGTCCAGCCGGAGGTCCCGCCCGGCGGCAAGCGCCCGCCGTACGAGGAGACCGTCCCGTGTGAGACCCAGAAGCCGATCACCGACCTCTCCACTCCGACCAGCGGGCCGATCCAGCAGGCCAACACGAGCGGCGCGTCAACGCCCGCCGCCAAGGCGCGCTGGCAGGGCGTCGACCAGAACGCGCTGCCCGCCCTGGCACAGATGGCCCAGGCCTCGGGGCTCAAGCTCAACACCTCGCAGATGTCGGGCTCGGGCAAGTCCGGGTCGGGCTCGGGCTCCGGTGGCTCGGGCTCGGGCGGCTCGGGGTCGGGCTCCGGTGGTTCAGGGTCGGGCGGAGGGCTGTCCGGTGTCACCGGCAGCGTCGGCCAGGCCATCGCGGGGGTGCTCAAGGGCTCATGACACGCGCGATCAAGACCCACATGGGTGACTTCATCGCGATCATCGTGCTGTTGGTGCTGTCGGTCGTCGTGGCCGGCTACGTCCTCAGCCACGAGCGCTTCCGCTTCCCGTTGATCGACGCCTCGCCGTACACCATCAACGCCGAGTTCTCGACCGCCCAGGCGGTGACCCCCGGCCAGGGGCAGTCGGTCCGCGTCTCCGGGGTCCAGATCGGCGAGATCGGCAACGTCACCCTCAAGAACGGCGTCGCGATCGTGCAGATGCAGATCGACCCCACGTACAAGAACCTCATTCACACCAACGCCACCGCCCTGCTGCGCCCCAAGACCGGGCTCAAGGACATGTTCATCGAGGTCCAGCCGGGCGGCAAGCCCGCGCCGGTGGCCAAGCAGGGGTGGACCCTCCCGGTCTCCAACACGCTGCCCGACATCGACTCCGACGAGATCCTCGGCTCGCTTGACGGGGACACGCGCAACTACCTGCAGCTGCTGGTCAACGGCGCCGGCCAGGGCCTTCAGGGCAAGGGGGGCACCGAGCTCGCCCAGGTCTTCGAGCGCTTCGAGCCCACCCACCAGGACCTCGCGCGCCTCAACAAGGCGGTCGCCGTCCGCGGGACGGATCTACGCCAGCTCGTCAACTCGCTCCAGCGCCTCAACACCGCGCTCAGCCACAACCAGGGCCAGATCGTGCGCCTCGTCGACGCCAGCTCGACGGTGTTCCGCGCCTTCGCCTCCCAGGACACCAACATCAGCGCGGCGATCCGCGACCTGCCCGGCACGCTGGCCCAGACCACCGACACGCTCAACAAGGTCACCACCTTCGCCAACCTGCTCGGTCCGACGGCCAAGAACCTCCTGCCCGCGGCCAAGGCGCTGCCGGCGGCCAATGCCGCGGTCACCGCGCTGGCCAAGCCGAGCGCACCGATCGTCCAGAACCAGATCCGCCCGTTCGTGGTCGCCGCCCGGCCGCTCGTGCGCAACCTCAAGCCGGCGGCCCAGAACCTGGCCGCGGCCACGCCCAACATCAGCAAGACCTTCGACGTCGTCAACCGCTTCGTGAACATGCTGGGCTACAACCCCGGCAACACCGAGCACGGCTACCTGTGGTGGCTGGCGTGGCTCGACCACAACGCCCGCACGCTCTTCTCGGTCCAGGACGCCAACGGCGATTTCCGCCCGCTGTTCCTCCAGGCCAGCTGCGCCACCTACACCCAGCTGGTCAATGGGGTCGGCTCGGCCGTCCCCGGGTTGGGCTCGGAGCTCGAGAATCTGTTCAACCTCACTCCGATCCTCACCAGCGCGGGCCTCTGCCCGACTCAGGCTGCCGCCAACACCGCGGACTATCAGAAGTACGAGGCCAACAAGCAGAGCGCGGCCAGCACTGCGTCGAGCACCGCCAACGCCGTGGTCGGCGGTGCCGCCAAGGCGCTCGCCCCCTTCGACCCCCAGCTCCCGGTCAAGTAGATGGACACCGGCAGCCCCTCAGTCACCAAGATCATGACGATGGTGCTGTTCGCGCTGTCGGTGATCGGCCTGACGATCTTCCTGTGGCTGTCCTTCGGCGGCACGATTCCGCTCACCCCGCGTGGCTACGAGTTCCGCGTGTCGTTCACCAACGCCAGCCAGCTCGCCGACCAGGCGGACGTGCGGATCGCCGGGGTCTCGGTGGGCAAGGTGGTCGGCAAGACGCTCGATCCCGAGCACAACCGCACGATGGTCACCATCCAGATGAACAACAAGTTCGCCCCGATCCATCAGGACGCGGAGGCGATCCTGCGCACCAAGACGATCGCGGGCGAGGTCTACGTGCAGCTCACCCCGGGCACGCCCAAGAGCCCCGCGCTGGCCGACGGCGGCCTCCTGGCGCGCGGCCAGGTGGCCAACGCCGTCCAGCTGGACCAGATCTTCAACGCGCTCGATCCCACGACGCGCGCTGCCTTCCGCCAGTGGCAGCAGCAGCTCGCCATCGCGGTCAAGGGCAACGACCAGAACCTCAACAGCGTGCTCGGCAACCTGCCCACATTTGCCGCCGACGCATCCGACCTGCTCAAGGTGCTCGACATCCAGCACACCGCGGTGGTCAACCTGGTGCAGAACGGCGGCACCGTGTTCGGCGCGCTGGGCAAGAGCCAGACGGCGCTGCGCGACCTCATCACCAGCGGCGAGCAGACCTTCCAGACCACCGCGGCCAACAACAAGGCGATCTCGGACACCTTCCACGTGTTCCCGACCTTCCTGGACGAGACCAAGGCGACGATGGCCCGGCTGCAGAGCTTCTCCCAGGACACCGATCCGCTGGTCAAGGAGCTCGAGCCGGTGGCCACCAATCTCAAGCCGACGCTCACCGACGTACGTGAGCTGGCCCCGTCGCTGCGCTCGTTCTTCGTGAACCTCGGGCCGCTCATCACGGTCTCCAAGACCGGCCTGCCCGCCATCCGCGATGTGCTCAAGGGCACCACTCCGCTGCTCGCCTCACTCGGCCCGTTCCTGGAGCAGCTCAACCCGGTGCTGAGCTGGCTGTCGCTGCATCAGCAGCTCATCGCCGACTTCATCTCCAACGGCGCGGCCGGCATCGCTGCGAAGACCAACTCCTTCTCCGGCGACGGCACCGGCCATTACCTGCGCCAGTTCCAGCCGCTGGGCGCCGAGACGCTGTCGTTCGCGGCCAACCGCGATGCGTCGAACCGCGGCAACACCTACCCGCCGCCGCTGTGGCTGGCCGACGGGCGCGACTTCTCCGCCGGCGGCAAGAACACCGGCAGCTTCGCCCTGCCCTCCTGGGACTGCAACAACACCGGCGCGCCCGGCGACGGCTCAGTGGCCGCCTCGCCCGGCGCCCCGTCGATCGCCCAGACCGCGACCCCGGCCTGCTGGGTCGCGCCGCCGCTGGCGTCGCTGCTGGGCCAGAGCGGCAAGTTCCCGCACGTGAACCCGGCGCACTACTCCAACAAGTAGCCGCGGCGTCCCTCGGGCGCTTCCGGGGACGGGGTGTGCAAACTAAGCGTGCATACGACGCTTAGTTTGCGTCAGGTCGCGCAGCGGCCGCGCGGGCCGCCGCAGATCACATGAAACGGCCCGGCGAGCGTCAGCCGGTGGCCGACTCGAGGTCGCGCTCGTGCTCGATGACCGACGCCTCGCGACCCTCGCCGAGGGCCAGGAGGTCGAGCAGCGTCGAGGCCAGGGCGGCGTTGCCGGAGCCTGAGAGGCCCTCGCGGTCGCCCATCGGTCCCATGGCGCGAACCCACGCTGACGTGGTGCCCCTGAGGGTGGCGTCAGCCGGTCCCTCATCGACGTTCTCCGCGATCTCCGCGTGCGAGCCGGACAGCGTCAGCCGGTAGGTCATCGATGACCCGCTCGGGACGTCGGTCACCTCGAGGTCCACGGTCCCGGTCACGCCCGAGTTGGCGTTCACCAACCCCGGCGCAAGCCGGAAGATGGCACCGAGGTCGACGCGCTCAGATGTGCGCGGCGGGCTCCACGCCCACTCGTAGCCCCAGCGGGCGAGCTCCCCTAGCACGGGGGCCAGCTCGCGGCTGCGCTCGGTGAGCTCGTAATCGACGCGTGGCGGCACTTCCCGATAGCGCTTCCGCGTCAGCATTCCGTCGGCAACCATGCGGTTCAGCCGTGACCGCAACTGCTCGGTGGAGATCCCGGGTAGAACCCTCTGGAGCTCCACGAATCGACGCGGACCTGACAGCAGGTCGCGAACTATCAGCAGCGTCCACTTGTCGCCCACGAGATCAAGTGCGCGGGCATCAGGTGACCACTGGTCATAAGGATGACGCTTTGCGGGCGGTACGTGCGAAATGAGGACTCCCCGGTCTAAGGACGGTGCTTCCACCTACCGAGAATCAGCATAACGAACAAATCTCGTTTCGCCACCGGTTTTTAGCGCCAGTTTGCAATGCGCGTGTCGTTTCAGGAGTCGCAATGGGCCAAGTGATCTATCTCAACGAGCGGAGAAGTGAACGCTCCCGCGCACGTGTGGTAACGCCACCGCTGTTCTTCTTTGACGTCTCCTGCCCGCTCTCATATCTCACCGCCGAACGCATCGAGCGCAAGCTCGGCGAGGTCGAGTGGGTGCCCGTGGACGGCGCCTCGTTGCGCGCCGACACCGCCGGGCCGCAGGCTCCCGCGGACGCTCCGTACTCCGATGCCGACGTGCACGTGCTGCGCACCCGCGCAGATTCGTGCGCGAGGACGCTGCGCCTTCCGCTCGTCTGGCCCGACCGTTTTCCCGGCGCCGCCCGCTGCGCGCAGCGCGCGTCGGCGTTCGCATGCGAGATCGGCGCCGGCGCGGCCTTCGCGCTGGCGGCGAGCCGGCTCGCCTTCTGCGGCGGCTTCGACCTCGAGGACCCCGAGACGCTGGCCGAGGCGGCCGCGGCCGCCGGCGTTCCACTCGAGGAATGCCTGAGCGCCGCAGGCGAGACCTGGCGCGACGAGGAGCTGGAGGCCAACGCCGACACGCTCCGAGCGCGCGGGATCAGCGAGCTCCCCGCCATCCGGATCGGGGACCAGTGGTTCGAGGGCGAGGCCGGACTGCTGGCGGCGGGGGCGCTGATGGCCGGGCCCGCCCCGGTCCGGCGGATGATCGCCCCCGTCTAGCCCGTCTGAGCCCCGGTCCCAGCGGGCCTTATCTGTGACAAACGCCCGCTCTGACGGGCGCCGGGAGTTCCGCGGGCGCATCGACGTCGGCATCGGCGTCAACTCGGGCACCGTCATAGCCGGTACCGTCGAGACCGGAGATCAGGTGCTCATCACAGAGGACACTCGCCGTCGGCTCAGAACACAGCGTTTTGAGCTGGATGAGCGCAATGCGGTTGAACTGACGGGCAAACAGGTACACGTACAACTGTGGGCTCCGCGCGCGTACCCAGTCGACGCCTCGTTCCGCGACCGCGCCGGCGCGTCGGTCTTGGGCTGAGTCTCAGAGCCGTGCCCCGCGCCGTCCATCGGTTCTGGCGCATCGCCTACCAGGCCAACATCACCGGCATGGCCTCGATGATCGCCTACAACATGCTGCTGGGGATCATCCCGGTGGCCCTGCTGGCCCTGTTCATCGCCGGCCAGGTCCTCTCCAGCCACGCCGTCTCCCACAGCGTCCTCCAGGACCTCCAGGAGGTCTTCCCGGGGACCGCCGAGGGCACTCTGGACTCGCTGCTGGACCAGGTCCGCACCTCCACCACCAGCACCGGCGTCCTAGCGCTGGTGGCCAGCCTGTGGCTGGGTTCCTCGTTCTGGGGCGCCCTGGACACCGCGTTCGACAAGATCTACCACGGCCCCTCGCGCGGGTGGCTCAGGCAGAAGCGCTTTGCCCTCTCGATGCTGTTCGTGGTGCTGCTGTTCATGGTGGCGACGGTGGCCATCCCCACCGTGCAGAGCCTCCTACGCGCCGGCGCCAACAAGCTGCCCTTTGACCTCGCGCATGTCGCCGGGCTCATCTACGCCGGCTCGCTGGCCTTCAGCCTGGCGCTGCTGTTCGGTTGCCTGGTCATCATCTACTCGCGCGTCCCGCATCTGAAGGTCCCGTGGCGCGCGGTGTGGCCGGGCGCGCTCGGCGCCACGGTGGCCATCGCCATCGTCGACTACGCGTTTCCCGCCTACCTGTCGAACATCTCGACGATCGCCCACTTCGGGACGACGATCGTGTTCGTGCTGATCATGCTCGGCTGGTTCTACGTGCTCGCGCTCATCATCATGGGGGGCGCGATCGTCAACGCGATGCGCCTCACCCCCGGCCTGCCGGCGGCAGTGGAACCCCGGTAGCGTCTCCGCCGTGACCACCGAGACCGACACGATGCTGCACGGCGGCCGGCTGGTGGCGCGCGCCCTGCGCGGCTACGGCGTCACCAAGCTGTTCACGCTCTCGGGTGGGCACCTGTTCTCGATCTACGACGGCTGCCGGGCCGAGGGCATCGACATCGTCGACGTCCGCCACGAGCAGGCGGCCGCCTTCGCCGCCGAAGGCTGGGCCAAGGTGACGCGCACGCCCGGCGTGTGCGCGCTGACCGCCGGCCCGGGGGTGACCAACGGCATGAGCGCGATGGCCTCCGCCGCCCAGAACAACTCGCCGATGCTGGTGCTGGGTGGCCGCGCGCCGTCGTTTCGCTGGGGTCAGGGCTCGCTGCAGGAGATCGACCATGTCCCCTTCGTGGCGCCTGTGGTCAAGCACGCCGCGACCGCCCAGAGCACCGCGGAGATCCCCCGGCTGCTCGAGGAGGCACTGCGCGCGGCGGTGACGCCCCACTCCGGCCCGGCGTTCATTGACTTCCCGCTCGATCAGGTGTTCGGCGAGGCCGAGGGCGGCGGGGCCGCGTCGCTGGCGCCGCTCCCCGAGCCGTGGACCGGTCCGGGCGCCGACGCGGCCGCGATCGACCGCGCCGCCGCCCTCCTGCGCGACGCCGAGCGCCCGGCGATCATGGCCGGCACCGGCCTGTACTGGGGCCGGGGGGAGGAGGCGCTGCACGCGCTGGCCCGGGAGCTGCGCGTCCCGGTCTTCCTCAACGGCCTGGGGCGAGGATGCGTGCCCGCCGACGACGAGCTGGCCTTCTCCCGCGCGCGCAGCGCCGGACTCGGCGGGGCCGACGTCGCCCTGGTGATCGGGGTGCCGCTGGACTTCCGCCTGGGGTTCGGGGCGGCCTTCGCCGATGACGCGCACGTCATCGCCATCGACGTGGCCGAGCCGCTGCGGCCCCACCCGCGCCAGCCGAGCGCCGAGCTCTACGGCGCCCTCCCGGCCACCCTCGACGCCCTGCGCGCCGGGGCCGGCGCCCCGCCCGCCGAGCGCGCTCGATCCCGCGACGCCTGGATCGCCTCCCTGCGCGACACCGAGACGGAGCGCCGCGCCGCCGAGGCCGGCGACCTGGCCGACCCGCGGGCGCCGCTGCATCCGATGCGGATCTACGGCGAGCTGGCCCAGATGCTCGAACGCGACGCGATCGTCATCGGCGATGGTGGCGACTTCGTCTCCTACGCCGGCCGCGTGGTCGACTCCTACCGGCCCGGCTGCTGGCTTGACCCCGGGCCCTACGGCTGCCTGGGCTCGGGCCCCGGCTACGCGCTGGCGGCGAAGCTGGCCCATCCGGAGCGCCAAGTCGTGCTCCTGCTCGGCGACGGGGCGTTCGGGTTCTCCGGGATGGAGTTCGACACGCTGGCCCGCCATGGCGTGGCAGTCGTCGGCGTCATCGGCAACAACGGCATCTGGGCGCTCGAGAAGCACCCGATGGAGGCGATCTACGGCTACTCGGTCGCGGCCGACCTGCGGCCCCGCACCCGGTATGACGAGGTGGTGGCGGCGCTGGGCTGCCACGGCGAGCTGGTGAGCGCGCCCGATGAGCTGCGCCCGGCGCTCGAGCGTGCCTTCGCGGCCGGCGGGCCCGCGCTGGTCAACGTGCTCACGGATCCGAGCGTCGCCTACCCCCGCCGGTCCAATCTCGCCTGAGCACGAACGAAAACCGCCCGCGTTCTGCGGGCGGCTTCCGATCCAGGTATGGCCCAATCGGGACGGGCAGGGGTACGTGCCAGAAAGGGCCAATTAGAGTGGTCCGGACGGCGGGAGGCGCCGATGTCTGCGGCTTCGCCCGGACCTATGTTGGGTATGAGGGTCGCCTATTGGCGGTCCGCACCCCGCGGATAGAATGCTCCGCCGCCGCAAGAATGGCAATCGAACATTCGTCCAGTTCTTGCCTAAAACCTCACTAGGGGCTGGTCAGAAATATGACCGGAGGGGTTTACAAACGCGGCGCGGCCAGCCCCAGAGCGGCACCTCGGAGGATGTCGTGCTCGGAAATCTCGATCTGATCGAGCCCGAACAGCCTCAGGACCTCGCGGAAGATGAGGGCCCCAGCGACGATCGTCGGCGCGCGGTCGGGATGCAGTCCGGCCACGTGGCGGCGCTGCTCGAGCGTCATCGCCGCCAGCTCGCCGAGGATGCGCTCGCATTCGGCGGCGCTGAGCAGGTAGCCGTGGACGCGCTCCGGGTCATAGGGGTCCAGGTGCTGGGCGATGGCCGCCAGCGACGTCGCCGTCCCCGCCACGCCGATCCCGTGCGTCACCTCGCCACGCCGGTCGGCGGGGACGTTCTCCTCCAGGATCGTGCGGACGTCGGCGACCAGCTCATCCATCTCGGCCGCGTCGGGGGGGTCGGAGCGCAGGTGGCGTTCGGTCTGGCGCACCACCCCGGCCTGGGTCGAGACGCGAAAGCCCACCTCGGAGCCGCTGCCGATGATCATCTCGGTGGACCCGCCCCCGATGTCGAGCACCAGCGTGGGGGCGCGGTCCGCTGAGTCGCGCTCGCTGGTGGCGCCCAGGAAGGTGAGCCGTGCCTCCTCGTCGCCGGCGAGCACATGGGGCTCGATCCCGTAGCGGGTGCGCACCGCCTCCGCGAACTCCTCGCCGTTGGCCGAGTCCCGTACGGCGCTGGTCAGCACCGCGACCGCGACCCGAACGTCATGGGCATCGATCTCGGCCTTGTAGCCGTCCAGCGTCGTGAACACGCGCTGCATCGCGTCATCGCTCAGGCGGCCGCCTGCGTCCACGCCCGCGCCCAGGCGCGTCACCTCGCTGTGGCGCACGAGCTCGCGGCTGACCCGGCCCGAGTCGATCGCCGCGATGAGCAGGCGGGTGGAGTTGGAGCCGATGTCGACGACGGCGATGTTCATGACCTCTCGATGCGGCAGGCTACCCCGCGGGGCGGGCGGGTCCAATCGCGTGAACGGGGTGTGGCATCGGCTCGCCGTCGAGGGCGGCGAGCAGGTTGTCCACCGCGCGCGTGGCCATCGCCTCGCGGGCGGTGTGGGTGGCCGAGCCGATGTGCGGCGCCACGATCAGGTTCGGCGCACTGAGCAGCGCGTCGCCGGCCGGCGGGGGCTCGGGGTCGGTCACGTCGAGCGCGGCGCCGGCGATCTCCCCGCGGCGCAGGGCGTCGATGAGCGCCTCCTGGTCGATGATGGGGCCGCGAGCGGTGTTGATGAGGATCGCCGTCGGCTTCATCGCCTGCAGCGCCGCCGCGTCGATGAGGTGGTGGGTGTCGGGCGTCAGTGGCGTGTGCAGCGAGACGAAGTCCGCGCGCTCGAGCAGCGTGAGCAGTGGCACGCCCCCGTCCGCGCCGGTGTGAAGCACGGTCATGTCAAAGCCCGCCGCGCGCCGGGCCACCGCGCGTCCGATCCGGCCCATGCCGATGATCCCGAGCGTCGCGCCGAAGACGTCGTGGCCGAGGTAGCGCCCTGGATCCCAGGTCAGCCAGTCACCGGCGGTGACCGAGTCCAGGGCCTCCGGAAGCCGGCGCGCGGCCGCCAGGAGCAGGGTGAAGGCCAGGTCGGCGGTGGCGTCGGTGAGCACATCGGGGGTGTTGCCGACCGGGATGCCCCGGGCCTGCGCGGCCTCGACGTCGATGTTGTCGTAGCCCACGGCGTAGTTGGCGATCGCCCGCAGGCGCGGCGAGCCGTCGATGAGCGCGGCATCGACGCGGTCGGTGAGCAGCGAGAGCAGGCCCTCGGCCTCGGCCGTCCGGGCGCGCAGCTCCTCATAGGGTGGCGGCAGCCGCTCGGGCCAGACGTCGACCTCGTGGCGCTCGGCGAGACGGTCGAGCGCGGGGCCGGGAAGGTCGCGGGTGACAAAGCAGCGGGCCACAGCCCGCCGCATTGTCACGGAACCCGGCGTCCTATGCCGACTCGACGGGCGCCATGCGGCCGCTCTGGGCCGGCGCCCGGGCGGGCAGCCGCGGCAGCCCGAACGCCGCCACCAGGGCGCCGACGAACGCGAGCGCCGCGGACACGAGGAAGGCGAGCTGGAAGCCCGAGACGAGCGCCGCATGAGCCGTGGTCCCGGCGTGGTGCAGGTCTGAGTTGGTCCGCGAGGTGGCGATCGCCGCCAGGATGGCCAGCCCCAGGGCGCCGCCGAAGAGCCGCGCGGTGTTGACCAGGCCCGAGGCCAGGCCCGCTTCCTGCGGCGCCACACCCGCGACGGCGCTGATCGTGGCCGGGACGAAGGCCAGCCCGATTCCGAGCGCCGTGAGCAGCGACGGGAACAGCATCGCCCCGACGTAGGTGCCGCTCACCGAGATGTCGCTGAACCAGAACAGCCCCACGGTCAGGGACATCATTCCGGCGATGAGGATGGGTTTGGCCCCCAGCCGTCCGACCAACCGCGAGGCGATGGTGGACCCGGCGACGATGCACAGAGTCATCGGCAGGAAGGCCAGGCCGGCGCGGATGGGGGAGTAGCCGTGCACCTGCTGGAGGTACAGCGACATGAAGAACCACATCCCGAACGACGCCGCACCGACGAGCAGCACGATGACGTTGGCCGCGCTGAGCGTGCGCGAGCGGTAGATCCGCAACGGCATCAGCGGCGAGCGGGCAAGGCGCCCCTCGATGAGCACGAACACGCCGAGCAGGGCGAAGCCGGCCGCGATGAGCAGCAGGGTGGACGTGGCGCCCCAGCCGGTCTGGTCGGTGCGCACGATCCCGAGCACCAGCAGCGAGAGCCCGACCGTCGCGGCCAGCGCGCCGCGCACGTCGAACTCCTGCGCGCGGGCCGTGTTGCGGCTCTCCAGCAGCAGTCGATGCGCCGCCACGGCGGCGATCAGCCCGATCGGGACGTTGATGAAGAGGATCCAGCGCCAGGAGAGAACGTCGGTGACGATGCCGCCCAGCAGCACGCCGGCGGCGCCACCGGCGCCGCCCATGGCGCCCCAGATGCCGACCGCGCGATTGCGCGCCGCGCCCTCGGCGAAGGTGGTGGTGAGGATGGACAGCGACGCCGGCGCGATCACCGCGCCGCCGAGGCCCTGGACGGCGCGCGCCGCGATCAGCAGCCCCTGGCTGTTGGCAAAGCCACCGGCCAGCGAGGCCAGCGCGAACATGGCCAGGCCGGTGACGAACACGCGGCGGCGGCCGAGCAGGTCGGCAGCGCGGCCGCCGAGCAACAGGAAGCCGGCGAAGGTGACGGTGTAGGCATTGACCACCCACTGCAGGTCGGCCTCCGTGAAGCCGAGGCCGTGCCGGATCGCGGGCAGCGCCACGTTGACGACTGACACGTCGAGGATGACCATGAACTGGGCCAGGCACGACAGCAGTAGGGTCGCGCGCAGATGGGGGACCGTGGGTGATTGGGTGTCTGGACTCATGCGCTCAATTCCAATGGCTAAGTTCGATGATCGTCGAACAATATAGAACGGTCCCAATGTGTAGACGGAGAACGAGGCGCCGAGGGGACATCGTGAGATGACCGACAGCCATGAGCCCGGCGGACTGGAGCGCGTGATCGTGCTCACCTTCGACAACCTCGGCGAGGCGAGTGCGCTCGAGCGCGGGACGTGGAACCCCCGCACCCCGCTGGGCGAAGACCTCTCGGTGACGCTCGCCCTTCCCCGACTGCTCGACGCTCTCGACCATAGCGGCCTCACCGCCACCTTCTTCGTCGAGGCGGTCAACTGCGAGCTCAACCCCGAGGCGGTCGCGGAGATCGCGGAGCGCGGCCACGAGCTCGGCGCGCACGGCTGGCAGCACGAGCAGTGGGGCGAGCTCGATGCCGCCGAGGAGCGCGACGTGCTGGCACGCACCGCCCGGGCCTTCGCCGGGGCCGGCCTCGGCGTCCGCGGCTTTCGGCCGCCCGGCGGCGAGCTCACGCCGCGCACGCCCGCGCTCCTGCGCGAGCACGGCCTGGCCTGGTGCTCGCCGGCCGGCGAGCAGGCCCCTTCGGTGCGCGACGGGCTGGCATGGGTGCCGTTTGACTGGGAGCTCGTCGACGCCTACCACCTGATGCAGCGCTTCGGGAACCTGCGGGCACGTCGCGGGGCGCCGGCCCAGCCCCGCAGCGCCGCCGCCGTCGGTGCACGTCTGGAGCAGGCGCTGCGAGCCGGCGCCGGTGTGCAGACGGTGGTCATGCACCCGTTTCTCATGCTCGACGAGGCATGGTGGGACCAGGTCCAGGGGCTGCTGGCACTGGTCTCCGAGCTGGCCCGCAGCGGTGAGGCGTGGGTCGTCCCCGGTGGACGCTTCGCCGAGTCGCTGGGGCGGGAGTAGGGTGCGGGCCATGAGCTCCGAGACCCGCATCCCCACCACCCATGTCGGGAGCCTTCCGCGTCCCCAGGAGGTGGTCGACCTCGTCCACGCCCAGGACAAGGGCGAGGCCGTGGACCCCGACGAGTTCGATCGCATCATCGGCGGCGCCGTGAGCGACCGCGTCGCGCATCAGGTCGACGCCGGGGTGGATTGGGTCTCCGACGGCGAGATGAGCAAGATCGGTTATGCCACCTACATCCGCCACCGGCTCAGCGGCTTTGAGTTGGGGGACGTGCCAAGGGCCACGCCGGCCGACCTGGATGCCTACCCGGGGTTTCGCGACCGCCAGGCGCGGCAGGGCGGCTACCGGTATCAGCGTCCGATCTGCCGCGGCCCCATCACCTACGAGCACGCCGACCTGGTTGCGCGCGACCTCGCTCACCTCAAGGCGGCCATCGAGGGCCAGCCGGTGGCGGGCGCGTTCATGAACGCGCCCTCGCCGGGGATCGTCGCGCTGTTTGCGCCCAACGAGCACTACGGGACGCTTGACGACTACCTGGCGGCGATCGGCGACGCGATGACGGTCGAGTACGAGGCGATCGTCGCCGCCGGGTTCATGCTCCAGATCGACGCGCCCGACCTGGCCATGGGCCGCCACATCATGTACCGCGACAACTCCGACGCGGAGTTCGTGGCGAGCGTCGAGCGCCACGTCGACGCGATCAACGCCGCCCTGCGCGACATCCCCGCCGACCGCGTTCGCCTGCACCTGTGCTGGGGCAACTACGAGGGCCCCCACCACCTCGACGTCGGCCTGGACAAGATCATCGGGGCGATCCTGCGCGCCAAGCCCTCGACGATCCTGTTTGAGGCGGCCAACCCGCGCCACGCTCACGAGCACGTCGTGTGGGCCGGCGCGTCGATCTCCGACGACAAGGTGCTGGTGCCCGGCGTGATCGACTCCACCACCAACTACATCGAGCACCCCGAGCTGGTGGCCCAGCGCATCGAGCACTACACGGCCATCGTGGGGCCCGAACGGGTCATGGCCGGGACCGATTGTGGTTTTGGCACGTGGTCGGGCTATGGGGCCGTCGACCCCGACATCTGCTGGGCCAAGCTGGGCGCGCTGTCGCAGGGCGCCCGCATCGCCGCCGCCCGCGCCGCCTGAGCGGGGCGGCTCGCGACTGCGCCCGCGTGGTCAACCAGCTGTGCGCGCATCGTCAAGACCGCGCGTCGGCGATTGCGCCCTCAAGTACGATCGTGGGCGCGTCAACGAGAGAGAGGAGAGGCCATGCCGAATCCAGGGTTCATCCGCGGTACCCACCACCTCACGTTCTGCGTCGGTGGCGCCCAGGAGGACTACGACTTCCATGTCCGCCTGCTGGGCCTGCGGAGCGTCAAGAAGACGGTCCTGTTCGACGGCGAGATTCCGATCTACCACCTCTATTACGGGAACGGCGCGGGCGACCCGAGCACGCTGCTCACGGCCTTCCCGTACCGCCAGGCGGGCTGGATGGGCAAGCGCGGCACCAACCAGGCCAAGATCCTCCTCCTCTCGGTTCCCGTGAATTCCATCGGCTACTGGTCTGACCGCTTCAAGGAGCATGGCGTCGACCACGAGCGCATCGAGCGCTTCCGCACCGAGCGGCTGCTGTTCCGCCACCCGTGTGGGATCGAGTACGCGCTGGTCGGCGACCCCGAGCACGACACGCGCGAGCCCTACGACGCTCGCGTCCCTGCCGAGCACGCCATCCGCGGGGCCTACGGCACGACGACGTCGGTGACCGAGCAGGGCCCGATGGACTACTTCATCGTCCAGGGCATGAACGGCGAGCCGCTCGGCGACGAGGGCGAGAACCACCAGTACCAGATCGGCGAGCCCGACGGCTTCGGCCGGATGCTCGAGCTCGTCGAGGAGCCCGATCTTCACCAGGGAACGTGGCACTTCGGCGAGGGGACGATCCACCACCAGGCGTTTGATGTCGGCGACACCGAGAACCAGCAGGTGGTCAAGGACCACATCGTCGGCCTGGGCTTCACCGACGTCTCGGAGGCCAAGGACCGCGGCTACTTCTTCTCCATGTACTGCCGCAGCCCCAGCGGGCTGCTGGTGGAGCTCGCCTGGGGCCCGCCCGACGGCTTCCTCATCGACGAGACCGCGGCGGAGCTGGGCACCCACATGTGCATCCCGCCCCACTGGGAGCACCGCCGCGGGGAGATCGACCAGCTCGAGCCGATCGAGACCGAGGAGACCGTCGTCAGCTGACCGTCGTCAGCGAACCGTCGTCAGCTGACCGGCGGCGCTGCGACCGCCGGCAGCCCGGCGAACACCGGCGCGATGTCGGTGTAGACCCGGTAGTCCGAGATGAGGTCGTTGGCGTCGATGCGGTAGATCGTGACCACCGGCAGCGTCACCGCCGGCCCGTCGCTACGGGTGTAGGTGACGTTGGCCTCGACGATCGTCGCCTCCCCGTGCTCCCACAGCTCCACGAGGTCATACTGCAGCCCGCCGATCCGGGCGTAGAACGCCTCCAGGGCGGAGCGGCAGCCGTCGCGGCCGTAGATCGGATCGTCGTTGCCGAAGCGCATGACCGCGTCCGGCTTAAACACATCAGCCGATCCGAAGCCCATCCAAATGGACTAAGAGCTCGTTAGGCAGTCCGCGTCCGGACACGTCGGCGTGCCCGCGACGCCGAGGTGACGCTCCGTTAGGGTGGCGGGCTGATCAAATACCGCCACGATGGCCGCTGCTCTCCAGATCCCCTCCAACCCGCTCGGCGCCGCCGGTCAGCGGGTCCCGCGCGTGGCCCTGGGCTGCGGCAACTTCGGCGGCGTGGGCTCGGCCCCCGAGTTCTTCGGGCAGGGCCTCTCGCACTCCGAGGCGCTCGAGCTCATGGACGCGGCCTGGGCGCTGGGCATCCGCCACTTCGACACCGCCGATGCCTACGGGGGCGGACGCAGCGAGGAGGCGATCGGCGCCTGGATCCGCTCGCGGCGCACCCGGCCCGGCCTCACCACCAAGACGTTCAACCGGATGACCGCCGACGGCGATCAGGGACTGGCGCCCGAGCGCGTCCGCCGGCAGTTCGCGTCGAGCCTCGGGCGCCTCGGGATCGATCGCGTCGACCTCTACCTCGCCCACGACTTCGACCGCAGCGTCCCGCTCAGCGACACGATCTCGGTCTTCGACGAGCTGCGCGAGGCCGGGCAGGTCGTCTCCTACGGGGTCAGCAACTTCGACGCGCTGCAGCTCCAGCAGGCGCTGGACATCGGCACGACCTCCGCCGTGCAGAACGGCTACTCGCTGCTCCAGCGCGATGACGAGGCCGACGTCATCCCGCTCTGCGCGCGCACCGGCACCGGCTACATCGTCTTCAGCCCTCTGTGCGGGGGCTGGCTGACGGGCAAGTACCGCCGGGGCGCCGCCTATCCCTTCGGCTCGCGCATGACCCAGCGCCCCGAGCCCTACGCGGCTCTGGCCACCGACGAGAACTTCGACCGCCTCGAGTGGCTCCAGCGCCTCTCCGACGACCGCGGCAGCTCGATGGCGGGGACGGCCCTGGCCTGGCTGCTTGCCGACGAGCGGATCGCGCAGGTCGTCATCGGGCCCGGGCGCCCCGAGCACCTCGAGCCGGTCCGTGAGGCGATCGAGCGCCCGCTCACCCCCGACGAACGCCGGCAGATCACGGAGACCTTCAGCTGATGCGCGTCCTCACCCTGTCCAACGCCGACATCCACGCCGCTCTGTCGCCGGCCGACTGCGAGCAGGCGATGGCGGGCGTGCTCGCCGCCCGCGCCCGCGGCGATGCATTCAACCCGCTGCGAACCGTGACCATCCCGCCGGGCGCCGCCGGCTTCATCGGGCTCATGCCGGCCTATGTCTCGGCCGCCACCGCCGGCGAGGCGGGCCCCGGCTACGCCGGGGCGGCCTTCGGACTCAAGGCCATCTGCCTCATCCCCGGCAACCCGGCCCGTGGCCTGGACGCCCACCAGGGCACGGTCCAGCTCTATGACGGGGACACCGGGATGCCGACGGCAATCCTCAACGCCTCGGCGATCACCGAGATCCGCACCGCGGCAGTGACCGCGGTGGCCACCCGCGCGCTCGCGCGCGAGGGCGCCCGCGTGCTGGGGATGCTCGGCGCCGGGGTGCAGGCGCGCTCGCACCTGATCGCTCTGGCCGACGTCCGGCCGTGGGACGAGGTCCGCGTCTACGCGCCCACCACCGCGCACGCCGAGGCGCTGCGCGACACCCGCCCTGACATCACCGTGGCCGCCTCCGCCCGCGAGGCGGTCGAGGGCGCCGACGTGGTGGTGGTGGCCACCAGCGCCAAGCGCCCGGTGCTCGAGCACGCGTGGCTGGCGCCGGGCGCCCACGTCAACGCGGTGGGCGCGAGCTCGCCCACCGCCTGGGAGGTCGAGCCAGAGACGGTGGCGGCCGCCGCCCTGTTCTGCGACAGCCGGGAATCCGTGGTCAACGAGGCCGGCGAATTCCGCCTCGCGGTCGAGGAGGGGCTGATCGCGGGCGAGGGCCACATCCGCGCCGAGCTGGGGGAGGTCGTCGCCGGGGACCATCCGGGACGCACCTCCGATGATGAGCTCACGCTGTTCCGGTCGCTGGGCATCGGCGTCGAGGACCTCGCCGCCGCACAGGTGGCGGTGCAGAACGCGCGGCGCGGCGGGCTCGGGACCGAGGTGGAGCTGTGATCGCGCTGGAGGAGATCCGCGCCGCCCGCGAGCGGGTCGCCGACCTGGCCGTGCGCACGCCGCTGGTGCGGCTGCACCTCGATGGGGCCCCCGCCGAGATCCACCTCAAGCTCGAGACGCTCCAGCCCATCAACTCGTTCAAGATCCGTGGCGCCGGCAACGCCATCCGCTCGGCCCCCGAGGCGCTGCGGGCTCAGGGCCTGCTCACCGCCAGCGCCGGGAACATGGCGCAGGGGGTGGCGTGGGTGGCCCGCGAGCTCGGCCTGAAGGCCACGATCGCGGTGCCCGAGCACGCGCCCCAGGCCAAACTCTCCGCGATCGAGCGCCTGGGCGGCCGGGTGCTCAAGGTGCCCTACGACGACTGGTGGCAGGCGATCGTCACCTCGGAGATCCCGGGGGAGGAGGGGCTGTTCGTCCATCCCGTCGCCGACGAGGCGGTCATGGCCGGCAACGGCACGATCGGCCTGGAGATCCTCGAGGACCTGCCCGATGTCGACACGGTGGTCATCCCCGTGGGGGGCGGCGGGCTGACGGTCGGGATCGCCAGCGCAGTGAAGGCGCTCAAGCCCGACGTGCGGATCGTCACCGCCGAGCCCGAGACCGGCGCCGCTCTGTGCGCCGCGCTGGATGCCGGCGGCCCGACCGACGTCGACTACCAGCCCTCGTTCGTGGACGGCTCGGGCAGCCGCCGGGTGCTTGACCCCATGTGGCCTCGGTTGCAGGAGGTCGTCGACGAGGCCGTGGCCGTCCCCATCGCCGACACCGAGGCGTCGGTCCGGACACTGGCCGAGCGCGTGCGCGTGATCGCCGAGGGCGCCGGCGCGCTCTCAACCGCGGCGGCACTGGCCGGGCGCGCCGGCTCGGGGAAGGTGGTGTGCGTGGTCAGCGGCGGGAACATCAACCTGGCGACCCTGGCTGGGATCATCGACGGCGCAGGAGCGAGATGAGCGACGAAGACATCGGCCCCATCCTCCCCGGACCCGGCGCCAGCGACTACGAGCGCTACCTGCGCACCGACGAGCTCCTGGCGCTCCAGAAGGCCCCGGAGGAGCGCGTCCACCGCGACGAGCTCCTGTTCCAGACCGTCCACCAATCCTCGGAGCTGTGGCTCAAGCTCGCACTGCAGGAGGTCCAGGAGGCCGCGCGCCTGATCGACGCCGACAAGCTGCTCTCCGCCGGCCGGCTAATGCGCCGGGCGGTGCTCTGCCTGCGCCAGGTCACCGATGCCCTGGACATGCTCGACCTGCTGGACCCGTGGGACTACAACACTGTGCGCACGGCCCTCGGGCACGGCAGCGGCTTTGACTCACCGGGCTTTCGCAACCTGGCCCGCGCCACGCCGGCGCTGGGCGGTGCGTTTGACCGGGCGCTGGAGCGCACCGGCGCGCCGATGGAGGAGCTGTACCGGAGGCGGTCGGAGTACGAAGCGCTCCACCAGCTCGCCGAGCTGCTCACCGACTACGACGAGCGACTGCGGCTCTGGCGCTTTCGCCACTACAGCGTCGTTGCGCGTGCCATCGGCGAGGAGACCATCGGGATCGCCGGGACCCCCGTGCAGGTGTTGGGCAAGCTCATCGGCCAGCGCTCGCTGCCGAAGCTGTGGGAGGTGCGCAGCCGGCTGGTGGAGCTGTTCGAGGCCGAGCGGGCAGGTGGTGGTGCTGGTGGTGGCGCTTCGGGTGGGGACTCGGGGGGTGGCGGCGCTTCGGGCGGGCGGCCGATTGGGCATGGGGACAGTTAGCGGAGTGACCTGCGCGGCTGGGGCCCGGAAAACGGCGGGCTTGGGAAGGCGGGATCGAAGGGCAAATCGCGGTCTTTGCAGGGGTATTCCGGTAGATATTGCCCACCAGATGGGCAACATCTCCCACGACCCCGTCCGGAGACCGCCCGTCTACGAAGCCCGAGCCCCCTCCAGCCCCGCCACCAGCCGGTCGACCTCCTCCACCGTGTTGTAGTGGATGAACCCGATCCGGATCGCGTCCTTCTCGTAGCCCAGGCGCTTGTAGAGGTCCAGCGAATACCAGGAGTCGTGGGCCCACACGCCGATGTCCTGCGCCGCCAGAGCAGCAGCTACATCGGCGGCGGGCACGCCGTCGACGTTGACCAGGAACGTCGGCACCCGGCCCTCCATCGTCGGCAGCCCGTACACCGTCACCGCATCGGAGATCGACCCCAAGAACCGCTCCCCCAGCGCGCGCTCATAGGGGACGATCGCCTCAAAGCCCCCGATCGAGTCCAGGTAGTCGATGGTGGCGTTGAACCCGGCGAGCAGCTCATACGGGCTCGTGCCGGTGTTGAAGCGCCGGCCCAGCGGATCGGTCGGGGCCGGGCGCGCCTTATAGGGGCGCCAGTTCGACGTCACCTCGGCCTTGCCGTAGGCCATGCCCAGGTGCGGGCCGCAGAACTTGTAGGGCGAGCAGATGAGGAGGTCGGCGTCCACGGCGCGCACGTCGATCGGCTCGTGGGCGGCGTAGTGGACGGCATCGATCCAGGCCAGCGCGCCGGCGTCGTGGGCCATGCGGCAGACCCGTGCGGCGTCGACGACCGTCCCGACGGCGTTGGAGGCCCAGGCGAACGCGACAACCCGGACGCGCCCTGAGGACAGCTTGGCCGCCAGGTCATCGAAGTCCAGCAGCGTGTCGGGATGAAGCTCGATGTGCTTGACCACCAGGTCGCGGTCGGCGGCCAGCTCCAGCCAGGGGGCCACGCCGCCGTCGTGGTCGGCCGAGGAGACCAGGATCTCGTCGCCGGGCTTGAAGTCACGTCCCGCGGTGCGGCTGAAGGTGAAGTCCAGCGAGGTCATGTTGGCGCCGAACGTGATCTCCTCGGTGTCGCAGCCGAGGAAGCGCGCGGCATGGGCCTCGGCCGTCTCCAGGATCTCCTTGACCCGGAAGCTGGTGGCGTACCCGGCCCCCAGGTTGGCGCTGGCCTCGCGCAGCGCGCGGGCGATGGCGTCGCCCACCTCGTCGGGCACCTGGGACCCTCCCGGGGCGTCCAGGAACGCGAACCCGCCGCCGAGCGCGGAGAAGCGCCGGCGGACTTCGCCGACGTTGATCGTGGGGTTAAGCGTCTCGGCCACGGCCCTCTCCTCGCTTGCTCCGGTCACGCACCTGCTTGCAGCGGTCACACGGTAATGGTTTGATCGCCATACAAAATCAGACTGAGGGGGTGTTGGACACCTTGAGCGTTCGTGTAAGCCGCCACGCGGAGGCCAGCTGGCAGGGAACCGTGCCCGATGGGGGCGGGCGGATCGCGCTGGGCAGCGGCGCGTTCGAAGGCGAGTTCACGCTGCGCAACCGCGTCGAGGACGAGGTGCGCGGGACCAACCCGGAGGAGCTCATCGCCGCGGCCGAGGCCGGCTGCTTCACGATGTCGCTGGCCAACCTGCTCGAGGAGGCCGGCTCGCCACCGCAGGATCTGCGGACGACCGCGCGGGTCCGCCTGGAGCAGAAGGAGGAGGGCTTCCGGATCACCCGGATCTCGATCTCGACGGTCGGGGACGTGCCCGGCTTCGACCCGGCGCGCTTTGCGCAACTGGCCGAGCAGGCCAAGGCGACGTGCCCGGTGTCGCTGGCCTTGGCGGGAACCGAGATCGTCCTCGAGGCCACCCTGCAATGAACGCTCCGACGGCAGGTGGTTGACCGCCGTGGCTCGAATGTGCGAAGGTCCCCGACCCCGAGCCCAGGATGCGCTCGGGACCCGTTGCCCAGCCCAAGTGAATTTCCCCACCGCCATCCGGAGCCGCCGCCGATGCCGGCTGTGAACGTCGTCCAGGCCCCTGAGGTGAAGGCGTTGACCAGCCCCAGCGGGCTCAGCGTCCGGCCGACCCTGGGCCCACGGACCGACTTCGACGCCCTGCAGCAGGCGGTGCTCGAGTGCCCGCCCGGGCAGCGCGCCTCGGTGTCGGTCCCGGGCGACGTGGAGGAGACGATGTTCGTGCTCGAGGGGGAGGGCCGGCTCCACGTCCGAGGCGAGACCCACGCACTCAGTCCCGACATCGGTGTCTACCTGCCGCCTGGATCGGAGTCCGAGCTTGAGAACACCGGGGAGGGCCCGCTGCGCCTCGTCGCGGTCCGCGTGCCCGATCCCAGTCCCGGCCCGCCGATGCCGGCCAGCATTTCCCGGCTCGACGAACAGGAGGTGGAGCAGGCGACCACCGAGCGGGAGTTCCGGATCGTCGCCGACCCCGCCACCGGCCTGCGCTCGGCCACCCACTTCGTCGGGTACATCCCGACCGAGCGCGCACCCGACCACTTCCACACCTATGACGAGGTGATCTACGTGCTCGACGGCGACGGCCTGATGCAGGCCGGAGCCTTCTCGCGCCCCGTGACGGCGGGCTCGTGCATCCAACTGCCCGCCAGGACGGTGCACTGTCTGTCCAACTCGGGCTCCGGGCCGATGCGCATCGTCGCTGTGTTCCGGCCCGCGGGTTCTCCGGCAGCCGCCTTCTATCCGGACGGAACCCCCGCCTATCAGAGCAATCAGGACCCACTCCAGAGGAGGAGCTAACAGGCTATGAAGGTACGTGTGACATTGGTTGCCGCCGCGCTTACGGCGCTGGTGGCGGCCGGCTGCGGAAGTTCGAACAGCAGCAGCAGCAGCAGCGGGAGCAGCAGTGCTGCCGCCGCCGCCACCTCAAGCTCGTCGGGCAGCGGCTCGAAGTGCACGGCCTCGATCGGCATCGAGGCCCCGCTCACCGGCCAGGTCGCGGTGCTCGGTCAGGAGCAGCTGGCCTTCGCCCAGCTCGCAGTGGCGGATGACAACGCCGCCAACGGCACCAACATCACGCTGGTGCAGGGCGACACGCAGCTCATGCCGGCGCAGGCGACCACGGTGACCCAGCAGTTCATCTCCAACGGCAAGATCGTCGGCGTCATCGGACCGGCGGGCAGCCAGGAGGTCGAGGCCGTGGGGCCGCTGTTCGGCCGTAACGGACTGGCGTTCATCACCGGCTCGGCCACCAACTCGGCGCTGACCAGCAGCGGCAAGAACCCCACGTTCTTCCGGGTCGTGTCCCGCGACGATGTCCAGGGGCCGCAGGACGCCCACTACATCGTCAACAAGCTGCACCCGAAGTCGCTGATGATCGTCGATGACCAGGAGGCGTACTCCACCGGCCTGGTGTCGGCGATGCTGCCGATCTTCAAGGCCGCCGGCATCAAGGTCGACCACGAGTCGGTCAGCCAGAAGGTGACCGACTTCTCGTCGCTCGTGGCCAAGGTGACCTCGGGCACGAGCGTCGTCGTCCTGCCGTGGCAGGTGGCCGCCAACGGCCAGCAGTTCGGCAAGAACCTCGCCGAGCAGCACAAGACCGCCGTCATCTTCGGAACCGACGGCCTGTTCTCACCGAGCTCGTTCACGACCAACGGCTCGTATGTGTCGTCGTTTGGCCCGGACATCAACTACATCCCGGCCGACAAGGAGATCGCTGCGAAGGCCAAGGCGAAGTTCCCCAAGTACGGGACCTTCGGACCGCCGGTCTACGCGGCCACGCACGTCATGGACGAGGCGATCGCCACGGCCTGCAAGAGCGGCACTCCGAGCCGCGCCAGCGTGCTGTCGGCGGTCAAGGCCACCGATGAGCCGACCTCGATCCTCGGGCAGCCGATCAAGTTCGACAGCCACGGTGATCTCGTCGGCGGGAAGTTCTTCCTGTTCAAGATCAACAGCGCAGGCAAGTATCAGCTGATCCCCAGCACCTGATCGCAACGCCATCGGCGCGTCCCGGGCATCAGGTGCTCGGGGCGCGCCGGGGGTTGCGGGGGATCCCGCCTTCTTAGGTCATGCATTTCTTCGTCCAGGAACTCGTCAACGGCCTCACGCAGGGGGCTCTGTACGCGCTCATCGCCCTCGGCTACACGATGGTCTACGGCGTGCTCAAACTGCTGAACTTCGCCCACGGCGACGTCTACATGATCGGGGCGTTCATCGGCTACTTCGTGATCCAGTGGTTCGGAGGGTCGACGGCGCTCGTCGCGCCGGTCCCGGTCGTCATCCTCTGCATGTTCTTGGTCGCCGGCCTCGGCTGCGGCCTGCTGGGGGTCGGGATCGAGCGCTTCGCCTATCGACCGCTGCGCGACGCGCCGCGGATCGCGCCGCTCATCACCGCCCTCGGCGTCTCGTTCTTCTTGGAGAACACGGCGCTGCTGCTGTGGGGCGCGTCGTATCGCAGCTACAACACGTCGGCGTTCGTCTCGTTCTCGAGCGGCATCCACATCGGGCCGCTCAGCATCGACAACATGCGGATCCTGGTCATCGTGTTGAGCATCGTGCTGATGGTGGGCCTGCGCCTGCTCGTCGACCGCACCGCGCTCGGGCGCTCGATGCGGGCGGTGGCGATCGACCGCGAGGCCGCCGAGATGCTGGGCATCAACGTCGACTTCACCATCTCGGCAACGTTCTTCATCGGCTCGGTGCTCGCCGGGGTGGCGGGCGTGATGGCCGGCCTGGTCTTCAACCAGATCTACACGCTGATGGGCTTCGTCGCCGGACTGAAGGCGTTCACCGCGGCCGTCGTCGGCGGCATCGGGTCGATCACGGGCGCGGTCCTCGGCGGGTTCGTGATCGGGATCGCCGAGTCGTTCATCACCGGCTATGTCTCCTCCACGTTCACGAACCTGCTCGTGTTCGCGATCCTCATCATCGTCATGTTGGTGCGTCCCTCCGGTCTGCTGGGCCGGGTGCAACTCCAGAAGGTCTAGTGACCGTCGACGAGCAGCGCGGTCCGGACGTCGGCGTCGACGAGTGGGTCGCGCGCAGTGGCCAGCGGCGCCAGTACGCCCCGGGCTGGCGCGGCGAGGTCCAGCGCCGGTTCGAGCGCGTGGGCTGGTGGCAGCGGCTGCTCATCGCCGCCATCATCGCCGGGCTCATCCCCCAGATCGGCCTCAACGACTACCAGCTCCAGGTCGGCATCAACGCGCTGCTGCTGGCGATACTGGCGCTCGGCCTCAACGTCTCCGTCGGCTGGGCGGGCCTGCTGGACCTGGGCTACATCGCCTTCTACGGCTTCGGCGCCTACGGCTTCGCGCTGCTCTCCTCCAGCCAACTCAACCCCCCGGCGGGCATCCACCTGGAGGCGTGGCTCTCGATCCCGATCGTCATGATCGGAGGCGCGCTGTTGGGGCTCGTCGTCGGGTTCCCCTCGCGACGATTGATCGGCGACTACCTGGCGATCGTGACGCTGTTCTTCGGCGAGGCGTTCGTCGAGTTCACCAACAACGTGGCGCCGACCAAGCTCGGCGGACCCAACGGCATTTTCGGGCTCGACCCGATCCGCGCCTTCGGCCATCAGATTCTCACCAACACCGGCTACTTCTACCTGCTGCTGGTCCTGTTGGTGCTCACCATGATCGTGCTGCACCTGCTCGACAATTCGCGCACCGGCCGCGCCTGGCGCGCCGTACGGGAGGACCCCCTGGCGGCGTCGCTTATGACCATCCCGGTCAACCGGGTCAAGCTGATGGCATTCGCCTTCGGCGCCGCCATCGCCGCCATGGCGGGCGCGGTCTTCGCCGCGCAGCAGACGAGCGTGTTCCCCACCGACTTCGACACGCCGTTTCTCATCCTCATCTACGCCGGCCTCATCCTGGGCGGCGCGGGCAGTGTCGCGGGCGCCGTGGTGGGCGGGCTCGTCGTGGCGGTGTCCCTGGAGTTCCTGCGCAACCCCACCGAGGCCGGCTACGTGTTCTACGGGGTGATCCTGCTGACCCTGATCGTCAAGGTGCGGCCGTGGACCCGCCTGGTCGCCGTGCTCGCGGCAACCGCGGTGTTCGGCCTCGTCACCCGCCTGATCGTCGGCGCCATCTCGTCAAACGCCACCGGCGGTGACAGCCAGTCCACCGGCTGGATCCACGACATCCTGCACAACTGGGTGATCGTCCCGCAGCACCCCACCACGTTCGGAAACATCGGCTTCGTCGCGCTCATCGCGATGGTCATCGCGCTGGTGCAGCTCCGTGGCTTGAAGCGGTTGGTGGTGCTGGTGCCGACGCTCTACCTCTCCGCCTGCGTGTGGGAGGCGCGGCTCGTCACCGTTCCGGCGATCACCCGGCAGATTCTCATCGGCGCGATCCTGATCGTGATGATGAACGCGCGCCCGCAGGGGCTGCTCGGGCAGAGACGGGTCGAGGTGGTCTAGCACTCGTGGCCCTGCTCGAGCTCAAGGGTGTCTCGCTGCAGTTCGGAGGCCTCAGCGCGCTCTCGGACATCGACCTGCAGATCGACTCAGGCGAAGTGGTGAGCGTCATCGGCCCCAACGGCGCGGGCAAGACCACGATCTTCAACGTGATCACCGGCGTCTATGCGCCGAGCGCGGGTGACGTGCTGTTGGGCGGCGAGTCGCTCGTCGGCAAGCCCCTGCATGCGATCACGCTGCAGGGGGTCGCGCGCACGTTCCAGAGCCTGCGCCTGTTCCTCAACATGTCAGTGCTCGAGAACGTGATGGCGGCCACCTACGGCGGCACCAAGGCGATGCCGTGGGAGTCGATCCTGCGACTGCCGCGGGCCCGCCGGGAGGAGCGCGAGGTCCGCGCGCGCGCCGAGCAGATCCTCTCCTTCTTCGGACAACGGCTGGCCGGCTACCGCTGGGACCAGCCCGCCTACAGCCTCTCCTATGCCAACCGCCGTCGCCTGGAGATCGCGCGCGCGCTCGCCACCGAGCCGAAGCTCCTGCTCCTCGACGAGCCGGCGGCGGGGATGAACCCCAACGAGACCCATGAGGTGAGCGAGCTGATCGGCCGCCTGCGCGACGAGCTGTCGCTGGCCATCCTCGTCATCGAGCACGACATGCACGTGGTCGAGGGCGTCTCGGACCGGGTGGTCGCGCTCGACCATGGCGTGAAGATCGCCGAGGGCAGCTACGACGAGGTCGCCTCCCATCCGGCGGTGGTCGAGGCCTACCTTGGCCGGGATCCCGACGCACTGGCCGAGGCCGGCTGAGCCCACCCCGATGCTGCTGGCACTCGAACAGGTCACGACCTACTACGGCCAGATGCGCATCCTGGAGGAGATCTCCCTCCAGGTCGACGAGGGCGAGCTGGTGTGCCTGCTGGGCGGCAACGCCTCGGGCAAGTCGACCACGCTCAAGACGGTGCTCGGGCTGGTGCGCCCCCGCTCCGGTCGCGTGCTGCTCGACGGCGAGGACGTCACCCAGCGCAAGGTGCCCGACCGGATCGCGCGCGGGATGGCGATCGTGCCGGAGAACCGCCGCCTGTTCGGCACGATGACCGTCCATGAGAACCTGGAGCTCGGCGCCGTGCTGGGCGACGGCTCCACGTTCAAGGAGGACCTGGAGCGCGTCCACACGCTGTTCCCCCGCCTCCACGAGCGCCGCGAGCAGCTTGCCGGCACGCTGTCGGGCGGCGAGCAGCAGATGGTGGCGATGGGCCGCGCGCTCATGTCACGGCCGCGGCTGCTGCTCATGGACGAGCCGTCGATGGGCCTCTCGCCGGCGCTCGTGCAGCAGAATTTCCGGATCATCAAAGAGGTCCACGAGTCCGGGGTGGCGATCCTTATGGTCGAGCAGAACGCCACCATGGCGCTGTCGATCGCCGATCGCGGCTACGTGCTCTCCACCGGAACCTTGGTGCTCTCGGGCGCCGCCGGCGACCTCCTGAAGTCAGAGGACCTCAAGCGGGCGTATCTCGGTCGTTGAGACCGCAGTAGCAGGGGAAGGAAATCGCCCCAGCGGAGTCGTGTGCGCGTAGAGGGACGCTGCCCCTGCGGCGTCCAGCCATGAGCGAAAGGGGCTCAGGTGCATCTTCCATATACACGGGCGACCGCTGCGATTGCGCTGACGGTCGCCGTCACTCTCTCGGCCGGGGCGGCTGCCGCCACCGGCTCGTTCCTCGGTCCGCTGCACTCCTTCTCCCGTGTCGCCAGCGCGGTGCCCACTGGCGGCCCGGCCAAGGGCGACGTCAACCCCTATGGGGTTGTCGTCGTGCCGCACACGGTCGGCAAGCTCGTGCGCGGCGACATCCTCGTCTCCAACTTCAACAACGCCGCCAACCAGCAGGGCACCGGGTCGAGCATCGTCGAGATCTCCCCGTCCGGCCACCAGAAGGTGTTCGCGGTGGTGCCGCGGATCAAGGGCATGCCCGCCGTGGGGCTCACGACCGCCCTGGCGGTGGTGGGCACCGGTGACGTCGTCGTCGGCAGCCTGCCGGCGCCCGGCGGAATGGGAGCGCACGCGCGCTCCGGCGGCCTCGTCGTCCTCAACGCAAACGGCCACGCCACCGGCGCGATCACCGGGGCCGTGATCAACGGGCCGTGGGACATGACCGCCGTGAACTCGGGCCACAACGCCACGCTGTTCGTCACCAACGTGCTCAACGGTACGGTCGCCGCCCACGGGCACGTCGTCGACAAGGGAACGGTGGTGAGGCTCGACTTCTCGACCGCCGGTGATCATCTGAAGCTCGACTCCAGCGTGGTCATCGCGCAGGGCTTCGCCGAGCACACTGATCCCAACGCGCTCGTCGTCGGCCCCACCGGCGTCGGCCTCGGGCGCGGCGGCGTGCTCTACGTCGCGGATTCCGACGGCAACCGCATCGCCGCCGTCCCGGACGCGATGACGCGGGCGGTCCCCGTGACCGGCGGCGGCACGACCGTGGCGCACGGCGGCCCGCTCAACGATCCGCTGGGCCTGGCGGTGGCTCCCAACGGGGACATCATCTCCGCCAACGGCGCCGACGGCCGCCTCGTGGAGACCACGCCGGCCGGCACGCACCCCGCGGTGCGCAACGTCATCCCCAACGGCGGGGGCGACCTGTTCGGGGTCGCCGTGGCGCCCAACCAGAAGAGCCTGTACCTCGTCGACGACGCCGGCAGCGGCGCGTCGGCAAACTCGCTCGGCCTGTTGCACTGACCGAGCAGGGGGGCGCCGTGGCACTCCCCGGCCGCGGCGCCCCAAGCTCGGGTCCTGCCGTACCCAAGATCGCCGCGTACAAGGAGCGGCGAGGCTGGACGTTCCCCTGGTACTCGTCCTACGGCTCGGACTTCAACTATGACTTCCACGTCACGCTCGACGAGTCGGTCAACCCGGTGCAGTACAACTTCCGCACCCCGGTCCAGTTCGCTGCCGCCGGCCAGCAGTTCGAGCTGGCCGGCGAGTTCCCCGGGCGCTCCAGCTTCCTGAGAGATGGCGATCGCCTCTTCCACACGTACTCGGTCTACGCCCGCGGGCTGGAGACGATCGGTGGCTCGTATTACCTGCTGGATGAGACGGCGCTCGGCCGCCAGGAGGACTGGGAGCAGCCCGCCGGACGTGCCGCCTCGCTGCGCGGCGCCACGCCGGACTTCGCCGCATAGGCGCGCCACGGCGGCGGCTTGCTGACGCTGCTGCTCGTCGCCGGCTCGCTCGGCGCCGACAACTTCGCGGCCGCCATCGCCATCGGGCTGGCCGGCGTCGACCGCCAGGTGCGCCTGCGCATCGCGGTCGTCTTCGGCGTGTTCGAGGCCGGCATGCCGCTGATCGGGCTTGTGGTCGGGCACAGCCTGTCGAGCACGCTGGGCTCCCGCGCCCGCCTCGTGGGCGGGGGGCTGCTCATCCTGGTGGGCGTGCAGATGGCCATCCACGCTGTGCGCTCGGCGCACGATGCGCCTCCGGCTCTGGCCGGCGCGCCGATGGCCAAGCTCATCCTCCTCGGCGCGGGCCTCAGCATCGACAACCTCGTTATCGGGTTCGCACTGGGCGCCCGTGACACGCCGCTCATCCTCAGCGTCGCGGTGATCGGCGTGGTCAGCGTCGGGCTGTCGCTGCTGGGGCTGGAGCTCGGGAGCCGCCTCGGTGCCGAGGTGGGCCACTGGTCAGAGCTGGCCGGTGCAGGCGTCCTCATCGCGGTCGGCGTGACGATCCTCACCCACGGGATCTGAGTGCTCAGGGCCCGGCCCGAGGGGTCAGACGTGGGCCCCGAGCTGATACAGCGGGCCGCCGCCCATCGCCTCGGCGAGGCTGTTGGCGGTCGTCGCCAGGTGTTCGTGGAGCGATTGCGCGGCGCGGTCGGGGTTGTGGGCCTCACACGCCGCCAGGATCTCGCGGTGCTCGGCCGCTCGGTCCTCCAGTCGCCGGACCTGCGGCCACTCGAGCGCGTAGCGCTCGCTCACCTGCCACGCCGGCCGGACGAGCCGCAACAGCCACGCAGACTCGGCGGCCTCATAGAAGGCGAAGTGGAACCGGGCGTGGGCTTCGGAGGTGGCGACAGAGGCATCGTCGGTCATGTTCTCGAGCTCGGTCAGACACTCACGGGCGTGCGCGGCGCGGACATCGGTGAAGCGGGCAGCGGCGCGGCGCATCGCCAGGGTTTCGAGGGCGATGCGGACCTCGTAGACCTCGGCAAGATCGGTGACCGACAGATCTCTCACTCGGGCGCCGCGGTGGGGGACGTTGTCCACGAGCCCCACCGCGTCTAAGCGCCGGACGGCCTCCCGGATCGGCATTGGACTCATCTCCAGATGCTCGGCCAGCTCCTCGATCGGCAGGCGCGCGCCGGGGCGCAGCGCCCCCGAGATGATGGCGGCGTGCATCGTCTCAAACGCCTTCTCGGCGAGCGTGCGATGGCCGCGCGACTGGCCTCCGCCGGCGGCCAAAACGGCGAGGTGCGACTCCATGAAGGAGTTACTTACCCCCTTTGATGAGGAAAAGTCAAGTTGCCAAAAACCTGTCCTTTCGCAATGCGCACGTTGGTGCGCTTTGCGAATCCTCATCAAAGGGGAGCCGATCGGCATGTTTCGCCTGCTCCTATCGACTATTTGACCGGCTCCGGGAGGGCTCGGACCGGGGCCGTCGCGCGGCCTTCCCGGTCCCGGAGAACCTGTGCAGAAACCTCCATATGGGGGGTGCGGCGGGGCAGGAGCGCGGCCACGAGGGCGCCGGCTGCCGACAGCGCGGCTGACACGGTTAGGGCCGGCACGAAGCCGTCGGAGAACGCGGCCGGGGAGACGTAGCTGCCCGCTCCGGTGAACACCGCCACCGCGACGGCCAGGCCAAAGACGCCCCCCAGTTGACGCGTCGTCATGTACGCCCCCGAGGCCTTGCCCAGGTCATCCGGAGCCACGGCGTTCATGACGGCGTTCTGGGCCGAGGGGATGGCCATCGAGATGCCCGCGCCGGCGATGATCAGCGGCGGGATCATGTGCCAGTAGGTCATGTGAGGCGAGGCGATCGTCGCGACCCAGGCCATCCCCACTGCCTGCATCGCCAGGCCCAGGGTCACCAGCGTCCGCTCGCCGATGCGGTTGGTCAGCGCCCCGGCGATGGGCGCGACGATGAACAGCGTGCCCGTCCACGGCAGCAGCCGCAGCCCGGAGTCAAGCGGGCCCTGCCCCAGCGAGATCTGCTGGAACTGGGCCATGAAGAACACCGCGCTGAACAGCGAGGCCGAGAACAGGAAGTTGGAGCCCGTCCCGGCCGAGAAGCCGCGACGCGCGAACATCCTCGGCGGCAGCATCGGCTCGGCGGCCCGGCGCTCCACGAGCACGAACGCCACCAGCGCCGCCAGCCCCGCCGCCAGCGTACCGATGGTCTCGGCGCTGCCCCAGCCGACGTCGTTGCCGCGCATCAGCCCCCACACGATCCCCATCGCCGCGACGGTGACCAGCACCAGCCCCGGCGTGTCCAGCCGCGCCCGCGGCCCGAAGCTCTCCGGGATCCGGGTGAGCACCAGCGGGATCGCCGCCAGGCCGATCGGAACGTTGATCCAGAACACCCACTGCCACGCCAGTCCCTGGGTGACGGCGCCGCCGATGACGGGGCCGCCGAGGACGGCGATCCCGGTGATGCCTCCGTAGACGCCCATCGCCCAGCCGCGGCGCTCGGGCGGGAACGCGGTGGAGACGAGGGCCAGCGACAGCGGCGCCACCAGCGCGGCGGCCGATCCCTGCACGGCCCGCGAGGCGATCAGCAGACCCGCGTTGGGCGACAGCGCGCACGCGATCGACCCCAGCACGAACAGCCCCAGCCCGGCGGCGAACAGCCGGCGGCGGCCCAGCCGGTCACCGAGGGCGGCGGCGGGGACGAGCAGCACGGCGAAGCTGAGGCCGTAGGCGTTCACGGTCCACTCCAGCTCGTCGATCGAGGCGTGCAGGTGGCTGCGGATCACGCCCAGCGCCGTCGAGACGACGAGCGCGTCGAGCGCCACCATCAGCGATGCCACCGAGCTCAAGACGAGAACCCAGCGAGCGGTCTTCGAATTCACGGCTCCTCCTTTGCGGTCTCTTGTGGTCCCTCGTTGATTGAGACCCGGAGCCGTGACGCAATTGAGCGATGATTTTCTGACGCCGTTGGTGTCCTACGGAGTGGATGGCAGAAATGGCCTGGCAGCTGGAACGCCTCGAGCACAACCGCCTCGCCCGCGCCCAGCGCGGCGACGAGGACGCGTTCGCTCAGCTCACCGAGCCCTACCGCCGCGAGCTGCAGCTGCACTGCTACCGGATCGTCGGCTCGCTCCAGGACGCCGAGGACCTGCTCCAGGAGACGCTGCTGTCGGCGTGGCGCGGCCTCGAGCAGTTCGAGGGCCGATCGTCGCTGCGCGCGTGGCTTTACACGATCGCCACCAACCGCTGTCTCAACGCGCTGCGCGACCGCGAGCGCCGTCCCCAGTTGGCTCCCGGGGACCGGCCGGGGCGGGGCGCGATCACCCATCCGCCCGAGAGCTTCGCCGAGATCAGCTGGCTTCAGCCCTACCCCGACTCACTGCTGGACGGCGTGATCGACGTTGCTCCGGGGCCCGCGGCTCGCTACGAGGCCAAGGAGACCGTGGCCCTGGCGTTCGTGTCCGGTCTCCAGCACCTGGCGCCCCGCCAGCGCGCGGTGCTCGTCCTGCGCGACGTGCTCGGGTTCCACGCCGACGAGGTCGCCGACATGCTCGGCTCGAGCGAGGCCTCGGTCAACAGCGCGCTGCAACGCGCGCGCGGGACGCTGGAGAAGCGACTGGCGCCGCGCCACGAGCGGCTGGCCGTCCCCCGCAGTGGCGGCGACGCCGAGCTCGTCAGCCGCTTCGCCGACGCCTTCGAGCGCGACGACGTCGACGGCGTGATCGCCCTGCTCACCGAGGACGCCGTGGTCAGCATGCCGCCCGAGCCCGAGTGGCACCAGGGACGCGACGCGATCGACCGCTTCCTGCGCGACCGGCATCTCGACCGCCTGCCGCGGCGGTGGCGCTTTTACCGCGTCGGCGCCAACCTCCAGCCCGCCTACGCCTACTACCTCGAAGCGGACGGCGAGTGGATGCGCGGCGGCATGTTCGTGATCGGTGTGCGCCCCGACGGCGTCGAGTCGATCACCCGCTTTCACGATGACGGTCTGCTTGACCGCTTCGGAGCCCCCGAACGGCTCTAAGCCTGGACCCCGCCGCCGTCGATCACCCACGCCTGCCCGCTGATCGCCGCCGCGGCCGGCGACGCGAGGTGCACGATCGCGTCGGCGACCTCCTCGGGCTCGAGCAGGCGGCCCAGCGGTGAGGCTGCGGCCAACGCCGCCTCGGCCTGCTCGGCTGAGCGGCCGGTGCGCTGCACGATGTTGGCGATCGACCGGTGGGTCATCTCGGTGCGCACGAAGGTGGGGCAGACGGCGTTGACGCGCACCCCGGTGCCGGCCAGCTCGGCGGCCACCGCGCGGGTGAGGCCGATCACCGCGTGCTTGGAGGCGGTGTAGGCGGTCGTATAGGGCACGCCGGCCCGCCCGGCGGTCGAGGCAACGGTGACGATCGCGCCCGCGCCGCGCTCGCGCATGCCCGGGACGACCGCGCGCATGCACAGGAAGGCGCCGGTGGCGTTGACGTCGAGGTGGCGCTGCCAGGACGCGAGCGTCGTCTGGTCAAGCGGCGCCGACTCACCCATCCCGGCGCTGTTGACGAGCACGTCGACGGGGCCGATCTCGGCGAAGGTGTCGCTGACGGCGCCCTCCTCGGTCACGTCGCAGCGATAGGTGTCGATGCCGGGCAGGGCGCTGAGCGCCGCTTCGTCGCGCCCGAGGGCGATGACCCGGTCCCCGGCGCCGGCGAAGCGCAGCGCCGCCGCCCGGCCGATGCCGCGCGAGCCGCCGGTGACCACCACCGTCCGGCTCACTGTTCGGCGGCCCGGAACATCGACCGGGCGATGATCTCCCGCTGGATCTCCGAGGCGCCCTCATAGATCCGCGGCGCGCGGACATCGCGGTAGAGGTGCTCGAGCGGGTGCCCCTGCTCGAGGGCGACCGCGCCGTGGAACTGCACGGCCGCGTCGACGGCGGCCTGAGCCACCTCGGTGGCCAGCAGCTTGGCCATCGCGGCCACGCCGGGGTCAGATATCCGATGGTCGTGGGCCAGCGCGGCCTGGTGCACGAGCAGCCGCGCCGCCTCGGTCTGGGCGTGCAGCTCGGCCAGCCGGTGGGCCACCGCCTGGTGCTCCTTCAGCGGCTTGCCGAAGGTCTCACGCTCGAGCGCGTAGGAGGTGGCGAGGTCCAGGGCGGTGCGGGCCATGCCGATGGCAAAGGCGCCGACGCTCGGCCGGAACAGGTCAAGGGTCGACATCGCCACCTGGAAGCCCGCGCCGGGCTGGCCCAGCACCTGCTCGGGACCGACGGGCACGTCGTCGAAGGTGAGCGAGCCGATGGCGTGGGCGGCGAGCATGTCACGCGGCTCGCCGCTCAGTCCGGGCGAGTCGCCGGCAACGGCGAAGGCGGTGAGGCCCCGCGCCCCGGTGCTCGCCTCGCTGCGCGCAAACACGGTGTAGACGTCGGCGTCCGGCGCGTTGGAGATCCACAGCTTCTCGCCGTTGAGCACGTAGCCACCCGCGCCGTCCGGGGTCGCGTGCAGCGACAGCGCCGCCGGGTCCGATCCGGCATCGGGCTCGGTGAGCGCGAACGCGGCGATCGCCGTGCCCCCGGCCACCCGGGGAATCCACTGCGCCTTGAGCCACTCCGATCCGGCCTGGACGATCGGGTAGGCGCCGAGGCCCTGCAGCGCGAACGCGGTCTCGGCCTCGGTGCAGCCACGGGCCAGGCCCTCACGGATCAGGCAGAGCTCGATGGCGCTCACGTGATCGCGCTCGAACAGGCGAGCGAGCAGCCCATGCTTGGCCAGCGCCGCGACGAGCGGGCGGTTGACGCGCCCCGGTTCCCCGGCGGCGGCGATCGGAGCCAGCGTCTCGGTGGCCAGCTCCCAGGTCCGCTCGTAGAGGTCGACCTGGTCCCGATTGAGATGGAGGTCGAGCGCGGCGGTCATGCGTCGCGGGCTGGCACGACGGCCACGCCCATCAGCTCCACCTTGGCGGCGGGGTCGAACAGTTCGGTGACGCCGAACAGACCCATCGCCGGATAGTGGCGCCCGAAGTGCGTGCGCCAGACCTTGCCGAGCTCGCGCAGCGACGCCTTGTACTCGGCCACGACCGTGACGAACACCTGCAGCGACACGAGGTCCGACGGCTCGCCGCCGGCCGCGCGCAGCGCCGTCATCAGGTTGGCCGCCGCCACGCCGAACTGCTCCACGATCGTCTCGCCGGTGACGGTGCCATCGGGCGCCTGCGCCACCTGGCCTCCGAGATAGACGGTCTCTCCCGCACGCTCGGCACGCACCGCGTGCGAGAAGCCGACGGGGGCGGCGAGGTCCGGCGAGTTGATGATCTCGCTCATCGCCCCGACCAGTCCGGGCGGCGGCCCTCGCTCCACGCCGCGTAGAACTCCTCGAAGTCCTCGGAATGCATGAGCAGGGCCTGGGTGACCGCCTCGAGCTCGATGGCCGGCGCGAGCGCCATGTCCAGCTCGCGCGTGAGCAGCGACTTGGTGGTGGAGTAGGCGAACGCCGGGCCCTCGGCCAATCGCTGGGCCAGCGCGCTGACGTGGTCGGGAAGGTGGTTGTCGGCGGTCACCGATGTGGCCAGCCCGATCTCATGGCAGCGCCGCGCGGTGATCTTGTCCCCCAGCATGAGCAGCTCGGTGGCCCGGCCCAGCCCCACGATCCGCGGCAGCAGGTAGGCCGAGCCCATGTCGGCCCCGGCCAGCCCCACGCGCGTGAAGAGGAAGGCGAAGGACGCCGACTCGGCCATCACGCGGAAGTCGCAGGCGAGCGCCAGGACCGCCCCGGCGCCGGCGGCCACGCCGTTGATGGCGGCGATCACCGGCACGGGACATTCGCGCAGCGCCTTGACGACACTGCCGGTCATCCGCGTGAATTCGAGCAGCTGCGCGGTGCCCATCTCCTGCAGGGGCCCGATGATCTCCTCCACATCGCCGCCCGAGCAGAAGCCGTGGCCCTCGCCGCCGAGGACCACCACCTTGATGTCATCACGCGCGGGCAGTTCGGCCACGAGGTCGCGCAGGTCCGCATAGGCCTCGAAGGTGAGCGCGTTGAGCTTCTCGGGGCGGTTGAGCCGGACCGTGGCCACGCCGTCGGCCACCGCGAAGTCGAAGTTCTTCCACTCGCCGGTGAGCGGCGCGCTGGCGCGAAACGGGCTCATGTCGGGCGACGATACTTGACGCCACGATCCCCGCCCACCCCACGGAAAGGGCCAGCGGGTCAGGTATGCTGCCGCGCCGAGGCAGACTTGGCAGCAGAGAGCGCGTACTGGAATCCCAAGGTCGAGACGCTGGAGCGCCCGCAGCTCGAGGCGTTGCAGCTGGCCAAGCTGCGCCTACAGATCGCCTGGGCCAAGGAGCGCAGCCCGTGGTACCGGCGCACGCTGGCCGACGTCGACCCCGACGCGCTCGCGTCGCTGGACGATCTGCGCTTGCTGCCGATGCTCACGCGTGAGCACTGGATGGACTCCCAGTTCGAGTATCCGCCCTACGGGGAGCTGCCCACGATCTCGGGCGCCGGCGCGATCCGCGTGCACACCACGTCGGGCACCACCGGCAAGGGGCCACTGCGCGCGCTTGACTCGCGCAAGGACTGGGCCTGGATCGCCGAGATGTGGGCCTACGGCATCTGGGGGTGCGGCGTGCGCCCGGGGGACACGGCCTACATCGCCTTCGGCTATGGCTCCTTCATCGGCTTCTGGGGCCTGCACTACGCGATGGAGAAGATCGGGGTGCTCAACGTCCCCGGCGGCGCCCAGACGACCGAGGCGCGGGTGCGCCAGATCGTCGACTTCGGCGCCACCGTCGTCGCCTCGACGCCCACCTACGCCCTCCGGCTGGCCCAGGAGGCCCACACGCTGGGCATTGATCTGGCCGGGTCGGCGGTGAGCCGCCTCATCCTCTCCGGCGAGCCCGCCGGGTCCATCCCGCAGACCAAGGCCCTGATCGAGGAGCAGTGGGGCGCCAAGGCCTACGACACCGCGGGCATGACGGAGATCGGGACGATCATGGTCTTCGAGTGCGACCATCAGCCCGGCGGCACCCACATCATCGAGGACCACGTGATCGAGGAGGTCATCGATCCGGCCACGCTTCAGCCCGTCGAGTACGGGCAGCGTGGCGAGCGCGTCGTCACCTCGTTCGGCCGCGGCGCGATCCCGCTGCTGCGCTACCGCACCGGGGACCTCGTCTGCAAGGTGCCGGCCTCCACCTGCTCGTGCGGGCGCGTGTATGACATCTACGAGGGCGGGATCCTCGGCCGCGTCGACGACATGAAGATCATCCGCGGCACCAACGTCTACCCGCGAGCGATCGAGGCGATCGTGCGCGAGTACTCCGAGGTCGACGAGTTTCAGACCGTCATCACCCGCGAGGGCGTCCGTGACGAGATCACGCTGCGCGTCGAGCTCAAAGCGGGCGCCGTCTCTGACTGGGACGGGCTGTCCGACACCCTGCACAAGCGCCTGTCCCTGGCCCACGAGGGGCTGAACTTCCGGATCGAGCGCGCGGGGGAGGGCGAGTTGCCCCGCTTCGAGCTCAAGGCCAAGCGCACGATCGACAAGCGCGACGCGCCGATCGGAGCGCCGTCATGAGCTCGTCCCCGCCCGCCCAGGATCTGCTCGGCACCGAGCTGACCGACGCCGAGGCGCGGCTGCTGGCGGTGTACGACGAGCTCAAGGCCCTCTGCGCCGAGGATCTCCCGCCGGTGGCCGCGGCCAACACCCGCGCGGCGTTGGCGCTCCTGCACAACGTCGTCAACGGGCTGGCGCTGCGCTACGAGCACCTGTCCGATCTCGACGTCTAAGCTCGCGCGTTACGCTCACGCCATGCGGATCGCGGTAGCCGGCGGCGGCCCCGCCGGGCTGTACTTCTCCACCCTCATGCGTCGGGTCGCCCCCGATTGCGAGATCGTCGTCTTCGAGCGCAACCGCGCCGAGGACGCCTTCGGGTTCGGGGTGGTGTTCTCCGACGAGACGCTGACGGTGTTCGAGCACGCCGATCCGCTCAGCTACCGCCAGATCACCGACGGCTTCGTCCACTGGACCGACATCGACATCCACCACCGCGGGCACAAGACGCGGTCGGGCGGCCACGGGTTCAGCGCCCTGGGCCGCAAGGAGCTCCTCGGGATCCTCCAGCACCGGGCGGCGTCCCTGGGGGCCGAGATCCGCTACTGCGCGGAGGCGCCGCCGGTGGACGAGCTCGCCGCCGACTTTGACCTGGTGGTCGGCGCCGACGGGGCGTCGAGCGCCGTGCGCGCCGCCCGCGCCGAGGACTTCGGGCCCACGCTCGATCGCCGCCACTGCCGCTACATGTGGATGGGCACCGACCTGGTGTTCGACGCGTTCAAGTTCTTCATCGCCGAGACCGCGGACGGCGTGCTCCAGGCTCACGCCTATCCCTACAGCCGCGACATGAGCACGTTCATCGTCGAGGTGGCCGAGGAGACGTGGCACCGAGCCGGCCTGGGCGAGCTCGCCGGCGGCGCGTCGCTGCCCCCGGGCGTGAGCGACGAGGCCAGCGTGGCGTACTGCCAGGAGCTGTTCGCCGACGCGCTCGAGGGCCACACGCTGCAGGCCAACAACTCCAAGTGGCTGCGCTTCGTGACCGTGCGCAACGCGTCCTGGCGCTCGGGCAACGTCGTCCTGCTCGGCGACGCCGCCCACACGGCCCACTTCTCGATCGGCTCGGGGACCAAGCTCGCCATGGAGGACGCCGTGGCCCTCGCCTGGGCGTTTCGCACCAACGGCACCGATGACGTCGAGGCCGCGCTCGAGGCCTACGAGGCCGAGCGACGCCCGGTTGTCGAGTCCACCCAGCGCGCCGCCCAGGGGTCGCTCGAATGGTTTGAGGGGATCGCCCGCTACGTCGACCAGCCGCGGCTCCAGTTCGCCTTCAACCTGCTCACGCGCAGCCGCCGCATCACCTACGACAACCTGCGCCTGCGCGACGAGGCGTTCGTGGCCGACGTCGATGACCTGTTCGCCGACCGCGGCGGCTTCACCGCGCGCCCGCCGATGTTCGCCCCGTTCCGGCTGCGGGGGCTGACGCTGCCCAACCGCGTCGTCGTCTCCCCGATGGACATGTACTCCGCGGTCGACGGCACCCCGTCTGACTTCCACCTCGTCCACCTCGGCGGCCGGGCGCTCGGCGGCGCCGCGCTCGTCTACTCGGAGATGATCTGCGTCTCGGACATCGGGCGCATCACGCCCGGGTGCGCGGGCATGTACCGCCCCGAGCACGTCGGAGCGTGGAAGCGCATCGTGGACTTCGCCCACCGTTACGGCGGTTGTGCGATGGCCGCCCAGCTTGGGCACTCGGGACGGAAAGGCTCTACCAAGCTGATGTGGCTGGGGATCGACGAGCCGCTGGAGGAGGGCAACTGGGAGGTGATCGCCCCCTCGCCGATCGCCTACTCCGAGCTCAACCAGGTCCCGCGCGAGATGACCCGGGAGGACATGGACGCCGTGCGCGAGCAGTTCGTGTCGGCGACCCGGGGCGCGATCGAGGCGGGCTTCGATCTGCTCGAGCTGCACTGCGCCCACGGCTACCTGCTCTCCAGCTTCCTCTCGCCGGTGACCAACCGGCGGGGTGATGAGTACGGCGGCTCGCTGGAGGGGCGGGCGCGTTTCCCGCTGGAGGTCTTCGATGCCTGCCGCGCGGTGTGGCCCGACGACAAGCCGATGAGCGTGCGCATCTCGGCCACCGACTGGATCGAGGGTGGCTTCACCCCTGACGATGCGGTCGCCTTTGCCCGCATGCTCCTGGAGCACGGCTGCGACGTCGTGGACGTCTCCTCGGGGCAGGTCGACCCGGAGGAGCGGCCCGCGTTCGGCCGCAGCTTCCAGACCCCGTTCGCGGACCGGATCCGCAACGAGGTCGGGTTGCCGACGATCGCCGTCGGGGCCATCGCCAGCTACGACGACGTCAACACGATCGTGCTCGCCGGCCGCGCCGACATGTGCGCCCTGGCCCGCCCGCATCTCTACGACCCCCACTGGACGCTGCACGCCGCCGCCGAGCAGGAGTACACCGGCGACGGGATCGAGTGGGTCCCGCAGTACCAGGCCGGCAGTCGCAAGCCGCCGGCCGGGCGGGGGGACGAGGTGCGCAAGGACCTGCAGCGCTCCTTTGAGCCCGACCCGCCCGAGTTGCTCACCGCCCCCGAGGGCTGGTCCTAGCCGGTCGGCGGGGCGGCGGGGCGGCGGCGGAGGACCCCGACGCCCCAGAGCGCACGGGTCGGGGTCTGGTGGCGCGCGCTCTGTGGCGTCGGCATCGCTCGCGTTGGTACGCACACACCTGAGGAGCACAGGGTGCGCGCTCTGTGGCGTCGCGCCCGGCGTCGGTTGGTGACTTCTGTCACGCAAGTGTCAAGTGACTTGCAACCGCTCAGGCCCAGGAGTAGGTTGGCCGCCGGGACCGCCGCCGTCGGAGAGGTAGGGAGATATGCCGATGTCTGCCCGTCCGCGGGGCGTCGTTGGTGCGCTCGCGGTGACCGCTGTCCTGATCGCCGGGCTGGTGTCCGGCAGCGCGAGCGCCGCCGCCGGCCACACAGGGCGCTCATATCGGCGCGGCGGCTCAGCCGGCGCTCATCCCCACCCCCAACTGCCCGGCGCTGCCCACCTCCGAGGCGGCCCCCTGGGCCGACCCGAAGTTCGGGCCCGACTGTCAGGCCCAGTTCGTGATCGACGACCTGGAGAACCCGGCCTCGCCCCGCTACGCCCAGAGCGGCGGGAATCCGGCGCAGTCCACGCTTCAGCGCCTGGAGGCCGCGCTGGCCTCCGGCAACAACATCCAGCCCGCCAGTGGCGCCGCCACCAACCTGCTGGCGCTCTACGGGCTCACCGTGGGCGGCGGCACCGACGACGGCGCCAACGGCGAGCGCTCCAACGGCCTGGCCTTCCCCAGCCCGCTTGACCTGGGCGCCACCTGGGACACGGCGGACGCCACGGCCTACGGCGCGATGCTCGGCTCCGAGTTTCATCGCACGGGTCAGTCCGACGTCCTGGGGCCGGTCATCGACATCGACCGCACGTGGCACACCGGCCGCGAGCAGGAGAACTTCGGCGAGGACCCGTTCCTGACCGGCGCGATCGTCGCGCCCGAGGTCCGGGCCATCCAGGCCACGGGCGTGCAGACGACGATCAAGCACTGCTGCGCCTACACCCAGGAGCAAGGGCGCTCGGGCCAGGCCCTGACGCTGGCCAATCCCAACAACACCGGCGAGAACGAGCTCGTCTCCGAGCGCGCGCTGGAGGAGATCTACGGCCCCGCCTGGCAGGCGGCCGTGGCGCCCCAGCAGGGCAACGCCATGAGCGTGATGTGCGGCTACGCCATCGTCAACGCGGCCACTGCGCCCCCGTACACCGGCGCGGACTCGTGCGGCAACCAGTTCCTGCTCAACGACCTGGTCAAGGGCCAGTACGGCTTCGAGGGCACCTACACCCCCGACGCGGTCACCGCCGAGCGCGACACGCCGCAGCTGAACTTCGCCAACGGCGGTGACGGCGGCGACGCCTCGCTCACCCTGGCCCAGCTGCAGGCGATCGTCGGCAACGGCTCGGCCGACGGCCAGACCAACGCCGACGGCAGCCAGAACCTCATCTCACAGGCGCGGCTCGTCGACGAGGTCCGCCGCCTGGTGCTGCAGTCGGTCAAGAACGAGCGCTTCCTCAAGCAGCCGACGACGACCGGCCTCAACACCGGCATCGCCGCCGAGGAGGCCACCTCGGCCAAGATCGCCGAGCAGGGCGCCGTGCTGCTGCGCAATCACCACGACGTGCTGCCGCTCGATCGCCACGACCGCTCGATCGCGGTGATCGGCACCCAGGCCGGACCCAACGCCGACACCTCGCTGGGGCCGGTGTCGACCGAGCAGCCCCAGTCGGCCAATGACGGCTCGGCCTTCGTGGACCCCACCAACTCGTTCACGGACACCGCCACCGGCCAGACGTTCGGCTACTCGAGCGCGCTGAGCGGCATCGTCGCCCGGGCCGGCTCGGGCCGCACGGTCACCTACACGCCAGGCTCGGTGGGCCTCAAGGAGCAGCCGGTGCTGACCTCCAACGGCGCCACCAGCGGCCCCGGCGCGATCGTCACCCCCGACGGGAAGTCGGCCGGGTTCCTCGCCACCTACTACGGCGGCAACGACCCGACGTCCCCATCGGCGACGGTGCTGGGCACCCAGGTGGTGCCCTCGATCCTCTACAACGGGACCGGCGGGGCCGAGGGCCAGAGCTCGTTCCCGGCCGTCGGGTCAAGCCCCGCGGTGGCGATCCCGACCCAGTTCCAGTTCGATAACTGGTCGAGCTCGTATCGCGGGACGTACACGCCCCCGGTGAGCGGCGACTACAACTTCTCCATCATCGAGTCCGGGACGTTCAAGCTGTTCATCGACGGGCGGCTCGTGACCCAGCGGCTGCGTGACGACTTCGGCTACGTCGACCACGTCACCGTGCCGTTGCGGGCCGGGCACCCGACGTCGATCGTCCTCGAACTACTCCTCCGAGGAGGGCGTCGCCGGGATCCCGTCGACCCTGAACATCTTCAACTTCAACACGTTCCTGGGCAACGAGGTTCACCTCGGGGTGGCGCTGCCCCAGACGCCGTCGCTCATCGAGCAGGCAGCGAAGACGGCGGCTCACTCCGACGTCGCGGTGGTGTTCGCCGGCCGCGAGGTCGGCGAGGGCCATGACATCGAGAGCCTGTCGCTGCCCGGCGATCAGAACGCGCTCATCGAGGCGGTGGCCCGGGCCAACCGCCACACGGTGGTCGTGCTCACCGGCGGGCCGGTGGTGATGCCGTGGCTCCACGACGTCTCCGGCGTGCTGGAGATGTGGGAGCCGGGTGCCACCTTCGGCACCGCCGCGGCCGCGCTCCTGTTCGGCGATGCCAACCCGTCGGGTCACCTGCCGATCACGTTCCCGGCGTCGGACAACCAGGGCCCGGGGGTCACGTCGGCGGAGTACCCGGGGATCACCGACCTCAAGACCGGGGCCTCCGACGACTACGACCAGCTCGAGCAGGAGAGCTACGACGAGGGCATCGACGTCGGCTACCGCTACTTCCAGACCCACGGCGAGCAGCCGCTGTTCCCCTTCGGCTACGGCCTCTCCTACACGACGTTCTCCCACCGGATCGTCCGGGCGTCGATCGGCCGTGACGGCGACGTGACCGTCGACGTGGCCGACACCAACCGCGGCCACACCCCCGGCGCCGACGTCGTTCAGGGCTACGTCCACGACCCGTCGTCCACCGGCGAGCCGCCCGAGCAGCTGCGGGCGTTCAGCAAGGTGTTCCTCTGGCCCCACCAGACCCGGATCGTCCGGCTGGTGATGCACCCCAGCGCGTTCGCGTTCTGGAGCTCCGGGCCGGCCACCGGGACCCAGCCGGCCACAACGTCGCCGACCACGCCCAGCGCCACTCGCTCCGCCCAGCCCGCCGGGCAGTGGACGGTCGCACCCGGCACCTACCGGGTGGGGGTCGGCGAGTCGGTCGACGACATCGGCGACAGCGTCTCGTTCCACCTGTCCGGGCGCGTCCGGGCGGCAGCGCGCTCAACGGCCTGTTCGGGTGGCCGCTGGGGAGTTAGCGTCGTTTGGGCTTGGCGGAGCGGCGCCGGCTGCGTGCCGGCCGGCGCCGCGCCGCGGCTTTCGCGTGGCCACGCTGCGGGCGGCGGGTCAGCGCGCGCCGGCGCCGCGCGCGGCGGGGCTTGCTCCGCGCCGCAGCCTTGTGCGCGGCCGGATGCGCCGGGGGGATGGTCAGTCGCGCGGAGTCGGCCTGGATGGCGCCACCGGAGTTGATGGCGGTCACGGTGCAGCTCAGCGCGCGGGTGCGGCCGCCACCGGTGCCGCCGCCGGCTCGCTCGTCGCAGTCGCGGTCGCGGTCGCGGTCGCCGGACGGAGCACGAGTGCGAGCCCGACCAGCCCGGCGCCGACCGCGGCCAGTGAGACGAACACGTAGACGTGCGTGAAGGTGGCCACCTGCCCGGCGCCGCCCGAGCGCAGCAGGGTGGCCAGGGTCGCCACGCCCAGTGCGCCGCCGACCTGGCGGGCGGTCTGGTTCAGGCCCGTGCCGGCCGCGAAGGACTGGGGCGGGACCGAGAGCGCCGCCGCGGTCGAGGTGCCGGTGGTCACCATGCCCATGCCCGCTCCGAGCACCAGCCCGATGGGCAGCCAGTAGGTGAGGAACTCACCATGGGTCGGCAGCGTCGCCGCGATGAACAGGCCCGAGGCGGCCATCAGCGCCGCCCCGGCGACCACCGCGGTCCGCGGAGTGGCGCGACGGCCCACCACCACGGCCGAGACGCTCGCGGCGATCGCCCCCGGCGTCATCGCCAGCCCCGCCTGGAGCTCCGAGTAGTGCCACAGCTCGGTGAGCACGAGCACGCCGAGCAGCATCCACGCGTAGAGGCTGGCGCCGTAGAGCAGCGATGCCCCATTGGCCCACGCGAACGTCCGGTGCTTCCACAGGCTCGTCTCGATCGCGGGGACCGGCATCCGCCACGAGCGCTGGACCGCGGCCACCGTCCCGACGACGCCGCCGGCGAGGCTGGCGATCGTGCGCGCGTCGCCCCAGCCCCACACGGAGCCCTGCGAGAGTCCCAGCGCCGTCAGGCCGATCCCGCAGGCCAGCAGTACCGTGCCGAGGGCGTCGGGCAGCCGGGTGCGGGCGGTGGCCGTGCGCGGCAGGATGCCCGCCCCGGCGGCCAGGGCCAGTCCGGCGGGGACGTTGATGACAAACAGCGAGCGCCAGCCGAAGGCGTGGACGAGCACGCCGCCCACGCTCGGACCGACCGCGGCGGCGAACGCGCCGGCGGCGCTCCACAGCGCCACTGAGTTACCGCGTCGCTGCACCGGGGTGTCGGCGAGGAGGATCGCCAGCGAGGCCGGGATCATCGTGGCGGCAAAGGCGCCCTGGACGGCGCGGGCGGCGAGCAGCACCGGGATGCTCGGCGACAGCGCGCAGACCAGCGACAGCGCTGCGAACCCGCCGATGCCGACGCGGTACAGCTTGCGCCGTCCGACGACGTCGGCCAGCCGCCCGGCGGGGGCGAGCAGCGCGGCGAACGTGGTGGCGTAGGCCGTGATCACCCACGAGAGGCTGCTCACGCTGGTGCCGGGGTAGGCGCGGCCGAGCGCGGGGATGGCCAGGTTGACGACGGTGACGTCGAGCAGCGCCAGGAACGCGGCGCCGGCGGCGAGCGTCAGGACACGGCTGTGATGTGAACGGAACATGGCTTCAACGACTCCTCAGGTCACAAGTACGAACGGTCGTGCTTTTTCTTTTTATACGAACGATCGTGCTAATGTCAAGTCCGATTTATGGAGATCGAGGCCACCGAGGAAATCCAGGACGGCCGCAAGCTGCGCGGCGATCGCACCAAGCGCGCGATCCTGGCCAAGGCCGTCGACATCGCCTCCGTCGACGGCTTGGAGGGCCTGACCATCGGCCGCCTCGCCTCAGAGCTCGGCGTCTCCAAGAGCGGGCTCTTCGCCCACTTCGGCTCCAAGCTCGAGCTCCAGCTCGAGACCGTGCAGACCGCCTCAGAGCTGTTTGAGGAGCAGGTGTGGCAGCCGGTCGCCGACTGCGAGCCGGGCGTCGTTCAGCTCGTCGCGCTGATGGAGGCGTGGCTGCACTACTTCCGCGATCCCGACAACAGTGGCGGCTGCTTCTTCTCCAACGCCTACCACGAGTTCGACGCGCGGCCCGGGCCGGTGCGCGACGCCATCGCGGCCCAGAAGCGGCGTTGGATGGCGGCCGTCGTCCACCACATCAAGGTCGCCGCCAAGCGCGGTCAGCTCAAGGCCGGCACCGATCCCGAGCAGCTCGCCTTCGAGCTCGACGCGGTCGGCTCGCTGGCCAACTCGCTGTGGCAGCTCGAGAACGACGAGAAGGCCTTCGGCCGCGCTCAGACGGCGATCCGCACCCGGCTGCACGCGGCCGCAACGGCCTCCGGGCGGCGCGCGCTCACCGCCGCCGGGCTCAACTGCTGAGCATCCGGCGCACCCGCTCGAGGGCGTCATGGACGTCGGTGAAGCGGGTGGTCAGCGGCGAGAGGCCCAGCCGGATGACGTCGGGCGTGCGGAAGTCCACGATCACGCCGTCGTCGATGAGCCGCCGCGAGAGCGTCCGCGCCTCGGGGTGCACGAGCGCGACGTGTGACCCGCGCCGGCTCGCCGCGCGCGGCGAGCCCACCGAGCAGCCCAGCGGCGCCAGCCAGTCATCGATGAGCGCGATCGCGTACTCGGTGAGCCCGATCGACTTGTGGCGGATGGCGTCGATCCCGGCCTCCACCACCAGATCCAGCCCGGCGGCCACGGCGGTCAGGGCCAGCACCGGCGGCGTGCCCGACAGCATCGCCGAGATGCCCTCGCCCGGGAGATATCCGGGGGCCATCTCGAACGGGTCCTGACGGCCCAGCCAGCCCCAGATCGGCTGGCGCAGCGCGCCCTGATGCTCGGCGCGCACGTAGAGGTAGGCGGGCGCGCCCGGCCCGCCGTTGAGGTACTTGTAGGTGCAGCCGACGGCGAGGTCGACCCCGTCGCCGTCGAGGTCCACCGGGATCGCCCCGGCGCTGTGGCTGAGGTCCCACAGCGCCAGCGCCCCCGCCTCATGCGCAAGGCTGGTGATCGCCCGCGCGTCGAGGATGAACGCCGAGCGGTAGTTGACGTGCGAGAAGGTGACAAGCGCGGTCCGCTCGCTGATGAGCTCCTCCACATGCGACGGCTCGGGGCCCGCATCAGGGTCGGCCGTCACCCAGAGGATCTCCAGGCCCCGCTCGGAGGCCAGGCTCTCCAGCACGTAGCGATCGGTGGGGAAGTTGTCGACGTCGGTGATGATCTGGGTGCGGCCGGGGCGGGCGCTCAGCGCCGCCGCGGCCAGCTTGTAGAAGCAGACCGTCGTGGAGTCGGCGATCGCCACCTGGCCGGCGGCCGCGCCCAGCAGCTCTGCGCCCAGCCGGTCCCCGAGCGTGCGGGGCAGCTCCATCCACCCCTCGCTCCAGGCGCGGATGAGCCGCTCGCCCCACTGGCCCTGCACCACCTCGGCGAGGCGGGCCGCGGTGTCGCGCGGCAGCCGCCCCAGCGAGTTGCCGTCCAGGTAGATGAGCCCGTCGTCGGCCACCACGAAGCGGTCGTGGAAGGCGCGCAGCTCGTCGGCGTCGTCGAGCGCCACCGCCTCGGCACGGGCGTCCTGGAGAGAGGTCATGGCGCGAATCTAACGAACGCCTGACGGCCGGGCCCGACGTCTACGGGTGGCAGAGCGCTCTAAACGCTCCCGGCGCATCTCTAAACACCGCGGCCGCAGATGTAGGCGTTTGCCCAATACCGCCGCTGGTGATCGCGCGCCATGATCGGCCCGAGAGGGTTGATCAGGCAAAAGGGGGAGGAAACCATGGGCAGTCGATGGACTGGAGTGGGCGGGACCGCGCGCGGCGCGCTCCTGACCGGATTGGTGTGCGCCGGCGCGCTGGCGGCCTCGCCGGTCGCCTCGGCGGCGGCGACGCCAGTGACGTTCGGATACACCGGCGCCGAGCAGTCATACGTCGTGCCGGCCGGCGTGTCGAGCCTGCAGGTCGGGGCGACCGGGGCGCCGGGCGGGACCGGAGTGGCCAGCGGTGACGGCGGAATCGGCGGTGCCGGTGCCAACGGAGCGCACGTGGACGCTGTCGTGCCGGTGACACCGGGCGAGACGCTCTACGTCGAGATCGGCGGCGCCGGCGGTACGGGCAACGAGAACTCGGGTGGCACCGGCGGCTTCAACGGCGGCGGCGCCGGGCTGTTCGGCGGCGGCGGCGGCGGCGCGTCGGATATCCGCACCGCGTCATGCGCAACCACGTGCCCGGGAAGCACCGGCTCGCTTCAGTCCCGGCTGGTCGTCGCGGCCGGCGGAGGCGGGGGAGCCGGCGCGTTTGGCGTCCTCAACGGGGGTGCCGGAGGGGCGGGCGGTCTCGTCGGCGTTGACGGCAAGGCTGGCCAGGGGAGCACGCTCTGCACCGGCGGGGGCGGCGGAACGGGCGCCACCGGGACTGCGGGCGGCGCAGGCGGGATGGCCGCGTCGACGCTGATCGGCGACCCGACCGTCTGCCTGGTCGGTACCAGCACCGCCGGCGTGCTCGGCACTGGTGGCGCGGCCGGGCAGGGCGCTGACTCCGGCGGCGGTGGCGGCGGCGGGTACTACGGCGGCGGTGGCGGTGGCGCAGGATCCACCAGCGGCGGTGGCGGTGGGGGCGGCGGCTCGAGCTTCGGCCCGGCCGGGGCCACATTCGCCCAGGATGCGACCGCGACTCCCGCGGTGACCCTGACGCCCGTCGGCGCGCCCGCGGCGCAGATCACCCCGGCCACGCTGCGCTTCCCCAGCCAGTCGATGAGCACGGTCAGCGCTCCGCAGACGGTGACCATCACCAACACGGGCCTCGGCGCGCTCAGCGTCGCCGGGCTCTCCTTTACCGGCACCGACCCCGGCGATTTCTTCGTGGGCTCGAGCACGTGCGGTGGCGCGGTGGCCGTCGGCGCCAGCTGTCAGGTCACGGTGTTCTTCGTGCCCCAGGCCCAGGGGGCGCGCGCCGGGACGCTCGACGTCATGAGCAACGACCCGCACAGCCCGGCGACGGTGAGCCTGTCAGGAACAGGCGGCCCGCTCCCCACCGGGCCCGCGGGGCCCGCGGGCCCCAAGGGGGCGACCGGGCCCGCGGGTCCTCCCGGGACCGTGGTCTGTCGCCATGACGCGATCGCGATGTCGCTGTGCTCGATCATCTTCGCGCCGGGCACCTTCACGGTGGCCCCGAACGTGAAGTCCGCGCGCTACGTGATCACGCTGGGCAGGCGCGACGTGGCCAGCGGCCGCGCCACCATCCGCCGCGGCGTGGTCACGCTCGTGCGGCTGCGGGCCCTGCGTCGCGGCCGCTACCAGCTCGTGCTCACCGTCGGCAGCGGACGCCATCAGCGCACGCTGCTCAAGCGCACGATCCGCATCGCATAACCGGCCGGCTGCACCAGGAGGGGGCGCGTCGCTCGTGGCGCGCCCCCGGTGACTTTCCGCCGGAGTCAGCCGTTGGCCACGAACGCCAGCACGCGGCTGGGGCTGCCGGTTCCGCCCACCAGGCGCAGCGGACACACGACGATCATCGCCCCGGCGATGGGGAGCTGATCGAGGTTGGCCAGCTGCGTGAGGCCGAGCTTGCCCGAGCCCAGCAGGAAGTTGTGCAGCGGGAATGGCGGGTCCATGCCGCCGGCCGAGCCGGCGTCGATGCCCACGCACTCGGTCCCGAAGCCTGCGATGGCGCGCTCGGAGGCCAGCCAGCGCGAGGCCTCCACATCGGGCCCCGGAGTCCGCGGGCCGTTGTCGCCGACGTTGAGGAACAGGTCCTGGTCATGCGCGCGCGAGCCCCACCCGGTGCGCAGCAGCACCCACGCGCCGTCGGGGATCCGGCCGTTCTCTGATTCCCAGGCCTCGAGGTCGGCGACGGTGAGCAGGTAGTCGCCGCCGGCGGCCTCGGTCTCTGCGGTCTTCTCGATCACGCACGCCGGGCCCACGAGCGTCTGCGCTGGGATCGACCCGATGTCGGAGCCGTCCTTGCCGGTGACCCAATGGATGGGCGCGTCGGTGTGCGTGCCCACGTGCTCGCCGATCGTCAGCGTGTACCAGGCCCAGGCGGGGCCGCGGTCGTCGTACTTGGAGATCTCCTCCCGGGTCAGGCCCGGGGTGTTGGCGAACGGCGGCGGCAGCTGGATGATCGGCGTCGTCTCGCTCAGCGGCTGGGTCAGGTCGACGACCTGCACCGCGCCCGAGGCGAGCCCGTCGAGCAGCGCGGAGACCTGGCTGGCTTGGGTGCTGGACATGGCGCTCTCCTTGTCGTGATGGGGCTGTGGCTGAGGCGGCGTCAGCCGGCGCGGAACGCTTCCGCCAGCCATTCTGCACAGATGGTGGGGTTGACCTTGGCGTCGAGCACGAGCGGTCGCCGCTCAGACTCGGCCAGCCAGGCGTCGACGACGTCGAGGTCCTCAGTGCGGCGGATCGTGGCTCCCTGGGCGCCGGACGCGCGGGCGATCGCGGCCAGGTCGGCATCGGGGAACTGCACCAGCGACACGTCATGGCCCATCGGGGCGAAGTGGTGGACCTCGGCGCCGTAGGCGCTGTCGTCGTAGATGAGGACGAGCAGCTTGAGCCCGAGGCGCGCCGCGGTCTCGATCTCGGCCAGGGCCATGAACGCGCCGCCGTCGCCGATCGCGGCCACGGTGGGGCGGTCGGGCCGGGCGATGGCCGCGCCGATGGCGTTGCCCAGGCCCAGCCCGACGGACTGAAAGCCGTTGGGGAACACCCACGCGCGGGCATCGGGGACTGACAGGAACATCGCCGGATAGCCGAGGAAGTGCCCGGAGTCCACGGCCACCGCCTTCTCGGCGGGGAGCCGGCCCTCGAGCGCGATCGACAGCGTGCGGGGATCGATCCACTCGTCGGTGGAAGCATCGTCGTAGGGGTCGCGCGGCCCAGCGGTTGGCGGCGATGTCGCGCGCCATCTCGTCGGTGCGCCAGCCGGTGGCGCCATGGCCGCGGCGCTCGAGCTCGTCGGCCAGCATCCGCGCGCCGGTGGCGGCGTCGCCGAGCATGGTGAGATCGGCGGGGCGGTTGAGCCCGAAGGCGCGCGCTTCGATGTCGATCTGGGCGAGCTTGGCGGTGTCGGCGATGAGCTGGCCGTGGCGCGTGGTCCAGTGGTTGACCGACGCGCCGGCGACGAGCACGACGTCCGCCTGGGGGATGACGTTGGCCGCGAACGGCGAGGCAAAGCCGCCGGAGATGCCCAGCGCGTAGGGGAGCCCCGCGAACAGCCCGTTGGCCGGGGCCGATGTCGCCAGCAGGGCGCCGGTGATCGCGCCCAGCCGCTCGAGCTCGTCGCGGGCGCCGGCGAGCACCGCCCCCCGCCCGGCGATGATCACCGGGCGCTCGGCCCCCTGGAGGAGGTCGGCGATCGCGGTGATCGACTGCGCGGATGGGTCGGGGGTGGGGAAGGCGGGCAGCGGCGGCTGGCTGGGCTCGAGCGCCTCGGGCGCCTGGGGCTGGATGTCGATGGGCAGCATCAGCACCACGGGCCGGCGCTCGATCACCGCGCGCTGGTAGGCGCGCTGGGCATCGTCGGCGGCGGTGGCGGGGCTCTGGACGCGGTCGGCCGCCGCGCCCACCGACTCGGCCAGGCCCGGCTGGTCGATGCGGAAGTTGGAGGTGAGCGCCGCGGCGGGCGATTCGCCGGCGAGCACCAGGAGCGGGGTGCGGCTCTTGACCGCCTCGGTGAGCCCGGTCACGGTGTTGGTGAGCCCGGGGCCCTGATGGACGCTGCAGATGCCGACGTTGCCGCTCACGCGCGCGTACCCGTCGGCCATGCAGATCGCCCCGTCCTCGCGGCGGGCGTGATGAAAGCGGGCCCCGCGCGAGCACAGCGCGTTGGTCACGACGAGATTGCCCGAGCCGAGCACGCCGAAGGCGTCGGTCACGCCGGTGGCGGCGAGCGTCTGGCCGACGACGTCGGCCACGGACTGTGGCTTGCGGACGGTGGTGCTCATCTGACGCCCCTCCTCACCTGCTCCTCATCGGGCCTCGATCCTACTTGCGGCTTTCGATCGGCGTCCAGCCGCGACCCCGCGGTGTTTGCCGCGCGTGGGAAGGGGTGATAGGAAGGTAGGCGATGAGCACTGAGCACGATCCGCCCGGTGAGATGGCGCCGGAGACCCTTCCGCCCGAGCGCGAGCCCGAGCCGGAGACGCCCGTTGCCGCGGACGCCCCTGAGCGGCTGAACTCCCACAACATGCTCCCGCCGCGCGAGCGGCGCCGCTCGGGCTTCGAGCGCCTCGTCGTCCGGCTCATCGCCACCGCCGGGATCGTCGGGATCGGCGTCGCCATCGCCGCCATCATGGTCTCCAGCAACTCCAAGGGCTGGGTCGTCGGCCTGGTGGTGTCGATCGTCAGCGTGGTGCTGGCCGCCGTGCTCTGGTCGTCGCGCCAGCTCTAGCCTCACCCGGCCCCGGTGCGCTCCGTCGCTCCGATGCTGCGCATCTGGTCGTGCGCGATCACGGCGACGTCGATGCCCTCGAAGTAGGTCAGGCTCGCCGCGGGGCGTCGCGCCAGGTGCCGCGCGCGGGCCGACTGTTGGGCGGCCGAGAGCGAGTGCTCGGGCATCTCGAACGAGCCGCGCAGGAAGGGGGTGGCCTGCGTGATGCTGTGGTCCAGCAGCGTTTGCAAGTCATCCATCTCAGCAGGCGTTTCGTACATTGGGCTGTACCATCGCACCTGGAACTGGCAGCCGCCGACCGGAACCCTCTTTTGACGTACTCCAATACGCTGGGCGCACTCGGAATGACCTGTTGATGACCGGCCACGCACGCGCTCGCCGGGGGGAGTCCGGGCGTGACCACTGAGGCCACACCCCAGAGCCTGCGTGACTTTCTGGGCCAGGCCGGGCAGGTGGGCCTCGACATGCTCGAAGTCGACTGGGCGGCGACGCCGCTCGGCCCGATCGACGAGTGGCCCAACTCGCTGGCCACCATCGTCCGGGTGCTCCTCACCTCGCGTTTTGCCATGTGGATGGCGTGGGGCCCGGAGCTCACCTTCCTGTGCAACGGCGCCTACCGGCGCGACACGCTCGGGCAGAAGTACCCGTGGGCGCTGGGCCGGCCCGCGCAGGAGGTGTGGGCGGAGATCTGGCCGGAGATCGGCCCTCGGATCGCGAACGTGCTCAGCACCGGTCACGCCACCTGGGACGAGGCGCTCATGCTCATCCTCGAACGCAGCGGGTACCCCGAGGAGACCTACCACACGTTCTCCTACAGCCCGCTGGCCAGCGACGACGGCGCGATCACAGGGATGCTGTGCGTCGTCAGTGAGGACACCAAGCAGGTCATCACGCAGCGGCGGATGTCGACGCTGCGCGAGCTGGGCTCCGTGTCCTCGGGGGTGCGCGAGGAGCATGACTTCCTGGACGCGGCATGTGCGGTGCTCGGCGCCAACCGGCAATCGCTGCCGTTCACCATGGTCTACCTGTTCGACGATGGCGAGGCCCACCTCGCCTGCTCCAGCGGGATCGAGGAGGGCCACCCGGCCGCGCCGGCGGTCATCGAGCTCGGCGACGGCGCGCCCACGTGGCCGGCCCGCGAGCTGGCGCTGGGCCTGGGGACGCTCCTGCCGCTCGATCCAGCGCGCTACGGCGAGCTGCCCACCGGAGCGTGGGACGAGCCGCCGCTGCGGGCGCTGCTGCTGCCGATCGTCCAGCCGGCGCACGACCGCCCGTACGGCTTCTTCGTCGCCGCGCTCAATCGCTACTGCGACCTGGACACGGACTACCGGTCCTTCGTCGAGCTCATCGCACAGCATCTCTCCGCCGGCCTGGCGGCGTCGCGCACCTATGACGCCGAGCGCCGGCGCGCCGCTCAGCTCGAGGAGCTCGACCGGGCCAAGACCGCGTTCTTCTCCAACGTCAGCCACGAGTTCCGAACGCCGCTGACGCTGATGCTCGGACCGCTCCAGGATGCGCTCGGGGAGCCCGCCGGGCTGGCGCCAGATCGCCTGGAGATGGTCCACCGCAACGCCACGCGCCTGCTCAAGCTCGTCAACGGGCTGCTCGACTTCTCCCGCGCCGAGGCGGGGCGGATGCGCGCCGAGTTCCGTCCCACCGACGTGGGCAGGCTCACCGCGGACCTGGCCGGCACCTTCCGGGAGGCCACCGACCGCACGGGCGTTGATCTGGTGATCGAATGCGAGGCGCCGGCCAAGCCGGTCTACCTGGACCAGGACCTGTGGGAGCGGATCGTCCTCAACCTCGTCTCCAACGCGTTCAAGGCCACGCTCGACGGCTCGATCCAGGTCCGGTTGCGCAACGTCGACGACCACGTCCAGCTCTCGGTCAAGGACACCGGCACCGGCATCGAGCCCGAGGAGATGGATCGGCTCTTCCAGCGCTTTCACCGTGTGCGCAGCGTGGCCCGCAGCTACGAGGGGACGGGCATCGGACTGGCGCTGGTCAAGGAGCTGACCGAGCTGCACGGCGGCGAGGTGGCCGCGGTGAGCACCCTGGGCGAGGGCTCGGAGTTCACGGTCACCATCCCGTTCGGGTCCTCGCACCTGCCCGCAGATCAGGTGTACGAGGAGAGCGTGGAGCCAGCGGCCTCGATCGCCGCGCTGTTCGTGGAGGAGGCGATGAGCTGGATCGAAACACCGAGCGACCGGCTCACCCCGGGCGTGTTCCCCGCCGTGGGATCACCCGCCGCCGCGGAGCCCCGCTCCCGGGTGCTCATCGCCGACGACAACCCGGACCTGCGGCGTTACCTGACCTCGCTGCTGGCAGCGCAGTTCGACGTCGAGGCCGTGAGCGACGGCGACACGGCACTGCGCGTCCTCCGCGAACGCCCGCCCGACCTGCTCATCTCCGACGTGATGATGCCCGGCCGCGACGGCTACGAGCTGGTGCAGGCGCTGCGCGCCTCGCCCGAGACGCAGGACCTGCCGATCCTCCTCTTGTCCGCCCGGGCCGGTGAGGAGGCCGCCATCGAGGGCCTGGTGGCGGGGGCCGACGACTACCTGCCCAAGCCCTTCTCGGGCCGCGAGCTGCTGGCTCGCGTCCGCGCCCACCTTGACCTCGCGACCCTCCGTCGCGAGGCCGCCGCCGAGCTGCGCGCCGAGCAGCGGCGGCTGGAGCAGACCGTCCAGCAGATGCCCGCGGGGGTCATGCTGGCCGAGGCGCCGTCACGCCGGATCGTCATCTCCAATCGCCAGGCGGCCGAGATCCTCGGGCCACGGGATCGTGCCCTACGTGGACGGCGGCGACTACGACGGCTACGAGCTCTACACGCTGCAGCGCGAGCGCCTCAAGCGTGACGAGGGACCGCTGGCGCGCGCCATGCTCAGCGGTGAGGTCGTCGAGGACCAGGACATGCTGTACGTCCGGGGTGACGGGCGCACGATCATCGTGCGCATCAGCGCCGCGCCGGTCCGTGACGAGGCCGGCGAGGTCGTCGGCGGCGTGCTCGTGTTCCAGGATGTCTCCGAGCGCGTGCGGAGCGAGCGCCTGCTCGCCGCCCAGCGCGACATCCTGGCGCTGATCGCCAACGGGGTGTCGCTCGAGCGGGTGCTCGAGTCGATCGCGCACTGCGTGGAGGAGCTGTCCGAGTCGCCGGCCAGGAGCGCGATCATGCTGCTCAGCGGCGACGGCCATCACCTCGTGCACGGCGCGTCCCCCAGCATGCCCCCGGGGTATCGCGAAGCCGCCGAGGGACTGGAGATCGGGCCCGACTCGCCTGGAGCGGCGGCGTTCACCGGTCAGACCGTGGTGGTGACCGACACGCAAACCGCGCCCGGGTGGGAGCCCTATCGCGAGCGCGCTCGGGAGATGGGGATCCGGGTCGTCTGGTCCACGCCGCTGCGCGCCGACGACGGGGAGCTCGTCGGGACCCTGGGCGTCTTCTACGACGAGCCCCGCGAGCCGTCTGATGAGGATCGCCGCGTCGTGGACCTGCTGGCGCGGACCGCCGGTGTGGCCATCGGCCGCGCCCGCGACGCCGAGAACCGGACGCGTCGCCTGGAGGAGCTGCAGAGCAGCCTGCTGCCCCGCGCGCTGCCGCAGGTGCCGGGCCTGCGCGCGGCGGTGAGCTTCCATCCCGCCGAGCGCGGGCTGGACGTCGGCGGTGACTTCTATGACCTGTTCGCGCTGCCCGGCGAGGCGTGGGGGTTTGTCATCGGCGACGTGTGCGGCCACGGCGCCGAGGCGGCGGCGGTGACCGCGCTGACCCGCCACGCGACGCGCTCGATCGCGCGCCTGGTGTCCCGGCCACGCGACGTGCTGGCCATGGTCAACGAGGAGCTGCGTACGTCGGACCACGATCGCTTCTGCACCGCGCTCTACGGGCGGCTGGATCCGGTCGCCGGCGGGGTGAGGGTGACCCTGGCCAGCGGCGGTCACCCGCCGGCGCTGGTGCGCCGGGCGTCCGGGCAGATCGAGACCCTGCGCGACCACGGACCCCTGCTCGGCGTGTTCCCGGCCGCGGAGTTCCCGGAGGTCATCGTCGACCTCCAGCCCGAGGACACCCTGCTGCTCTACACCGACGGGCTGATTGAGCGCAACCCGCGGGTGGCCGGCGATGCGGCGCTGGGTTCGCTGCTGGCCTCATTGACGTTCCGAGACGTGCACGACCTGATCGCCCAGATCGAGGCGTACGCCCTCGGCACCCCGCCCGTCCGCCTGCCCGATGACACCGCGGTCCTGGCCATTCAGGTCACCGCTCCCACCCCCGGCGGCGCCGGCATCGAGGGCACCGGCGCGCCGCTGGTCCACGCGCTGGCGCAGTAGGGGTCAGGTCGGTCGCTGCGCCGACGCCGCCGCGCCCGCAAGGCCCGGCGCCGGAGCCGGCACCGCTCCGAGCGAACCGCCCGAAGCGAGTGCCGGCGCAGGCACCACGAGCACACACATGGCCACGGCGTAGCCGAAGATGATGACCCCGGGTCCGTGTCCAGTGTCTGCAAGCCCCCACGTGGAGTGAGGTCCCCCGAGGCCATAGCCAGCAAACATTAAAGATTGACTGTTTAGTGAGGTTTGATCACCTATAACCTATGCGGATCCCTGTGTCAGGCACCGTGATCGGACGACAGGTGAGTGTCAAAGAAGGTGAGGATCCGCTGCCAGGCGTCCTCGGCTGACGGGTGGTCGTAGTTCATGCGCACCAAGTGCATGAGCGGGTTGAGCACGGGCCCGACGTTGATGCGGTTCATGAAGGCGTGCCCGACGCCGGGGTACTCCTTGATGTCGTGCTCGACCCCGAGCTCGGTGAGCGCCCGCTCCAGGCGCTCCGCGCGCCCGCGCAGCTCGGGATCGCGCTTGCCGAAGCTGGCCACCACCGGGCAGCAGCCCTCCAGCCGCGACACCTCCTTGGGGACCTCGCCGTAGTTGACCGACGCCGCCGCGAAGTCATAGCGCGGGGCCGACAGCATGGCGAAGCCGCCGCCCATGCAGAAGCCGATGATCCCGATCCGGCCCGTGCAGTCCTCGCGCCCGGCCAGCCACTGGCGCGCGGCCTCGATGTCCGCGTAGGCCTCGCCCTTTCCGCTGCGGCTGGCCTGAAGCGTGGCCACCACGCAGCGGATCCCCCGCCCGGAGTAGAGGTCGGGGGCGAAGGCGAGGTAGCCGGCGGCGGCCAGGCGATCGGCCTGGAGGCGGATGTCGTCGCCCAGCCCCAGCGCATCCATGATCACCACCACGCCCGGCCAGGGACCCTCGCCGCGCGGCCTGGCCAGGTACGCGCGCAGCTCCCGGTTCGGGGCGGGGGAGTAGGTGGTGTCGGGCATGAGCTACGGCCCGCTCGGAGGTGCGGGCCCCGCCGCCTCGGGCATCTCGAGCCCCTCGTCGCGGGCCAGCCCCTCGCCGATCCGGGCCGCCAGCCGCGGCGTGGCCAGCACGATCAGCGCGCCGATGACCAGCCAGATCCCCACCACCAGCGGGAAGCGGCTGTAGGGGAAGACCTGCCCGGTCACGTTCTTGTAGATCGTGTAGCCGAGGAAGAGGATGCCCAGGATCGGGATGACGATCTCGTACATCGGTGCCCGTCTGGCCTTGAAGAACAGGAACCGGATGGCTCCGAAGTTGGTGACGATGTACGCGACGAGCAGGCTCAGCACGCCGAGCGTGCCCGGGTAGAAGAACGCGCTCACGGCTGACACGCCGGCGATCCGCTGGGCGATGATCGCCCCGATCCCGATGATGAGCACCACGGTGAGCGCACCCGCGGGGGCGCCGGTCCGCGTCGAGGCCCGTCCCAGCGACGACTCGAACCTGGTCCCGCGGCTGAGCGCGAACAGGATGCGCGCGCCGGCCGTCGCCGCCGCCAGGCCGCTGGCGAACGCGCTGATCGTCGCCCCGGCGTTGATGAGGTCCTCCATCCAGGCGCCGATGTAGGTGTGCCCGAGGTCGCCCAGCGGGGCCGTCGAGCTCGCGAAGGCCTTGGCGCCGGTGGCGGTGGCGCCGAAGCCCCACGTCTGGACCGTGATGCAGACGATGTAGAAGATGCCCGAGGCGATCACCGCGTTGCGGATCGCTCGCGGGATCTCGCGCTTGGGGTTGTCGGTCTCCTCACCCAGCGACGCCGCGCCCTCAAACCCCGCGAAGGAGAGGAACCCGAACACTGCGGCGCCGCCCACCGCAGACAGCGACGTGCCGCTGGGGATCTTGAAAGCATCGACGCTGATCGAGGTCCCGGGCGGCGAGGTGCCGGCGATGAGCTTGACGACGATGACGACCATGAGGATGAGGATGAGCGTCACCGAGATGCCCTCCATGCCGAGCAGCGAGCGGGTGGCGACGCGGATGTCGCCGTAGGCCAGGATGGCGATGATGATCCCCGCCACCAGGGCGATCCAGATGTAGTCGGCGCTCTTCCAGATGCCCGTGCCCTGGAAGAACGCCACCCCGAAGGTGCCGGCCTCCGCGGTGCTGGCGCAGGTGAAGGCGAGGTAGGTGCCCAGCAGCGCCCAGCCGGAGAAGAAGCCGGCCTGCGGTCCCAGGGTCACCCCGGCCAGCGCGTACACCGAGCCGGCGTGGCTGAAGTACCGCGACAGGCGGATGAAGGCATAGGAGACCAGCAGCACCCCGACCGTCGCAAAGATGAAGGCCAGCGGCACGGCGCGCCCGATGAGCGACGCGGGGGCGGTGCCGTTGAGCGCCATCGCCGCGGTGGGGGCCATGATCCCGATCGAGATCGCGATCGCCTCCCAGAAGCGCAGCTCGCGGCGCAAGCCGTGCGACGGAGGTTCGGTGGTCGATCCCGGCGCTTGCGTTGCCATCGCCTGTCCCTTCTCGAGTGGGGGGACTAGGCGCTGACGGTCGCCCAGACCCGGCCAAAGTGCGTGCACCCTACCGCATCACCCGTTGTCTATAAGGTCATTCCCCGGGGGCGAGTTCGCCGAGCCCGTGCAGCCACTCGCGCACGCGCTGGGAGCGGAACAGTTCGTCGACGCCCTCGGGCGCCAACGCCGCGTCCAGCTCCTCGATCCGGTCCCCGCCCACCCCGGCCAGCTCCCCGATCCGGTCCCCGCCCACCCCGGCCAGCAGCGTGAAGCTGAAGAAGAGCTGGTCGACCGCGAGGAGCGGGGTGGGGGTGTAGCCGGGCGCGTGGGCGAGCGCGACCTGGAGGTCCTCGCGGCTGCGCAGCGACTGGAGCAGGGTGCCGAGGTTGCCGGCCGCGTTGAGCGCCGCCGTCCGGATCTCCTCGGTGGTGCCGGTCTCGCGCGCGGCCGTGTACAGGACCTTGTAGTGCTGGGCGTGGTCGAGCACCAGTGCCGCCAGCGACGCCTGGCGCGCGGCCAGGAACCTGAGGTCCGCGCTCAGCTCCGGCGGGCCGTCGGTTGAGTCCAGCATCGCGCGGCGCAGCTCGTTCACGGGTTGCGCTCCGGCTTGAGGTCGGGGTTGTGCTCGCGGCAGCGGGTGACCCAGTCCTCGATCTCGTACTGGTGGGCGAGCCCGCGGATGTCGTCCTGGCTGAGCAGCGCCTCGGGCTCCGGGTCCTCCTCGGCCAGCGCGGTGAGGGCGTAGGCGAGCCGGGCCAGAGCGCTGTGGACGCCCATCGGGAGCAGGCCGGGCGGGAGGGTGCGGATGTCGATGACGTGCGTCATCGCCTCGAACGCGACGCGTTCGACGTAGGCGATCCGGCGCGCTCCGTCGAGCGCCTCCTCGTGCAGCTCGCTCGCGTGCGCGCCGTCGTGGTGGAGCCGGGTCAGGCGGGCGCAGCGCTCGAGGTTGTCCTCGAAGGCGTAGTAGAGGCCCGCGATCACCTCGGCGAACTCGGGGTCGATCTCAGGGCTCTCCGGCTTACGGCCCGGCCTCATTGGTGCTACCGGAGAATAGTCCCGATGGTCCGCGCCGCGGCACGGGCCGCCGGGTTGTCCTCGGGCGTTCCGGGCGCTCGGGGCGCCGTGAACAGCGCCCCGAGCGGCCCGGGTGCCTCGCCTGGCGAAGACCCCTCAAGCGTAGATTGGTAGGTGGACGCGTGCTGCGTGAAGTCGGTGAGTGCGGTGAGCGCGGTCAGCGCGGTGTGGGCGCGCAGCGCGTAGTGGTCGGCCTCGATGCCCGCGTCGTGGGCCTGGCCGGAGGCGGTGTTGGCCTGGGTGGTGATGCGCGTGGCGTCGTCGGGCTTGGTGGTGGCGGTGATCGACGTGGTCAGCTTGAGCGCCAGCGCCTCGTTGGCCGCCTGCCGGTGCTTGGCCTTCTCCCAGGCGTGGCGCAGGCGCCTGATCTCTGACTGGCAGTGGTCAAGCGCGGCGGCGTAGCCCTGCCGGTCGGCCTCGAGCTCGGCGCTGGTGATTCCGGCCGGGTCGCCCTGCGGCGGATCGGGGAACGGGGTGTTGCCGGTGCCGCCGCCCCCGCTGCCGCCGCGCCTTGTCCCGCCGGGGATCATGCCTTGAACCCCGGCAGCGATGCATTGGTGGGCACGATCGACTGGTCGGTCACGAGGGGGCCGACCAGATCGTCAGTGCGGCCGCCGCGAGGGGCGGCGTATGGACCGTGAACGAAGACATGCGGCTGTCTGAACGTGAGTATTGGTTTGGCGCGCCGGTGCCGGAAGTGGCCGGGGGTATGGATCGGGCCGCACCCATGGGTTCAGGGGCTTAGGGGCGATGCACGTAGAAACGTTGGGCGCCATCCGGTGGCTGGGAGGGCGGGCCCGGCCGTCCTGAGGCAGCGTCCGTCGCGCGCGTTAGCGTTCAGGGTTCGCTTTCACGCTGCCCCGCACCCTTGCTAAAGTTATGTGTCCGCCGCGGGGTGGAGCAGTCTGGTAGCTCGTCGGGCTCATAACCCGAAGGTCGCGGGTTCGAATCCCGCCCCCGCTATTGAAGAGCCTGCAAATTGCGGGCTTTTCTTTTGCTTCGTCGAATGCGGAAATGGGCGCGTAACACATTTTCGTGTTAGACGCGCCTCTATCGGCGTTCGTGCCGCAGCGGGAATGCGGCTGCAAACTACTGCCTTCTCTGGAGCGTCTGACCGCCGGCATTCGGGTTCTCGCGCCGGACGGACCCGTACTCCTCCGGAGTCCGTTGGCTCCGCCGCCGCCCGCCGCGTCCTGAGCGTAGGTCTGTCCCGTCGAGGGCTCGCGGCTGGCCCTCACCTGGGCGGTCGCGAGTACCTTAGTCGGGTTGGAATGCGGCCGTCGTCCACTCTGAGCCGAGGCATCGACGTCGTAAGCCGGCGCTTCGGCAAGCCACTCGAACCAACTCTGGCCTGGGGGTCCGCTGGGACGAACACCTCGGCACCGGCGGCCGGGGTTCGTCTGCGGCAAGCGAGGCGCATCGCGCTGCCGTTGACGGCGAGCAGGTGGTCGCGATGCGCGGGACCGAGACGGCATTCGCTCGTGCGGGCACGGGACGCCAACATGTCTTCGCGGCTGGGTGTATCCGGTTGCAGAAGCGCTTGTCGCCAGGATCGGCGCTCGCGTCGTGGCTCCTTCTCACCAGCAGCAAGCACTCCCTGGGCCGTCCCGCGGTGGCTCCTTTGACGCGAAGAGGATCGTCGGCTCCTACGGCCTCGGACGACCTCGACCAGGCCCGCCTCGTCACACAGCGCCAACACCTCGCGAAACAGCTCGCCCAGCGCCCGCTCGTGCGGGCGGCGGAACTCCGCGATCGTCGAGTGATCCGGCATCGCCATCGCCCTGATCAGCTTGTAGACCACATCCTCGCGGCACGCCCGCTCGATCCCCGCGAGGACCTGTTCCCACGCGCGTACGCGTACAACAAAAGCGCCACCACCATCGACGGCTCATACGCCGCACGACCCTGACCGTTCTCGCGATACGCCCCATAAAACGAGCTCAGGTCGAGCTGGTCGACAGCCCCCAGGATCGACCACACCACGTGATCGTCCGGCACCCAATCCGTCAAATCCGGCGGCATCAACATCGTTTCCCCCCGGTCGCAAGCGATGAAATTCTGTGGCATCCAGGAATCGTCTTAAACCCGTCGGGCGGCACAGGTTTGCCCGACAGCCACCGCCGCAACCGGGGCGGAGGCGATTGCGCGCGCAGCAGGGCGACTGCCTAGCGGTGCCGCGGGGGGCGGGGGCCGTGACGCCCCACGAGTGGCGGGACGCCTCCGCGTTCGTTGAGGTCTGGCTGGTCGAGCATCCCGCAAGCTTGGACACGTACCAAGCCTGGCGGTCAAGGACTACTTGCGAGCGCGGTCTGGTGAGGAGCGACACCCGCTCCGTCGTAACGACACAGGAGGTCGACGAAGGTCGCCTCCTCCGGCCCATGACGGAGCTCCAGCTCCTCGGGATCCGGGTGCTCGTCTGCGCCTCGAGTCACTGCTGCTGCTTGTCCCGCCTGCGGTACGGATGGTCTGGCATGGTTGCTCCTTGTTCGGGAACCGGCATCTTGCCGGCGCGATTCGGATTCATTGCGTTCGCTGCGTTTCGCGCGCGCCCCGCTTCCGAGGGTTGGCATCGTTCGGACAGTTCTGGGGATGCAAGCTGGTCCGACGCGCCCGACTCTTACAACAGGTGTCGTGATCCGACCCTGAGCCGGATTAAGGTTCCCGTGGCACTTGATGACGCGGGTGCTCTCCCGCGCAACCCACAACGCGGTCCCGCAATGGGGCGACTCCGCCCGGCCGCGTGAGCGCGCTCCTGGCGCTTAAGATCCCGTCCGTCAACCCGGCTAGGCGAGCGCCCTCAGTCGGTGCTCGCGACGCAGCGTGACACTCACCCGAGCCCTGAGGGCGTGACGGCGATGGGCGCGATGACGGGGGTGTGCGAGAAGGTGTCGGTGAGACGAACGGAGGCTCCGCCTCTGGCGGGTATGGTCACGTGCTTGCGGTTGCCGGTGGTGCGCACGCTCACTGTGCTGGTGTGGCCGTTCTCGGTCTCGGTGACCGTGCAACGCGTCCGGCGGCCCAGGTCCGGGAAGACCCGCGACACAGAACCGGAGACGTGCGCTGGGATGCGGAAGACGAAGGCATGGGCCGGGCCACAGTCGACGAGGATGGTGATGGGGCCGTGTCGCTTGACGGCCGCTCCCCTCATGGTCTTGATCACCCTGAGGTAGCCACGAATCGGCTGGAACGGGCCTGACCCGCCGAGCGGCGGAACCACCTCTTCCAGGGCGCCAAGCCGCTGCTCGTATGCGTCCACCAGGCTCACCGGCACGACGTTCCCTCCCGGGACGGTCACGGTCTGCCCGCTGCCCGCGACCGTCGCCGCGACAGTCGTAGTGCCGCCGTCGGCGGTCTCGGTCACGGTACACATTGAGCCGGCCGGGATGCCGTCGAAGCTATGCGACACGCTGCCCGCCCTGGACCCGGCGGCGATCACGAAGTCCGGCGAGCGGGCGGTGCCGTTGCAGACGACGTGAATGGCGATCGGTCCTTGTTGGCCCGCGAGGGGACCTGCGATGGTCTTGGTGACGAGCACGGAGCCGGGAGCGGAACCGTAGGTGTCGCTGACGTGGGCGGCGCCAGCCCCGCCGGCCGGGATGTTGACGGTGGACGGGCTACCGGTGACGATCACCGGCACGGTGCTGGTGTGGCCATCCGCGGTCTCGGTGACCACGCAGCTTGCCGGCGTGGGGATGTCGGAGTAGAGCTGCGTGTGGTCGCCGGCCGGCATTCCGGCCCCGACGACGAGGTCGGGGGTGAGGGGAGTGCCGTCGCAGGCCGTGTGGATGACCACCGTTCCCTGGAGTCCGGCGAGCGGTCCGGCGATCGTCTTGGTCACTTCGAGCTGGCCTGGGGCGAGCCCGTAGGTGTCAAGGATGCGGCTTGGGCGATCTTGCCGGCGCCGACCGATACCGTCTGGCCGCTGCCGTCGACGACGACCGAGACGGCGGCGGTGTGCCCGTCGGCGGTCTCTGTGACCGTGCATTTGGCGGGAGCAGGGATCCCGTCGTATTGCATGGGCTTAGCCTCCCCTGCGGGAGCCCCGGCGTCGATCACAAAGTCTGGGCGCAAGGCGGTCCCATCGCATACCGTGTGGATCGTGATGCTCCCCTGCTGGCCCGCGGCCGGACCGGCGATCGACTTGCTGATGAGAAGCGAGCCGAACTCGTGATAGGTGTCGGTGATGTGGACCGTCTCGCTCCCGTCGGCTGGGATCGTGACCTGCTGCCCGTCGCCGCCGCTCACCACCACGCCCACCGTGCCAGCGACGCTGCCGTTGACTGTCTCGATGACGGTGCAGTGCGTTCCGGGCGGGAGGTCGTTGTAGGTGTGCGAGCGCGTGCCGGCGATCGCGTGGGCGGGGATCGTGAATGCAGGCGGCTGCGGCATAAGACCGTCGCAGGTCACCTCCACGGTGACCGGCCCCTGCAATCCGGCCGCCGGGCCGGCGATCGTCTTCTGCACCACCAGCGAGCCGGGGTGGAGAAACTCGGCGGTGGCCTGGACGATGCTTTTCAGTGTGGCCGTGTGGGCCAGGATCAGCTTCTGGGCGTTTGGTAAACCGTTGTTCCCGTTCCCGTCGTACAGGTAGACGTTGCCCGTGGGCACGGTGGCCACCGCCGTGGCCTCTAGCACGGCGAGCGACGGGAGCGTGGAGCTCAGCCAGATCTTCGTCCGCGACGCCACAGGTGTTCCATTAGCGATCGGCACCCTGCCCTTCGCGTCCGCAAACATGCTGCCGCCGGTGGCGGCCACGGTCGCGGTGTCCTGGTTCGTGGTGACCGTGAACGGCCCCAACAGGCCGTTGGGGGAACCGCTCAGATGTGACGGGGCGACGGTGAGGCTGGGCGGCCGCGGCTTTCGCACCGGGCCCGCCTTGATGATGTGATCCACGATCGCGGCCACGGCGGCGTGCAGGGGACTCGACGTCTTCAGCACATACCGGTCGCTGAAGAACCAGATCGCCGCCTGCACCGCGGCGGCCGTCTCGTTGACGTCGGCCAGTCCGGCCGGTTTGTCAGGGACAGTTGGGTAGTACTCGTTCAGGAGCCGGGCCACCCAGCCCACGTGCGGGACGTTGGCCCTGTCCCACGTACCCAGCACATAACCCGTGCCCAGGAAGGTCTCGGTGGAAATGTCGATGCAGTAGAGGCTGATCTCCGCGCTGCCGTCGGGCGGTTGGGCATGGATGACCCCGGCGAAACCCTCGTCCCGGGCACTCCACCCCATGGTCGTGTCGGGATCGGTCGTGGGATAGCCCTCGGTGACGGGATTGAAGGGGTTGCCGGGATCCGCGATGAACCCGGAGACCGGCTGGCCCGGCCCGAGGCTGGTCAACCTCAGCTGGGTATTGGTATCGGTGCGCGGCCGCGGCGTTGTCCTCGTCGGCCTGCCGTGCCACACCGCGCCGGCAACAGACGCCTGCATCAGGAGCCCGACCAGACCCAGCCCCAACAGCACCAGCACGCGGAATACACGTCGAGACACCGACCCTACCTCCCATTTACAAGCCTGCCGCCAACCATGCCTCGCCCACTGCATCCGTCATCACCCATTCCGGGTGAGGCACACACACACACTCCTCTTCGCGCGACTTCTGAGCTCAGCACATGAGAACGCCGGCCGGATGCACAGCCTCAGCACCATAATCAACGCCGAGACCTCGGCCCGTGACGACCGTAGAAGCCAGCAGCCGCCAGGTGGTCACTGACGATCGCTACGGTGCGCCAGGAGCGGCGCAAGCACGGCCCACTTGAGACTCAGACGAGCAGCGTCACCTTGCTCGCGACGACCGGCGATTCGCAGACGCGAGGCCGTGCCGTGGGTGGACGGTGTCCGACTTTCTGTGCGGCGGGATCTCGGCGGCCGCCTCGCCTACCTCGGCAGGCTGCGCCGAGTCGGCAGGATCGGAGCGACTCTGCGACCCCGCGGTATCGCGCTGAATAGAGCCTGGCGGCGGGCCACGACCCGTGATGATGCCGTTGGAATGGCTGTCGAGACTTCTAGGTTGGGCTGCTAGCCGCCGGGTCAACTGCCAGCCGGGTCGCGAGTCGCGCGTTCGAGAGGGCGAGCGGAGGACGCAATGGAGCTGTCGGCGGTCTCAGTGGGAGAAGGGTCGAATGGGAACGCCGTACGTGTCGGTGGCGAGTGCGAATACGGATCCCGCGTGAGGTTGGGCCGCGACCTCGTGCGGGCTGAGGCCGGCGCGGGCGCTGGTGATCTCGAGCGTTCCATCAGGCCCGAAACGCGCAGCTGGAGGGTTGGGTCACTGGCATGAGGACGATCCCGGTGAGCTCGCCGGTCCGGCGGTTCCAAACGACAGGATCGCTGCGATACCTGCGGCCAGGGCGATCAGCACCGTCGCGTAGTCCGTACGTGTCAGGTTCCCCACCGCGTCGTGGCTGAGCACGTAGTCCCCCGGCAAGATCGCCGTTGCCTGCAGCAGCAGGGTCATAAGCGCCGCTAGACGCCGACGCCAGCCGGCGGCTGACCAGGACTCGAAGTCGGCTTGCGCGGCGGTAAGTGGCGGCGATGGGCACGGTCGATGGGTGGGTTCATCCCCCGCTCGCCAAGGACGAGAGCAAGCCGAGAAACCTCGACAAGCGGGGCTATGAGAAGGAGCTTGCCCGCCTGCAGGTGGAGGTTGTGCGGCTGCAGGACTGGATCATCCACACGGGGCTCAAGGTGGTGGTGATCTTCGAGGGCCGCGACACCGCAGGCAAGGGCTCGAACCAGTACTCGATCACGTTCTTCGAGGCGCGAGCTACGGCATCTGCGCTTGCCGGTCGGCGGAACTCGCGGACGCTGTCGTCCTGAGCTAGCGCGGGAGAGTCGGCATGAGCTGGTGTTCCGCGCGGGGTCGCGGCCGGCACAGATCGACGCGATGGACGACAGCGTAGGGACGCGGTGACGATGGTCACGCCCAACGGGATGGAAGCGCCCCTCACAACGACTGCGGCCAAGGGCGGGGCCAGGTCTGTCACTGACAAGCTGACTCTGACCTGGCCCGCGCCATCGGTGCCCCACTTCCCTTTGCGCCCCAATCTGCTCGGTGAGCAGCGCCAAGGCGGCCCGCTTCCGCGGACCGCCCTCGCGTTGCCCCTGCGGGCGGGTGAACGCGGGCACGCGCTCGTACAATTGCTGTCTTCCTGGGTGTGTCGTTATTTGTCTGCATGCCGTCTTGCCCGGCACTGGGGGTGTGCGGGCGGGGAGGGGTGATCCGGCTGCGACCTTCCCGAAACTTGTGGGGCTGGCTGAAGGCCCGTCAAGCGCCAGGCCGCCAGATTGCGCCGAACGCTGAGCCTCAGGGCGCGTTCGGCATTCTCGCGGGCCGCGTCATTGAGAGCACGGAGATCGTCCAGCGTCCATCGCGGTTCGTTGTTCTGCTCATCCATCGCTCTCGGTGTGCAGACTCAAGGACGAGTCGGCACTCCACTCCACGTCGTTGTGGTTGACGTGGTACTGCGCGACTGGGATGGGGTTGACGAGGCTCTTGGTGGTCGTGAACGCGATGTTCCACTCCAGACCGAGGCCGTCAGTTTCCGTGCTGCCCGCAATCGGGCCGTCGTACGACCATGTGTATCCATTCGGGTACGCGCTCGTGATATCGGTTTCCGAGTGGTGGCGCGTGCCGCGCACGGTCTCACCGGGGTTAATCGAGCCGGCGCTGGCGATACCGGTGAACGAGTGGTTCTCTCCCGTCGTGAGCGTGTAGCTGTGGACGTAGGACGTGCCGTGGTGGGTGGGAGTCGCCGTGAGCGAGGTCACCCGGTAGTGGGGGAGGTAGGCTGACGCCATGGAAATTGCTGGCACCGCGAGGAGCGCGATGGATGTCGCGGCGATAATGAGCGTGCGCATGGTGAACCTCCTTTGGTGTCTTAGTTGGCTTGCGGGCGGGAAGTCCGCCCGTAGACGTGCGTCGCGTTTCACGCCTCCAGGCAGATGCTTGAAGCCTCGGGCGGCCCGGTCCTTGGGGTCATTCTCAGCCAGCATCGGTGCTATCTCTACTGCTAGCATCGGCGCTAGCGACTGATCGGTTGAGGACATCTTCGGCAACTCTTCGTCCATGCCCGTGACAGGCGCCACGATCAGCTTCACCTGCGCCCGGATGCAGCTGAGCCGGGAGTCCGTCGGCCGCGAGGGTCGAGCGTCTCCCCAGGTCGTCCGGAGCCGCGCTGATGCGAGCGACGATGGCCGCTGACGACAACCCGTCGCCGATGCGCGCTCTCGTCGGCGCAACGGCGTGCGATCGGCGGTCGGGGCGACGATGAGCATACGGATGACGCTCTTTCTTTGGCTCTGCTTCGCCGCCCTTGGCGGACCCAATTCCGTCGGAAATGGTGAAGCCAGCTAGGAGGTCGACGTCGGGACGTAAGCGACGATGCTGGGAGTGCCGGTGCAGGCTGCACCCGTACCGAGTACAGCTGTCTTGCCGCTGTTGACGACGCAGATCGTGGTCGGTGTCGCATTCGTGATATCGCCGGCCGGACCCTGTGGTCCCGTGGCACCGGTCAGGCCTCGCTTGCCATCCGCGCCAGTCGGGCCGGGGTCGCCCTTGAGAGACTTGAGCCACTCGCTCTGGCTCAGCACGGGGCTATCCGTGGTGGTTGCGGCGTACACGTCATAGGCCGACATGCCCGTCGGGCCTCGCTTGCCATCCGCACCGGAAGCGCCAGCAGCGCCGTCCTTGCCCGGAGCGCCCTTGAGAGACTTCAGCCAGTCATTCTGGCTCAGCACGGGGCTGTCCGTGGTGGTAGAGGCGTACACGTCATAGGCCGACATGCCCGTCGGGCCTCGCTTGCCATCCGCACCGGAAGCGCCAGCAGCGCCGTCCTTGCCCGGAGCGCCCTTGAGAGACTTCAGCCACTCGCTCTGGCTCAGCACGGGGCTGTCCGTGGTGGTGGAGGCGTACACGTCATAGGCCGACTGACCAGCTTGGCCGCGCTTGCCGTCTATGCCGGGAGCGCCCTGCGGCCCCTGAGCGCCGTCCATGCCGTCGATGCCAGCGGCTCCGTCCTGGCCGTCGATGCCGGTGGCTCCGTCCTGGCCGTCGATGCCGGCGGCTCCGTCCTGGCCGTCGATGCCATCAGCGCCGTCCTGGCCGTCGGCTCCGGTACCTCCGGTGCGCCCGGTCAAGCCTCGGAAGCCGCGCGGCCCCCGAGTGACGCTGGCGTGGTGCGCCTTGGCCTTGTGAGCGGCGTGGCCCACAGTGCGCGTGGGCGCGATGCCGTGGCCGCTGTTGGAAGCGGCCGCGATGCCGGTGCCTCCGAGTAAGGCGCAGGCGGTACCGACCGCCATGTACTTGGGAAGATTCATGTGGGGTGATCCTTTTTCAATGGGAGATGGACAACGGGCCGGATCTTTCGACTCCGGCCCGTGTGCCCGACTACTGTGCCGCTGGTACTACGAGTTGTACTTGGCGATGGCCGTGAAGCCGGTGCCGTGGGCGTTGATGTGAGCGACCATCGACGTGGCGGGAGCGCCAGGCTCGACGGACGAGTCAGAGGCCCAACCACCGGGCCAGTTGATCGTCTGACCGGCCTGGTTGGCGAACTCGGCGGCGGGCTTGCCCGTGGCCGGGTCTGTGATCTTGACCGTGAACTTGTCCTCCACGAAGCTGTTGGTCGGGTTCTTGGCGACCTTGACGATGTGGGTGCCGACGATGTTGAACTGATCGGCGGCGGGACCGTATGAGTCGACGTACTGCGCCGTGTACGGCGTCATGGTGCGGCTGGTGACCGTGGTGCTGTGCGCCGCCATCGAGACGGCGGGGGCGGCGAGGACCGCGACGGACGTCGCGGCGAGAATGACCTTACGCATGGGTGGTGACTCCTTCTTTCATCTGTATGTGACTGGTTGTTGACGCCCGAGACGATGGCTAGCGAGTGGTGACCCGATGGCGGGTGAACCGGGCGCTCCTTGGCTCACGTGATAGCAGCGGTGCTATCGCTACCGCTAGCATCGGTGCTAGCGGCAGATACCTTGAGATCATCTTCGGTAACTCTTCGCCATGCCCACCTGTGGCGGCGTGGTTGATCTACTCGTGAGCGACTCGGTCAGCCATCTCGCCGAGCGACGCCCCCCCGCGTGCGAGACAAGTCCCTCTCCGTCCGTCGGCGACATCTACAGTGAAATCGCGCCCATCGCCCTGCGCCTTCAGGGTCAACCTCCCGAGCAGATGCTGCGGACCGCCGAACACTCACAGAATCACCGCTCAGGCAGACAGTTCGCGGCCCCGACCACCGGGCCGCAACTGCTTCATGAAAATCCGGAGTAAAACGGGGCCCGCTGCACGGGCAAGCCCACACGAGCGCTCTTCCGGCATCCGCCGACCCAAACACCATGGCCAATCAGCCCGAAGGAGGAGTCATGGCGGTCCTGCCGGCCCGGCGGCAGAGGAGGCGTCTGGCTACGCCGCGCGCGACCGCTCGTTTTCGATCACATCGTCAGCGTGTCGGTCGCGCTACCAGGCATGCGCGCCGTCCCCGGTGATAGCATCGACGCTAGCTGGCCACACGTTGAGGAGCGCTTCGCCATGCCCATGACACGGACCACGATCAGCTTCACCCGGGAGGGGATGAAGCAGATCCAAAAAGCCGCTAGACGCCAAGGCTCTAGCGTGTCGCAGTTCGTCCGCGAAGCGGCGCTGATGCGCGCAAGGATGGCCAGCGACAACAACCCCTACCCGATGCGCGCCCTCGCCGAGGAACTCCGCGCGATCGGGGATCAGGGATACGCGCTGGCGGAGAAGGCGCTCAAGGTCGCCGAGGACGAGGCCGAGCGCCGGCGCTGAGTCCACTCGGGCAGCTGCGATCGGCTTCACGCCAACCTTCAATAGAGGCGGGGAGATGGGCGGTACTGGGCTCGAACCAGTGACCTGCTGCCGACCTTTGCTCACCCGCCGCCAGCGCTGGCTTGGGTCGCGTCTACCATCCGGCGCCATGACCAACATTGACATTGTCACAAGCATCGACCAGCGCCTGACTGCGGCCAGGGCCGAGATCGCTCAGCTCGAGGGCGCCCGCGATGCGCTGATCAACGGCGGCGCGCCCGCCGCCACACCAAAAGGCCGCCGGGCGTCGCGCAAGACGACGTCGTCGAAGACTGTCCGCCGCGGTCGCGAGGTGGTGCCGGCCGGGAAGCTGACGGCGCTGTTGGACGGATCGCCGGGGATGTCGACGTCGGAGCTGGCGAAAGCCACCAACGGCAGCCCCGATCAGATCCTCGGTCTCTTGCGCGACTTGGAGAAGGCCGATCAGATCCGTCGCAGCGGGCAGCGCCGCGGTACCCGCTGGCATCTGATCACCGACGAGGACCGGATCGCAGCCCGGGCGGCGGAGGTCGCCGGGCAGAGCAAGCGCCGCTCAAAGAAGGCGGCCTGACCGCCGCCCCTTGACGCCTCTGTCGAAGGTCGACCTGGCCGGGCAGGTGAGCGGCCCGAGATCGGCAGCGCCAGCTGTGGCGTCAGCTCGCGGCGCGCGATGGGCGGCGAGATCGGAAGTGGTGCTGTGCAACCCGTGGTCTGTGGGCGTGCAGAACCTGGGGTGCGGGGGGGTCGGGCGCCGCGCGTGTCAGGTGGTCTGCCGGCCAGTCGCGGAGCGCCATCATCACTGCGGGGTTGAGCGTTAGGCTCATCTCGTGCTCGGGGCGGTCGAGTACGCGCGGCGTCTTGGCTTCGAGCCGCACCGGGACTTCCGGCGGGCTCGCGGGCTGCTGGGAGCGTTGGCGGGACCGAGCGCGATCACGTTCGGCCGCGACGGCAAGCCGTACTACGTCAATGGTCCCTACGAGGACCCGGAGCGAGTGCTGGCGACGCTCGAGCGCGCTGTCGGCCACGGCGGCTTCTACTACACGGTGTCGCTCGACGAGCTGGGCGGGCTGGACGACGGCTTCCGCTACTCCGTGTCGGTGACCGACTCCGATGAACTGAGCGACGCGGGGTAGCGTCGGCTCCCGGGGCGTGGGCCGCGCTCACGCGAGTCGTCGCTGGCCGACAAGGCCGCTGCCGAGGTCATCGAGCAGGTCGTCGAGCAGCGACTCCTCATGGATGCCGGAGCGAGCGTCGACCGTTCTCCACGGCCGGGCTCCGGCCCGCTTCAGCAGCCGCCCGGCGATCGCGGCGCCGGCCTCGTCGCCGTCGGCATGCACAAGAATCTCCATGCTCGCCGCCTCGGCCGCGTCGAGCACGCACGCGACCGCCGTGTTGGGCCAACCGCCGGTGCACAGCAGCGGCGGGCAGCGAGCGCCGAGCGCAGCGGCCGCGCCAGCCACGATCGACGGATTCTCGCAGACGAACAGGGTCTCACCGGCCAGGCGCGGTGCCTCAGAACGCAGCTCCGCAAGCGTCAGAACCAGCGGCTTGCCGGCTCTGGTGGCCGCGCGCAGTCGCCCGGCGAGGTAGCCGCGTGCGAGCCGATGTGGCCGCATCCCGAGCGTCAGGGCTGTGCACGACAACTCGTCGCAGCTAACGCCGACCCGCGCCCACACCGCCCGCCATTCGTCAGCGCTCGCCGGCTCGCGCGGCGGCGCGTGCTCGAGCGCGAACACGGCTGCCGCGACGAGCCGGCCGAGCGGCCGATTGCGGTCGAGCGCATGCGCGTCGCCTCCCGCGTACGAGGCGGCGAGCGCGGCCAGCGGAAGACCGTCGGCCGGGAGCACCGAGAGCACATCGAGGGCGCGCAGGATCACGGCGGTGCGTTCGGGCGATGCGCCACCGTATCGGCGGCGGGCATGCTCGAGCCACGGCGTGAGCTCCGGTCGGCTCGACTGGGGGTGACGGAGCACGCGCGCCCAGGCCGCGTCCCGGGCCGCGGCGGTGGCGACGCGCTCGGCTCGGCGGTTGCCCAGCGGCCCGTCCACCGCCACGAGTGCGTTCTCGAGCGAGATCGCGAACCGAGAGTCGCGCAGCTGGGCGTCCAAGCGCGGAAGCTTGATCCAGGCTTCGCCGCCGGGCGAGAATGGACGTTGGGGCGTGAGCAGGCCGTTCAGCGTGTGGGCTTCGTCCGGAGAGAGCTGCGTCAGCTGGAGCCTGCCGTACGGACCGCCGTTGCGCTCGAACCGCTCCCGCGCGGCGAACAGCGCCCGCCGCAATCCCGGCTTGTTGAGGTAGGTGATGGTTTCCGGACTCATGCAGCTTCCGAAACCTCCACCCGCCGCGTGCCGTCCCAACGGAAATGCGCCGTTGCGACGCCGGGGATTCCCGGCTCGCGGTGCAGGTGGTAGATGCCCAGCGCGGATAGCTCTGGGTAGCAGCCCCACAGCTCGTGCGAGGTGAGCATGAAGTCGAGGTCGAAGCGCTCGAGCAGCCCGAGCAGCTGCGCGCGCATCCGCTCGTCGATGCCCGCGAACGCCTCGTCGAGCAAGATCATCCGCGGGCAGGTCTCCGCCGCGGCGGCGAACTGCGCGGCGGCGGCGGCGAACAACGGCAAGTGCAAGGCGACGGACTTCTCGCCGCCCGACCCCTGCTGGTGGCGGCGGCGGGTGAGCACCTCGCGGCGGCCGTCCAGCAGCTGGATCACCCGGAACTCGTGCCACTCGCGGTAGTCAAGCGCGGCCATCACGTGCTCAGTGCTCGAGCCCTGCTCCAGCGACTGTCGTGCGTCCTCGATCCGCCTGCGTAGGAACTCGACGAGCCGCGCCCGGGCGTCGTCGGTCAACAGCGCAACGTCGCGGCGCAGGAGCGCGACCGCCTCACGCAGGCCGGTGTCGTCGTGCTCGCGCGGGCGCCAGTCAAGCTCGATCCGCATCCCGGAGCTCGTCGTGCACTCGGTCAGCGCCTCGTTCATGCTCGCCACTAGCGTGCCGGCGCTGCCGATCCGCTCGCGCAGCGCGTCGGCGAGCCCGCCGACCAGAAACGACTCGAACAGCCGCCGATCCTCCTCGGCGATCGTCCGCTCGCGCACGTTCAGCTCGCCTTCGAGCCAGCGGTCGAGCTCGGCGATCGGGTGGCTGCGTCCCCCGTGGCGGACCTGCACCAGCGTCAGCTCGGGATCGTCTGGGACGCGCTCGCGGCTGACCTGGAACTCAGCGCTGGCGGACAGGCGGTGGCGGAGCTCGTCGGCCTCGCGGTCGACATCGCCGAGCAGCGTCTCGAGCCCGCGCCGAGCGGCCAGCGCCTCCCGGGAGGTCGAGCGGAGCGCGGCGAGGGTGCGCTCGAGCGTCCAGCCGCCGGCCTCGGCGTGGTCCTCCGGCGCGGCATCGCCGAGTGCGAGCAGCCAGGCGCCGAGCCGCCCGAGGCTGGCCACGGCCGCGTGCTTCGCGGCCACGTCGCGCTCGGCCCCGGCCAGCGTCGCCGCCGCATGCTCAGAATCGCGCTCGGCCGCCGCCTTCGCCGACGCGGCGACGATCTCGTCGCGCTGCGTCTCCTCCAGGCCGCGCTCGGCGCTCGACATCTGTGCCTCGAGCGCCGCCAGCCGCGCTCGCAGTTGCTCGACGCTCGCGCCGACCGCGGCGCTCGCCTCCCGGTGGGCGCCGGCGCGGGCGCTGTCCTCGTGGTCGCAGACGCGCGCGCGCTCTCGCGCGCCCGCCAGCGCTGCCATGGCGCGGTGGGCGTGACTGCGCGCGGCGCCGGCCGCTCGCCCGCGCTCGCGGCGCAGACGCTCGCCGCCGATCAGCTCGCCGCACGCCCCTCGGTAGCCGGCGAGCGCGTCGCGGACCGCGGCGAGCCCGGCGTCGTCCTCGGGCGCTGGCAGCCGGTGCTCGCGCGCGTGGGCGACCGCGCGCTCCTGCGCGGCTGTGAGCCCTGTTGCGCGCGCCGTCATCGTCTCCTGCTCGGCCGCGGTCACGGCCGCGGCGCGCTGCTCCTCGTCGCGCGCGGCGCTGAGCTTCATCTGCGCGCGGACCGCCGGCGCGTCGTCGGGCAGCCGGCGGAGCTCGTCGCGCAAGCGCGCGATCGCCGCCTCGAGCTCGGCGGTCCGCGCCTCGAGGTCAAGCTCGCGCCGGTCGATCTCCGCGAGCTCTCGCGCCAGCTCGGTGAGCCGCCGTGCGCGGTTGGCGGCGCGGGCGGCGGCGCCGATGAACCGGGCGGCATCGACTCGGCGCCGGCCGCGCAAGGGCCCGAGCGCGAAGCTGCCATCGAAGCCGATCCCGGGGTGCTCGCCGACGGACGCGTCGGAGTCGCTCAGCGCCAGCCGCGCAAGCACGCCGGCCACAACCGCGGCCGGTACCGGTGCGCTGCGCACCGGGACTAGCGCGTCGGCCAGCGTACGCCCACCCAAGGCCCCGGACTCCCCGGGTACCAGCAGTGCATCGTCCGCGTCGAGCACGGCGCCGTCGGGCATCACCCAGGCGTCGAGCAGGCCTGCGCCCTCGAGTGCGCCCTCTAGCCCGGCGCGTCGCGCGTCGTCGATCCCGTCGGCGAACTCGACGAGCGCCCAAAGTGGCGCGCCGGGGCGCCCATCGCGGGCGGCCGGGCGGAATGGCAGCGGGTCGGGCACGGGGTCCTCGTGCGCCGAGAGCCGGGCGTGCTCGGCTGCGAGCGGCTCGCGCTCGGCGGCGAGCGTCACGCGCGCCGCCGCAACTCCGGCACGCTGCTCGCGCAGTCGTTGCTCGGCGGCGCCGGCGCGCTCACCCGCCAGCTCGCGCGCTGCGGGCGCGCCCGGCTCCCCGGCGCGCGCCAACCGCGCGGCCAGCTCCTCGGCCAACGCGTCGTCGACCGGAAGCTGCTCAAGACCGGCGATCCAGCCCTCGAGCGCGGCCAGCAGCTCGCCGCGCACGAGCTCAAGGCGCTCAGCCGCCGTTGCGCGCTCGGCCTGACGGTCGCGCTGGCGCGCCTCGGCGTCCTCGAACCGCGATCGCGCCGCCCGGTACTCCTGGCCAGTACGTGCCACCGCTCGCGCAAGCTCGGCCATCGCCGCGATCGCCTCCGCGCGCGCCGCGCTCAGCTGATCGAGCAGCGCGCGGACCGCAGTCAGCTCGCGGTCCTCGGCGACGAGCCCCTCGACGGCCGCCTCGTGGGCGGCCACGCCGGCGCGGTCGGCGTCCGCTGCGCACGCTCGCAGCAGTTCGTCCACCGCGGTGCTCTGCTCGGCCAGCGCAGCATCTGCCCGGGCCGCCGCGTCCTCCAGCTGCTCCAGCTCGGCCTGCGCCCGCGTGAGCTCGCCCGCAGCGGCTGCCGCTGCTGCCCGCGCTGCCTCGGCGAGCCGGCGCAGCTCCCCGAGGCGCTCAGCCGCGCGCCAGTCATCCGAGGTGCGGAGCTCGCGCTCGGCGCCGCGCGCCGCGGCCAGCGAGGAGTGCAGCGCCGACCGCCGTGCCGCGAGCGCCGATGCTCGCTCCCGCGCGGCGACGATCGCCGCCTGCGCCCGCGCGAGCGCATCCGCGTGCTGCGCGCGGGCGGCCACGGACTCGGTCAGGAGGTGGCCACGTTCGCGCAGGGCGGCGCGCGCGAAATCGCGGTAGGTCCGCGCGAACGCGGCGACTGCGCCGCGAACGTCGCGCAGCTCGGCGGCCTCGGCGCGGAGGCGGTCGAGCTGGTCCAGGCGGCTCGAGACACGCAACACGGCGTCACGATCGATCTCGGGCAGTGCCTCGGTCAGCCGGGCCGACAGCTCCTGCGGGTCGAGCGTCTGCGAGAGCTGCGGCTTGCGCAGCGACAGCAGCAGACGCACGATCGCGTCGTAGCGATCCTGGGTGACGCCGAACAGGAGCGCGTTCACGCGCTCCCGGTAGGCCGAGGCCGACTCGATCAGCTCGCCGAGCTCCGCCAGTGCTGCGCGGGCGATCGGGTGCCGGTCCTGCTGGAGGAACGCGTTGATGCCGATCCGTGGGCCGTGGAGCTCGCTGTCCGGCGGCTGCCGGGCCTCGAGCAGCGCGAACCACGACTTCACGCCGGTCTCGCCCTTATTCGCGCGCGCCATCAGCACAAGCGTGTGGAAGTGCTCGACGCCCTGCTCGTCGCGACGGTGCAACTCGAGCCACGAGAACCCGACCGCTGGCGCGCGCGACTCCTGGTCGCCGATCAGGTTCCAGCGCATCGAGCGTCCGCGACCGCCGAATGGATCGAGGCGCTCGGGACGGAGCTCGCCGTCCAGCAGCAGCGGCAGGAGCAGCTCCAGCGCCTTCGACTTGCCGCTCCCGTTCGGGCCGCGGAGCAGCAGCCGGCCGTGCTCGAACTCGAACGTCTCGTCCTCGTACTCGTAGAGCCCGATCAGGCCGGCGCGGTTCAGGCGGAAGCGTCCGGGCCGTCCGACGGGCGCGGGGTGCAGGACGGTAATGCTCATCCGGGCTCCTTCAAACGGAGGGTCGGTCGTGCGAAGCGAGCGGTCGCCGGGAGCACTCTGACCTGCGCGGGCTCCTCATGGGCGAGCAGTCGGTGGGCTTCGAGTAGCGTGAGCGCCGCGCGGTCGAGCTCGGGCCCCGCATCGAGGCCGACCCGTTCGCGCAGCTCGGCGAGCGCCGCCTCGACCTCGCTTCGGGGCAGCGGGTTGCGACCGGAGTCGTGGGCGGCTGCGCCTAGGCGCTCGCATGCCAGCAGGGCGAGCAGGCTCTCGCTCGACCGCGTTGGAAAGCGCACGTCGGTCAGGCGCTTGCTCGGGTCAATCAGCGCCGAGCCCTCGGCGCGCCGCTCCGCCTGCAGGCCTGTGAGGGCTTCGAGCTCGGGGTCGAGCCGGTGCCGTTGGGAGCGGTACGTGTCCTGCTCGGCGTCATCGAGCTCACCGACGTACAAGACGGGCTCCTCGACGAGCGTGCGCGCGATCCGGTGGCGGCGACGGGCCCGGTCGCCGTCCTCGCTGGCAGGGTAATCCTCGGTGAGCAGCTCCTCGACGCGCTCGACCCCTGTGAGCGCCAGCGGCGTCGACTTCAGATCTCCGAGGCGCGCGTGATCGATGTCGAACAGCGCCTCCTCGAGCGCATCGTCGCGGGCGACGAACGCGTCGCTCGAGCCGTCGCGCTGGCGCAGCACGCCGAGGCGGCATAGCAGCTCGAGCACGTCGGCGAACGCCTTGCGCTCGTCGCGGCGCTCGAAGTCGACGCCCAGGGCGACCTCGGCGCTGAGCGCGGCGACCTCGCCGGCGAGCCCGCCGATCAGCGCCTGCGAGCGGCCGTGATGGCCCTCGAGCGTCGCCAACGCCAGAGCCAGCAGGATGTAGTGGCGGCGGGTGAACGGCGCCCAGCCGTCCTCGGGGCCAGGGCGGGCACCGCCCGGCCGGATCCTGGCGGGCCGGTCGCGGTAGGCGAGCCGCGGACGCTTGTAGAGGCGCGCGTGATCGGCGCGGATCGCCAATCGGTAGCCGAGCAGGTGGCGAAAGCGGTCGGTCAGCCAGTCGCCGTGGCGACGCACGAGCGTGAACGACTCCGGATCGCCCGCAGCCGTCAGTAGTGGGCACATCAGCAGCGCGCGGGCGGCGTGCTCGCGCTCCCCGGCGACGCGATCGTCCAGCGTGCTCAGCACGCGATCACCTCGATCTCGTAGTTGGGGGCGGCGAGCGTGCCCTCGGGGGTGGTGATCTCGACGTGATCGCCACCCGCCGGCGGTGGGCGCAGATCGAGCCGGACGAGTCCGTCCTCGGACTCGGCCCGCCGGGTGCCGTCGACGGCTGCGACGGCGTTCAGCGCGCGGGCGAGCCACCGCAGGAGATGGCGGAACTCGAGCGCGTCGAGGCGACCGAGCTGATCGAGCCGCAGCGACCCGGCACCGGTGAAGCGCCGCTGCGCCCTGCGGAGCTCCGAGCGCTCGCGCTGGCGTCGGGCTGCGAGCGCTTGGCGCGCCATCGAGTGATCGGGCAGATCAGATGCGCGGCCCGCGCCGGGCGCGCGCGCCCCGGGGCGGTACAGCGTCGCCTCGACGGGCGCGGGGACGGCCTCCCACCACGACGCGGTGGAGGGGCTCAGCTCGGGGTCGGCCTCGGGCACCGAGAAGTGGCGCGGCTGGTAGAGGCCGAAGACCGCTGCGTACAGGGCGTGGCAGTCGGCGGCGGTCTCGGCGCGATCGAACAGTCGCGCCAGCGAGCGGTACTCGGCGGCGCGGTCGACGCGCCGCGTCCGGCGGTCGAGCAGACGTTGGGCGGACTGGATGATCCACTCGATCGCGTCGCCGAGCGCGCGGTCGAGCTCGTGCCACGGCGGCGCCTCGCCGGCACCGCCGCGGAACCAGCGGCGGACCCCGTTCCACTCGTCCGAGAGACGCTCGCCGCGCCGCGCGGCAACCTCCTCGTCGGTGAGCCCCCACACGGGCGGGTCGTCGCTCTCGGCGGCGATCGCCACGATCCGCGCGAGACCGACTGCTTCGACCCGGTCGATCGCTGTGCTGAACTGCGGGTCGAGTCGCCGGAGCTCGGCGCGGAACCCGGTCAGGTGATCGATCACGCGACGCTTGTAGCGCTCGAACGGCTCGAGCTCGACCGCCTGCTCGTCCGCCATCACCGCGCCCAGCTCGCGCATGAAGTCGCCTGTGTCGGAGCGCAGCCGCTCGAGTTTGGCGGCGACGTCGTTGAAGTGGGCGACGAGCTTGCCAGGCCGCGGGTCGCTGCGCTCGGCCTCGACCGCCAATGCGATCAGCGCGTCGAGTAACTCCGGCAGCTGCGAGCGTTCGAGCGCTCCGATTCGCTCGGCCAGGCGGTCGACCTGGAGCGCCGCGCGCTCGGCGATCTCGCCCGCCGCGGTGATGTCGTAGGTGAAGCGCTTGCGCTTGAATTCACGCGTGGAGGACGCGCGCGAGCTGTCCTGATAGCGGTCGACCGCGCCCCAGGCGCACAGCGCCTCGAGGTCGCGCTCGAGCGCCTCCGTCGTGTCATAGCGGACCGAGAAGCGCTCCCAGAGCCGCGTCGCCAGCTGCCCAGGCGCCATCCGCAGCCCAAACCGCCGCTTGTTGGCGAGCAGGACACCCATCAGCTGGCGGTAGCGATGGCTGTTCTCGGTGTCGAGGTACGCGAACGCGCGGACGCGCCCGGCTGGTTGCGGCGCCTCGCCCGCCGCCTCGGCAAGCAGCGGTGGCGCTGGGGCGTGCGGGGGAGACGGGTCCGGCTGGCTGCGCGCGGGGTCGATCGCCATCGACGGCACATCGTGAGGCGTGGCCCGGACGGAACGCCGTGACGGATTCGTCGCGGCTTCCGTCGCGCATATGACTGGGTCGCGGCGACATGCCGTCCGGCCCGCTGTCTAGCTTTCCGTCCTGCAATGGATGAGATGCCGATCGCCGTGCGGGTGGCCAACGATGAGCTCGCGACCGTTCGCGAGGCGATGCGCGAGCTCAACCGGCTCATCGAGATGCTTGAGCGGGGGGAGCTCGAGAAGGTGGTGCTGACGCAGCGCAACCGGATGCGCGCAGTCGTCGTGTCGCTGGAGCGGTTCTCGGAGCTCGAACGCAGGCCGGCTGCGTAGGAAGCACGGCGCGCTCGACCCTCAGCGCGGATACGAACCACGCGGCTCCCGAGCCTGTCGGCGTACGGCGACGGCATATCTTTGTGTACGTGCGACGACATAATAGTCTTGTCGCCGTACACTTACTAATCATCGATGAAAGCGTACGCCGACAACGATGCCCACCACGATCAACTCGATCCGAGATCTCGCCGCCGCGGCCCGCGGCCGTCGCCTGGAGCTTGGCCTGAGCCAGTCGGACCTGGCAACCCGCGCTCGGGTGTCCAGGCAGTGGATCAGCGAGTTCGAGTCAGGAAAGCCCAGTGCCGAGTTCGGCCTGGTGCTCCGCCTGCTCGACGGGCTTGGGCTTCGTCTCAGCGTCGATGAGCCGGCCGCTGCCGTAAGAGGCAACCAGCCGCCGCGACGCGAGACGGCCGACCTCGATGCTCTGTTGGAGGACTACCGGGGGCGATGACCGATTCGCTGCTGGTCATCTTGGAAGACCAGACCGCAGGGACGGTAACGCGACTGCGTGGCGGACGGCTGCGATTCGATTACAGCGACGCGTACCGAGAGCGGTCCGGTGGCACGCCGCTATCGCTGTCGATGCCAATCCAGGTTCGATCACATCCAGACCAGGTGGTGACGTCGTGGCTGTGGGGTCTGCTGCCCGACAATGATGCCGTCCTGCGACGGTGGGCCCGCGAGTTTCACGTCTCGGCATCCTCCCCGTTCTCGTTGCTAGCCACGCCGGTCGGAGAGGACTGCGCCGGCGCGGTCCGGTTCGCATTGCCGGAAGAGGTCGATCGCGTTCTCGGACGATCGGGCGACGTCGCGTGGCTCACAGACGATGATGTGGCGGAACGACTGCGGGAGCTGCGCGAAGATTCGACCGCCTGGCTTGGTCGGGCGTTCACCGGCCAGTTCAGTCTCGCCGGCGCGCAGGCAAAGACCGCGCTGCTGTTCCGGGACGGGCGGTGGGGCGTTCCGTCGGGCTCGACGCCGACCACCCACATCCTCAAGCCTGCGGTCAGCGGTCTTGATGATCACGACCTCAACGAGCATCTCTGTCTCGACGCCGCAAGCCGCGCCGGCCTGCTCGTGGCTCGCACCTCCATCTCGGGGTTCGGCGACGAGACGGCCGTCGTTGTGACTCGATACGACCGCCGTGCGGGGCCCGGGGGCGAGATCCTGCGCGTCCATCAGGAAGATCTCTGCCAGGCCCTCGGGATTCCCCCGAGCCGCAAGTATCAGAACGAAGGCGGGCCAGGGCCGGCGGAGATCGCCCGGCTGCTTCGCGACGCGATGCCGCCTGCGATTGCCGAGCAGTCCGTCCGGCGATTCGCTGATGCGCTCATCTGGAACTGGCTGATCGGCGGCACGGACGGCCACGCCAAGAACTACTCCCTCTTGCTCGCCGGCGATCAGGTCCGCCTTGCCCCGCTCTACGACATCGCATCCGCGTTGCCCTACGGCACGCACGAGCGCAAACTCCGCTTCGCCATGAAGATCGGCGGCGACTACGGAGTGTTCCCTCGGCGCAATCCCTGGCCCGGAGCGGCCCGCGACCTCGGTCTAGACGCCGGCGCTCTCGTCGGCCGCGCACACGAGCTGACCAATGTCGCGCCTGATGCCTTCGCCGATGCCGTCAGCGCCCCCGACATCGTCGCCCTGGACCGCGACCTGCCGGGCAGGCTTCTGGATCTCGTAGCCGACCGTGCCGCCCGATGTCGTAGGTTGCTCGAACCCACGGCAAGCGGTGCCGGATCGGCCTGAGCCTCAATTCGCGCCGCCCGCAGTGGACCAGCACGTGGCCGCTGCGGAGTCGGCTCCCAGGCCAGACCCGGTCAAAACCGTGTAACAAACGATGTAACAAGATCTGCAAATTCAGCCTGATTCAGCCTCACCCAAAATCAGAAAAGCCCTGCAAAACGACCGGTAGATTACCCCCTCGAAGCCTCTCATAACCCGACAGTCGCGGGTTCGAATCCCGCCCCCGCTATGCCTCTGTGAGTGACGGATACGACCTCATTCGGGGGGTCGTTTCGTTCTGGAGGCCTTCGCCCAGGCATCTCGCGCACTCGGGAGCTGGTACCGCCCCACGGGTCCGAAGACCCCTCACCTCGAGGCTCAAGCCGGCCGGGCGGGCACATACACTCTCGCGATGGCCGTCACCCGTGGGAGCTCGCGTGGCGGTCGTTGAGCGCTCAGTCCAGGTGGCGGGCGTGCGGCTGCACGTACGTGAATCTGGACACGGGCGGCCGTTGCTGCTGATCAACGGCATCGGAGCGCACGTCGACATGTGGGCGTCGATGGAGACCGCGTTGCCCGACACCCGACTGATCGCCTTCGACGCACCCGGCACCGGGCGGTCGGAGACGACATGGTTTCCACTCAGCGTCGAGCTCCTGGCTCGATTGACCGAGCAGCTTCTTGACCGCCTCGGGTACGAGCAGGTCGACGTCCTCGGATACTCCTTCGGTGGATTGATCGCCCAGCGCCTCGCCCGCGCTGCGCCGAGCCGGGTCCGCCGGCTGGTGCTGGCCGCCACTACCCCTGGGTGGGGAGGCGTTCCCGGGTCGGTCTGGGCAATGACGCAGATGTCGACGCCGCTGCGGTATTACTGGCGTCCCTACTACGAGCGCGTGATCGGCGAGCTGATGGGCGGACGCGCGCGAACGGATCCCGGTTTCGTCCGCCGTCATGGCGACGCGCGCCTGCACAATCCTCCGACCCCGCTGGGCTACGCGTGGCAGCTGCTTGCGATGACCACCAGTCCCGGGACGCTGGGATGGCTCAAACAGATCAGCGCCGATACCTTGGTGGTGACCGGCGACGACGATCCGGTGATGCCGCTGGCCAACGCGCTCCTGCTCGCGCACCACATTCCGAGCGCGCGCCTGCTGGTGGCCCGCGGCGAGGGGCACATGCTGCTGATGGACGACGAGAGCGCCGTCTTCCCGGCGCTAGCCAGCTTCCTGACGGCACCCAACGCCGAGCGCTCAGCTGCGTGGCTGGAGGGAACGGACGTCGACGACGGGCTGCTGGAGGATGGCCTCGCTGCGGACCGGCCGCAGCTCAGCAACCCGGCGGCGCTGATCAGCGCTCTGGTGCGGCAGTGCGCGACGGCGGCGGCTTAGCCCCGGCGAACTCCTCCTCGATCGGCACGTCGAGCGCGTCGAGGACTCGCGGCACCATCGAGTAGAACGCCGCGGTCACGGTCAGCTCGATCCGTTGGGTCTCGTTGAAGTGCTCGGCGAGCTCGTCGTTGATCGCCTTGGGCACCTTGCCCTCGACGATCGCATCGGTGAACGCCAGGGCGGCCCTCGTGTCGGCATCGAACATCGACGAGGTCTGCCACGACTCCAGCTCGGCGACCTCCTCCTCGCCGACACCGAGGCTCGTCGCCATGTGGATGTGCTGATGCCACTCGTAGTGGGAGTCGTGAAGCATCGCGGTCCGCAGGATCATCAGCTCCCGCATCCGACGGGATGTTGCGCTGTTACCGCGCAGCGCCCAGGCGAATGCGATCCAGGCGCGTAGCAAGTCGGGCGCGTGCGCCAGACAGCGATACAGGTTGACCTGCTTGGCCCCCGCGTCCCCCACTTGAGTGGCGACGTCATCGGGCAGCGTTGCGAGTGGTACCGCCGTCATCTGAGGTCTCCCTTCTCGGTTTCCTCTGTGTCCGAGCCGTCCCGGTGGCGGACTGCGATCCAGCGGGCCGCTCGCTGTGAGTTCGGATCCAATCCGCGATCTGCGGTCGTGCGACCTTCGCCGCCTGGCGACCCGCCACGAGCCCGACGTGCCCGGACTCCAGGCACAGCTCGGTGACGTCCTCGGAGCCGACCAGTCCCGTCAGGGGAGCCGCGGATCGCGGCGGTACGAGATCGTCGCTGTTACAGAACACGTTCAAGAACGGGCACTTGATGTCGCCAAGCCTCACCTCGCGCTCGCCCAGCGCGACCGTCCCTTCGGCGAGGGAATTGTCTCGAACGAGCCTCTCGACGATCTGCCGGAACACTGCGCCGGGCAGCGGAGCCTGGTCGCGGGCCCACTTGTTCATCGCGATGTAGCCGGTGAGCCACTGGTCGTTCCAGAGGTTCTGAAGGACGTTGACCTGCTGAACCAGCGCGTCGGTTGGTTTCAGCGATTGAAAGCCCTGGTCCAGCACTCGCGCCGGAACGATCCCGGTGGAATCCAGCACGTCCGCGGGGTCGAGCCGCCCCTCGACGAACATCTGGCTCAAGAAGCCCAGCTCCGAGAAATCACACGGCGTGGCCAGCGCGACCAGGTTGCGGACCGTCGGCCTCGGCTCGGAGGCGGCCAGAAGCAGCGCGAGCACGCCGCCGAGGCAGTAGCCGGCCAGCGTCAGCTCGCTGGTATCCGCTTGTGCGCACGCGGCCGCGATTGCCCTCGGGATGTAATCCTCGACGTAGGTCTCCAAGGTGTTCTCGGCGTCAGCCGGGTACGCCCGTCCCCAGTCGAGCAGGTACACATCGAAGCCCTCTCCGACGAGGAAGCCGACCATGCTGTTTCCAGGCAGCAGGTCGAGGATGTAGGCCTTGCTGATGAGGCTGTGGATGATCAGCACCGGCGGTGCACACGTGCGCTGATCACTCCGGTAGCGCCACAGCCGCGCCGTGTCGCGCTGCCAGACGAGATCGCGCGGGGTCTGCCCCACGGCGGCGCGATTGAGGCCCGCGTAATAGGGGACCCCGTTGCGGATCCGCAGCAGCTGGCGCTGCAACAGCGACGGCGCCATCAGCGGTGATCCCGGGCTGCGCGCGATTTGGCGGCCGCACCGGCCTCCGGGGTCCTGCGCTCGGTCGGCTCGAGCTCTGAGCGCAGGGCGCGCAGTTGTCGCTCGACGTTGGCCACCTGATTGGAGATCCGGTCGACGTCTCCACGCGAGGGAATATTCCAAGCCCCGAAGCACAGTGAGAGGGCGCGATGCAACTCGACTCCCACGCGCCGCTGCAGCCTCCAGGCGATGGCCACTCCGTCCATGAAGGTCTTGCTCTGTACCCACGACTCAGACGAGCTGGACACCGGCTTCTCGACCGCATCAAACGGCATTCGCCACACCGGCGGAGAGCTGCCGCCTCGGGACTTTGACGGCTGCGCGCCGTTTTTTGATGACGGTGCCATGTGCCTCTCGCTTACCCGTTTCGTGTCGGCCTGCACCTCGATTCTGAGGGGCTGCCCCCAGGTGGGGGGTTAGGCGTTCGGCGGGGCGCATGCGGGGTAGGGCAATGGAGAAGGCATCTATGTGGGCCTGCGTTCGGTGAGCGACCGCGGCAGCCCAACCGGAGGGAGAAACCGATGCACACGACGCCGTCCCGACTGGAGCTGAGCCCCCTCAACTTCCTGCACCGGAGCGCCCAGACGCTGCGAGAGCGTCCGGCCGTGATCCATGGTGAGCGACGGATGAACTACGCCGAGTTCGAGCAACGGTGTAATCGCCTGGCCGGGGCCCTGCGTGAGCGGGGCCTCGAACGTCACGACCGGGTCGCGATCCTGGCGCCCAACTCGCCGGCGTTGCTCGAAGCCCACTACGGGGTGCCGATGGCCGGCGGCGTGCTCGTCGCCCTCAACACGCGCCTGAACAGCAAGGAGATCGAATACATCCTCCGCGACTCGGGATCACAGACGCTGCTGGTCGACCATGAGCTCCAGGAGCTCGTGGACCCGATCGACCTTGACGGGATCGAGACCGTCGTGATCGAGGACACCGGTGAGTCCAGCGACCCCTACGAGAAGCTGCTCTCGGAAGGCTCCGAGGAGGCGCCTGAGAGCTGGCTCGAGGACGAGAACGAGCCGATCTCGATCAATTACACGTCGGGCACCACGGGACGGCCCAAGGGCGCCATCTACACCCACCGGGGCGCGTACCTCCGCGCGTTCGGCGCAGCGCTAGAGGTCAAGCTCGGCTATGACTCCGTGCATCTCTGGACCCTGCCCATGTTCCACTGCAACGGCTGGTGCCTCACCTGGGCGGTGACCGCCGCCGGTGGCGCTCACGTCTGTCTGCGCAAGGTCGACCCCGACGTGATCTGGGATCTGCTCGACGCCGAGGGCGTCACTCACTACAGCGGCGCGCCGACGGTCCACATGAGCATCATCAACCACGACAAGGCCCATGAGCTCGAGCAGCGCGTCACCGTCCCCACTGGCGGATCTCCGCCCCCGCCGGCGGTGCTCAAGCGGATGCGCGACCTCAACCTGCATCCGATCCATCTGTACGGCCTCACCGAAACCTACGGCCCGGTGATGGGGTGCAGCTGGCAACCGCAGTGGGACGAGCTCGACCTCGAGGACCAGGCTCGTCTGCTCGCACGCCAGGGCCACACCTACAACGGCGCCGACCTGGTGCGTGTCGTCGACGACGACGACAATGACGTGGAGCGCGACGGCGAGACGGTCGGCGAGGTCGTGATGCGCGGCAACAGTGTCATGGCCGGCTATCACGGGCAGGACGAGAAGACCGAAGCGGCGTTCCGGGGCGGCTGGTTCCATTCCGGCGATCTGGCGGTCTGGCATCCCGATGGATACGTGGAGCTGCGCGACCGCTCCAAGGACATCATCATCTCCGGAGGCGAGAACATCTCGAGCATCGAGATCGAGCAGGCACTCTCCGAGCATCCATCGGTGCTCGAGGCCGCGGTCGTCGCGATGCCCGATGACAAGTGGGGGGAGCGCCCGAAGGCCTTCGTCGAGCTCAAGCACGGAGAGGACACCAGCGAGGAGGACATGATCTCCTTCTGCCGTGAGCATTTGGCCAAGTTCAAGTGCCCGGCGGCGGTCGAGTTCGCGGAGCTGCCGCGGACGTCGACCGGCAAGGTACAGAAGTTCGTGCTGCGAGAGCGCGAATGGGAGGGGCGCGAGCGTGCGATCGGCTGAGCGCATCTGCTCCGAGCGAGCGATCGGCATCTAGTGCCCACGGCACGTAGCGGAGAGGTATCGCTCTACTACGAGAGCACAGGCGACGGAGCCGCCCGTGCTGCTCATCATGGGGCTGGGGATGAACGCCACCGGGTGGTGGCGGACGATCCCGGAGCTGGCTGGGGCCGGGCTGCGTGTCCTGGCCTTCGACAACCGCGGCGTGGGCCGCAGTGATTCGGCGCCCGGCCCCTACACGATCGCGATGATGGCGGACGACGCAGTGGCGATCCTCGACGCTGCGGGCATCGATCGCGCCCATGTCTACGGGATCTCGCTAGGCGGCATGATCGCCCAGGCGGTCGCACTGGAGCATCCCGATCGGCTGGAGCGTCTGGTGCTCGGCGCGACGACGCCCGGCGGCGCCGGCCACATTGCGGCCCCCGACGATACGGTGGCATTTTTCACGCGCCGCGCGGGGATGCCGGCGGAAGAAGCAGTGTGGGCTTCCGTGCCCTACAACTACGGACCCGCAACCCGGGCTCGTCACGCGCAGCGCATCGCGGAGGACATCGAGCAACGGCTTCGCTTCCCGGTTGCGCCCGAGTCCTACACGGCGCAGCTCGCCGCGGCACTCGGCCACGATTGCCACGACCGACTGGCCGAGATCGCTGCGCCGACGCTGGTGGTTCACGGCTTGGAGGATGTGATGGTGTCGCCGGCCAACGGCCGCATGCTCGCGGAGCTCATCCCCGGCGCGCGCCTTATCGAGCTCCCCGGCGCGGCCCATCTGTATCCAACGGACGACCCCGCCGCGGACCGCAGCGTCGCGGCCTTCCTCACTGAGGGCGCCTCTGTGAGTGACGGATACGACCTCATTCGGGGTGTCGTTTGGTTCTGGAGGCCTTCGCCCAGGCATCTCGCGCACTCGGGAGCTGGTACCGCCCCACCGGTCCGGAGACGTCGTCACTTCGAGGCTCAAACCGGCCGGGCGGGCACATACACTCTCGCGATGGCCGGCACCCGTGGGAGCTCGCGTGGCGGTCAGTGAGCGCTCAGTCCAGGTGGCGGGCGTGCGGCTGCACGTACGTGAATCTGGATACGGGCGGCCATTGCTGCTGATCAACGGCATCGGAGCGCACGTCGACATGTGGGCGTCGATGGAGACCGCGTTGCCCGACACCCGACTGATCGCCTTCGACGCACCCGGCACCGGGCGCTCGGAGACGACATGGTTTCCACTCAGCGTCGAGCTCCTGGCTCGATTGACCGAGCAGCTTCTTGACCGCCTCGGGTACGAGCAGGTCGACGTCCTCGGATACTCCTTCGGTGGATTGATCGCCCAGCGCCTCGCCCGCGCTGCGCCGAGCCGGGTCCGCCGGCTGGTGCTGGCCGCCACTACCCCTGGGTGGGGAGGCGTTCCCGGGTCGGTCTGGGCAATGACGCAGATGTCGACGCCGCTGCGGTATTACTGGCGTCCCTACTACGAGCGTGTGATCGGCGAGCTGATGGGCGGACGCGCGCGAACGGATCCCGGTTTCGTCCGCCGTCATGGCGACGCGCGCCTGCACAATCCTCCGACCCCGCTGGGCTACGCGTGGCAGCTGCTTGCGATGACGACCAGTCCCGGGACGCTGGGATGGCTCAAACAGATCAGCGCCGATACCTTGGTGGTGACCGGCGACGACGATCCGGTGATGCCGCTGGCCAACGCGCTCCTGCTCGCGCACCACATTCCGAGCGCGCGCCTGCTGGTGGCCCGGGGCGAGGGGCACATGCTGCTGATGGACGACGAGAGCGCCGTCTTCCCGGCGCTAGCCAGCTTCCTGACGGCACCCAACGCCGAGCGCTCAGCTGCGTGGCTGGAGGGAACGGACGTCGACGACGGGCTGCTGGAGGATGGGCTCGCTGCGGACCGGCCGCAGCTCGGCAACCCTGCGGCGCTGATCAGCGCTCTGGTGCGGCAGTGCGCGACGGCGGCGGCTTAGCCCCGGCGAACTCCTCCTCGATCGGCACGTCGAGCGCGTCGAGGACTCGCGGCACCATCGAGTAGAACGCCGCGGTCACGGTCAGCTCGATCCGTTGGGTCTCGTTGAAGTGCTCGGCGAGCTCGTCGTTGATCGCCTTGGGCACCTTGCCCTCGACGATCGCATCGGTGAACGCCAGGGCGGCCCTCGTGTGTGCATCGAACATTGACGAGGTCTGCCACGACTCCAGCTCGGCGACCTCCTCCTCGCCGACACCGAGGCTCGTCGCCATGTGGATGTGCTGATGCCACTCGTAGTGGGACTCGTGAAGCATCGCGGTCCGCAGGATCATCAGCTCCCGCATCCGACGGGATGTTGCGCTGTTACCGCGCAGCGCCCAGGCGAATGCGATCCAGGCGCGCAGCAAGTCGGGCGCGTGCGCCAGACAGCGATACAGGTTGACCTGCTTGGCCCCCGCGTCCCCCACTTGAGTGGCGACGTCATCGGGCAGCGTTGCGAGTGGTACCGCCGTCATCTGAGGTCTCCCTTCTCGGTCTCCTCTGTGTCCGAGCCGTCCCGGTGGCGGACTGCGATCCAGCGGGCCGCTCGCTGTGAGTTCGGATCCAATCCGCGATCTGCGGTCGTGCGACCTTCGCCGCCTGGCGACCCGCCACGAGCCCGACGTGCCCGGACTCCAGGCACAGCTCGGTGACGTCCTCGGAGCCGACCAGTCCCGTCAGGGGAGCCGCGGATCGCGGCGGTACGAGATCGTCCGTGTTACAGAACACGTTCAAGAACGGGCACTTGATGTCGCCGAGCCTCACCTCGCGCTCGCCCAGCGCGACCGTCCCTTCGGCGAGGGAATTGTCTCGAACGAGCCTCTCGACGATCTGCCGGAACACTGCGCCGGGCAGCGGAGCCTGGTCGCGGGCCCACTTGTTCATCGCGATGTAGCCGGTGAGCCACTGGTCGTTCCAGAGGTTCTGAAGGACGTTGACCTGCTGAACCAGCGCGTCGGTTGGTTTCAGCGATTGAAAGCCCTGGTCCAGCACTCGCGCCGGAACGATCCCGGTGGAATCCAGCACGTCCGCGGGGTCGAGCCGCCCCTCGACGAACATCTGGCTCAAGAAGCCCAGCTCCGAGAAATCACACGGCGTGGCCAGCGCGACCAGGTTGCGGACCGTCGGCCTCGGCTCGGAGGCGGCCAGAAGCAGCGCGAGCACGCCGCCGAGGCAGTAGCCGGCCAGCGTCAGCTCGCTGGTATCCGCTTGTGCGCACGCGGCCGCGATTGCCCTCGGGATGTAATCCTCGACGTAGGTCTCCAAGGTGTTCTCGGCGTCAGCCGGGTACGCCCGTCCCCAGTCGAGCAGGTACACATCGAAGCCCTCTCCGACGAGGAAGCCGACCATGCTGTTTCCAGGCAGCAGGTCGAGGATGTAGGCCTTGCTGATGAGGCTGTGGATGATCAGCACCGGCGGTGCACACGTGCGCTGATCACTCCGGTAGCGCCACAGCCGCGCCGTGTCGCGCTGCCAGACGAGATCGCGCGGGGTCTGCCCCACGGCGGCGCGATTGAGGCCCGCGTAATAGGGGACCCCGTTGCGGATCCGCAGCAGCTGGCGCTGCAACAGCGACGGCGCCATCAGCGGTGATCCCGAGCTGCGCGCGATTTGGCGGCCGCACCGGCCTCCGGGGTCCTGCGCTCGGTCGGCTCGAGCTCTGAGCGCAGGGCGCGCAGTTGTCGCTCGACGTTGGCCACCTGATTGGAGATCCGGTCGACGTCTCCACGCGAGGGGATATTCCAAGCCCCGAAGCACAGTGAGAGGGCGCGATGCAACTCGACTCCCACGCGCCGCTGCAGCCTCCAGGCGATGGCCACTCCGTCCATGAAGGTCTTGCTCTGTACCCACGACTCAGACGAGCTGGACACCGGCTTCTCGACCGCATCAAACGGCATTCGCCACACCGGCGGAGAGCTGCCGCCTCGGGACTTTGACGGCTGCGCGCCGTTTTTTGATGACGGTGCCATGTGCCTCTCGCTTACCCGTTTCGTGTCGGCCTGCACCTCGATTCTGAGGGGCTGCCCCCAGGTGGGGGGTTAGGCGTTCGGCGGGGCGCATGCGGGGTAGGGCAATGGAGAAGGCATCTATGTGGGCCTGCGTTCGGTGAGCGACCGCGGCAGCCCAACCGGAGGGAGAAACCGATGCACACGACGCCGTCCCGACTGGAGCTGAGCCCCCTCAACTTCCTGCACCGGAGCGCCCAGACGCTGCGAGAGCGTCCGGCCGTGATCCATGGTGAGCGACGGATGAACTACGCCGAGTTCGAGCAACGGTGTAATCGCCTGGCCGGGGCCCTGCGTGAGCGGGGCCTCGAACGTCACGACCGGGTCGCGATCCTGGCGCCCAACTCGCCGGCGTTGCTCGAAGCCCACTACGGGGTGCCGATGGCCGGCGGTGTGCTCGTCGCCCTCAACACGCGCCTGAACAGCAAGGAGATCGAATACATCCTCCGCGACTCGGGATCACAGACGCTGCTGGTCGACCATGAGCTCCAGGAGCTCGTGGACCCAATCGACCTTGACGGGATCGAGACCGTCGTGATCGAGGACACCGGTGAGTCCAGCGACCCCTACGAGAAGCTGCTCTCGGAAGGCTCCGAGGAGGCGCCTGAGAGCTGGCTCGAGGACGAGAACGAGCCGATCTCGATCAATTACACGTCGGGCACCACGGGACGGCCCAAGGGCGCCATCTACACCCACCGGGGCGCGTACCTCCGCGCGTTCGGCGCGGCGCTAGAGGTCAAGCTCGGCTATGACTCCGTGCATCTCTGGACCCTGCCCATGTTCCACTGCAACGGCTGGTGCCTCACCTGGGCGGTGACCGCCGCCGGTGGCGCTCACGTCTGTCTGCGCAAGGTCGACCCCGACGTGATCTGGGATCTGCTCGACGCCGAGGGCGTCACTCACTACAGCGGCGCGCCGACGGTCCACATGAGCATCATCAACCACGACAAGGCCCATGAGCTCGAGCAGCGCGTCACCGTCCCCACTGGCGGATCTCCGCCCCCGCCGGCGGTGCTCAAGCGGATGCGCGACCTCAACCTGTATCCGATCCATCTGTATGGCCTCACCGAAACCTACGGCCCGGTGATGGGGTGCAGCTGGCAACCGCAGTGGGACGAGCTCGACCTCGAGGACCAGGCTCGTCTGCTCGCACGCCAGGGCCACACCTACAACGGCGCCGACCTGGTGCGTGTCGTCGACGACGACGACAATGACGTGGAGCGCGACGGCGAGACGGTCGGCGAGGTCGTGATGCGCGGCAACAGTGTCATGGCCGGCTATCACGGGCAGGACGAGAAGACCGAAGCGGCGTTCCGGGGCGGCTGGTTCCATTCCGGCGATCTGGCGGTCTGGCATCCCGATGGATACGTGGAGCTGCGCGACCGCTCCAAGGACATCATCATCTCCGGAGGCGAGAACATCTCGAGCATCGAGATCGAGCAGGCACTCTCCGAGCATCCATCGGTGCTCGAGGCCGCGGTCGTCGCGATGCCCGATGACAAGTGGGGGGAGCGCCCGAAGGCCTTCGTCGAGCTCAAGCACGGAGAGGACACCAGCGAGGAGGACATGATCTCCTTCTGCCGTGAGCATTTGGCCAAGTTCAAGTGCCCGGCGGCGGTCGAGTTCGCGGAGCTGCCGCGGACGTCGACCGGCAAGGTACAGAAGTTCGTGCTGCGAGAGCGCGAATGGGAGGGGCGCGAGCGTGCGATCGGCTGAGCGCATCTGCTCCGAGCGAGCGATCGGCATCTAGTGCCCACGGCACGTAGCGGAGAGGTATCGCTCTACTACGAGAGCACAGGCGACGGACCGCCCGTGCTGCTCATCATGGGGCTGGGGATGAACGCCACCGGGTGGTGGCGGACGATCCCGGAGCTGGCTGGGGCCGGGCTGCGTGTCCTGGCCTTCGACAACCGCGGCGTGGGCCGCAGTGATTCGGCGCCCGGCCCCTACACGATCGCGATGATGGCGGACGACGCAGTGGCGATCCTCGACGCTGCGGGCATCGATCGCGCCCATGTCTACGGGATCTCGCTAGGCGGCATGATCGCCCAGGCGGTCGCACTGGAGCATCCCGATCGGCTGGAGCGTCTGGTGCTCGGCGCGACGACGCCCGGCGGCGCCGGCCACATTGCGGCCCCCGACGATACGGTGGCATTTTTCACGCGCCGCGCGGGGATGCCGGCGGAAGAAGCAGTGTGGGCTTCCGTGCCCTACAACTACGGACCCGCAACCCGGGCTCGTCACGCGCAGCGCATCGCGGAGGACATCGAGCAACGGCTTCGCTTCCCGGTTGCGCCCGAGTCCTACACGGCGCAGCTCGCCGCGGCACTCGGCCACGATTGCCACGACCGACTGGCCGAGATCGCTGCGCCGACGCTGGTGGTTCACGGCTTGGAGGATGTGATGGTGTCGCCGGCCAACGGCCGCATGCTCGCGGAGCTCATCCCCGGCGCGCGCCTTATCGAGCTCCCCGGCGCGGCCCATCTGTATCCAACGGACGACCCCGCCGCGGACCGCAGCGTCGCGGCCTTCCTCACTGAGGGCTAGGCGAGGCGCCGTCGGACTGGGAGCCGTCGTGTGTGGCGCGACAGGGCCGGCACGGCATCGCCCCGGGGCACGACCCGTAGACCCAATCAGCGAGACGCACGTCGCTTTGAGGGACGAATCCGGCCCCCGCTATCAAGAAGTCGCCGGAATCGAGGCCTCCGACAGATCGGGGGTCTTGGCTGCTTAAGACCGTGTCAAACTGTGTCTAACGGAACCGTTGTCGTTGGACGTCGCTGTCGTTCCGTGCGACCGTTCCTAACACTCGAACGGATGTCGCCGGTCGGCTGAGCGTCCGGCCAAAGCCAGGATTCCGTGGTCTCCGGCTAAACGAGGGCGGCGAGCCCGAGCCGCTTTGAGTCCTCGCGCCTAGATCCCGGGAAGGCGTTCTCTAGCAACGCCTTGAGCTCGGCCGCGTGGGCTCGATCGAGATGCAAGCTCTGGCTCGGCGTGCCGTTGTGCACGCGATGGCTCGACCCGTGTGTCTCGAGCACTAAGTAGGGCACCCTTTCGATATCTATGCGGCAGTAGCCACACTCGACAGCGCTCGGCCGCGGCACCCGAGCCTTGTCTCTCACCGGCGCCGACAACCAAACCCGCCTGCGCGGCGCTGATCGGCGTCTGCCACTCCGACGCGGAGGGCTACCCAAGTTCTCAGTGTCCATTCGACAGAAGCCCACTGTCATCACGTGCTGGCCCAACCTGACGGGCCCCTTGGACTTCGGTTTGGACCTCGCGGCCGCCCCATTACCGGGGCAAAGTGGCGACCCCGTCGCCCATGCGGCAGGACCTGGCTCAGATTGGTTCGCAGCGCCCAGCCCGCCCTGCCGAATCGCTCGCGTAACGGCGGACTGTCAGCCGGGAACTTTCTTCGCAGGCTGGGCGCCCGACGCGTCGAAATCTCCTCCGGGATGGACGAACAGAGCGAACGGGTCGCAAAGCGCTTTGAGTGGCCGCTCATGGTCGCCGCAGGGCTCACGATCCCCGTGACGATCATCCAGCTGCTCCCTGCCGGTGACCGTGGCGGACAATCGCCGACGTTCTGAACTGGGGGATCTGGCTCGCGTTCTTGGCGGAGCTAGTCGTCATGCTCGCTGTCGTACCGTCGAAGGGACGATGGCTGCGTGAGCACCCACTTGAGGTCGCGATTGTCGTTCTGACGCCGCCGTTCATCACCAACGCCGTGCAGTCCATCAGAGTGCTGCGCTTTCTGAGGCTGGCTCGCTTCCTGCGGCTCGCTCCTCTCGTCCGAGCGCTCTTTAGTGCCGGTGGGCTTCGCTACGCCGCGATCTTCACCGGGCTCACAGCCTTAACTGGCGGCGCTGCGTACGCATCCGTCGAGAAGGCTTCGGTTGGCAACGGCATCTATTGGGCGATCACCACCATGACGACAGTCGGCTACGGCGATATCACACCCAAGACAGCTGAGGGCAAGGTGCTGGCGATCACGTTGATGCTCGTCGGCATCGGCTTCGCTGCGTTGGTCGTCGGGGCTTTCGCTGACCGATTCATCAATCCCCCGGTCAAGGAACTCGAACTCACCGAACAAGATCTACTTGCGCAGGTAAGGGAGATCTCAGCGCAACTGCAACAAGTCGAGCGGGCACTTGCGAAACGACCAGTTGGGGAGACATCAAACCCCGCAGAGTCTTGACGTGCGATTTCAGATTCTCTGACCCTCGCCGGCGACCCCACTCGACTCGGTCGTTGCGAGTGAGTAGAGCGTGAGCGCGACCAACGTCAGCCACGAAGTCGAGTAGTACCAAAACGCGAACATAACGCCTTCCCTGAAGGCTACCGATTAGGTGCTCTCATTCGGCAAGCCACGGTGCAGGATTCATCGGATGATGCGACGCGAATGTAGCGGGGCCGACGTTTCCGGATGACGCCGAGCGGACCGGTTCGCCCGTCGTCTCAACCTACGCTGTTGTGCTCGCAACTCTGTTCAGCCAGCCGGGGCCTGCACGATCTGCGTTTGGCGAGAGCGACGTCGTCCCCACCGAGCCTCGCGGCACGTAGGACTACTCGCAGCGAAAGTCGATCTCACCTCGCGGGGTTGCCCCTCCGCTTGGAGTCACGCTCACCCCCACAGCTGCGAGGCGCCGACGTCTCGGGACGCTCTGTGTTCCGATTGCCCCGTTTCGGGCAGCTCAAAGCCCTGTGGTGGTCCTGGTGTTGGGTACCGGTCGAGGTACTGCACGTAGGTTGCCGCCCTGAGCGACACGAGCGGCCCGCGCATCGGTGGCGCCGATTTACACGTCATCAGCGTATGTCGCTGGTGACCCCATGCGCGCTCTGAATAGAAGGCCCCGGCGGGCACGCTCTGCGTCGAACCACTAGAGGAAGGGTGACGGTGATGAGGTCCCCGTTGGGCAGTCGGTGCTCCCCAGGCGGCGGATGGTCGGTCGGACTGGGAGCCGTCGTGTTTTGCGCGACAGGACCGGCGCGGCGTCGCCCGGGGAAACGGCTCGTAGACCCAATCAGCGAGACGCACGTCGCTCTGAGGGACGAATCCGGCCCCCGCTACTGATAAAGGCCTGCACTGCGGACCTTTTCTTCTTTGCCCAGGTTTCGCTGTGCCCCCGAATGCCGCACAACGGGGAACGGAAGGCGGCGACCAGGCTTTAAGGGGAAGGCCGGCTGGCCCATTCTGGCTTCTGCATCGGTCGGTGCGATGCTCTCCAGGTTGATCATCTGGTACCCAGCCCACGGGGCTGTCACTTAGCTGTCATTGTCACTGGCGCGAGGCGGCCACGAGGAGTGGCAGATACCGAATCCTCACGGATTCTCACAATCGCTTACGGTTGTGTTACAGAGCGACCTGTTTCTCGTATTGACTGCGTCCTCGCCCCGTCATATCCTTCTCAGTAATCGACCGGGGCCTAGGGCGTGCCGGGACGCTCGAGCGCAATGCGCTCTCGCTAACCGTAGATCGGTGGCTGGAGGGTCACCGAGTCGACTGGCCGTGCGAGTTGCTTGCATGGTGCCGTTGACCATGGTCGCTGCTGCCGTGCCTGACTCAATATCAGGTGGCGGATATCGCGTGCTTTGTTACGAATTGGTCTCGGCCTGCAACTACTCGAGCGGGGAGAACAAAGTGACCACACGGCGCAGTTCACAGTGATGACAGGAGCGCGTCCGCCAACGTAAGAGCAATGTCGCGACGCGGGCACGACAACGGCAGCGTATGGGTGCGGGCGCTCGATGAGCCCGCCCGCTCGCGCCGCGCGACGATCGCAGAGAAGCTGGAGGCGGCTGGACTCCGCGTGTCGAGCGGGGACGCTGGAATCGACGGGCCGGGCGCGGTCGTGTTCGAGGAGCCCGGACCGACGGCGCTCCGGGAGGTCGGCACGCTCAGCGACGCCGGCCGGCGGCGTGTGGTGGCCGTCCCACTTGCCGACGACGTGTCACCGTGGGAGATACTTGCGGCCGGCGCTGCCGATGTGATCAGCTGGCGGGGTTCGGAGACCGCCGGAGCACTCGCCGCCCGGTTCGTCCGTTGGAGGCAGATCGACGAGCTCCTCGATTCACCGCTCGTGGCCAACAACCTGGTCGGGGACCATCCGTCTTGGCGCGCGGTCTTGCGTGACATCGTGGAGGTGGCCCGGTTCACCGACTCGTCCGTGCTGATCACGGGGGAGAGCGGCACCGGCAAGGAGCTCGTCGCGCGGCTGATCCATGCCCTCGACGACCGGGAGGACAAGGGGCAGCTCGTGGTCGCGGACTGCACGACAGTGGTCCCAACCCTGTCAGGCAGCGAGTTCTTTGGGCACGTCCGGGGAGCGTTTACAGGGGCGGCGGCTGATCGCGAGGGAGCGTTCGGGCTCGCGGACGGCGGGACGCTGTTCCTTGATGAGGTCGGGGAATTGCCGCTGACGCTCCAGGCGGAGCTGTTGCGTGTCGTCCAGGAGGGGGCCTACAAGCGAGTGGGTTCGGATCGGTGGCTGACCACCGGCTTCCGGTTGGTCTGTGCGACCAACCGGGATCTGCTCGCGGAGGAGGCACAGGGTCGCTTCCGTCGTGACTTCTACTACCGGATTGCGGGGTGGACCTGTCGGCTGCCGAGCCTGCGCGAGCGGCGCAGCGACGTGCTCAAGCTCGCTGAACACTTCGTGGCCGAGGAGTTGCCTGACCGCCCGGCACTCGACCCGGCGTTGCGCGAGCACCTCCGCCGCCGGGACTACCCAGGCAACGTGCGCGATCTGCGGCAACTGATCATGAGGATCAGCCGCCGTCACGTAGGCGGCGGGTCGATCACGGTAGGGGCGCTGCCGAGCAACGAGCGTCCCGAGGGGGCGCTCGCCCCGGATGGCTATAACGGCGCGGTCGAGCAGGCGGTGGCCGGTGCACTCGCGGCAGGGGTGGGACTGAAGGAGCTGCTCGCAGTCACGCGCGAGAGCGCCATTCGGGTCGCGATCGAGCAGGAGTCCGGCAACGTTCGCCGAGCGTCCCGCAGGCTCGGGGTGACCGATCGCGCGATCCACATGGCCCGGGCGACTCAGCGAGCCGACGGGCGACCACCGACGTGACCGCGGCACGGATCTTGCAGGGCGTGGACTGATGGAGCTCGTCGCGGTCACCCAGCAGCGCCCCGAGCACAGATTGGGGATCTCGCCCACGGTGGTGGCGTTCGCGGAGCTGCTCTGCCTTGCGCTGCCTGAGGTTGCGCGAGCGGTCGAGCGCGAGGTTGAGGACAACCCAGCGTTAGAACACACCGCCCGCTCCGGCTCCGACGCGGTTCCACTGGACCGGGTGGCGTTCATGGTCGACCAGCCGAGTGACGCGAGTCGGCTGCTGGCGGAGATACGACTCGCGCTACCCGCCCAGGAGCACGCCCTCGCCGAGCTCATGGTCGGCAGCCTGGACGAGCGCGGCTTTGTGACCGAGCGCGTCCTCGATTTCGCGCAGCGGTTCGCCGTCGATCCCCGGCGGGTCGAAGCCGTGCTGGCCGAAATACGCTCCGCGGGGCCGGCGGGCGTGGGGGCGGGCTGCCTGCGCGAGTGCCTGCTGCTGCAGCTGGACAGGATGGATTGCCCCCATCCGCTCGCCCGTCGGATGATTGACGAGCACCTCGAGGACATGGCGGCCGGCCGCTACGGCTCGATCGCGCGAGCGCTGGGAGTGAGCCGCGACGACGTCGTCGCCGCTCGCGATTTCATCCGAGCGCGGCTGCGCCCGACATCCGGGTATTCGACACGGGCGCACTCCGCCGCGCGCCAGGCGGTGGACATCGTCATTGACGAGCAGCTCCGGGTGTCACTGACCGAACCGGCACGTCTTGGCGTTCGCGTCGCGCCGGTTTATGCGGAGCTCGCGGCCACGGGCTCGGGGAGCGAACGCACCCACGCCCGGGAACAGGTGACTCGGGCGCGAGCGTTCATGACGCGGTTGGAACAGCGCTGGGAGACGACGCGGATCGTCGCGCAGGAGGTGGTGCTACGCCAGTCGCGCTTTGTGAGAGGCGAGCCTCGCGGGCTCCAGCCGCTGACCCGCGCCGCCGTCGCTCGCGCAGTGGGGGTTCACGAGTCCACCGTCAGCCGTGCAACTCGCGATCGGTACGCACGTCTGCCCCACGGCCGCGTCGTGGCGATGCGCTGCCTGTTCCCCGCGGCTGCGCCGGGCCCGCGCGAGGCGCTGCGCGACCTGCTGTCGGACCAATCGACGCGCGCTGCCACCGACGCGCAGCTGGCGGACGCACTCGCAGGGCGCGGCTACGCGGTGGCTCGGCGCACCGTCGCCAAGTACCGCGCAGACCTGGGCGTGGCTCCCCGCGCGCAGCGCTGACGCAGGCGGGCGCGGCGGGAAGCGCGCTTCATCTCTCGGGCGGCCAAGGGCGAAGTCCGCTTCCCACAAACGGGCGAGAACGGGATCCCAGGGGCTGGCACGGCTCTTGCAAGACGTAGTTGAAGCCTTGCAACCAGAACCTCGGAAGGACGGCATGCACGATCTGGATCGCACTCAACTTGAGACCGGCCAGCAGGAGTACGAAGGCGAGCAGTTCCTCGGCGAAATCTCGGGCGAGGCCGAGGGAGAGGCCGGCGGCGCGGGCCATGGCGAGAGCCACGAGCTGGAGCTCGCCAGCCGGGTGCTCGAGATCCAGGGTGAGGAGGAACTCGAGGAGTTCCTCGGCGACCTGGTCTCGAGTGTCACCCGCGCCGCCGGGCAGTTCGCCAACTCACCGACCGGGCACGCGCTCGGCGACATCCTCAAGGACACGGCGCGCAAAGCGCTTCCGGTGGTCGGGCGCGCTGTCGGCGACTACGTCGCGCCGGGCAGCGGAGGCGAATGGGGGCGTCGCGTCGGCACCGCCGCGAGCCAGTTGTTCGAAATGGAGCTCGAGGGCCTGTCCAACGAGGACAAGGAATTCGAGCTTGCCCGACGCTACGTGCAGTGGGCCGCGGATGCAGCTTCAAGGGCTGCGCGGCTTGCTCGCCGTGCGCAAGCGCCCCCCGTGGCGATCGCCCGACAGGCGGCGTCCCAGGCCGCGCACCAATACGCGCCGGGTCTGCTGGCGCTGATCGACCCGACCGGCCAGGGCGTGACCCCTGCGACGCCCCGCAACGGAAACGGCCGCTCGGGTCACTGGATCCGGCGAGGCAACCGCGTCGTGGTCTACCTGTGACACGAACCAAACGAGTCCCCTGAAGACAGGAGCAGCGTGATGTCCACATTCGAGTTCGAGACCGAGATGGAATCCGAGTACGAGGGCGAGGAGGAATTCGAGTTCGAGGAGGAGGGCGAGTACGAGACCGGCGAATACGAGACGGGAGAGCAGGAGCAGTTCCTCGGTGACATCCTCGGTTCGGTTCTCGGGGGCGAGACCGAGAGCCCGCTGAGTGAGGCTCAGGAGACCGAGCTCGCCGGCGAGTTGCTCGAGATCCAGAGCGAGGAGGAGCTTGAGCAGTTCCTCGGGAACATCTTCAAGGGTGTCGCCAAATCGGTCGGCGGCTTTATCAAGTCGCCGGTCGGGCAGGCCCTCGGCGGAGTTCTCAAGAACGTCGCCAAGAAGGCCCTACCTGTCGTCGGCGGCGCGCTCGGCTCGTTCGTCGCCCCCGGCCTCGGGACGGCGGTGGGCTCAAAGCTCGGCTCGATGGCGAGCAACCTGTTCGAGCTCGAGCTTGAGGGCATGGAGGCCGAGGAGGCGGAGTTCGAGGTGGCACGACGCGTCGTGCGACTCGCCGCCTCCGCCGCTCAGCACGCCGCGACCGCACCGCAGAGAGCACCCGCACGGCAGGTGGCGCGTACCGCCATCGTCCAGGCGGCGCGACAGCACGCCCCCGGGCTGGTCCGCGGGACTCAGCATGGAGCGCGGCCGCGCCACCGTGCCCGCCAATCCGGTGGCTACGGCGCCACGCGCGGTCGGCGGCCCACGCCTCCGCAGGCGCGTCGCCAGCGCCGTCCTGGGCAGCCCGGCCGGTCCGGCGGCGGACGCCCCGGACGCCCCGGACGTCCGTCGGTAGCGTTCGCACGGTCCCCGTCGTCGGCCGGATGGCTGCCGGGCGCGTATGACGACTCCGGGTATCAGCCTGAGCCGTCCTACGACGATGAGCCCTTCGGGTACGCCGACGGCAACGGGAGCGGTGGATCCGGTGCCTCACAGTACGGCGGCCGGCAGCGCAGCGGCAGGTGGATCCGGCGTGGGCGCAAGATCGTCCTGATCGGCGTCTGACGATGGACTCGCGCCGCACCGAAGCTGCCGGTTGGATGCTTGACCAGGAGTCTCGCGCGCTGCTCACGCGGCTCGCTCGCATCCAGCCGTTCGCCTTGCAGGAGACGATGCTGCCCGCGGCGTCGCTGCTCCCCGAGGCGCAGACGGCTATCGAGCGCTTCCTGATCTCCGGTCGGCGCGAGCTCCACAACGAGATCCACGTCTACCGGCGGTGGCTGCGCGCGGAAGGCCGCGCAGCCTCGCCGGCGGAGATGCAGCGACGCTACGCAATCCTCAAGCTGCGCTTCGGACACGTCATCTCCCACTTCGAGCTGTTCTCCGACGCGATCACCCAGCGCTCGGAGCGGCAGAACGGTGTGTGGCTGTCAGGGCTTGACTCCGTCGCGCAGGACGCGCTGGAGCTGCCCGGTTATCTCGACCCACCCCCGGTGATCTGCTATCTGGACCGGGGCCCGGGCGCAGCGATTCGCAGAGCTCGGACCCGCCTACCGGGGGGCAAGCAGATGCCCGTCGCGATCGTGCGGATGCCGCGCGAGCGGATGATCGGTCACGGCATCGCGTCATCGCTCGTGCATGAGGTCGGCCACCAGGGGGCGGCCCTGCTCGGGCTCGTGAGCTCGCTGCGGCGAGCGCTCGGCGATGCCGCACCGGCAGACGAGCGTGAGAACTGGCAGGTGTGGCAACGCTGGGTCTCCGAGATCATCGCCGACCTGTGGTCGGTCGCCCGCGTCGGGGTGACCTCGACCCTGGGTCTGATCTCCGTCGTCAGCCTGCCGCGCTTCTTCGTCTTCCGCATCGATCTGCGCGACCCGCACCCGGCGCCGTGGCTCCGGGTGAAGCTGAGCTGTGCGCTCGGCGACACGATCTACCCACACCCGCAATGGTCTTCGCTCGCGCGGCTGTGGGAGGACTGCTACCCGCTCACCGGGCTCGATGCGTCCACCCGTGAGACCTTCGACTCTCTTCAGCGCACGATCCCGCGCGTCGCGAAGGTCCTCTGCTCACACCGGCCGAGCTCACTGCGCGGCGGTCAACTAGGGGAAGTGCTGGCCAGTCCCGAGCGCAGCCCTGATGCGCTTCTCGAGGCCTGGCGACGCTGGCGACGGGCGCCGGCGCAGATGTTCCGCTCTCGACCTTCGTTGGCCTTCGCCGTGCTCGGCCAGGCGCGCCTCGCGGCTGAGCTCGAGCCCGAGCACGAGAGCCAGATCGTCAGCGACCTGCTCACGCACTGGGCACTGCGCACGACGCTCGACCTCTCACAGGCGTGCGCGGCCCACACCGCGCAGCGCCGACGAGGGACTGCACGGCCGAGACCAGTCACACAGCAATTGACAATCGGATAACTAGAAGGAGAGCTCATGGCTGACGACACCGAACGGATCCCCGACCCTATTACCCAGCCACCGGACGGCCCCCTGCCGGTCACCGTCCAGCTCGAGCGCTCGGCAGAACCGCCGAGCCCCGACATCGTGCTCTGGGCGGTCATCAAGGACCGCGCTGAAGCGGTGCAGTTCCGCTGGTACAAGGAGTTCATGGATGGGCTCCTCCTGCCCGCACTCGGAGGGCTCGAGCGCAAGAAGGCGAGTCAGGGCGACTACGGCGCGGTCGAGCGCATCGTCGACCGGGTCAGCGCGTACGACGTGCTCAAGACGGCCACCGAGCTGTACATGATGGCCGAGTGCGGGCTACTCCCCGATGAGACGCTCATGACGCAGATCGAGAAGCTCGGGACGGACGCCGGCGCGGCCCCGGCACGGCGCGCCTCGGCCGCCGACCGCGAGCTCAAAAAGCTCCGGGCGATGGAGGGAAACGTCCAGGGGCGCAACAAGAACGACGTCGGGAAGCTCAAGAGCAGCTATCTGTCGAAACTCTCGCGCACCATCGAGGTCGTCCCCTACTACCAGCTGATCATCGAGCGTCTCGAGGATCGGCCACTGAAGCCGGACTTCGTCACCGATGGCGCCTGGGACTACGGGATTCTCCGTGACGCCGCGACCCGGCCACCGATGATCGAGCTGATCTGGTCCTACTGGCACGAGGAGGGGATGCTGCTGCAGACGATGGCCGCGATCGCTCGCCGGTTCCAAAACCGAGGAGTTCCGGGCGGCCACGACCCGCTGGCGAACCTGAACATCGATCCGCTGCGTGGAGTCAACAACCTCATCTGGGGATGGATCCAGGACGAGGGGAACCGGTTGACGGTTCCGCGTAGAGCGTACGAGTACGACCATCAGTACGGGCTGTCGCTGGTCGGCAAGGCGGTGCCATCGATCGTCGGCGCCGACAGCCGCTCGAAGTTCCTCCGCGCGTTTCATGAGTTGTTGCATCTGTGCGTGAAGTTCTACGAGCAGGACGACGACATGACGATCGCCGCCGACCCGTTCCCGATCCTCAACGCGCTCAAGGAAGTGCACATGATCCTAGGAGAGGGAGCTCACAACCAGTTCGGCGACCTGCCGTGGGCCGCGCGCGTTGAGATGATGATCGTGGAGTGGATACTGTCTCGGCCCGAGTTCCGCGAGTTCATCGCCGGGCGGATCATGGTCGCCTACGACGAGCCGTGGATGGACCGCGTCGACGCCGTGCGCCACATGCACGGCTGGGACGACACCAGCGTGATGCACTTCCGTGATCTCGGCGTCTACGGTAAGCAGATCCTGCTGTCGATCCGTTACGGCAACTGGATGACGAACGCATCGCTGGCGCAGGGCATGAACTGGGCGCGCGCGTGGCGCGAGGAGATTCAGGTGTACATCCACGCGTACCGCACCGTCACCGGCGTCGACCTGACCGCCGACCCGGTGGATCAGCGTGCCGCCGAGGCCCGCTACCGCCAACCCTCCTACTACCTGCGACAGCAGGAGGTCGAGCGGCAACGCGCGCGCGCGAGCAAGAACGGGCGCGTGCCGGCGTAGGCGGCAACAATGTCCGACTTCAGGTCGGCGCTCTACCTGGGCCTGCGGCACGCAGCGCGTACGCTGCGGCCGTGGGCCCAGCTCACGTCCGGCGTGCCCTGGGCCCTCGAGGCACCGCCAGAGGAGGCGGTGATCGCACGGAGGCTTGCCTCTCTCCTCGGCTGCGAGACCGCACTGCTCGCGCCCTCGACCCTGCACCTTTACTTTGACCTGCGCGCGCTGGCGGCGGCGCGGAGGCCGTGCTGCTCGAGCGCGGCACCTACTCGGTCGGGGCGTGGGGCGCGGCCCGTGCGGGACGCGTGCGTCACTTCGGGCAGCACGATGCGCGCTCGCTGCAGGCCACGCTGCTTGACACGCCGCGCGGGCGGCCCGCCCTGATCGTCGTCGATGGACTCGCTCCCGGCGAGCGCGGTGTCGGGCCGCTTGCCGCCTACGCACGTCTGGCGAAGCATCACGGCGCGCGGATGGTGATCGACGACACCCAGGCGCTCGGGATCCTCGGCGCCCGACCGGATCGGATCCACCCCTACGGGCATGGGGGAGGGGGCTCCTTGCGCTTTCACCAAATCGAGGGGTCGCACGTCATCGTGATCGCCTCGCTCGCCAAGGGACTCGGCGTGCCACTCGCGGTGATCGCCGGATCCCGCTCCGAGGTGGAGCATTACGCCGCCGGAAGCGTGGCCCGGATGCACTCGAGCCCCGCTTCGATGGCCGCACTGCGCGCAGCAGAGCGGGCGCTGGCCCTCAACCGCACGGAGGGGGACGCGCGCCGTGCACGTCTGGCGCGGCTGGTGATGCTGTTCCGCTCCGAGCTCTCGGCGGTGGGCATACCTGTCGCCGGGGGGATGTTTCCGGTGCAGACGCTGGCGCCCATGAACGCCCGCCGGGTCGGCGCGCTGCAGGCCGATCTGGCTCGCCGCGACGTGCACGCCCTCGCGCAGCGGCTCTCTCACCGCCAGGGCCGCATCTGCTTCTTGCTCAACGCGCGCCACACCAGGCGAGAGGTCCTGGCCGCCACGGCCGCGGTCACCGAACTGCTGGCCCCGGAGGTGCTCGCCGCATGACCACGTCGGCGCCCGTCAGCAGCGAAGCCAAGGCCCTGGACTACGCGCGCGCGACGCGCAGCCGGGCGGTCGCCGAGCTGCGCGAGTTCGTTCGCCGGCCGTCGGTGAGCGCTCAGGGCGAAAGCGTCGCCCGCTGCGGCGCCTGGCTCGCGGGTCACCTGCGCCACATCGGGTTGCGCGACGCGTCGTTGGTACCGACGGCGGGCAACCCGATCGTGGTCGCCACGTGGCAGCGTGCACGAGGGCGGCCGACGCTCCTCATCTACGGTCACTACGACGTGCAGCCGCCCGAGCCACTGTCGGCCTGGGCCTCACCGCCGTTTGACGCGGCGCTGCGCGATGGCTACGTGTATGGGCGCGGCGCATCAGACGACAAGGGACAGCTGTTCTCGCACGTGAAGGCGATCGAGGCGTGGCTCACAGCCTGCGGTCATCTCCCGTGCAACCTGACCTGCCTGTTCGAGGGCGAGGAGGAGATGGGCAGCCCGCATCTCGCGGGGGTCCTACGCGCCAACCGTTCGCGAATGAAAGCCAATGGAGCCGTTGTCTCGGACATGTCGATGCGCGCCGCCGATCATCCGGCGATCACCTGTTCGCTGCGCGGCGTCGCCGGCTTCAATTGGAGGTGCGGTCGGCGCCGGCGGACCTCCACTCGGGAGTGTTCGGCGGAGCAGTGGCGAACGCGGCGACCGAATTGGCGCGCATCCTGGCCGGCCTACAGGACAGCGACGGCCGGGTGACGATCCCCGGCTTCTACGACGACGTGCGAGTGGACAGCCGAGCCGAGCGATCCCTGATGGCCGCCCAGGCGCCTGGCGACCGCGAGCTACTGGGCGCGGCAGGGGTCGACCACGCATGGGGCGAGCCCGGGTACACCACCTACGAGCGCACGACGATCAGGCCGTCGCTGAGCGTCAACTGAATGAGCTCGGGGTCGACGAGGGCCCGGGCGGCAAGGCGGTCATCCCGGCGCGCGCAACGGCCAAGCTGTCGATTCGCCTGGTCCCGCGTCAGCGCCCCGAACGCGTCGAGCAACTCGTCCGCGACCGCATCGCGCGGCTCGCCTCCCCGGCAGTGCGGCGCTGCATCACCACTGCCCCGGGAGCGCTGCCGGTCGACAGATGCCGCGCGACGATCCGGCAGTGATCGCGGCCGCGCGCGCGTGCCGTCGTGTTCTTCGGCCGCGACCCGGCGCTCCTGCGCTCCGGCGGAAGCATCGAGGTCATCTCCGAGCTCCAGCGCATCCTCGCGTTGCCCGTGGTCGCACTCGGCTTCGGCCTGCTTAACGACCCATGGCACGCACCCAACGAACGGTTCCCAATCCGGCGCTTCGGCCTCGCGGTCGATACCTCGATCGCGTTTCTGGGCGAGTTCGGCTTTGGCGGGGTGACGGCGGGGGACCGATGCTGATCGGTGGATGGCCACTGCCACGCGGGGCCAGGCGACGGCCTCAGCGGACCTTGGGACTCCGACGCGTCGCTCGGCGCCTACATGCGCGCCGCTGACGCCGCCGGGATCGACCGCACCGTCCTCTTTCCCGTCTTTCACTCCGACTACCGCCTCGCCAATCGCGCTGTCGCGGCGATCGTGCGCCGGCGGCCCGACCGCTTCCTGGGCTTCGCGTTTGGTGCACCCCCTTCGCGACCGCGGACGAGTGGGCGAGATGATCGCCGAGGCGGTGCAGCAGCACGGTTTCCGCGGGATGAAGGTCCACCGCAACGATGCGCGGATTAGCGCGGAGGTGTGCGAGGTGGCGCGCGCGTGGGGGCTGCCGATCCTCTATGACGTGATGGGGGAGATCGCGCACGTCGAACTGCTGGCGCGTCAGTATCCGCAGGTGCCGTTCATCATCCCCCACCTCGGGAGCTTCGCTGACGACTGGCGGGCACAGATGGGCCTGATCGACCACCTCGTTCGACACCCGAACATCTACACCGACATGTCCGGCGTCCGCCGCTTCGACCTGTTGCGCGAGGCCGTCCGAAGGGGCGGCCCGGGAAAGATCCTGTTCGGAAGCGACGGCCCGTGGCTGAACCCTGGGCTCGAGCTGCACAAGGTGAAGTTGCTGGGGTTGGGCCCGGCCGACTTTGCCAGGGTCGCCGGGGGTAACGCGCTCGCGCTGCTCTCGCATGATGCGCGACAGCGCCGCGCGCTCGGGCGCAGCCGCGTGCACGCCGGCGGCCGTGCCGCCCCCGATCCGTGGCGGGCCGAGCAGGAAATGTCGGCGATCCCGTAGTCGGGGGCCCGCCGCTTGCTGCGCGATCGCTATTCCTCGGGCGAGCGCTCGACCGACGACGTCTCGCGGGGTCATGCCGGCGGTGCGCGTGGCTGGAGTGACGCTCGGACTCAGCCCACAGAGGGAGGGTCTCGGACGCACGGTGCCGGTGAACACCGATCGCCAGGCCGCCGCGGCGGCGACCGCATTCTCGCTGTGCAGCGCCCCGTAGGCCCGATTGACGCCGATATCCGCCACCTGGACGAACGTGCCGATGTGAGGCACGCTCTCGAGCACCACGCCCCCGGCGCTCAGCAGCTTTGACCGTCCGCGAGCGATCGGCAGACCGGTGAAGCAGATGATCCGGATCGTCCCGTGCATGTCGATCATGAAGCTGCGGGCGCCCACGCGCTGGGCGCGGACGACCTTCGCCGCCCGGAAGACCCTCGGGGCCGGAAGCGGGGCCCCGAGGTCCTCAAGGCGGCCCCACCAGCTGGGCGCCCTTCCGGCGGCGGCAGCAGGCCGGATGTCTCCATGTACACCACCCGGCCATCGCGGAACAGCCCGATGATGCCTTGCCGCACAGAGCGGGCGTCACCGCCGGGCAGCGCCTGGAACACGTACGCGCGCGCGCTCCAGACCTCAATCCGGTCCAGCCGGACGAGGACCGCTCCATCTCCTCGTCGGTGGGGTTCTCGAACTTCGGTTCGGGCGCCGCCTGAGTCGCGCGCAATCGCATGACACCCCGGGCCGCTCGGTACACTCACCCTGGGGGGCGCCGGAGCAGACGCCCCCGAGGGAGGTTCGGCGAGTAGTCGACCTGGAGCGACATCCGTTCCTTGAGCAAGTGGTCGGGCCGAACGGATTGCTCGCCGCCGACAGCGGGTCTTGTTCCAGAGCGCAATGCCGGCAGGACCGTCCTGCACCGCGGCGATGTTCGACGTCCCGCCCGTGAGGATGCCGAACCAGTACGTTCCGGCCGGTACGTTGACCGCCGGCTCGAACGGCATCACGTTACAGTCCGACGTGTCACGACCTTTCACGACGCAGGTCTTCGTGGTCGCGACAAGATCGCCAGGCGCGCCGCCCGCGTCCTGGTAGACCACGCCCGTGAGGGACTCCGCGCCCCCACCGCGCCCCACCAGATCAACGCTGAGGAACCACAGCCAGGCTGCGGCGGGGAGCGTATAGCTGTTGACGAGCTTGACTCCTGTGGGCAGCGGCTGCCGGAAACCCCCTGTGTTGAACGGGGTGCCAGCCAAACCGATGCACGGAAGTGCCTGCTGTCCGACCGCCGTGCCGTTGTATTGAACGGGCGGCCCAAGCGCGGTGCCGTCGATCTCCCAGGTCAAGAGGTACGGCCCGGTCTGTGTCACCGGACAGGAGACGAGCCCCTCCCGCTCCGCGGAGGAGCTGCCGTGCTGAGCGTCCATGGCTGACAGACCTGCGGACCCCCGGGAGGTGTCTGACACAGGTCGAAGGTCGCAGCTGTCGACTTGATAAACAGCCCGGTCGTGTAGTTGACAAACCCGTGAGAGTTGTTCAGTCCGAGAACATCCAGGCAGTACGGGCCGATTGCCTCCGACACCGGGCTCGTCGAGCAGCGACTGAGCCACGTCTCGCCCGGCTCGAGCGAGTTGCTACTGGCTCCATTCTTCACTGCCGTATTCACGGTTCCGTCGTTGTCGGCAACCGTCATCTGGCGGCAGTCTTCGGTGCCCTGATAGCTGGCCGAGGCTTGGTCGACGGCCGAGCCGTCCTTACCCGTGAGCCGGAACAGGCCTGTCGCCGCGGACAGCGCGTCCCGCGCGTATCGCCGGTGCCTGTGCGCGGGAACGGTCACGCGGACTGGGCCGAGCAGTCTCGTCGCTCGTGCAGCACTGCACGAGGGGACCTTGCCCGAGAAGATGAGGTTCGTCACGCCTCCCTCGCCGCGCGGCTGGGTGATCCGCAGCATCGCGCCGCCGACATCGGCGGTGTGCGTCATCGGGCCATGCGGGGCGGCGGTCTCGATCTCCGCGGTGCCAGGTTGCGAAAGGTCGACGAGCGACCCCGACCGGACCGCCTGGGCCTGTCGCAAACGACGCCGCACGTGCTGGCCCGGCGCGGTAACGAGCACCACTCCGCTGATCGGTATCACGACGATCGAGCGCCCGAAGACGGGCGTCGGGGCCGCCTTGGCGGGTGCCGCCGAGGCTTCGGCAGCGGCACCGAAGACCATGGCAATCGCGATCAAGAGAGACAACGCGACGGGATATCGGGACCTCATGTTCGGCACGTCCTTTGGTAAGGCTCGTCGGGAATGAATCGGTGCCATTCAGCGCGGCTCAGATTGCGGCGGACGACGCTGCAGAGCCGCTGTGAGATGGCACGGGCATCCATGCTCGAAGGGACGGGCGTCAACGTCACCGTCCCGTTGTCGGCCCCGCTGACCACCGTGTGGCCGTCGGGACTGAAGGCGACCGACAGGATTCCGCCGGTCTGACCGCCGACCGGGACGGCCAACCCGGTGCGCAGGTTCCAGACGAGGGCGCTGCCGTCGCCGCTGCCTGACAGCAGGGAGCGGCCGTCCTTGCTGAAGGCTAGGCTTGTGATGTTGTCCTGCTGGCCGGCGAAGGGAGCTCCGACCAGCGCTCCGGTCGAGAGATTCCACAGGCTGACGACCTCATCGGCACCGGCGGACGCGAGCCGCCGGCCGTTCGGGGAGAACGCAACGGCGGCGACCGGTCGCGACGTGGTCAGGGCCAGCTCGCGCTGTCCGGAGGCAACGTCCCAGACATTGACGAGGTCGTCGTTGCCGCCGGCGGCGAGCCTGGTTCCGCGCCGGTTGAAGGCAACGGCGTTGACCTGATCTGAATCGCCGGTGAGCGCCCTCACTGGCTTCCCTGTGGCGACGTTCCAGATGGTCACCGCGTCGTCGGCACCTCCGGACGCCAGCAGAGTGCCATCCGGGCTGAACGCGACGCTCAAGACCGCCTGTTTGCTCCTCAGTTCACGCAGCAGATGACCTGTGGCCACGCTCCAGAGCGTGATCGCGGCATCGTCTGATCCCACGGCCAACGTCTGGCCGTCCGGGCTGAAAGCCACTGACTCCCCAGGACCCCCCAGCGAGAGCGTTTTTGTGTTGCCGCTGCGGAGATCCCAGATGACGGCTGTGCTGGCCGTGCCGGTTGCGGCCACCTGCGCACCGGTGGGGCTGATGGCCACGCCGCGAACAGCATCTGTCGGCCCCCGCAGTACGCGGAACCCTTGCGCAGGCTGGGCATTCCACAGGATCAGCGACGCGTCCGTGCCGGCAGTTGAAGCGCCTCCCGATGCGAGCGTGCCGCCGTTCGGGCTGAAGGCGAGGGCGTTGATGTGGAGGAGCTCATTCGACGCGTCGATGACTTTGAGCAGGACGCCTGACCGGGTGTCCCAGATCGTTGCGGTTGCCGGAGCGTTCGCGCCCCCGGCTGTCCCCCCAGCGACCATGCGCCCGTCGGAGCTGAACGCGACGGTCATCACCTGACCGGCGTGAGCGTCGAGAACGTGCTTGATCGTGCCGCTGCGGATGCCGTACTCGACGACGTCTGCGCCGGACGCCACCGCGACTAACGTCCCATCCGGGCTTACGGCGACCGCGTTGACGGGCGACCCGGTCTGGATGACCCGCAACCGGTGTCCATCCGCGGTGCGCCACATGGTGACGCTGTTGCCGCTCCCGGTGACGAGGGTCTTGGCGTCAGGCGAGAAGGCGATGCCGTACACAGGCTGCGGGCCGACCCGCACGGACCGCAGGAGCCGCCCCGAGGTCGGATTCCACAGGCTCGCGGTGCCGTCGACCTGGGCGGTCGCCATCAGGTTCGCCGTGGGTGCGAACGCGACAGTCTCCATGGGTCCGTGGTTGCCATGCAGCACGCGCGTCGGTGCGTTGGCCCGCGCAGCCGACAGGAAGACCTGACCCGCGCCGTCGGAGGACGCGACTGTGGTGCCATCGGGGCTGAAGGCCACGCCGGTGACCTGTGCTGTGTGACGGGTCAAGACGGCCTTGGGCCGGTCGGTCGCGATGTTCCAGAGCACGACGGTGCGGTTGGCGCTTGACGCGAGCGTCGTCCCGTCCGGGCTGTAGGCGACGCCCGACACCTGAGCCGTCTGGCCGGTCAGGTAAGCGGTCATGCCCCGAGTGGCCTCCAACGCGCTGATGAGGGCGTAGCGAGCGTCGGTCGTTGACCGGCTGCGGTACGCCTGAACGGCGAGGAGTACGCCGCGGCGGAGATCGCCCGAGAGCAGGCCCGACTGCGCCTCGGCGGCGAACTCCCGTGACCGGCTGCTCAACTCGGCGCTCTGGGCGCGTTGACTTTCAGACTTCGCCCGGAACGCGAACCACACTGCGGCGGCGAGCAGCACCAGAGCCGCCACCGCGAGCGCGATGGATCTCCGCGCGCGCGTGCGCTCCTGGTGTGCACGCTGCTCCGCGGCCTGTTTCTCACGCTTCAGTCGTTGGGTGGTCGTGACGGCGACGGCGTCATTGATCGGTCCGGCGAGCACGTCGTGGTAGATCTCGAAGCGGCGCGAGCTTTCGCCCTCACTCGCCTTGCCGGGTGCGGGTGGGATCTCCCGGAGAATCCGCGACGGCCCGGCCAGGGACGTGAGAATCCGCAGCACGCGGTCGGGTGGCTGCCCCGTGTACGCGGAGAGATCAGCGACCTCGAGGGCCACCTTGGTCCCCGAGGGCGTGACGAGATGGTGAAGGAGGTCGACCGCCATTTCGCCGTCGGCCGGCCGGAGCTGGTCCAGCGCCTGGCGGAGGTGGCGGGCGACGATGCTCTCCGCCCCGCGCAGCTCATGCAGGGTGGAGAGCCGCAGGACGGACGAACCGACGGCCTGCTCTCGCTGCCACAGCGCAGTCATCACGAGCTGCAGGTAGGGCGCCGCAATCTCGATCCGGCGCGGCGACGCGGCGTGTCGTACGTCGTCGGCGACCGGCTCCTCGTCAGGATCGCGCTGAACCTGCTCGAGCACCGCTTCGGCCAAGCCCGGCTCAATGCTCACCCGTTCGTCCTCGCGCCGCCCGGAGTTGAAGTAGGCCAGCGGCTTCTCGATCGCTGCGCGGGCGGCTTTGGCGTCGAGGTACTCGAGATGGAGGTAGTTGCTGTAGACGTTGCTCATCCGCCCACGCAGGAGGTCACCGAGCGCCGAGTAGGCGTCCTCACGGATCGAGATGAGGAAGTTGGCTCTGAGGTTCGGCTGGTTGATGCACTCAGCCAGCTCGTCGGCAAACCGCTCTACGCGCGTCTCCCGAGCGCGGTAAAGGAAATACTCCTCGAACTGATCGAGGATGATCAGCAGGGACGAACCCGTCCGCTCCGAGCCATCGCTGGCCACCGCGCGCTCGAGTGCCAGAACGGCCACGTCGATGGCCGACCTGAGAGAGTCGCGGGGAAGATCGAGCTGCGACGCCGAGTCACCGAGCAGGGAATTTGTCGCCGCCAGAATCTCGTCGATCAGCTCCTGGGTCGGGTCGTCCTTCCACGCGCTGAAGACCACCGGCACCTGCGGAGCTGCTCCGCTCCCGGCGAGCGAGCCGCGGGCGATCTCACGCAGGCGAGCGGCAACGCCGGCTCGCAGCAACGAGCTCTTTCCGACGCCGCTCTGCGCGTAGAGCAGTGTCAGCCGTGACGCCCGCAGGTTGCCCATGATCACCTGACGCTCGCTGTCACGGCCGAAGAACAGCGGGGCGTCGGCTTCGGTGTAGAAGCTGAGACCGACGTACGGAGCGTCCGGCGCGGACTGCGGAGGTCGTCCGTTGAACGGAGCCACATCAGCGAGAGGTGCTCGTGCCGTCGTCATCGGACTTGGCGCAGTTGCGTCTCCAGGTCGAGGACGAACGCGTCGAGCTCCTCGTGGATCAACTCGACTCCCGACTCCCTCCAGAGCACTTCCTCAAATTCGTGGGCATCCGGTTGCACCGCCCACGATTTCGCGGGTATACGCGAGCCCCACACCCGCTTGAGGAGGACGCGCAGACTCCAATCGGCGATGTCGTAGCCGAGGAAGACACAGTGGCTGGCCTTCAGCTTCTGGAGGATCTGGACCGGAACGATCTGCTCGACTGAGCTTCCGCTCAGGTAATCGATGTAGTTGTCCTCGGAGATGACGTAGTTCTCGGCGTCGCTGTAGCCGAGCTCCCGTTGACCGATGGCTCCATGGAGCTTCACGATGAGAGTGCTGCTCAGCCTGAGGTCGTCTTCGATCGGAAAGTCGGAGTAACGGTTCGGTTGGAGGATCTCCTGCTGCGAGCCGTCGGGCTTGACGTGGACGAAGCGGCCGGTGGTCGCGGTGTAGATCGCCAAGTGAAACGGTTCACCGGCGTCGCGGAAGGCGCGCTCAAGGGCAGTGTCGAAGTTGGTCGTCAGCGCGAGGAACGGCCGGCGCTGACCACCGGCCAAGGAGAGCTTTGTCTGCAGCCCCGAGATGAAGAGATGGACCGGGCCCGCTTCGCCGGCTGTGCCGAAACTCTCGGTGAGTGTGCGGTGCAAGTCGGGCCGCCCCCAGGTGACGTCCACGTACTGGGCGACCTCGGACAGGTGAGGGTGCCCGGCGTCGGCCTCGTAGCCGAACCGGCCTGCGAGCATCGTCGCGAGTTGCTCGGAGTCGGGCAACGCGCTGAGTCCACGGTTCACTCCGCAGCCAAGAACCACCGCGACGTGGCCGTTGCCCGTGATCAGGCCCGCCAGACGCCCAACCGGGCCGGTGGCCGTGGGACCCTCGGGCCTCGGCGGCGGGTCCACGTCCGTGCTCCCGTGCCCGGGCGCTGACCGAGGCTCAGAGCTGAGGGTGATGATCCGGTCCATCAACCGCTCGACATCCTGGTCATAGCTGACGAGTTCGAGGCGCTCAGCCTGCCGATCTGTCAGCCGCTGCAATGTGGTCGGCAGGTCATGGCCGGCGGGCATGGTGGCTCCGTCCACGAGCACAGGGAGTACGTCGATGTTGCCCTTGTTGCGCAAGGCGATCTCGAGTTCCTGGCGCGCCACATCGTCGACCGGCTCGACCAGGCTGCGCTGTGCGGACTCCTTCATGAGGGAGAGCCACTTCACGCCGATCAGCACGATGAGGACCCCGCAGGCGTTCGCCCGCGCATGGATCGCCTCGCGCCAATCCATCCCCGGCTTCAGGGCGGCGATGTCGAGGAAGACGTTGCCCTCGCCGAAATGCCGCTTGAGCCGATCATGCAGGAGGAATGCCTGTGCGGCCGTGTCCGCGTGGCGGTAACTGATGAACACATGACGGACCGCGGTGGCCGCCGCCGTTTGGCCATCGTCTGTGCCCGTTGAGACCGCGTCCGGTGGTTGCGCCACACCAACGTAGTCGATATGTGGTGGCGCAGCGCGTTCACCCTCGCGCGCCGCGGACTCACCCACGTCCTGATATCGTTAACTCCCCCGATGTTAACTTCCCCGAGTGTCATGATAACGGCAGTCAGGGGCCCGCAGTAAAAAAAATAATGTTAACTTCTGTTACACAGGGCCGCGATGCTGGGGAACCTTGCGATTGTTCTCTAAACCTCCGCAATCCTCGCGCTCGGGGCGCCCTGCGGGGCTTGTGGGCTAGCGGAGCGGGAACTAACGTAGGTCGCCAATAACGTGGCTGAGACCGGGATCACTGAGTCAGACGTGCAGGTGTCGGGGCTGGACACTCTGCAGACTCGGACCGCACTCGGTGGCGCACTGAGCGAGGTCGTGGCCTCACTCCAGATCACGGTGCCGGCTCCGGTGCTCGCGCTGTCTGGAGGCCCGTTTGCCGGTGACGGCGGCTCCACCGCGCTCTCCCGTGACGCCAGAGCCGCGGTTGCGGCGGCAGTGGCTCGGACAGGCGCGGTCGTTCTGGACGGCAGCGGAGCAGGGGAGGGCGGCGATGCGCCGTGGGACGGGCTGCTGCCGCCTCGGACGCTCGTGCGCCTGACCGGTCAAAGACCCGCCGTGGCGGCGTCGGGCTCGTCCTACGGCCACCTCGTCCTTGCCGAGACCGACAAGGGGGAGGACGACCCACACCTGCTCTCCAACCTCGGCCAGGCGATCGCGCACGGGATGCCCATAGTGCTGTTGTTGGCCGGCGGTGACGGCGCCGCACTCGCTCAGACCGCCGCGGCGCTGGAGCGTGGATTTGATGTCTTCGTCGCCGCGGGCACCGGCGGCGCGGCCGACCGGCTGGCTACGACGATGCAGTCGCGACGGTCGGTCGATACGGCGGCGGACGCGGTCATCGCATCCGGACGGGTCCCCGGCGCAGGACACCTGCGCATCGTCCAGCCGGGACCTGAGGTCGCGGCGATGCTCTCAAGGAGACTGGTCTGGGCGCTCCACGCCGACGCCGTGCTGAAAGACGCGTGGCACCTGTTCGCCACTTTTGACGGTGCGGCCATTCGGCTCCGCGCCAGCTTCGAGCGTTTTCAGGCGGCAATACTCCTCACCGGGCTGCTCGCGACGCTCCTTGCCCTACTGGACAAGCAGCTTGGGAGCGGTGGGCTCCGCTGGGCGGTCGCGGCCGCATCGATCGCCTTGGCCGGGTTGACCGCTCTGAGCGGCCGGCGAGCGGCAGGAAAGAGATGGATCGTCACCCGCGCGGCGGCCGAGTCCGTCAAGTCCGAGATCTTTCGTTACCGCACCGCAACCGGTCGGTATGCGGACGGCAAGCTGCCCGGCCGCGATGGGGCCCATCGGCCCCAGGTTCTCGCGGCTCGGCTGGGCGACATCGAGCGGCGGCTCATGCACACGGAGGTTGGCAATAGCGCGCTCCCCAGAGACGACCGTGTCACGCTCCCCCGCGGGGACCGCTCCGGCGACGATGGACTGTCGCCGATGACCGCCGAGGACTACGTTGCCCTTCGTATCGAAGACCAGCTGCGCTACTACCACGCCAGGCTGCGCGCCTATGATCGGCGTCGCCGGGGACTCCAGGGAGTTGCCGTTGGCGCGAGCAGCGCAGGAGCCCTGGTCGCCGTTGCCGGCGGTCAGATGTGGGTGGCGTTGACGAGTGTCGTCGCCGCCGCCCCTCTCGCCTACCTGGCCCACCTGCAGGTTGAGAAGACCATCGTGACCTACAACCAGTCGGTGGCACAGCTCAATGACATACTGCGGCGGTGGCATGCCCACGCGTCGCGCCTCCCAACCCACCAAGGGTTGGCTCGTCTTGTCAACGCGACCGAGGCGATCTTGACGGCCGAGCAGGGCGCGTGGGTGGAGGAGATGACCGAGGCGATGCACGACCTCGACGACGCACAGCGTGGCGACCCGGCGTCAGATGGCGGACAGCGCTGACGGCCCTGCCAGGGCGTGAGCTAGATGAGCATCTCCACGCGCTGCAACTCGCTGACGGTCCACCAGTCTGACCGCTCCGCCTCGACGGCCGCCTGGATATCAGCCGCCAGCTGCTGAACCTCGCCCAAGCTGTCTCGCGGTTCTCGCCGGCGCAGCGCCTCGAGCCGGCCGGCGGTTCGCGCAGAACGCTCCTCGTGGACGAGGTACTGGTGCTGATCGCGGATTCCGGTCAGTGCGGCGCCGAAGGCGGGCAGGGTCACTGCGAGAAACACGAGGAAGTTCGGCGAGACGGTGTCCCCGAAGAGGTCGAACACATGAAACAGCCCAACCACCACGGTCAGTGCGAACAGCGTGAAGACGGTGATGTTGAGACGGTGGTGTTCTCGCCTCAGGCGGGCTCGTGTCCGCGCGTGATACTTGAGCTGGCTCTCGACCCAGCCTTTGACGAGATAGTCCCAAAGGTCCTCCGCGGATGCCGGGTCCGGACGGACCGGCGGACGCTCGGCCCAGGCCTCCGAGAACGCCCGTTGAAACCACGGTTGCCGTCGCGGCCCCCACGAGGAGCCATCAGGGCCGGCAGGCGCGCCGGCAGGCTTCACCATGGCGATGAACAACGCCGAGCGGAACGCTTCCGCCAGCGAGCGGTACCCCAGCCAGCGATCGTGGAAATTGAGTCGACGGGCGAGCACATAGACCGTGAACAGAATCACCATGAAACCGGTCTCGATCAGGGCCAGCTTTCGGTTCCAGTTCCCCAGTTTCTGGGCGGCGACAGCGGTCACGGCGAGCGCGGCACTGAGATAGAGCGTCATCCCAAGCCCGTAATGCCAGCGTTGATAGCGCGTGGCGAGCGTGTCGGCGCGAGCAAAGCGTGGCAGTCCCCAGGCCACGACGGCGTCGAGGCTGGACTCGAGGCTCGAGCTGTGAGCCGCCTCGGCGAGGCGCTCGCGCTCCTCATCGATCTTGGCCGCCAGCCTGGATGCGGTCGTCGAGCCACGGTTGAACTCGACCGTCCGCGCGTACGCATCATCACCGGCCTGGAGCCCGCCGGCCTGCGGCGGCCCCGGTCCCGGAGGCGCGGGAGGGGCGGCCCCACGGCTGCGGCGGCTGGCCTGCACCACGAAGAGCGGCACCGAATGGCTGCGGGCATAGCCGACGATCTCGGCTGTTCCGCCTCGACCCCCGGACGTCTCACCATCCCAGACCGCGATGACCAGATCGCTGTGGTCGACGATGAACCGGCCGGCCATCTCGTAGGCCTCCTCACGCGTCTCGGCCGGCGGCATCACCGTCTCGCGCGCCGCCCGTGCCAGCAGGTCACGGAACTCGGATTTGGACCGCTCAAGGTCAAAGTCGCGCATGTAATCGGCAACGGCGAGTGGGAGGACAGCGTGCAACGCGAGCCGCGGGCTGTCGATCATCGCCGAGGCCTCTTTGACGAGCAGCCGGTCAGCCCCTTCCGCCAGGGCCGAGAGGACTTCAAATCTCACCTCGGTTGCGTCCGTCGGCGGGAAGCGCTCAGTGAGGGCGCTGAGCGCGGCGCGGACTCCTGTCTCGACGGCGTCACTGTCGGACAGATCAATATGCCCTGTGACGCCGATGTTGAGCCGAAACCTGATCCGACCCTCGCCGATAGTCGATGCGACCGCCATCAGTTGACCCCAACGATCTCACGTCGCCGTCGTCTTGCGTCGGTCTGAGGGACGAATCCCGCCCCCCGCGATTGAGAAAGCCCGCGTAGGATCTGGGGCCCGCCGCCGCGAGGCGGCGGGTGGAACGTAAGGGCTGCACGGTACCGCATTTCGCGACCGTTGATGACGCCGTCACCCACCTGATAAGAGCCTGACCGCTCAGCGCCCTAAACGCCGCGGAACCTAGCCCGCCAGCACGTCGTGCGCGAACCGCACCGCGAGGGCACCGTCACCGACCGCTCCCGCCACCCGGTTCGTCGCTCCGGCGCGCACGTCACCAGCGGTGAACACGCCCGGCCGGACCGTCTCGAGGAGATGGGGCTCGCGGTCCTTCAGCGGCCACGACAGATGCCCGTCGCAGCCCGCCGCCGCACTACCGCACAAGAGGTAGCCGGCAGCATCGACAGCAGCGACTCCGCGCGCAGCCTCGTTGCAGGGGGTGGCGCCGATCATGACGAACACGGCCGTCGCCGCCACCGGCGCGACCGTGCCGGTGCGGCTGTCGCGAAGGTCGACGGACTCGACTGTCGCCGTGCCGCGCACGGCGATGACCTCGGTCTCGGTCATCACCTCGATACGAGGTGACCGCTCGATTCGGTCGAGCAGGTAGCGCGACATCGTCGCGCTGAGGGCCTCGCCCCGCACGACGACACGCACGCTGCGCGCCCGCGAGGCGAGGTGCAGCGCCGCCTGGCCGGCGGAGTTGCCGCCGCCGACGACGATCACATCCTCGTCCCGGGAGCGCTCCGCGTCGGTGGTCATCGCGGCGTGATAGACCCCGGCGCCGCGGAAGCGGTCGATGCCTTCGGCGTCCAGCTCGCGCCACCGTGCCCCGGTGGCCATCACCACCGAGCGGGCGAGCACGTGCTGTCCGTCGTCGAGGTCGACGCGCACCAGCCCGTCGGGTCCGTCGGCCATCTCGACGGCGCGGTGAAAGCTCGACAGCACGGCATCAAAGCGTCGCGCCTGCAGCGTCGCGTTGCGGGTCAACTGGGCCCCGGAGATCCCGGTCGGAAAGCCGAGGTAGTTCTCGATCCGCGTGCTGGTCCCCGCCTGACCTCCGGGTGCCCAGGCCTCCGCCACGAACGTCCTCAGCCCCTCGGAGCCACCGTAGACCGCGGCCGCCAGACCGGCTGGGCCGCCACCGAGCACGACCATGTCGAACCGCTCACCGTCGACCTCGGCGCGGAGGCGCAGCGACCGCGCGACCTGCGCCGCGGAGGGGTTGCGCATCACCTCGGTCGCGTGGACCAGGACCGGCGTCTCGGACCGCGGGATGTCGAGCCACTTGAGCAGCCCGGCACTGTCCTCGTCGGTGTCGACGTCGAAGAAGCGCACCGGCAGGAGGTTGCGCTCGAGCAGATCGCGCACCTCGAAGGCCCGGCGGGAGCCTCGTGGGGCGATGAGTCGCATCACGCCCTGCCCCCTCGCCTCATGCCATGCGCGCCGCTCCAGCAGCGTCGCGAAGATGTGCTCGCCGAACTCAGGCCAGCGAGCGACCATCGTGCGCAGCTTGGCCCGGTCAAATTCGATGACGTCCGTCGACTCGACGGCCACGCAGGCGCTGATCGTCGGCTCGCCGGTGAACACCGCGATGTCACCGATAAACGTGCGACTGTCCGCTTGGGCGATGTAGACGTCCTTGCCGGGCCTGCGATCGATGAACTCGACGAGCCCGCGCTCGATGACGAAGAACGGCGCGTCGCGGACGGCGTGCTCGTAGAGGACCTCACCGGGCGCGACCGTCCGCCGCCGACCGCGCTTGCTCAGCCACGCCAGCTTGGCGTCCGACAGCCGTGGGAAGAGCACTTCATCCCCGAGATCGGGGAACTGCTCGCTGCGAAACACCTCGGTCGTCGCCATAGCTCGAGGCTACTGGCCCTCAGACGATCGCGGCGCCTCTGAGCGTCGTCGACGGATAGGTGTTGTAGCGCGCGTAATAGAGAGCGGCAAAGCGGCCAGCGTGCGGGAAGCCCCATTTCGCGCCGATGCTGGCCACGGTGGCCTCCTCGGTGCTGGCGTTGATGAGATCGCGGTGAGCTCGCTCGAGGCGCGTGTACTGAATGATCTGGTGAGGCGTCGCGCCCAGCGTTCGCTTGAAGCCCTGCTGGAGCGCGCGCATGCTGACACCCGCCGAATCCGCCACCTGTGCGACGGTGAGCGGCTCGTGGGCATGCTGCCCGATGTATTCATCGGCCCGCCGCACGGTGGTCGGGCCGATGCTTCGCGCGGGAGCGTCGAGCTGTGCGCGGAGGTCGTGATCGGCGCTGAGGAGGAGGCCCGCGAGGACGGCGTGGACGAGGGGAACGGTCATGATCGGCTGGCCGAACAGCGACTGAGGCTCGAACAGCCCGGTGGCGAGGGTCCACACCAACCGGTTCCAATCGGCCGCGGCGCGCCGGGAGAGGTCGAGCGCCAGCTCGAAGGCGATCGGCCCGGTGACAGGTCGATGGAGCAGTTGCCGCAGCTCGTCCTCGAGCGCGTGTCGTTCGATCTTGATCGCAAGCATCTGGCCGGGGGTGAGGCAGCCCTCGAAGCCGGCCGGCCTGTCGGGTCGGAAGATCATGCCCCGCGTCGACGTGGCGATCATCCGATCCTCTCCGCAGTATGCGCGCAGCTGCCCGGCACTGACGAGGTTCACCTGGTAGGCATCTGAATGCGGTTCGGCGTCGACCCGAATTTCGGTGTCGAACAAGAGCCAGCCGAGCGTGATCGGACCGAGCGTGATCGGACCGAGCGACGCGGCGTCGAGGCCCACGGTCAGAGCACGATGACCCCCGAGGATCGTGAGGAGGTGCTCGTGGTAGACGCTCGCGGCGACCGCGCTGGCGTCGACAGGTTCGCGACTGCGCGTACTAAACTCGTGTCGCGCGCCCGGCCCATCGTCCGTCGGACGTTCAGCGCCAGCCATACTTGTTGTCCCGAAGTTAGGCGTCGATCGGCGGCTATCCAGATTGCGAAGCCGACGATCCGATTTGCGTACTCTTTCACCTGCGGGTCCTTGCTGCAAGCTGATCAAACCGGTTTGCTTCGCCGAGCCGGCGAAGGTGCAACGCGGACCGGCACGCGGGCAGTCGAGAGGAGGAGTCGCACCATGTTTAAGTCCAGGCGCGCGCGCATAGGCGCGGGCACGGTAGTGGTGGCCATGATGGCGGCAGCACTCGGCGGATGCGGGTCGACGTCGTCGACGTCGAGCTCGGCGGCAGCCGGGGGGTCGTCGTCGAGCTCGTCGGCGGCCGCGGCGTCATCGACCACTTCGAGCGCAGCGGCGGCGAGCGGGTCGGGGAACCGGATGGCGATCTTCTATTACAACCCGAGCCCTTATGGGATCGCATCGCTGAAGGGCGCGCAGGCGGAGGCCGCGAAGCTGGGGATCAAGCTCGACGCCTTCGACGCCAACAACGACCCGCAGACGCAGTCCACACAGATCCAGGACGCGATCACCACCGGCAAGTACAAGGCATTCTGGGTGTGGGGTCTCAATGACGTCGCGCTGACACCGATCATCAACAAGGCGCGCGCGGCCGGCATCAAGGTCGCGTCTGCCGACTACACCTGGGGCCCGTTGTCGGCCCAGGAGAAGCTGACAGGCGACCCGCAACTCGTCACAACCGTCGGCCAGGCACTCGGCGCTGAGTCGTCGAACCTGATCGTCGCCATGAACGCGGCCTGCAAGAAGCAGGTGGGAAGCGGTCACTGCAACATCGCCTTCCTGCCGGGGCTCGCCAACTACCCGACTGACACCGTCCGTGAGAACGCGATGACGGCCTACTACAAGGGCAAGCCGAATTACACGTTCACGATCATGCCGCCCGGGATGTATGACCAGGCGGCCTCGCAGAAGGTCGCGCAGACGTACTTCACCGCCAACAAGAACGTCAACGTGTTCGCGACGTTCGGCGACCAGATGGCGGCGGGGACCGAGACCGCGCTGAAGCTGGTCGGTGGCTACACCCCCGGCAAGAACATCGCGATCATCGGCTACGGTGGCGCCAAGGAGGCTGTCGCCAAGGTCAAGGCCGGGACGTGGTACGCCACCCTCGGCCTGTATCCGGTCGCCGAGTCGCTGCTGGGAATCAAGTACCTCAACGACGCGGTGCAGGGGAAGCCGGTGCCGAACCTCGTCAACATCCTCAACGCGGCGACCCATCCCCCGATCATCGACCAGGCGTTCCTGGCCGCACACCCCAACTACGTGCCCGACTGGACGCTCGAAGGCGGGATCGGTTAGTCAGGTCAGCCAACTCACAGATCGAGGACGAGCCGGATGACAGCTCGAGCACGAGTCGGATGAGTGCAACGGCAGTTGCGCCGGTCCGGCTCGTCTCGATCGGCAAGCGGTACTCCGGCACCAAGGCGCTCGACGATGTCAGCGTCGAGGTTGCCGGAGGTACCGTGCACGCGCTCGTCGGCGCCAACGGCGCCGGGAAGTCGACGCTCGGGAAGATCGTCGGCGGAGTGATCCGTCCCGACGACGGACAGCTGTTCATCGACGATCGCCCGGTCCGTTACGCGAGCCCGCGCGAGGCGCGCATTGACGGGATCGCGACGATCGCGCAGGAGCTCTCGCCGGTGCCGCAGATGAGCGTGATCGAAAACGTCTTCCTCGGCATCGAGCCGCGCGGCTCCGGGCTCGTGCGCCGGCGCCAGATGCGCACGCAGTACGAGAAGCTCATCGCTCAGTGGGGCTTCGAGCTCGACGGGCACGTCAAGGTCGGTGCGTTGCGCACCGCCGACAAGCAGAAGGTCGAGATCCTGCGCGCGGTCGCCTGCGAGGCGCGGGTAATCGTGATGGACGAGCCGACCTCGTCGCTGACCAGCGTCGAGATCGAGACGCTCCATCGGATGATCCGCGCCCTGCGCGCGGGCGGCAGGACAATCGTCTACGTGAGCCACTTCCTCGACGAGGTGCTCGACCTGGCCGACACCGTGACGGTGCTACGCAGCGGGCGCCTTGTCCGGACGGGGCCGGCGGCGACGGAAACCGAGGAGAGCCTCGTCGCCGGGATGTTCGGTGCCGCCGCGGAGGCGGAGCATTTCGTGAAGCCGCAGGGCTCGACCGCACCGGTGCTCCTGGAGGTCTCCGACCTGAACCGCAAGGGCGTGCTCAGGGACATCTCGCTGCAGATCCGGGCGGGTGAAATCGTGGGCCTCGCCGGCCTTGTCGGCAGCGGACGCACCGAGCTGGCCCGCGCGATCGCCGGCGCCGATCCGATCGATGGCGGCACGATCATCGCCGACGGCACCCCACGCCGCATCCGCTCGCCGGCGGATGCAATGGCGGCCGGCATCGCGTTCCTACCCGAGAGCCGCAAGGACGACGGCTTGTTCATGGAGCTCTCACTGGCGTCGAACACAACCTTTTCGGATCTGCGCGCAGTCGCCTCACGATTCGGCGTACTGCGTCGCGCCCTTGAGCGCGTCAAGACGCGCGCGCTCCTGAACTCGTTGTCGGTCGAGCCGCCGAACCCGTCGGCGAGGGTGGCGAGCCTCTCTGGCGGTAACCAGCAGAAGGTTCTGTTCGCCCGCTGGCTGTTCCGCAACCCGCGCGTGCTGATCCTTGACGAGCCGACGCGCGGCGTCGACGTCGCGGCGCGCGCCGCGATCCACCGCCTCATCAACGACCTGGCCGCCGATGGCACCGCCGTGCTGCTGATCTCGTCGGAGATCGAGGAGGTGCTCGGGCTCGCCCATCGCGTGCTCGTGATGCGCCTCGGCTCGATCACCCGCGAGTTCGGCGCCGACCCGCCGCTGGAGGCCGTGATGGAGGCCGCGTTCGGCCTTGGAGGGAGCACGACCCCATGAGCGCCACGCAGCCGCCCGATCCCGTCGTCCCGGACCCCGTTGGGGAAGGGGACCGCGTCAGCGCAGACACGATCGCCGCCCCGCGCGTCCAGCGGCAGCGCCGGATCAAGGCTGAGCACGTGCGCGACTACGGCATCGTCGTGTTCGCCATCGGGCTGTTCGTGTACTTCACGATCGCCTCGTCGGTCTTCCTCACGAAGAGCAACCTCCTCAACCTCGTCTCCCAGAACGCGACGATCGGCGTCGCCGCCTGCGCCGTGACCTTGACGATCATCGCCGGCAACTTTGACCTCTCACTCGGGTCGATCTTCGTGCTGGCAGAGGTGCTGGCGGCGTACGCCGCCGTCCACATGGGGGTCGCGTGGGCGTTTCCGGTCGCGCTCCTGTCCGGCGCGGCGATGGGCGCCATCAATGGGCTGCTGGTGACGAAGCTGCGCATCAACGCATTTCTGGCCACGCTCGCGTCGGCGCTCACCTTCGGCGGCATCGCCGTCGGAGTGACACACGGGGGACTGCTGATCACGCCGACCAGCAGCGCGTTCACGTTCATCGGCCAGCACAGCGTCGGCGGCGTCCAGTACGCCGTGATCATCTTCGCCGTCGTCGCCATCGTCCTCCAGCTCGTGTTGGCCTACACCGTGTTCGGTCGCCACCTCTACGGAGTCGGCGGCAACCGGGACGCGGCGCGGCTGTCGGGAATCAAGGTTCACCGGACCGTGATCATCACGTTTGTGATCACCGGCACCGCCTGCGGTCTCGCCGGCCTGATCGATGCGTCGACGACCGGGTCGGGATCGAGCGACTTGAGCGGTCTGGGCGGCCAGCTGGCGCTGCTCGCGATCGCCGGCGTGGCACTCGGCGGCACTAGCATCTTCGGCGGCGTCGGCTCGGTCTGGCGCACCGTCCTCGGCGTGCTGATCCTGGGGATGATCACGAACGGCTTTGACCTGCTCGCGGTCCCGGATTACTGGCAGGACGTTGTCCGCGGCGTCCTGATCATCGCCGCGGTCGCCATCAGCTCGGTGGTCGACCGCCGTTGACCTGCGCCCCCCACAGCTCCTGAGTGGCCAGCCGCGCGCCCTGGGCGAGCGACGCGAGCTTGGCCCATTGGATCTCGGGGTGGACCCGATGGATGAACGCGCCCTGGGCGAAGCCGCAGTCGGTCCCGGCGAGTACGTTCTCCTTGCCGACGACCTTGGCGAGCCGGACCAAGCGCTGAGCGACCAGCTCCGGATGCTCCACGACGTTGGTGTGATGGGTCACGACGCCCGGGATCAGCTTCTTGCCCTCCGGGAGAGTCACCTCCTCCCACACCCTCCACTCGTGCTCATGACGCGGATTGGCCTGCTCCATCGCGTAGTAGCCGGCGTTGACCTGGAGGACCAGGTCGATGGTGTCTTTCAGGGGCGGGTCGTAGGCGTGGGGGCCGTGCCAGCTTCCCCAGCACACGTGGTAGCGGACGCGCTCTGGCGGCAGACCCTCGAGCGCGTGGTTGAGCGCATCGACGCGTAGCTGTGCCCAGCGGCGATAGTCGTCGTCGGTCTGTCCGAGGGAGAGCATCGAGTCCCATTCGTGCATCAGCACGGCGTCGTCGACCTGAAGGAGGAACCCCGCATCGACGATGGCGCGGTACTCCTCACGCAGGGCGTCCGCCAGGCCGTAGACGAACTCCTCCTCGCTGGCGTAGTGCTCGTTGCGGAGCCAGTAGGCGCTCGCCGGGGCGACGACCGGCATGAAGGCCTGCACGTCGTCGTGTCCTTCGAGCGCCGCGCGTAGGTTGCCGATGTCCCGGTCCAGCGCGGCGCGGTCGTAGGTGATCGGCCCGGTGCACACCCACTCGATCGCCTGGTTGGCCGCCGGCTCATCCTCGTGCCCACTCGAGTCCGCGGCCCGGTTGCTCTCCCGGACGGCGGCCTCGTCGAGCGCGTCGAGCGCCGCGTAGGCGCCGGGGAACTGCTGGCGGTCGCGGCTGGGCGGCATCATGCTGGCGCCCTCCAGGGTCATCACACGCGCCTCCAGGCCGCTGACCCGCTCGTAGAGATAGGTGATCCAGCTCGCCTTGCCCATCTCCCCGTCGTCCACGATGTCGATGCCCACGTCGATCTGGCGATTGACGACGTCGTGCACCGCGCCGCGCAGCGTGTCGGCGTACGCGTCCTCGTCATAGCTCTCCCCGCGCTCCCCTGCGGCGAGGAACGACAGCAGCTCGGGTGGCCTGATCAGGCTGCCCGTATGCGTCGCCAGGATCTTGCCCATGTCGTCTCCTACTCCTCCACGTGGCCATCGGCATCGCGCCGCAAGCAGCCTTTGCGCAAGCAAACACGAGCCGTTGCCTAAATGCAACGGGTCACTGAATGAGACGACTTCTCGCGCGGATGTGCAGGCGCGCTCAGGCCGCCTCGGATATAACCGGTCACACACGGGCGCCGACCGGCGGACGAGGAGGACGAGGATGAAGGTCAGTGTGTTCGAGCAGGTGCCATACCGGTACCTGCCCGCTGGCTTCGAGGATCGCTACAGCTCGGTGGTGACCACGCCGTACTTCGATCTGGTCGAGCCTGAGCGGATGCAGGAATCGCTCCAGTCCGGATACGCGGAGCTGTTACATGCGGCAAGAGCCGGCTTTGACGGGGTGTGCGTGACAGAGCACAGTCAGTCGACGTATGACATCTCGCCGAACCCCAATCTGATGGCGGCCGCGGTGGCGTACGCCACTCAGGCGGAAGGCCTTGATGTGGCCCTCACCGTCCTCGGCCGCTCGCTGGGCAAATCGCGAGAGCCGCTGAAGGTCGCCGAGGAGTACGCGCTGCTCGATTGCATCACCGGTGGGCGGCTCATCGCCGGCTTCCCGGTCGGGCTCAGCTACGACGCCAATCAGAACGGCGCCATCCCGGCGATTGAGACCCGCGAGCGCTACAACGAGCACCGGGAGCTGATCCTCAAGGCGTGGGCGGAGCCCGAGCCGTTCGCCTGGAACGGCCGCTTTGAGAAATACGGCCAGGTGAACCTCTGGCCGCGGCCGATCCAGCAGCCGCACCCGCCGATCTGGATCCCCGGCAGCGGGTCACCGGGCACGCTGCTGGACATCCTCCGGCGCGATTACGCGTTCGTGTTCCTGAGCTGGAGCGGCCCCAAGCTCGTCGGGCGGCGGGTCTTTGACCGCTACTGGGAGATGGCGGAGAAGGAGGGGCGCGACCGCAACCCATACCGGCTGGCGTTCCTGCAGGTGGTGGCGGTCTCCGAGACCGATGCGCGCGCCGAGAAGGAGTACGCGGCGCATCTGGAGACGCACTACCGGTCCGGCCTCGGGACCGTCCCCGCGTCGGGCTTCGCGGTGCCCGGCTACGCGGAGCCGGCCGGGATCGAGCACATGATCCGCAATCCCGGCGACCTCGGCATGTTCGCGAAGATGCGTCACATCACCTACAAGGAGATCGTGGACACGCAGGTGGCGATCGTCGGCAGTCCGGCGACGGTGGCCGACCAGATCAAGGAGTTCGTCAAGGAGTTTCGCATCGGGAACCTGCTGGTGATGCTGCAGAACGGGTCGATGCCGCGCGAGCTGACCGAGAAGAACATCTCATTGTTCGCGTCGGAGGTGTTGCCCAAGCTCCGGCCGATCTGGGACGACGAGGGATGGGAGAACCACTGGTGGCCGCGCGGGTCTGAGGCCACGAGCGCCGTCGTGGGTGCGGCGGCCGGAGGGGAGGCGTGATGGCGACCGGTTTCGCCGACGTGCGCGACGAGGTGGTGGAGGTGTGCGACGGCCGGCTGCGCCTGCACGTCAAGGTGGCGGGCAATGGTCCACCCGTGGTGTTCTTCCATCCGCTGCCCGGGCTGGAGTGGCAGCCGATCCTCGACCGGCTGGCCGAGCGCTTCACCGTGTACGCGCCGGAGCATCCGGGCACCTCGCCGGGCGAGCCGCAGGCGATCCGCGAGGTGCACACGCTCTGGGAACTGCTGCTCGCCTACGAGGAGGCACTGCGGGCGCTCGGGCTCGACCGGCCCGCGGTCGTCGGCATGTCGTTCGGCGGGATGATCGCTGCGGACCTCGCGGCGAGCTTCCCTCAGGCGCTGAGCCGGTTGGTCCTGCTCTGCCCCATCGGGCTGTGGCGCGACGACGCTCCGATCCCCCTCGTGGAGATGGTCACGGGCCCTCCGGAGGAGCTGCCGACCTACCTGTTCAAGTACCCCGAGAGCGAGGCGGCCCAGGCGCTCCTGGCGCTTCCCGACGATCCAGAGCAGGTCCCCACGGCGATCGCGCAGGGGGTGTGGAACGTCGGCTGCACGACGAAGTTCGCGTGGCCGATCGCTGACCACGGGCTCGCCCGGCGACTGCACCGGATCGCGGTGCCGACGTTGGTGCTGTGGGGCCGCGACGATGCGCTGGTCCCGGCCGTCTACGCCGAGGAGTTCGCCAGCCGGATCGAGGGCAGCCGCGTCGAGATGCTCGACGACTGCGGCCATGCCCTCCAGGGCGACCAGCCCGAGCAGACGTTCAACCTGGTCACAGAATTCTTGGCTGACATCTGACGCGAGAGGAGAAGAGGATGCGATTCGGCATTGGCGGGGTCTGCACCGAAGAGACGCTTCGCCCTGCAGACGTCGCACGACGTGTGGAGGACCTCGGGCTGGAGTCGTTGTTCCTGGGCGAGCACACGCATATTCCGTGGTCGCGGGAATCGGCCTACCCCATGGGCGAGCTGCCTCGCAACTACTGGCGGACGCTCGATCCCTTTGTGGCGCTCACCGATGCCGCCGCCGGCAGTTCGCGCATTCGTCTCGGAACCGGCGTCTGTCAGCTCGCGCAACGCGACCCGATCATCTGCGCCAAGGAGGTGGCGAGCGTTGACGTGCTCAGCGGAGGACGGTTCGAACTCGTCGTGGGCGCGGGATGGAACCTCGAGGAGATGAGAAACCACGGCACCGAACCGGACCAGCGGTTCGTGATCCTCGAGGACCGTCTGGAAGCGATGCGCGAGATGTGGGCGCAGGACGAAGCCACCTACCACGGCCCGTACGTGAACTTCGACCGCATCGCGATGTGGCCCAAGCCCGCGCAGAAGCCATACCCGCCGGTGTTGCTGGCCGGTAACGGCCCGAGCGCCGAGCGGCGAGTGCTCGAGCACGCCGACGGCTGGGCGCCAATCGGCGTGCCGGGCATCGCCGACAGGGTCCGGCGGTTGCAGGCGCAGGCGCTGTCCGCCAAGCGAAAGGTCTCCGTGTCGATCTTCGCCTGTCCGGTCAGCGCAAAGGAGTTCGAGGAGCTCGAGGACGCGGGCGTCGACCGCTGCGTCCACTGGGTGGACTCGATGCACGCGGACGACTTCGACGCGCAGATGCAGCCCTTCCTGACGGCGATCGAGGAGTACGGAGGGGATCGCGCTGGGGTCTGAGATGCGCGCGGTGGAGGTAGCCGAGGACCGGCGGTTGGTCGCGGTGCAATGCCCGGCACCCGAGCCGGGGCCAGGACAGGTGCTTGTCGAGGTCGCGTACTGCGGGATCTGCGGCTCGGACCTGCACTTCCGGGATGTGCCGGAGCTCTTCCCCGCCGGCACTGTTCCTGGACACGAGTTCTCGGGCCGGATCATCGCGCTCGGCGACGACGTCCGTGGGTGGAGTGCGGGCGACCGGGTGTGCGTGCTCCCGTTCGGTCAGTGCGGCGAGTGCGCAGCCTGCCGGTCCGGTAGCGAGCAGGTCTGCCCACACGCGGTGAGCAACGGCGTCGGCCTCGGCACCGGCCGGCCCGGCGCCTATGCCGGCCAGGTGGTGGTCGATGAACGGATGCTGTTCGCGCTGCCCGACTCCGTCGACGACCAGGCCGGGACCCTGGTCGAGCCGCTGGCGGTCGCGATCCGCGCTGTCGACAAGGCCAGGGTGGCCGCGGACGAGCCGGTGCTGGTGTTGGGCGCCGGCCCGATCGGCCTGCTCACCGCGCTGATGCTGCGTCACCGAGGAGTGCAGCGGACCGTGGTGTGCTCCCGCAACCCGGCCCGCGCTCAGCGCGCCGCCGCGCTCGGCCTCGACACCGTTTCGCTCGACGAGGTGGCCCTCGCCCGTCCGGCCGACAGCCCGGCGTGCGTCTTTGACTGCGCGGGAACTCCCGCTGCGGCGCAGCTCGCCGTGGAGGTGCTCCGCCCGCTCGGGCGTCTGCTGCTCGTCGGACTGTCCTTGACCCCGCTTGACCTGGCAGCTCCCCCCATCGTCATCAAGGAGCTGGAGATCCAGGGCGTGATCGCCTACCGGCGCTCCCAGTTCCAGGCCGCGATCGACATGCTCGCCGCCGGCGCGATCCCGGTCGGAGAGCTGATCACGGAGGTCGTGCCGCTGGCGGAGGCCGAAGGGGCCTTCCAGGCACTGACGGCGCCCGGCAGCGACAAGCTGAAGATCCTGCTCGAGCCGTAAGCCGGTTCCCTCTCCCGGCAGGGGGTCAATCGAACCGGCGCGATGTCTGTGTCAGCTGATGACCTGCGTGACGGATGCATTGATCAGCTCCCAATCCACATCGACGCCCAGACCGGGGCCGGTCGGCGCGTGGATATCGCCGTGGGAGTCGATGACGGGGAAACCGGCCAGGCCGTAGCTCAGATGCTCGAGGGTGTGATCGCCCGTCCGGTTGAACGGCAGCACCTCGAACCAATCGCAGTTGTCGATCGCCATCGCAACATGGAGGTTGGCGACGTTGTTCATGGCGTTGTACCCATCGTGGATCTCGCATGGAAGATTGAACGCCTCCGCAAGGTGGGCGATCTTCATCAGCCCGGTGATGCCTCCCTTGATGACGACATCGCCGCGCAGGTAGTCGGTCGCCTCGCTCACGATCCAGTGGGCGAGAGCCTCCAGTCCGCCCGGTGTCACCTCGGTTGCCATCAGCGGAATCCGCAGGTTCTGTTTGAGCCGGCGGTAGCCATGGATGTCAAGTGCCGGGAGTGGATCCTCGTACCAGAGGTAGCCGAGCTCCTCGATCTTGCACCCGACGTCCAATGCCTCCGCGTACGAGTAACTCCAGGTGGCATCGAGCATCAGTGTCATCGCGTCGCCCACCTCATCGCGGACTCGGGCACACGCGTCGATATCGAAGGAGATCGGGGGCGGGGGGTCAGTGCGCCACGGCGCGCGCGGAGGGTGGAGTTTGTACCCACGCCACCCCTGATCGCGCCAGTACGCCGCCTCGTCAGCGTAATCCTGTGCACTCGCGTGGTGCGCCGACGACAGGTACACCGGGAGCCTGTCCCGGCAGTGGCCCAGCAGCCGGTGAATGGGGAGCCCGGCAGCCTGGCCCGCGATATCCCACAGGGCAACATCGACGACGCCCAGCGTGATCGGGCTGATGAAGTGGCCGAGGCCGGACAGGCGACGCCAGTGGCGCCCGATCTCCAGCGGATCAGCTCCCAGCAGCAGCGGCTTCACGAACGTGACGATCTCGCTCGCGATTGCCTCCGGGCCGGGACCCGGATAGCTCAGGAAGTTCGTGCCCTCGATTCCAGCGTCAGTCTTGATCCTGAGCACGCCCATGGGCAGCTTCCCGTCGCGGGTTCCGAACACCGCCAGCCGAGGCGACGAGCGCTCGTGCATCGCGATCGTGATCTCGGTGATCTGCAACCCGAGCTCCCTCAGGCGGCGCGGGTCGACGCTGCGGGGAGCATCTCCGCAATCGTGATCCGGTCGAGCTCGGACTGGACCGCCGCGCTGGCGCGCCGGTCAACGGCAGCGAGGTGGCGCTGGATCGCCTGGCCGACCTCGCATCGGGGATTGACCTGGTGGAGGCCGAGCAGCGGGTCGTCGGCCTGGATGGCGCGCCACACGTCCCCGAGCACGATGTCCGCGGGGTCGCGCTCGAGCGCCCAGCCTCCCCCGACCCCGGGGCGTGAGGAGACGATGCCCGCCTCGCGCAGGCGGCCGAGCACGCGGCGTACGTAGACGGGGTTGGCGTCCGCGCTTGCGGCCATGTCCTCTGAGCTCAGGAGATCGGGGCCGCGGTCAGCGAGCAGCGTGAGCATGTGGACGCCGACGGCGAACTGGGTGTTGGTGGAGTGCGGCATGTCGTGATGGTGGCAATTCGCAATCGATTTGGCTACGGTTGATTTGTACTCGCCCTGACTACGAATGACGGAGGCGCTTCGATGATCGTTGCCATCACCGGTGCATCCGGCCACCTTGGCCGCAAGACAGCGGAGCTCGTCCTCGACCGGCTCGACCCCAGCGACGTTGTGCTCCTGACCCGCACGCCTGAGGCCCTCGCCGACCTGGCCGATCGCGGCGCCGCCGTTCATCGGGCTGACTTCGACGAGCCGCAGTCGGTCCGCGATGCGCTCGGCGGGGTCGAGCGCATGCTGCTGATCAGTGGTGTCGAGCTCGGGCACCGGGTGCAGCAGCACCGCGCCGCGATCGACGCAGCACAGGCGGCGGGCGTGCGCCACGTGCTCTACACCTCGATCCCGAACCCGGTGCCGGAGAACCCGGCCGGTGTGGTGCCCGACCACCGGGCCACCGAGGCTGCGCTCGAGGCCAGCGGGCTGGCGTGGACCTTCCTGCGCAACAACCTCTACGCCGAGTATCAGGTGCCGGCTGCGGCGCAGGCGATCGCAATGGGCCAACTCGTCACGAACGCAGCCGGCGGTCGCACCGCGTATGTCTCGCGCGATGATTGCGCCGCCGCCGCGGCGGCCGTCCTGACCACCGCAGGACATGAGAACACGTCATACGACATCACCGGGCCCCAGTCGGTCAGCGCCGAGGAGGTCGCCGCGCTCGCGGGCGAGATCGCCGGCAAGAAAATCGAGGTTGTCCACGTCGATGACGACGCGTTCGTCGCGGGATTGACCGGCGCGGGCGTGCCCGAGGTGGCCGCTCGCCTCTACGCCAGCTTCGGCGCGTCGACGCGTGATGGCTTCCTCGAGAGCGTGTCGAGCGCGGTCGAGAGTCTCACCGGCGAAGCGCCGCGCTCACTGCGCACCGTGCTGACGGCCGCCAGCGGCGAGCTGGTCACCGCCTGAGTCGCCGGATCGTCATGCGCTCGCGGGGGCGACACGACGGCCCCGCTACCGCGTCTCTCGGGCAGC